>NZ_JACHEQ010000001.1 GCF_014201515.1 Anoxybacillus mongoliensis
TACTTCTACCTCTCCTTCTTCATAGTTTTCCTTTAACATATTAACAAAAGAAAAACGATTTTGTCCTTGACAAAATCGTTTTTCAACAGTCTGAAAAGAAGGTGCCCATTTGGACACCTTCTTTTTAACGTAATAATCTCCCGCCTCAAAGAATGTGAAGAGCAGCAACCTAGAGATGATTGTGAGAGAAAAAAGACAGGTTCGTACTTTGGTATAATCAGGATTCTGTCGAATGTGTTCATTGACAGAATATATTTTGTTGAATATAATAAAAATACAGGTGTGGGGTGCTTTAGTTACCCATGATTGGTCTTTTGCCACCATTAAAGATTGCGCGACAAAAGACTGGACAAGTGATTTGAAAACTTGTCGCCCATCCGCAGGCGACTCATAAGTGGCGGACTCGAAAACTTGTCGCCCATCCGCAGGCGACTCATAAGTGGCGGACTCGAAAACTTGTCAAAAAAGAAGCGGGGTATCCGCTTCTTTTTTTAGATTGGGGTATTACGATATGTCTGAACATTTTAAAATTTATTTTATCAAGGAAGAATTTTTTTCAATCACCGACTGGACACAATATAAAGTACCTATAAAAGAGAGAAGACCTGCGTTAATTTTAGTCATTGAAAAAGAACAATTCCCTAATGGGCTTTTTTGTATCCCCATCACAAAAGATAATGATAAAAATGGAAAGATTAAAGCATTATCGATAAAAAGACCAGATTTTATACACCCCATTAAAATCAACCGTTATGATAGTTATTTATTGATACAAAATATGTATATTATTCATAAACAATTCATTGGACAACCATATACTTTAAATGATGTTCCTTTTGAAATTAAAAATACAAAGATTCAGAGAGAAATAATGAAAAAAGTAAAAAAAGTGGACGCACTTTTGAAACAAGGAGTCATTCATTACGTACCAAGAGAAAAAGTATTTGAAATCCAATTAAAATATCTAGAAGAGAAACAAAAAAACTTCAAAAATTTCACAAATAAATAGCTATGAAAGAAGCCAGCAATATACTCTATCTTTTTTTAAGAAGGTGCCCGTTTGGACACCTTCTTTTCTTATCCCCCAACGACTTCGCTTTCAAAGCGATCGATGTCTTGATCGGCACCGATGACAATTAAAATGTCACCTTCGTAAATCATTTCTGATGCAAGCGGTGAGACGATAATGTCGTTGTTTCGTTTAATCGCGACAATGTTAATGCCGTATTTCGCGCGAATGTCTAACTCAAGAAGCGAATGACCGTGCAGTCGTTCGTTTGCGACAATTTCAACGATGCTATGGCGGTCGGATAGCTCTAAATAGTCGAGCACGTTGTTTGAAATCATATTGTTAGCAATTCGTTCACCCATATCTCGTTCTGGATGAACGATATGATCCGCTCCAATTTTTTTCAGCACTTTTTCGTGATAATCGTTCGTTGCTTTCACTGTAATTTTTTCAACACCAAGCTCTTTTAAAATCAGCGTTGTTAAAATGCTCGCTTGAATGTTATCACCGATGGCGACGATGACGTGGTCGAAGTTACGAATGCCTAAGCTTTTTAAGACGTTTTCGTCTGTTGAGTCAGCAACGACCGCTTGCGAAGCAATGGATGCGTATTCGTTCACTTTATCTTCGTTTATATCAATCGCAAGCACTTCCATGCCTTGTTCGCTTAACGTGCGACATACGCTACCGCCAAAGCGTCCAAGACCAATCACGGCAAACTCCTTCTTTTTCATTCAATATCCCCTCTTGTTCGATTTTCTTCAAGCACACGCAAAATCCGTTTTTCTAGCATATTCACACCGCCACTACCTGCTTGGTAATGACGAAGCTTACCATCTGCATCAAATATATAATACGTTGGCACGCAGCGATTATCAAACGCCTCTTTTAACCGATGGTCGTTGTCAATGAAAATCGGATGGGTCATGCCGTATTGCTCAGCTAGCTGTTTGACGACTTCTACGTTTTCATCGCCATCGCGCCGTGGCATATGAATCGAAATGACGTGTAATTCATCTTTATAGCGATCGCGAAAAGCGTTGACTTGTTTCATTCCGTCTTTACAAAGATGGCAACTCACCGCCCAAAAATGAACGAGCGTCGGTTTACCGACGAGCTGTTCGCGAGTGACGTTTCCGTTTAGTACGACTGTTGCTCCGTCTAATGATGGCATTTGTTCTCGTAATTTCATTGTTCTTCTTCCTTTACATGATGATTTCCTTTCCAAGTGACGTAACGGGTGAGAAGTTGGATGGCGACATCGATGGCTTGTTCGTTCGGATTTAATTGCGCATGATGCAAACCGAACGGCGATTGCACGCCGAGCCAAAACATAAAGCCCGGGATGCGCGCAAGCATGTAGCCGAAATCTTCACCTGTCATTGCCTCTTGACAACGAACGAGGCGGACGTTTGTCTCTTTTTCAACAAATTGCATAAATTCATTCGTTAATGTTTCGTCGTTGTACACTTGATAATACATCGAGCCGTAATCGATATGCGCTTCGCAGTCGTAAGCGACTTCGATGCCGCGCACAATTGCTTCGATGCGCCCTTTCACTTTTTCCATCGCTTCAGGTGAAAGCGTACGAATCGTCCCTTCTAACCGTGCGCGTTCTGCGATGACGTTTTGTACCGTACCGCTTGTCAGTTTGCCAACCGTAATAACGGCGCTATCAAGCGGATTGACGTTGCGCGAGACGATCGTTTGCAGTTGCATAATTAAGGCGCTAGCTGCAACGACCATATCTTTCGTTTCATGTGGAAATGCGGCATGCCCACCTTTGCCGATTAAATCGATAAAAAGCTCAGACGTGTTCGCAAACAACAACCCTTCTTTCGTCGCAATCGTTCCGACCGGATATTGTGGAGCGATATGCAAAGCGAGAATCATATCGGGCATCCATTGTTTCATCTCGTCGCTCTCAAGCATCGGAAGCGCTCCGCCCGGCCCTTCTTCTGCTGGTTGAAAAATAAACAGCATGTCATCACGAATCGGATGATGGACGACGTGAGTGAGCACACCGAGGGCGATTGCCATATGCATATCGTGTCCACATGCATGCATGCGTCCTTCATGTGTTGAACGAAACGGGACGTCTGTTTGTTCGTCAATCGGCAATCCGTCCATATCGGCGCGATAACCGATCGTTTTCGTTGGCGCTGTGCCGAGAACACGAACGAAAATCCCTGTTCTCCACGTTTTGATTTGCATTCGTTCTTGCGGAAGCGTTGCAATATAGTTCAATATGTATTGTTGTGTTTTAAACTCTTGAAAGCCGAGTTCGGGAATTTGATGCAAATCGCGGCGAATATGAATAAAATCGCTCATGTTAACCTCTCCTTTTGAAAAAAGCGTGGAATCGATCCACGCTTTATAGTTGGCGAAGTTCTTGTTTAATTTCTACTTTTGCTTTCGTTTTTTCATCGATTTGTTTAATGACGCGCGCTGGCACGCCTGCGACAACGGTATATGGCGGCACATCTTCTGTGACAATTGCCCCAGCGGCAACGACTGCGCCTTTTCCAACCGTTACACCTTCTAAAATGACCGCGTTTGCTCCGATCATGACGTCGTCTTCGACGATGACCGGTTTCGCCGATGGTGGCTCGATGACACCGGCGAGAACTGCTCCTGCACCGACGTGGCAGTTTTTCCCTACTGTCGCACGTCCACCGAGCACAGCGTTCATATCAATCATCGTACCTTCACCAACAACGGCACCGATGTTAATGACGGCACCCATCATAATGACCGCGTTGTCGCCAATTTGTACTTGATCGCGAATGATCGCTCCCGGCTCGATGCGCGCTTTTATATGTTTTAAATCAAGAAGCGGGATGGCTGAATTGCGACGATCGTTTTCGACGACGTAATCTTCAATTTTATGTTTATTTGCTTCAATAGCTGCTTCAATGTCCGCCCATTCGCCAAATACGACGCCTGTATGACCGGTAATAAACGTTTTCGCGCTCGGACCGAAGTCGATGTCGGCGATATCTCCTTTTATGTATACTTTCACAGGGGTTTTCTTTTTACTGTTTTGAATAAATGAAATAATTTCATTGGCATCCATCATCATCGTGAGTTCCTCCTTATCGCTTTATTTTTTTACTTTAACAAATGAAACAAGCAGTGACAAGCTTATTGTCGCTTTTCGTACATCGAGCGGTTAAACCGTTTTAATATTTCGCGACGGGTAATAATTCCCGCAAAGTAGCCGGCATCGTTTTCAACGCAAACGAACGGATGATCAATGAGCAACTTCAACGCTTTTAAAAATGAATCGTTCACATGTAAGCGCGGAATGTTGCGCTGCATCACTTGTTCAACTTTCATCGTCTCTAGTCGCTCAAATTCGATGCGCTCAATACCTAAAATCGCATCCATAATCATCGTCATACTAATGAGCCCTTGTAGTTTATACGTCATATCTAACACAGGGACAGCCGAATATCCTGTGCGCGTTAGTACTAATAATGCGTGTTCTAAATGATTCCCCACTTGCACGTGCGCCACTTTATCGGACGGAATCATCAAGTCAATGAGCGGTGGTTGTTGCATCGTCATTCCGCCTTTCCCAATATAATCCCCATTTGTCATTGTACCATGTTCATTTCGATAAGGAAAAGCGAGAAGTAAAATAAAAAGCCTTCACACATGTGAAGACTTAATTCAACAAATCAAAAATTTCAATGGCGATCATATCGATGTTGTCAAATTGATACGATTTCGGCTTTTCGCCTTTTTCGTACACTTCTAATACGAACGTATTTGTTTTTTCGTAATATGTGACGCTACATTTTTTTTCACCGTTTACTTCAAAGTTGCGTTGTGGCGCTTCGTTCGTTCCTGTTTTTTGTTCTTGCAAGCTAATTAAACGTTGAATAATGCCTAATAATTGCGACATGACGTTCATTCCTTTCCGATACGTATTTCAACGACTATTCACTACTGTACCAAGAATCGCGAAAAAAGTAAACAAAAACGAAAGCCCACAAAAGCGGGCTTACATTTGAAGCGCGACGTATGCAATATAACCGAGTAAAAGGGCAACAAACACGATGTATGCAATAAAGACTGGATTGCGCACATACGGATGAGCAGCCACTTTTTCGCCAACGCTCGTATCGTATTCGCCTTGCGTTTTTTGCCGCTTACCAACTTGATACGTATATACAAGCCCTCCGACTAATACCCCGCTTGCGATTAACAAAAGCATCCAAGAAAATGTATCCATCATCACTCACCTCATGTTTACTTTTCCACCGCAAGCGACGTTTTATTACAAATGAGCATTATGTTCAAATAAATATTCATACGTTAAATCAATAAATAAATAATGATGCTCGTCAATCGGATACGAGTATGTGCGAATCATTTCTCCTGTTTCAATATCGCTGTATAAATCAGATAAAATGCCGCGTTTGCGTGAACGCATACGAATGATGTTTTCGAGAAAATATGGGCGCCAGCTCCAGTTTTTCATTTCATATTGTGGCTGTAATTCCCACGTATCTCCTTTTTTAAACATGTTCGCAGACTGTTGAAAACCGTCTTCATCGCATACGTAAATGCGAAAACTACAATCGCTTAACTGTTTCGCCAAGGCGGAAATGAGCTCATTGAACGATGATACTTTTTTATGTTTAGCAACAAGATCTGATACGCGCGCTTGAAATTGTTCGGAAATATCGTATAACGTTTGCAGTTTCTTTTTTTCGTGTTGAATAAACGTATGAAATTGATCGCGCAATCGATCTTTTAATAAATCGTTCGGAAGAAATGATGGCGAAGGTTCGTGCAAATAATAACCTTGATAATACCTTCCGCCGTTTCGCCATGCATATTGTAGCTGAAAGGCGTTTTCGATATCTTCATACAAAAGTGTCGCACCAATTTTGCGTGCTAAAAGCGAAATGGAATACAGTACATCATCGTACGATACGGTTGACGTGCGCAACGAATGTAAATCAATTTTTAATAAATCTGGTGCTAACAAACGAATGCGATCTAAATTGCTACTTTCTTTTCCGATGTTATCGACCGCAATTTGAATGCCGTATGTACGCAAATATGTGAGCACGTGTCCGAGCTGTTGAATGTCGCCTTTAAAATGATGTTCCGTAATTTCAAGCACGATTTGATTGAGCGACAACCCTTTTTCCTTGTATTGAAAAAGCAGTTGTAAAAATGACTCACCGCGGTCAATCATTAACACATTGGCGTCGCGGTTAATAAAAATAAGTGACGCGGGCTGTTCATTTACGAACTGTTCGAGCGCTTTCGTCGTCACCGCATAATCGACTTCCATGCGAAATTCTTCTGGAATCGTTTCGTCGTGAAAAAATGGGCCGAGGCTGATGACTTCGTTGCCTTGTTGAAAGCGACCAAGCACTTCATAACCAACAATGCATTGCTCATCGGCGCTAAAAATCGGTTGATAATACGGAACGACTTGATCGATATGTGTTAAAATGTCTAGCGCATCCAAAACGACGCCTCCTCCCCCGTTTTTTCACTCATTATATCATAAGAAATGCGCATCATCGTACCATCAAATAAAAAAAGCGACGTCAAGAAACGTCGCATTAAAACGGATGTTGATTGAGCCATTGCCCGCCGTCAACGGTAATGCATTCGCCGTTAATATAGGCAGCGGCATCGGAAAGTAAAAATGAGGCGACACCAGCGATTTCCTCTGGCGTTCCGAAGCGGCCGAGCGGTACGCTATCTTTTACGCGCTTTTCCATTTCTTCTGATAAAATGAGCTTTTCTGCCCCGCCTGTTCGCTCAATTGGTCCTGGGGCGATAGCGTTTACGCGAAAACCGTATTTTTTTCCCCATTCGACCGCTAACGTGCGCGTCATCGTTAATACGCCCGCTTTGGCGCACGCAGAATGAATGACGCCCGCTCCCGCTCCCCATGCGTATGTAGCGACAATGTTAATGATTGACCCTTTTTGCCCTTTTTCAATCCAATAGTTTCCGACTTCTCGACTACAATAAAACGTGCCGTTTAAGACGATGTCAATGACGCTATTCCATCCGTTAATAGATAGTTTTTCCGCTGGACAAATAAAATTGCCGGCAGCGTTGTTAATTAACGCATCAATTTTCCCGAAACGTTCATCCGTTTCTTTCACCATCGCAGCGACTAATTCTGGCTTGCGCACGTCCATAACGATCGGCAACACGCTCCCGCCAATTTCGTTCGCTGCTTCTTCAAGCGCTTCTTTTCGTCTTCCTGTAATGACGACATGCGCCCCTTGTTCCGCGAATTGTTTCGCCATATATTTCCCCATACCGCTTGAACCGCCTGTCACAATAATGACTTTTCCGTTCATTTTCTCATCCCCTTTATGAATGGTTATTCATTCATTTTTATTGTACTATATATTTAGAAAATTTTTAACATTGTTTTTACTGTTTTTATCAACTTTTTTCTTTTATAATGAGTGAAGAACATTTTACGTATAAGGTTTGAAGCGAATGAAACGACGAGATTTTTTGGAAACGTTTTTTTCTTTGTTCGTCAAAGGAGCATTGCTTTCAACGGCAGGATATATGTATGCGAAATATATTGAACCGCGACGGCTGACGGTACGGCGTTATGAGATCGTGCATCCGCTTATTCCAAAAAGCTTTGATGGCTGTCGGCTGCTTCAATTTAGCGATGTGCATATCGGATATCATTATACGGTTCGTCATTTTCAACAAGTCGTCGAACGAATGAATGACTTGAAGCCACATCTCATTTGTTTTACAGGCGATTTGCTTGATGAGCCGAACAAATATGCACATGTCGATGCGATTACATCGCTGCTCTCCCAACTTCACGCTCCACTAGGCAAATTTTGTATTTATGGCAATCACGATCATGGTGGATACGGCACAGACATATATAAACGAATGATGCACACGAGTGGATTTCGTTTACTTGTAAACGAATGGGTATCTGTCAAACGAGGTAGCGAACAAATTGTCATTGCTGGGTTGGATGATTTTATGCTCGGTAAGCCCAATTTCGCAAAAACGGTGCAACAGTTGCCAAAAGAAACGTATACGATCGCTTTAATTCATGAACCTGATCTTGTGACGCAAGCAAGCGTCTATCCGTTTCATCTTCAGCTGTCTGGTCATAGCCACGGTGGACAAATTCAATTGCCGTGGATCGGTCCGCTCGTTACTCCACCGTTAGCGAAACAATACGTTGAAGGATTTTACGACGTCGAGCAGCTTACATTGTATGTTAATCGTGGGCTTGGTACGACGCGCATGCCATTTCGCTTTTTAACGCCGCCAGAACTCACGTTATTTACGTTAAAAGCCGGGTTATAACATAAACCCGGCTTGGAACAACAATATGCTCCCAACGATTGACGCACCGATATAAATTAGCGCCTCTTTATGTTGTTTATGCAATACAAGTTGAAGTGCTTCCACGCTAAATGTTGAAAACGTCGTAAACGCCCCGAAAAACCCGACTGTCACCCCAATCGATTGAACACCGGACGAAAGAGCGAAACCGAGCCCGAATGAACCGAGCCAGTTGATGAGCAAAATGGATAGCGGAACAGGTGATTGTTTTGTCCAACGTAGTAGCCATATGCCAAGCTTGTACCGACACCACGCACCTAATGCCCCACCAAGTGCTACATACATCATGACACTTCACCTACTTGTTTTCCGACTGCTCGTTCACCGACATATACGCCCGCATAACAACAAAGCAAGCCGCCAATAAAAGATATAAGTACATATCCGTTCGCTAATGTAGCATGTGTATGCCATAACATCACCGTTTCTTTACTAAACGTCGACATCGTCGTCAATCCGCCGCAAAATCCCGTACCGATCGCAAGTCGCAACCATTCAGCTATTTTCCGTTTTCCGACATAAGACGTCAGCGCACCGAGCAAAAATGAACCGATATAATTAACGAGCAACGTTCCCCACGGAAATGTGAGAAACGGAAAGATAAGCGCCACACCGTATCGACATAACGCCCCTAACGCTCCGCCTATGGCGACTGCTCCGCTTTCTTTCATCATATCACCTCATTCTTCATCATCTGCAACATCGTAAGCCATTTGAAACAATATCATTTGGCTGTCGATTTCTTCTTCTCCATCTTTTCGTTTCACATAATGATATTCCCCATGTTCATCTTGTTCACGCGCTTTGACGTTATCAGAAAGCAAAATGTGTAGCACCTCAATGAGTCGCTCTTTTAATTGTTGACGGAAAATCGGGAACAAAATTTCAATGCGCCGATCCATATTGCGCGTCATCCAGTCGGCAGACGATAAAAAGACGCGCGCTTGTCCGTGATGGTGAAAATAATAGACACGACTATGTTCTAAAAAGCGCCCGACGATGCTGCGAACGCGAATGTTTTCACTTACTCCTTCAATTTGTGGACGTAAACAACAAATACCGCGCACAATTAAATCAATTTGTACCCCCGCTTGCGACGCTTCATATAGCTTCATGATGAGCTGTTTATCTGTCAGCGAGTTCATTTTCGCGATGATGCGTCCATCACCGTATTGTTTATGGTAACGAATTTCTTCATCAATGAGTTGTAAAAATTGTTGTCGTAAATCAAACGGAGCGACGGATAAATGATGAAACGGTGGTTTTTCCATATAACCGCTTAAATAATTGAAAAAGTTTGTCGCATCTTCCCCAAATTGCTCGTTTGCTGTAATAAAGCCGAAGTCCGTATACACTTTCGCAGTCGCATCGTTATAGTTGCCTGTTCCTAAATGAACAAAACGTTCAATTTTTCCTTGTTTTTGCCGAACAATTAACGTAATTTTACTATGCGTTTTTAAATGCGTCATGCCATAAATGACGTGGCAACCTGCTTTTTCAAGCTCTTTTGCCCATTGCACGTTATTTTCTTCATCAAATCGCGCCTTCAATTCGACGAGAACGGTCACTTGTTTCCCGTTTTCCGCCGCACGCTTTAACGCTTCAATAATCGGTGAATCACCACTCACACGATATAGCGTCTGTTTAATGGCTAACACATCCGGGTCATCTGCCGCATCAGAAATGAAATCGATGACAGGTTCAAACGACTCATACGGATGATGAAATAATAAATCGTGCTCTTTCGCTTTTTCAAATATGTCTTCGTCATCATCTAAATCCTTTGGCGGTTGTGGAATGAGCGTTTCAAAAATTAAATGTTCTTTGTATCGCGCCACTTCATGATAAAACGAAAATAAAAACGTTAAATCAATTGGTCCATCAATTTTGTACACATCTTTTTCATGAATTTCTAGCTCATCTAATAAATAGTCGAGCACCCATTCGTCAAATCCTTTTTTACTCATTTCAAGTCGAATGGCCGCGCCCCACTTTCGCTTTTTTAACTCTTTTTCAATTTCTTTTAATAAGTCGCGTGCCCCTTCTTCATGAATCGTTAAATCTGCGTTGCGTGTAATGCGAAATTGTGTGACGGATGAGACGGTGTATCCTTTAAATAACGTATAAATAAATGTCGTAATGACATCTTCTAATAGCGCATAAGCGTGCGTGTCGCTATGTGTAGGCAAAGGAATGAAACGACGTAACACAGCAGGCACTTGTACAATCGCTAATTTTTTTCGATCGTCATCATCTTCTTCATCATCTTCAAGGACGATTGCTAAATTTAAGCTTTTGTTTAACAACATCGGAAACGGACGATACGCATCAACAGCCATCGGCGTTAACACAGGAAAAATATTTTTCATAAAATACGTTTGCAAGTATGTTCGTTGCTCATCGTTCCATTCGTGTGGCGCAAGCAAATGTACCCCTTCCTCATGCAACATCGGCAATAACGTCCGATTGTACATGTCGTACTGCAACCGAACGAGCTCATGCGTTTTTTTCGCAATTTTTTTCAACTGTTCTTTCGGCGTTAGTCCTGCTTTATTTTCTGGCTTATTAAAACCGGCCTTCACTTGATCTTTTAAGCCAGCGACGCGCACCATAAAAAACTCATCTAAATTCGAGCTGAAAATCGCTAAAAATTTTAATCGTTCTAATAACGGATTGCGTTCGTCCATCGCCTCTTGCAAGACGCGCTCGTTGAACGCTAGCCAACTTAATTCGCGGTTGTTGTAATACATCGGGTGACTAAAATCCATCCTCATCCCTCCAAATGAAACTGTAATTGAATCGGGCGTTTTAACATTTTTTCCATATGTTTTTTATGTTTTTCCGCTTGATACTCCTCCGCCTTAAACGATTGACTGCAAAAAATGTGTATGACGATCGTTTCTTGTTGAAGTTCGAGTTGCAGGCGGTTGACGATATTTCGCTTCGTGTCGTTTAAGCTATAAGCAAATTTTAACAAGGCACCAAGAAAACGAAGCTTTTTTTGTTCAGCACGTGTAAACCATGTGTGAAACGGCTGGACGTATTGTTTAAACAACGTTTTATTTTTAAATGAAGCAACAAGTGCTAATTGCACACGATCGCGATGGCTTAATCCGTCAATCGTTCGATTAGCTAAAAGGTAAAACGTATGTTGGCTACTCGCTTCTTCATCGACATATTGTCCTAAATAAAACACGTGGGTAGCGCGTTTTAATAAAACGAGATCTTCGCCTGTCAATGGGAAAAGGGAGAGCGAACGCATTTGTTCAAACAGTTGAATAACTAGTTTTAATACGTGCTGCACATGATTTGTATTCACTTCGTAGTCTTGGGCTAATTCAAAAAAACTCTCATCTAATACGCTGGGAAAAATAATCGGTCCAAACTGTTCGTAAAAAATGCCGTCGCGCAATCCTTTTCGACTTAAAATAAACATCGTCGCATCGACCGTTTCGTATAACGTTTGGAACACTTCGACAGCTGGAATAATTAAATCAGCCCGATCTTTCGATAACGCCTCCACTTTTTGAAGTTGTTCAAATGTAAGAGCGCGCAAATATTTTTTTACTTGCACGATATGCTCACGATTCATTTCATATTGATGAATGCCGGCAATCGGGTAGTTTTGCAACATTTGATGTACTTGGACGACGTTGCGGGCGCTTCCGCCAATCGCAATGATCGGCAAGCGACGTTGTTTGAGCCACGGAAGCGATTGAAATTGCTTTTCGACGTATGCCCGTAACGTTTGTAGTTCTTCATCCGTTGGCACGTTTCCAGCGACAAATTCACGCTTTAGCGATAGCGCGCCAAACGGAAAGCTATGATAGTCGACAAGTTCGCGATTGTAAAAATACGTTACTTCCGTACTTCCACCGCCAATATCAATCGTAATTCCTTCATGAAACGATGTCGATTGAATGACCGCTAAAAAACCGTAGTATGCTTCTTCATATTCGGATAAAATACGAATACGAAAATCGGTTCGTTCCGCAACGATACGAACGATGTCGTCGCGATTGCGCGCTTGACGAATCGTTGCCGTTGCGACACATTTCACATCGTGCAACCGATGGAAGCGCGTCACATCTTGAAACGTAAGAAGCCCGTCTAAAAGAACGCGCAATCCTTCCTCCGTGAACCAACCGTCTTCAGTTAAATAGTTGCGCAAGCGAGCGGCAATTTTTACGTTTTCTCTTTCGCGTAAACGCCCGCTTTTACTTTGTTCGTAAATGACAAGACGCATCGTATTTGAGCCAATATCAATAATACCGTACTTCAACGTTCAACCTCCCTAAAAAAATAAATTGAAAATTTTCCAAAAACATAAACGATCGTGTATAATATAAATGTACCAAAATGAAAAGGAGTTGAGTAAATATGGAAACAGTCGAATGCACCGTTGAAAATTTGTCGGTCGCGCTGTTTACTGTCAACCGTCATGCGAAAACAGCTTTAAACCCTTCTTACTTGTATTTATTAAAGAAAAAAACGATTGAAAAAATGCTCGAAGAAGGAAAAGCGAAAAAAGTTGGGCTTCATTTTTCCCGAAATCCGAAGTACAGCCAACAAAAATCGGATGTGCTTGTGGCGATCGGTGCGTATTACTTCCACATACCTCCAACAAAAGAAGACTTCAAGCATTTGCCTCATCTCGGTACGTTGGACGATTCATATCGCAACCCTGTTGTTAAAATGCCGTTGTCTCAAGCGAAGCGATTATTACAAGCGTATACAGGCATTTCACCAGAAGATGCCGAGCCGAAAGCGAAAAGGTACGATTGGGCACGTCCGCATCGGTTCGGGAAAACGTTTCGATAAGGACAAGCCTCCTTCGAAAAGTAACAAGCATATTTATACACTCTATTATATTACACAAAAGGGCGGCCTCTTAATGAGATCGCCCTTTTCTTATTGGACTAATTGTTCAAATTGTTCAGCGGAGAGCGGTTTGCTGAAGTAATAGCCTTGGGCACGGTCACATCCTTCGTTTCGTAAAATAGCGAGCTGTTGTTCCGTTTCAACCCCTTCAGCAACGACTTTCATCTGCAAGCTGTGTGCCACCTGAATGACAGCTCGAACGATCGATAAATCGTATGAATGTTTCACCATATCTTGTACAAATGAACGGTCAATTTTAATAATATCAACCGGCAATTTTTTTAAATAGTTTAACGAAGAATAGCCTGTCCCAAAATCATCGACAGCCAGTTGCAATCCTAAACTTTTTAATGACTGCAACTGGGCGAGCACATAGTCGACGTGATGCATCGCCATACTTTCAGTAATTTCTAATTTCAAGCAAAACGGGTCTAAATCGTACGTGTGCAACACATGTTCAATATGTTTGACTAAATCTGCTTGCAAAAATTGTTTAATCGATACGTTTACGCCAATTTGAACGTGAGGAAGTCCTTTTCTCCTCCATGCTTTACTTTGTTCACATACTTGACGCAATACCCAATCGCCAAGCGGTTGAATTAAATTCGTTTCTTCAGCAATCGGAATAAACGTTGCCGGTGAAATCCAACCGCGCTTCGGATGAAACCAGCGAAGCAGCGCTTCAACTGCCACAATATCGCCTGTTTGAATGTCGACAATTGGTTGATAGTGAAGCGTAAATTCATTTTGTTTTAACGCTTTGCGAATGCTATGTTGAATGTACAGTTTTTCTTCGTTCGTCTTTTTTAATTCGTTCGTATAAAAACAGTACGTATTTCCACCGTTTTCCTTTGCGATTTCAAGCGCTAAATCGGCAGATGAAATGAGCGTCGTCCAATCGGTCGCATCATGAGGAAAGACGCTTACCCCAATGCTTGGCGTCACGGTTAACTCTTGTTCAGTCAGCTGAAATGGAGTCGTAAATAGTTGAATGACGTCGCCAATGATACGACGCAATTCATTTCGATCAGTCGTATAAAAAGCGAGAAAAAATTGGTCGCGCG
This sequence comes from Anoxybacillus mongoliensis, assembly GCF_014201515.1. Taxonomy (GTDB): domain Bacteria; phylum Bacillota; class Bacilli; order Bacillales; family Anoxybacillaceae; genus Anoxybacillus; species Anoxybacillus mongoliensis. Next base: position 14,335 of record NZ_JACHEQ010000001.1, read on the forward strand.
CTTGTCTTGCGACGATGCCACCTTCATAGCGACGCAGTCGCTCTGCCACTTGCTTCAACAACTCATTTCCGCACTCATATCCAATTAAATCGTTAATAAATTTAAAACGATCTAAATTGAGCGACAATAATGCAAACGGCTCACGTTTATTCATACGCTCGCGAAGCATTTGGCTAAACGAATCGTATGATAACACACCTGTTAATATGTCCGAACCGTCATGATCTAACAAAAAGCATCCTGTCCAAATGAGATGCGAATGAAACGAATATACGTGCATGTATGCCGGGCGATGATCAACGATCGTTTTTCCGCGCCACGTATCATTCGTATGTAATGCGACAACAGCTTCATGGGCACGGTCAACCAATTGTTGGACGGCTCCATAACGGCGTGACAACTGTTTCATAAACGAGTCGTCCATATATACGATCGTTCCATCCTCATTCGTAACAAAAAAAATCGCATACTGTTCAAACTGTTGTCCAACGGCCTCCCATTTCATAAATGGAGGGTGTTGGTACAGAAACTGCTGTTCATTCATGTTGTAATCCTCGCTTTTTGTTTTCTTCCCTCCCCCTTTATTAAAACATATGGTTCGACAATTGAAAATAGCTTTTCATGAAGAAATACAAATTAGTCAATTGTTCCTGTTCGTAAAATCGATACGTTCACATCGACATCGATTTGTGTATCTTGATACAACTTGTCCCATTGCTTTGGCGTCAATTGCAATTTGCGCACCGAATGGTCATATATTTGCCCAAATCCGATCGGATCGGTTTTGTATGCTTTTAATTTCGCTAATAACTGCTCGATTTCTTTTTTCATTTGTTTTTCGATTGCTCGTTCTAAAACATGAATATTGGCTTGCATAATCGGTTTCATTTTTTCAGACATCTCTAAAATTTCTGTTTGCATTTTTACTGTCACACGAAAATGCGGCGTTGGTTTTTGACTGACGAATGTAATTTTTCGTTTCGTGCGAATTTCGTTCATAACGATATTCACTTTTTTCCCCTTTTTCTTGATTAACAATGGGGCTACTTCATCTCGAGACACCGTAATATTTTTTAGTCCTGTGTTATATTCCGACGCAAGCATTTTAATATAAAAACTTTCATCAAGTCGCACCGTTCCAACAAATTTGTCTCCGCGAAATAACGCCACTTTTTCAATAATCGGTTTATCATCACGCAATGATAAACAAGGTAATACAGGGTCTTTGCCGACGTCGTAATAGCTATGAATAAACTCATGTAACGTCGCAGCAAGCAACGACTCGCTCCGCAAGTTTTTTTCGATTAATCGGTATAAGTATGTTCCTATATCTGGCGTATCTTCGTGTTTTTTACTTTTTACTACTTGCTTCGCGCTCGGTTCGGCAACCGCCAAGTAGACGAGCGATCCGATATTCGCATCGCGTTGCAACGTATCGGTTAATGAAAAAATGCCATCTTTCTCCGCTAATTCTTTTCCATATAGGACAACGCGAATTTGTCCCGAGCCTAAATCGTGGCTCGTTTGTGCTTCTAAATCTTGACGAGCGCCTTTACTCGTTTTATTTGTCGCTTCAATCACTTCCGACATCGACGAGCCTGCCGTTTGAAACGAAAGCATAACCGAACCGACTTCGTATAAATTTCCTTTTTTATCAAATCCTGCTGTCGTAATAATACCTTGTCTTTCTAACACGCGTGGCGAGACGCAACCACTTAGTAACAACATACAAGCAATGAGCCATTTCATTTGTTGCTCCCCTTTATCCACATTTTCATGCGCACAAATACATATAAAAAAAACGGATAAATAAAGCTAAATCCGAATCCGTAATACCCCACTTTGTCGATAAATTCATTAATGGTCGCTCGTTTTTCAAAAAATAAAGCGAGCGCATAAGCAACACACGCAAAAATGAATAACAAATATTTTTGTTTGACGTGAAAAAGCGCTTTTCCGCCGCGCGTCATCGCCCACATAAACATAAGTAAATTCGGTAAAATGACGAGCAACCAAAGCGGAATAACGACATATTCAAATCGTTCAATAAACGGAAATTTAATGATTGTAAACATCGATAACGATGCCCAAATGGTGACATCGAGTTGCATTGGGCTAAAAAAAACAATCGCAATGACCGTCACGGAAGCTACGAGAAATGTTGTGAGTAACACGCCAAGTTGGGCGTAACGATGCGCGCGTTGTTTTTCTTTTACGAACGGATAAACGATGTATAATACTTCAAACCCGAGCATCGTATACGCTGTTTTTAATACGCCGTTTGTCATTTGTTTTGGTGTCGCTTCCCAAATAGGAAGTAAATGGATCCATTCCGCGTATTTAAGCGGTTGAAAGACAACGATGACAATCCAAATCGTCATAAAAAATGTTAAAAAACTGACACCTGCTACGAGGCGAAATCCGCCACCGTATAGCGCATATACCGTTAAAACGACTAAAATCAGTGTCCCGCCCCAAAGGGGAAAATCAGGATACATCCACGTTAATGCCATTTCCACATAACCTAATAAAATGGACGTATACGCCATTAAAAAATAAACGACAACCGCTGCGTTAACGACCCAACCGAGCACTCGTCCGTAAACGAACGTATGAAGCGAAAAAATGTTATCATATTCTGTTTGTTTTAACGTTTGATAAATGACGAAAACGACGAGATGAATCCATAGACCGCTTAGCAACACTGCAATCCACGCATCTTGACGCGCTTCGACGAAAATGACGCGCTGCACACCGACAATTCCAAGTCCAATTTGCGCAGTATGAACGAGAAAAAAAACGAGGTATGCGTTAATCGATAGCCGTTCGTGTGGCGTTTTCATCATTCATCCAAATCCTTTCGTTTCATCGCTTCTCGCCATGAAAAGCGGCGAGAGTTTTTTGGACGGTTCGTTTTCGGACGCTCGCTATAAAACTTAATTGGCAAACGCATAAATGCATATTTCATATCTGCCAAACGAAATGGATAAATAGGTGATAAATACGGGCGTCCGAGCGATGTCAGTTTCAATAAATGAATAAGCAAAAGGCTCACGCCAATAAAAATACCAACAAGTCCCCAAAGTGCCGCAAGTAAAATGATCGGAAAGCGTAAAATGCGAATCGTTGCGCCCATTTCATAACTTGGCGCCGTAAATGAACCGAGCGCACTTAATGCGACGATAATAATGAGCACGTTGCTCGTAAATCCCGCATCGACCGCTGCTTGTCCGAGGACGATACCGCCGACGATACCCATCGTTTGACCGACTTTTGTCGGCAAGCGCGCCCCTGCTTCGCGCAACAACTCAATCATAAATTCAAGAAATAACGCTTCAATGACAGGAGGAAATGGCACGCGTGAACGCGATTCGCCAATCGTCAACAGCAACGCAGAAGGAATGACTTCGTAATGATACGTAATGACAGCGACATAAAGCGGCGACAAGAAGATGGAAGCAAAAATACCAAGCATACGAACAGCGCGTAAAATCGTGCTCATCGTCCAACGTAAATAAATGTCTTCCGTCGTTTCAAAAAAGCTAAAAAACGTCGTCGGACAAATAATAACCGTCGGGCTACGATCAACAAAAATGCCGATGCGCCCTTTCATTAAGCTATACGCCAAGCGGTCAGGAAGTTCGGTTAATAAATATTGCGGAAAAATCGTATATGCATGATCGTCTAACAGTTGAGCTAATACCGAGCTATCAATTACCTCATCAATATGTAGCTCCGATAGTCGTTGTTTTACAGTTTGAACGTTCGTTTCGTCCGCAACGTCTTGAATATAGACGACGCGCACTTCAAGTTTGTTGCGTTCCCCGATCGTTATTTTTTCCGTTACTAAATGTTCATCTGTAATGTTTTGACGTAAAATGCGAATGTTCGTATCAATCGACTCGGTAAATGACATTTTCGGACCGAGAACGAGTGATTCCGTCTCTGCCTTTTCAAGCGACCGTTCGACTTTTTCGGCAATATTGACGGCAAGGGCGCGCTTTTCTTTTTCAATGGAGATGACCGCCCAGCCGTCACGTATAACGGATGCCATCTCTTCCTCTGTTTCACATATACGTATTGCTCCAATCGGCAAGCAACGGGCAAGTTGGTCAATGGAGACGTCTTCTTGTTCATGAATAAACGCCAAAACGTTTTGTTGTAAGTGGTCATGATTAATTAAATTACTTAAAAACAGGACGTCAACTATTTTCCCTCGACATCGCATGCGCCGACACATGAAATCTGGCGAATGGGCGAGCCGTTTTGCGACATCATCGACTCGATTTTTTTTCGTAAACCACATCATGTTGTCCCCTTTTTCTTCCGCCTCGTTTTTTACTAGTTTGCAATAACTGCCCGTTTTTATACAAAAAAGAGGAAACCTTATTCGGCTTCCTCTTTCGGCATTGGAATAAAAATTTCTCCTTGTCGTTCTTTGTTTAACAACATTTGTAAAATCATTTTCGACAGTTGGCTCGGTTGATATGGCTTGACTAAATAGCTCGTCGCCCCGAGCGCCATCCCTTTTTCCCGTTCTTCTAAGGCGGAAGAAATAATAATTGGAATATTGGAAAGCTGGTCGTTTTGTTTTAACGCTTTTAACACGTCCCATCCAGATGCGTCGTGTTCTTCTAACATAATATCTAAAACGACCGCATCTGGCTTTTCTTTTTCAATGAGGGCAATCGCTTCTTTTCCTTCTTTCACGTGCTTCACGCGAAAACCGCTATCTTTTAATTCGGCTTCTAGTAACGCCGCTAAATGTTCGTCATCTTCGACAATAATCACGTGCGCATGTGCGTACTTTTCGTTATTGTCGCGCTCCTCTTCTTCCGTACTCGCGAGGGCAACGAGCGGAAGCGATACGGTAAACGTACTTCCTTTTTTCAATTCGGACGTGACGCTTACTTCCCCTTCGTGTGCTTTTACAATTTCTTTCACGATCGCAAGTCCAAGCCCTGTTCCACCAATACGGCGGCGATCCGAGTTATCGACGCGATAAAATTTCGTAAACAAGTTTGGCAACGCTTCTTCTGGGATACCTAATCCTTCATCTTGCACGTCAACACACAAGCGATTGCCTCGTTCGTAAATTCGCACCGTAATGTTGCCACCTTCTGGTGAATATTTGATCGCATTGCTAATTAAATTCGTAAACACTTGGGCAAGCTTATCGCGATCGCCTAACACCGTCGTTTTGTCCGTTTCTTTTTGTAAATGAAACTGATGGATTTTCGTATTTACTTTTTGCGTTTCAATGACACTTTCAATAATGGAGACGATATCTTCGTATTTTTTATCGTACGTTTGTTTTCCTGACTCCATCCGTTGCACATCTAAAAAGTCGTTAATGAGCGCGGTTAATCGCTTCGCTTCTTGGTAAATGGTCGTTAAATATTTTTTCTGCCGTTCAGGTTTTAGTTCTTTCGTCAACATGAGCTCAGTAAAGCCAAGCACGCTTGAAAGTGGCGTGCGCAATTCGTGGCTGACGGTGCTGACAAATTCCGATTTCATTTGGTCGACTTCAAATTGTTTCGTAATATCGCGATGGACAAATACCGTTCCTTGCCGTTCACCGTTACGATATAACGGTTTAGCGTACACTTGCATCACTTTTCGTTTTTGCGGTAAATGATATACAAACGGTTCATGTTCTTCATCGCCGTTAAAAATAATGGCTTGTAAATAGTCGCATAACTTTTTGCCCGCATCGGACTGTTCAACTAAGCCGCGCGCCCATTGTTCGTAACTTGCTCCTTCAAGCTCAGCAATCGTTTCTTTTTGAAGCAAGGCGACCATTTGTTTATTCACCATGACGCTATGACCGTCACGATCAACGAAATGAATACCCTCTTGCACCGTATTTAAAATATGTTGCACCGTCTCTCGCGCTTGCTCGGACTGTTCATATAGCGCAATTTTTTGCAATGAAATCGATATTTGTTTTGTTAAACCGACATATTCTTGAATTTCCTCATCGGAAAACGGTCCACTAAAACGGCTAAACACTAAGATCGCCTGCACGTCGTTTGTATTGGATAACACAGGTAAAAAGACGTCATGTACGAACATCGTTTCTTGATGATATCCTTTTTCAGACGGTGTCAGCTCCCGCTTCAACATAAACGGCTTTTTTTGTTCGAACAATCGCTGATGCAGCCCATTGTATATATACGTCAAAAATTGCTCGACGCCACTTTCTGATAAACCAAATGACGCATGCGTCTGTTCGTCGTTCATGAGTACGATCATGCCTCGATCCGCTTCCATGACACGTGCCATATTGAACACGATACTTTTTAACACTTCCTGTTTATCGAGCGAACTCGATAATCCGTGGATGAAATCGTTATGCCGTTTTAACTCTTTTTCGCGCGCTTGCATCATCTCAAGCGCTTGTTCAAGCTCCGCTTGTTGTACTTCTAGTTCGTCTTGTTGAGCAAGCAATTCTTCGTTGTGCGCCATTAAACTTTCTTCTTTTTCTTGAATGCTCGTTAACATTTTTTTAAACGCGCTAGCCAGTTTCCCAATTTCGTCTTCGCGATTTGTCGCTTCGAGCTCGTCATAAACGACTTGTTGATCGTTTGCAATTTTTTCAGCGACTTTCGCAAGTTCGTTGAGTGGTCTTCCGATTTTTGTCATCATGATGCGCGCGATCGTAATTAAAATAGCTAAAATCACAGCAATGAATAAAATAAACGCCGTTTGAGCAGTTGTTTGCGCATCACGCAACTGTTGAAATTCAAGATCAAGCTGTTCGCTTAATTTATTTTTATACGTTTTCATTTGAAATTGAAATTGTTCAATGGACGCTGTACCACCATTTTCTGATAAGCTCAACACTTTCTGGATATTTCCGTTTTCAAACGCTTCGATTGCTTGTGGAACGAGATCTCCAAAATAGTAACTAGCAAACTGACGCGCCTTTGCTACAAATTGCATATCGTCTTTTGTTGTTGCAACAAGTTCAAGCGCATCAATGGCTGCTTGCGCATTTTCTTGCTGGCGGAAAATGCTTAATTTAAATTCTTTTCGGTTGAACGCCAAATAGCCACGCGCATCGGAAAACGCTTGATTAAACGCCCGTTCCATTTCTTGCGCGTATTTCATTTTCGTTTCGATTTGATTCTTTTTTTGTTCAAACGATGTCGTTAACGACGATTGATAGACGAACAACGACGTTGCCCCAATAACAAAGACAACTAAAAAGCTTGCGACAAGAACGACAAATTGCCTCGCTAAACTTTTCCGAAAATACTTACGCATCTTCTCCATGTAAAATCGCCTCGATTCGTTGCACAAGTTCTAGTGGGCTATACGGCTTCGCCATAAAGTAATCCGCGCCCGCCTCTAGTACGCGCTGCTGGTCGGCTTGTTGGCTTTTTGCCGATAGCATCATAATCTTTACATGTTTTTTATCGGGCATATTTCGTACTTGTTGAATGACTTCTAATCCGGTATATATTGGCATCATATAATCAAGCAAAATTAAGTCATAATCGTTTTGTTTAATCATTTCAAGCGCTTCTTCGCCGTCGCACGCTTCATCAATGTCATGTCCTTCATCTTCTAACGTATCAACGACAAGCATGCGCAATACTTCTTCATCTTCCGCTAATAAAATTTTTGCCATTATTTCCTCTCTCCTTCAAACTTCTTATATGTTTGTTTCACGATTGCGTATGAACGTTTTAACCGTTCGTGATACGTCGGCTCTTCCCAACCGTCCCATGTGTACGTATAAAATTGTTTTGCATCTAAATGGGCCGGGAACGAAAATCCTTTTTCATACACGCCGACGCGAATGCCGTCAATTGTTTCGCTACTTTGTAGTCCCTTCTGCCACATATCCCCCATCGCTTCATGCATGCTCGGGTCTTTCATATTTAACAGCGCCCATGGAATGCGAATTTCATATCCGTCTTTTTGTTTGCTGACGCTCACGTCCGTTAATGAATTGTATGCTTCATCGTGCGGATTGGCTGTGCCGAACGTCATGACGCCTGTTTCATAAAAATCGAATGGATATGTTTTCCCTTTAATTTGCAATTTTTTATTCAGTGTGAGGCGAATCGGATGATACACGCCGTTATTTTTTTTGTTTGCATACGGCAGACGATCGATCATATTTAAAACGTGTCCGTAATGATAATAAAACGAATCGTAATAACTATCAATCCATAATCGTCCTTCTTTTTCACCGCGTAAATGGAGGACGAAGTCAACTCCTTCTGTTTTGACATTTGGCACGTCGAGAATCGTTGATTGTCCTTGATTTTTGATCGTGTCAAATAATATATATACGTCTTTGTCTTGTTTTATCGTTGTGTCGTAGCGAATGTATACGTATCGTTCGTCGCTCGTCATATATAGCGCACGACCGTTTTGTTGAAACGCTGGGGCGATTTGTTGGAATGCCCAATCTTCTTTTCGTCCGTCAACTTTGATCATTTTCGTTTCGTCTGGCGCAGGATCAAAACTTAATAAACCAAATTGTTGTTCGTTCGTTTGCGCGTTTGACCAAAATGGACGACGATCGGGATTGTCGTAATCCATCGTGTTCCACGTTCGTTTAAACCATTCATCTTGCCATGTGAAAATAAATCCGCCTGCCATGTTTTCATGGACGATGTCTTCGAATAGTTTTTTGTTAATCAAACCTTGCTCTTGTTCGGAATGAAATCCTTGATTCATCCCGTATACGTTACGGTGCGTCATGCCGCGCGATGACGGAACGCCAAATTCCGCGACAACGATCGGCATGCGATGTGCTTGCTTCATATCGTGCAAATAACCAGCATAGTTGTTTTTCTTGCCGCGATGGTCAATGTAATTGACATATTTCGGCTCATAGTTTAAAAAGTCTGGGTAATACGGATAAATGTGATATGACGCAAATAAGCCGCTATGCATAGCGTTTGTCGTATAGATGACGTTCGGATTCACCGATACGAAATCTTCTTTTTCTAACGGCTCGCTCGGGTGTGTCAACAAATCAGTCGTCACCCAGTTTGTAAAGCTCACCGGACGTTGCCAACCATACGTTTTCGTTTCATAAGCAATCGCTTCATCGATCATGCGCGCAAGCCAAATTTCAAACGGTGAGGCACCTTTGGTGTACACGTACGCCCCTTTATAATCTGACAAGCCCATATGTTTCGTGTTTGTCGCATGGACAACGGTGGGCTCCCACTCAACCCCAAAAATCCAACCGAGCACATATGGTGAAATGTCATGTTTGTATATGCCGCTTGCATGACCCGGACGAGGTGGGATCGCTGCCCGTCCATGCACAATGTCAATCGTTCGTTTCATTTCCGCAACAAATTCATCTGTATTGTCTTTTGCAAACGCATCGTTTGTACGTAAAAATGTTTCTTCATTGACCCAAACGCCATGAAATAAATATAAAGGCTGTTTTGCGATTTTGTTATATTCATAAAATGCTTCATAAAATGCGGGCGGATGAATCGTATACACCCGAACAGCGTTGGCATGCATCGCGCCAATTTGTTTAAACCATCGGAAATATTCTTCTTTCGTGATCGCTGTTTCACCCGGGAAATGACCCGGTTTCGCGATACCCATATTGACTCCGCTTAACAACACATTTTCCCATTTGCCATTTTTATAAATTTGGATATACTGTTCACCCACACGACCGGCAAGTTGAATGCCGTCGTCTGTTTTCACAATGACGCGCTCGTTTATTTGTTTTCTATCGTCATGCACATGTTTTAAAATCGTTTTCATCATCGGAACATACGCTTTCCAATAAAACGATACAGTGCTGTTTGGATCGTGACGTGTCGTCCATTTCCGCCATATATCGATGCCGACCGTTTGATATATGTTTGGTACATCCGGTTGGTCGGCGTAGTCGCCGCAAAAATAATACGCATCGTATTGCTTGTTACGATGATGGACGATTGCTGGAAACGTCGTCGGAAGCCCAACGGCGCGCAGTTTTTCTTTTCCTCGTTCCGATAACGAAAGCGTATATGTCGCTAACACTTCATCGTCATATAGTGGCTTAACGATGTCGAACCAATACGAATATGGAATCGAACCGCTAATACCAAGCTCTTTTTCTCCTGTTTTCGTCGGTGCAAAAAGAACTCCTTGTTTTCCGATTTCTTTTTTATTTAAAATGACGAGCCGATCATACTCATCAACAAATACATAGCCCGGTCCTGTAAATGTATATCGTTTATCGTATTGTTTTTCATAGTTTTCTTTCACCCAAACAGGCACTTCGTCATCTTCAAGCTTCGGGAAATAGCGACCAATCCAGCCCGTCCATTCGACGTTTAATAACGCGTAAAATTTGTTACGAACAGCTCGATCAGTTGGGCTCGCAAACGAATTAAACTCCGCAATGAGCGTTTTGTTTCCTTCAAACATCGCATCGTGCAAACGATTGACTTCTTGTTCCGTCAACCCGCCATACACTTTTTTCGAGCGCTTCCCCTTCTTTTTTTCTGCCGTAAAATCTTGTTCATATACACCGTACGTATCTGCCACATAAATGACATCGTACGGTTGTAACGATTTTGGCCACGGTCGTTCTTTTTTTGTCGTTGGCATAAAACCGACGTAATCGTTGTTCAGCTCGTAGCGCTCTCCATTTAGTTTGACGTATTTTTGCTGGTTTAATAGCCAAACGAGCCCTTCATGTTCACGATACGTGTCGTCTGGTACCGTTTTATTCACAATAAGCACATTCAACATCGTTTCAGGTTTTATTTTCCACAACCAATACGGTGAAGAAATGGCAAGAAAAATACATACTACATATCCAATGAGCCATCGTTGTCGTTTCATCACTTCGACACACCTTTTCTTTTCATTTCTCCCCATCCTTTTCTTTTTAAAAGCGCATCAACAATTCCTTCACAGCGCCATAATACAGTAAGCGGACGGTACCATAACGTCTCTGTCAATGAATAAAAAAAGAGGCGCGCAACATCGGAAACGGTTGAAAACTTTCGCACCGTCCATTCTTCTAACAACACGGCAGCCATGGAAAACATCGAACCGTATAAAACGGAAACGAGGAATAGTAAAATCGCAAATTCGATATATATGTCGCCTAAGATGAGTGAGATAATAATGAGGATGTAACCAAACAGTTCGACGACAGGTCCAAAAAATTCAATTAATAAAAAATACGGCATGGAAATGAGCCCAATCGACCCATAGCGCGGATTAAACCACATGCGACGATGAAGCCAAAGGCTTTCAAATAATCCGCGATGCCAACGCCGACGTTGTTTGCGTAAGTCAGTCATCGACTCTGGCGCTTCCGTCCAACAAACCGGATCAGGTACGTACACAATTTTTTTATCGGCATCTGTTTCTTTTATAAGGCGGTGAAGACGGACGACAAGTTCCATATCTTCTCCGACGGTATGCGCATATCCGCCCGCCCGAATGACCCATTGTTTTGAAAAAACACCGAAAGCTCCTGAAACAATGAGCAATAAATTGTGGCGACTTAGCCCGATGCGCCCCATTAAAAAGGCGCGCAAATATTCGATCACTTGCATGACAACGAGCGGTTGACGAGAAAGAGCAATGCGAATGACTTCCCCTTTTTCAATGTCACAGCCGTTGGCGATGCGCACACTGCCACCTGAAGCAATCACTTCTTCATCCGAATCAATAATCGGCTTCATTACTTTTAAAAAGGCGCGACGTTCAATGACGGAGTCGCCGTCAATGGAACAAACGTATGGATAAGAGGAAAAATTAATGCCAGCATTTAACGCATCAGCTTTGCCGCCATTTTCTTTGTCGATGACAAACAAGTGGGAAAACTTACGTGAGCGGTATACCGCGCGCACGCGTTTCGTTTTTAACTGCTGACGAATGACGCGCTTCATTTCAACAAGATCGAAATCTCGTTTCAACCGCTCTAACGTATCATCTGTTGAACCGTCGTTAATGACGACAATTTCATATTGCGGATATTCGATGCTCAAAAGAGAGCGCACCGTCGCAAAAATGCCAGCTTCTTCATTGTAAGCAGGCACTAAAATGGAAACTGGTTTTGTATAACTGACATCGAGCATTTCTTCATACGGTTCCCATTCGTCTAACTCGTACATGCGGCGCAATTGCACAAGCGAGACGATAAGCAAAAACGTATAAAAAGCAATGACTGCCATCATAAAGAAAAAAACGAACATCGCTGCGAATTTAATCATCTTCTCGCCCTCTTTCTAACCATTCGAGCGCCATATCGCGCGCATACGGATCGTCTGACGTTTGGGCGATTTGCTCGAGCATCGCCAATCCATTTGGCATGCGCAACAACGCTTCTGCCGCTTGCGACCGCACGGAAAATACCCGATCTTTCATTAACTGTTTAATGGTGTCGAGCAGCGTATGTTGACGCATGCGCGCACATAAACGAAGCGCCATAAGCCGCTCTTGCCAAACTTGTGAATGTAAATGAATGCGAAGTTGATCATCTTCAAGCGGAAACGCCATTTCAGCTAACGCTTTCAGTGCTCGAATGCGATACTCGCTTTGCTCGTGTTGAAGTAATGTACGCAAAAATGAAATGTGGGCAAATTTTTGCATAATGCCAATCATATCAATTAATGCATATTGCATTTTTTCGTTCCAATCGAAAAAATAGTCAACCATTTTCGTAAACGTATGATCGTCCATGCGCGACAAAATGAGGCGATAGTCGAATTGCGTAAACGATTCGTCTACATGTTTCATATATTCATACACGTGAGGATGGCGAAAAAGCGCAAACATTTTTAACAGTTGGCGCTTTTCCATCGTCGTCACATCTTTCTGTTCATACATCTTTTCTAACTCATGCAAAAGAGAACGAGTGCCAAAATCTTCAATGTAAAAAAGAGCGTTCATTCTTCTACCGAGCCGACGATGATGCAATTGCATACGTAAATAATCAACAAAATATGTTTCAGCTAACTTTGTCGTACGTTCTTTTATATCCCCATTTACGAGCACACGTATGAAATGATCTAATAGTTCCATCATCGCTACATATTGTGCGGACGATGATGGAGGGATAATTTGTTCGTCACCGTAAGCTAAATAACGAAATAACATCGGCTCGTACAGTTGTTTGTATGTTTCCACTTCTTTTTTCCATTTATAATCTTTTCTTTTTCTTACAATTAAATAAAGAAAAATCGTAAGCAATATCGTCAGTAAAGTGACCACAATCCAAGCAAACAAAACAAGTGAATCGGACACAACTAATTCATCCTTTTTAACATATGTCGTATTCTTGCTTCAAGCTCAAGCAGTTTAAACGGTTTGGTCATATAGTCGTCTGCCCCAAGCTCGAGGGCGCGGGCAATATCGTTTTCGCTTTTTCGTGCCGTTAACATAATGACTTTATATCGTGATGAATCTTGTTGATTTCTTAGTTGCTGCAACACTTCAAGTCCATCCATTTTCGGCATGACGCCGTCTAAAATGACGAGGCACAATTCTTTCCCACGATGCCACTCTGACGTGATAAACTGTTCACCGTCTTTAAACGCCCGCAAATCAAGCGCCACTTTTTCTTTCGCAAACATTTTTTGAACGACGTCGGTCACAATGGCGCGCACAATCGCATCATCGTCAACAATCGCTACTTTCACTACGCGACGATACGATGTTTCTTGTTTTTTGGCAAGCACGACACAGTTTCTTCCTGTATTTTTCGCTTTATACAATGCAGAGTCTGCGAGCTCAATCCAATGACCGATCGGGTTATTTGGATCGGTCACTTCGACAATACCTGTTGAAAACGTGCACGAAAACGTTGTTTCTCCAGATTGAAACGGAATGCGTTCAAATTGCTCACGCAGGCGGTCAAACACGAGAAACGCTTCACTCGCTTCGGTCGCCGGCAATAAAACGACAAATTCTTCACCGCCAAAACGAATAACGATATCGCGTGCACGAACGTTCGTTTTTAAAAATTGGGCGAATTGCTTTAAGACGACATCACCAATTAAATGTCCGTATTGGTCGTTTACTCGTTTAAAATGGTCAATATCGAGCACCGCTAAGCAAAACGGTTCATGCGTACGATGCCAATCGCTTTTCAATTGTTCATACGCTTGTTTTAAATATTTTCGGTTATACACATGCGTCAACTCATCTAACAAAAGCAACTCATCAATTAATTGTTTTCGCTCGAGTTGCCTGCGAATGCGCACGATAAACTCATCGATCGCAAACGGCTTCGGAATAAAGTCATCCGCGCCCATTTCATAGCTTTTCATACGCGTCTCTTTTCGGTCATCGATGCTAACCATAACCATCGGAACGAATTGTTGTTTTAATTTTTCTTTTAAAAACGTTAATACTTCAAATCCTGTTTTCGTTTGCATATGAATATCGATGACGACGCAATCTGGACGGACGTCGTAAAACGACGCGACTGCTTTTACCGGATCGGCAATCGCTACAACGTACCATCCGTTTTGCTCCAGATGTTCTTTCACATACATTAAAAACGACGGATCATCATCAATAAGCAAAACGGTCGGTTCATCGCCTTGTTTCGCCCCTTGTTCACCTTGTGACACGTCTCCAATTTGTTGTTCGTAACAAAGTTGAAAAAGCGGGGCGAGCCGCTCTTTCACTTCTGTTGTTTTCCATTTTTTCTCTTCATTTTCTCCCCACTGTTCCATTAACTTGCGCGCATAGTTTCCGATGTCGTTCATGCCGATCATCGCAGCTGTGCCCGCAATGGAGTGAAGAAGGCGATAGACGTCTTGATGAGCGATTTCATCAACCGCTTCCCATTCTTCTAGCCGTTTGCGAATATTTTTTAAAAAATGCTGGCGATATTTTTCATAACGATCCATAGCGATCCCCTACTACTTATAAAATGTATTGATCAATCATTTGGACAAGCTCGGCAATTTCAGGCTTACTCACTTGCGCTGTCGCTCCGACGCGCTCCCCTTTATGACGAAGATCGTCTGTAATTAAAGAGGAGAAAATGATGACAGGTAAATGTTTTAATTTTTCATCTTCACGAATGCGTTTCGTCAAATGATGGCCATCCATTTGTGGCATTTCAATATCAGTAATGACTAACTGCACTTCGCTTTCAACGGGTTTTCCTTTTTGAACGATCGCTTGTAAATAGTTGAACGCATCTTCGCCGTTTTCAAAAAACTCGACGTATACATATCCTGCTTCAGCGAGCGTATCGTGAAGCAGTTTACGTAATAGCGGTGAATCTTCGGCAACGATCAATTTTTTATTTGACCGCTCACGCTTACCTAGCTTTTTCACACGTTCAACGTTAATGCCTGATTGTGGGTTAATGTCTACAACGATTTTTTCAAAGTCGAGAAGTAAAATCATATTCCCATTTAACTTAACAACACCGATAATTTGACTTTCTAATCCTTGATACATTTGCGACGGTTTTTCAATTTGTTTCCATGATATGCGATGAATTTGCGTGACGTTATGGACGTGAAACACAACTTTTTGTTGATTGAACTGTGCGACAATGTATTTATCTTGCGCTGGATTGTTCGATGGCCCAAAGCCAAGCGCCTTTGCTAAGTCGATGAGCGGAAGCACTTCGCCGCGCAATTCAATAATCCCTTCAATGTACGGATGAGCGTGTGGCACTTTCGTCGGTGCAATCGGTTGAATAATTTCTTTCACTTTAATGACGTTAATGGCAAATCGGTTGTCCCCAATTAAAAATTCGACAATTTCTAGTTCATTCGTCCCACTTTCTAATAAAATTCCGTTTTTATTTTCCATAAAGCAGCCTCCATTACGACATCATTTACCGTTATTTTATCATACTTCCTTCATATGACGAAAAAAAATTTTAATATAAAAACTCGCTCACTTTTCGATTGGCGACGTTTGTGTCGATTGCGCAACGGTCCGCATCGCGTCCGTACTGCCATATCCATACATTCGCGCGGCAGTTTGGTACGTTCGGGCGAAACGTTGGCGCTTTTGTTGCTGGTGTCGTTCCAGGACGCGGATAAGAGCTCCATATGATCGTTTGTTGCGACACACGCTCGTCGTTTTTTACTGCCTCACAATATGCTTCACCGAATGCACCTTTCGTTGGATTCGCATAAATGCCTGGACGATATCCGCTCGGATAAAACGTATCGACCCAGGCGCGAATCCATGCGGCATCGACTTGAAATTCATCTTCAATGTTCGCGAAAATGACTTTATTTTTCGGAATGCCAAGTCTGCGTGCATGAAAAATCGCATTTCGTGCAGCTGTTCTTCCTTTTTCGTATTGTGTCGCTTCACGAAACGCATTGTAAATCGGTGCAATTTGTATCCCGTTTCTACGAAGGAAAGCCATTTCTTCTTTCGTCAACCCGTCCGATACGTTCGGCACTGTCGTTACATATCTTCCCCAAAATTTCGGAAAACCATATTCCTGTCTCACACATGCAAGCAACGCTTCCGTCACTTTCGCAGCTGAATCAACGCCCCACATGTACCATTCCCCCTTTTTATGTGTCTTTCCATATATATGCGAATGATACATGTCTAAACAAAACTTTCAGCTTATGAAAATAATACTTTATTCCTAGGTAAATTTCACTATAATAAGAGTAGATGATCATCACGGAGGATGTATGATGAAACGAGAGAGACAAAAAAAGCAAACGAGACTATTGCTGCAGCAAACGGCACTTCAATTATTTCAAACACAAGGGTACGATGAAACGACTGTTTTGCAAATTACGAACGAAGCAGGCGTAGCAAAAGGGACATTTTTTAATTATTTCCGTACGAAAGAAGAAGTGCTACAAAGTGTGTTTTTTTCGCATATGGAACGGGTCTATGAAAAAATGAAAAAAAGTGAACATGAGCATTGGCGCGCTCAAATCATACGGCTGTTTCATGAACTGACCGCGATGCACGAGCAATTAGGAAAAGAAGTAACAAAATCGATGGTACATATTTATACGACGAAACAAAAGCAATCGCTTCCGCTCACTTTATTTATTGATATGTTAACGCATTTGTTTGAAGAAGGAAAACGATGCGGAGACATTCGAACGAGGCGACCTTCTACGGCGCTTGCTTTAATAGCTATTCAATTATATTTCGGGGCGTTAAAATTATGGATGTTTTCGCACTTACCTGAATCGCTGTCGACTTTTACGATCGGTACAATCACGATGTTTGTCGACTATATGCAAAAAGAAGGGGACTAATCCCCTTCATACAATGGCAACGTGATGGTGACAGTCGTTCCGACGTTCAGTCGACTTTCGTATGCAATCGTTCCTCCCATTTGGCGAATAAGTCGGGCGGTAATCATACTGCCAAGCCCTGTCCCCTTCGATTTTGTCGTATAGTACGGTAAACCGATGTTTTTTAACTGCTCTTTTGTCATTCCTTTTCCTGTATCATGAATCGTAATGATCACTTGCTTTTCTTTTTCATCGACCGTTTTATGAATCGTTACAAGCCCGCCGTATTCGATCGCTTCCATTCCGTTTTTTATGACGTTTAATAGCGCTTGTTTTAAATAATGTTCATCCCCGTATACGTCGCTTTCTCCTTCTGTATATAGCTGCAACGACACGTTTGTCATCGTACCGAGCGGACTTAACAAATGAACGGATGTATGTAAAACGTCATCGATGTTCACTTTTTGTCGTTGGAATGACGTTGGTTTGGCTAATGTTAAATATTCCGTAATAATTTGATTCGTTCGATCTAATTCTTCTAAAATGATCGGGGCAAATTTTTTCACGTTTTCATCGACTGTGTCTTGACTTAAAAATTGGACAAACCCGCGCACCGTTGTGAGCGGATTGCGAATTTCATGGGCGAAAGATGCCGCCATTTCACTGACCGTTGCGAGTTTATCGATGTAAATCATATCGTCAAACTGTTCGTTAAATCGAATAAGCCGTTCAATCACGTAAATAAGCGCGACAAACATGGCGATAAAAAACGAAAAATATACAACATAAAACCGCCAAGAGAGCGGTGGAACAGCATATACGATCGTTGCAACATACAAAATAAGATAAATAAAAACGATCATCAGCCCATATAATATTTTTCTTTTTACGTTAAAAAAAGACGAACGAAACAATATGCCGACGATATATGAAAAGACAGATACGGTGATGCCAGCGGAAGCAAATGGACCGCCGATGATGAAACGACCGATCACGACCGTGAGCGTACATACTAACCCAGCTGTTTTTCCAATGTATAATGTTGTCACTAAAATGACGAGCATGCGAAAGTCGAAGTTTGTTTTGGCAAGCGGCTGAATCGGATACATCATACATAATATAGCGGTGAATGAGGAAACAACACCGTATATCATCTTTTGTTTCCATGTGAGCATCATTTTTCTTCGAAACGGAAAAAATAAGTTCGCATTAAAAACGAGTGAAAATAAAATGGTGATGTTGACAACGAGTGGTTTAATAATCGCAACAAACATGTAATGCCTCCATGACGGTTGTTCCACATGTATTGTAACACAAGAAGCGTGACGACTACATCCGTTTTTATTTTTCAGAAAAAACAAAAACATTGACATCTTTATGAACACAATAGACGTGGACAAATATGAAGCGTTACAATGATTGTGAAAAAAAACACGAAAGGTAGTGTCAAAATGAAAGGGTTAGCCATTCTTTTTGAAGAAGATCATACAGTAACGATTGTAGAAGATGTAGAAAAAGAACAGCTAGAAGAAGTGGCAGATGAACAAACAGAAGCTGTTCTTTGGCATGATGAAGAAATCGACTGGGACTACGGTTATTAATATAAGAAAAGCGAAAAGCGCCTGCCTATCGGCGAAGAGCGCACAAGTCCCACCGAGGAGAGCTCGAACCAAGCGGTCGCTTGGTTCTGCGTGGGTATATCACTGAAGTATCTCAATGTGTCGCCGTCGCAGTGTGGGACGGAGCGCATCACACCGATGGCGCTTGAAGCTAGACATGAATCTGAAATTTTATACATCCTTATGTTTAAAAAGCTGGCGTTCGTCAGCTTTTATTTTTTTGTTTTAATTTTTCAAAATTTTATTTACAATTTACAAAAAACTCTTTATAATGTAGAAAAGGGGGAAGAGTATTCTTCTCGCTAAGGGGGAATGAAACATGTTTGAAAAGTACAATGACATGGCACTCGTATCGCAACCACACGATCTCGCTAACGGTTATAAGGAAATCGCACAATTAGTAATCGAACAGGCGTTATTCCGGTTTGAAAGAGAGCGTCTCATGCGCGATATTGACAAGGCGCTTGAAGAACGGAATGAACCGTTGTTTCTAACCCTCGCGCAACAATATAATGAGCTTCTCGCTCGCTATCGTCATTTGGAGGATGTACACGCATGATCGACTGTGACATGACAGAACAGCACATAAGGTGAACGTTTTCAGCAAAACACATTGCGAAACGTTCACCTTTTATTGTTTAATAGAAAAAAACGAAGAAAGGTGAAAAAAGATGACGCTTCCGATGAATGAACGTGTGCAACATATTCAACTCTCTGGCATTCGTCAGTTTTTTAATCTCGTTGCCCAAGAAAAAGATATGATTTCATTAACAATTGGACAACCGGATTTTCCGACACCCAATCATATTAAAGAAGCGACAAAACGGGCGCTCGATGAACAGTTCACTTCTTATACGCATAACGCGGGATTGTTGTCGTTACGTGAAGCGGCTTGTCGCTTTGTTGAAACGAAATACGGTTTACGTTATACCGCTGATGAGGTCATCGTTACCGTTGGGGCGAGCCAAGCGCTTGATATTGCCTTTCGTACGATTTTAACAGAAGGGTCCGAAGTCATTCTCCCCGCCCCTGTGTATCCGGGATATGAGCCGCTCATTCGGTTATGCGGGGCAACGCCTATATATGTCGATACGCGGCATACAGGCTTTAAACTATTAGCCGAGCAAATCGAACCACTTATTACTGAGCGAACGCGGTGCATCGTGTTGCCGTATCCGTCTAATCCGACAGGAATGACGCTATCGCGCGATGAACTGCAACAAATTGCTACACTTGTAAAAGACAAACCGATTTGGGTCATTTCTGATGAAATTTATAGCGAACTTGTGTTTACAGGGAAACATGAGTCGATTGCAACATGGCTTCCTGACCAAACGATCGTCATTAACGGCGTCAGTAAATCGCATGCGATGACTGGGTTTCGTATCGGGTTTTTATTTGCGCGAAAATGGATTATTGAGCATATGTTGAAAGTGCATCAATATAACGTCTCATGCGCGACATCCATTTCGCAAAAAGCTGCACTTGAAGCGCTCACGGCCGGAATAAACGATGCGCACGACATGAAAAAGCAATATGCTGAGCGAATGGTATATGTGTACGATCGCCTTCGCGCCATGGGCTTTGACGTTCAAAAGCCGAACGGGGCGTTTTACATTTTTCCTTCCATTGCAACGTTTCATCATTCGTCATTTGATTTTGCGTTACAGTTAGCGAAAGAAGCAAAAGTCGCTGTCGTGCCCGGAAGTGCGTTTTCGACATACGGCGAAGGATATATTCGCATCTCATACGCTTGTGCGATGGAGGAGCTAGAAAAAGGGCTCGACCGCATCGAATCGTACATAAGAAAAGGTGCTCGCTAAAAGCACCTTTTTTACCATTCTTTATACCATTTATATAACGCTTGCGTCCCGCTTTGTTCTTCTCCACGCTCGGCAAGCGCTTCATACAATTGTTTCGCAAGCGTTAAGCCGGGAAGCGATAAGCCGAGCGTTTCCGCTTCCGCCAGCGCGATGCCCATATCTTTAATAAAATGTTTCACGTAAAAACCCGGGGCGAAATCGCCAGCAAGCATGCGCGGTGCAAGATAAGAAAGCGACCAGCTCGATGCGGCACCTTGCGAAATGCTTTGCAAGACGCGTTCAGGGTCTAACCCTGCTTTTTCAGCATAAACAAGCGCTTCACATACGCCTATCATATTTGTCGCAATCGCGATTTGGTTGCACATTTTCGTATGTTGCCCTGCTCCTGCTTTCCCTTGCCAAACGATATTTTTTCCGATATGCGAAAAAAGTGGCATGCACGCGGAAAACGCTTCTTTATCCCCGCCAACCATAATCGACAACGTGCCTTCGCGCGCGCCAATGTCACCGCCTGATACAGGCGCATCAAGGGCGAATATTCCTTTTTCTTTTGCCGCTTCATAAATGCGTACCGCAAGCGATGGTTTAGACGTCGTAAAGTCAATGACGTACGCACCGCGTTTGACATGTTTTAAAATGCCGCCATCGCCAAAGTACACGTGCTCCACATCTTGCGGCTCACCAACCATCGTCATGACGACGTCAGCTACTTCAGCGACGTCTTTCACCGTCTCTTTCCACACAGCACCTTCCGCTAATAAATCTTCCGCTTTTTCCTTTGTGCGCGTATATACGACGAGCGAATAGCCTGCCCGAAGCAAGTTGCGCGCCATACTTTTTCCCATGACACCAAGTCCAATAAAACCGAGCGTTTTCATGTTTCTCTCCCCATTCTAAATCGCTTTGACCATGCCACCATCGACTAAAAGCGATTGTCCTGTCATATACGTGTTTTCATCGGATAATAAAAAGGCAACGACGTTCGCAAATTCTTCCGGTGTGCCGTAACGACCGAGCGGAATCGTCGCTTTCATGCGCGCTTCTAGTTCTTCTTTGCGAATGCCGAGCTTTTTCGCATTTTGTTCGTCTAAATAGGCGACTCGTTCCGTTGCGATGCGCCCCGGAGCAACCGTATTAATTAAAATGCCGTACGGAGCGAATTCTTGCGCCAGCGTTTTTGTCAACCCGACGATGCCGAGACGAAACGTGTTCGACAAAAGCAAGCCCGGAATCGGTTCTTTGATGGAAGATGATGCAATGTTGACGATTTTTCCTTTCGTCTTTTTCAAATGTGGCAATGTTGCGCGAATGAGACGCACGTAGCTGAGCAAATTTAACTCAAACGCTTGTTTCCAGTCTTCATCTGTTAACGTCGCAAACGTCCCGGTCGACGGACCGCCAGCGTTATTCACTAGCACATGGATGTCGCCAAATGTGGCTACTGTTTTTTCTACTAAATGTTCAATCATTGCGTTGTTCGTCACGTCTGTGACAACATAGGCCGCTTTTCCTTTTCCGAGCGCATTGAGCTGTTCGGCGACAGCATGCAATTTTTGTTCATCGCGACTAGCAAGCATGACGTTCATGCCTTGTGAAACGAGTTTTGCTGCAATCGCTTTGCCGAGCCCTTGGCTTGATGCGGCTACAATCGCTGTTTTCATTTCCCATCCTCCCCTCAACATATACATTCGCTAACGACGACGCGATTCCTTCCTGTTCGCTTCGCTTCATATAACGCTTCATCCGCTCGTTTAACCATTTGCTCTTTCGTCATTCCTTGTTCGTATTCGCAAACGCCAAAGCTACACGTAATATGTCCAACTTTCGGAAAATGAACAGTTGCTATTAAATGACGAAGCGCCTCCGCTAAACGATACGCTCCCGCCTGCGATGTCGCAGGGGCTAAAATAATAAATTCTTCCCCGCCCCAGCGCGCCAATATGTCGCAGTCGCGCAATCGATTCGAAATCGTTTCACACATGCGCACTAATACGGCATCACCGACGTCGTGTCCGTACGTATCATTGACTTTTTTAAAATGGTCGATATCAAATAAAATAATGGAAAACGTATGTTTATATCGTTTCGCACGATGAATTTCACGCGTAAAAAACTCGTCAAATTTTAAGCGATTAAACGTTTTTGTAAGCGGATCTTTTGTCGCTAAAAATTCGTTTCGCTTACTTTCTTCTTCAAGCGCGGTAATGTCGGTGAATACGACTAAATACGACTCGGGCTCATCAGGAAACGATGTCGCCTTCACTAAAAATACGTGCTCTTTTGCTTGTTTGCACATCATTTTTACTTTTAAAAATGGAATCGTGCGGTCAATGAGCGGGCGAAGCCATCGCCTTTCTCCTTTTATATAAAAATAGCCCGGTTCGTGAACAAAATAATCGCATACGTGCGTTTGACCAGCGCGTAGGTTTTCCATTTGTTCTCGTCCGAAAAACCGTTGAAACGATAAATTACAATCGAGCAATCGTTCATCATTTAAAATGCATATTAAGTTTTCTTGAAAATCAATAATCGTGCGTGTATATTGTTTTTGTTTTTCTAGTTCCCGCTCGAGCTGACGTTGGTAAATGGAATGTTGCAACGATTGCAAAAATTTTTCATGGTCAATCGGCTTTAAAATAAAATGGTTCACCCCATATTCAATCGCCCGAATGAAAAAGTCGTTATCGTCATAGGCGGTCGTAATAATAATTTGCACATGTTTATCCATCTCACGAATACGGCGAATAAGCTCTAATCCATTTAATATAGGCATTTTTATATCTGTAATGACGATGTCCGGGTGAAACGTCGTAAATAGTTCGAGCGCTTCTTGACCGTTTTTTGCTATTTTCACATCACGAATGCGCCGTTTTAATAAGCGCGTCAACATCTCCCTTGCCCCCGGCTCATCTTCGACATATAATACTTTGACATCTGTTTGCACCGCAATCATAAACCCCTTCCCCCTTTATTTATTCGCGGCATGCGAATCGTAAACGTCGCTCCTTTTTTTGATGATGAAACGAGCAAATCTCCACCCATTTTTGTGACAATCATTTTAGACATATATAGTCCGAGACCTGTGCCGTCTTTTTTCGTCGTCACGTACGGCTCGAACATGCGCGGAACAATGGCTTCATCAATGCCCCCTGCGTTGTCTTTTACTTGAATGTAAATGAATGTGTCATCCGCATACGTACGAAGGCAAATGATTCGTCGCTCCACATCCCGTTCAACAAA
Source organism: Anoxybacillus mongoliensis (assembly GCF_014201515.1). Lineage (GTDB taxonomy): Bacteria > Bacillota > Bacilli > Bacillales > Anoxybacillaceae > Anoxybacillus > Anoxybacillus mongoliensis. Next base: position 38,212 of record NZ_JACHEQ010000001.1, read on the forward strand.
TTGTTCACACGCATTCGTCAACAAGTTAATGAGCACTTGGCTCATTTCATTCGGGAAGCCATACATGTGCGCACGCGTCCGATTTTGAACGTGCAAATGAACTTCATAATGGTCTAAACTTGCTGAAATAATTTTTAACGCTTGGCGAATGGCTTGAATGGGACGAAAAAATGATGCTTCTTTATGCGGTTTAAAAAAGTTGCGAAAATCGTTAATCGTTCGGGACATATGTTGAATTTGAGCAAGACATTTTTGAATGGATGTGCGCAAATATGGTTCGTTTAGTTCTCCGTACGTATATGCTTCTTGTATATCTTGTAAAAGCAAGCCGAGGACGTTTAACGGCTGCCGCCATTGATGCGCGATGTTTCTTAACATTTCTCCCATCGTTGCATAGCGTGATTGCTCGATCAGCATAAAATCTTTTTCGCGATTTTTTCGCACTTCTTCTTCAATTTTTTGCTGGAGTGTTGCATTCATTTGTTCCATTTCTTGTTTGAGTTGTTGAAGTTCCTTTAACGTTTGTTCCCGTCTGATCGACTCGCCTATTGTACGGGCGAGCGCAAAAAAAATGGCGCGTTCATGAGCAGAAAATACCCGCTTTTGTTCGCAATCGACGACGCTTAAAAACCCCCATCGTTCTTCATGAATAAAAATAGGAGCGATCATAAACGATTGAATGGCCTGTTCCTCAAAAATAGTGCGTACATTCCCATCTAATTCATTTGTATGCCCAACAAATACATTTCCGTCATATAAATGAGCGAAACAATGGGCATCTTCTGTTGGAAGCACAATATCATCGTGCGACGGAACACGTGCAGATGGTGTTTGTATATCATAAATGCGTCGCAATATATATGTTCGGTCAGTTGTATGTAAGCGAAAAATGGCAACGCGCGTCACATGAAGAGCAATACGTAAGCTTTCTAACGCCGCCATAAGCGAGCGATCCATAACTTTCTCCTCCAAAAACGAACAAATATAGGTCTTTTATACTAAATTTATCGTAATTCTCATGTAAAAAAAAATCAAGGAAAAAAATTGTTACAAACATGTAAAAAAGCTAGGCATCATGCCTAGCTTTATACATGGAAGCGATGGATCAATTGTTGCAATGAGCGGCTCATATCGTTTAGTCGTTCTGCCGCTTCTGTTACGGTGCTTAACGCTTTTAATTGTTCTTCTGATGATGCGGATACTTCTTCTGCCGATGCAGCCGATTGTTCTGAAATGGCTGCTAAGTTTTGTAATGCCGCGACGATTTGTTCTTTGTTTTCGTTCACGTCATGAATTTGTGTAAAAATATGTTCAATCGCTGACGTTAGTTGTTCCATCATCGTCGCAATGTGCATAAACGATTCTGCCGTTTCGTTTACCGCTTGTTGTTGCTGGTCGTTCATTTGTTTCGTATGATCAACCGCGTCAGTCGCAAGGGCAGCTTGTTGTTGAATCGACGTAATCGTTTGACGAATTTGTTCTGTCGCTTGTGCCGATTGTTCGGCAAGTTTACGTACTTCTTCGGCAACGACCGCAAATCCTTTGCCATGCTCTCCTGCACGTGCTGCTTCAATCGAAGCGTTAAGTGCTAAAAGGTTCGTTTGCGCTGAAATGTCGGTAATCGTTTGAATAATCGCACCGATTTGCTTCATCTTCTCGCCTAAATCCGTAATAACCCTTTCCACTGAGCGCAATTCGTTTTGCGCTTCCGTCGATTTTGTTTGAAGCACATTTAATTTTTCAATGCCCATATAGCTTGCATCTTTCGTTTCATCGGAAAGTTGTTTCACACGCTCGGCTGATTGCGTCACCGTACCCATTTTTTCAGACAAGTCGTTCATGCGGTCGTTCATCGCATCTAAATTGCTCGCTTGTTCTGATACCCCTTTGGCAATATCGGTGACCGCTGTCGTCACTTGTTCGCTTGTCGCCATCGTTTCTTCAGACACTGCGCTTAAATGGTCAGCAGCGCTACCGAGTTCAGCGACAGAACGATCGACTTCGCCAATAAGTGAGCGCATATGTGACACCATCTCGTTAAAGTGGCTAGTCAGCTGCGCAATTTCGTCTTTTCCTTTCGGTTCGACATGCACCGTTAAATCGCCTGTCGCCACTTGTTGCACGCGCTCATTCAGTTGAACGATCGGTTTGACAATCGAACGCGACACTGCATAAATGAGAAGCGAAGCAAGCACTGTCGCCATAACGACAATCGTCCATGACGTTTTTCCAATCGCTGTTAACGTCGCTAATAAATCTTTTTCTTTGTACACTGCACCGACTTTCCAATTTAACTTTGGAATGGTCGCGAAATATAATAACCGTTTTTCGCCATCTTGTTCGTATTCATAAGCGCCTTTGTCTTCAGAAAACATCGTTTTGACAACCGGATGGTCAGACATATCTTTTCCCTTATATTGTGGGTGAACAATGGCCAATTTGTTTTGGTCAAACAATATCGGATAGCCGTTATAGCCAACGCGGAATTGTTCGACCGTTTCAGCGAGCGTATTTAACGATACGTCTAAACCGATGACGCCGATTACTTGACCGTTTTCGACAATCGCTTTGGCAATCGTAACAATGTAATCGTTTGTGACCGCATCGACGTACGATTCCGTCCAAATGACTTTGTCTGGCGCTGCCACTGCTTCTTTATACCACGGGCGTGTCGTCGGATCAAAATCCGGTGGCAAATCGACGGATGGCGTCGTATACATGTTGCCATTTGCTGTACCGATGTAAGCTAATTGTACTTTTTTGTGAATGTTTAAAAACGTGGCGAACTGCTCATCAATTTGTGGCCAAAGTTGTGCATCTTCCGTTTTTGTAAATGTTTGAAATGATTTTGTTTCACTAAATTGCTTTAGCGCATCTTCTTGACTGTCAAAGCTATGTTCAATATCGTCAACAAGCTCTAGCACAAGTGATTCCGCACGCACTTTTGCATCATCTTTCATAACCGATGCCATTTGAACATAGTTGACCGTTTGTGAAGCAACGAGTGCAATGATTAATAATAATGCCATTAAACTCGTTAATTTCATCGTTAATGAGCGAAACAAAGTGGCTCCCCCCTAGCTGTGTCGAATGTTGTCGAAAAATTAATAAAGTTGTAGTTTCATTATAAAAGGTTTACATCATCATGTCTATGACCGTTTTTTACTGTTTTTTTTCCATAAAAAAAGAACCGGAGGCGTCCGGTTCTTATCGTTGGAACGTTTCTTTTACGAAACGAACAACTTCTTCGGCTGTCGCAAGCGATAAAATGTGATCTTTCACTCGTTCTGCTTCTTGTTTGGACAGTTTCTTCAGTTGCGAGCGAACGCGTAAAATCGAAGTTGCGCTCATGCTAAATTCGTCTAAACCAAACGCTAATAAAATTGGTACAGCTAGCTCTTCGCCTGCCATTTCACCGCACATGCCGACCCATTTTCCTTCTTTATGCGCCGCTTCAATGACGTTATAAATGAGACGTAAAATGGCTGGGTTGTACGGCTGGTATAAATACGATACGCGTTCGTTCATTCGGTCAGACGCCATCGTATATTGAATTAAATCGTTTGTACCGATGCTAAAGAAATCGACTTCTTTCGCAAATTGATCCGCTAATACAGCAGCAGCCGGAATTTCGACCATCATGCCGACTTCGATGTCGTCTGATACTGCCACACCTTCAGCAACAAGCTTTTCTTTTTCTTCTAAAAGAATCGCTTTTGCTTGACGGAATTCGTCTAACGTTGCAATCATCGGGAACATGATTTTTAAGTTGCCGTAAACACTTGCGCGCAACAACGCGCGAAGTTGTGTACGGAACATATCTTGCATATCTAAGCAAAGACGAACAGCACGGAAACCTAAAAACGGGTTCATTTCTTTTGGAAGGTCTAAGTATGGCAATTCTTTATCTCCACCGATGTCAAGCGTGCGAACGACAACCGGCTTTCCTTCCATTTTTTCTAATACCGTCTTATATGCTTCAAACTGTTCTTCTTCTGTCGGCAATTCGTTGCGGCCCATGTATAAAAACTCGGTACGATATAAGCCGATACCTTCTGCACCGTTTGCTAGTACACCTTCGACATCGTTTGGCGTTCCGATGTTTGCGGCAAGTTCTACATGATGTCCGTCGCTTGTTGTTGTTTTTTCATGGACGAGCTTTGCCCATTCTGCTTTTTGTGCAGCAAAAGCGGCACGTTTTTGTTCGTATTCGGCAATCGTTTCTTCCGTTGGGTTAACGATCACTTCTCCGTCAAGTCCGTCAATAATGACGATGTCACCGTTTTGAATCGTCGCTGTTGCTTCTTTCGTTCCAACGACAGCTGGAATTTCCATCGAGCGCGCCATAATAGCGGAATGAGATGTCCGTCCGCCAATGTCAGTTGTAAAACCTTTCACATACTTTCGATTTAGTTGAGCTGTATCAGACGGCGTTAAGTCTTCAGCGATAATGACGACTTCTTCCGTAATCATGCTCGGGTTTGAAATCGTAACCCCTAATAAATGAGCAAGAACACGTTTGGTCACATCGCGAATGTCTGCCGCACGTTCTTTCATATATTCGTTATCCATCGCTTCAAACATCGCAATAAACATCGATGCCACTTCATGAAGCGCAAATTCTGCATTGATGCGTTCTTGTTCAATTTTTTGTTCAACGGCTTGGACGAGTTCTGGATCGCTTAGTACAAGCAAATGGGCGGAGAAAATGGCTGCTTTATCTTCGCCAAGCTCTTTTAATGCGTGCGCTTGAATGACTTCAAGTTCTTCTTTTGATTTGGCGAGCGCTTGTTGAAAGCGGTGAATTTGTTCAGCTGGGTTGTCAATCGTTTGTTTTTCAACTGTTAAATCGGGATGTTCTAAACGGTACGCTTTCGCAATGGCAATGCCATTCGATGCAGCAATCCCTTGTAATCGTTTCATTACTCCGCTAATCCTTCTTTTGATAACGTTTCTGTTAATGCATTAATTGCGTCTGCTGCATCGCTACCTTCAGCTGAAATTGTAATTTGCGCACCTTGTGGAATGCCTAAAGACATGACACCCATAATCGATTTTAAGTTGACTTTTTTGCCGTTATACTCTAATTGAATGTCGCTATCGAATTTGCTCGCTGTTTGTACTAACATCGTTGCTGGACGGGCATGAATACCAGATTCTGCAGTTACTTTAAACGTTTTTTGCATATTGCTCATCTCCTCACTTTTTATTTTGAAAACATAGAGGGCGAAAACCCTCTATGTTTTTTTACCGAAAAATGATGTGTTTTGCAAGTAAATTATTTTTGAACGACGACGACATCTTCGCCTTTTGTTACTGTTCCTTGTTTCGTGATGTTTACTGTTTCTCCTGCTTGTAAGTTTGTAAAAATAATCGGTGTGACGACAGAAGGTGCATGTTGTTTTACATATGCAAGATCTACTTTTAAAATCGGTTGTCCTTTTTTCACTTCTGTTCCTTCTGATACGAGCGCTTCAAATCCTTGACCGTTTAATTTCACTGTATCAATGCCGAAGTGAATAAGCACTTCACGACCTGTTTTTGATTGAATGCCGATCGCATGTTTTGTTGGGAAAACGTTGACGATCGTGCCGTCTACTGGCGATACGACTGTGCCGTCTGTTGGCTCAACCGCAAAACCGTCACCCATCATTTTTGTTGAAAATACTTGATCTGGCACTTCAGAAAGTGGAACGATTTTTCCTGTTAACGGTGATGCCACCCGCTCTGTTTCGCCTGTCGCTTGTACAGTTGGTTTTGCTTTTTCTACTGCTTTTGTCGGTACGCGACCTTCCATAATGTCTTTAATTTGTGTTTTTAAGATGTCTGATTTTGGTCCGAAAATCGCTTGAATGTTGTTGCCAACTTCTAATACCCCTGCTGCGCCGAGCGCTTTTAAACGATCTTTGTCGACATGTTGAATATCGTTGACGGATACACGTAAACGTGTAATGCACGCATCTAAATGAGCGATATTTTCTTTTCCACCAAGTGCCGCTAAAATTTCGTGCGGAAGTTCGCCTGCGTCTGCTGAAGCTGTTGTTTCAACTGTTTCTTTTTCACGTCCTGGTGTTGCTAAATCCCATTTACGAATCGCAAAGCGGAATCCGAAATAGTAAATGACCGCAAACACAAGACCGACCGGAATGACGAGCCACCAAGCTGTACGGTTTGGTAATACACCGAATAGTAAGTAGTCGATGACACCGCCAGAGAACGTCATACCGATTTTGACGTTTAAGATGTGCATAAGCATAAACGATAATCCAGCGAAAATCGTATGAATCGCAAACAATGCTGGTGCAACGAACAAGAATGAAAACTCAATTGGTTCTGTAATTCCTGTTAAAAACGATGTTAACGCGGCAGATGCCATAATACCGGCAACAACTTTTTTGTTTTCTGGGCGCGCTTCGTGATAAATCGCAAGCGCTGCTGCTGGTAACCCGAACATCATGAACGGGAATTTACCTGTCATAAATGTACCTGCTGTTAATTCAGCACCGTCTTTAATTTGCTCGAAGAAAATACGTTGGTCACCGCGTACAATTTCGCCTGCTTTGTTCACGTATTGACCGAACTCAAACCAGAACGGTGAGTAGAAAATGTGGTGTAAGCCGAACGGAATTAACGCGCGTTCGATGACACCGAAAATGAATGCTGCTAACGTACGGTTTGCATCAATCATGTTGTGTGAGAATGCGTTTAAGCCATGTTGAACAGGTGGCCATAACCACGTCATCGCAATACCAAGAATTAATGCCGATGCTGCTGTCACAATCGGAACGAAACGTTTTCCTGCAAAGAACCCTAAATAAGATGGCAATTCGATATTAAAGTATTTGTTGTACATATACGCTGCTAAAATACCGACGATAATCCCGCCGAATACCCCTGTTTGCAACGTCGGAATACCTAATACGTTCGCAAACGATGGGTCTGTTCCGATTTGATCGGATGTTACACCTAAAATAACGCTCATCGTTACGTTCATAACTAAGTAACCGATGATCGCTGCTAAACCAGCAACTCCTTCACCGCCAGCTAATCCGACGGCAACCCCTACCGCAAATAAAAGCGGTAAGTTCGCAAACACAATCCCACCAGATTGCTCCATCACTTTTGCAACCATTTCGACCCAGCCTGTTTCTAACGCCGGAATTTTTTCAATTAATGCTGGGTTTTGCAATGCGTTACCGAACGCGAGCAAAATACCTGCTGCCGGTAAAATCGCAACCGGAAGCATAAGCGCTTTACCGACTTTTTGTAACGTACCAAACGCTTTCTTCATATAAAACCCTCCTTCATCATGTTAACGTTTGCAACAAACGGCATTTTCATGTATGGAAAGTAGATGAAGCAAAACATTAGACGTCTGACAAATGTAAGCATTTGCAAACAAGAGAAAACAAAAAGGCATAAGCAAAGAAAGACATAAAAAGGGTATTATGTAACAACTTCTGTCGTTACACCACTTTTTTGCCTTCTTTACTCATGCCTGATCGAATCAGTAACACGTAAAGATAAGTGCCCATTTATTCATTTTTTCCAGTTAGCCGTTGCAAGTGCAACGTTAAATATACGGCTTCAGCTTCATCTACCGGAAGCTGCAACGTTTGTTGCATAATTTTTATGAGCTTCCACGACAAATTATAACATAGTGGATACGTCTCTTTCAATATGTTCGACAATTTTTTTGGTTCTTCAATTTTTTCTCCTTTTTTCACACGCTCGATCGCATAGCGCAAATGGCGAACAAACCGTAAATAATGAATGCTTTCACGGTCAATACGAATGTCGAGCTGTTCTTCGACGACAGAAACTAAGCGAGAAATAAGTTGCGAATGTTGATTCACTTCCGATAATTGATGGTTCGTTAGCGCACTATGAATGTGTAAAGCAATAAAGCCAATCTCACCTTCAGGAAGTTGAATGTGCAATCGGTCATTTAACATATTCACGACTTCGGTCGCGACGTCATATTCAAGCGGATATAAACTTTTCGTTTCCACTAAAAACGGATTTTTAATGTCCATTCCTTGTTCTAACCGCTTGATCGCAAACAAAATATGATCCGTTAATGCGACGTGAATATGTTCGTTCAACGAGCTGTTCGTTCGTTTTTGAATGTGGTGAATAATGTCGTTCATTAAGCCGATAAATTCTTCGTCGACATGCGGCAACAATTTTTTATATTGTTCTTGTTCTCGTTCATTTTTTAAAATAAACCATTTTTCGACGCCCTTTTGTTCAATGACGTCCCCTTTCTTCTTGCCAAAGCCAATTCCTTTGCCGATCAATACAACTTCATCGTACGTTGGATGCGAGGCAATGAGCACGTTATTGTTTAATACTTTTTCAATGCGAAACGATTGTTCCACGTCTAGTTCGCCCCTTTAAAAACGTTTACATTACTTTCAATGTTACGAAACGAACAAAGCTACGTCAATGGAAATGCGTTGAATTTTGACAAGACAGCTGTGAATGTTTTTTGTCAAAAAGACGTTTCAGTTGCACAAATGCATTTGTTCGATTAAACTTTTGTTCAGTATAAAAATGGAAGGAGTTTGCCATCATGATTCAACTTATTGTTACCGATTTAGACGGAACGTTGCTCGGCTATGATCGGCGCGTAAAAAAAGAAGATCGCGAGGCAGTCATTCGCGCCATTACAAGCGGCATCGATTTTGCTGTTGCCTCTGGGCGCATGGATAACGAAATTTTAGAAGTGTTAAAAGAAATCGGTCATGATGCACATCGCATTAGCCAAAACGGTGCATTTGTGTACACAAAAAATCATCATCTTCTTCATCATAGCGCGTTTGATGAAGCGATTGCCCGTTCCATTTATGAACAAGCGCGAAAACTAGAAGCAATTGTGCTTGTGTGCAACGAACAAACGAGCTTTGTCGAGACAAAAACGGAACAAATCGAACAAATGAAAGCACGATTATTTTTCGATATTGTTGAAAAGGGAGATATGCTCGCAGCGATTGGTCGTGACATATTCCCATCAAAAATTACCGTCATCGGAGAAGAACACGTCGTCGCGCACTTTGAGCGATTCGTCAACGAGACGTGGGCACAACATGTCGATACGTTTATTTCTGAACCGCGTTGTTTAGATATTATGCCAAAACAAATTAGTAAAGGTGAAGCGCTTCGATTGCTAATGAACCATTTACACCTAAGCGGAGAACAAGTCGCTTGTTTTGGTGATTCGTTTAACGACATTCCGATGTTTCGCCTCACTCCGCATAGTTTCGTCATGTCGCATGCGCCTGAACAAGTGAAAAAAGAAGCACGCTACGTCGTATCTTCCGTACATGAAGCGATTGCAACCGTGCTTTCTATAAATGAAAAGATGCCTCAAACATAAGAGGCATCTTCAAACGTTTACATCACTAAAATAAACGGACGGCTTTGACTGCACGCGGTGCCCAATATGGCTTCATGTTCGCAAACGCAACGCCTGTGCTCGTTGCGGCATGCAACAATGTTTCGCTATCTACAACGATAGACACATGGTTAATGACGCCATCTCCTGTCGTATCAAAAAAGATTAAATCGCCTTTTCTTACGCTTGCAAGTGGCACTTCCGTACCGACCATCGCTTGTTCACGCGATGTGCGTGGCAATGTGATCCCGTTTTCGCTATATACGCGATACGTAAACGATGAGCAGTCGAACACATCTGTGCGCGTCGTCGGGGCACCAAACAAGTATTTGGCTCCTATATATTTTTTCCCTGTTTCAATAATGGCATTCGCTCGTTCTTCCCATGAAAGCGGCACATTGATTGTTTGTCCAACGCGAATAAAATCAACATTTGTAATACTTGGATTTAGTGCGAGTAAATCGTTTACTGTCGTGTTAAACGTTTTAGCGATCGTTGATAACGTGTCGCCCGGTTGGACTATATACGATTTACTTGCGCTAGCTGTCGACGTTGGCACCGGTGTTTGTGTCGTTGTTGGCGCTGGCGTCGGTGACGTCAATTGATTTGTCGTTGTATTGGTTGTGCTTGTTGTTGGCACTTTAATTACTTGTCCGACATAAATCCGATTCACATCTGTAATCGTTGGGTTCAATTCAAGGAGACGTGTCACTGTCGTATTCCATCTTCTTGCAATCGTTGATAACGTATCGCCACTTTGAATCGTATATGTCGCTGTCGTCGATGCTACCGTTTGTGTTGTTGGTGCTGACGTTTGTACAGTTGTCGGGGCATCTGGCACTTGTAATACTTGTCCGATAAAAATCGTATCTGTCGTTAGTTGGTTTAACGTTTTTAATTCAGTCACTGACGTGCGGAACGTTTGGGCAATTTTCCATAATGAATCCCCTGATTTGACCGTATATTGTGCGGCGTCTACCGCTTTTTCACCTAAAAATAACGTCGATAATACCGCTCCAGCTACAATCGTTTTTCTCATCGTCCCAAACTCCTTTTTCTTTTTTTGAAGCGCTTCCTTGCTCATATGATAACATGAAACTGAGAATCTATTAACCGTATACTTTTATACTATTCTTCCATTAAATTGAAATAAGCATAAATCATCGGTCTTTTTTCGCATACTATTCGTATGAAAACGAAAGGAAGATGCGATATGCCTTATACATTTGTCGAACATTCCGTTCCTTTGTACTATGAGACGATTGGAAGCGGAACACCGATTGTATTCGTTCATCCACCCGGCATGGGAAGCGTGACATTCCATCGTCAGCGCAAACTTTCTTCTTCATTTCAAATCGTGACATATGATTTAAGAGGAAATGGAAAAAGCGGGAAAGGAAATAAACCGATAACAATGGACGTATTAGCGAGCGATTTACATGAGTTGTTCAACCATCTCGAACTAAAAGAAGCGATCGTTTGTGGCTATTCAAACGGTGGCTCGATCGCCCAACATTTTGCGTTGCAATATCCACATCAAGTGAAAGCGCTTATATTGATTGGCGGTTTTTCGGAAGTATGCACACCGCTATTGTACGGGGAATTTTTCATGGGGATTTATGCGGTGAAATGGCACGGCATTTCCCTTCTTGCAAATGTGCTTGGCAACTCGCATGGCATAACGAAAGAAGAACAACAAATGATCGCTGACCACGTTCGATTATGCGATCGTCAGCGACTGTATGAGATGTATGTGACAGGGCTTCATTATCGGTCGACCGATCGCCTACATGAACTTCGTTGCCCGATTTTACTCATATACGGTAGTCGCGATTATTACGTCCATACATACGGCCGTATATTTCAACAACATGCACACGATGTCCGCATCGTATATGTGGACGGGGCAAGACATCAAATTCCAACGAAACATCACAAAGAGCTTAACCTGATCATTCGCTCATATTTTTCATAAGGAAAGCTGACGGTTATTTTCCGCCAGCTTTTTGTTTTAAATCGTCGCGAACCGTCCCTTCCCACCGATCGACGTTTGTATAATATGCTGCCCGGCTAATGAAATGAGCAGCTACAGGAGATGTCATGAAAATAAAAACGATGCCAAGTAATAAACGGGAGTTGAAATGGTTATTTTCAATAAAAAAATGCAAAAATGCCCCTAGTAAAATGCACATGATGCCAAGCGTCGTACTTTTGCTGATGGCGTGGCTACGCGTATATACATCCGGCAATCGAATCGCACCGACAGCAGATAAAAGTGTAAGCACCGCACCGAGCAAAATAAGTATAGCAACAAGCACGTTAGCGATCGTTACCACGTTCGATAACAACCCCTTTCTCTAAAAACTTCGCAAATGCGACCGTTCCAACAAACGCTAAAATGCCGATGAGCAAAATGACATCTAAAAACGCGCTCGTGTTCAATAGCATGGAAACGATCGCGACCATTCCAGCGAGGGTAATCCCCATCGCATCAAGTGCAATAATGCGATCGGCTGTGCTTGGACCTTTGACGACGCGATATAAAAAACCGATCATCGCTAATGAAAGAATGACGAGAGCGATGTTTAAAATCATTTACTCACCTCCATAATCGTTTTCTCAAACGATTGTTTAATGCTTTCAATCGCCTCATGCACATCTGGGCTGTTTAACGCGTGAATATATAACGTGCTTCCATCATCCGATACGTCTAAAACGAGCGTGCCGGGTGTCAATGTAATGAGCATAGCTAACATCGTAATTTCCCATTCTTTTTTTAATTCCGTTGGCAAAGCAAAAATAGCAGGCTGAATCGTCAACTGACGTTTCATGACGACTTTTGCTACAGCAATGTTTGATAAAATGAGCTCTTTCAAAAAGATGAACAGCAATTTCATCATGACGAACACCGGAACGAGATAAAAGCGGGAATGGAAAAAACGGCGCAACATAAAAATAATAAACAATCCGATCATATAGCCGACGATAAATGATGCTCCGTTAAACGAAACGGTTAAAAACATCCATACGAACGCTAAACAGACATTTAATAAAATTTGAAATGCCATCTTCTCTACTCCTTTAACACCGCTTGAATGTACATACTCGGATCGACTAATACACTTACCGCATCGGCAACAAACGGGCGGACAAATTCAATACTAACGCCATATGCAACAGATAAAACAAGCAAAAACAACACCGAAACGAATCGTCCATCAAGCTTCTTTTGTTCAAATCCTTTTTTCTCGCCCCAAAAGCCGGTCATAAATATTTTCATTATCGAATATAGCACAAGCAAACTCGACAATAAAATGACGACTGCTTCAAAGATGAGCTGTTGATCGAAACTTGCTTTCACAATTAACAGCTTGCCGATAAAGCCACTAAATGGTGGAATGCCTGCGAGCGATAACGCAGCGATAAAAAACGCCCAACCGAGAAGCGGATACGATGTCATCAACCCAGAAAATGAACGAATATCGTTTGAACGAGTAATCGAAAAGACGATACCGACGAATAAAAAGAGCATCGCTTTCATCACCATATCTTGCAACAAATAAAAAATCGTTCCTTCTAAACTGTCTGGCGTCATGATGGAAATGCCGAAAATCATCACGCCGACTGCTGCAATAATGTTATAAATGACGATGTAGCGCATATCGTTGTAGGCGACTGCTCCGATGACGCCAATTACAATCGTGCCGAGCGCAAGCCAAGCGAGCAACGTATGCGTGTAGGCAGCATCATGCGTAAATAAAAGCGTAAACGTACGTAAAATGGAATATACCCCTACTTTCGTCAACAATCCACCAAACAACGCTAACACAGGTGTTGGCGGCGCATAATACGCACCCGGAAGCCAAAAGTATAACGGGAAAATCGCCCCTTTTAATCCGAATACGATCATAAACAACACCGCAATAACCGTTAAAATCGGCGATGAGCCGAGTTCATGAATACGCTCAGCTAAATGAGCCATATTTAACGTCCCTGTCACCGCATATAAATAAGCGACCGCCACGACGAATAGCGCGGACGAAATGACGTTGACAAGCGTATATTTAATCGTTTCACGCAATTGAATTTTCGTGCCTCCAAGTACAAGCAACACGTAAGAAGACATGAGCATCACTTCAAAAAAGACGAACAAGTTAAACAAATCGCCTGTCGTAAATGCCCCGTTGACGCCAACGAGCAAAAATTGAAAAAACGAGTAGTAATAAAATGTTTCCCGTTTGTGCCCGATCGCATAAAACGAATACATTAAACAAGCAAGTGCAATGATGCTCGTCGTCAACACAAGCAAAGCAGATAGCGAATCCGATACGAGCGTAATGCCAAATGGGGCTGACCAATTTCCGACGTTTAACGTCTGAATGCCGTTCGTATACACGCGATGAAGCAAGACGCTGCTTGCGACGATTAAACTCGTCGTTGCAAGCGTCGAAACAGCGCGCTGCCAAAAGACGTGCTTCGGGAAAAAAATAAGAATAATGGCCGTCACAAGCGGAATGAGAATTGGCAAAAGCAGAAGGTTACTCATCTCCCTTCATCCCTTCCATATGATCTGTTCCAATTTCTTGGTATGAGCGATACGCCAATACTAAGAAAAACGCTGTTACCCCAAAGCTAATGACGATCGCTGTTAAAATGAGCGCTTGGGGAAGCGGATCAACGTATCGTGCCGCCTTTTCTCCTAAAAGCGGTGGGGCACCTACTTTTAGCCCGCCCATCGTCAACAGCAACAAATGAGCGCCATGGCTAAGCAACCCTGTGCCGATAATAATGCGGAGTAAACTTTTGCTGAGCAACAAATATGTCGCAGCGGTAAATAAGCAACCGATGACGACGATCATAAGCAGTTCCATTAGTCGCTCTCCCCTATCGTTTCAATAATAATCATCGTCACACCAACGACAACAAAATAAACACCTAAGTCAAACAACACAGCAGTATGAAGCGACGTATAGTCAAGCAACGGCAAATGGACGTATTCATACGCATGCGTTAAAAACGGGCGGTCGAGAAACATGCTGCTCATCCCCGTTCCGACCGCAAACAACAGTCCGATCGCAACAAGCCATTTGTAATTAATAGGAACCATTTTTCGAACGGTTTCAATATCAAACGCTAAAAGCAACAAAACGATCGCTCCAGCCGTCATTAACCCGCCAATAAATCCACCACCAGGATAATAGTGACCAGCAAAAAACAACTGAACGGAAAATAACACGATGATCGGCGTGACAACCGCTGTTGTCGTTCGTAAAATGACATCGTTTCGTCTCATCGCTCCTCCTCCTTCGCGAGCCGCAATTTTACCATCGCATAAATGCCTAAGGCGGCAATCGCTAATACGCATATTTCAAACAACGTATCAAAGCCACGAAAATCGACTAAAATGACATTGACCATATTTTTTCCAGCCGCTTTTTCATACGTATTGTCCACGTAATATTGCGAAATGGCATCGAAATGTTTTCCGGCATACGCTAAAAAGGCAATGACGCTCATCGTCACCCCAACTGCAATCGAAATAACAGCGTTTCCTAAATTAAAACCGACGCTTTCTTGCTTTTGGCTAAACTTCGGCAAATGATAAAAGCAAAGCAAAAAGAGCGCGACGGAAATCGTTTCAATGACAAGTTGCGTTAGCGCTAAATCAGGCGCACGAAATAAAACGAAAAATAACGCAACTGCATAGCCAACTGCCCCTAATGAAACGATTGCTGTTAAACGTGATTTCGCAATAACCGTTGTGGCCGTTGCCGCCACAATCGCTACCGCTAAAACGACTTCATACACACGAATGTTTGCTAAACGGCTTAAATCGATGTTCCATTGCTCGTTCCAACCGATCGTAAACAAAAGCAAGGCAACGAGCGATGTAAAAATATAAATTAAATACGTGCGCATCGAGCCTGTCATGATGCGCGATGTAAACGAACGAGCGCCTCTTTCCATCCAGACGAACGATTGATCGTACAAAAAGTTCAGCGACATCCGCTCAGAAAAGCGATAATATATTTTTTTCCATTTTGGAAACGTACGATATAACAGCAAACCAAACAATAATACGCCGATCGTCATAAACAATTCTAGTGTAAAGCCGTGCCAATGGGAAATATACACATCAAGCGCTTCATTTGGCGTAAACAATCCGTATAGCACCGCATATACGGCTGGGGCTAATACAGAGTCGGACAATACATTCGGTACAAATCCGATGAAAATGACGAGCAACGCTAACACGATTGGCGCGATAAGCATGCCAATTGGTGCTTCATGCGCTTCTTTTTTCAATACATGCGGCTTATATTTCCCGAAAAACGTTCGACTAACGAAAAGCGTGCTGTATAAAAACGTAAATATGCTTGCCACCCATGCGACAACAGGCAACACAACCGCCCAGCTAGCAACATCTTTCGCACGCAACATCGCAGTAAAAAACATTTCTTTACTTAAAAAGCCGTTAAACGGTGGCAAACCCGCCATCGACAGCGAACCAATTAGCGCGATCGTAAACGTTATCGGCATGATCGTCATTAAACCACCAAGACGACGAATGTCGCGCGTTCCTGTTTCATGATCGACAATCCCAACGACCATAAACAAACTTCCTTTAAACGTCGCATGATTAAACAAATGGAAAATAGCAGCTAACACCGCGACCATAAATACATTTTCGTCTATCCAATCATAATGAAACGATAGCCCTCCGATCCCTAACAACGACGTAATTAAACCGAGCTGGCTAACCGTTGAGTACGCTAAAATCGCTTTTAAATCTGTTTGTTTCGAGGCTAAAAACGAAGCCCAACATAACGTCACAAGTCCGACGAGCGCAATCGTCCAAACCCAAACAGATGAAACGGCGAAAATCGGCGTCAAACGAGCAATTAAATAAATACCTGCTTTCACCATCGTAGCAGAATGTAAATATGCACTGACGGGCGTTGGCGCTTCCATCGCATCAGGCAACCAAATGTAAAACGGAAATTGCGCTGATTTCGTAAAAGCACCAAACAAAATAAGGAAAAGTGCGGGGATAAAAAGCGGATGTTCCGTTAATGGTGTATGCATAAGCTCACGAATGTTATACGTTCCACCTGCGATCGCAAGCGCCACAAATCCCCCGAGCATCAGCAGTCCGCCAAACATCGTAATCAGCATTGATTTTTGTGCGCCATAGCGCGATCGATCGCGCGTGTACCAATAGGCGATCAATAAAAACGACGAAATGGACGTCAACTCCCAAAATACATATAGCGAAATTAAGTGGTCAGAAAGTACAACGCCAAGCATCGCTCCCATAAATAAAAGCAAATAGACGTAAAAGTTTCCGAGCTGCTCTTTTCCTTTTTGTAAATAATAAATCGAATAAAGGACAACAAGCGAGCCGATACCTGTAATAAGTAGCGCAAATAATAAACTTAATCCGTCAACGTATACGTCAAATGAAATGTGAAGCGACGGAATCCAATGCAACGTGGCGCTCACTGCTTCGTACTGACGCACGTTCTCCATATAAGATAAAAAGTAGACAAATAGAGCAATCGGCAACGGTAAAACAAACCATCCGACATGAAGCGAACGAATAAATTTGTACAAAAACGGAACGAGTAGCGCCAACAAAAATGGCGCAAACATCGCGATATGTAATGTCGGCATAACAATCAACCCCCTTCTGACATAGCCATCCTCTTTTTTATACGTGCCATATGTATAAAAAGTTTCACTTTTTTTCAAAATACATAGTAAAAATGAAGAAAGGAAGACACGTGATGGTTCTTTTTTTTATCATTGCCATGATGGTCGATCACTATGAAACAACAGTCAAAAAAATAGAGCCTTCCGTTTACGCCACCGTAAACGAAAAGCTCGATCAGCCGTTTCAACCGAGGCAATATATTCGGAAAATAGAAAGGAAAGAGAAGGAGAAAACAAACTAGCTTACAGTTCGCTTGCGAGCCCTTCTAATTCATCCGCCGATGCCGATACGTGTGTCATCGCTTCGTGAATTTCACTAACCGCTTGTACACATGCTTTCATTTCATCATCAATACGCACGTTATATTGGCAAATCCGTTCAAGCGCTGACGCAAATTCATCAAAAAACGTATACACCGTTTCTATTCCGTTTGTACTCTCGGTCACTGAAAGCGATGCTTGTTCGAGCGATTGCGACATGGCTAAAATGTGATGATGAATGTCACTTAATACGCGCGCAACATCTGCAACGGACTGTTTCGTTTGCGTAGCAAGCTTACGCACTTCGTTAGCGACGACCGCAAACCCTTTGCCATGTTCTCCTGCTCGCGCCGCTTCAATGGATGCGTTCAATGAAAGCATATTTGTTTGATCGGCAATCGATGTGACAAGAGATGCGATATGTTCAATTTCTTTCATCGCTTGTTGAAGCTTGTCCATATTCGTCTCAATTTGTTTCATTTTTTCGTTCATTTGTAACATGTTTTCGACTTGCATTTGCAACTGTTGTTTTCCTTGCGTCGATTTTTCTGCGCTCGCTATCGCTACGGTAGACGCTTCTTTTGCCGCTTGTGAAATGCTTGTTGCTTGTTCGTTTAATGACGAAACGGAAGCGCTTACTTCATCAGATGCGTGACTTAACTGTTGCAGCGATAATTTCACTTGTTCTTTCATTTGTTGTTTTAACGTCTCCATTTGCAGACGAAGCAATTCGTTCTCTCGTTCATATTGTTCAAGAACGAGTTGTTGTTCAACGTTTAACATTTTCGAAACCGTTTTCATGACTACAATGACATACGATTGTTGAGGCAATTGCTCTAGCATCACCGCTAAAATTTCCTCAAGTAAATGTTGAAACGAAGCGATATACCATTTCGGCTCTAAGCCGATGCGCACATGCGCTTGGGCAACGCGACGTCTTTTTTCAATAAACGCTTCATCGATGTTTCCACTGAACATTTCTTTTACATGTACCGTTAACGTTTGTTTTAGTCGCTCAATCGTGCTATGTTGTTGAATGATGGAAAGTAGATGGTTTTCTTTTTGAAGCGCTCCGTAAAATGCGTCAACGATACGTGCAATGTTTGTTTCAATATATGGTTGAACATATCGTAAAATTGCGACATCTTTTGTTGTCATACCGATGAGCGCAAGTTGCCGTTCGACCGTTCCTTCATGGAGGCGAATCGGCTCTTCTTTCATTTGTAAAATCGCTTCAAGTTGTAAATCGCGCTCCTCTTGTTTTCGTTTAAACAAAATAAAACCCCCCTTAACTCATATAAACAGCTTGCTTACATGTTTATGTTAACAAAAGGAATGAAAAAAGAAAACACCCATTTAGTTGGGTGCTTTCCATTGTTCGCCTAACATGCGAATCGAGTCGATGACCGCATCTAGTTTGCCTTCGATCCGATGCAGTAAATAAAACGTCACCGCAATCGGAAAACCGACATCGGAAAGAAGCGACAAATAGGCTTCCATCTTTCTCATCCCTTTCTTTTTCGGTTGATATATAACAAGGTGCCCCCGAAACATAGGGCACCCGAACCGTTTACATAAACGTCCATTCTGTGATCGTTGTGTCAATGAGGCGCGCGCCTTTTTTCGCCATTAGATCGCCTCCACTTGATGGAAAGACGTTTGCAGCAATGATCACATCCATCACATTCGCAACTTGTATTTGTGTAACATCGTCACGCGGAGCATCAACGCTCAAACGAACGGTCTTTCCTTCCTCATTTACAAACTGTAATTCAAGTGTTTTCATTTGTTATCCCTCCTTACTCGCCTAATACATGCACATCGTTGCGATACACGTGAACGAGCGGGGCGCTTTGCAAAGATGCAAGCGCTTGAGCGACAGAGACGAGCGAGCTTTCCGTTGCGTTCGGTTTAATCGTATACGTCTTATTTTTATATAGCGGTTTGCCCGCCTCTGTTACGCCCACTTCAAACGTTAAACGAAGTTGTGAACGTTGAAGCATGTTCCTCCCCTCCTTTCACTTATAACTATCGCAACGATGACGGCGAAAGGTTAGGGACTACACCCATTTTTCTGCCCATTTTTGCACAGCTTCCATCACAATATGCAAATCCTTTCCTTTTTCCGTTAATTCATATTCAATGCGCACAGGCTTTTCAGGGTAAACGTGGCGAACAACGATGTGTTCTTCTTCTAATTCTTTTAATCGTTCTGTTAACATTTTTTGGCTAATTTCTGGAATGCTTTCTGCTAAATCTTTAAACCGAAGCGGTCCGCGAAATAATACGTGAATAATAAGTCCATTCCATCGCTTTCCAAGCAGTTGAAACGCCGCTTCAATTTTCGGACAGACATGTGAATGCTCCATGAATGATCACCCTATGCATGAAATTTGACAAACTTATTGTAACTAAATTAATATAAACATTGTTTCTAACAAAAAGTAAGTTATTTTCTTTTATAAAGGAGGATTATATATGCTTTCGATTATTGAACAACGGCAATCCGTCCGAAAATACGATCCGAACGCTTCGATTTCGAAAGAACAATTAACAAAACTGTTGCAGTTAGCAGGAAAAGCGCCTTCCGCTTGGAATTTACAACATTGGCATTTCGTCGTCATTTACGGAAAAGAAGCGCAACAAAAGCTCCTTCCGATCGCCTACAACCAACAACAAATTGTTGATGCTTCCGCCGTTGTTGCGGTGCTTGGCGACTTAGAAGCCAATAAAAAAACAGATGCCGTCTATGATCAGCTTGTCGCAGAAGGAAAAATAACAAAAGAAGTGAAAGAAACGCTCGCCAAGCAAATTGAACAGGCGTATACAAACAGCCAATATGCGCGCGATGCGGCATTTTCAAACGCATCATTAGCTGCGATGCAATTCATGCTCGCGGCAAAAGCGGAAGGTTTCGATACGTGTGCGATCGGCGGTTTTGACACACAAGCATTTGTGGAAGCATTCAACATTCCTAAGCGCTACGTTCCAGTTATGCTGATTACAGTCGGAAAAGCGAGCGCACCTGCTCATCCGTCGTACCGTTTACCAATCAACGAATTAACGACGTGGGTAGAGTGATAAGAAAAGCGCCCCCATTTCGCCATTTTTGGCGCTGCGAAGATCGCACAAACACCGAGGAGGCTTATCGGGCGGAGCGCATCACACCGATGGCGCTTGGAGCTAGACATCTCCCTGTACCCGATTTCCTATCTTTTAAAAAAGACCCGTTTTAAGACGGGTCTTTTTGTTCACATGTTGGCAACATGATCCGAACCCGTGTTCCTTTGCCGACTTCGCTTTCAATTTGCATCGTGCCTTTATGTTCATGAATGATTTTCATACTCGTCGTTAAGCCAAGTCCCATACCTTTTTCTTTTAACGTATAAAACGGTTCGCCGATATGTTTTAACCGCTCTTGTTCGATGCCTTTTCCTGTATCTTCGATGACGACATAAACGCAATCGACTTCATCTTTTGCGGAAATCGTGAGCCTTCCCCCTTTTGGCATCGCTTCTAATGCGTTTTTCACGATATTGACAAATACTTGAATGAGCTCGTTTTTGTCCCCGTATATCATTGCGGATGTGCGCGGTTCGTATTTCATTTGTACGTTTTGTAAAATTGCTTCATACGTAAACAACCCGAGCACATATTCGAGCACGTCGTGTAAAGCAAGCGGTTTGTACGCTTTCATTTGCGGTTTCGCAAGCACGAGCAGTTGGGTGACGATTTGATTGACTCGTTCAATTTCATCTAACATAATTTGTACAAATCGCTCATCCACTTCTTTCGTCTCTTTCATCATTTGCAAAAATCCTTTAATCGACGTTAACGGATTCCGAATTTCATGAGCGATCCCAGCTGCCAACTCGCCAATCACTGACAGTTTTTCTTTTTTCAACAACAGCTGTTCGGCAATTTTTTGTTGTGTAATGTCGCGCCCGATGACGACAAGTCCTTTTCTCTTGCCGTTTCCATGAAATAGCGGCACTTTAATGACGTCAAACGTTTTCATTTCACCGTTCGGCATCGAAAACGACTCTTCTGCGCGCGTCACCGTTTTCGCTTGCCACGCTTCTTCATCGGAATCGATGCAATAAAGTAACGCTTCGCGAAAATGAGGAGTGTACTCTGCGAGCTCGGCATCTGTTTTTCCTTTATAGTCGACATGCTCAAGCCCATATAGTTTTAAACCGAAATCGTTGACTCTTAACCAACGGCCTTGTCCATCTTTAAACGATACGAAATCAGGCATCGCATGAATAAGCGTTAACAATTCTTGTTCGCTTTCTTCCATTTGTTTTAACTGGCGATGTTTCCTTAAAGCGATATACATAAATACAGCAGATAAAATAACAAAAAGCGAGCCTTTGAGCGTCTGAACATATGGTGCGATATGTTGAGGAATCGGTAATTTCTCCACATACCAATCGGTCAATACAATCCAAGCAACACTTACAATCACATAAATAGAAATCGCGTATTTCATCTGGCAACGAAACCTTTCTTTACATCTCTCTCATCCATTGTGCGAGCTTCATCGCAAGTGGCAACACATGCTCTTCGTCTAACACGTTCGCAAGCGATTGTTGGAGGCGTGATTCAATATTTGCTAAATCGTCATAAGTGACATGTATCGACCATTCTAAAGAAGGAATGGCGACAACGATATATTGTTCTTTTTTATTTTCATAAATGTATACGTTTTGTTGAGTAGAGTTTTGTTGAACTGATACTTTTCTTATTTTCATGTTGCTCATGCCTTTCCATTTTTTATTATCATAGCACAAAAAATTCCCATCGTTCAAAACATTTTTTTAGGCAAATACGCTATTTTCCGCCCTTTTTTCGCCTCATTTTCTGTATTTCCCTAAGGGAAACACCGCATATGCCTAACATAAACGGGACGTTTTTTCCTACTTTCTGTTTCGTGCAACGTAAACGTTTTTGATAAGCTACATGTAACCGCGGAATATGTGAGGGCGCGCCTTCAAGAAAGGGATATATATGTTGTTTGAAACGGTTGTCGAACAATATCGCCCGCTCATTTCATATATCATTCGCCAATTACATATTCATCGCCACGTCGATGAATATGTGCAAATCGGTTTAATCGCGCTTTGGGAAGCGTACGAACGGTATGATGAAACGAAAGGTTCGTTTTGTACGTTTGCCTTTAAAATGATTCGTTGGCGCATCGTGTCGCAGCTTCGCAAAGAAACGAAAAACGTATACGTCCCGTTGCCAGATGAATATGTGTTAAAAGAAGATGTCGATTTTTTTGCCAATATCGTATGGGAAGATGCGATGCGACATTTATCACCACGCGAGCAAATATGGCTCGTTCGTCACGTAATGGAAGGAAAAACGTTCAAACAAATTGCTGCTGAAGAAGGCGTCACCGTCAATGCGGTGAAGCAATGGCGCATGTCCGCTGTAAAAAAGCTACGGCAATATGTTAACTGCGCGGTCGATCCATGTAGTAATATAAAACATCGCCACCGCGCTGCGCCACACCACGAAAATGTTTAAAATCGTCTTGCTGGACGAGCACATGACGAAACGTTAAAAAATGTTCTTTTTTCACAAGCACATACGGAATATCTCTTGTGCGCAATTGTTGCAAAAGTTGCTTTGCTTCTTGTTCAGTCATCGTCATCCCTCCCTCTTTGTTTTAACGTGGTTACGGACACATGTCAATACGATGTGCGAATGCCTAATTTTGTCATATCGACACACGTCTATAAAAAATACACATACAATGTTGGTGGATTCTAAATGAAAGAAAGGAAGATGAACGATGAATGACTGGAATATGTATGAAGATTTCCGCTTAGATCAACAAATGATGCCGCAACAAACGCAACCGATGCCACAGATGATGCCGACGCCGCAAATGATGCCGGGCGATTGTGGGTGTGGCATGCCAATGGGACCGATGTGGCCGATGGGACATATGATGCCACAGCAAATGCCACAAATGATGCCGATGCCGCACATGATGCCACAGCAAATGCCACAAATGATGCCGATGCCACAGATGATGCCGCAACAAATGCCACAAATGATGCCGGGCGGTTGTAGTGCACCGATGTGGCCGGGAATGCCCATGTCGTATGGACCACAGCGTTAAAAATAGTTGAAAATGCCCTTTACGAACGAGGAAAAATCATGCAAAATAGAAAAAAGGTTTAAAAATTCAAAAGTAAAGGGGATTTTCAATGAAAAAAGCGCAAATTGGCGACGTCATTGAATTTAAAAATGGGTTGCGGGGAATTGTGGAAAAAGTAAACGAAAATTCGGTCATTGTCGACTTAACGTACATGGAAAACTATAAAGAACTTGACTTGCAAGAACGGACGGTCGTCAACCATAAAAATTACAAAATTGTTGAATAACGAAAAGAGGGCTGCTTATTGTTGATGAGACAGCCCTCTTTGTTGTCCACATTGCTCTTTCATCTCGCTACATTCGTAAATATATACGCCTTGCTTTTCCGAAAGCGCGGCATAATACATCGCTTCTGCCACTTGTTTTGCTGCAATCGGTTTATATTTTTCCCATTTGCCAACGAACGCAAACGAAAAACCGTGACAAAGCCATTCCGCTGTTTTTTCACCGAGACGAAATTCTTGTCGCTCTCCCATTAATAAAGATGGGCGGAAAATGTGAAGCGAACGAATCGTAAGTCGCTGTAGCGCTTCTTCCGTTTCTCCTTTCACGCGATTGTAAAAAAACATCGAATGCGGATGAGCACCGATCGCAGAAACGAATAAAAACGTTTTAACATGACATTTTTCTGCCAGTTTCGCAGCACGCAACGTATATTCGTAATCGACTTTAATAAATTGTTGCCTTGTTTTCGCTTTTTTCATCGTCGTCCCTAAACAGCTAAACACATCATCAACATGAAAATATTCTTCATATTGTTCGATGTGGTTAAAATCAACGACGACTTGTTGTAATTTTTCATGTTTGAACGCCATCGGCCGTCGAACAAATACCGTTACTCGTTCATAATGCTCTGAACGAAGCAACCGTTGGAGAAGCTCGCCTCCGACTAATCCGCTTGCCCCGATCACAAGAGCAGTTCTCTGTCTCAAATGAAGACCCCCCAGACGAAAAAAGGTTCGTAACAATTTGTCATTATATACCCATTTGCAAAAAAAAACTAGGTGTGTTTTATGAATTTTTTAAGGCTGGCGTATAAGCCAGCCTTACTAGCGATTATCCACTTTTTCTGGATATAAGTCGTGGTTTAATAAACGATATTCCGCCATTTTTTCGTATTTTGTCCCCGGGCGTCCCCAGTTGCAATACGGGTCGATCGAAATGCCGCCGCGCGGTGTAAATTTGCCCCATACTTCAATGTAGCGTGGTTCCATAACACGAATTAAGTCGTTCATAATAATATTGACGCAATCTTCATGAAAATCACCATGGTTGCGAAAGCTAAATAAGTATAACTTCAATGACTTACTTTCAACACATTTTTTATCAGGGATGTAACTAATGTAAATTGTTGCAAAATCTGGTTGTCCGGTTTTTGGCAACTGCTTTTTGTAGAGCAGGTGGACTATATCTTATTCTTATTCGACTGCGATATCGAATAAGAACCCTTGCGCTTCCACCACGATATTTTCATCGTGATGTACTCTACTCTCTTCCTTTATCACTACTTTTACTCGCTTCGTGATAAAGTGATTTCGATAGTCTCTGCACCTTCCTTAAAGAAAAAGGCTGTATACATCGCACTTTCTTCTTTAAGGCTTGGCTCAGGGTTGGAGAAATAGGGTTCTAATAAATGGATAAGACGATTCTCTTCTTGAATTCTCATATAATAATTCTCTTGTCGATGGATATTGCGATGACATGCAGAACACAAACATTTGTAAATTTTACTAAAGTTTTCTTTATGGAATTTATGCATTTCTGAAATGACAGACAGTGTGTCTAAACAATTACGTTTATCTAAATAAAAGCAAATAGCATCAAAAATTTTTGTAAAAGATAGGAGATGATGTCCATTACAAGTAATGGATCTGATTCCACAGCACTCACAAGTATAGTCTTTTTCAATAACGATATATCTATTCCAAGTGTCAAGAACATACTCTTTCACACTAAGACGATCAATGTGTTTATAGACCTGAGAACTGTAAAATCCACCTTTCCAATTCGAATTATTTTTCCCTCTTTGTTTTTTGGATAGATTTTCTTTAAATTCCTCTGATCTTTTCACATTTTTATTTGAAGCAGAAATTTTATTTTTTATTTCTTGAGCCTTCTCTTTACCATAAATATCCTCATAACTTTTCCCTTTATACATAATCTCTGCTTTTCTTTTATTAGAAATCGAATATCTTTCCTTTTTCCTCTTCACTATGTTTTCAAAAACATCTAATCCGTACTCCGCAATAATCCTTTCTCTTTCCGAGTGCCTAGGTAACCCGTGAATCTGCCTCCACCTTTCAAGACTAGACCAATCCATACCTAATTCAATGGACAACTCACGAATACTTTTCCCAATGTAAATAAACTGCTCAGTAAACCATCCCTTATCTCTCCAAGGTGTACCGTACAATACAAACACCCTTTCACGAACACATATTCCTATGCTTGTATTGTACATAAAAATTCAGATAATTTCCACCCTTTTTCTCTTCCCCTGAATTCACAAGGTTTAGCCGACAGTGTCACCACTGAAGTGTGCCCTCATTGACACAAGCTCGTAAACTCCGGACAGTTAAATTTTACAAAGTAGTCGCGATCTGGATGTTTGTTATCAAACACTTCAAGAATGTCTGGGCTGTATTCGAATACATATTTCGTTCCTTGGTTGCCAAGAAGCGTGACTCCTTTTAGTTCTTCATCTTTTCTCATGTTTTTCTCCTCCTTTAGTTATACGCCGCGACGATTGCCCCATAATAACGTGTGCAGTTGCGGCAATACGCGAACGTCGTTCATTTCGTTTGATTGCACAACTTGTTCGACGAGCCATTCAAGTTTTTGTAATAATTTTAAGCGAAGCGTTATGTCGTCTGCTTCATGTATATCATCGTTGCCGACTTGAACGTAAAACGGAACGGTTGGATAGCGTTGATGCACATGTTTAGCATAAGCAAAATCTTCATCGTTAAATACGACGACTTTTAAACTCACTTGCCCGCGATGCGCTGTGAGCCGTTCCATGATTGTATCAAGCGTCGTAAAGTTTGTTTCCATGTTTGAGCTTGGCGGCTTTGGTGAAATCGTTAAATCGTCAATGTCATAAAACCAATCTTGCCATACGCTCCCTTGCGTCTCTAGTCCGATGCGTATGTTATGTTCTTTTAATAATGAAATAAGGGCACGAAGTCCTTTTAGTAACGCTGGGTTGCCCCCAGAAATCGTCACATGATTGAAACGGTCGCCGCCAAGTTGTTTCAATTGTTGCCAAATGGCTTCAGCGGTCATTTGTTTTATTTCATGTTTAGCTGAACCGTCCCACGTAAACGATGAGTCGCACCAACGACAACGGTAGTCGCATCCTGCTGTGCGGACAAACATCGTTTTTTGCCCGATGACCATCCCTTCTCCTTGAATCGTCGGACCGAAAATTTCAATAACCGGAATGCGCTCCATTATTGTTTCCCTGCTTTCGGACGATATACGACATAACTCGTTGGGGACTCTCGTACAAACACTTGGACGCACGTTGGTTTGTTTGGCAACGTGTCTAAATGTTCCTGAACGATTTCCGCAATTTTTCGCGCTACCACTTCTGTCGTCGGAAAATGCTCAGCAGCTGTATCGCTAAATACATCTTTATGGTCGTTCATGACCGTATGATCAAAGCGGTTGTGTATAAGTTTTTTCAACTGTTGAAAGTTAATTAAAAAGCCCGAATCATCAAGCTCGTCACCCGCAACCGTAATGTTTATAAAATACGTATGTCCGTGCATGTTCGCACATTGCCCTGCCGCTTCATGCGGAATAAAGTGCGCAGCCGCAATTTGCATATCTTTATTTAGCTCATAGCGAAACGGGTGAATGACTTGCGGATAAATTTGTTGGATCATTGCACACCTGCTCCTTTCTTTTCATTCATATACTGATCGAGACCACGCTTACGTAACACACATGCTGGGCATTCACCGCAACCGTCTGCGATAATACCGTTGTAGCACGTGAGCGTCTTGTGGCGCACGAATTCAAGCGCACCCAACTCATCCGCAAGCTTCCACGTTTCTGCTTTATTTAACCACATAAGCGGCGTATGAATGACGAATTCGTAATCCATCGCTAAATTAAGCGTCACGTTTAACGATTTTATAAATACGTCGCGACAGTCCGGATAGCCGCTAAAGTCCGTTTCGCACACCCCTGTCACAAGATGGCGCGCCCCTTTTTGTTTCGCCAGCACTGCCGCAAATGATAAAAATAATAAATTGCGTCCATCGACAAACGTGGATGGCAATTGCCCTTCTTTTTGCTCGATCGCTATGTCGCTTCTTGTGAGCGCATTTGGGGCGAGCTGGTTTAGTAGCGACATATCAAGCACCGTATGTGGTACGTCAAGCTCTTTGGCGATTGATGTGGCGACATCAATTTCAAGTCGGTGGCGTTGATTGTAATCAAACGTCACTGCCTCGACTTCATCAAAATGTTTTTTCGCCCAAAATAAACACGTTGTACTATCTTGGCCACCGCTAAAAACGACAACTGCTTTTTCTTTTTTCATCTTTCGCTCTCCTTTCTTACATGATGAGAAGAAAGAGCGTTCTAAAACAAAAACGCTATACCCCCTAAGGACATAGCGATCCCTAGTTTTTTTATAGAGGGTGTTCTAGAACCTCTCCTACGCAAGCAGCGTAGAATTCTTCTTCAATTGTACGCCTAACAATATACCATAAAACATATATTCATTCTATAAAAATTTATGCTTTATTTGTGAACTGTTTTCAGGATATAATAACAACAAAAAAAGTTAGGTGATTCAATATGACAAAACGTTCTACTTTTGACGCGGCACTTCAACAGCTACGCGAAAAATTAATGACGATGGTATCTGCATCTCAACAAGCGCTTCATGAATCAATTGAAGCGTTAAAAACGCAAAATATCGCAAAAGCAGATGAAATTATCGAAAACGATAAAAAAATTAACGAACTTGAGCGCGAGATTAACGAGCTGGCGATTATGACAATTTTAAAACAACAACCGGTTGCATCTGATTTACGTCGATTAATCGTTGCGCTGAAAATTTCGTCTGATGTCGAGCGCATTGGTGACATTGCAGTCAATATCGCAAAATCGGTTAAATTTATTGGCACAGAGCCACATGTAAAACCAATCGTTCACATTCCTGAAATGGCAGCAATCGTCAATGAAATGTTAGATCATGCGCTTCATGCGTTCCATAACGATGATATTGAAGAAGCGAAACGTATCGCTCTTGAAGATGATCGCGTAGATGAATTACAAGGGAAAATTATTCAAGAATTAATCGACTTAATGAGCGAAAAACCTGAGTTTACGAACCAAATTACGCAATTATCGTTTGTGACGCGCAATTTAGAGCGCGCTGGCGACCATGTGACAAACATCGCTGAAAATATTTTATATAGCGTTAAAGGAATTCGCATTGATTTAAACTATTAACATTCGGGTGCCTCATATTAGTTTGAGGCACTTTTTTCATTTGTCGATTTTTTTCCGATGTGGTGATATAATCGTTTCGGGGGAGGTGAGTAAACATGGATGAGATGCTCAAACGTATTTTTGATGAGCTCGCATTGTTGCGCGAACGTATGGCTACAAAAGACGATATCGCAAGCATTGAGCAACGCATGGCTACAAAAGATGACATTGTTGCCATAGACAAGCGTATCGGGCACATCGAGCAAACGATGGCTACAAAAGACGATATCGCAAGCATTGAGCAACGCATGGCTACAAAAGATGACATCGCTGCCATGGACAAGCGTATCGGGCACATCGAGCAAACGATGGCTACAAAAGACGATATCGCAAGCATTGAGCAACGTATGGCCACAAAAGATGACATTGTTGCCATGGACAAGCGTATCGGGCACATCGAGCAAACGATGGCTACAAAAGACGATATCGCGAGCATCGAGCAACGTATGGCTACAAAAGATGACATTGTTGCCATGGACAAGCGTATCGGGCACATCGAGCAAACGATGGCTACAAAAGACGATATTGCAAGCATCGAGCAACGTATGGCCACAAAAGATGACATTGTTGCCATGGACAAGCGTATCGAACACATCGAGCAAACGATGGCCACAAAAGACGATATCGCAAGCATTGAGCAACGTATGGCCACAAAAGATGACATCGCTGATCTTCCTCTCATTAAGCAAGCTGTATTTGAAATATTAGAAGCAGTCAATGAAATTCCAACGATCAAGCAAAACCTCGCTGAAATGTCCCAAAAACTAGATGATGTCATCCGTAAACAAGCGCAACAAGAACTTGCCATTCAATCGCTTGCTGTTCGGTCACTTGTACATGAAAACGAAATTCGCGCGTTAAAGGCAAGATAACGATCAAAAGGCTGTCTCAAGCTTCTTTGGGACAGCCTTTTCCATTTATTTTTCTTCTTTCAATAGTTGTTCAAACGACTTCACTTTCCCGTGTGGTTCGTTTTGCGCTTGCTTACGAACCGTCCATTGTCGCTCTTTTTGTCTTTTAGACTGAGTCATTCGTCTCACCTCCCTTTTTATCATTTGTTCATTTTCCTTTTTTATGACTTTTTTATTGTTTGAAAATTGTGTATATTTAAAGTAAGGGGAAAAGGGGGAGAGAAAATTGTTACAATCGAAACAAGCAAAAAAGGCGCTAAAAAAAGTGCAACACGTAGCGAAAGAAATAAAACAAACGATTCGATTCGATCAACCGCTCGCTCAACAAATCGATTCGTTGCGTGACGTATTAGACCGCCATCTTGATCGCGATGAATATTTTGTTATCGTGGATGAAGACGGACACAGTCTTGTACATACAAATCGGTTACGCGAAGGTATGTTGTTTGATGACGAAGTAGGAAAAAAATCTGCACGGACAACTGCTCCACTATTACAACTGTATAAACGAAATACAGGCGAAGTGCTCATCGACGCTTCTTGTCCGCTTGTTGAACAAAATGGAAAGCGCTTTAATTTACGCATGGGCCGTCTCATCCATCAGCCATACATGGAAATGTGGCTTGGTGCGATCGTTTTATTGCCTGTCATCGCTCTCTTTATTCTTGCCCTTCTCGTGCATTTATCGCTGAAACAAACGTTCATTCTTGTTGGTGGCACATGTGTTGTCGGCTTTTTCGTTTCTTTTTCCTTTTATCGCATCATCATGAATCGCCTTCGCGCGTGGTATCATGTCACTCGTGCCGTTTCATCTGGACAGTTGCAAGCAGAAGTGAAAACGGTCGGAAAGCGCAACGCTTTTCATCAAATCGGCTACGAAATAAACAAAGTCATTCTCGGTTTGCGCATGATTTTACAACAAATTGCTAAAGCTACCCACTCCGTCGAACATGTGAGCCACGATCAAAAAGAAGAAACGAAACGAATTGCGGAAGCGTTTGATGAAGTATCTGCGACAATGGAAACATTTCGTGAAGGGGCACAAAAACAAACCGCGTTTGTTAATGAAGCAAAAGAGCGCATTCAAACGATGTTACAATATATGCACACCGTTCAAACAGACATCGAACAAGTTGTTGAACGAGCGCAATCGACGTTTGAATCCGCCAAAACAGGATATCACGGTATGCAGACGATCGAACAACGAATGAAAGAAACGAAACAACAAATGAATGACACCGCACAAGGTATTCAAACGGTCGCAAAAGAAGCGGACACTTTAATTCAAAAAGTATCCGCCATTACCGCCATTGCGGAACAAACGAACATGTTAGCGTTAAACGCTTCGATTGAAGCGGCAAGAGCAGGGGAAGCCGGAAAAGGATTTGCGGTTGTCGCCAGCGAGGTGCGTAAACTTGCGGAACATACGAATGCGTTTGCGAATGAAATTTTATCGTCGCTTGCCAACACGCATCGTCAACTATCAACTGTCGCAAACGCAGTCATAAATCAAGCAAATACAATGGACGAAACGACTACCTCCTTAACAAAAATGACCGAAAGTCTTGCCCATTTTCAAACGATGTCGCATGAGTTAAACGCTTTAATTCAACGAAACCGAACGCTTATGCAACAAACGACAAAAGAAGGAAATGAACTATATGAAGCCATTGCAGACGTTTACACGATCGCCAACGACTTTACAAAAATTGTGCACGAAACAGCAAGCGGTCTTGAACAACAAGCAACAAGCGTTCATCAACTTGCGAAAGAGGCAGCGATACTAGCAGAAGAAGTACAGCAACTGAAACAAATTTTACATCGTTTCGGCATTAAATAAATTAAGAAAAAAAGCGAGCCTAATGCGCATTGGCTCGCTCGTTTTTTGTGTTATGCATATATGCCCCGATGCCGATCGTTAAAACAAAAAGCAGTAAAAATATGTCCCCTGTTTCTAAACTAGCTGCTACGCTACATCCGAAACAAAAAAGAAGCGGCGTTTTCAGCCACTGTTCACCGCTGAACAACCACCATTCAAATAAACCGACCGTAAACGCCAATACGTACATCGTTCCGTCATTTAGCGAAAAATAATGACCAAATGCAAGAGCTCCCATCCATAGCGCAATGGCGGCCGGCAATAAAAGAAAAGCTTCGTGCTCACGTACACCGCGCTTGAACACATATATATGAACAATAAGTCCAAAAGAAAAAACAATAACAGGCCATACGCTTGCATTATACCATTGAATGATGTGAAACGTTTCAAGCGTAAATACAATCAGTAAAGCTACAATAGCGATGACCGTTTGACGCATCATTTCACCCCCTTACATTCAATGTACTATACTTCTTTTTTTCTAGCTAGGCATTTTTCGATAGAAAAGCAAGAAAATAAATATGATGCTCATATATCCAAATAAAGGATATAACAAAGTGAGAAGCGAGTGATATCCGACTAAACTAAACGCATACATCGCCATCAAAAGCGCAATGAGGACAAAGATCGGTGTCCGAAAAAAAAGCGCTAGTTTTCGATGCAGTCCGAACACACCGGCAATAAATGAAGTGAAAATTTCACCGTAAATGATGACGACGTATAGACCATAAAATGATGCAAGCGAACGTTTCACTACTTCCGCCATCGGAATGCTGTAAGATTGCAAGTCTGGAAGCAAAGACAGAGCCAAATGACTGCTGAATAAAATGCCCATAAGCAATATGCCACCAAGCCACCCTCCAAGTCGAATCGTTCGTTCATCTTTCACTTCTGTCGCAAGTGGAACGAGCACAACTTGTGCCATCGCTAAATTAAACGCGACATACGCAAACGGAGAAAAAAGCGCAGCAAACGGCGGTTTCGTCCAGACGATGTCGCCTCCGTTCATCATCGCAATGGACAAACTAAAGACGATCATCAGTGGCACAACGACCATATTGACGCTTAATATGCCATTTAAGCCAAATAACATCGTCACAAACGCAAGCAACATCGTAAACAAAAGCCCGACATGCGCCGGCATATGAAGCTGTTCTTCAAACACCGCCCCTGCTCCCGACAACATAACAGACGTCACGCTAAATAGCACAACAAACATAAACAAATTGACAACTGCGCTCATTTTTCCGAACAAATAGGCGTTGAATTGCTCATATGACCGCGCTTGAAGCCGATTGGCCATCACCATTAAACGCGTCCCGAAAAAAATAAATAGACCTCCGCTTCCTGCAATCATGACCGTCCCAATTGCTCCGTATTGCGTAAAAAATTGCACAATTTCTTTTCCGGTCGCAAAACCGGCACCAACGACTGTTCCGACATACACAAACGCAATTTGAATCGCTCGCATCCACACGATACTCTCCCCCACTCGTCCATTTTTTCTATATATATGAAAAAAAACGGCGAATATTTTCCGCCGTTTTTCTTATTCCACTACTACATCAACTTTTGGCATATTGTGCATATTTTTTGCTGTCACATGTGCAACAACCGAATACGTCCCTTTCGTTGGGAACGTATATCGCGCAACATATTTTCCGTCACCGACGTGTTTCCCTTCAATCATTTGCCGATCTTCTTCACCGTGTTTCCATACTTCAAACTTCACTTCTGAGGCATCGGTCACTTTTTCATCACCATATGTGGCAAAACAAGCGAGTTCGACTTCTTGATTAACTGGGAGCTTTTCTTCGATCGCCATTTTGACGTCTAAATATGCCAGCTCTTCTTCTTCCGCTTTGTTCGCACAGCCAGCGACAACGAGTAAAGCAAATGCAAACAACAATAACCATTTTTTCATTTGAATCCCCTTCCATGTTACAATAGTTTCACAAAATAATCACAAATATTTGATACAATCATAATAAACATACTTGATGGAGGATGCGTGCAATGCAAGTTCGTTTCTTTTTTCTGCTCATGATCGTCGTTTTGTTGGCAAGTTGCGCCCCACAAACGTACACTCCGATTCCACGGGACAAATCGGTCGTTAGCGTCGTCAATATAAAAGAACAAAGCTTGTCATTTATTGATTATAACACGAAAAAACTTATTGCAACATGGAAGATGAAAAAACCGGTAACAAAAGCGATCCTACTTCCTGATAACGATACAGTGATGTTATTCGGACAAGATATGGACGAAATGATCGCCTATTCATTATCGACAGGAACAGAAAAGAAACGATGGAACGTACATAAAGGCGTGACGGACATACTTGTCACCGCGCATGAGTTACTTGTTGTGAACGAAAAAGATAGTACGGTGTCGATCATGACGTTCGATGGGAAAGTGAAACATACGATCGCTACTCCCCCTTCCCCTTTTTCGATCATCGAAGATAAAAAACATCATCAATGGATCGTCATTCATTTTAAACAGGGCGCCATTTCATTCATTGACAAAGCGACAAAACGAGTGAAACGAACAGTCGATACGCTCGATTTTGCCGTGAGTGGCTTAGTCGTACCTGAAACCGATGAACTATGGGTTGGCGGGCATGGAAGCGGGGCGAATATTCAACAAGAAGCATATGTTCATTCACTTGTGGACGGGCGTTTGCTCACACGTGTGAAAGCGGAAACGATGCCGATTCAATTTGTACAGACGAACAAAACGATATACGTGCTTTGCCACGGATCGAACATGCTATATGCATTTGATCCGAAAACGAAACATTTGATGCGCTCACTTGATATTGGCGCAAATCCTTTCGCCATAGTAAAAGCAAAAAAGGAGCTCGTCATCGCAAGCTACGATGGCAATGAACTTATTTTTGTCGACGAAAAAACGTTAAAACAAACAAAAACGGTTTCTGTCGGACATGGACCGTTTTACATCTTTTTCCGTGGTGCGAAGGAGGAATAAGCATGGCAACGATTTTAATTATTGACGATGAAAAAGATATGCGGGAATTGCTCCGCCTTTATTTAGAACCAGAAGGATTTACGTGCATTGAGGCAGAGGACGGCGAAGCAGGACTTGCCGAGTTTAATCGAAGACATGTCGATTTAATTTTACTAGATATTATGATGCCAAAACTTGACGGCTACCGCTTTTGCATGCACGTACGCGAACGGTCACAAGTGCCAATCATTTTTTTAACAGCAAGAAGCGATGAGTGGGATCGCGTATATGGGCTAAAAATTGGTGCGGATGACTACATCGTGAAACCGTTTAGCCCTAATGAAGTTGTGGCACGTGTGCATGCTGTTCTTCGACGAACGAAAGGAATAGATGCAACATCACAATATGAAGCAGGTCCGATTAGCATTGATGAAAAAGCTCGGAAAGTAAAGGTACATGGAAAACCGATTGTGTTAACGTTAAAAGAATTTGAACTTCTTGTGTTGTTTGTAAAACATCGCGGGCAAGTATTTACGCGCGAACAGTTGCTCGATCGCGTCTGGGGCATTCATTACGTCGGCAGCACGCGCACCGTTGATACACATATTAAAACGTTGCGCATTAAATTAGGGGAAGCAGGACAACTCATCCAAACGGTATGGGGAGTGGGATATAAATTTGATGAAACAATTTAATTCCCTTTCACTACAACAAAAACTATGGCTAACGATTAGCGCTTTTTTAGTGCTAGCGGTGTTTCTTTTATATATCGTTGTCGTTTATATATATGAAAACATTTATATCGCCAACGTCGAACAACGTTTATTACACGAAGGAATGAACATTGCTGTAAAATATAAAGGCGGTGCACTCACCGACTCGTTTCGCGACACCGTTTCCGTCATCAATGACGTATCCGATACGGAGATTGTACTTGTGAACAACCCGCGTGAATTAAGCGCGTGCTTACCGTTTGAAGTCGACCATCATTCCATTATTAGCGAGGCGGAACGACAACAATTACTTGCTGGGAAAACGGTCACGAAAAAAGGATATGAACAAACGTTTGATCGCCAAATCGTCGGCGTCATTATTCCGCTACTCGATGAACATCGCCTCATGGGCATTTTATATTTGTACGTTCCGCTCGCATCGATTGAAGATGTGCTTGAGCGTATTCAAACGTTCGTCATGATTGGCGGCATGCTTTTTTTATTCGTTACAGTGTTTGTCGGTCGAAAAATTGCGATGCACTTCACAAAACCGTTGCAACATATGCAACAAGCTGCTTACCGTGTCTCGCAAGGCGACTTCTCTGTCCAAGTCGATGTCAAAACGGAAGATGAAATTGGCCAATTAGCCAAAGCATTCAATCAAATGGCGCATGCGCTAGCGAAAGAAGATGAACGAAAAAAAGAATTTTTAGCGAACGTTTCTCACGAATTACGCACGCCGCTAAGCTATGTGAAAGGATATAGCGAAGCGCTATTAGATGGCGTCGTCAAAGAAGAAGCACAACAAAAGAAATATATGAAACTCATTTACCGTGAAGCAAGCCGCATGCAACGTCTCGTGCGTGATTTGCTCGATTTAGCGCAACTGGAAGGCACGTATCCGCTCGAGCGCACCCCGTTTTCAATCGCGCAACTCATCGAAGAAACGATGGAAAAATACGAACCGATGTTGCAAGAAAAGGAAATTCATCTTTGTATCGACCTCGATCACGACTTAATCGTTGATGGCGATCCAGACCGTATCGAACAAGTGTTGCAAAATTTACTTGATAATGCGTTGCGCTACACTCCTTCTGGCGGCACAATTTCGTTGCGCACTGTAAATAAGCATCCGATGTGCGAGCTCGTCATTTCCGATTCGGGACAAGGGATGTCAAAAGAAGATATGGAACGATTAGGCGAACGATTTTTCCGCGCCGACCGCTCACGCTCGCGCAAGCACGGTGGCACAGGGCTTGGCATTGCGATCGTCAAACAAATTGTCAAACTACACGGTGGCTCCATTCGTTTTGAAAGCGAACAAGGAAAAGGAACGACCGTACACATTGAATTGCCACTATATGACGAATCATAGTAAAATGTATGTATGACATTTGAAGGAGGAAAAGAGATGAAAGTACATGCACTCCCGATTGATTGCGTGCGCCTGTTTGAATCGATGGAACGGTCGTTTGCGATGATTTTGTTTCGTCCTGATACAACGGTATTATGGGCAAACGACGCGTTTCTTCATACGATGGGCTATACTGAACAACAAGTGCTCGGTATATCCCACCGTCAATTTTGTCTTCCAGAATACGCTAACAGCTACGCGTATACAGAGTTTTGGAATCGTCTAAAAAATAAACAACCGTTTTACGGCACGGTACAACGTGTTACTCGTCATGGGAAACATATATGGCTCGAAGCCTTGTATACCCCTGTGTTAAACGACAACGGTGAATTGGAGGCGATATTCAAACTTGCCACTGATGTTACCGACCGTCAAAACACGTTAAATGAAGAGTTTGCAAGTTTACTTGAAGAAATGAATGCGAGCACAAACGATATTCACCAAACGTCGCAACTGATTCATGAACATCTTCAACTACTAAGCCAAAAAGCCGAACGCGTAAGCAAAAGTACCGAACAAATCCAATCGGTCATTTCGTTTGTAAAAGACATTGCAATGCAGTCGAACTTGCTCGGATTAAATGCTGCCATCGAAGCCGCTCGTGCTGGTGAACACGGTCGCGGTTTTGCGATCGTCGCAGAAGAAGTGCGCAAAATGGCAGAAAAAAGCAAAACGTCCGCGGAAGATATTTCTGAACAGCTCAATCACATTACAAGCTCGGTGTTAGAAATGGTTCATATGCTCGAAGAAGTGGCGGAAAAAATAAACAATAGCACCGAAGCGATCGACGAACTTCATCAAGTGCAGCAACATATGGTGAAAATTACAGATAAATTGACGAAACTTTTGTAACTGCCCTTTGCGGCAATTTTTTTTCGTCCTAAAAAAATTTTTTAAAAAGGTCTTGAAAGTCAAAAAAGGTCAAATTATAATAAAGACAGAAAGGTCAAATATAGTCAAAGTCAAAAGGAGGTTGGTGCCTATGATGTGCCAAGTATGTAAACAAAAACAAGCAAACGTCTTTTTACACGTGCAAGTCAATAACGAAAAACAACAATTACACCTTTGCGATGCGTGCTATGAAAAACAAAAACAACAATTAAAAGTTCCAGCGGGATTCCACTTCGATCGTTTCGACCAATGGTTCTCCGACTTTTTCACACCACTTACAGAACATTCCCATATCCAGCAACAAACAGAGCAAAAACAACCGAAACGAAACGGATTGCTTGACCAATTCGGTCGCAACTTAACACAACTTGCGAAAGCCGGTCTCATCGATCCTGTTATCGGACGGGATAAAGAAATTGAACGCGTCATCGAAATTTTAAATCGCCGCAATAAAAACAATCCGGTGTTAATCGGTGAGCCGGGCGTCGGGAAAACAGCGATCGTCGAAGGATTAGCGCTCAAAATTGTCGAAGGGTCTGTTCCTACGAAATTATTAAATAAAGAAGTGTACGTGCTTGACGTCGCATCGTTAGTCGCCAATACAGGCATTCGCGGTCAATTTGAAGAGCGAATGAAACAACTCATTGCCGAATTGCAAGAGCGGAAAAACGTCATTTTGTTCATTGACGAAATTCATTTACTTGTCGGTGCTGGTTCAGCCGAAGGTTCAATGGATGCAAGCAACATTTTAAAGCCGACGCTCGCTCGCGGTGAATTACAAATCATTGGTGCAACAACGTTAAAAGAATATCGCCAAATTGAAAAAGACGCTGCGCTTGAACGTCGCTTCCAGCCTGTCATCGTTCACGAACCAACAATCGAACAAGCCATCGACATTTTAAAAGGCATTCAGCCAAAATATGAACAATTCCACCAAGTGAAATATACAGATGAAGCGATTCACGCTTGCGTCACGTTGTCGCATCGCTACATTCAAGACCGCTTCCTTCCTGACAAAGCGATTGACTTGTTAGACGAAGCTGGTTCAAAAGTAAGCTTACAAGCGATGCCGACAAACAAGGAAGCAATCGAACAACGTCTCGAACAAATAAGAAAAGAAAAAGAAAAAGCCGCGCAAGAAGAAAACTACGAACTTGCGGCAAAATTGCGCACCGAAGAATTGCAGCTTGAAAAACAATTACAACAAAACGGACAAGCAGAACAACCTATCGTTGATGTTACTCACATTCAACAAATCATTGAAGAAAAAACAGGCATTCCAGTCGGAAAATTACAAGCTGATGAACAAGCGAAAATGAAACATTTAGAAGAAAACTTAGCGAAAAAAGTGATCGGTCAAGAAGAAGCGGTGAAAAAAATCGCAAAAGCGATTCGTCGAAGCCGCGCAGGATTAAAAGCGAAAAACCGTCCGATCGGTTCGTTCTTGTTCGTTGGTCCAACGGGTGTCGGTAAAACAGAATTGTCCAAAACGCTTGCGGAACAATTGTTCGGTTCGAAAGACGCAATGATTCGGTTAGACATGAGTGAATATATGGAAAAACATGCGGTCGCAAAACTCATCGGTGCGCCTCCTGGCTACATTGGTCATGAAGAAGCGGGACAATTAACGGAAAAAGTGCGCCGCAACCCTTACAGCATCATCTTACTTGATGAAATGGAAAAAGCCCATCCAGACGTACAACATATGTTCTTACAAATTTTAGAAGACGGTCGTTTAACAGATAGCCAAGGTCGTACTGTCAGCTTTAAAGATACGGTCATCATTATGACATCGAACGCTGGCACAAACATCGAAGGCGACTTGCTCCAACGTCTCGGTCTATACTTTAAACCGGAATTTTTAAACCGTCTCGATGCGATTATCGAATTTAAACCGCTTGAAAAAACACACATGTTGCAAATTGTTGACTTAATGCTCGAAGAATTGCAACGTACACTCGCTGAACAGCAAGTGACGATGACGATTAGCGACAAAGCGAAAGAAAAATTAGCTGAACTTGGCTATCATCCAACATTTGGCGCTCGTCCACTCCGCCGCGTCATTCAAGAACATGTCGAAGATGAAATTGCCGACGTGTTGCTTGATGAACAACATGTACGCACGATCCACATCGATGTAGAAGACGACCGCATCGTTGTAAAAGCTGAAAAAGCCTAATCCGCACATGGATTAGGCTTTTAGTCCATTCATCAAAAACTGAATCGTTCGTTCCATTTCTTGTTCATCATCCCACGGATAATCGGGCATGATTAAAAAACGTGTCGCTAAAAATCCAGCAATTGTTGTAATTGTCAAGCGAATAATCGTTTCAGGAGGGAGCAGCGCGAGCTCCCCTTTTTGTTGGAAATGTTCAACAATTTGTTTAAATTTATCGTACACGTGATTGATAAAAATCGTTTGAAACTGCACTTTAATATCGCTGTGAAACGCCATCTCTTGCCACAATACACGAATCGCAGGCAAATATGTTTTCACAAATTCATACCTGTTTTTAAAAACAGCACGCACAAATTGTTCGTAATGCTCGTACTCATTTTCAAACACATCTTTGACGAATTTTTTTGCTAAAAACGGCGCAACGGATTGAAATAACGTCGGCTTTACAATCGCTAACAACAAATCTTTTTTCGTTTTATAATGGCGAAAAATCGTCCCTTCAGCGACACCTGCCCGCTTGGCAATTTCACTTGTCGATGTCGCGGCATACCCTTTTTCTGCAAACATTTCAATTGCTGCTTGTAAAATGTTCAATTGTTTTTCGCTTAACTGTTGTTCTTCGACATTCAACAAATCAAACAACCATTTTCGTTCGTCCATCACAACCTCACAACTTTCGATATTTCTTTAATGCTAATACATTTAATACCATAAATAAAAGCGAAAAGCCAACTAAAACGTATACGTCGAACGAAATCGCTTCCCAACCTTTGCCGCGAATCATAATTTCCCTTAACGCATCTGCTCCGTAATATAACGGCATCGCAACCCCAATGGAACGAAGCCACGGTTCCATCGTATCTAAGTTAAACAGCCCGGAGAAAAACACTTGCGGAACGACAACGAGCGGAATAAATTGAATCATTTGCAGTTCGTTGTTCGCAAATGCGGACAATAACGTCCCTAATGTGAGCGCCGTCATCGCTAATAAAAACGTAATGAGTAGCACATAACCGAACGAGCCTTCCATCATCATATTTAACACGTGGATGGCAAACCAAGAAATT
The DNA here is from genome assembly GCF_014201515.1 of Anoxybacillus mongoliensis. GTDB lineage: Bacteria > Bacillota > Bacilli > Bacillales > Anoxybacillaceae > Anoxybacillus > Anoxybacillus mongoliensis. The sequence continues at coordinate 79,292 of NZ_JACHEQ010000001.1, forward strand.
AAACTTGCTTGAATCGTTGTAAATATCCCAAAACCGATAACGTAGCCGATGACGATTTCCCATCGTTTTAATGGCGTTGCTAGCAATCGCTCGAGCGTGCCGCTCGTCCGTTCACGTAAAAACGATACCCCGGCAATTAAAAAGACGAAAAAGAAAATGAAAAAGCCGATGAGTACGGGACCGAAATTGTCAAATAGCGCCATATGTTCTGAACCGTACATATATACCGTATCAATCGTTAACGTTTGTTTCATCGGCGGCATAAGCGATTGCGCTGCTTTTTGCACCGTCATCAGCACCTGTTTGCTAACGGACGGGTCACTTCCTTCAAGCGTCAGGCGCAACGTCGCTTTGTCCATTTCAATAAACGCATCGATTTGTTGTTCGTCCAGTTTATCCATCGCCTTCGTTTTTGTCATTGTCGCTACGTGTGCATCCGCTTCTTTTAATGCATCAACAAGCTGTTGCGGTACGTTTGAATCAATCGCCATGTGCGGTTCATACGTCTCACCGTTAAACACTAAATCCATTAAAAACAACACAAACATCGGTGCGACAATCATTAACGCAAGCGTTCGTTTGTCGCGAAAAAACTGTCGAATAATACGGACGACAATCGCTTGTATTCTCATGACTGCACCCCTCCAAATTGTAAAAATGCTTGTTCAAGCGTCAACGCATTCGTTTGTTTTTTTAATTGTTCTGGACTGCCGATCGCAATCAGTTGCCCGTTGCGAATCATCGCCAGCCGCATACATTTTTCCGCTTCGTCCATCACGTGCGTCGTCACAACGATTGTCGTTCCTTTTTGGCGAATGCGCTCAAGCTCTTCCCAAATCGCTTGGCGAAGAAGCGGGTCGATGCCGACGGTCGGCTCATCTAAAATAAGCACTTCTGGTTCGTGGAGTAGAGATGCTGCTAGCGATAACCGTCGCTTCATCCCACCAGAAAATTGATGAATGGCTTTTTTCCTATCGTCCGTTAAGTTCACAAGCTCCAACACTTCGTCGATGCGTTGTTTTTTCTTTTTTCCTTTTAGTCCGTAAATCGATGCGAAAAAGTCTAAGTTTTCGAGTGCGGTGAGCTCCCCGTATAACGCATCTGATTGCGCCATAAAACCGATGCGCGCCATCGTTTGCAAGTTCGGCATGCGCACACCAAGCACGTGAATCTCCCCTTTTGTCGCCGTATCAATGCCTGCGATCATTTTGACAATCGTCGTTTTCCCAGCGCCTGATGGGCCGAGCATACCGAAAATTTCTCCTTCGTTTACGGTCAAAGACACATCATGAATGACTTCTTTTTTATGAAACTGTTTATACACGTGCTGTAATTGAATGACCATCCTCTTCCCTCGCTTTCATAAAAGTGAGTGATTACTCACTTTTATTATATATGTTTGTTCCATACTTTGTAAATATGTACTAAACATTTTTTTCATTGACGGAACGAAAGGTTTTTTGTATGATGATAACGTCAGTTGAATATGTATTCTCTCTCGTCAACTAAGATGAGATAGAGGTCGCGGCAAATAATAGTAGTTTCATGGAGACGCAGAGACGTCGAGGAAGTGAGATGAAAGGATTTGTCGCCGAAGTTTATAGCGTGCTCTGGCGCTATAAGCTGGGCCTGTTGCCGAATAGGTGCAGGACTGTCATCGCGCATGCGGTGGAGAGCTATCGATCTTAAGTTTGATGCGGATGTGTCATATATTGTGCACCCGTTGAAAACTTAGGGTGCACTTTTTTATTTCTCGCGCCCGCTTCTAACGACAACAGCGCTCTACCGCTTCGATCACTATATACATGAAAGGATGAATAACATGAAACAACAAACACTCGGCTTTTGGGTATTGACAGCGCTCGTTGTCGGTAACATGGTCGGATCGGGTATTTTTATGCTTCCTCGTTCGCTTGCGGAGGCGGCAAGCCCGGCTGGCGTGTTGCTCGGTTGGCTATTGACGGGTGCTGGTGTGCTTATGATTGCGATGATTTTCGGCAACTTAGCGATTCGAAAACCAGAATTAAATGGTGGGCCGCAAATTTATGCGAAAGAGCTGTTTCCAAAAGGGTCAAATGCGTCGATTTTATCTGGATTTATGTCATCTTGGGGATATTGGATCGGAAACGTCGCTGGAAACGTCGCAATTATTACGACGTTTGCGAGTTATTTATCAACGTTTTTCCCTGTTTTAACGAGCGGACATGTCGTCTTCTCTGCTGGTTCATTTACATTAAAACTTGGCAATTTGCTAACGTTTGTCGTTTGCACCGCGCTTTTATGGGTGATGCACGCCATTATTTTACAAGGGGCAGAAAACGCTGGAAAACTGAATTTCGTCGCGACGGCAACGAAAGTGCTTGGCTTTTTCTTATTCATTGTTATCGGATTGTTCGCCTTTGAAAAAAGCTATCTCCAACCGTTTGTTGCTCCGCGTTACGATGAAGCAGGTCATACGCTCGGGCTTCTTTCGCAAATCAATAACGTGGCGTTAAGCACCCTTTGGGCGTTTATCGGCATTGAATCGGCGATCGTTTTTGCTTCGCGTGCCCGAAAACAAAGCGATGTGAAACGCGCAACAATTGTCGGACTATTCATTGCCTTAGCCATTTATGTTGGCATTAGCATACTCGTCATGGGACTGTTAAAACAAGAGGCGCTTATTCAATCTGAAAAACCGCTTGTTGATGCAATCGGTACTGTATTAGGTCCAATCGGAGCGCAGCTTTTGGCAGGACTTGGTTTAATTAGTTTAATCGGCTCAACGCTTGGCTGGATTTTTTTAAGTGCCGAAGTGCCGTACCAAGCAGCTAAACAAGGATTATTTATTCGCGCCTTTTTACAAGAAAATAAAAAAGGGATGCCACGCTTTTCTTTAATCGTCTCAAATATGATTGCGCAACTATTCATTTTTTCAACGATTTCAAACTCGATGGCAGCGGCATTTGATTTCGTCATTTACATTGCGACGTTATCATATCTCGTTCCGTATTTCATCGCTTCCGTCTTCCAATTGAAGCTTGTCTGGACAGGCGAAACGTATGAAACGACGCAACAACGAATGACAGACGGCATCATCGCTGTCCTTGCGACTATTTATTCCATTTGGCTTGTGAAAGCAGGAACGGCTGACATGAAAACATTTTTGCTCGGCATCGCCTTGCTTGCCAGCAGCTTGCTTTTCTATCCAATGGTTATGAAACAACATAACGAACAACCGAACAAACAAAAACAATCAGCATAACAAAACCCCCGTCCATATTTGGCGGGGGGTATTACGAATTTCTACGACGATGCTTTTTCAAAGTTAGAGACGAAAGTGTCGTACCCCTTCCCCTTCTCAATCTCCCTCCTATTTTGCTAAATGAATCTATCCTTTCTTCAAAAAACAGCCTATGATGTGATGCTAAAAATAGTGTAAGATAGTCCTGAAAATTACGTTCCTTTAATTCACTATTACTTTCCCATTCATAATATTTAATGGATGTAAAAAAATTATAGATGTCCTTATTTCTTAAAATTTCGATGGCTAAATCGTTTCTTTTTTTCTTTCCTTTTAATTTTCTTGCAACGAGTTCTTGTTCATTCAATCCATCTGGAACAACCTCATTTTTAATAATTTGTCGCACAACACCTAGCAACAAATCTGTTAACTCAATACCAATCTCCTCACGTTTTTGTTTTAATGAACACTCTATTACACTAAATTGTTCACCACGATACATTGACTGAATGTTTAACTGTTCTAGTATTTTTTCGTCTAACTTGAAATCTTCAAACCTTCTCGAATGCTCAATAAATACTCGAGATTTGACATATACATCTTTCCCATAATATCGCAAAAGACCATACAGTATTCTTTCTGGAATTTTTGTATAGATCATCATTTGCATCATCCGTTCAGCTGTTTGTTGATCTTGATTGTATAACATTTTACGAATATCAAGCGGATTCGCATTGTAATTAATCACATTAAACTTAGTAAACAAAGCATATTTTGAAAAAACATGAAGTACTTCAAGAATATCGTTCCTCATCTTTGGATATCCGGTATAATCTGTCCAATGAAGGGAAGCAAATTCTTTGTTTTGAAGTTTCCGATTGAGTTCCACAAATTCAAAGGTATTATATATTTTTGATGGAATTAATAATCCTGCCATTAACGTAGGTTTATCCTTTTTTGTCCCACTTTCATCCAAAAAAATATGCATCATTTCTGTATTCAATACTTCCCTTTCCATCTGTTTCATTCTCCCTTGACAACAATATAGTTATGTAATATTCTCTAAGTACGGTACGTTCCTCGTTCCTTGGAACGACTAGCGTGCTGTAGAATAGAAAGTAACTCGTCCCAAGGGGCGACTGAAATCTATTCGACTACATATATTTTTCTAATGACTAAGGTAACTCCCTTGGTCTTTTTTATTTTTCGCTCCTTATCATTTACAGGACATATTTCGACATCATTCGTTTTCATCCTTCCTACCCGAGCAAAATCCCCCTGCTTACACCAATGATTTTTTCAGTCTTTTTCGCATGTTTATGTTATAATATTCCTTGAATTTTGTTTTGTAGAGGGAGCATATATGGGGAGAGAGAAAATGAGACGATGGCTGTACATCTTGCTTGTTGTTATCCCATGCCTTGTAGGAAGCGTGTGGATTGTGCTTTGGCAAGATGAACAACAACAGCAACAACTCGTCGAAGAAACGCGCCTGTTTGCGAATATACATAAAAACGATTTAGATCGCTTTCTTGCGGAAACGACAGCTCGACTGGAGACGTTGGCGCTCATTATAAGCAAACATATGGCGATGTTAAAAAAAGAAGAAATATACGACATCTTACATGAAATGCAAAAACGAGACGTTCGTTTTGAACGCATCTCCTTTTTTTCGGAAAGTACAACTGCGGCAATGCAGTTAGCAAAAACAACAAACCGGACGGTCATTGACAGCCATCATACGACGACGATCGTCACACCCATTATAGATGAAAAAACAAATGAAACAGCTGGCTTTTTAGTAGCGGAGTTACGAACAGATTATATGAAACATCGAATGAAGATCATTTACCCAAACGCATCATTTCGCTTATATGATGAAAATGGAGCCGTCCTTTTGGCGACAAACAAACTTCGCCCGTCAAAACAAACGGTGACGGTTCATTTAAATAACGCACCGTGGATGATTGAAGCGAATGTACCAAGCGTCAGTACAAAACAAAAGATACGAACGGCTCTTCCATACATTTTGTCGCTCATCGTTTTCATTCATATCATTTGGTTATTCATTCAATATTGGCTGCTGAAGCGACAAACGATGATGGAGCGCATGGAAACAGAAGCGCAAAAACTTGAATTAGTTGGCACGCTCGCTGCGAGTACGGCACACGAAATTCGCAATCCGCTCGCTGGCATTAAAGGGTTTATCCAACTATTAAGTGAAAAACATAAAGATAACGAATCACAGCTTTATTTTTCCGTTATTCAAAACGAAATTACACGCATTAATGACATCGTGAATGAATTTTTAATTCTCGGCAAGCCAACAGCACAAAAGCTTGAAACGTGTGATCTCAACTCCATTGTACAAAGCATTCATCCGATGATTGAGTCGCAAGCGCATTTACATAACATTGTCTATACGTTTCATCGTTCTGATGTGCCGCTGCCGATTCGCTGTTCAAAAGACCATTTAAAACAAGTCGTATTAAATTTAGCAAAAAATGCAATCGAATCGATGTCACGTGGCGGACAACTGACCATTTCTCTTACGAAACAAAACGGTTGGGCGGTGTTGCACGTCGCTGACACAGGTTGTGGCATGCCAAAGCATGTGAAAGACAAACTGTTTCAACCGTTTGTCACATCGAAACAAACAGGGACAGGGCTTGGGCTCGTCATATGTAAACGTATCATCGATATGCACGAAGGGACAATCGACATTCATAGTATAGAAAAGAAAGGAACGACGATTACCGTTCGCCTTCCTTTACGGTAGGGGGTGGAAACATGTTTGACATGCTTGTAGGCAGTACGTTATCCGCGCTAGCAACAGGTGCTGGCGCTGTTCCGATTTTATTTTTGTCGCGCTCATTAACGCACAAATGGCGCGATATGTTGCTTGCTTTTACAGCTGGCATTATGATGGCCGCATCGATGCTCGGATTAATTCCTGAGGCGTTATCATCTGGCACGTTTTTTGCCCTTGCGATCGGATTATGCGTTGGCGTGTTCACGTTAACGCTTCTTGAAAACATCGTGCCGCATATCGACTTAGCGCATACAAAAAGCGGCATGAAGATGGATCAAAAAGCCGTGCTTGTGCTTGCGGCAATTACGCTTCATAACATTCCAGAAGGGTTATCCGTTGGCGTCAGCTACGCCTCTGGGGAACAAAACCATATCGGTGATTTAATTGCGCTAGCGATCGGCTTCCAAAACGCGCCTGAAGGATTGCTCGTTGCGCTTTTTTTATTTAACCAACATATATCAAAAGGAAAAGCGTTTTTCATGGCAACAGGAACGGGGCTCATTGAACTTGTCGCCTCCATCATCGGCTTTTATTTAACCGCAGTCGTTCAGTCGCTCGTTCCGTACGGATTAGCGTTTGCTGCTGGGGCGATGTTGTTTATTATTTATAAAGAGCTAATCCCTGAAAGCCATGGTGATGGAAATGAAAAATCGTCAACGTATGCCTTTATTATCGGGCTGTTAGTTATGGTGTTTTTAATTGAAACGTTTTAAAAAAAGAAGGAGCGTTTTTATGCCCCTTCTTTTTCCTCGTATGGATGTGCTACCCAACCAGATGGATCAATAAACAACCGAACGGCAACAACTTGGCGGTCGTCCATTAATGTAAAGAAATGTGGATTTCCTTCTGGAACAGAAATGACATCGCCCGCTTCAAGTTCAACATCAAAGTAGCCTGTTTGTTCATCACCTTTAATAACGAAAATGCCATGACCAGCAACGATTGCACGCACTTCGTCTTCTGTGTGCGTATGCACTTGTTCAAATTTTTTCAATAGCTCTTCTAAATTTGGTGTTTGTTCGCATAAAGCGACAACGTCCCACGCTTGATAGCCTCTTCGCTTCGCTAAATCTTCAATTTCTGTTTGAAACGCGGCTAAAATGTCCGCTTTTTCTTCGTCTGTTAATACAAATTTGTTTTGAAGATGATTTGGAAGTTTCCTTGCATCCCAATGTTCATATAACACTCCTTGCTTATTTAAAAATGCTGCGACGTTTTCCTTTCCTTCAATCACTTCACCTGTGTTGCGCACTTTAATGACTGCCATATTTCTTCCCCCTTATCGTTTTAAAAGTAATAATTTGACGTAGTACTGACATAAAAACTCGCAAGCTTCTAAAAACTTTTTCGCTTCAAACGCATCTTTTCCCCATACGGTCACGCCGTGGTTGCGAATAAGCACTGCGCCTCGATCTTCATGAACATGGTCGGCAAACGCTTTGGCTAACGTCGGAATATGGGCGAAATTCGGAATAATCGGAATGCGAAACGCCGCATCTTCTTCCCATAATCCGAACGCTTTAATCATTTCTTGATTTGTAAAAATGACCTCCCCTTCGTCGCCGTACCATTCGGAAATAATGTTGTTGTCAACGGTATGAACATGAAGCACACAACCGGCGTTCGTTTTGTTGTAAATTTTAACGTGAAGAAGCGTCTCGGCTGACGGTTTCAAATACGTTGCTTCCGCTGGCTGTCCGTCGGCACCGACAAGTAAAAAATCTTCCGCCGTCTCTTTTCGTTTATCTTTTCCGCTCGCAGTGACAAGAAACGTAAGCGGCTCATCGCTCACTTTTATCGACAAGTTGCCACTCGTCCCCATAAACCAGTCGCGCGCCGCTAGCTCTCGTTTCACCTCAGCAAGCTCTGCCCATTTTTGTTGTCTCACGCGATCACCTCGCTTTCTTTTAACGCGTCAATGACATCATAAAACGTCGTAAACGGTGTATGTGGCAAGTTAAGCTCACGGCATTTTTCAAGTAAAAAGTCGCGCGCCATGACGTGATCGGCTAGTTTGGCTGCTGCCAAGTCGGTAATGGAGTCGCCAATGACGATCGTTTTTGCCCCTTTTGGTGCAAGTTTGCGAAGAAGCGACGGCTTGCAGCAACCGCATCCGTTTTGACAATGTTCATCGCACGCATACGGCCACGTAATGCGAATCGTTTCCCCGCTAAAATCGGCGCTGTTACAAAAAATGCGCTCTTTTTCAACGAGTCCGTGAAGAAGTGGATACACGAAAAAGTCAATGCCACCGCTCACAATATAAAGCGGGATTTGCCGTTCGTTCGTAAACGCGACAAAGTCGGAAAATCCGTCGCGAATGCGTGCGGTGTCAAGCAAAAATTGCACGATGTCTTCTTTCAACGTCGTCGGCAACAGCGAAAACATGCGCCCGACCCCTTGTTGTACGGAACACGTTTGGGCGAGTATATCGTCTTTGATCGCTTCCCATTCTGGCGGAGCGAACTGTTTCATAAGCGCAATAATGTTATCGTTTAACGTAATCGTCCCGTCAAAGTCGCAAAAAATGACTAGCTTCATCATGCGCTCCCCCATAAGTCAAGCGCTTGTCGTAACGGTTCGTTTTCTTTTGCGGCGTCATGGAGCGAACGCCCAGCAAGCACCGCATCAACTGCGACACGAAACGCTTGCCCACCACCGACTGCTCCGCTCGGATGCCCGTGCACGCCACCTCCTGCGTTAATGACGGAGTCGATGCCAAAATCGCGCACAAGAAGCGGCACAAGCCCCGGATGAATGCCGGCAGATGGCACAGGAAACGCGCGCAAAAACGGTTCTTCTTTCGTTAATTCATCGCGAATCGCAACCGTTTGTTCTTTTTCAAGTGCGACGCTTCCGTACGGTGATGGGAAGAGTGAAAAGTCCGCCCCTGCCATGCGCAACAGTTTGCCGAGAAGTAACGCGTAGCTTACGCCATATACGCGCGATGAAGCAATCGCCCCGCTAAACGACGGATGCGCCATAATTGGCAAACGAATGTCATCATCTTCACGAAGCGCTTGCAACACATCAAGTCCGTATGTAAACACGTTAAACAATAATACGTCCGCGCCAAGCTCTGCAGCTCGCTTTGCCTTTTCTTTTAACTGAAACGTTTTTCCGGTTAAGTTCACCGCATATAACGTCCGGTGCCCTGTTTGTTCGTACACTTCTTGAAGCGCTTGTTTTCCTGCCACGATGCGCTTGTCAAACGGTGTGAGGTCGTTGTCAAATAAAATTTCATCGTCTTTGACGAGATCGACGCCGCCAAGCGCTTGTAGCTTTAATTGTTCGGTGACGTATTGTAAATCACGCCCAATCACCGCTTTAAAAATACTCATGACAAGCGGACGGTGAAAGACGCCGAGCTTTTCACGAATGCCGTCAATGCCAAAGCGCGGGCCCGGAAACGCGCGCTTTAGTTCGTCTGAAAACGTTAAGTCAACAAGTTTAATCGTTCCGTCAAGCGACAATTTGCCGAACGTCGTCGTCAAAATGGCTGGAAAATCGGCACTAAAATTGACGCTCGGGTACGAAATGCGCACGAGTGCGCGTTTTAATCTCTTTCCAAAAAACGTATTGACACGCTCGTCTTCCTCTAACTCTTCAATCGACTGAACGATCCCTTTATGTTTTTTTAACTGTTCTTGTTCAAGCTGCGGCAAATCAGTCCACGACCCGACAGTCAGTCCAAGCGCGATACCTTCTGCTTTTTTCGCTAAATCTTTGTCGTCATGAATCAAATATGTTGCGGTAATCATATGTCCACCCCTTTACAAATAAAAAACCTCTTCATAAGAAGAGGCTAATTGTTCGTCTCTTCTTATCTCTCAGCCTACTGCTGCGAGAATTAGCACCGTGCTTAACACTTGTTAAGTCGGTTGCCGGGCTTCATCGGGCTCGTCCCTCCGCCTACTCTTGATAAGAATTTGTAATGTATTTAATTTTTTGAACAGTTCGTTTTTCATAAATTTACTTCGAATTATGACAGCACATGTTGCATTTGTCAATCATTTTTTTAAAAAAGTTGCAGTTGCCCGATGCGATAAGCTGCTTCTTTTAATTTTTCTTCGCTCGTCAGTAGCCCTGTGCGCACATAGCCTTCCCCATGTTCACCAAACCCGATGCCTGGAGCGACCGCCACATGCGCTTTTTTAAGCAACAGATCGGCAAATGTTTCTGACGTATAACCGTTTGGCACCGGAAGCCAAGCGAAAAACGAACCTGCTGGCGCTTGAACGTCCCAACCGATGTCACGTAAGGCGTGAATAAACGTATTTCGTCTTGCTTCATACGTGGCGACAAGCGCCTCGACGCACTGTTGCGACTCGAGTAGCGCGACCGCTGCCGCTTCTTGAATCGCACCGAACATGCTCACGTACAAATGGTCTTGCAACACGTTGATCGCTTCAATCATGCTTTCGTTGCCGACCGCAAATCCGATGCGCCACCCTGCCATATTGTACGTTTTTGAGAACGTATAAATTTCAATGCCGACGTCTTTTGCCCCTTCCACTTGTAAAAAGCTGACCGGCTTTTTCCCATCAAAGCCGATCGCCCCATACGCGAAATCGTGCACGACAGCAATGCCGTATTTTTCCGCAAACGAAACCGTTTCTTGAAAAAACGATTCCGTTGCGGTTGCGCCTGTCGGGTTGTTCGGATAGTTTAAAAACATCAGTTTTGCCTTGCGAACGACGTCTTCTTTTAGCTCATCGTAATCGGGTAAAAAGCTGTTTTCCGCCCGCAGTGGCATCATTTCCATGCGCGCCCGCGCAAGCACGACTCCCGACCAATAGTCTGGATAACCGGGATCAGGAACGAGCACAACATCGCCCGGGTCTAATAAACAAAGCGGCATTTCGACAAGCCCTGCTTTTCCGCCAAATAAAATGGCGACTTCTTTTTCGGGATCAATTGTCACCCCATATTCGCGCTTGTAAAACGCGGCGACCGCCTCTTTGAAAAACGAATAGCCGCGAAATGGTGAATATTTATGATACATCGGCTTTGCCACCGCCTGTTGCATCGCGTTCACAATATGTGCGGGCGTCGGCTGATCTGGATTTCCTTGCCCGAGGTTAATGACATCGTGCCCTTCAGCGATGACCGCATTCACTTTTTGCACGAGCGAAGCAAAAAATTGCTTCGGTAGTTGTTGTAACACGTTCGATTGTGGGAATGTTTTCATTTTTTTCACACCTACTTCACAAAAAGGTTGAAATTCTAGTCAAGTATCATATATCGTAAAAATCAAAATGTAAAGAAAATTTTTTGTTGAGGTGAATGATATGAACATCGCTTGCATACAAATGGACATTGCGTTTGGAACACCCGAAAAAAATAAACAAACCGCCTTGCGCTACATCGAACAAATCGCTCGTGACGTTGACGTCGTCGTTTTGCCTGAACTATGGACGACGGGCTATGATTTAACGAGGCTTGCTCATATTGCCGATGAAAACGGGGAAGAGACAAAAGCGTTTCTCGCATCCGTTGCGCGCACGTACGATGTGCATATCGTCGGCGGATCGGTCGCGAAAAAAACGAACGAACGAATGACAAATACGATGTATGTCGTCCAGCGCAACGGCGATGTCGTTTGCGAATATAGTAAACTTCATTTGTTCCAATTGATGAATGAGCATTTGTATTTGCAAGCTGGAGAAACGATGGGGCTATTTTCGCTCGATGAAACGACGTGTGCCGGCGTCATTTGTTACGATATTCGTTTTCCAGAATGGATTCGCGCGCATGCGCTACACGGTGCAGAAGTGTTGTTTGTCGTCGCGGAATGGCCTCTTGCTCGCCTGCATCATTGGCGCACGCTATTAACGGCGCGGGCGATCGAAAATCAATGTTACGTCGTCGCTTGCAACCGCGCGGGAAAAGACCCGAACAACGTGTTTGCTGGACATTCGCTGATCATTGGTCCGTGGGGAAACATTCTTGCCGAAGGAGACGAACAAGAAGAGATTATTGTGGCGAATATCGACATAAACGAAGTACAACATGTGCGCGGACGCATCCCAATTTTTGCCGATCGTCGCCCGGATGTGTATAAAATTTTTGAAAAAAAGGATTGACAAACGAGCATAAAGCGATGTATGATTCGAATCAAGCGAATTCACGAAACTTTTTCACTGTTTAGAACATTCGAATAATAACAAACACTCTTATCAAGAGCAGGTGGAGGGACGAGCCCGATGAAGCCCGGCAACCGGCGATGACGCACGGTGCTAATTCTTGCAGCAGTAGGCTGAGAGATAAGAGGTGCGAAGCAAACTTCAAACCTCTTTCGTTCAGCGAAAGAGGTTTTTTATTTTGAGAGGAGGAATCTACATGTACGAACCGTTAACAGAACAAAAAGCGATTGCCCTCGCTGTTCGTTTAGGGCTATTTGGAGAAGATGCCCTTCTTTCGTGTCAAGAAATTGGGGATGGAAACTTAAATCTCGTGTTTCGTATCGTCAACGAACGAACAAACGACAGCATCATCATTAAACAAGCGTTACCATATGCGAAAGTCGTTGGCGAAAGCTGGCCGCTTACATTAAAACGGGCAACGATCGAAAGCCAAGCGTTGCGCACGTTCGCGAGCTACGTTCCTCACTATGTTCCGAAAGTGTACTATTCCGATGAGACATTAGCAATTACAGTGATGGAAGATTTGTCGCATTTACACATTGCACGCCGTGGGCTGATTGAAGGAAAAACGTTTCCAAATCTTTCAACACATATCGGCGAATTTATCGCGAAAACGGCGTTTTACACGTCGGATTTTGGCATGAATCAACAACAAAAAAAGAAGCTCGTACAACAATTTACAAATCCGGAACTATGTAAAATTACGGAAGATCTCGTCTTTACTGACCCGTTTTTTGACCACGACACGAACAACTTTGAAGCAGAACTTCGCGCCGATGTCGAACAGCTTTGGCAAGATGATGTGCTTCAGCGCGAAACAGCGAAATTAAAACGGCTTTTTTTAACGAAAGCGGATGTGTTGCTTCATGGCGATTTACATACGGGAAGCATTTTCGCAAGCGACGAGGAAACGAAAGTGATCGATCCAGAATTTGCGTTTTACGGTCCGATCGGCTTCGATTTAGGGCAATTTTTTGCCAATTTACTATTAAACGCGCTCTCTCGTCATGAACGTGACCGCGAACCGCTTTTTGCTCATATTGAAAACACATGGGACGTCTTTACCCGCACGTTTGCTGAGCTTTGGCGCGAAAGCAACGAACCGTATGCGCGCACATGTGGCGTGCTTGATGACATCATAAGCGATGCGCTCGTTGAGGCGATCGGCTTTGCCGGTTGTGAAGTCATTCGCCGGACGATCGGGTTGGCGCATGTGGCGGACCTTGATGAATTGCCGCTTGAGCGCAGACTTCACGCAAAACGCCACGCTCTTCGTCTCGGTCGTGAGCTCATCGTGCAGCGAAACACATTGACGATAAAAGACTTGAAACATCTTGTACAACAAACGGTGCATGTCAACAGCTAGGAGGAACAAAATGAAATCGGTACAATGGCATGATACACATATTACGATTTTAAACCAACAAGCGTTGCCTCATAAGACTGAATATTTAGAATTAAAACGTATCGAAGACGTATGGGACGCGATCGTTACGTTAAAAGTGCGCGGAGCGCCAGCGATCGGCATGACTGCCGCATACGGTTTAGCACTTGCGGCCCAATCATATGAGACTGATGATTTAGCGACATTTCATACCGAACTAAAACGCGACCGCGACTATTTAGCAAGCTCGCGTCCGACCGCCGTCAATTTATTTTGGGCGCTTGACCGGCTCATAAAAAGCGTCGCTAATGCTACATCCGTCAACGAAGCGAAAACGACGCTTATTCATGAAGCAATTTGCATGCAAATCGAAGATGAAGACGTCTGTCGTCGCATCGGTGAACATGCCCTTTCCTTGTTTCAAGACGGCGACCGTATCATGACGATTTGCAATGCGGGAGCGATTGCCACAGCCCGTTACGGCACCGCGCTTGCGCCGTTTCATTTAGCGAAAGAAAAAGGGATGTCGCTTCATGCGTACGCTTGCGAAACACGCCCGGTGTTGCAAGGAGCAAGACTAACCGCATGGGAACTTTCACAAGCTGGCGTCGATGTGACGCTCATTACAGATAACATGGCGGCACAAACGATGAAAGCAAAGCACATTTCCGCAGTCATCGTCGGGGCAGATCGCATTGCCGCCAACGGCGATACCGCAAACAAAATCGGCACGTTCGGCTTAGCCATTTTAGCGAAAGCGTTCAACATTCCGTTTTACGTCGCCGCTCCGCTATCGACGATCGACTTACAGACGAAAACAGGCGACGACATTCCGATTGAAGAGCGAGCGAAAGAAGAAGTCACACATATCGGCGGCGTGTGCATCGCGCCAGATGTGAACGTCTACAATCCGGCATTCGATGTCACACCGCACGAACTCATTACCGGCATCATTACTGAAAAAGGGATCATCTTCGGCGACTACGAAACGAAACTGCCGACATTATTTGAGGAGGTTTTGGCATGAAAAACATATGGGCAATGATCGTGCTTTTATTCGCGCTTTTAGTCGGTTGCACAAACGAACAAGACGCCGTCTCAAAACCAGCGGAACAACCGAAAGAAGAAGCGAAACAAACGAACGAAACAACGGATGAAAAAGCGGACATTCCTGCAGCATTAAACAAACCGATTAAAATTGCTGCCATTATGCAAATGTCGATCGGTACATTTTCATCGCAATATATCGCTGGTGTAAAAGAGCAAGTCGCGAAATTTGGCGGCGATGTGCAAATTTATAACGCCGATAACGATTTAACGAAAATGGCGTCGTACGTCGAAACAGCAATTAGCCAAAACGTCGATGCGATTTTATTAGACCACGGACGCGCAGATGCATTAAAAGCACCTGTTGAAAAAGCGCTGGAGAAAGGCATTCACGTCGTTGCATTTGATAACGATTTAAACATTCCTGGAGTGACCGTTATTGACCAAGACGACTACAGCTTAGCATGGAAAACGTTAAAAACGTTAGCGGAAGATTTAAACGGCGAAGGAGAAATTGTCACGATTTGGGTCGGTGGCTTTACGCCGATGGAACGCCGCCATGTCATTTACGAAGCGTTTCAAAAACGGTATCCGAACATAAAAGAAGTAGCGAAATTCGGTACCGCAAGCGCCAACACCGCTTTAGATACACAAACACAAATGGAAGCGATTTTGAAAAAATATCCGAACAAAGGCGATATTGATGCCGTCTTTGCGACGTGGGATGAGTTCGCCAAAGGGGCGACGCGCGCCATTCAACAAGCAGGTCGAACAGAAATTAAAGTGTACGGCATCGACTTAAGCGACGAAGATTTACAAATGATTCAACAACCAAATAGCCCATGGGTCGCAACAACAGCAACCGACCCAGCGGAAGTCGGGCGCGTTCAAGTGCGCTTTGCGTATCAAAAAATTGCTGGGGAACAAACGCCAAACATTTATTCACTTGAACCACACTTAGTGAAACGGTCTGATTTACCAAATACACCAATTACGATGAACGAGCTAAACAACTACATGCCAAGCTGGGGACAATCAAACGTTGCCATCTCCCCATGGATGAAGACGCTTGAAGAAAAGGTGAAAAAACAATGAGCGGTTTGCGCATGAAACAAATCGTCCATACATTTGGCGATGTGACCGTATTAAACGGCGTGAACTTCCATGTCCAACCGGGCGAAGTTCACGCCCTTTTAGGCATGAATGGAGCTGGAAAAAGCACGTTAATGAACATTTTAGCTGGCGTCTTGCAGCCGGTGAGCGGAACGATCGAAATCGACGGAAAGACACATACGTTTTCTTCCCCGAAAGATGCCAAACGAGCAGGCATCGGACACGTCGTGCAAGAAGTCGATGCGGCGTTATTCCCTGCTTTGTCCGTATATGAAAATATTCTCGCTGAACAAATCGTTGAACAAAAACATATGTTCTTTTCTAAAACAAAAAAGCGCACCTTCGTGTCTCAACTGCTTGAGCGCGTCGGCTTAGCACACTTGTCGCCTGATACAACGGTACAAACATGCACGCTTCATGAAAAACAGCTCATTTTGCTAGCACGCGTCCTTTCCTCTTCCGCTCGCTACATTATTTTAGATGAGCCAACCGCCTCGTTAAGCGAAGAAGAAACGAAACGATTGTTTACGATGATTGAACAATTAAAAACGCAAGGTGTGTCGTTTATTTACATTTCGCATAAATTGCACGAAGTAAAACGCATATGCGATCGGATGACGATTTTACGGGACGGCAGTGTCGTTTACGAAGGCGATGTATCGCTCGCGACAGAAGATATCGTTCGCCATATGGTCGGTCGACAACCGGAAGTGCGCAACGCACGGGCACGCAACATAAGCAAAGAAACGATTTTTGAAGTCAAACAATTGTACATTCCAAAAACGAAAACGACGGTCGATCTTGCGGTTCGGCGCGGTGAAATTGTCGGCATTGCCGGTCTCGTTGGCGCTGGAAAAACAGAACTCGCCGAAAGCATGATCGCTTATGTCAAAACGACAGGCGAACGCATCATGCAGGGAAAAAAACAAACATGGGCGTCACCGAAAGAGGCGATTGAAGCGGGCGTTTGTTTAATTCCAGAAGAACGACGAAAACAAGGGCTCTTTATGAACGAGACGGTCGAAAAAAATTTGACCGTGCGTCTATTGTCAACCATCGCCCCATGGCAATGGATTCGAAAACGGCACGAACGCGCCATCGCGACAAACCTTGTTTCATCGTTACATATTCGTCCATCTTCGCCGACGGCGCTTGTGAAACATTTAAGCGGCGGCAATCAACAAAAAGTGGTAATCGGGAAATGGTTACAAACAAATAGCGACGTCTTTATTTTTGATGAGCCGACAAAAGGCATTGACGTGCATGCGAAAGAAGAAGTATTTTCGATCATTCGCGCGCTTGCTGAAAAAGGAAAAGCGATCATTTATTTCACGAGCGAATGTCAAGAATTGCTTCATATCGCCGATACGATTTACGTTATGGTCGATGGTCAGTTCGTAAAAAAAGTGGACGCACTCGAAGCGACATATGAACAGCTCGTCTATGACATGACTGGAGGTGGAACGAATTGAAGTTTTTATACAAATACGGAACGATACTCGCCATCGTTATCGTCATCGCTTTTTTTAGCTTGACGCTCGATTCATTTTTTACGTATGCGAACTTTAGCGACATTTTGCGCTCCATTTCGATTGTGACGCTCGTTGCGATCGGCATTACGTTTTCGTTAATTGTCGATGGATTCGATTTATCGGTCGGCTCCACCGTCAGTTTGGCAACCATCGCAAGTGCCTCGGCGCTCGTCTTACATCGCCAAGAGCTGCTTGTTGCGCTTGTCGTTCCACTTTTACTCGGTGCACTCGTTGGGCTGTTAAACGCTTTTTTCATTATCCGCCTTCGTCTACCTGATTTATTGGCGACGTTAGCGGTCATGTACATCATTAATGGCGTGCAGCTCACATACACGAAAGGATTTTCCATTTATAACGACATGCCGCTTCCCGAAGGCGGCGTGGCGCCGGGAAAATTTATTCCGTCGTTTTTATTTATCGGACAAGGCGAGCTGTTTGGCGTCCCGTTTTCTGTGTTGCTTATGCTTTTGCTCGTCATTAGTGCTCATCTTTTTTTAACGTATACAAAAACGGGGCGTTTATTTTATATGACAGGAGAAAATCGTGAAGCCGCTCATCTCACCGGCATTCCTGTCAACCGCTACCGTACATATGCGTATATGATTAGCGGACTGTTTGCGGCTTTAGGTGGCATTGTGCTTGCTTCACGCATCGGCACGGGGCAAGTATCCGCGGGGGCATCACTATTAATGGACGGGGTAGCTGCCGCGTTTATCGGCTTTTCCGTTTTCGGTATCGGCAAACCAAATGTGATTGGTACGTTACTTGGCTCAATTTTTATTGGCGTCTTATTAAACGGACTGACGATGATGAACGTTCCGTATTACGCACAAGATATTGTAAAAGGTGCACTATTAATTTTCGCACTTGCGTTGTCCCATATGGTCAAAAAGTAACCCACCTTATGCAAGGTGGGTTTCAAACGTCCGTTCTTTTTCTACTTTTTCGATGAGTTCATCAAGCAGGCGAATGACTTCTACAGATGCTTGTTCTAATTCGATTAACTGCGCTTCGGCACCTCTTATATCGCCTTTGCCGTACGCTTCGGCTGCTTTTTTCGCTGCGATATGCACGCGTTCATGTGGAGCGTCTAACTTGTCATATGCTGGCGTGCCTTGCAGTTGTTTTTTCGTTTGTTCATCAAAATACCATTTGCCTAATCGGCATTGGTGGTGGGAAGCGACATCTTCAGGTCGCACCGTTTCATAGCCGACGATCATATTGTAAATGCGCCATTTCCATAATAAATGGTCTGTTTTTGCTAAATGCAATAGCGCTTTCGCAGATAGTTTTACA
The DNA here is from genome assembly GCF_014201515.1 of Anoxybacillus mongoliensis. GTDB lineage: Bacteria > Bacillota > Bacilli > Bacillales > Anoxybacillaceae > Anoxybacillus > Anoxybacillus mongoliensis. The sequence goes on from NZ_JACHEQ010000001.1 coordinate 97,845, forward strand.
CTATTTTCATTCACCATAGTTAAACGGAACCGGTCGATTGCTTTACTTAACGCATGCACGGTTTTTCCTGTTTTTTCACCAAGTTCGCGCACGTATTCCGTCAGTGAAGCAATGGATGACATGCGCGTCGCGATTTCATCGACAGCAGCAGCTTGTTCTTCAGCTACAGCGGCGTTTGTATTTGTACTATCTTGAATTTCTCCCATAGCAGATACAATTTCTTCTAAAAGCGGCATCGCTTCTTGCGCTTGATGAACCGCTTGACGAATCGTTGTTGACGTCGAGTAAATCGCGGATGATACTTCCGATGAAATCGTGCGCAATTCTCCGACGTTTCGTTGCACTTCCCCAAGCGATTGCACGGTATGGTCAGCGAGTTTGCGAATTTCTTCTGCGACGACCGAAAACCCTTTTCCATATTCGCCTGCACGTGCGGCTTCAATGGATGCATTTAACGCGAGTAAGTTCGTTTGATCTGCAATGCCGTTGACGAGTTGCATCACTTTTTCAATCGCGCTTAAATGTTGTTGTAAATGTTCAAAACGGTCAACCATTTGCGTAAACTGTTCGGACGTTTCAATAATTTCTCCGAACGCCTCCGTCATCATTTGTTGTCCTTTTTCTGCCCGTTCAACTGATGTGGTCGTTTTTTCAGCGATGACTGTCGCTGCATGCGCGACTTCTGATACGGCTGTCGTCATTTCTTCCGTTGCGGCAGTCACCATTTGCACATCGCTATTTTGTTGATCGAGCGCTTGAAGCAAGTCTTTAATAAACATAATTTCGGCATTTTGTTCCATTAGTTTTGCCGTTCCGCTTGCGATTTGTTCCATCATCGTTTCCGTGTACACTTCTACAAGAAGCTGCTGTTCGATGTTAATCGCTCGCTGCAACGCTTCCATAAGCGTTAAACAACGTTTCGGCGCAAGCGCTACCTTCGCTAACAACGTCGTTAAAACGAAGAAATTGAATTGGTTAAACGCAACGATGAGCTTCCCGACGTTCACTTTTTCTTTTCGCAACAAATGGAAAAAGCGAAGCGATTCATCGACGTATGCGCGGTTTCGCTCCATCGTAAAAAAGGCGTTTAAATATGCTTCGATGCGGGCTTCCGTAATCATCTTCGCCGCTTCTGGCTGCACTTGTTTTAGCCCTTCATGAAAGAGACGAACCATTTCTTGTTTATGTGGAGCGATAAGTTCATCAATTTGTTTTAACTTTGCGAAATCTTCCGTTGTAAAATGGTTGTACGATAACGTGTCAACAAATCGTCCGTGAAACGAATAGTCTGTCCCTTGTTCAAGCAATTCGTTTAACGACGGACGAAGGCGTTTAAATAACATGCTATTCACCTCTTTAGCTGTCTTGACATATAAGTCTATTGTACTACATTGCTTTACCGCATGTCATTATTTATTGGTAAGGTAATATAAAACGTTGTACCAACGCCGACTTCGCTTTCGACATCAATGCGCCCGTCATGCTCCTCAATAATTTTATAGCTAACCATTAAGCCAAGACCCGTCCCCCGCTCTTTCGTCGTATAAAACGGCTCGCCTAATTTTTTAATTTTATCTTTCGGAATGCCGCTTCCTTCATCGCGAATGGCGATGCGTATATGATCTCCGACATGCTCAACGGAGACGGTAATCGTTCCGCCGTTTGGCATGACTTCCATCGCATTTTTTAATATGTTAATAAACACTTGTTTTAATTGTTTCGGCTCGCAGTATATACGCGGCACTTGATCGTACGTTGCTTCAATTTGAATGTTGTGCATCATTGCTTGCACGCTTAATAAATCGACTGTTTCTTGCATAATTTTTGCGACGTCGCCCCGTTCGTAATGAACAGCTTGCGGTTTTGCCAATACGAGAAATTCGGTAATAATCGACTCAATGCGCTTTAATTCCGACATAATGACGTGAAAGTACATATTATATTGCTCACAATCATTGCCGATGCTTCCTTGTAAAAGTTGGATAAATCCTTTTAACGCCGTCATCGGATTGCGAATTTCATGAGCGATACCTGCCGCCAGTTGACCGACAACGCTTAACGTATCAGACTTACGTAATTGCTCTTCCATTTCTTTTTTCTCCGTTATATCACGTACCATCATCAGTCCGACATGCTCAATAATGCTCGGTTTAAACGACAGTTCAACGATTTTGTTCTTTCCTTCGCCGTCTGTAATCGTAAACTCTTCCTCTTCCGCTCCATTATTCAACCACTTTTGAAATTTATTTAAATCGTTGCTTCCGATAAACGTATGCATGCATTTTTCAATGAGCTGCTCTTTCGGAAGGGCAAAAATACGGCACGCCACCGGATTGGCGTCAAAAATGCGATGTTTGTCGTCAATTAACACAATGCCATCCATCGCATGATTAAAGACGCTACGAAACTTTTGTTCTTGTTCGCGCAACTGTTTTTCCATTTTGCGTCGTTCGCTGACATTGCGAAAAATCGTTAAATGATAGCCGTTAATGGCGCCTTTTTTTGATGTAAATTCGAGCTGTTTTTTTTCACCGTTCGGCATATGAAATGTTAATTCATCGCGAATTTCTCCATCGCGGAAAAATTGTTGTAATACGTGGCGTACTTTATCTTGTTTTGAATCAATAAACTGCATTAAATTCGCATGAACGAGATCGTGAAGCGGCAATTCAAACGTTCGGCTTGCGGCAGGATTGGCGCGCAAAATATTTCCGAAATCGTCACAAATTAAAATCGCTTCATGGGCTTGTTCAAAAATGGCGCGAAACCGCTCTTCACTCCGTTGCAAGTTCATTTCCATATTTCGTTTTTCGGTCACGTTGCGCATAATGGCCATAAAAAAGCCGCTATGTACGTTCGTTGTTAACGTCAGTTCGAACAATTTTTGCATGCCGTCCCCTAAAATAAACGGCAGTTCGCTTGATACCGTTCCGTTTCGTTTTAACGTGACTAACAGTTGGTCGAATAAATTATGATATTCCATTGGGATAAATGTTTGGATTGATAATTTGAATAGTTCTTCTTTTGTAATGTTGACGCTCGCACAAAAGGAAGGATTCGCGTCAATAAAGCGTCCTTGTCCATCGAAAATGACGATGCTATCGCCCGCGCGATTAAACAAATCTTTAAATAACGTTTCATTAATTGTTCGTTCACGCTCAAGCGCTTTTTTTGAGGTAATATCGCGGATCATATATAAATCAAACGGTTGCTTTTTATGGCGGCGCATAAATAGTTGTACATGCTTGATTTCGCCATCTGCCAAGCGAATGACGATTTCATCATCATATGTTCCAAATTTATGCAACATTTGTTTTTGAAAATGAAAAATATGTTCCGGGACGAGATATACGTATTCATGAAAATTTTTTTGCAACAGCTGGTCACGCGACGTGCGAAATAAACGGCACGCTGCCTCGTTCACATCCACGAACGTCCCGTCATCTTTTACTAACACAATCGCATCCGTCACTTGTTGTAAAATGAAATCGTACTGATTTATTCGCTCATCGATCGCTTCCTTTTCTTGTTTCGAAAGCTGTACAAATCGTGAATCTTCCATTATACCTTTCAAACTCAAACGCGTTCCCTCCTAACAAACTCCCTCTCTACATTTATATAGTTATGATGTATATTCGCCTGATGTTTTTTTATTCCTTCTTAAAATTCCGAAAATTTTACTAATCTTATCGGAATAAAAAAGAGCAGCTCATTTGCTGCTCAACGATCGATAATAACGATATATGTTGCTTTCACTGGTCCGTGCACACCGACAACTAAATTCATTTCAATGTCGGCGGAATTGCTCGGTCCAGTAATAAAGTTAATGCACGACGGCACGCGCTCGCCACGCGCCATCTTTTCGCGAATGAGGCGCGCCGCTTGCGTCATACGTGGAACAATTGTACTTTTCGGAATAAGCGCCACGTACGTTGTTGGCAAAAAGCTAATCGTTCTCCCTTGATTTTGATTGTTTAATAACACAACTGTTCCTGATTCCGCTAACGTGATATCACTCCATGTGATGCCGATGTTTGCTCGCTCTGCTGCTTCAATGTTATGACGTCCACGTGTAGCGTCCCATACGTACACATCTTCTCGCTTTAAAAAAGAAGATAGTCCAACCTGTTCGTAGCGCTCATCGTTAGCGATGATAATCGGGCCTCCGCCATGCGCATGAATGACGTGTTCGACCGTGTCATGAAGCTCGGCGCTGTTTGTTTCAATGAGCGTCGTATGAATGCGAGTACACTGATTTTTCAACACATCAAGCAGCTCGTCTTCGCTATATCCTTGAAACACGGTTTGTTGCGGTGCATGTTTCCACTGTGGACGCTCAACGGACGTGCGCACGTCGCGTCCGAGACGGGAGGCAATTCGCTGTAAAAAAGCTTCCATCATTCGTTCCCCCTTTGTTTTAGCCAGTCGCGGAACCGTTCTTTTTCTGGCGCTGGAAATTCACGAATGTCCGTCCACGCTTTTAACGGTCCCGGTCCTTTCGAAATGCGGTCGTTTACTGTAAACGGATGGACGGCAGTCGGTGCGACTTTCGAACCGAGTTTATACAACAGCGACGACGCCGCACCTAATCCGAACGCTTTCATCGCCAATTTTTCCGAAATCGGCGCTTTTCCTTCCCGTTCGACAATCGTTTGGCGATGTTTTAGCAACAGTTCATGAAGCGGAATTTTTACCGGACACGCTTCCGTACAAGCAGCGCATAACGTTGATGCGTACGGCAATTCTTTATAATCGTCATAGCCGCCAAGAAGCGGCGACAACACCGCCCCGATCGGTCCCGAATAAATCGAACCGTACGAATGACCGCCAATATGGCGATATACCGGACAAACGTTGACGCAAGCGGCGCAACGAATACATTGCAGCACCGGCTGAAATGCTGTTCCTAAAATATCGGAACGTCCGTTGTCGACAATGACGAGATGAAATTCTTCTGGACCGTCCACTTCTCCTTCATCGCGCGGACCGGTTAATACCGTAATGTAACTCGTCAATTTTTGCCCGACCGCGCTTCTTGTGAGTAAACTAACGAGCACTTCCATTTCTTCAAACGTCGGTACGATACGCTCCATTCCCATGACCGTAATTTGCGTTTTCGGCAATGCGGTGACTAAATCGGCGTTTCCTTCGTTTGTGACAAGCGTGATCGAACCAGATTCTGCAATGGCGAAATTGCATCCGGTAATGCCGACATCTGCTGTCATATATTCATGGCGAAGCATATGGCGCGCATGAAGCGCAAGCTCCTCTGGCTTTTCCGTTTTTGTATACGCCAGCTTCTCTTGAAATACGTCGCGAATTTGTTCTTTATTTTTATGAAGCGCAGGTGCGACAATATGCGACGGCGGATCGTGGTCATCGACTTGCAAAATGTATTCGCCAAGGTCCGTTTCAATGACTTCACAGCCGAGCTTTTCGAGCGCGGCGTTCATATGAATTTCTTCCGTCACCATCGATTTTGATTTCACAATTTTTTTCGCTTGTTTGCTTGCAACGACGCGACAAATGTAGTCGTTCGCTTCTTCCGCTGTTTGCGCAAAAAAGACGTGCCCCCCGCGTTTTTTTACGTTTTCGCTCAGTTGCATTAAATAATAGTCTAAGTTTTCAAGTGTATGTTGGCGAATTTCTTCTCCAAGCGCGCGCCATTCTTCCCAATTGCCGAGTTCTTCCGCCGCCTCGAGCCGACGCGTGCGCAACCGCTCTTGCGCCCCTGCCACCGCTCCGCGCATAAACGTATTATGAATCCCTTTTTCTACCCGCTCGTGAAATTCTCCCATGTTAATTTTCATTGCCATATAATTCCCCCCTATCTACTATTAAGTACTTCGGCAATGTGCATGACACGAATCGGTTTTCCTTTTCGCTCGATGCGCCCGCCGATGTTCATTAAACAGCCGCAATCAGCACCGATTAAATAGTCGGCTTCGACTTGTTCGATACATTGAATTTTTTCATCGACCATCTGTTCTGAAATTGGTCCCATTTTTACGGAAAACGTCCCGCCAAATCCACAGCAATTGTGCGCGTTCGGAAGCGGAACGACTTCAAGCCCTTTGACGTGTTGCAATAACGTAAGTGGTGCATCTTTGACGCCAAGTAAGCGCGTCATATGGCATGATGTATGATACGTCGCCTTTCCTTCTAAGCGCGCCCCAACGTCTTCTATCTTTAACACATCAACGATAAATTGCGTCAGTTCATACGTTTTATTAGCGACGTGTTGTGCTCGTTCTTCCCATTCAATGTCGCCTTTAAAAATGTGCGGATATTCTTTAAACATCGTCGCACACGAGCCAGACGGCGTAACGATATATTCGGCATGTTCAAACGTGCGAATCATATGTTTCATCGCTTCTTTCGCTTCTTTTACATAACCGCTATTGTAAGCTGGCTGTCCACAGCACGTTTGCGCCTCTGGAAAATGAATAGTACAGCCGAGCCGTTCTAACAACTCTACTGTCGCTTTGCCAACATTGACGTGAAATAAATCCACTAAACATGTAACAAATAATGTGACGTTCATTCCCGATCCCCTCTCTAAGAAAACGTTTTCTTTTTTCACTTTACATCTCATTGCCAAATTAGTCAACCGGTCATCTGATGATTAAGAAAAGCGCAAAGCGCCGTATATCGGCGAAGATCGCGCAAGCCCCACCGAGGAGGCTTAGCCGCCGCAGTATGGGGCGGAGCGACTCGAGCCGATGGCGCTTGAAGCTAGACAGCTCTATCTTTATGAAGATATTCCTAAACTCAAAATTTTATAAATTCCTTTGAACACGGAGGAAGAACCTCCATTATGAAGATATGTAGCTAGCAAGCACTTTTTCAACATGCCCTAAATGTTCTTTCATTCGTTCTTGGGCTAGTTCAATGTGTTGATCGCGAATCGCTTCAAAAATGGCGATATGATCTTCAAGGAGTTGTTCGGTCGTCGCTTGTTTGGCAAACAGCCAAATGCGGCGCGTTTCTCGCATCGTTTCCATCATCATGCCGGATACGTTGTTCATTAAGCTGACTAACAACGGATTTTTCGTTGCCGCCGCAATCGCCATATGGAATAAAAAGTCGGCTTTTTCCCCAAGCTCTTCATCGCCAATTGCTTCGCGCATTTGCGTAAGGGCGCTTTGCATCGCGCGCAAATCTTCGTCCGTTCGCTTTCTAGCCGCCACCCCTGCGGCACCGACTTCAAGCAGTTTACGCACTTCAAGTAAATGAGCGACATCTTCTTTATTCATAAGCACCGCTGCGGAAATCGGGAACGACAACATCGCTGGGTCAAACTCGCGCACATATGTGCCTTCCCCTTGTTTCATTTCAATGAGCCCCATCGCTCGAAGCGCCGTCAACGCTTCACGAATAGCTGCGCGCCCAACTTGAAAGTTTTCGGCTAGCTGTTGAACGGAATCGAGTTTATCTCCCGGCTTTAACTGTCCCGTTTGAATCATATGTAAAATTGCTTCCGCTACTTCTTCATATATCTTTTTCGGTTTAATTTGTTTATACACGTTGTCCACCCCATCATCTCTTGTTTGCTCCCCCATACAAATAGAATATCATATCATATTTTTCTACAAAATAACTGTGAAAAATTTTTAAATATTCATATTGAAAAATGGTTACGCTTACATTATGATATACTCATCAGATGATTGTATGACCTTATGACGAGGGGATAAGGAATAACGTCATCACAATGAAACAAAGGGGGATGAACATGTTATCATTTATCGCACTATTACCAATTTTAACAGTTTTCTTATTTCTTGTTGTATTAAAATGGCCAGCGAGTCGCGCCATGCCTGTTGCGCTCGTTGTCACTGCGGCAATCGCCCTATTCGTTTGGGGGACGAAAATGAATGTCGTCGCTGCCGCCAGCGTCAACGGTATAAAGACAGCCATTGAAATTATGTTTATCGTCTTTGGAGCGGTATTGCTTTTAAATACGGTAAAAGAAAGCGGCGCGATCGAAACGATTCGCCAAGGATTTATTCACATTTCGCCAGACCGTCGCATTCAAGCGATCATTATCGCATGGTTGTTCGGTTCGTTTATTGAAGGGGCAGCCGGATTCGGTACGCCCGCTGCGATTGCCGCTCCGCTTCTTGTTGCGATCGGTTTTCCTGCGATGGCTGCCGTATTAGTCGCGCTAATTATTCAAAGTACACCTGTTTCGTTCGGAGCAATCGGAACGCCTATTCTCGTCGGGGTCAATACAGGGCTTGCGAATCAAGAAGCGGTCATGAAAGCCATTGGCGATATGGAATTTACCGATTATTTATTACAAATTGCTGCCAACGTCGGCATCATTCACGCCCTCGTCGGAACGTTCATTCCGCTTATTATGGTTGGGATGCTTACGCGCTTTTTCGGCAAAAATCGTTCGTTCCGTGAAGGATTGCGCGTTTGGAAGTTTGCGATGCTTGCCGGCTTTGCATTTACCGTTCCGTACGCAATCATCGCGAACGTACTTGGACCGGAGTTTCCTTCATTACTCGGTTCACTCATCGGTCTTATTATTGTCGTTCCAGCCGCAAAAGCCGGGCTATTTATGCCGAAAGATACGTTTGATTTCGAACATCGCAGCCATTGGGAACAAGAATGGATCGGTCGTTTAAACAACGAACAAACGAACATCGGACAAGGAAAAAAGCGCATTTCGCTTTTGAACGCTTGGTTCCCGTACGTCTTAGTGGCGATTTTGCTTGTCATTACACGCACAGTCACGGAAGTAAAAGCGTTTTTAACAGGAGAAAGCGTCACGATTTTAATCGACAACGTATTCAACTCTGGCATTGCGATTAAATCAACGCCACTTTATTTGCCGGGTACGATTTTCGTCATCGTTTCGCTCGTCACGTACGTATTGCATCGCATGGATGCAAAAAGCTACAAAAAAGCGTTTACTGATTCGTTTAAAACGGCATTAAGCGCAGGTTCAGCACTCATTTTCGCCGTACCGATGATCAACATTTTCATTAATACGAAAACAGATGAGCTTGCTAGCATGCCGCTCGTTTTAGCCGAAGGCGTATCACATATCGCTGGTTCCTCATGGCCAATCGTTGCGCCGCTCATCGGTGCGCTCGGCGCGTTTATCGCAGGAAGCAACACATTCAGCAATATGATGTTCTCGCTTTTCCAATTCGGTACAGCGGAAAGCATCGGCTTATCGGCTTCAGGTGCTGCCGTTGTCGTAGCACTACAAGCGGTTGGCGGTGCAGCTGGAAATATGATTTGCGTTCATAACGTCGTTGCCGCTTCCGCGACAGTCGGGCTTGTCGGTCAAGAAGGAAGCTTAATTCGCAAAGCGCTCATTCCGATGACGTATTACATTTTAGCGGCTGGTATGCTCGGTATGGGCTTTATCGTCGGTGGCTTCAACGTATGGTTTATTCTTTATGCTGTCGTCGTTGTCGCATTCATTTTGTTTATGGTATCAAACCGCGGCAAAACGAAACGAGCAGAAAACCAAATTTCTGCATAATACAAAAGGGTGTCCTTACAAAAAAGGGCACCCTTTTTCCTTCCCTTTAGATATGATATAATTGTTCGTTGCAACCTATATGTGAAGGAGTCGTTTGCAGTGCATATTATCTGTACAACGTTAAATGCAAAATATATTCATACAAACTTAGCGATTCGCTATTTAAAAGCATACGCCCAACCAGAATTTGATGTGGAGCTTGTCGAATATACGATTAAAGATCCGGTGTTAAATATCGTCACCGATTTATACCGTCGCAAACCTGACGTCATCGGGTTTAGCTGTTACATTTGGAATATCGAACAGACGATTGAAGTCATTCAACTGTTGAAAAAAGTGCATCCGACCGTCACGATCGTCGTCGGTGGTCCAGAAGTGTCATACGACGTCGCTTATTGGCTTGAGCGCGTGCCGGAATTTGATTACATCGTTATCGGCGAAGGCGAAGAAACGTTTAAACAGCTTCTCACAGCGCTTGAGCGCGGTGAAGATGTCGCCAATATTGCTGGAATCGCATATCATCAAAACGGAAAAGCGGTCATCAACCCGCAACGAAATAAAATCAACTTAGCGAACATGCCGTCGCCGTTTCGCTTTCCAGAAGATATCCCGCATTTGTCTAAGCGCGTCACGTACGTCGAAACGAGCCGCGGCTGTCCGTTTAGCTGTCAATTTTGTTTATCGTCCATTGAAGTTGGCGTCCGTTATTTTGATCGGGAGAAGATAAAGGAAGATTTACGTTATTTAATGAAACACGGGGCGAAAGTCATTAAATTTGTCGATCGTACATTTAACATTAGCCGAAGCTACGCGATGGATATGTTTCAATTTTTAATTGACGAGCACGTTCCCGGCGTCGTCTTTCAATTTGAAATTACTGCCGACATTATGCGCCCAGAAGTCATTCAGTTTTTAAACGAACAGGCGCCACCGGGACTATTTCGCTTTGAAATTGGGGTGCAATCGACAAACGATGAAGTGAACAAGCTCGTCATGCGCAAACAAAATTTCGAAAAGCTCACCCGCACGGTCACGATGGTCAAACAAGGTGGAAAAATCGCCCAACATCTCGATTTAATTGCCGGACTTCCGGAAGAAGATTACACATCGTTTCGCAAAACGTTTAACGACGTGTTTGCCCTTCGCCCCGAAGAATTGCAGCTCGGCTTTTTAAAAATGTTGCGCGGCACAGGCTTGCGCCATAAGGCGAACGAGTATGGGTACGTGTTTATGGACCGCGCGCCGTATGAAATTTTACGAAATAACGTCTTGTCTTTTGACGACATCATTCGCTTAAAACAAGTCGAAGATGTGCTCGAAAAATATTGGAACGATCATCGCATGGACGAAACGATCGAATATATCGTCACCCATCTGTTTGACACGCCGTTTGACTTTTTCCAATCGTTCGGCACATATTGGGACGAACAAGGTTGGGCACGCATCGGTCACCAGCTTGAAGATTTATTCCGTCGCCTGTATTCGTTTTTACAAACGATCGATACAGACGACTTGCCGATTGTGGAAGCATTGATGAAATACGACTATTTGCGCAACCAAAAACAAAAGCCGCGCAAACCGTGGTGGGATGAAAAAACGGACAAACATATGCGCACATACGTATATGAACAGTTGATGAAAGAGCCACATCTTCTTTCATTAACCGAAAAAGAGCTATTTAAACATACCGTCGTCGAAATGATCCCGTTCGACTTACCGCATTATTTACAAACGAAACACATTCGCCATTGCAATATGGCAATGATCGTATACTTCAACCAAACGACGATGAAAGCGGAAACGTATTTTTTGGAAGTGGACACGAATTGACAAAGCGTTTATTGAAGTTTTATAATTTCAACTATAAGGAAGATTTAAGTTGCGAGAAGGACATCATCCGGAGATGTTCCTTGCTAGAGAAGATAGCTGTCGAATGTTCGAAATTCGATAGCTTAGAGATGATGTAAAAAGCGCTAGCATGAGGAGCTAGCGCTTTTAGTCGTATTAGGGGGGAGAAGGATGTGAAAAGAATCATGGTTTTTATTGATGGAAATAATTTCGAAAGCGCTGTTACGAATCTTTTCAGCGGAAATTATCAGCGGATTGACTATGGAAAATTAGCTCATTATATAGCTGACATAAGAAACGGTCATCTACAAAGGTTATATTACTATACGGCTATGAGTAGTCACGATAAATCGAAGGCAGCCGCAACAAAAAAGTTTATTGATACATTAAACAAGCATGTCCCTTACTGCATTGCAAAAGCTGGCTATCTTAAATATGTCGGTCAAGATGGGAGCGGAAAAGACATTTATATTGAAAAAGGCACAGATGTAAATATAGCCGTTGATTTAGTGTCTTTAGCTTATCATCACGCCTACGACGAAGCCATTTTGTTAAGCGCAGATACGGATTATGAACCTGCTATTCGGGTCGTACAACAACTAGGGAAAAATGTCGTAGCCTGTCTCGTTGATCAACAAAAAGCTGGATATTTAAAAGATTTATGTGATGACCACTTTTTTCTAAAGAAAGAAGACTTTGAACATGTACAACGATAATCGGGCTGCTTTCGTGTATACGTAAGCAGCCCTTTCTCTATAGCTACATAGTCCGAACCTATGTAGCCTCCACTTTATACTATGCAATTATTTCATAAATATACTTTACTCATTTTTCTTTTCCTTTTTCGCCTCTTCCATTAACTCCATCACTTTATGCGCATTGACGTCGCCTTGTTCTTGTCCGAATTCTTCCTTTAGTATATCGCTTGGAATTGGAATTGTTTTGCCCGCTCGTTTATTTTTCATTTCCCTTGCCGTCCTTTTTTCGAATTTCGGTTTGCGCCGCGGCTCATATCTTCTCCGCCAGCATATTGCGCTTCAAATTCGTCTTTCGGCATGCTTTCCGTCGGCGTTTGGTTGTTCGTTTTCGCCGCATCATGTGTTACTTTTCGCTTCATGATCGTTCACCTCTCGTACGTTCTTTTTTGTAAGCAATGAGTATAATGTCTTCACCTGTTTGTTGGCGCAGTTGCCGTTCCAATTGTTGCACTTGGGCGATATCGCGTTCATGCAACGGTGCGATCGGGAAATGCATGTGAATACCCCCTTCACAAGTAATGTCACGCAAAGCGACATATTTTATACGCCATTTAGCCACATTAATGATGAGGTGAAGACAATGAAAAAAGAAATCGAATCGCCGATTTTCGATGAAACGCAACCACATCAAATTCACGCCCCGTCGTTTAAAGGAACGGGTATCGAGATGAAGCCGCCGTTTGTCAATAAGTATGGCGTCGTCATCGGCGATAGTAAATACAATTCGCCAAACTCCCCGCTCAACAAGTGGAGCGATGAAACCGACCCAAGCGTGATGGCGGGTGATGAATGGGTGCACCCGACGAACGACATCGGTTGGAATACGGCAGAAAACCGCAAACTGCTTGAAGAAAAACGAGGGGGAAACGCGCCATTTATGCATCCTGATAAAGATGTCGGATACGGGGCGGATTGACACATTCGCCCGACTCCTATCATACATTGAAGAAGCAATGCATAATGGGGTGTCATATATGGATCAAGAATGGATGCAACTCATGAGAGTCATCGGTGTTGGGATTATTGTGACAGGATATATCCTTTTATTTATAAGCGAATATAGCGAATGGGAAAAAATAAAAAGAGGGGGATCATTTTCCCCCTGTAAATGAAATGCCTTTAATAAAGTAACGGTTGAAAAATGCATAAATAACTAACACAGGCAACGTAAATACCATCGACGCTGCCATAATGTAGTTCCAATAGCTAATGTATTGTCCTTTAAAGCTATTTAACCCGAGTGGAAGCGTAAACAAGTTTGGATCAGACAAAATGATAAGCGGACGCATAAAATCGTTCCACGAGCCCATAAAGACGAAAATGGCTTGCGCCGCGAGCGCCGGGCGAGCGAGCGGCAACACGATGCGGAAAAACGTGCCGATGCGGCTTAATCCGTCTAACGCGGCCGCTTCTTCTAACTCTTTCGGGAAATTGATGAAAAATTGGCGCATCATAAAAATAAACGTCGCGTTAATCATCGCTGGGACAATCATCCCTTGATACGAGTTCAGCCAGCCGAGCTGTTTTAAAATTAAATAGTTCGGAATCATCGTCACTTGTGCTGGAATCATTAACACTGCCAAAATGATCATAAAAATCGTTTGTTTTCCTCGGAAATGAAGACGGGCAAGCGCATAACCAGCCATCGAGTTAAATATTAAATTCAACATTGTCACCGTCACCGCAATGATGACGCTGTTCATAAACCAACGCGGGAAAAGCTCTTGTTCAATAAAAATTTGTTTATAATTATCAAGCGTAAAGTCTTTCGGAATAAAACTGATCGAACCGCTCACAATTTCTTCAAGCGTTTTAAACGATGACGAAAGCGCCCATAAAAACGGAATCATCGTTACGATTGCATACAATACGAGAATCGTATATAACAACGCTTTGCCCAATCGCATGTTCTTCCCCCCTTAATAAAGCGACTCTTCTTTTGAAAATTTCCGCTGCAGCCACGTCGCAAGTAAAATGACGATCGCTAACGCAAACGCCAACGCTGCCGCATAGCCCATCGTTCCGAGCGATTTAAACGCATATTGATAAATAAGTAGAACGACCGTTAACGTAGCATTGTTCGGACCGCCTGAACCGCCAGAGAAAATGTATGACTGGTCAAACAATTGGAACGTACCGATTAAGCCCATAATGACGACAAACGATGTGACAGGTTTTAAGTACGGCACCGTAACATACCAAAACTTATGCCAAGCGTTTGCCCCGTCTAACTCCGCCGCTTCGTATAACGAATCCGGAATGTCTTGCAGTGCCGCTAAATAAATGACCATAAAAAACGGTGCCGTTGACCAAATGTTCATAATCATAATGGCGTTTAACGCAACAGACGGATCACCAAGCCAGTTGTACGTCGGCAAGCCGAAAAACTCGAGCACGTGATTGACAAGCCCGTTTTGGTTGTACATCCACATAAAAATAAGCGTCAATACAGCCGATGACGTTAACGTCGGCAAAAAGTAGACGATGCGGAAAAACTTCTCCCCTTTCAAGCCCGCATTAAGCGTTGCGGCTAAAACGAGCGCTAACATCGTTTGTGTCGGCACGACGATCACCACATATTTGACCGTATTCCAAAGTGCAATTTTTGCTCGTGTATCGTCGAGTATACGCGTAAAGTTATCAAACCCGACAAACTGAAAACTTGCCGTTCCTAATAACTGCACTTTATGAAACGATAAATAAATCGCAAATAAAATCGGACCGATGACAAATAAAAGAAGGACAAATAATGTTGGCGATAATAACGTATATGCCGTTCCTGCTTCTTTCCATCGCTTACGACTAAACATATGTTCATCTCCTTTTGTCGTGCTATTCGCCTCTTTCAAGTGAAGATTGTGCAACACTTCACTTGAAAGAAGGGAACAGCGAGGGGAATACCCCCTCGGCCGTTACTTCGCTTCAATTTCTTTGTTCGCAATGTCTTGCGCTTTTTTGAGCGCTTCGTCAAGCGGTTGCTCACCTAAAAAAGCGCTCACAAATTGGTTGTTAAAGTTGTTCATAATAATCGGCAAGTTTGTGCCGTTTTGCCATACAGTCGCATACGGTGCCCCTGCAACGAGCGCGGCGCGCAATTCATCTTTGTCGTATCCTAATTCAGACGCAATCGATTTACGTGTTGGCAACGCAAAACCTTTACTTGTCCAAATTTTCATTCCTTCTTTTCCTGTTAAGAATGAAATGAGTTTCCATGCTGCTTCTTTCTTTTGTGAATCTTTGTTCATGACGTACGCAACGGTATACGCCATTGTTCCTTTTTTGCCGTCAATCGTTGGCACTTCTGCGGTGCCGAACTCTGTATTCGGGAACGTTTCTTGAAGGAACGGAATCGCCCAGTTTCCTTCAATGACCATCGCCGCTTTTTGTTGACCGAACATTTCACCGCCCCAGCCGGCGCCAACTTCATTTGGTTGCGCGGCTGATTTATCTTTTAAGCGCATGTCGACAATCGGCTGCAACGCTTCAACAACTTTCGGATCAGCAAAGCTTGCTTTATTGTCTGTCACGACTTTGCCGCCTTTAGATTCCGCAATGTAGTATAGGCGCGCTAATTCTGGTGCGACACCAAAACCGTACACTTCTGTTCCTTTTGTTAATTTTTTCGCTGCTTCGCGCAATTCATCCCACGTTTTCGGTACGTCTAACCCTGCTTCTGCAAACATTTTTTTGTTGTAGAAAAGCGCTAACGTCGAATAGTCTTTCGGGAAGCCGTATATTTTGCCGTCTGGACCTTTAAATGCGTCAAGAAGCGGCTTTTCAAAATCATCGATGTCGAAATCGTCTGTCACATAATCATCTAACGGTTCTAACACGCCTGTTTCAATCATCGCTGGTGCTTCAAACGCATCTAAATAAAATACGTCTGGACCTTCGCCACCAATTAAGCGCGTTTTAATGACGTCCATATATTGATCGGAAATGACTTCATGTTTTACTTTAATGTTCGGATATTTTTTTTCAAATTCATCTAACGTTTGTTTGAGCAACTTTTGTTCCATTGGGTTGCCGCCCCAACCGGCAAGTGTCACTTCTACTTGTTCTTCTTTCGTTTCACCTTTGTTTTCGTTTTTCGCTGTTTTTTCTTCACCACCACATCCGGCTAAAACGCTTCCAAAAAGCATCGTTGACATACCGATGGCAAACCATGTTTTCTTGTTCATCATATAAGACCCCTTTCTTATTCAATATAGTATATGGAAGGGAGACGAGCTCCCTTATTCCCGATAAAATGCACGTACAATCGCATCGTACGTTAAATCGGCGGTCGTTTCGACGATATAGTCCGCTTCTTTTAACGCTTCTTTGTCGCCGACGCCAATCGCAAACATGTTTGCTGCTTTAATGGCCGCCACCCCCGCTTGCGCATCTTCTACGCCAATGCACGTAGACGGATCGACACGTAACTGCTCGGCGGCAGTAAGAAAAATTTCTGGATGCGGTTTGCTGTTTTGTACTTTTGCGGCATCGACGATCGTATCGAAATATTCTCGAATGCCGAGCCGTTCGATAACCGTAAACGCGTTTTTACTTGCGGACGCTAAGCCGATTTTTATGTTTTGGCGCTTCAGTTCACGCAATAAATCGAGCATGCCGGGAAGTAAATCGTCCGGCGTCATGCGCGCAATGAGCTGTTTATAATGCTCATTTTTTTGATGCGCCAGCGCCTCTTTTTCCGCCATCGTATAGCGGTCTGTTTGGCCGCCGAGCGCTAAAATGCGCTCAAGCGACTCCATGCGACTGACTCCTTTTAACTGCTCGTTGAATGCGCGATCGAACGTGATGCCTAATTGTTCTGCAAGTTGTTTCCATGCGATAAAATGATACTCTGCCGTATCGGTAATGACACCGTCTAAATCGAAAATGACTGCATTCAATTGCTTGTTCATGATGTCAAATCCTTTCATGTAAGTGGAATCGTGATTTCATCTTTTACTTCATACACGGTGCCGAACACGTCAAACGTCACGGCATCGTGGACGTTCGTCACTTTTTTCACAACAAGTTGTTCGTGCGTCACCGTCACTTCTAACCGATCGCCCCGCCAATACATTGGAAATGATAGTTTTTTCCATTGTTTTGGAAGCTTCGGATGGATGCGCAATTTTCCATCAAGCATGCGCACGCCGCCAAATCCGCACACAACCGACTGCCAGACACCACCGATCGATGCGGTGTGCATGCCGTGGTCAGATGATTTCATATTCGGTCCTAAGTCGATACGTGCTGCTTGTTCAAACAATTCGTACGCCAACTCGCGATCGTCCATATCGCTCGCTAAAATGCAATGCGTCGATAAGCTGAGTGAAGAATCGTGCAACGTTTTTGGCTCATAGTAGTTCCAGTTCGCTCGTTTCACTTCTTGTGAAAACTTATTTTCTAATAAGTAAAACAACACCATAATGTCCGCTTGTTTCGATACTTGTATGTTGTTTACTTGTTCGAGGTTGTAGTCTTCAAAAATCGTGCCGACGCGCGTTTGCTTTTTATATTTCGTTAAGTCGATGATTTGTTTTGTTAAATATGTGTCATCTTGCGGAATGACAAGATCTTCTTCGCGCGGCTGTGGCAAGTAAATGAGATCGACTTTTTCTTTCCATTTTTTATACGCTTCATGTACGCCAATTTTTTCGTGTAATGCGTCAAGAAGTGCCGCGTTCGTTTCTTTTAATCTTTCATAATAGCGAATCGCCGTTTCGATATTCCAATGCGCCATATAGTTTGTGAAAGCGTTATTGTTGACGTGCTCTTTGTATTCGTCTGGACCGATGACGTCGTTAATGTGATATTGTTGTTTTTCTTCGTTCCACTCTAGGCGGCTCGCCCAAAACGTTGCCGTATCAAACAACATTTCATAACCGTAACGCTCCATAAAGTCGTCATCGCCTGTAATTTTGTAATATTGCCATACCGCAAACGCGATGTCGCTCGTAATATGTTGCTCAATAAATCCCGACCAAATTTTCGTCGCTTTTCCGGTCACAATATCGACTGCGCCCCATACCGGCGTCACTTCATCGCCTGTAAACGCCGACTCCCACGGATACATCGCTCCTTCGTAGCCGTTCGCTCTCGCTTTTCGGCGCGCCCCTTCAATTGTGTTGTAGCGATATTCAAGCAAGCTGCGGGCAATATGTGGGAACGTGTATGTGAAAAACGGCAAAATGAAAATTTCCGTATCCCAAAACGAATGACCTTTATATCCTTCGCCAGTTAATCCTTTCGCCGCCACACCAAATCGCGCGTCGTGCGCTGGCGTCATAATGATTAAATGATAGTGAGCAAAACGAATGGCAAGCTGGTCAAATTCGTTTTCACTTTCGATCGTAATGTTCATTTGCTCCCAACGCTTTTTCCATTCCGAAACGTTTTCGGAAAAGAGCGCATCGTACCCTTTTTTCGCTTCTTCTTTTAAGTCGTTTAACGCCTCTTGTCGCATGACATCAAGGCTGTATGCGTCATGGTCGTACTGTTTATCGCGGCTTGTGTACACGTTCGCAAGCTTTTCAAATGTGAGCGTCTCTCCTCGTTTGACATCAAATGATACTTGAATAAACACTTTGCGACGGTCGATCGCCATGCGTGGCTCAGTTTCGATTTCTTTTCCGTCAATCATATAACGATGCACAGCATTCACAACAAAATCAATTTTCGATTCCGTCGTCGTTTGAATCAACTGTAAATATTTTTTATCGAAAATGCGCTTTTCGCCTTCGTGGAAATGTTGCGCACCGCTATTTGTCATTTGTCCGTTAATGCCTGAAGTAATGTGAATGCTCGCCTCACAATTGAGCGGTTTAATCTCGACTTTCATGCCGATAAGGTGCAAGTTTTTTAGCGATACAAATCGGCGAAACGTCAATTCAAATTGTTCACCGCGCGCATTTTCCCAAATGACGTGGCGCACTAATTCCGCATCTTTTATGTTTAAATCGCGGCGATAATGAATGATTGTTCCTTTTTCTAACGAAAACTTTTCCCCATTTAACCAAATGTCTAACTCCACGACATCGGGCGCATTCGGCAATTCTGTCACTTCATATTCATCAAACTGGTTAAACG
The DNA here is from genome assembly GCF_014201515.1 of Anoxybacillus mongoliensis. Lineage (GTDB taxonomy): Bacteria > Bacillota > Bacilli > Bacillales > Anoxybacillaceae > Anoxybacillus > Anoxybacillus mongoliensis. The sequence continues at coordinate 117,036 of NZ_JACHEQ010000001.1, forward strand.
TCCCTGCAACAAACAAATTGCGCACTTGTCCGACGTACGACTCTTCCGTCGCGGAGCGAAGCCCCATATATCCATTTCCTAGCGCCATAATCGCTTCGCATTTTCCGAGTGCATCCGGGTTAAATGCGACTTCCGACACGATCCAGTTTTTATACTCGCCTGTTCCTAAGTTGTATTGCAGCATCGTAAACTCCCTTTCCTCGTGTGAATGTAGTTTTTCCAAAACGTTTCGGATTTTGTGTATGAAAAAAGGGCTACCCCTTTTTCACTTCTGCCGTTGACTCGCGCACGACAAGTTGCGTCCGCAACGTCACGACTTTCGCTTCATTTCCTTCGAGCATATCAATGAGCATGCTTGCTGCTTCATAGCCCATTTGAAACTTATTTTGCGCCACTGTCGTAAGCGCTGGTGAAACGTATGACGCAAGCAAAATATCGTCATATCCAACGACAGATACATCTTCAGGCACGCGCAAACCGAGCTGTTTGAGCGCTTTCATCACGCCAAGCGCCATTAAATCGCTCGCGCAAAAGATGGCTGTAATGTTTTCATGTTTCGTAAACAACTCATACGCTCGCGCTTCCGCCACTTCTTCGGAAAAATCACCGTTGACAATCCATTCTTTTTGAATGGGCACGTTGGCTTCTTCCATCGCCTCACAAAACCCTTGCAGGCGCTGTTTGCTCACAAACGCGTAATCGTGCCCGTTCATCATCGCGATGTTGCGATGACCAAGTCCAAGCAAGTGTTGCGCCGCTTTTTTCGCCCCGTACACGTTATCGGTCGTTACATAGCCGACGCGATCCGACTGAATCGGAATGTCGATTAACACGCACGGAATGTCACTTTCAACGACTTCCGTTAAATACGGATCGTCCGTTTTAATCCCTTGCAAAATGACGCCGTCGACGCGCCGTTCGCGACATAGTTGCGAATACGTTTTTTCCCGCTGTTTCGTCGAATTTGTATTAAACAAAATGACGTCATAGTCTGTTTTGGCGATATAATCGTTGACGCCTGTCATCACTTCAAACGTAAAATTATCTTTCACCGCTGAACGCGTCATCCCTGAAACGAGTAACCCAATCGTTTTCGATTTATTCATAACAAGGCTCCGCGCCAGCGTATTCGGACTGTAATTTAATTGCTTTGCGATATCCATAATTTTTTTGCGCGTCTTTTCACTGACGTCGGAATAACCGTTTAACGCGCGCGAAACAGTCGTTACCGACACGCCAGCTGCTTTCGCAATATCTTTAATCGTTGTCACTTTCATTTCCTCCAAAACGTTTCGGATTCCTTGTTGATTTGAATTGTAAACGAACTTGAAACCGATTGCAACAAAAAATTTGTGACAAAATTCGTGGCATTTTGTCCAAAAATACTCTCCCTCCTCCGCGATGGGTCGTGCTATAATGAGAAAAAAGCAAAGGAGGCCTCATGATGAGCGGACGATGGAAAAACCGTTTTCAGAAAAAACCGAAAACGAAGCAGGCGAAACAAACGATGACGATCGGGAAAAAATATGGGATCGTTTTCAGCTTTGCTACGCTTTTGTTTGTCAGCGTTTTCATTTTTGTCTTTTTACTCGTCAATAACTTAACAAACGTCGTCAAACAAGTCGAACAGAAAAGCGACCATGCCATTTTAATTACCGACGTTAGCGCACTATTTAAGCAAAAATATATCGTCATTACTGACTATATGACAAATCCGCGTCCAGAGACGCTTTGGCAATACAACGACTTAACCGATCAATTCAACAAGAAAATGAAACAACTAAAACCGTATATGAAAACAGAAGAAGCAAAAGTGATTTACAATTCAACCATTTCGATTGAAAATCAACTGAACGAACTGCTCTACAAAACCATTCAACCGATCGTCCTCATGTATCGCGATCGAGGCGAACAAATTGATATTTTCCAAGTCATCAGCTTTCAAAATAAAGCGGCAACGATTCGCGATATGAGCATTGAAAAGCTTGATCTATTAAGAAAAATCGTCGTAGACGATCGAACGGCATTAACGACGAAAATGAACGACACCATTGCGAAAAATATTTTCATGATGATTATCACCGTCATCGTTGCGATCGTTTTATCGGTCATCTCTTTAATCGTCGTGAGCCGGAAAATAAGCGGACGATTAAAACAAGTAGTTCACGTTTGTCATGAGCTTGCGCGCGGCAATTTACGCGTCCAACGGTTGACGGATACAGACAATGATGAAATCGGACAAATTGCGAAAGCGATGAATGAGTTAGCGGACGGATTGGAACAATCGATCGCCCAAATTCAAGCAGCTGCAACACACGTCAACGACATGTCGCACACGTTGCGACTAAACGCCGAAGCAACGACGGAGGCGAACGAACAAATTACGCAAGCTATTCTCGAAGTCGCATCAGGGGCAGATGAGCAAGTAAACGTATCGAAACAAACGAACGAAGCGGTGCATGACGTATCTGATGCGTTAACGACCGTCATGGCGAAAGTATCTGAAACAACGAAACGAACAAACGAAGCAACAAAACGCGTCAGCGAAGGTTCGTTCTTAGTAGAGCAAACGGTTGCGCAAATGAAGCTCATTCGTGAACAAATCGAGCGGCTTGCGACCGTCATTGAATCACTAAACGATAAATCAAAAGAAATTCATCAAATCGTCGGCTTTATTACGAATATTTCCGATCAAACGAACTTGCTTGCGTTAAATGCCGCCATTGAAGCCGCACGAGCAGGCGAACACGGAAAAGGGTTTGGCGTCGTTGCCGAAGAAGTGCGAAAACTAGCTGAACAAACGGCGCATGCGGCAGGCAACATTCGCAAACTAGCTGAGCAGTCGCAAACACAAACCGCACATGCCGTACATGTGATGAACGAAAGTAGCGAATCGTTCCAATTTGGTCATTCGCTCGTCGAACAAGTCGGAAACATTTTCCGCTCGATTTCTACCGATATGGCGCGCGTCCAAGCAGAAAGCAATACGGTACACGATACGATTCGTGCTGTAGATGAAAAAGTGAAAACGATGACCGCATTTGCTGATCAAATTATTGACATCTCATCACAATCGGCAAGAAACATTGAACAAGTGGCCGCAACGACGGAAGAACAAAACGCAACGATGCAAGAGTTGCTTGCCTCTTCCCAAGAACTTGCAAGCACCGCTGAACAACTTCGCCAATCGGTCGCACGTTTTCATATGTAACTCGGACAACCGTCCTTCCTAGCAAGTGAAAAGGACGGTTGCTTTTTTAGTTTAGTTGCGAAAGGGAGTGAATACATGCTTTCCCCTCACCTTGCGAAAAAAATTGTGTCTGACGTCCGTCGCCTCATTGATGAAGACATTATTATCGTCGCGACAAACGGCATCATTATGGCAAGTACTGATACGACGCGCCTCGGGCAATTTCATGAAGGGGCGTTTCTCGTCTGCCAAGAAAAGAAAAAACGAATTATTACAAAGCAAGATGAAAACATATTGCGAGGCGTGAAAGCTGGCGTCAACTTGCCGATCTTTTTTCACGGCGATGTCATCGGCGTCATCGGCATTACAGGCGACCCGAAAAAAGTGTCTCCATACGGAGAATTATTAAAAAAAATGACTGAACTTCTCATTCAAGAAAACTATTATACAGAACAGCTTCAACTCGAAGCACGAGCGCTTGAAACGTTCGTTTTTGAATGGCTACAAGCTCACGAATGGTCGCCATCATTTTACGAACGGGCGCAACTGTTTCATGTCGATTTGACGGCGAAACGCCGTGTGATTATCGCTTCATTCCATGAAAACGAACCATCGCCTTCTGTTGATATGTGGAAATATGTACAAAACATTTGGAACGAACAACGTGACATCATCGTCCGTTGGGGAAACGATCGCTTACTGATTTTACAAACAGACGACGACAAAGAACGAACGATCACTAAAATAAAAACGATGCAACGAGCACTATTAGAAAAATACGATGTCGCACTTCATATCGGATGCGGAAAAATGGTAGATAGTAAACACGTGCACCATTCGTATAAACAAGCAGAACGCGCGCTTCATATTGCGAAACAAACCGGGGAGATCGTCTTTGATGAAGATTTAAGATTAGAGATGTGTTTAGAAGACATTTCACTCACAACAAAACAAGAGCTCGTGAAACGAACGATCGACCCGCTCATGCATGAACAAGAACTCCTTCATACGTTGCGCACATTTTTCGCCAACAACTTATCGCTCAAACAAACAGCTGAAGCGCTACACATTCATATTAATACGCTCCATTATCGCCTGAAAAAAATAGAGCAATATACAAATTTACACGTGCGCAATATCGAACATGTCGTCACTTTATATTTAGCTATTCGTTTTTTAGATGAAACAACAAAAAAATAATTTGTAAGCGTTTTATTTTTATATATTCATCCATAGCGGGTTTTCCCGCTTTTTTTTATGCTTATAGTAAAAATGGGAGAAAGAAGGTGGATGATATGATCACCGAACAAGTAAAACAACAACTCATTGACATTGTCGGTGCAAAAAACTACGACGATTCGAAAGCCGGACGGCTCGTTTATTCATATGACGCTACCCCAAACTTTCAATCGCTTCCTGATGCCGTCATCGCCCCGCGCAACACGAAAGAAGTGAGTGAAATCGTAAAAATTTGTAATAAAGAACGCATTCCGATCGTTCCGCGCGGTTCAGGGACGAACCTTTGTGCAGGCACATGCCCAACGGAAGGCGGCATCGTGATGTTGTTTAAACATATGAATCGCATAATAGAAATTGATGAAGAAAACTTAACGGTGACCGTTCAGCCGGGTGTCATTACGCTTGACCTTATTCACGCTGTTGAAGCAAAAGGGCTGTTTTACCCGCCTGATCCAAGCTCGATGAAAATTTCAACGATCGGTGGCAACATTAATGAAAACTCCGGCGGTTTGCGCGGCTTAAAATACGGGGTGACACGCGATTACGTCATGGGGCTTGAAGTCGTGCTCGCCAATGGTGACGTCATTCGCACGGGCGGAAAGCTCGCAAAAGACGTCGCCGGTTACGACTTAACGCGCCTTTTTGTCGGTTCGGAAGGCACGCTCGGCATTATTACAGAAGCGACGTTAAAGCTCATTCCGATGCCTGAGACGAAACAAACGATGCTTGCGCTATATGAAGATTTAGAGGCAGCGGCGCGTTCCGTTTCGGCGATCATCGCCAATAAAATCATCCCGACGACGCTTGAATTTTTAGATCAGCCGACGTTACAAGTCGTCGAATCGTTCGTCAACATCGGCTTACCGACAGACGTCAAAGCAGTCCTGCTTATTGAACAAGACGGGCCAAAAGAAGTCGTTGAACGCGATATGAAAGCGATGGCGCGCATTTGCCGAGAACAACACGCCATTTCTGTTCAAGTGGCGCAAACAGAAGAAGAAGCAAATAACTTGCGCACCGCAAGACGTTCGGCGTTATCGGCGCTCGCCCGTTTAAAGCCGACGACGATTTTAGAAGATGCGACCGTTCCGCGTTCGCAAATTGCGAATATGGTGAAAGCGATTAACGACATCGCGAAAACGTATAACGTCAACATTTGTACGTTCGGTCATGCAGGAGACGGCAATCTTCATCCGACATGCCCGACGGATGTGCGCGACAAAGACGAACTGCATCGCGTCGAGCAAGCGTTTGAAGACATATTTGCGAAAGCGATTGAACTTGGCGGCACGATTACAGGAGAACATGGCGTCGGCGTCATGAAAGCGCCGTATTTAGAGTGGAAACTCGGCAAAGAAGGAATCGCTGCGATGAAGGCGATTAAACAAGCGCTTGATCCGAACAACATTATGAATCCGGGAAAAGTGTTCGCGAAAAGCACGCGCAAACGGGTGGTGATTACACGATGACAAACAAACAGCATATCCAACAACAGTTTCAAGCGCGCATGAATGAAGACGAGCTATTAAACTGTATGCGCTGCGGCTTTTGTTTGCCGACATGTCCGACGTACATCGAATCTGGCTTTCAAGAGTCGCATTCACCACGCGGGCGCATTGCGTTAATGAAAGCGGTCGTTGACGGGCTCATCGAACCGGATGAAGATGTCGAACGTTCCCTTCAACTATGTCTTGGCTGTCGCGCCTGTGAACCGGTTTGCCCTTCTGGTGTACGCTACGGTCATTTGCTTGAAGAAGCGCGCGATATTATCGCACAACATAAAACGTACTCACCGATCGTCCGTTTCATTCGCCATATTGTATTTAAACAGCTTTTTCCGCATCCAAAGCGCATGCGCATCGTGACGGCGCTGATCGGCTTTTATCAACGTTCAGGCTTGCAGACGCTCGTTCGTAAACTCGGCTTGTTGCGCGTATTGCCGAACCATTTAGCGACGATGGAAAACGTATTGCCGAACGTGCCGACGTGGAAACAAATGAACGAACGTCCAACGCATGTGGAAGCGCTCGCTCCACGAAAGCGCCGCGTTGCCTTTTTTCGCGGTTGTTTAATGGATACGATGTTTATGGACATAAACGATGCGACGATGAAACTATTACAGCTTGTTGGTTGCGACATCGTCATTCCTGAGGCGCAAACGTGTTGCGGGGCGCTTCATGAACATAGCGGTGAAAAAGCGGACGCAAAAACGTTAGCGAAACGAAACATTGAAACGTTTGAAACACTTGATGTCGACTACATCGTCACAAACGCTGGCGGGTGCGGCGCCTTTTTAATCGAATACGACCATTTGTTAAAAGACGATCCCGTTTGGGCGGAGCGCGCAAAAGCATTCGTTGCCAAAATCAAAGACATATCCGCCATTTTAGTTGAACTCGGCTTTCACGAGCAAAGATGGCGCCTGCCAAACCAAATGGTGACGTATCAAGACTCGTGCCATTTGCGAAACGTCATGAAAACAGCGAGTGAGCCACGCCTTCTTCTTCAATCGATTGCCGGCGTCGAGTTTCGTGAAATGAAAGATGCCGACCGGTGTTGTGGGTCTGCAGGCATTTATAACATCATCGAGCCGGACATGTCGATGCAAGTGCTCGATTACAAAATGAAACAAGCAAAACAAACGAACGCAACGACGATCGTGACCGCCAATCCGGGTTGCTTACTGCAAATGAAACTCGGCATTGAACGAGAAGGACTCACAAACGTGCGTGCCGTTCATCTCGTTGAGTTGCTTTTAGAAGCTGTGGAAGCGACAAAACAAATGGACAAACCGCTTAAACAAATCGGATAGGGTATGACCATTCATGCCCTTTTCTTTTTTAATCGTTCTTCTAACTCGCGCCGCTTTTGTTCGAGCTCTGCTTCGCTATACGTTTTTCGCTCATATTGTGTATAGTCGATATGTAGCCATTCTGGAACCATCTCCGTTCGCACTGCTCGTTTTCTTTTTTCGTGTGAACGTCTATATCCGTTTTTCTTCCAATTACGTAAAATACCTTCCGCATACGTCCACGTTTTCACCCCGTTTTTTAACGCGATCGCTAGCGCTTCTAGCACCCATTCTTCTGACGTTTCATTCACCCATAACGCCATATTTTCCCCGACATAACTACTGATCGTCCCAAAACCGTTTTGTTCATAAAATTGTATTATGTTTTGTAATGTATCATCTGTTGTTATATTTGTTTGTCTGTTCATATTGCGATGTGCGTCTTGGCAAGTTGACGTATGCGACACGTCATGTTGCATCGTCTGTTCGTCATATTGACCGTTCGTTTTTTGTTCCATACACATCATCACTTGTTCGTCATGTTGCTTACTCGACTCGTTGCACCCGACGCTTTCTCCAAGCACTTCGGCAAGCACGTCGTAGTCAATGCGATACCATTTTGTTTTATCAAGCTTTGAGCGATAGCGCGAAACGACAATTCGTGTTTTCTCCAATCGGACGATCGTGCGCCGAATCGTGCTTTCTGACCAAAAAGGAAACTGTTTTTTCCATCCTTCGTACGTATTGTATACCCACGTATAGCCATCATACGTATGCGTACTTTTCCCGAGCCAGTAATGAAGCTGTTGTAAAAAAATACTTTCATTCAACCCAAGCTTTACCGCCACCGTCGGCAATACGAACAACGGATCATCATCGACTAGCCATTTCATCTCCATCCCTCCTACATTCATCTATCGCTTCATGCGCGGCATTTGGTTAGATGAGAAAAGAAAAAAGAGAATGCCGATGCATTCCCTTTAAGCTTCTGGTGTAAATGTGCGTTGTGCGAGTTCATTGTCAAGCATAAATAGCGAGTTGCTGTCGCCTTCGATGCGTTTTAGTTTTTGAATGAGCGTATCGAACAACGACTCTTCTTCGACTTGTTCGTCAATAAACCATTTTAAAAAGTTCATCGTCGCATGCTCGCGCTCGTCTAACGCTAAGTCAGATAGTTTATAAATGCGGCGCGTCACCTCTTTTTCATGGGCGAGCGCTTTTTCAAAGCAATCGCGAACGGACGTAAATTCGTTATTTGGCGATGGGAAACCGGCCATCACCGCCCGTTCGCCAAGCGCATTAATGAAGTTGTAAAACTTCATCGCATGGAAACGTTCTTCTTCCGCTTGCACTAAAAAGAAATTCGCAAAGCCATCCAATCCTTCCGCCGAGCAATACGCCGCCATCGCCATATACGCATGCGCAGAATAAAATTCAAAATTCATTTGATCGTTCAATCCGTTTAACAATTTTTCACTTAACATACATCAACACTCCTCTCTTTCTTTATTATAACAAAAAGAGGAGGAACGTGCCTCCCCTTATTCGTTTTGCGCTTTTTTCAACGTTTGAATCGCATCTTCTTGTTGTTTCGTTTCTTTTCCGGAGAAAAACCAACCGCCTGCGGCAATCGCTAAAAGCACGATCCAGAAAATCGCCTTCCATAACGCCGAATGTGCAAAATGTTCAGAAACGATCGCTAAACTTGGATGTGCTAACGTATATACGGCCAATTTCACACCGACCCAACCGACGATTAAAAACGCGGCCGATTCAAGACTTGGACGTTTTTGTAATATTTTAACGAACGCATTTGCCGCAAAACGCATAATGATAACCCCGATCAAACCACCAGCGAAAATGACTAAAAACTTCCCGCCGTCCATGCCACCGATCGCTGGCAAGTTCGTATTTGGCAACGTCATGGCTAAAGCAACAGCCGCTAAAATCGAGTCAATCGCAAACGCTAAGTCAGCAAGCTCGACTTTCAATACCGTCATCCAAAAACCAGATTGTTTTTTCCCTTCTTTATGCGAACCGTCTCGATTTTTCGTCATAAAATGATGCACAGCAATAAACATTAAATACAATGCACCGAGCGCTTGAATTTGCCAAATGCTCACTAAATACGAAATGACGAATAACGCAGCAAAGCGAAGAATAAACGCCCCAGCAAGCCCGTAAAAGAGCGCCCGCTTTTGTTGCTTTTCTGGTAAATGCTTCACCATGACCGCCATGACAACGGCGTTATCGGCAGCTAAAATACCCTCTAAACCGATTAAAACGAGAAGCACCCAACCATATTCTAATAACATAGATACATCCATCAATGATCCCTCCTGTAATATGTAGTTTTCCCTCGCCCGTCGGCAAAAATCATGAAAACGCAAAAAAGACCTTTGCCGAACGGCAAAGGTCTCGCTAGACACAATGTTGTGCCAACAAAGCCGATGGACGAGATCCATGAATTGACGACTTTGTTTTCAGGCAACGCCTGAACGCTACTCCCCTTTGTGAAGGAAAACTATGTTATTTGTAGTTTCATTATAAGCATACGAACTTATTTTGTCAATCCTCTAGCTCACTTGTTTTTGCACAACATTTGCCCCATTTAATTTGCTATGTTTGCGACCGTACAAGAAATAAATAACGAGACCGACCGCAAGCCAGCCGCCAAAGCTTAACCATGTTGTCGCTGGAAGTTGTAGCGCTAAATACAGACAAAACGCCACAGCCAGCAAAGGAATGACTGGTACAAACGGCACCATAAAGCTCCGTTTTAAATTCGGTTCTGTTTTACGTAAAATTAAAATACCGATCGCAACAGTCGTAAACGCAAACAACGTACCGATATTTGTTAAGTGAGCTAATTTATTTAACGGAATAACCCCGGCAAAAATAGAAACCGCAATCCCTGTCACCCATGAGTTAACAAGCGGTACTTGTTTTCTCTCGCTCACTTTCGCAAAAAGGGAAGGAAGCAAGCCGTCGCGGCTAATTGCGTAAAAGAGGCGCGTTTGCGCATAAAGCATAACGAGAAGCACGGTCGTAATTCCTGTAATCGCACCGAGCGAAATAAATCCTGCCACCCAATCTTGCTGAATATAATTTAACGCAAAAGCAACTGGATTTTTCACACCTAATTGGTCATACGGCACAATACCTGTTAAAATAAGCGATACCGCAATGTATAACAACGTACAAATCGCAAGCGATGCGATAATCCCGATCGGCATATTCCGTTGCGGATTGCGCACTTCTTCTGCCGCTGTCGATACCGCATCAAACCCTAAATATGCAAAAAATACTGTCGCAGCTCCTGCGGCAACACCAGAAAAACCAAACGGCATAAACGGCGTCCAGTTTTCTGGCTTCACATACCATACGCCAACCGCAATAAACAATAAAATAACAGCCACTTTAATGACGACCATGATTGCATTAAAACGGGCAGATTTTCTCACCCCTTGCGTCAATAAAAACGTAATAAGCAACACAATAACGATTGCAGGTACGTCAATAAACGTGCCATTCGCTGGATCGTATGCGCTTGTTAATGCCTTTGGTAACTCAATGCCAAACCCTGCAAGCAATCCTTGGAAATAACCAGACCATCCAGCCGCAACTGCCGAAGCTGCCACCCCATACTCTAAAATTAAATCCCAGCCGAGCATCCAAGCAATTAATTCACCAAATGTCGCATAGCTATACGTATACGCGCTTCCTGATACAGGCACGCTTGAAGCAAATTCTGCATAACAAAGCGCCGCAAACACGCACGCCAATCCTGATAAAATAAACGAAAGGACAAGTGCTGGCCCCGCATGTTCGGCAGCCGCTACGCCTGTTAAGACGAAAATGCCTGTCCCGATAATCGCTCCGATGCCAAGCATCGTTAAATCAAATGCGCCTAATTCTTTTTTGAGCGCTGCCCCTTTTCCTGATTCGCTCATCAGCGCTTCAATCGACTTTCTCCTGAACAAACTCATCGTTGTAAACTCCCCTTACTTATGATGTTTATTTTATACTTTAACGCCCAAAATCGTTAAAGACAATAGTTTTTCACTATTTCGCAATATTTTTATTTTTCTAATAAAAACGGAAGACTTACCGTTATTGTCGTTCCGCGCCCTTTTTCGCTTTTTATATTCCACGTGCCGTTCATCATTTCAATGATACGAATGGACACCATCGCACCAAGACCTGTCCCTTTTTCTTTTGTGCTGAAATACGGTTCTCCGAAACGAGCAAGTTGCTCTTTCGTCATTCCTTCCCCTTCATCGCACACAACGATCGTTACAGCTTTTTCATCGACATGTACATCAACATACAATGCTCCACCGTTTTCCATCGCTTCAATTCCATTTTTTATTATATTTAAAAAACATTGGCGAAAATATTGAGCGTTACCAACTACGGTCGCTGGTGTAAGGGTTGCGACAATTTGTACTCCATGCATGTTCGCTAACGGACGCAACATGTCGATCACTTTTTTTAATTCATGATGCACGGGAAATGGCTCGGATTTTTCTGGAAACGGCTTGGCGAACGTTAAATAATCGTCAATAATGGCGCAGGCGCGGTTTAATTCTTCAAGGGCGATATTCATATATTGCTCTTTTGCTTCTTCCGATATGTCTTTCGCTTTCATGAGCTGCATAAAACCTTTCACAACAGTAAGGGGATTGCGAATTTCATGGGAAATGCTTGCGGCAAGTTGGCTGACGACTTCCATTTTCTCCAGCTTGATCGCTTCCGAACGAATGAGCAACGCTTCCCGTAACGTTTCTATAATAAACACAACGAACAACACCGCAACAGGAGGAACGAGAATAAAATCGACAACATATGATTGCGTCACTTGAAAATCGGAAATCGCAATTGCCAATATCGTTGCGGCAATCGCAAGAATAAACGTCATTACCGCCGAAGCAACAAGCCGCTGTTTCCTTGTGAGCCGTTGAAACAATACTGAAAACAAACTACCGCATATACACATCATCACATACACGGCAACAGTAATAACCTGATACCCATACATCATAAAGCGAGCGATCAGTAAAACAAACAAAAGAGGGACACTAACCGTCCATCCGCCATAAAACGTGCCAATGAGAAATGGAACTTGCCGCAAGTCGTGTACGCAATCAGGAGCGATGTAAATCGGGTATTTCATACATAAAATAAGAGGGACGCTTAAACAGACGACAAGCAATAGACGTCGATACACCTTTTTTTGTTGAAAAAAACGAACGTGATCGTACAAAAAATAAAAGAAAAAAATGCTCACTAAAATGTAGAATAGGTTATTTAATACGTTTTGATTTATATATGTCATTTCTTCACTCTCCCATACCGATCGTCCACTTTTCAGTTTCGCCAAAACTTTTTCTGTTGTCAATGGTACGGTATCTTTGAAAAATGATCACATTTCCATTATGATAAAAATGCAAACTACTTAGTGGAGATGGTCATATGAACGATCGGCGTTATTTGCCGCTTTTATTTGTTGTGATGTTTTTAGTCATGATGGGGTTTGGGATTATTATTCCTGTCCTTCCTTTTTACGCAGAAAAAATTGGCGCCACCCCAACGCAACTCGGCTGGTTAATGGCGGTATATTCGTTTATGCAATTTTTATTTGCACCGATGTGGGGCAAACTTTCTGATCGATACGGACGAAAACCGATGTTACTGATCGGTATTTTCGGTTTAGCGCTTTCGTTTTTCTTATTCGCCTTAGCGACAAAACTTTGGATGTTGTTTGCCGCTCGCATCATCGGTGGCTTTTTATCTGCCGCCACGATGCCAACAGCGATGGCATACGTTGCGGATGTGACGACAGAAGAAAATCGCGGCAAAGGCATGGGCATCATCGGGGCAGCCGTTGGACTTGGCTTTATTTTCGGTCCAGCGATTGGCGGTGTGTTTTCGAAACATAGCTTAACCGTTCCGTTTTGGATCGCAGGCAGTTTAGCGCTCGTGACTACTATGTTCGTTTTCTTTTTCTTACATGAATCGCTACCGAAAGAAAAGCGAGCGCATACGCAAACGACACGTCCATCGCTTATGTCTGCCTTGCAAAGCCCACTCGCACGCCTATACGTATTACAATTGATCGTCACGTTTTCACTTGCCGGGCTTGAAGCGACGTTTGCTTATTTTGCGGCAAAACGTGCTGGACTTGCTTCGACCGAACTCGGCTACATTTTTATGATCATGGGACTTGCTGGGGCGATCGTTCAAGGAGGACTGCTTGGAAAGCTCATTCAATCGTTCGGGGAAGGCACGGTCATTCGCGCTGGACTATTTGTTTCAGCACTCGGTTTTGCGCTCATTTTATTCATCCATAACTTTTGGACAGCAGCGCTTTATTTAACGATTTTCGGCATCGGTAACGGCGTCATTCGCCCGTGTGTATCCGCCTTATTAACGAAACATACGACCGACGGACAGGGAAGCGCTACAGGACTGTTATCTTCGTTCGATTCGCTCGGACGCATCGGTGGACCGGCGATTGCAGGCTGGCTGTTTACATTCAAGCCGAGCTTGCCGTATATGACAGGCATTGTACTCACATTCGTTTCATTCGCTCTCTTTCAATCGTTTCAACGAACAACGATGCAAAAAGGCTCCGCTTAATCGGAGCCTTAACTTATGCCTTCTTCAGTCAGTTTCTCCCGCTCGTGCCTTGCGATGATCGGACCGTTTAATAAATCTACATCGACAATATAGCGCGGTCGCTGTTTCGTTTCTTTATACACTTTCCCGACATACTCCCCGACTAGCCCGATCGCAATAAGCTGCAATCCTCCGACAAGCCAAATCGACATGATGAGCGACGTCCAGCCTGTTTGTGTATGACCGGTCATTTTTAAAAACAATACATATAACGCAAACAATACGCTCACAAAAAACGAACAAAAGCCAAGGAGTGAAACGAAACGAATCGGCACCATGCTAAACGATGTTAACCCGTCAAACGCAAAACGAATCATTTTCATGAACGGATATTTCGTCACGCCCGCTTTTCGCTCTTTTCGGTCATAATATACCGTCGTCGACGGAAAACCGAGAAGTGGAACAACGCCGCGCAAAAACATATTCACTTCACGAAACTGCGCTAACGCTTCAACTGCCCGTCGGCTCATGAGACGATAATCGGCATGATTATAAATCAGCTGCACGCCGATACGATTCATCATACGATAAAACATTTCCGCCGTCCGCCGTTTCACATACGAATCGACATCACGCTTTCTCCTTACGCCATAGACGATGTCGTATCCTTCTTGAAATTTACGCACAAACTCGCGAACGACATATATATCATCTTGCAAATCGGCATCCATCGTCACAATACAATCTGCCATTTGTTTGGCGGCAAACATGCCCGCTAACAGTGCATGTTGATGTCCCGCGTTTCCTGCTAGTTTAATGCCTTTCATTTCTTCATAACGTAAACATGCTTTATAAATGATCGACCACGTCCGATCGCGGCTTCCATCATCGACAAATACAATTTTACTTTCCGAAGAAATGAGCTGTTCATCGATAAGTTGCTGCCGCAACGCCCGCAACTGTTCGATCGTCTCTGGCAACATGTCTTCCTCGTTATAACAAGGGACAACGATCGCTAAAATTGTCATGTCGTTCCACTCCTTTCTATTTCGTATAAATAAATCGTCCATGCGGACTCCTCGTGTTCAAACGTGCGCAATAGCTTTAATTGATTTTGTTTCGCATTGTCAATGGGCAAGGCAGAAAATATATACCGCCCCCCCATGTCGTACAATACGTCTGTATGAAGCTGTAAATGGCGAATGCGTTTGTTCGATTGTTTCGTAAACATATACTTTTTCCCAAGCTCAGCGACAAAAATGTAACAACGTCCACCCCATTCATCGAAATATTCCTTTAACTTTTTATTTTTGTTTAGCTCGCTCGCAATAATTTGACGAAATTGATGCTTGTACGAAAGCGGATAAAAATTGTTGTACGTATCTAACGTGTAAAAGCCGTTATATTGCGCAATCGCCGGATGCATGCCAATGCTGACGACGCGATACGTATGTACAGGCTTTCCGATATATTGTTTCATATCGTCAAATTGCTTTTCCGCATAAAACGCCCGAAACGTCGGCTGATTGCGATATGCGACTTGCTCATGAAATAACATCGCCACAACGAGTTGAGCGGCGAGCGCAAAGGAAACGATGCGCCGATCCCATGCGCGCCAAATGATACGAAGCGACAAAGCAAACAAGACGTAAATGATCATCGGGCGTAAAAAGTGATAGCGCGCAAAATTAAACCGGTCTAAAAACGGAAACGCCTCGGTCGCAGGAAGCCATCCTTTATAAAACCAAAACGCATACCAAAGCGATAGCACAACATTCAAGACATGAAGTTGCCAAAATAACGTTTCACGCTGCCACCATTTTCGTTTCCATACGATATATAGCGCGATAAACGTCACAGGTAAAATAATGAGCGTATGAATCGTCATCACATGCGTATGACCGAAGATGTAGTTTTTAAATGTTAAACGAAGCGACCGCCAGAACGACAAACGTGCATGGAAATATTCGTCGCGACTCGTTGGTTCTGTCGAAAATAAAAACGAATGAACGAGCCGATATTCCACCGCCAAATAAAGTGCAGTCATATACACAAGTGCCAACAATAGTGGCACGTTCGGACGGCGTCGCCATGCATCCATGAGCCAAAAGAAAAACATGGCGCTTAAAAAAAAGAAAAAGCCGAGCACGAAGCTAGAATAGAGAGGAAGAAGCGTCAGCACGATATAATTTTTCCACGAACGATCGCCCGCACGAATATTCAGGAGCGCCCATAACGCAAGGGGCATGCCGAGCGTGCTAAGCATTCCTGACGGCCAAAACGGCGTCAAGGCAAACGTAAGCGCTACACCGACGCGAATCCACTCCGCCTCTTTTTCTTTGAGTACGTGCGTTTTCAACAACAAATACATGCCGATAAACGCAAAGATGCGCGTCAATAATTGACTAAGCCCGTATGCATAAACAGATGGAAAAAGCGCATGAAGCCACACAATACCACTAAACTCTGTTCCGTATGCATTGCGTGGCAGTCCATTAATCACTTGTGGAACGGTCGCATCAATCGCCCCGAACAGCTCGCCGCTTTGTGTGAGCACACGATACCAAGCAATATTCGAATCTAAATTATCGTGCACGCGCATATGCGCATCCTCGCCAAGAAGAAAATACGGCAATGCGTGCAAACAAACGATCATCATGCCAAATGCGAACAGTTTCATAACGCCCCTCCATTCGCCATTATTTTTTAACAATTGATGAAAAATATGCATAAAAAAACCTAAGCTATACAAGCTCAGGCCAAAGTTGCTTACAAAATTTACGTATGAGACGCGGAACGAGATGATCGCGCCGATAGACGAGCGTATGAACGAGCTGTTTTCTTTCTTCTTCTGTTATCGACCAATCTTCTGGCATATGTTTCATCATTTCTTCAATTAAAAGTGTCGGCATCGTTTGAATGACCGCAATCGCCTGTTCAAATTGTTGTATAGTTGTAAACGATGCCATCATGCGATGCATTTTGCTGTCTATGAGCGTTTGCGGCAATTGTTTTAGTTGTTCAACAGTCCACGCAAATGACCCACATATATCCGCATGGTCGATGATCCATAACGTTTGATCCGCTCCGTTTTGTTCAATAATGACGTTTTTTCGCGTCCGATCGCGATTGTACAACCAATAATCAAAAACGATAACACTTGCCAATTGCGAAGTATTTTTCATGTTTTGTATCGCTATGTCATGAGCGTTTTTCCCTTCAATATACGCGCTCGCAAATTGCGTTTTCGTTTTAATCACTGTCGTTTTGTCTGGAATAGGTAAAAGTGTAGGTGGTAAAGAAACGAGACGAGCATGTGGAACAGGAAGGTGCATATATTTTGCGATTTGGTAAGCGAGCCATTCGTTAATGAGCGCTTTCGGTTTTGTTGTATCGTAACATTTGACGACATATCGTTTTCCATCATCAAACGTTACAAGATGAGAATTATGTTTATGAGCCACAAACGTTCGTTCATACTTCATATTTCATCCCTCACGATATGATGTAATAAATCGACATACGTTTCAGCGCAACGTTCAATTGTAAATCGATTCAGTACATGCGCCCGTCCTGCCTCACTCATATACGTATATTGTTGTTTGTCGTCAATGATTTCAGCAATCGCGCGAACCGCCCCGCGCGTATGATGCTCGCGAAATAAATATCCTGTTTTTCCGTGTACGATAATTTCTGGCATCGCCGACACACGTGGCGCAACGACAGGCACACCGCACGCCATCGCCTCAATAAATGTATTGCCGAACGACTCGACTTTCGTCGTCGCTAATAAACAGCCACCCGATTGACGAATTTTCGCATACATCTCAGGCATATGTTGATACGGAACAACTGGAAACCATTTTACAAATGACGTCAGTTGCTTTTCCTTCCATTCTGCTTCAAACGTTTCTTTATCTACACTATGTTGTCCGCCAATGACCCAACATTCGATATCATCGCGCTCTTTTTTCAATAGCGAAGCGATACGTAAAAATGCGCGCCAATTTTTCCGCCCATCTAACCGCCCGACATATGCAATAATTTTTTTGTTCGGTACATCATCGCATGGAAACGGGCGAAAAAAAGATGCATCTAAACCGTTATAAATGACCGTAATCGGTGCACGTTCATCGCTTAATAGAGAGAGAAGACGTTTTTGATAAACAGACGGAACGATAAATTGCCGCGGAGTAATCTTTTCCACTCCTTGCAAGTTTCGTTTCAACTTTAACAATTCCGGCGTACGCGCCTCAACAATAATCGGTCCATTATACCCGACATCACTTAACCAATCGTACGCTTGGCTCGTATCGACGACGATGATCGCATCATATGATTTTCGTAATATGTCGTATATGTCTTTTTTCTTTTTCGCGATATAAACATTTGCAACATCTTCCATCATATGCATGCCACCGAGATCTTTCGTATATAAAAAGTCTGTCTGAATGCCATGTCGTTTAAAATATATCGCTCGATTACGCCATCCAGCATTCACGCCACCTACAGTCAACAAGCGCCAAATGACTAAAATGTTCACCGCTCCTCCCCCTTCCGCGCATGCTCTTTTATTACTTTATGTGAAGTATGGAGAAAAGTTGATGACCGTTTCATCGGTATCTTATTGTTCATATAGGGAAGAGGATGGGTATTTCTGAAAAAAAGCTTATAAGAATGTGACTGACGATGTTGCGTAACCGATAATCAAACAGTAACAGCGACTATGCAAGCCATTTTACAAGCACTCGATGCCCCTCAATTAGCTGAAAAAACAGCGTAAGTACGCAGCACATTGCGCGAACAAATGGTGAAACAAAACGAGGATATGTATGAGAAAAACTAGGGATGCGTTCCCTAGTTTTTCAACAGTCTGAAACATGGTCATTATTGACCATGTTTCACGACAATTCCATATACGCTCGGATGGAAATGAACGAGCTCGACATGCGCAAACGTTGCTTTCATTTCATTGAACAGTTGATGAGATGGAATACGTTCATGAATCGGTGGACCCATTTCACTTTCGACCGCTTCCCATTCGATCAATATAAACGTACCGCTTGGCTTTATGATGCGAGCGATTTCTGCAAATGCCGCCTCACGATCATCAATTTCGTGAAGAACAAACGCCATCAATCCTTTATCAACAGATTGATTAGGAATCGTTGTTGCGGTGACATCGCTTAGGATGTATGTAATATGTTCTACTCCTTCTTGTTTTGCATGTTGCTTCAGTAAATCGAGCATTTCTTGTTGCACATCAACCGCATATACCGTTTTTGCCGTTTTAGCGATCGGCACAGTAAAATAGCCATTTCCTGCCCCTAAATCCGCCACGACATCATGTTCATTTATATGCAATATAGAGACAACTTTTTCTGGCGCAATCAACTCCCGTCTTTTTGGATTCAACAACTTTTCCGCTTTCGAATGATGAAACCGATGTCCTGTCATTTCTCATCCATCCTTTTCTTTTTTATACCTATATGCGTATTTTACTCTTTTTTTCATTGCCTGTCATCTGTTTAAAAAAGTTTTTTACTTTACAAAAGTAAGTAATATACTTTAATATAGTTATAGTTGTTTCGTAATTTTTTTGAACTAGCTATGCGAGGAGGAAAAACAATGGCAAAAGTGCTTTATATTACTGCAAATCCAAAACAAGAACAACAATCATTTAGCTTATCGGTCGGTCGTGCATTTTTGGAAACTTACAAACAACATCATCCAGAAGATGAAATCGTTGAACTACACGTATATGATACGGACATTCCGTACATTGATGCCGATGTATTTAGCGGTTGGGGCAAACTGCAACAAGGACAAGCGTTCGAGCAATTAAGCAAAGATGAACAACAAAAAGTGGCGCGCATCAACGAATTATGCGAACAATTTATGGAAGCTGACAAATATGTATTCGTCACACCGATGTGGAACTTTAGCTTCCCGCCAAAACTGAAAGCATATATTGATACGCTTTGTCTTGCAGGAAAAACGTTCAAATATACGGAAGAAGGTCCTGTTGGGTTATTGAAAGGGAAAAAAGCGATTCACATTCAAGCGCGCGGCGGCATTTACTCCGAAGGCCCAGCAAAAGAAATGGAATTTGGCGACCGTTATTTACGCGCTGTCCTCTCTTTCATCGGCATCACAGACGTCGAAACGATTGCTGTGGAAGGCATGAACGCTTTCCCAAACGAAGCAGAAGCTATTAAACAACAAGCGATCGAACGCGCGAAAGAAGCGGCAAAACGGTTTTAGTTGAAGAGAGGCTACCTTACAGCGCTCATGCGTTTTAAGGTAGCCTCCCTTTTTGTTTTCTTTCACCTAGGTTGCGACAGACGCTTTCTTCTTACGCCACGGGCGTATAAACGAAATGATAAAAACAAACATCGTCACAGCCACTTGAAAATAATTATTTTTTACATCAGTTTGCCCCTTTTACATTTCTCGAGTGTAATGATGTGAATCATCAATCGAGTGAATGGGGTCACAAAGATGGAAAAACACATACGAAAGCATTTAAAAGCTTGAAAACATAAAAAGCTAGCATGTGATGCGCTAGCTTTTTACGCCGATGTTTTTGTCGGGAAACGGCCGTTTTTTTCATCTGTTTGTACATACGTTTTTTGAACATATGGGGATGTCATGAGCGAAATCATTGCACCGTAGTCCACCGCAAAGCGAATGTGATCACCGATTTGAATGTCGGTGCGTGTCGCATCAACAATAATATGGTCGCTGCTTGATCCGATGATGTCAACGGGCGCAAGGGGCGTTAGTCCGTTGACGTGTACATCTTGGCGACCGATGCCGACAATCGCGCGTTTCATCATGCCGCGTTCTTGAAACGTCGGTGTTTCGCCAAATGCGTTGCGGCTTTGTACACCGTATGGAACAGATGGCTTCGTCTTCACTTCAATGACTTCGGTCACTAAACAAAATGCATCTTGATACAAGCCAGGGATCGCAGCGCCACGAATCGTCTCGCGTCCTAAAAAAATGGCTTCGCCTAATCGTAAATGGTTAATGCAACCGACGTCTTTCGTTTGTTTTAGCCAGTAATAGTTCGCGGAGTTGCCACCGGATACGTATCGTAACAATAATGAATATTCTTTTTGAATGTATTTGGCAAGCGATGAAAGTTCGCGCATTTTTTGATCGGTCGGAATAATGCCACCGAAGCAGGCAAAATTCGCTCCGATGCCGATGACTTGAATGTTTGGCAACTGCAAAATTTGTTCAATAAATGCCGGCACATCTGTCGGCATGACGCCTTCGCGCAAGTCGCCCATTTCAACCATGACGATGATCGCATGCGTCTTGTTTTGCTTCACCGCTTCTGCAGAGATGGCACGCACGACGTCGATTTCTGATTGAACGCTGACATCGACATGTTGAACGACTTCGCTTACTTCACTTAGCGCAGGGGTGCGAATAAGCATATATGTCGCTGGAATATGCGCTGATTTTAATTTTGCGATTCTCTCCACTTTCGTATCTGCTAAACTTGTAATGCCGCTATCGACAAGGGTGCGGGCAATTTCCGCATCTCCGTTCACCCCTTTGACGACAGCTGTCATTTGAATGCCTTTTTCTTCGCACCATTTTTTCAACGTCACAGCATTATGACGAATTTTCCGCAAGTCAATTTCGACTCTCGGCGTCATGATACGGCCACCTCATGTTTTTGTAAAGATGGGAAATAATCGATGAGACGATTAACGACTTTATCGGCTCCATATTTTAATACATCGGTCACAGGCATACGGAATTTTCGTTCGTATTCGTCAATTGTTTGTTTTAGTTCTTCATCTGTCATCCCTTCATGATTTAACGTAATCGCAACAACGTTTGTTTTTCCGAAATGCTCAATTAACGCAATTTCACTTTCCACTGTCGGCATCTCAACAAACGGGAAGTCACCAAGTACTTTTCGCTTCGGTGGGTGTTGTAAAATAACGGCTTGCGGTCGCGCCCCTTTTAAAATGCCAGCCGAGCTCACGTAAGCTGGGTGGCTTAACGCCCCTTGTCCTTCTACGATAATCATATCTGGTCGCTCTGTTTCATATGCGCGCACGACTTCACGCTCAAGTTCACCGATCATATATTGAAGCGGAAATGCGTCCATCGCAAAGCCGTACGACGCACCTTGAATTAACCCTGTTTGTCCTGTCGCAACGAATGCCGTTTTATAACCGCGCTTTTGCATTTCTTTTGCGACGATCATCGCCGTCGTTCGTTTCCCGCATGCGCCATCTGTCCCAAGCACCGCCACAATTGGCGCTTTCACTTGCAAAATGCGTCCCGTAAACAACGTCCATTCTTTTTTCGGACGCGGTTTGCGAACGTCGCGAATCGTTACCCCGTAGCGTTTCGCCATCGTCATCATTTCTTCATCTTCTGTTAAAAACTCTTGAAGTGGATTAATGATGTGCATGCCTGCTTCCATCGCTTTGATAATCACTTGGCGTTCTTCTTTTTTGAGAAAAGCGTTCGCTGGAGCAATTCCTAAGATGAAGTAGTTTGGTTTTTCTTTTGCGGAGGCGATTGCATCTTGAAGATTTTTACAAATCGGAATGCCGTTTTTCTTTTGATCAAGCACCTCGCCGGCATCTTGACCAGCTTTTGTCGAATCAATGACTGCCACGATCTCATACAACCCCGAATCGCGCACAAGTCCATTCGCTGTTTTTCCATCCATGGAACCAAATTGATGTTCACAATACACAATGGCGTATTTCTTCATCAGAAATCCCTCCATTTCTTTGTGAAATCAATGTCTCCATGAAAAAACATCTCGCTTTACCGCCATCGGAAAGAAAGATGTCCTCTACTTTTTATTATAACGAATTTTGAAGAAAAAGTAAAATAGTACCTGTCAAACCTATACGAAAAAAGCCAGCACATAAAAGCTGGCGTTTCAATTCCTCATAGGTACGATACAAATAAGCAAAGCGCTGGCGAAATATCTACACACAGACAGAGCGGTTTCAATTCCTCATAGGTACGATACAAATTACAACTTTTAAAAATTGCTCCCTTTCCATTGGAGAGTTTCAATTCCTCATAGGTACGATACAAATAAATGCTTGCAGGTGAAGAGCAACAACAAACGGAAACAGGTTTCAATTCCTCATAGGTACGATACAAATCTGAACACATAGAAAACTTTGCTATGTGTATGGCAGGAATGTTTCAATTCCTCATAGGTACGATACAAATGCAAGACGGCCAGTACAAAATCGCGCTCGCCAACGACCGGTTTCAATTCCTCATAGGTACGATACAAATATGGACGCAGAACCTCAAGTCAAAGAGAATGGAACGGGTTTCAATTCCTCATAGGTACGATACAAATATGAACGGCATCGAGCTCGTGTTCGACGTCGCAACAGTTTCAATTCCTCATAGGTACGATACAAATCGTCTACAATTTGCGAAAATGCTTGCAGGTGAAACAGAAGTTTCAATTCCTCATAGGTACGATACAAATCCCAAAAAGTGTTGATAAATCAACACATGGAAAAGCCATACAATGTCATTATACATACATCCGAAAATTCAGTCAATAGTCTCCGTGCGTTGATACGTCTGAAAAAGTTGCAAAAAACAAATTGTCGTCGATCCCCCGGGGTTTTGGCAAGATTGGAGGTCGACGACGGTTGTGAAGTTATACACAATACAATTATTCCTTTTCTAACAACTCACGCACTTCTTCTTCCGCAAGGTCTGTGACGTTCGCAATATCTTGGACGGTCATTCCTTTTCGCGCCATCGTTTGTATAAGATGCGTCATACCTTGTTTTATTCCTTGCTTGATTCCTTGTTTCATCCCTTCTTCTCTTCCCTTTTCCAACGCCTTTTGTTCGTACGAAATCATGAGTTCCAACACTTTCTCCATTTCATTCACCTCGCTTCGCAGTCTTCGTTCTTCTTCATCTGATAGTTTCACATATGTTTCAAAAAAGCCAAACAATAACCGTTGTTTCGCTTCGTCTAATTCCATTCGCACAAGCATGCGTAAAAATTGTTTTTTCAATTCTACCCGTTCACTTTCAGTATAACCCATTTTACTGAGCAGTGCAGCGGCGATCGGGTTGTCTTGGCGAATGTAGTTGCGCCAGTTTTGTTTACGAAGTTCCACAGTGAAAAAGTGAAAATTAAGCACATGACCAAACGGAAATTGGAGGGTAAATGTCGATGGTTCGTCGCGGATCGTATCGTAGCTAAAGACGGCAATCGGTACGATGTGTTTACGGTATTTTTCAAACAAGCGGCTAAAATAAATAAACATCCGTTCGGGAAACGATGGTTGGACGTAGCTTTGGTTTTCGATATGGACAATAATTAAGCTATCCTCCCCTTTCAATTTCGTTTCGACCAACAAATCAACGCGATATTTCTCCCCTGCCGTTACATCGGTAAACAGCTCCTCCGACAAAAACGATACGTGTTGAAAGTCGATATGCTCATGCATCGTTGGGAAAAAGAGAATGATAAACTCCTCAAAAAACGTTTGAATTAACTCTTTAAACAGACGATCGTGGTCAATGGACATACATTCACCTCGCATACTTTTTTTGACGTTTTTATTCGACAACATCAGCCATTTCCCTGCATAGCTATATAAAAAAGCCAACGTCTAGCACGCTGGCTTTTTTATCGCCCAATCGGCAAGCTGATGACAAACGTCGTTCCTTTCTCTGAACTGTCATGAAGCGCAATCGTTCCGCCATGGTTTTCGATAATTCGTTTCACAATCGTTAACCCTAAGCCTGTGCCCGATGATTTCGTCGTCATAAACGGTTCAAAAAGCGCCTTTTCCATCTCTTTTGAAATTCCGCGACCGGAGTCGTAAATATACATATTGTACGTCCCCTCATTGACATCAGAATATATGCAAATCGTGCCGTTTTCTTCGATAGCTTCGATGCTGTTATGAAGCAAATTGTATAACACTTGCATCATTTGTTTCGGATCGATCCATAACGGAACCCGATCCAGACGAACGTGAACAGCGATTTTTTTTGTTTCAAATGTGTGCTGCAGCAAAGAAAGAAGATCTTGAACAATCGTTTCCATATGCGTCTCTTTTAACATCGGAGCGCTCGGTTTTGCGATAAGAAGCATATCTTCGACAATCGCATTAATGCGGTCAATTTCTTTTAATAAAAGCGGAATGTGGTATTGTTCACGCGCGTTTTCCGCTAAATTTTCGTTCATAAACGCTAAAAATCCATGAATGACCGTAAGCGGATTGCGAATTTCATGCGCTGCTTTCGTTGCCATCTCCCCCATTAACGCCAACTTTTCCGATTGATGTATTCGCTTCGTTAGCTCTTCCATTTCGGTGATGTCTAAAAAGAAAATAGTACGCCCCACCTTCTCACCATATAAATTAAGCAAATTCGATTGAGACGCTAAAAATATTTTTTTCTTCTCATCTTTTTCATACGGTACCTTTACTTGCTGAAATGGATCACGGTGAATGAAAAGATTCCAAAATAGAGCGTTTTTTTCACTTTCTCTTTCCTGCTCGATCATTTGTTTCATTTCTTTTTTATCTAAATCGAGCAACATCGCAGCGGAATCGTTAATAAAATTATTCGATGTCGATTCATCAATTGTCACAATTCCGATTGGCAACGAATTCAGCAACTGTTCAATATACGTTTTGTCATTCGCCACTTTTTCATATAAACGTCCATATTGTCTAAAAGCTAAAGATAATAACAAACCAATAGCTGTAAACAGCAAAATCCCAAAATATTCATTTAATAAAAGAAGACTGACTAACACTAAGGACGTTAGTAGTGTAACACCGTAAGTAAAAAGCCACTCATTTAACATCTCCATCAAAATATGTCTAACGCCAGAAGAAGAGGAAAGTGAAAAAAATCCTATGATTAATAACATGTTTATGGTGGAATAAACAATTAAAGAAAATAAGTACGCATCAAGAAAGGAAATCGAAAAAGAACCACTTTCTCCTCCAAGCATGACAAAAGAATAATAAGCCCCAACAATCATGCATGTATACATCGCAAAATTACATACATGTTTCCACCAAGCCATCTTCTTTTCGTGAAAAAGATATGTTGGAATCATACTTAATAACAACACCATTAATGATGTTTCTAATCCATATACGAAGATGGTAGCTAAATAAATTGTTGAGTCTAATGAAAAGGCATTTCCTTTTGGGGGGAGATGGACAATGTAAATACTTAACAAAGCCGTCGAGAAAGAAAGTAAAAGCAACAACAGCCATTGTTGTTCTACATGCTCAAACGGACGTATATACAAAAATAAGGCACACCCCATAATTGAGATGAGCGCTACATACCATGTGTATAATCGCTTCATAAAATATATTCACCTATCATGTCGGTTTCTTTCACTCTCTCATTCTATTCTAAACATCACGAAGAAGCAACGGAAGCTTATGCCTGAAACTTGAAACAAAAAACATGGCGCAATCACGCCATGTTTTTATCGAAACATCATATCGTCTTTACGGGCGACGCCTGTTTTGTATGCTGCTTTCATGACGGCTTCACGCACACGTTCTGCGACTTTGTTGTTAAAGACGCTCGGGATAATGTACGTTTCGCTTAATTCTTCGTCGGTGACGACAGAGGCGATCGCTTGGGCGGCAGCGAGTTTCATTTCTTCGTTAATTTCGATGGCACGGCAGTCCAACGCTCCGCGGAAAATGCCTGGGAAACAAAGAACGTTATTAATTTGGTTCGGATAGTCGGAACGTCCTGTCGCCATGACACGAACGTACGGTTCGGCAAGCTCTGGATCAATCTCTGGAACAGGGTTTGCCATCGCAAATACGATTGGGTCTTTCGCCATCTTTTTCACATCTTCTACCGTTAAAATGCCTGGAGCAGATACGCCGATAAATACGTCCGCGCCGACGATGACATCCGAAAGTGAACCGCTTATATTTTCTGGGTTTGTCAGTTGCGCATATTCATTCCAATACGGATTGTCGTATTGCACCCCGCGATGAATCGCCCCTTGGCGATCGACGCCGATAATGTTTTTCACGCCGGCGGCAAGCAACATTTTTGTGCAGGCAATGCCTGCTGCACCAATGCCTGTTAATACAACTTTAATCTCTTCAATCTTTTTATCTACAATTTTTAATGCATTTAATAGCCCTGCGAGTAAAACGACAGCTGTGCCGTGTTGGTCGTCGTGGAAAACAGGAATGTCGAGCTCTTGTTTCAATCGCTCTTCAATTTCAAAACAACGCGGCGCAGCAATGTCTTCTAAATTAATGCCACCAAACGCAGGGGCGATCGCTTTGACGATTTGCACAATTTCATCCGTATCTTTCGTATCTAAACAAATCGGAAACGCATCGACGCCAGCGAGCTGTTTGAATAACATCGCCTTTCCTTCCATAACAGGCATCGCCGCATACGGTCCAATATCGCCAAGTCCTAATACAGCTGTTCCGTCTGAAATAACCGCGACTGTATTTCGTTTAATCGTTAACGAATACGCCTTTGTCGGATCTTCGGCAATCGCCGTACATACGCGCGCCACTCCCGGCGTGTACACGCGGGCTAAATCGTCACGCGTTTTAATCGGAATTTTTGATTTGACTTCAATTTTTCCACCGATATGCATTAAAAACGTGCGGTCAGAAACGTGAATCACTTTCACACCCGCTGTTTTTCGCAACGTATCGACGACAACGTCCGCATGTTTCGAGTCAAGGACGCTCACCGTAATGTCGCGCACCGTATGTGTTTTGCTTGAAGAAATGACGTCGATGCCGACAATATCTCCGCCTGCTTGTCCAATCGCTGTGGCAATATCGCTAAAAGAGACGACATTTTTCGCAAATTGTAGTCGAATCGTAATGTGCATGTTTGCTCCGCTTGACATGTTGTAACCTTCCTTTTCATCAATGTTTACCAGCAATGCCCGGACTTGTCATGGCATACGGGTCTAAAATATCATGTAATTGCTTTTCATTCAACAAATCGTACTCGATGCATAATTCACGCACCGATTTTCCCGTACGAAGCGCTTCTTTTGCGATGCGCGATGCCGCTTCATAGCCGATGTACGGATTGACGGCTGTGATGACGCCGATGCTGTTTTCGACATGTTGTTTCATTCGTTCTTCATTCGCCTCAATGCCAGCTAAACAATAATCTGTAAACACACGAAACACGTTGTCCATCATATGAAGCGACTGAAGCAAATTAAACACAAGTACGGGTTCCATTACATTTAACTCCAACTGTCCTGCTTCTGACGCTAAACAAATCGTTTGGTCGTTGCCAATCACTTGAAACGCCACTTGATTGACGACTTCCGCCATGACCGGATTTACTTTTCCAGGCATAATAGACGAGCCGGGTTGACGGGCAGGCAGCTTAATTTCTCCGAGCCCCGCACGCGGGCCTGACGCCATGAGACGAAGGTCGTTTGCGATTTTTGACATATTGATCATGCATATTTTTAAAGCGGCCGACACTTCCGTATAGGCATCCGTATTTTGCGTTGCATCAACGAGATGTTCGGCACGCACAAGCGGCAAGTTCGTCAACTGAACGAGATGAAAAATGACGCGCTCAATATATGCCGGATCGGCATTTAATCCCGTGCCTACCGCCGTTGCACCAATGTTCACTTCATATAAATGTTGACGCGACTGCGCGATGCGCTCTATATCGCGTTTCACAACGCGGCGGTATGCTTCAAATTCTTGCCCGAGACGAATCGGAACCGCATCTTGTAAATGCGTCCGCCCCATTTTAATGACATGATCAAACTGTTTCGCTTTTTCGGCGAACACATCGTGCATATGTTCCATCGTCTGAAGCAATTGGTTCACCATCTTTAACACCGCAATATGAATCGCTGTCGGAAAGACATCGTTTGTCGATTGTGACATGTTTACATGCGTATTTGGGCTAATGATGTGATAATTTCCTTTCCGTTCCCCTAGCCATTCAAGTGCGCGATTCGCGATCACTTCGTTCGTATTCATATTAATCGACGTGCCTGCGCCACCTTGAATCGGATCGACGATAAATTGATCATGCCATTGTCCTGCGATGATTTCTTCCGCTGCTTTTACAATCGCTTCACCGATGCGCAGATCGAGCTGTCCTGTTTCCATATTCGCAAGCGCTGCGGCTTTTTTTACGATCGCCATCGCTTGAATAAGCTCCCGATGCAAACGGTAACCGGTAATCGGAAAATTTTCCGCAGCACGCATCGTTTGAATGCCGTAATACGCATCGTATGGAATTTCTTTTTCGCCAAGCAAATCTCGTTCAAGTCGTACGGCTTTTGTTTGCATCATTTACGCATCCCAACCTTCTTCATGTTTTTTTGTCATATCATTTGCGATTGGCGTCTCCATCATTTTTTTCACTTCAAGTACATTCGTCGTTTTTCCTAACGCCCACATGAGCTTCGGTACGATCGCTTCCGTATTCATATCTCCTGATAAAATGACCGTATTTTGCGCCACTTTTCGCCCGACTTCATATAATGTTAAATCTTCTCCTTCTTCTAAACATTGCGTTGTAATGACGACCGCCATACCATCGTCGATCAGTTCCTTTATTTTTGGTAACAAATTTCGTCCTTGAAACGGCACGCCGCCGCTACCGAAACTTTCAATAATGACGCCGCGATATAAATGGCGAATGTAATCGAATATTTCTGGTTTTGTCCCTGGATGAAGCTTCAATAAAAACACATCCGGGCAAAGTGATGAATCAAATTGCACATGCCCATTTGGTTGTTGGAGTTCATATTGGTAATCAATCGTTTCACCGTGAATGTAAGCAACATACGGGTGGTTAATGCTTTCAAACGCGTCGTAACTTTTCGTCCGCATTTTGACTGCTCTTGTGCCTAAAATGACGCGCCCATCGAAGACGACGAACACGCCGCCGACGTCTTCACACGCAAAACGAAGCGCATCGCGTATATTTTTTTTCGCATCCGTTTTCGGAAAACCGATCGGCACTTGTGAGCCAGTTAACACAATCGGTTTTTGGCTGTTTTGAAGCATATATGACAACGCAGCCGCCGTATAAGCCATCGTATCTGTCCCGTGTGTGACGACGAAACCGTCATAATTGTCATAATGTGTATAAATCGCCTTCGCAATATCGCGCCAATGTTCCGGTTGCATATTTGTGCTATCGATGTTCATTAAAATTTGACTATGTAACCGATACGGCTGATTTTCAATCGTAATATAGCTCGTCAATTCTTCCGCCGTCAGCTTCGGTGTCAGCCCTTCTTCACTCGGCACCGAAGCGATCGTGCCACCTGTCGCAAGCAACAAAATATTTTTCATCATCGTCACCTCAAATATGGCGATTTTAAGTCATCTATTGTATTCTTTGTGTCATGTAGTGTAAACTATAAATAAAATTGTTCGCGATTCGCGTACCTGTATTTCAATTATATGCAGAAAAAAAGAAAATAACAAGCACTTTTATTCGTTTCGCGAACGGAGCGAGAAGAACGATAAAGGAGAGAAACACGATGATTTCCAAACGATTGTCGGAGTTGAGAAAAAAGAAGCAATGGTCGTTACAATATATTGCGGATCAACTCAATATTGCGAAAAGCACGTACGCTGGCTATGAATCGGGATACCGACAGCCGTCACTCGAAGCAGTGAAAGAACTCGCCGTCTTGTTTGGCACAACAGCCGATTATTTGCTTGGGGTAACAGATAAAGAACATCCAACCATCGAGCTAACTCATCTCACATTTCATATGACCATAGACGGCGAACAGTTAACGGAAGACGAAATCATTCAACTGATTGCGTTCATTCGCGCCAAACGTGAGCTTGAGAAACATAAAAAATAGGCGTCACAAAACGCCTACTGAATCATCGCGACATCGCGCGCTAGCTGTTCAACGGATGCATACGGCACATCAAGTTGCAACATACGTCGCAACACGCCACGCGCTTCCTCCGATAGCGCCAATTCGTCTTCCCAGCTTTTTTCTTCTTCCTCTATCGGTTCATAAGCAGAATACAATACAAACAATAAAAAATGTCCGAGGGCGTATATGTCGCTTTTCACATCAATCGCTCGTCTAAGTCGTTGTTCAACCGTCAAAAACGGTTCATCTTGTTCATGTAAAAAACGCGCAAGCCCAAAATCAAGCACATATACAATCCCATCGCGAAAGACAATATTCGGAATGCGCAAATCGCGATGAACGATTTGTTTTGCGTGAATGTATCGAATGACAGGCAACACATCCGAAAGCAACGAAAATGCTTCTTTTTCCCCGTACGTTTGTTTTTTATCAAAAATGAGCGTCTCGATCGTATCCCCTTCTATATATTCCATAACAAGATGTGGAACGTTGTTTGTTTCAAACGAATCGTACAGTTTCGGAATTTGCGGATGATCGAGTTGCTTTAAAATGAGCGCTTCTCGTTCAAACGATGCACGCCGCTTTTTTTGTTTCGTGCGTTTCATTTGTTTTAACACGACACGCTCGCTCGTCTGTTCATCGCGCGCTACATACGTAACACCGTAACTTCCTTCTCCAAGCTTCGTTTCAATCACATACCGTCCATTCACGACTGTGCCTTCTTGATACGGCTTTTGAAACAAATGAATCATTAGCTGCTAAAAAAGCTTGAGAATAAGCTATGGCTATGATGTTTTTTCTTATAATGCTTATAGCCGTACTGTGATGGATGGCGATGCGGACGGTACGTATAACGATCGCTGCTACTGTAACGGGGCTTATGCATGTTTTTATTCAAAAGAAGGTCTAGTAACTTTTTAAGCATGAGAATCATTCCTTTCATGACAATTGACTTACTATACGATAGAGAATAAAAGAAGTTTCATCTTTTCACTTGCAAAATAGAAAAAATTTTATGAAAATACAAAAGAAGGGGGAATACATATGTTTCGTCACGGTGTTAAAGCAGGAATCGCGATTGCGATTGGATACGCACCTGTTGCGCTTACGTTCGGTTTGTTAGCAAAATCCACAGGGCTTTCCATCATCGAAACAACGCTCATGAGCATCATCGTATTTGCGGGGGCGGCACAATATATTTCGCTCAATTTGATTTCGCTTGGTACCGGGGCGTTTGAAATCATTTTCACGACATTTATTTTAAACATTCGTCATTTTTTAATGTCTGCTTCCCTGAACGAAAAGGTGGAACACGATGCACTTTGGAAAAAAGCGCTATACGCGTTCGGCATAACAGACGAAACGTTTTCTGTCGCTGCGATGAAAGAAGGAACGGTCTCTGCTTCGTATATGTTCGGACTCATTTTCATTTCCTACAGCAGTTGGGTCGTCAACTCCGCCATCGGCCATGTCGTTGGCGCTTATTTGCCAGAAAACGTACAATTAAGCTTATCTGTTGCCCTTTATGCGATGTTTGTCGGGCTGTTAGTTCCTGCCATCAAAACAGAACAAAAAGCGCTTTGGCTCGCAATCAGTTCTGGTCTCATCAACTGTATACTTTTATTATGGCTCCACGTTCCAAAAGGATGGGCGATCGTTATTTCGACGATTTTGTCGGCGATATTCGTTCAATGGGCGATGGAAAGAAGAAAGGAGACAACGTATGCGCAGTAACATTTTTTTCATCATTCTCGGCATGGGCATCGTCACATACATTCCGCGCATGCTACCGTTGACTGTTTTTCACCGTATCGACTTACCGCCTTTTTGGCGCGGTGTATTGCGAAATGTTCCATACGCCACACTCGGCGCTTTAATTATTCCGGGTATGTTTCTCATTCAAGACGATCTTTGGTTTGGCATGCTTGGCTTTTTTAGCGCTGTCGTTGTCTCTTGGCTCGGCGCTAACGTCATGATCGTCGTTTTCGTATGTGTGCTTGTTTTAACGGTGTATACAATGTTGTAAAAGCCCTTGCGCATGCACAAGGGCTCATTGTTATACATCCGATGGCTTCCTCTCAAACACCGCAACAATAACTCCAACGATAATGAATGCTCCACCAATCCAAAACGAAACATGTAATTGTTCATGTAAAAACAGCCAGCCGAACAGCGAGCCAACAAGTGGCTGAAAAAAGAAAAAGAGCGATCCGACACTAGCATCCATCATTTCCATCCCTTTATTCCAAAGAAAAAACGCCCCTGCGGTTGACACAACACCGAGATAAATGACCCCAAGCACAACGGGAAACGAAAAAGTTACAGACGCCACTTGCCACCATTCCCATACCATCAATGGCGTTGTGCCGATGAAAGCAACGAAAATCGCGTATGTCGTGATCACTAATACAGAAAGGCGCGCAGATGCAATTTTAACAAGCACCGATAAAAGCGCCCACGTCACCGCTGCTCCAACGAGTAACACGTTCCCGAAAAATGACGTCGTCTCTTCCCCACCAAATCCAACGACGACAACAACCCCTGCCGTCGCAAGCAAAAGCGCACTTAGTTTTCGTAACGTCATTGCTTCATTTAACATCCAACGAGCAAAAATGACGATGAAAGCAGGCGTTGCCGAAGTAATAAGTGAAGCGGTATGCGCATCAGACCATTTCGTGCCGACAAACTGCAACGAAATAGAAACGACATACCCAACGATTCCAATGGATATGATATGCTTCCAATTTTCTTTTTCTTTTGGCGTCGGAATGCGCTTTAGTCGTAAAATTGCCCATAACACAAAAAAAGCAATCGCATAACGAAGCCATACAAGCGTAAATGGCGGAACATAATCGAGCACATATTTACTCACGACATACATGCCACCCCAAATGCTCGCCGCAAGCGACAAATACAACGAACCGAAAAATGTTTGTTTCATCTTCTTTCCCCCGTCTTTTTTTCTTTTTTCTACAAGACGGAACGTGCGCTTGCCCCGTCTTAGAAGCAAGCTGCTGGTTGATCGTTTTCAAACAACATCGTTCTCCCCTCCTGTTCATTTGTTATTTCTTCATTGTATCAAATGTTTCGCCCGCTTTTACATATCACTTGGTTGTTTAAATCATATTTTTACTAGTTCATCATCAAAAGATGTACTTGCGCCAGCCATTAAAGAATCAACTCTTTGATAGGACTAGTTTTTTGCTATGTTGAACCGTTTACTGGACTCATTTTTCTTGTGGATTTAATGACAAAAGTAAGCAAACAAAATGCCAATTTGACTCACAACTTCCGCAATTAAAATAAAAACGACCAACTTACTAATTTCGTTTTTTCGACACCTGATCAACTAAAATTAGCTTTTCAACAATTATCAAGAAACTTTAAAGTAAAAAATAACCCTTTCTGAAAGAGAAAGGATTATGTCAAGTCAGATATGTTTCTATTTTCGCTAGGCATTCATCAATTATTTTATCTATTTCTTCAATTTGTGCATCTTCTGGATTATACTTCTTTAAAATTTTTAGATTACGAGCTTTCCAATCCAATGATTTAATTTGATCAGTTAAAACTACCCCTGTTATTGAATAGCCATCGCCACCAAGAGATATTCCTTCTTTTGGTAAATCCACTTCGAAAGGGTAACCCTTCTTTTGAGTGGTAATCGGACAAACAGCTATAAATCCTGTTGCTTGATTGAATTCTTTAGGCGATAAAACAATCGCATTCCTTCTCCCAGCCTGCTCATGCCCAGCTTGTGGATTGAAGTTTAAAACAACGAAATCGCCTCTCTCTGGTACGTCTGCTGACATTAAATCAATTCACGCCCTTCTATACCGAAATCAATTTCTTCGTGTCGATTTTCAGGTGTAATCTGTGATATTAGTTCTTCCAGTGTGTATTTCTTCCGTGTTCTTTTTGGTTTTAATGTGATGATACCTTCATTTCCAATCACATTTAATTCTATTTCGGAACCTTGTTTAATCCCTATTTGATCAGCAACATCTTTTGGGATACGAATGCCCAAACTGTTTCCCCATTTTTGAGCAACAACTGTAGACATGTAGCCTCCTCCTTTACTTTGGTTTATTTTGCTTTCTAAATGTTCCTTTGAGTTCATTATATCACCCCCAACCAAAATGTATATACATAGTATATACGATCTTCCAAAAAATGATACACCTTATTTTTCTACAAAAAACAAAATAATCCCATTTGAGAGGGTTATTTGCAAGGTGTTGAAAAAGTATGTTATCAAGAAAAGATTTTTTAATCGTCTCTATAGCACGTCAAATAAAGAACATTGTAATGTAATCTTGTGTGTAAAAACAATTTTTACAAAAACAAAAGAAGGTGGAGCGCTGTGGGGTCCCCTTACTCCAACAACCGCTCCACTTCTTCTTCCGAAAGATCCGTAACGTTTGCAATATCTTTTACGCTCATCCCTTTTCTCGCCATCGTTTGTACAAGGCGCTTCATTCCTTCTTCTCTTCCCTTTTCCAACGCCTTTTGTTCGTACGAAATAATGAGTTCCAACACTCGTTCTTTTTCCTTCGTTTCCATTTCATTCACCTCGCTTCGTAGTCTTCGTTCTTCTTCGTCTGATAGTTTTACATATGTTTCAAAAAAGCCAAACAATAACCGTTGTTTCGCTTCGTCTAATTCCATTCGCACAAGCATGCGTAAAAATTGTTTTTTCAATTCTACCCGTTCACTTTCAGTATACCCCATTTTACTGATCAGTGCAGCGGCGATCGGGTTGTCTTGGCGAATGTAGTTGCGCCAGTTTTGTTTCCGAAGTTCCACAGTAAAAAAATGAAAGTCGAGGACGTTACCAAAAGGAAATTGGATGGTAAATGTAGATCGTTCGTCGCGGATCGTAT
This sequence comes from Anoxybacillus mongoliensis, assembly GCF_014201515.1. Taxonomy (GTDB): domain Bacteria; phylum Bacillota; class Bacilli; order Bacillales; family Anoxybacillaceae; genus Anoxybacillus; species Anoxybacillus mongoliensis. The sequence continues at coordinate 152,662 of NZ_JACHEQ010000001.1, forward strand.
CGTAGCTAAAGACGGCAATCGGTACAATATGTTTGCGGTATTTCTCAAACAAACGGCTAAAGTAAATAAACATGCGTTCGGGGAACGACGGTTGGACGTAGCTTTGATTTTCGATATGAACGATAATTAGGCTATCCTCCCCTTTCAATTTCGTTTCGACCAACAAATCAACGCGATATTTCTCCCCTGCCACTACATCGGTAAATAGCTCCTCCGACAAAAACGAGACGTGGCGAAAGTCAATATGCTCGTGCATCGTTGGAAAAAAGAGAACGATAAATTCCTCAAAAAACGTTTGGATCAACTCTTTAAACAAACGGTCGTGGTCAATGGACATACATTCACCTCACATACAGTTATTTCGATGTTTTTATTCGACAACATCGACCATTTTCCTGCATACGAAAACATTTGCGCCAGTCGGGAGAAGATGCTGAAGACAACGAAAAACCCCGAGCTCTCTAAAAGAACCCGGGGTTTGCGATGATTCCGACTGGGCTCGAACCAGCGACCTCCACCCTGTCAAGGTGGCGCTCTCCCAGCTGAGCTACGGAATCGTATGTTGTTGTCCTATCGAACACATTTTTCATTATACTTACCTTCTCCCACATTGTCAAATACTTTTTTAAAAAATTTTTTAGCCATCGCATATGCAATGGCTAATGGCGGATAAAGTCGATGTGAGTGCCTTGGAAAAAGCCATCTTTATATTCGTATGTGACGATTAAACTGCCGATATATTCGCCTTTTTTTCGTTCGAGAAGTAAAACAGCCTTCAGTTTTTGTTTGTCGAGCGCGTATTTTACAAAGCGATCGAACGTCACTTTCATCCCTTTTTCGCCTTGGCGATTGTACGGAATGAGTGCATGGACATGGTCGATAATCAGCTCTGTTCCTTCGTTCGTCTCTTTCATTTTCATGCTTTTTAAAACGACAATGCGCGGATCTTCGACGATCATTTCTTCTATGCCGTTTTCGCGATGGGCAAATACGTGCACTTCGTTTTTATACGTGCCGTTCCCGCGTGCTTTCACGAGAAAAACGACGACATCTTCTTTTCCATCGTCCGTCACGTCAACAGAATACAATTGCGGAATGGCTTTCGGATCGTTCACGTGTTCCCATTCCGGAAACGCATACGTCTGTTGACCGACGTGAAGCGTAAAATGGCGCACCCAATCTCCATCTTCTTTTCCACACAATTGCACGTTTGCTTCCTCTAATTTTTTCGTGCAAGCATGTCCATTGAACGAAAGCGCTGTCATAACCGATAATAATAATGATAAAAACATACGCGTCCTCCATACTTTTTCACTTAGTATGGAAGAAAAACAGAAAAATATGTATTGCCTTTATTAAATAAGACATGGTATGATAATTAGAAAAACAAAAAAGGGGGAATGCACGATGAGACGTGTCACATTAACTGACATCTTCCTTCACCCCATCACCCAAAAATATTTAAAACGTTCAGGCGTCGCGCACGCCATTGCGACCGCATATCATGCGTATCGCCTTGCCTTACAGTACGGTGTCAACGTCGACTTGGCAACAAAAGCGGCGTTGCTTCATGATATCGGTCACTATGAATGGTATTCTAATGGAACGTGGGACTATGAAACATATAAACAAAACGACATTCATGCGATTAAAGGGGCGGAGCGAGCGCATAAACTGCTTATTCGACTCGGTGAACATCCTCAGCAAGCGAAAGAAATTGCCCTCGCCATTTTGCTTCATACCGACTCGTATCTTCCAGAAGGAGAATTAAAACGAAAGCCGCTCCAGACGATCGTCAAACTTGCTGATGAGGCAGATGAAGAACCGGGTGGCAAACATCATTATCGCCAAATCGATGATGAACTTGCTTTGAAAAAAATCCAACAACTCGATCGCATGGTCGAGCAACAACTACAACGTGATGCCCTCGATCAAATTAGCTAAGGCTAGGTGGTGTGCCTAGCCTATACATATGATAACGCCTGTTCAAAGTCGGCAATCAAATCATCAATGGCTTCAAGTCCAACACTCATGCGCAACAAGCCGTCTGTAATGCCGCGACGGTGACGCTCTGCTTTCGGCATCGCCGCATGCGACATTTTTGCCGGGTACGATAAAATCGACTCAACTGCACCTAAACTGACCGCAAATACCGGAACGTGCGCATGTTTGACAAACGTCCGCACCGCTTGTTCATCTTCCAACTCAAACGACAACACCGCACCAAACCCTCGCGCTTGCTCACGATGAATGACGTGCCCGTCATGATGCGAAAGCCCCGGATAATACACGTGTGCCACTTTCGGATGACGATGTAAAAATTGCGCAAGCTGTATGGCTGAACGAGACGAATGTTCTAACCGAACGTGAAGCGTTTTTAACCCGCGCAACACGAGCCACGCATCTTGCACACCAAGCACCGCACCAAACGAATACTGCAGTTTCCGAAGCTCTTTTGCGAGACGCTCGTCTTTGACAACGGCTAGCCCCGCTACAACATCGCTATGCCCCGCTAAAAATTTCGTTGCGCTATGCAAAACGACATCGACACCGAGATCAAGCGGTCGCTGCAAAATAGGCGTCGCAAACGTATTATCTAAAAACGTCAAACAGCCATGTGCTTTCGCAAGCTTCACAACCCCGCGAATGTCCGTAATTTTCAAGAGCGGATTTGACGGCGTTTCCATATAAATGACTTTCGTATTCGGACGAATGTGACGTGCGACCGCATCTAAATCGGTCATATCAACAAACGTATGTTCAATGCCAAATCGGCTTAATACATCCGTGATGATGCGATATGTTCCGCCATATACGTCATCTGTAATTAACACATGATCTCCTTTTGACAACAACAAAAACGCCGTTGAAATCGCCGCCATGCCCGATGCGAACGCAAAACCGCTCACGCCTCCTTCTAGCTCCGCGATCGTTTCTTCAAGTGCCTCACGCGTCGGATTGCCCGAACGGCTGTAATCGTACTTTCCGAACGTATCAAAATCAAACTGATGAAACGTCGATGCATGATGAATCGGGACGCTCACCGCGCCCGTTTGCGCATCGATCTGCCATTTATTATGAACGAGTTGCGTTTGCACATCCATCCTCTACACCTCTTTCATGCGTTGAAACGCTTGTGTTAAATCGGCAATTAAATCATCCTCGTGTTCAATGCCGACAGAAAAACGTAACAGTCGATTACATACCCCATTGGCGATGCGAACATCCTCTGGAATATCCATATGCGTTTGCGTCGCTGGATACGTAATAAAACTTTCGACACCACCTAAACTTTCCGCAAACGTAATCAGTTTTAAGCTTCGTAAAAAGGCATTCACCCACCGTTCATCGCGCACGCGAAACGACAACATGCCTCCTCTCCCTGGATATAGCACATCTGTGACGTCTTCGTGTTTTGTTAAAAATTCGTAAATCGCTTTGGCGTTTTGTTCGTGCTGGCGCATGCGAAGCGCAAGCGTCTTCATGCCGCGAATTAACAGCCATGAATCAAATGGCGATAACACCGCACCGATCGCGTTATGATACATCGCCAATTGCTCACACAACGCTTTTCCTTTTGCGACAATGAGACCGGCAAGCACATCGTTATGCCCGCCTAAATATTTCGTCGCGCTATGAATGACGATGTCCGCCCCTTTTGTTAATGGCTTTTGTAACACAGGTGTGTAAAATGTATTATCGACAATGAGAAGGAGATGATGTTGTTTCGCAAACGCTGCCACCGCTTCAATGTCCGCTTCTTGCATGAGCGGATTTGTCGGCGTTTCTAAAAAAATCGCTTTCGTTTTGTCCGTCACATGTGCCTTCACCGCATCGAGATCGCGAAAATCGACGTATGTAAACGACAGCCCGTATTTCTTCCACCCTTTTTCAAATAGTCGATACGTTCCACCATATAAATCGGCCGAAACGAGAAAATGATCACCGCTTTCAAACAACGCAAATATCGTTTGAATTGCCGCCATCCCCGAGCTACATGCGAAGCCTTGATCCCCTTCCTCTAACTGCGCAATCGCCTCCTCGACAATATGTCTCGTCGGATTTCCTGTCCGAATGTAATCGTACCCTGTCGACTGTCCGATCCCTTCGTGCCGATACGCTGTTGAAAAATAGACAGGCGGGTTGACCGTTCCTGTCGTCGTTTCGCTTCGATTGCCAATTTGCGCTAATACTGTTTCCACATGACTCATTCGCCCTCTCCCTTTCTCAAAAAAATAAAAGCCTTCTAAGAAGAAGGCTTTCTGTCCATAGACAAACGCTTCTTCTTATCTTCCGAATTGAACACCAATCCGCTGGATTTAGCACCTGACCGCTTTCGGCTGGTTGCTGAAGGTTCATCGGGCCAGTCCCTCCCCTTCTCTTGATAAGAATGCACATGCATATTGAATTTTCTGATTTTTAACTAATGTACATGATTTTCAAAAAAAATGCAACTTTTTTCTTCACTAAAAGTTGCGCTTGATTTTTTCGCAACATGTCTCCCTCCCGCTTGTAAGGAAAAATCAGTGAATCAATGATTTTTGCAAATCCTTGTCTAGGAGAGCATATCGCTTGTCAAGCACATGTTGTGATGATGCACCCCTTTTTTATATAAAAAATAACAGATAAGTCTTATCTGATATAACGGAACGCATACCTCCTTATATAGGAATATGGCAAACCTTATTTTTTACAATAATGTGAATTATATAGAATTTCGGACTATAAATCATGTAAAATATATCTCAAATTATAATTACTAGGAGGTATTCCAATTGAAAAAAATTCTTACTCTTACAATATTTCTGACTAATATTTTTGTATTCGGGTTTTACGAGTCTTTTTCATATGCATCAGAACTATCTGTTACAGAAGAAACAGAAAACGAAAAAGAGATTGCCGTTCAGTTCGATTTGTCTAATCAAGAAAAACATGAGATAAGTATCGTCGATGAATTAGGGAAAGAAATAACCTTTATCGTTGAGCCCTTTATTTTATCGGAAAGGATGAATTATGACAAAGTAAGTGTATTTTCGTATCAACATCTTTTTCCATATGGGAAGTCTACTTACCAAGTAAAAGCAACAACCCCTTATATGGGAATTAGTTATTTTATTGATGTTAACATTCCTAACAATATCGAACAATCTCAAATTATTAAAACTTATTCCTATGATTATTGGATTATCGGCGGAACTCTGAATAACATTACTTTGAATCATACGGATAAAACAGCTAAGTTTTCTGCTGATGTATCATGGTTGGGAGGACTTGGTGGAGCAAATGTTTATGTTAAGGCAATTTTATCTGGGAATCTGCTTACTATAAGTACAAGAATGTAGGACGATTAATAAATGTTCACTAGCTCTAAGAATGATTTTTATTATTTAATTGAAAACTAATTACTAAGGACGGAGAGCAATGGGATACTTTTCACTTGTAACTATTATTATTTTTGCATTTTCACTATTTTTTCTTTTGAAATGTGCTTATCAGCTAAAAAAAAATAGCGATATACAAATTAAACAAAACGAACACATTATCCAATTACTAATAGAACAAAATCATAAAAAGAGATAATATCAATACTTCAAATTCTGCATTCAAATCATTACAGTTTCCTATGAACAAAATACACAGATCCAATAGAACCGACAACACTGTGTCAATAGCTTTTCGGTTTTGAAGTTGAGTACTCAAGACAATTTGATGCACTTCACATTTTTTGTAGTTTGGCAGTGAAAAAGGGGACAAAAATTGTCCCCTATTTTCTTGCTGCAAGAGCATCGGCTTTTGTCGGATGGACGGTGCCGGCTGGATGTTGTGGCGGCGCATAAATGGAGTACAGCTTAAGCGGAACGTTCCCTATGTTGATCACATTATGCCACGTTCCTGCAGGCACAAAAATGGCAGAGCCATCCGTCACGCGTCTTTCAAACGTCAATTCGTTTTTCTTTTTGCCCATCCGCACAATCCCTTCGCCTTGTTCAATACGTAAAAATTGATCGACACCGCGATGAATTTCTACACCAATATCTTCCCCGACACGAAGGCTCATCAATGTCACTTGCAAATGAGGTCCGGTCCATAACGTCGTACGGAACATGTTGTTTCGTTTCGTCGCTTCTTCTATTTGTACGACAAACGGGTTCGGTCCGTAATCTTTCGTATGTTCTCGCGGAAACGGATAAGGCATGATCGGATATGGATACACAGGCATATACACAACATTCGGATAGTAATACATGATCTCACCTCTTTTTTCATATTCATCGCCATGTTATGCACAACTGCCCGACTATGCGCCTCACATGCAAAAATCGACAAATAGAATGGGGATATGGTAAAGTATGGAAAAAGGAGGCATGCCGATGTGGAACGAATTTAAGAAATTTGCTGTGCGGGGCAACGTCATCGACTTAGCTGTTGGGGTCATCATCGGTGGAGCATTTGGAAAAATCGTTTCTTCCCTCGTGAATGACATCATTATGCCACTTGTTGGTCTCATTTTAGGTGGCGTCGATTTTAGCGGATTATCTTGGAAAGTCGGTGAAGCAGAAGTCAAATACGGAGCTTTTATTCAAACCGTCGTTGACTTTTTCCTGATCGCTTTTTCGATTTTTCTATTTATTAAGCTGTTAAACAACGTGCACGAACGAATCAAAAAACAAGAAGAAACGAAACAAACCGCACCCACAATCACAAAAGAACAACAACTACTCACAGAAATTCGCGATTTATTAAAACAACAAAAAGACATGTTGTAACCCTTCACTCCTTGAAACAGTGGAGGGTTTTTTATGTTCAAAAACCATTTATCAGGATATAATATATATCATCATTTTCATTTTATTTTAACTTTATTTTCATTTCATTTGAACTTTTTATCCCATCCTTATACAATAAAGACAAGGAGGTGGGTCATGTGACAACCGTTATGGACCGCGAAAAAGCAAAATGTTGGGTAGAACGAATGAAAGCACAACTACATGGCGAAAAAGTAGAGGAACTTGCTTCTTTTTTAAAGTATTTAACAAACGTCTTACAACGAGTTGAACCTCACAAAACGGAACAGCTTATGTCACGCCTTCATCAACCGCAAAACGTAGACGAACTTGCTTCTTGTTTTGAACATCTTTGTGAATTAGTCATTGATGTAGGAGAAAATCATCATTTAACAAAAATGTATAAAACGAGCGAAGTAGCAAAATTTATGGGCGTCACCGTCGCTACTGTAAACAATTGGATTAAAGAAGGAAAAATTAAAGGGACGCATAAGGCGGGGAAAAACGCGCATGCCAAAATACCTGAAACAGCACTCTATATTACCTCATCGAACGAAGTGATGACGATTAAAGAAATTGCCTCCCTTTATGAAAAAGAACAAAAACAACATCTTGCACAAGCAGAAGAAAATGAGCTGCTGGAAACCATTCAATTTTTCAATAAAAAATATAACGGAACTTACTTTAAAACGTTGGCTAAAAAAGATGTTTTCACACCTGAAGAACAACGAGATGCTTCAGAGTGGACATATGCCTTAAAAAAGGTCGGTTTGTTTAATAAGTAAAGAACGAAAAAGAACCTCTGTTGCGAACAAACAAAGGCGAGGGAAAGGGAAAACAAAGCGATCATTCCCTAATCCACGCCAACCAGCCAACGTTTTTTCTTTTCTCGAGCGAGACTTTGCCGACGTTATTTTAGAAATTCGAGAAGGTGGCGCTGACGGGCGCCCTTCCACTAAAAATTGTGCCCGAAAAACGATCATCTTTCGCAATGACACGAAATTATACGTGATCGAATACAAAACTTCTGACGGTTGGATCGACTACTATTACTACGACTGGGTCACTTCAGATGGGAAAACGATTCTAAAATGGCATTCAGAGCCTCACAATGAAGATGAGCGGTATCAAACGACGACTGAGCCATACCATATTCATCTCCCTGCATCCGAGACATTACATAACATGTACCGACTAGCAAACTTTGAGCACCAAACATTACGAAGTATCATTGAATTTATTTTGTTATTCGACAAAGCTCTTCCTTCTTTTCAAAACTATACAGCAAAAAAGCCGTAAACCCATACGGATTTACGGCCTCCTTTTACGCATTCAACGCAGCTTCTTCCTCGTCGCGCAAGTTGTGGGCAAGGCGACCGGAGGCGCTTGCGGCAACGCTTGCGACTAAGTCGTCTAAAAACGTATGCACACCTTTGCCCCGTTTTGTATCAAGCTGTTTAATGATCCCTACTTTATTTTTATCCAAATGTCCAAACGTTGTCACGGCAATGCTTCCGTATCCGAGCACTGCCCCTAACGCTAACGTTTCATCGACGCCAAACAGCCCTTCGTCTGTTTCAACAATCATTTGAAGCGGTTCGGACAACATGCCGTTTTCTGCAAGTTTATCAAGCTCAATGCCAACTAAAATCGCATGTTGTACTTCGCGCTTTTGAAGCACTTTTTCGACACTTTCAATACATTCTGCCATCGTTAAATTTTTATTGTACGGGCTTTGCATTTCATATACAATCTCAGCAATCGCTGGAATCGTCACACCACGCTCCGTTAATAGCTGCAACGTTCTTTCATACACTTCTTTGCTTGATATACGCTTCATGTGTTATTCCCCCTCTCGTTCTCTCATTATATCACGCAACGACAAAAAATGCAGAAATGTGGTACGATAAGAAAGAACAACGTTGAAAGCGGAGGGCATCACATCGATAGCCCTTCGCCTCGAAAAAGACATATATAAGGATGGGAGAACATGCAAGAGTTAAAACTTCACAGCCAACATTTAGACGAGGAACTATCGTTGCGTGTGTATTGTTCAAAACCTGTCACACCGCTTTATAAACATCTCGTCATTATCGCGCAAGATGGGCAAGATTACTTTATGTTTGGCAAAATCGGACGCGTCATCGATGAGCTTCGTGTGCGTGCTGTCGTGATCGGCGTGCCGTATCGCGATGTATTCGATCGCTATGAAAAATATCATCCGAACGGAAAAAAACGAGAAGCGTACATGCGCTTTCTTGCGAACGAACTTGCGCCGCTCGTTGATGAACATTTTTCGACATATCAAATGGGGACAACGCGCATTCTCGTCGGCGATTCGCTCGCCGGAACGGTTTCGCTACTTACCGCAATGACATATCCGCATACGTTCGGAAAAGTCGTCATGCAGTCACCATACGTCAACGATGATGTCATAGCACATGTCCAATCATTTACCGATTGGCATTTGCTTGCGCTTTATCATTCGATCGGCGTACATGAGACAGAAGTGAAAACGACAGACGGAGCTGTCCGTAACTTTATTGAACCAAATCGTGCGCTGTCTCACGTCCTTCAAGCAAAACAAGTTCGCTATCATTATCACGAGTTTGACGGCGATCATTCATGGACATACTGGCAGCCAGATTTACCTATCGGATTAAAAAAAGTTATTGAAATGTAACAGTATTTTCCGAAAATTTGTTATAATATATAGATATAATGATGAAAGGAGGAAACGTCGCATGAAATGTGGTATCGCGATTTTTCCATCGAAAAAAATTCAAGATTTTGCAAATTCGTATCGCAAACGGTATGACTCTCATTACGCTTTAATCCCACCGCACATCACGTTAAAATATGCGTTTGATGTTGAAGAAGACAAACTTGAGGAACTCGTGCAACAACTTCGCAACGTCGCGCTTGAAACGGAACCGTTTTTGTTGCGCGTCACGAAATTTAGCTCGTTTTATCCTGTCAACAACGTTATTTATTTAAAAGTAGAAAAGACAGAACCACTCGTGACACTACATGAAAAATTACATCGTCCACCGTTCGTCGAACAAACAGACTATGCGTTCGTACCGCACATTACGATCGCACGTGATTTATCAAACGACGAGTATTCAGACGTATTCGGACGCTTCAACATGCAGTCTGTTCATTTTGAAGAACAAGTCGATCGCTTCCATCTGTTATATCAGCTTGAAAACGGATCATGGTCCGCATATGAAACATTTCATCTCGGAAAGGAATAATCATATGGACGTAAAATTCGGACAAGATGAAGCGCTTTGGCACGATGCCCTTTTCGTTCGCCGCGCTGTCTTTATTGACGAACAAGGCGTATCAGAAGAAGAAGAAATTGACGCATTCGAACAACAGTCCGTTCATTTCGTCATATACGATAACGACAAACCGATTGCCGCAGGTCGCTTCCGAACGATTGACGGCATTGGTAAAGTCGAACGCATTTGCGTCCTTCCAGCTTATCGCGGACGCGGCATCGGCAAGCACATCATGGAAGCGATCGAACAATACGCCAAACAGCACGTCTCAAAAGTAAAACTAAACGCCCAAACACATGCTGAACCGTTTTACAAACAGCTCGGCTATGAAACGGTATCCGACGTCTTTCTTGATGCAGGCATTCCACATGTGACGATGATCAAAACGATCGACATGCGATCATAACGGTCGCATGTTTTCTTTTTCGCTTCACATACTAACAAAAGAAGCGACAAAGAAAGGATATCGTTATGAACGAATTCGGACAAATTGCAGTCGAATTAATTGTCGGTTATATTGCCCTGTTTATTATGGCGAAAATACTCGGACGAACACAAATTACGCAAATTACACCGTTTGACTTTATTTCCGCCCTCGTTCTCGGAGAGCTTGTCGGCAATGGGCTATACGATGCCGAAGTTGGGCTTTCTAAAGTGCTATTTGCAATCGCACTTTGGGGACTGTTAATTTACGCAACAGAAATGATTACGCAAAAGAAAAAGGAGCTTCGCGAATTATTAGAAGGAAAACCGGTCATCGTCATTTCGAGAGGGAAAATTTTATATGAAGCGTTAAAACAAACGAAGCTCGATTTAAACCAACTACAACATTTACTCCGCGCTCGCAACGTCTTTTCCGTTCGTGAAGTGGAATACGCCATTTTAGAAACGGACGGAACGGTGAGCGTCATGAAAAAAGCCCCGTTCGAACAGCCAACGCGGCAAGACCAAAACATTTCTGCATCTGAAGCGACATTGCCTGTGACGGTCATTATCGACGGGGAAGTCGTTTGGGACAATTTACGCGAAAACGGTTGGGACGAACAATGGTTAAAAAAACATATTCGCCACGCTGGCTTTGAAAACTATACAGACATTTTATACGCCGAATGGCAAGACGGAAAAGGAATGCATGTGCAGGCATATTAACGTTTTTTCAACGAACGATCTTGAGGTCGTTTTTTCTTTTCGGGCGTTTGTTGTTTTTTCTCGTTTGTTGCTCGTTGTATGCTCGTTATACGCGGAACGGTGAGTGAAGTTGGACGAATCATAACAACACCTCCTTTGTTTATATATTCGCTCGCCAATGAAAAACTCCTTTTCTCTTACTGTATGATTTGTTAACATAGACGTTGACGTTAGACGAAGGAGTTTGACCGATGAACAAAGCGCGATATAACGGCAAGTTATTTGACATTCATACGTTACCACGAGAAAAATATGAGCTCGTTTACGAACAAAGTTTACGCAATAAATGGACGTGCCCGATGTGCGGTGGAATCGTTCGCTTTCATTTAGCGATTGAACATGCCCCGCACTTTTATCATGTTGCTCACCCTTGCATAAAAGAAGAACGAAAACGAGCGAATATCATCGCCATTCAGCCAAAACAACCGTTTCAAACGAAAGAAAAAAAACAAATGACCGTATGCGGCGTGTCGCTCGATGCCGACCAATACGAAGCGGTGCGCCACGTCGATGGACCGCTTCTCGTTCTAGCAGGTGCTGGAAGCGGGAAAACGCGCACGTTAACGGCGCGCGCCGCAGCCATGATCACCACGCATCACATCAAAGCAGCAAACATCATGATCGTCACTTTTACAACAAAAGCGGCGAAAGAGTTAGCGGAAAGACTTCAGTCGTACAATCTTGCTGGGATACCGACAATCGGAACGTTTCATAGTTTATTTTATCGTATGTTACAACATGCCGATCCGTTTCGTTGGCGTCATGAGCGGCTCATTCGCGACTGGCAAAAAGAAAAGATGATGAAAGAAATCGGGCGCGACATCGGCATTGATGAACGCGATTTTCCGTATGATGAAGCGATGCAACGCATTTCATATTGGAAAAATACGCTCACCCCCCTTCATGACATCGCGATCGAAAACGAATGGGACGAACGCGTCGTGCAATTGTATGTGCAATATGAAGAACGAAAACGGCAACTCGATGTATTTGATTTTGATGATATGTTATATGCGTGCTATGACATGTTGCGGACGGGTGAAAAACGATTACGACAATATCACGAACGGTTTCATTATTTTCTTATCGATGAATTTCAAGACATTAACAACGTGCAATATGAAACGATGAAACTGCTTGCATCCCATACGCATCACATTTGCGCCGTCGGCGATGACGATCAAGCGATTTATGCGTTTCGCGGCTCTGATTCATCGTTTATTCATCAATTTCAACAAGATTTTCCACATACAAAAATCGTAAAGTTAACGGAAAATTATCGTTCGCCACATCCGATCGTATCGCTTGCCAACAGCATTATTTCTAAAAGTCGCACGCGCATTCCGAAACAAATGAACGCCCAAACGGATAGCGCACATATGCCGATATGTTTCTTTCCGTACGATGAGGAAGAAGAAGCAACGATGATCGTATGCGACATACAAGAGCGAATGAAACAAGGTGCGAAACCGAGCGATATCGCCATTTTATGCCGAACGAACGCCGCGTCGCGCGCCGTCTTTGAACGGCTCGCTCAACTTTGCCTCCCGGTGACGACGGACGGAGAATCATTTTACAACCGTCGCATCGTGCGCTATTTGTTAAGCTTTCTTCAATTAAGCATCGATCCGAACAACGAACAAGCGCTTGCCGATGTGGCGACGGTGTTGTTTTTAAAACAAACGGTCATGAACGACTTAAAGGCGATCTCGATTTTACAAGACTGTTCGCTCGTGGAGGCGCTCGCTAAACTCGATCGTATCGCACCGTTTCAACAACAAAAATTGCGCACGATCGTTCCGCTATTTGCGAAAGTGAAAGAAATGAAGCCGCTTGAGGCGATCGATTTCATTGAAAAAGAAATGGGGTTTGGCGACTTTTTAAAAAAGCGCGGCAACGAAGGGAATGCGATAGAAAAAGGATCCGATGACGTACGCGATGTAAAAGTTGTCGCGCGCAAATTTAAAACGATCCAAGCGTTTCTTTCCCACGTTGAGCGCGCCAAAGCATACGCCAACACGACATGCGATGACGGCATTCAACTCATGACGATTCACCGTTCAAAGGGGTTAGAGTTTCCGATCGTCTATATTATCGGGGCCGTCGACGGACTATTGCCGCACGACTATGCGCTTGAGGCGTACCGAAACGGCGATGTCGCCCCGCTTGAAGAAGAGCGACGCCTTCTTTACGTCGCGATCACCCGCGCAAAAGAACGTCTTTTTATTTCCGTTCCGTCGATGCGCCGATTAAAAAAAGCAAACGCCTCGCGCTTGCTCCCTCTCCTTGAAACAAAAGCGAAAAGCCTCGTCTAAGACTTTTCGCTTTTTCATTATTTTTTATTCAACATATTCGCAATCGTATTGAAATCCATTTGTTTTCCGTTGTTAATGATCGACTGCACGATTTTATCTTCTAACTCTTTCGGCACGTTGCGATTCGCAATTTGCGCCACGCGTTTAACGATGCCACGCACCGTTTTTTCGTCTTTAAAGTTCGCATGTTGCAACGAGTTCGCAAGCGCAAAAATGTCTTGCATATTGACGCCCGTTTTCTTTTCGATGTTTTTAAAAAAATGTTGATCCATCTTTCTCCGCCTCCTTCACTTTTATTTTTCAGCATATGAAAAAACAAAAAAAACGTTCCAAAGGTATGCCCTTTGGAACGCCTCTTCTTAGTGAACGAACGCTGCACCAACGATAATTAACAAAATGAACAATACGACGATCAACACGAACGTTGAACCGTATCCGCCGCCGTAGCCGTAGCCACCGTAACCATATCCGCAATATCCGAAGCCCATGAGACTCCACCTCCTTGAACGTTGTCGCTTACATCATATGCATACAAATGAATTTGGTATGGGCGCTCCTATAAAAATTCTCCTCCTTGCCGAAACATGCGGGCGAACTGTTTTTCTTTTTTCGCAAAAAACGCTTCCGCATCGCTCATGTTTGCTTGAAACTGTTGAAATAGCGCCCCATTTATTTTTTCAAGTTTGTTTAGCGTCATCTCCATCTCTTTTCCCCATGCGTCAAACGCCTTCATGAACGCATCGTGTTTTTGATGTTTTGCGCGCGCATACGATTGCAGTTCTTTTTCCAATCGATCCATCGTTTTTCCCCCCTTGCTTTTTCATACGTAAAAAACGAAAACATGTGCTAAAATAAAAGACGAAATCAAAAGAAAGGACGTGTCATATGGAACGACTACAAGACGCACAACAATTTAAACAAGCGATCGCCTCAAGCACACCCGTTGTCGTTAAATTTTTTACAACATGGTGTCCCGATTGCGTACGAATGGATCAATTTATGGGTGAAGTCATTGCCGCTTACCCGCAATTCACATGGTATGACATCAATCGCGACGATGTGCCAGACATCGCCGAAACGTACAACGTTATGGGCATTCCGAGTTTGCTTGTATTCCAAAACGGCGAAAAAATCGCCCACTTACATAGCGCCAATGCAAAAACACGCGAACAAGTCGAGGAGTTTCTTCAAACGATTAAAGGCTGACAAATGATGTCAGCCCCTCTTTATCGAATCTCCACTTTTCCTGTATATTTTATTCTTTCTAATACAGTAAACAACCGTGAATAACAGTCTTGAATCGTTTTTTCATTTTTGATGTTGTTGTATAGCCCAAAACCAACATACGTATCTTTGTAAAATCCAACAAGATAATCGCCCGATTTCATATCATGCGCATGCTCATAGCTGAGGTCGCCATCCACAAACGCTAAATATACTTTTTGGGAATCAACAAAAACAAACGGAACAGAAGATTGTAAATAAATATCGGCATACGGTTTTTCAGCTGCCTCTTTCAAATGTTCCTTCATAATAAGCACGCCATCAAATTGTCCAAATTTTTTTTGTAAAATATCTTCCAAAGATAACGGTATAAATGACACATTCGTCTCTCGAACATCTGGTGCTTTTCCAACAACACCGATCTTTAATTCACTCCCTGTATACAAAGGAGAATGAAAGTTCATTTCTTGACGACAACCGAACAAAATGAGTACAACGATAAAAAAAATACATTTTTTCATAGTTTCCACTTGAAAATATTATTCCCCTTGTCTAAACGTTTAACTACAATTCTTTACTTTTTGATAAAATTTTTTGGTTCATCACCAAAAGATGTACTTGCACCTGTCATGAAAGTATGTTAGCTGTTTCTAGCCGAACCCGCAGTGCAAAACGCTGGATATTTCGGTATCCGTATCCCCGACGTTTCATCAGCTTGATCTTGTTATTCGTTCCCTCCATCTTCCCATTCGAATAATGGGATAAAATGCACGATATCATTTCGTCTGTTCGTTTGACGAGTGATTTTGCGATGGCACGAACAACGGAACAAGGACAAAACAAATACCGATGAATCCAAGCCTTCAAGCGTCGTTTCGCCTGTTGCTCATCTTTGCTTTTGAACACATAGCGAACATGTTGGAGCGATTGGTAAAATTAAAGCCAAACATAAACGTTTTAGCATTTATATTATTTTGAATCGTTGTTTATCGGGTTAAATATCTCGAAATATACTTCTTCTTTTCCGTTTACAACAGCTATTAAAATAGGACGTTCTTGCTTTTCGGCAGGAAGATAAACTTCAGTTCCAACAGGTAGCTTTGTTGCCATTCCTTGTTCAAAAGGTTCTCCTTTTTTATAAGTTAAGTGAATATCAAAAAGCTTCTCCCCAGTTTTTATATTGGAGTTATCCATTTGTTCTATGTGCTTTGCATTCATATAAATAGAGTCGCCATGTGCAAGTATATCAGCATTTTTGTTTTCCTTTAAAATTTCTGTAGCCTTTTCCTGCATTTCTTTATAAAACTGATTCATTTGATTTGCTCCCTGTTCCTTTGGGTTTGTTTGTTGTCCTGAGCAACCTACTAGAGATAAAAGTAAAAATGATAAACAAATAACGACTTTTAACGTTTTCATGTAATCCATCCCCCTTTGACCTATCTTAATATTATACAATTTACAATTTAATTGGTGTAAATTGCGAAAATTATATACAATTATAAACTTGTTATAACAAAAGACAATGGAGAATTTCCCTTGTCTTTTGGACCTATTATTCCTCATTAATTGACTCTTGGATTCGGTTTTCTAGCTCCTTTTCATATTTTTCTTTATATTCAGGAGAAAATGCTTCTTCTGGAACAATATATGTTTCATTTTCTGTTAGCATTTTTGCGCCATTTAAGTGTTCACCTGTGAGTGCATCAATATAAATTGCATTCGTTTCATTAACACTTAACTTATATGCAGGTCTTAATTCATCTTTTTCTAATCCTAAACCAATTGGAGATGAAAAATAAACAATTTCTGCCTTTGTAAAATCAATATTTCCATCAAATTTAAAGTGACTATTCGCTTTTTCCTTTGCTGTTTCCATAGCTTTTTCAAGTTTTTTCACTGAAAGGTTCTTTACTTTTATTTTTTGTGTAACTTCTTTAACGTTCCGTTTATAGAAGTTAACTCCATTTTTATCATAACCAACAACGATTGCCTCTGCTGCTTCTCCATCTAAATATGTTCCATTGAGACTTTGAACAAATACAACAGTATAACCTACAATTACATCATTTTCTAAATCATCTTGTTCAACCATTGGTAGGAAATGCTTTAATTTGAGATCTGAACGCAAACCGCCGTTTTTCTCGATAAAAGCATTTATATCTTTTAATACTTCATCACTTGATTTAGTAATTGGATCGAATTCGATTTGTCGACTATACACAAATGAGTTGTCATTATATACTTCAAGTGTGCCACTTTGACTACTATAAACTTTTGATTTATTTTCTTTATAATTAAATTCCGTATAATTTTCACCTAATAGATTTGATTGAATCATTTTTAAGTTAATTTTTTCAGGTTTCACTTTAAATTTTACTCTGTACTCATTATTTAGTTCATCTAATTCCTCTTGTGTGGTAGGTGTTGTTAATTCATCGCCCGTTTTTAAATAACTACTAATATTTTCTGTTGTGTAATAACCAATAATAGAGTTAGGACCAGTTCCTTTCCAACGGTAAACGTCGCTTGTACCTGTTACATCTGCCGTAGCTCCGCTTCCAACATTATGCAAGTAATCATATATGTTATTGTTGTGGCCAATAATTGCCCAATCGTATTCAGAATATGTGCGATTTGCATGCATCCAAGCAGAAAATAAAGTATATGCACTATATCCATTTACCCCAAGCGCTCTATTAAAAAAGTTGTCAATGATTTTGGTATCTGTATAATCGTTTGAAACACCATGATAACCAAAAATATGATGAAGACCATTTGCAAGTTGTTTACCCCAGTATACTTGATCCAAAGCTTCGCAAGCAGCAAAAATCATCCATTCTGCATCTTCATTTGAAGCGCGGTCAGTACCTTTGATATCGCCACCAACTTGATACCAATTAGCAAAGTCCCTTAGTCCAGTCTCTACATATCTGTATGATAGCGCTAAATTTCCACTAGAACCTCCATGACCTGTAAAATACAGAATATCGGATTCATTTCCATACTTTGTGAAATCAGTATAATAAACAGCTGAATCGTACCATTGAGCTGTCCTTGTCCAATTTTTTTCACTTAAGCGATCACGAAATTTATAAGCATCACCATTATCTAAGTCGCTTAAAGAACTTGAGACATAGGATCCAACACCTAACACTGTATATTCTAGTGCTGCTTCAGCTGAAAGTGGGACAAGATTTAACCCTAAAGCACCTGCCATTGCAACTAACAACGACTTTTTACCCAAGTTTTTCTTCATTTTTTTTAACATTTCGGAGCTACCCCCCCAATTTTTTTATTCCGAATTTATTATATTATGTTATTTTTTGGTTAATCACCATAACTTGGGGTTGTTAATATAAAAATGGTTCATCACCAAAAGATGTACTTGCACCTGTCATGAAAGTATGTTAGCTGTTTCTAGCCGAACCCGCAGTGCAAAACGCTGGATATTTCGGTATCCGTATCCCCGACGTTTCATCAGCTTGATCTTGTTATTCGTTCCCTCCATCTTCCCATTCGAATAATGGGATAAAATGCACGATATCATTTCGTCTGTTCGTTTGACGAGTGATTTTGCGATGGCACGAACAACGGAACAAGGACAAAACAAATACCGATGAATCCAAGCCTTCAAGCGTCGTTTCGCCTGTTGCTCATCTTTGCTTTTGAACACATAGCGAACATGTTGGAGCGATTGGTAAAAAGACTTTAAGTCACCACTTTCATTACACCATTCTCGTATGATTTGACGTTCTTCCTCTGTTAATTTCTCTGGGCATTGGCTCAATAAACGACAAACGTAGCGAACATTTCCGTGTTTCTTGCCCCCTTTGCCCAAATATTTGTGACATCGTTCTAACGCATCGGTAAACAGCTGAATGACATGGAAATAGTCGACCACATGTGTCGCCTCTAGGCAAACCCGTTGAATCGCTTTTTTCATCGCTGGAGCCAAATCACCCACGACATACTGAACGGAACGAGACACATGAGCCAATGCACGCCCAATGGCTTCCTCGTTCTTTCCTGCTTCCATGGCATACACTTCTCCCGTTTCGGCATCCATGATCGCCACTCCATAGTCATGCCCTTTTCGAAACGCAAACTCATCGACACAAACCGCCTTTGGTTGGATATCATTCGATAGGAAGGAGCATGGGTATAAAACCAGCGTTCAACGGTCGTGTAAGGCAGCTTGAGCATACAAGCCACGTCCTGAATGGATGTTCCGATGCAAGATTGCGCGACCCATCGCTGAAACGCATCCGTCGCCACACTTCGCGGAGAGATGGCTGGATACGACGTGCTGAACGTCACGCCGCACGTACGACAACGTCTGCGCTCGATAGAAAGTTCGATCCAAAAAATCTCGATTCGCTGTGCATAGCCATGCATCCATTGCTTCTTTTTTGACTGTCATTTTCATCGTGCGCTTCAAGCAGACAGGACATAACGGGCATTGTTCGGGTAGAGAAAGTTCGAAAATCCAACGTTCCCCTTCTTTTCGCACCTTTTGAATCAAAACATCTGGTCAATCGATGAGTTCTTTGATAAACTGAGAGTACATGCGAATTTTCCTCCATGGTTTGGTTTGGTCACCTTTACCATACAGGAAAATTCGCATTTTTTGTACCCTCTATTTTCTCTATGCACACCTATCTTAAATGATCAAGTACAACTTGTGGTGAAGAACCAATTTTTTCTTTGTTCCTTTGTCTAACATTGTATATTTTAGAAATATTTTTTACAATATTTGAGTATGCAAAAAATCCAGATGGAGAGGGGATCATGTATTTACCTAAAAAACAAAAATACCGCCCCTATGCCTATTCGCATGAGAGCGGTGTTTATCTTTCACATAAGAAACGGCTGCAGTTTTTGAATAAGCTGCTGCATTTGTTTCGCTTGTTGTTCGTACATTTGTTTCGCTTCTGCATCGTTTGTTTGTAAGGAGAACAGCTCGAAATCGGCTTCTGCTTTTTTCATTGATGCAAGCAATAGTTGCTTTTGTTGCGGCTCTGGTAGTTGAATGCGGTCGTCGTATAGATCGACGGTCAATTGGCCGTACGAATCGACTTGAGCTAAAAAGACGTTTTCAACGGCGACACCCATTTGGTCGAGTTGCTTCTTTAACCAGCCGCGGTTTAGACGGGCTGTCGCAAGCGGTTCATCTAAAATTTCACCGTCCATAATGACGGTTTGCGGTTCTTTTTCCTCTGGAACGTACTTTTGCACATCCCCAATCGTGAGCGGCTGTTTGTCGCGTTTTAATAAAATGCTTAAGTCGCCGTTTGCTTCGAGCGTCGCAAATTCGACATCCGCGACGCGAAAGACATCTTTTTTCCGCAACTGTTCAAGCAATTCATCTATAGTATATTTTTCTTTTTTCAAATTGTCTTCTAAAATTTTTCCGTTTTTAATAAAAACGGTGGAATTGCCTTCAACGAAATCGCGAAATTTTTTACTTCGTAACGAAATGATCGAAATGGCGACAGGAAAAAGCGACCAAATTAAAATGCTCGTTATCCCTTCCGTTAACCGAATATCTAAATCCATTGACATCGAGCCAGCAATATCCCCGATCGTAATGCCGACGATATATTCGAAAAATGACAGCTTTGACAACTGTTTTTTTCCTAACAATTTCGTAATGATGAACAGTCCGATTAAAATGCAAATTGAGCGAATCGCAACTTCTAACCATGCTGGCATACCTACATCCCCTTATATTGCGGCTCTTCGCGTTCAAGCGTCGAGATGCGCCCTTTGAGCGCCGCAATCATTTGTTCTGTTTCAAGCATCGCTTCATGAAATGCCCGTTGCGCTTCCTCGTTTGTCGAAGTGAGCGCTAATTGCTGTAACGTCGCATGAATGGCCTTCATGTTCGCTAAACTTTGTTTTACTTGTGAACCGATCGTCATCTTCCTCTATCCTTTCGGTTTAAATAATAATGCTCCGATAAAACCGAACACGATCGCTGCCGAAATGCCGGCGCTCGTCACTTCAAACATCCCTGTTAATACCCCAACGATGCCGTGTTTTTCTGCTTCTTGCATCGCCCCATGCACGAGCGCGTTGCCGAAACTTGTAATCGGAATCGTTGCCCCAGCACCGGCAAAATCGATGAGCGGCTCGTACAATCCAAATCCGTCTAAAATCGCACCAGCAACAACGAGCGCGCTTAACGTATGCGCAGGTGTAAGTTTAAATACATCAAACATCACTTGTCCGATGACACAAATAAGCCCGCCGACGACAAAAGCCCAAAAAAACATCGCCATCATAAATGATCGCCTCCATGTTCAATCGCTACCGCATGCGCGATGCACGGAATCGTTTCGCCTTGTTGAAACGTAAGCGGCGATAAAAGCGCCCCTGTTGCGACGACGAGCATGCGTTTGATTTCTCCACGCTTCATCCGATTCAACAAATGTCCATATACAACGGTCGCGGAACATCCTGCGCCGCTTCCCCCCGACAACACCGGTTGCCCTTCGCGGTAAATGATTAATCCGCAATCTTGATACTGTTCTTCTTCAAGCTCCATCCCATTTTTTCGCAATAAATCAAGCGACACCGCACGACCGATTTTTCCTAAATCGCCTGTCACAATTACGTCGTAATACGACGCATCCATTTGCATATCGCGTAAATGGGCTTCAATCGTATCGACTGCCGCTGGCGCCATCGCTCCGCCCATATTAAACGGATCGGTCAAGCCCATATCAACGACGCGACCAATCGTTGCAGCTGTAATGCGCGGGCCGTCTCCTTCGCTCCCGACGAGCGCCACGCCTGCTCCTGTCACCGTCCATTGCGCTGTCGGCGGCTTTTGCCCTCCGTATTCGGTCGGATAGCGAAACTGTTTTTCGACCGCTGCATTATGGCTTGCCGCTCCTGTCAATATGTACTTCGCCCCGCCGTAATTGACGATAAACGCGCTTAGTGCTAGCGCCTCCATCGACGTTGAACATGCGCCAAATACGCCGAGATACGGGGTGCTAAGCGTGCGCGCCGCAAAGCTTGAAGGGGTCATTTGATTCATTAAATCGCCACAAATAATAAACTGCACTTGTTCCTTTTCGATGCGCGCCTTTTTCATCGCTTGAAAAAACGCTTCTTCAAACAACACTTTATGCGCTTTTTCATACGAATCTTCTCCGAGCCAAAGGTCTTCATGCAGCAAGTCAAAATCATCAGCAATGTTTCCGTTCGCCTCAAACGGTCCGCCGACTGTCGCGGTGGCGACGATGACTGGACGGTTTTCAAATACCCACGTACGATGACCTTTCATCATCCGAGTCCACCCCATTTGATCGCAATCGTTTTAATGAGCGCCACGACAAAGGCAGAAAACGTACCGAATAAAATAACCGAACCTGCTAGTTTAAACATATTTCCACCAACGCCAAGCACAAACCCTTCCGTCCGATGTTCAATCGCAGCCGAAATGACGGCATTTCCAAATCCGGTGACGGGTACCGCGCTCCCTGCCCCTGCAAATTGCGCCAATCGGTCATATACGCCAAACCCCGTTAACAACATCGCGATAAATACCATCGTCGCCACCGTTGGATTACCGACTGTTTTTTCCGTAAAGTCGAAAAAGTACATGTAAAAATAGGAAATGGCTTGACCAATCGCGCAAATGAATCCACCGACAAAAAAAGCACGCACGCAATTTTTCAACACTGGACGCTTCGTTTCACGCGCTTGTTCAAACTGATGATATTCTTGTTGAACAGGCGTCAAATGTTTCCGCTTTTCGTTCGCCATCATCTCACCTCACTACGTTTGTTCTTCGCTTAATTTTTGAATCACTGTTATTTCTTTTTCGATTTCTTTTTCACTTATGTTTTTCGTTTCGATTTTTTCTTTTAACGCTTTCGTTTTCCAAAAAATTTTTAAATCGTGCGATGCGATCACTTTTTCGCGAAATTGTTCATTCAGCGCTTTGCCTACCTCTTTTTCAATTTGTTTCATGCGAAAACGATGCAAATGTTTCACTTGATACGCGACAAGCAGTCGTCCGTTTGCTTGAACAGCAACAGCATCTTTCACATCTTCGCGTGCCTTTAACATCTCTACTGCTTTTTCGGCATGTTGTTGGTCGCTTCGTTTCGCGCTTCCATCATGGCTGACGTTTGTGATGTTTTCTTGTTGAAGCGATTGTTGTTGTTCTTTCTGTTCATGCGCACAACTCATCAGTAAAAAAACGAGAATGAGTACAAACCATTTTTTCATGGCGTTCACCTTTCTATTCATGTAACGAAAGGGCGTCCACATAGGACACCCGATTCACTTATTGTTTATATTGTGGCTCTTCTTGTTCAATTTCTTGCAGGCGTGGGGACAACAAATCAACGATCGCTTGCGTCTGTTGTGCTGCTTGTTGATACAATTGCTTCGCTTTTTCATTTTCTGTTTGCAACGCAAACGTTTCAAAGCTCGCCTGCGCCGATTTCAATCCCGCTAACGTTTGTTTCACAGAACTTGCAACAGTCATGATGACAACCTCCTTTGCTTTTTCACACCATAGCATGCGCCTATGCGAAAAAGTTATACAAAAAAAATAGCCCCTAAAAGGAGCTACGGTTTATCACGAAATCCATTTCCGATCGACGGATTATTCAAAATCCCAGCCATCACTAAAATACTTAAAAACGCATTCCATAATTGCTCATATTTTCCTAAATCTAAATCGACCCCAAACGTTTGAAGCAAAAGTGGAATAAATGAACCGATCGCGAGCCATAACCCATAATTTTTAAAGCGCTCCATGTTTCTCTCCCCTATGCTATTGTTTTTTTATTTTTTTCCCACATCCGCAACCACCTGTTTTTTTCACAGGTGCTGGTGAAGACGTATATACTTTCGCTGCTTGTGATCCACCGAGGACCATCGGTTTTTTCTTTTCCATTTGCAACCCCTCCACATGTGTAAGATACAATAGCATATGAAAAAGATGGAGCGCACGACTATGCGTTTTCCCTATTTCTTTTTTTCCGCAAATGAAAATGGAGTCGCCATCGGCAATTGTCCGCTATGCTTTAACGTTTGTTGTCGCTTAATATTGTGCATAAACCATGAATCTGTTCCTTGTGCAAATACTTGTTTTGTTATTTGTTCAAGCTGCTTTTTTAGCTCTTCGTTTTCTTTTTTTAATCGTTTAATTTCTTGATAACGTTGTTCACTTAACGCTGCTAATTCTTTTAACAACACATTTTCCGCCCGCAACACGTCTAGCTCGTTTTGCATATGCCCACCCCTTTCTACTACATAACAATTCAACATGACACCGATTTATGACAAAAAAATTCCGCACATATCCCTGCACACTTACCTACCTTTCTCATACTATACAGTAGTCCCGATACATGCGACGGGAAAAACTGAAATAGGAGGAACGAGGCATGACGCATCATAAAGAGCGTAAAGAAAAAGTGTGTATTAAAACACGCAAAGTGTATGACTGGGTTACTCGTCAAGTCGATGTGCCGTTGCGCAGTTTTTCAAATGGGGATTTGGAAAATATTTTTCCTGAAAGCAAATGTCCACGCCATGGGCAATCGGTTTGCGACTTTTTCGCATCAAACGGTTTAAGTGCTGGCGATTTCTCGATTCGCTGCTTCTTAACAGACGATGAAGGAAACCGCATCGACCAGACAGTTGACAACAATGCACTCATTTGCCAAGAAATTTTACAACCAAACGGTCGCCAACCTGTTCACGTCACACTTCCATCAGGCGATACAGTCACATTACAAAAAGTGAAAGTGCTTGTGAAAGGCCACGTTGTCGTGCAAGTTGTCAATGCGAACGGTCACGTCGTTTGCGAATCTTCTCCAATCCCATTTGCGACGGCGCAAACATTTATTTTATGCGCACCAGAAGGCACAATGCTCGATTGCCACATTTCATTTTTCGAATGTGACGCAAGTTTAATTTGCACTGACAACTTCTCACAGCTTGATGTATCCATTACATTATGCTTAGAAGTGCAAATGGAAGCAGACGTGAAACTTGAAGTCGAAGCCCGCTACTGCCAACCGCGCGAAGAAATTTTAGAAGCAACACTTTGCCCAACAGACAAATTCCCACCACAATGCCCAGAAGTATTCCCAGCACATTAATGGATAAAAAGGCTGTTGTCGCCAGCAGCCTTTTTATTTATGTTTTTTACGATCTGTACATATATATGAACAAAAGAAGGAGGGGTATGATGAATCATATTCAACTGCAACAAAAAATTATTCATTATCGCTCGGAAGTGGCAAAATATAAACAATTATTGCAACTGATGGAGACAGAACTGAAACGCGAACAGCTACGCAATCAATACGTCCAAAAACAGCTCGAACAACTAGACGAATACGAACGAACGATTGAGCATCTGAAGCAGCAACTTCTTTTTTACGAAGTGGCGCTTGAAGAAGAAAAAAAACGAAAAAAAGAAACAAAAAAGGAAGACATCGTGCGCGCCAACGCCTATTTTGCATATGCGGTCATGATCCCAGAAGAAAAAGAAGAACATGTGACGATTATTGGCGATTTCGTCATTGACAATGCCGGCAATATGCCACTCCATGACCCGATCATTTGCCTTCGTCTCCGCCCTGCCGATCACGCTCAATTAAGCGGAAAATTTTCATTTCGCCAACTGCAAGAGGAAGGTGGCTGGACGTTTGCGGTCGAAGATTGGCGCCAGAAAATAAAAGACGGGGAATATTGGCTAAAACCGATCGATGAAACGACGCTTTTACCAAATGAACAACTGCGTTTTCCGTCATTTGAATTGCGCGTCGTACAAACAGTTGTCGTCGAAGGGTTCGTTTATTTCCGCCAACTGAAACAAGGGGTATCATCTTTTAATCATATCGTCATTAATAAATAAGCAGGCATTCGCCCGCTTTTTTTATTGGCTCGATTTTTGAACAACGACCTCAATAAACGCAGCACATCCTGCAATGGCTAACACGGAAACAATCGGCATGACGATCGGCGCCATATATGTCGCTCCGACATACAATGCCGTTGCACACCATATGCCTGTGCACCAATGACAGCTTAACAACTCCCCGATCCACTTTTTTAGCCCCGTTCCTTTCACGACAATATACGTCTCTCCATCTTGTTCGAACTCATCATGAAACGGCGCACGCAAAAACGATGTAATGCGATCATATACGAGTAAGCGCGTCAAACGAAATGAAGCGATACATAAAAGAAAAAAGTGAAAAACATCCATTTTTTCGCCTCCTCGCTTCACTTTATGTTGCTTATGTAAAAAACATGCAGTACTTTCGCCTATTCCGTTTTTTATTGTTTCACATATAATGCAATGAGTCATTTCACAAAAAAGGATGTGAAACCGTGTATAACATTTTTTTCAGCAAAGATTTTTTAGCTCGCCAACGCCACATACAACATATATGCGCTACGCTTACGACATTAAGCGAAGGAACAGAACTGCACGTGCATACGAACAAAGAAACATACTATAATGCTCAATTCGTTCAACTAGACACAACATCGAAAACATTAACCATCATCGTCGATCCATTTTATGAAAACGGCGGAAAATCCGTTGCGATCAACTGCCGTGACATCGCCGCAGTGGAGTTTCCAACCGAAGCGCTCGTTGCGGCAACCGAACAAACAAAAATAACAATTGGAACGAAAAAAACAGAAGACGAAGATGAATAAAGGAAGTGAACTTATGAACGTTTGTATGATTGGCGCCGGTTATGTCGGATTAACAACAGCAGCTGTTCTTGCCAAACTTGGGCATACGGTTCATTGCATCGATGAAAATGAACAAAAAATTGCCGCCTTACAGCACGGCGATGTTCCGATTTACGAACCCGGTTTAGCTGAGCTGTTAACCGACTATAAAAGTCGGCTTTTTTTTCATCACAACGAACAAAAACATATAAAAGAAGCAGATGTTATATTTATTTGCGTCGGCACACCGCCAGATTTAAAAGGAAAACCAGACGTCTCGTACGTCAATCGCGCCATTGATACGCTTATTCCATATATAGGCGATCATCAAACACTTGTCATGAAAAGTACCGTCCCGATCGGAACGAACGAACGCATATATAAACGCTTAAAAAATGAAGGAAAACATGTGCGCATCGTCTCAAACCCTGAATTTTTACGCGAAGGCTCTGCCATTTACGATTCGTTACATCCCGACCGTATCGTCATCGGCTTACGTGACGATGATGATCGCTCCCTTTCCGTGATGCAAACATTATATGCCGGCATTCATGCGCCATATGTCGTCACAAGTTTAAATGGTGCTGAAATGATAAAATATGCCGCCAACGCCTTTCTAGCAACGAAAATTTCGTTTATAAACGAAATGGCACGCCTTTGTGAAGCGTACGGCGTCGACGTTGTCGATGTCGCAAAAGGCATCGGGCTTGACGAACGAATCGGGCGACATTTTTTACAAGCGGGTATTGGGTACGGTGGCTCTTGTTTCCCGAAAGATGTGACAGCCCTCATACAAATGGCATATGAACAAATGGTGCGTCCGTATATGTTAGAAGCGACAAAAACGATTAACGACACGCAGATCCATTGGTACATTCAAAAAATGAGACGAACGTTAGGAGAACTTGCCAGCAAACGCATTGCCGTCCTCGGCATCGCTTTTAAACCAAATACAGACGATATTCGTGAATCTCCTGCTTTGTCGTTTATAAAAAAATTGCACGCCCATGGCGCTGACGTCATTGCTCATGATCCAAAAGCTACACTTCCATACGACGTCGCTGTAAAACAAGCAAAAACGATACAAGAAGCCATTCAACAAGCCGATGCGCTTATCGTTGCGACCGATTGGGATGCGTATAAGCAACTAAACTGGGAAGAAGTAAAAGGAATGATGAACGGAAACGTCATCATCGATGGACGAAATAGCTTGCCTCGTGAGGCGATCATGAACGCAGGACTAAACTATATAGGGGTGGGGCGCGGATGAACATACTTGTTACCGGAGCAGCTGGATTTATCGGTTCGCACGTATGTGAAACATTGCTACAGCACCATCACGTCATCGGCATCGACTGTTTCACCGGCCCGACGCCAAAAGAATGGAAAGAAAAAACGATCGACACGTTAAAAAAACATGACCGTTTTACATGGCTCGAAGGCGATTTGTTGTCGTTGCCGCTTGACGACATCGTCAAACAAGTCGACGTCATTTATCATTTGGCTGGCATGCCGGGCGTACGCACAAGCTGGGGAACGTCATTTGACTTATATACGACAAATAACATATTAGCGACGCAACGATTGCTTGAAGCGTGTAAACAACATCGCCCAAAACAGTTTATTTATACGTCAACGTCATCCGTTTATGGCGAAAAACATGGGCGCGTGCATGAAAACATGACTCCGACTCCGCTTTCACCGTACGGCATT
The DNA here is from genome assembly GCF_014201515.1 of Anoxybacillus mongoliensis. GTDB lineage: Bacteria > Bacillota > Bacilli > Bacillales > Anoxybacillaceae > Anoxybacillus > Anoxybacillus mongoliensis. The sequence continues at coordinate 180,898 of NZ_JACHEQ010000001.1, forward strand.
ACGAAACTTGCTGGCGAACATTTATGCCACGTATATGGCTCGGAGTTTGGCGTGCCGACGACGATTTTACGTTATTTTACCGTGTACGGACCACGCCAGCGACCTGATATGGCGTTTCATCGCTTTATTCGCCAAATGTTGTTTGATGAGCCGATGACGATTTTCGGAGACGGCACACAAACGCGCGACTTTACGTACATTTCCGATTGCGTCAATGGCACGCTCGCTGTGCTTGGCAACGACAAAGCGATTGGCGAAACGTTCAATATCGGCGGAAAAGAGCGCGCATCTGTTAACGACGTCATCGCTATACTTGAAGAAATGATCGGGAAACGAGCAAACAAACAATATATGAGTCAAGCAATCGGTGAGCCGAAACATACGTGGGCGGACATTTCGAAAGCGGAACGCATCCTTTCGTACGCTCCAAACGTATCATTGCAAGAAGGATTGCGCCGTGAAGTCGAATATATTCGCTCGCTTTATGGGAGGTAGTTATGCGCATCGCCTTTATTTGTACAGAAAAATTGCCGTCTCCAGCCATAAAAGGGGGCGCCATTCAACTGATGATTGATGGCATCGCCCCCATCTTTGCCGTTAAACATTCGCTTACGATTTTTTCTATTACCGATCCATCGCTTCCGATGTACGAAATACGTGATGGCATCGAGTACGTGCGCGTGCCAAAAGAACAGTACGAACAACATATCGTAAACGAACTAAAAAAGCGCACGTTTGACGTCATTCACGTCTTTAACCGTCCCGCAAACGTCTTACACTACAAACAAGTTGCGCCAAACAACCGTTTCGTCACAAGTTTGCATAACGATATGTTTTCACCGATGAAAATGAAACGCGACGTTGCCGAACGAGTCATCGCTGAAGTCGATCTCATCACAACCGTCAGCGCGTATATAAAACACACCGTCACAAAACGATACGATGTGCCAGACGATAAAATTCAAGTCGTCTACTCCGGCGTCGACGCGACGCGCTACATGCCGCCATGGACAGACGAAGGGAAACAAATGCGCACCGATATGCGCCAACGTTTTATTGCTCAAGAAGATGACGTCATTTTATTTATCGGGCGATTAAGCCGAACAAAAGGCGTACATGTACTCATTGAAAGCATGAATCACGTATTAGCCCACCATCCAAAAGCAAAACTCGTCATCGTCGGCGGGAAATGGTTTAGCGACAACCGCCCGAACGAATACGTTCGCTTCCTTCACCAACTAGCAAAACCTTACAAAGACCGCATTCAATTTACAAACTACATCCCGTCTGAACATATTCCACACATATTCACGATGGGCGATGTGTTCGTTTGCAGTTCGCAATGGCACGAGCCGCTCGCCCGCGTGCATTACGAAGCGATGGCGGCAGGCGTGCCAATCATTACGACAAACCGCGGCGGAAATAGCGAAGTGATCGAACATAACAAAAACGGGATCGTCATTGACGACTATGCGTCGCCTAAAGCGTTCGCACGCGCCATTAACGAATTATTGCACGACAAAGAAAAAGCGCTCGCACTTGCTTACGAAGGACGAAAACGAGCGGAAACGATGTTTTCCTTCGCAAACACAGCCGAGCAGCTGGAACGTTTATATATTACGATTTGCCAATAAGCGATACCGATACGATATGTTCGATCGGTATCGTAATCGTTTTTTCTTCATCGCTTAATGCAAAAACGACTTTTTTCTTATCGCACGTTTGAATAATGCCTTCATACGTTTTGTTTTTCGTTTTCAATTCACACGTCACCGGTCGAAGTTCATTCGGAAGCGTCGCCAAAAATTCAATACGCTCAGCCGTATTCATCTCGCGAAAATTCGCAAATGACGGCGGCGGATACGACGGTTTTTCTTTTTTCGTTCGAAACGTCTGTTGCATATAGCACGTTTTTGGACCTAAATTCGGCTGAACGATATACAACAACGGCGCATTTTCCACACGTTTTTTCATTCCCACACCCCTCCTTTTTACGAATATATGCGCAAAAAGAGAAGGGCATGCCATAACACATAAAAAGCTGTTCGGCAAATGCCAAACAGCTTTCCAATTATCGCGCTAAAATGTGATAGCCAGAGTCGACGTGGATAATTTCGCCAGTCACGCCGCGCGATAAGTCGCTAAATAAAAATAGTGCCGTGTCGCCAACTTCTTCTTGTGTCGTTGTGCGGCGCAGCGGTGCACGCTCTTCGATTTCTTTTAAAATCGAGTTGAAGTCGCCGACGCCTTTAGCCGATAACGTGCGAATTGGACCTGCGGAAATGGCGTTGACGCGAATGCCGTATTTTCCTAGGTCGTTCGCCAAATATTTCACGCTCGCTTCTAACGACGCTTTTGCGACACCCATGACGTTGTAGTTTTGCACGACGCGCTCGCCGCCTAAATACGTTAATGTGACGATGCTGCCACCTTCTGTCATTAGCTCTTTCGCCGCTTTCGCCACCGCTGTTAACGAATAGGCGCTAATGTTGTGCGCAAGTAAAAATCCTTCGCGATCGACGTTCATATACTCGCCCTCTAAATGCTCTTTATTCGCAAATGCGATACAATGCGCCACACCGTGAATGACGCCCACTTTCTCTTTGATTTGCGCAAAGCATGAGGCAATTTCTTCATCTTTCGTCACATCGCAAGGCAAGACAAGCGCTGTGTCATCTTCTAACGTCGCCACTAATTTTTTTACTTCATTTTCAAAACGCTCGCCAGCATATGTAAAAATTAATCGCGCTCCTGCCGCATGAAGCGCACGCGCAATGCCCCAAGCGATGCTTCGTTTATTTGCCACACCCATAATGACGTACGTTTTCCCTTGTAACGATAATTGCATATTCGTTCATCCCCTTAAATTATGATTTGTTATTAGAACCTAGTATTAATATGATTATAACAAAAAATTCCCTACTTTCAAATAGGGAATTTATAATAAATAATCCATAAACATCGTCGCTAAGCCAAAATAAATGAGAATGCTAATTAAATCGTTAATCGTCGTAATAAACGGACCAGAGGCAACAGCTGGGTCGATGCGCAATTTATGCATAAAAAGCGGGATGAGCGCCCCCGCAACTGTCGCGACTGTTAGCGTCGCAAATAGCGCTAATCCGACGAGCACACCTAAGAAAAACTGCTGCTTCCATACATACACGACAATCGTAATGACGACGCCGCACGATAATCCAATAAGTAATCCTGTTAACGCCTCGCGCGCAAGCATCCTCCACTTTCCTTCTTTTTCGAAATCCCCCATCGCCAAGCGACGCACCGCTACCGCCAATGATTGCGTCCCTGTATTTCCTGACATCCCAGCAATAAGCGGAATAAACACAGCTAAAATGGCGACTTTTTGCAATGTGTCTTCAAAACGGCTAATTAAATTCGCGGTCATCATCCCTAAAAACAATAAAATAATGAGCCATGGCAACCGTTTTTTCGCCGCTTCGAATGGGGTGTATTGAATATCAACATCAGGAACCCCGGCAAGTTTCGAATAGTCGTCTGTCGCTTCTTCCGAAATGACGTCGACAATGTCATCGACGGTAATAATCCCAAGTAAATGATTGTTTGCATCGACGACAGGAAGCGCTAAAAAGTCGTAGTTTTGCATTTTGCGCGCCACATCTTCTTGGTCTTCATCAACAAATACGGACACGACACGGTCGTTCATAATATCGGCAATCATTTCATCATCATCCGACGTCAACAGCTCTCGAAGCGACAACACCCCAACGAGCTGACGCTGTTCGTTAATGACGTACAAATAATAAATCGTTTCCGCATTCGCCGCTTCTTTTTTCAAAATTTGCATCGCCGAACGCACCGTTTGATTGGCGTGAATGGCGATATATTCCGTTGTCATAATGCTTCCGGCCGTATATTCTTTATAATGAAGCAGTCCTTGAATATCTTTCGCCGCTTCATCGTCCATAATCGTTAAATAATTCGCCACTTCTTTTTTATCGAGCTCATTTAATACGTCCGCGGCATTATCCGCATACATATGAGCGAGCATTTGCGCGACAAATAACGGATCCATTTCCGATAAATAAATTTTATATTCATCTTCTTCAATGTCGAGATGGTCAAAAATTTCCGCCATTTCTGCTGGCGATAAATATTCATACATCCGCTTTCTCACTTCTGGGCTTTGTTCAACGTAAAACTTCGCCTGCTCGTACGGATGTAATTTTAAAAATTGCTCGCGAAACGCTTCCATTTTTCCATCATATAACGCCTGTAACATAATACCCCTCCTCTCGACAAAAATCGCTTTTTTTATTATGCGCGAATCTTTGCCAACTTGCAAGCAACGATGTAAAATGAGAATGCACGATGAAACGCAGGGGGAACAACACATGGAAAATGAAAAAACGACGCAAACAAAAATAGATTATCATTTATTGTTCATTTTATTTTTAATCGCAGTCGTGAGCGCCATCGCCATCGAAAGTGCGCGCGAGACGCTCCCTGCTAAACTGCAACATATTAACTTTGCGCAAAAACAGCTCATGTGGTACGCCATCGGTGCCGTCGTCGTTGCGGTGACGATGCTTTTCGATTACGATCGGTTGTTTAAAATCGCTTGGTATTTATATGGATTCGGGATGATTCTTTTACTTGGATTAGAATTAAACGTCCCGGGTACAGTAACAATTAAAGGGGCAACGAGTTGGTACAGCCTGCCGGGCGGAAACTTTCAGCCGTCTGAGCTGATGAAAATTTTTATGATTATCGTCATTAGCCGGATTATCGTCAACCATCGCGAAAAGTACCATGATCCGACGTTACAAGACGATTTAAAATTGCTTGGTAAAATCGCATTATCGCTACTACCGCCGCTTTTTTTACTTGCGCGTCAACCAGATATGGGGATGTCGATGGTGTTTATGGCCATCGCTGGTTCGCTTATTCTCGTATCCGGCATTCGGCTGCGCATTATCGCAGCTATTGCTGGTCTGGCTGTACTTGGAGCGACAGCGTTTATCGTGGCGTTTTTATATTTCCCAGATGTGTTAAAAATCAAGCAATACCAGCTAAACCGCTTTTATGGCTGGCTAAATCCATATGAATATGCGAGCGAACAAGGATTTCAGCTTGTGAAATCGTTGCTTGCAATCGGCTCAGGGGAGTTGTATGGAAAAGGATATAAAAATTTAGACGTCTATTTGCCAGAGTCGCATACCGACTTTATTTTTAGCATTATCGGGGAACAATTCGGCTTTATTGGTGCAAGCATCGTCGTGTCGCTCTTTTTCCTATTAATTTACCGCATGATTCAAATTGCCTTAGAATGCCACGACCCATTCGGGAGTTATTTATGCGCAGGCGTCATCGGCATGATTACGTTCCAAGTATTCCAAAACGTCGGCATGACGATCGGGTTGCTACCGATTACCGGTCTTCCGCTTCCGTTCGTCAGCTACGGAGGAAGCTCGCTTGCCACATACATGCTCGCCATTGGACTTGTCTTAAACGTCCGTTCGCGCACACAAAAATTTATGTTTTCTGCTGAACAATAGGGGAGGCTGAGACTTTGTCACCTCCCCTATTTTTTCACATGTCTCTCTCACATATACGCTACTATAATCACAGTAAATAATACCCATTGAAATAAGTTTTACTTAAATGTTAAAATTATTCTTGATTGATAAAATTTTATTTAAAAAAGGGGTGTTCTATATGAGGAATATGTTCATCTCCACTTTTTTTATTTTGCTTTTCTTTTCCATTCACCCTGTTTCCGCTACTTTTGCCCATAACAACAATATAAGCGAACAAGAGAAAAATAAAATTGTTCAAGAAGCTTTAAAAGTCATTGAAAAGAGATACAACTCTCTTATTTCACAACAACAAGAAGAAAGTGAAGTACCTCAACTAAAAAATACTAAGTCGCAATTGAGATTGGAAAGTATTATAAAGAGAGATAAAAGTTATATAAATGAATTAGGTGCATCATACAAAAAAATAGAAATTTTAAACGTGGATGATGTGCAAATAGATAAAATGAATGAAGCAATCAAATTGAGCTTACGTGTGGAAGTAGCTAAATACTACCAATACAAAAATAAAAAACAGATGGAGGAACATCCATGGCTAGAGACAAGAACACATGAGTTTATTTTCTCCTTTAACGAAAACAAAAGAAGCTATTCATACTTATTAGTTGACTACAAATTCGAAGATGAAATGGACTACTTCGGTGAACAATCTCCAAATCTCAACTTGCCTACAATTGAAAAGATGATCGAACAGCAAACTGCTGTTAAAACATTTAACGATATAAGTATCATGTCCACACAGCATTTGTACGATCGATCAGGTGCTAAATCATATGCATACAATTGGTATAACAAAAATAACCCTGACTTTAGAGTCTTTGCAAACAACTGCACGAACTTTATTTCACAAGCAATTAACCGTGGTGGTGGAGTAAATATGGACTGGTGGGGTGATTTGCGTTGGTGGTATCAAGGTAATCAAAACACTACAAGTTGGTCTGTTGCCCATGATTATGTATATTATGCAAGAAGGAACGATGATGCAGGCGGATTAGGTGCTTATTATATAAGTAATGTAAAAGATTTGAAAGTCGGCAGCCTTGTCGGATATGACTTTGACAACGATGGTTATTTCGATCATCTTTCTATTGTAGTGAATTATAATAGCAACGGAGAACCCTTAACTGCTCAACATACTCCAAGTGACTATAATCGTCCTTGGAAATCAGTCAATCCGTCAACAAAACATTACTTTATTCAAACAAATGATTACTGGTATTCGAATTAGTGAAGTTTAAAGTGGGGAGAAAATATTGAAGAAATGTATATTGTTATTTATCTTGTTAAGTTTGTTGATAGGATGCAATAAAAAAGAAATTCCTATGTACAATGGATTTCCAATTCCTGAAGGGGCAAAAGTCATAAAAATAATAAGCGATAAAAATAAGGCACATCCTGTCTTTATCGGACAGGCTATGTTCCAATTAAAAGAGCCTATGGCACCTGACTTAATACCATCTCATCCCTTCTATCAGACAATTGTGAATGAAGGTTGGAAAGATGAAGAAGCGATAAAGAAGATTGGTGAAAATCGTTATATGTTTAGTAAGGATGATCGACTCATTCAAGTAAGTATTTATAACGACAAAATGACAATTACGGAATATGATCCAAAAATCTTTTGGCAAAAAAATGAGTAGTCCCCAGCGCGTATTGCCCTGGGGATTTGTTGTACATAATGAATAGCAAAAAAGGAAGATCAATAAATGATATACGACATTATTGGCGATATTCACGGTTGTTTTCACGAATTCATGTTATTAACAAAAAAGCTTGGCTACGTTTTGGAAAACGATATCCCCATTCATCCGAACGGGCGAAAGCTTGCCTTCGTCGGCGATTTAGCCGATCGTGGTCCCGAGTCATTGCGCGTCATTGATACGGTCATTTCGCTCGTTCAACAAAATAAAGCGGTGTACGTGCCGGGCAATCATTGCGACAAATTGTATCGTTTTTTTCTCGGTCGAAACGTGCAAGTGACACATGGGCTTGAAACGACCGTTGCCGAATGGGAACAAGCGGATGCGAAAACAAAAACGCGCATTCGTACGCAATTTATGAAACTGTACGAAAACGCCCCGCTTTATGCCGTTTTAGACGGTGGAAAACTTGTCATCGCTCATGCGGGCATTCGAGGGGACTATATTGGCAAATCGAATCAAAAAGTAAAAACGTTCGTCTTATACGGCGATATTACAGGAGAAAAACATCCAGATGGCTCGCCCGTTCGTCGCGATTGGGCAAAACATTACCGAGGAGATGCGCTCATCGTATACGGACATACGCCCGTTAAAGAACCGCGCTGGCTAAACAACACGGTCAACATCGACACCGGCTGCGTATTCGGCGGACAACTCACAGCCCTTCGCTATCCAGAAATGGAGACCGTTTCTGTTTCGTCAACGATGCCGTATGTCGCAGAAAAATTTCGCCCGTTTGACTAAAGCAAACGGGCCATGTCATGAGGGAGAGGCGCTTGAAACGTCATCGTTTTTTCAAGAAATGGATGAAAAAACGTCAGCTCACAACTATGCAACGCTTGGCGGTCGATTTGTGCGCGCGAGCCCCCGTACAAATCATCGCCAACGAGCGGATGACCGATATATGAAAAATGGACGCGAATTTGATGCGTACGCCCCGTTTCTAACTGAATCGACACGTGCGTCATCTCATTTTTCTGTTGCAATACTTCATAATGTGTCACTGCGCGCTGACCGTCTAGTCGCACTTCCCGCTCAATGATGCTTTCTCCTTTTCGCCCAATCGGCGCATCAATCGTTCCAACGAGCGGGGTGACATAACCGTGGCAAACCGCTTCGTAGCGCCGCTTTACCTGACCTTGTTTTTGTTGTTCGCTTAATAAATGATGCACATGGCGATGTTTCGCCACAAGCACAAGCCCGGATGTATCGCGGTCAAGCCGTGTGACGACATGCACCGTCGTTTGCAAGTGTTGTCGTTCATAATGATGCAATAACGCATTTGCAAGCGTCCCTTGCGGATGTTCACGCGACGGAATCGTCGCCATATGCGGCGGCTTATTAATAACAATCACGTAATCATCTTCATACACAATCGAAAGCGGAATCGGCTGAGCGACCATATGGGCACTTTTTTGTTCTGGGGGAAACGTCACGCACACCTCATCGCCTGCTTTTAGCACGTAACGAACAGTCACAGGCATATCGTTCACTTCAATTCGTCCCCCTTGGAATTTAATATCGGTGAGCGCTGTTTTTGAAATATGTTGTTGTTTTAAAAATTCACGAACGAGCATGCCGTCTTGTTGTTGTGTAACGATCCAACGAAGTTGAAACATACAAATCCCTTTCTACTGAATAAATGATTCGCGCACGCGCTTCCAAAACGGGAACGGACGAAAACGGGCAAAGCGAATTTTTTCATCGGCAACGCGGCATTGAATCGACTTCACATCTTTATGCAATAGCGATAAATGATCAATCGTAATTTGAAAATCGACGTCATTGACCGGCTTTAACATACACGTATGATGCGCGGGCAAAATAAGCGGTGAGCCGATCGTTCGGAAAATGCGGTTGTTTATGGACGCCATTTCCGCCACTTGAATCGCTTCCAGCGACGGATGTAAAATGGCACCGCCAAGCGCTTTATTGTATGCGGTGCTTCCCGATGGCGTCGAAATGCATAATCCATCGCCGCGAAACGTTTCAAACAATTCTCCGCGAATTTCAACATCCATCACAAGCGTGCCACCCACACTTTTTACTGTACATTCATTGAGCGCTAAATATTTTGCCTCACGTCCGCCGCCCACATATCGAATCGTTACCTCAAGGAGCGGGTATTCGACGACTTGATATGGCGTTTTCGCAATGGCGATGACGAGCTTTTCAATTTCATCCGGCACCCAATCCGCATAAAATCCTAAATGCCCCGTATGTACCCCGACAAACGCTGTTTGCTCCAACCGACTTCGATAACGATGAAACGCATACAATAACGTCCCATCCCCTCCGACCGAAATAACGATATCCGGTTCATCTTCATCATACGTTAAGCGAAAATCCGTTAAATATGTACGAATTTTATACATACATTCGTTTGATATCGCATCCCCTTTTGATATGACCGCAAATTTCACGCGCCTCACCCCTCATTATCTTTTACTTCTTGCTTGCGCGAAAACGCCGCTTGTGCCTCTTGAATTTCAAAACGAATTTTCGACATTTCTTCGTCTAGCAAATATGCGGCTTCCGCAGCCCGCTGTAATCGTTGGCGAATATCTTCTGGAAACTTGCCGCTATACTTATAGTTTAACGAATGTTCGATCGTCGCCCAAAAGTTCATCGCCAGCGTGCGAATTTGAATTTCGACTAAAATGTTTTTCTCACCATAAATCATTTGCACCGGATAACGAATGACGACATGATACGAACGATAACCACTATCTTTTTTTTGCGTAATATAATCACGTTCTTCGACAATCGTAAAGTCGTTTCGCTTGCGCAACAGTTCGACAACCGTTTGAATGTCGTCAACAAATTGGCACATCATACGCAATCCCGCAATATCTTGCATTTGTTCCTCTAATTGATCGAGCGGAATATTTTTCTTTTGTGCCTTATCTAAAATGCTCGCAATCGGCTTCACTCTTCCTGTCACAAATTCAATCGGTGAATGAATGCCTTGCATTTCAAATTGAGTACGCATCCCCTTGAGCTTTACTTTCAACTCCTCAACCGCTTGTTTGTACGGTGCTAAAAAAAACTCCCAATGTCTTTCCATTCAACCACCTACTTATGCGAAAAATGCCGTTACCGCCTGTTCCATTTCTTCACCGTAGTTTGCATTTCCTTCAATATTTTCAATTAAGTACGCCACTTCTTCATGAATGCCTTCTAACTCGATCGTTATATCACTCCCGACAAGAAACATCGGCTCGTTTGTGCGAAGCGCTTCTTTGATCGCCCCCCATACTTCTTTTGGCATGACGACATAAACGAACGCATCACTCGCTTCTAATATGTATACAAACGCACACGCATCAGAATCAACAAGCATATGTCGTTTTGGCTTTAAGCCTTGAAGCGACGCCTCACACGTGACGTACCATCCATGTTCTTTTTTTTCTGCTGTATGCACATATATTTTCATTTTCTGTCCTCCGTCCATCTATGATGTCCGCCTTTATTTTACCACATTTCGCCTAGCGATGTTCACTAGTTGCACTTTTTCGCGTACATGTTGATAATAAAAGTAGAATGACGTGAGGAGAAGAAAACATGAAACACGAACTTGAAATTGAATTTAAAAATATGTTAACGGTTGAAGAATTTGCTCGGTTCACCCATGCGTTTGCGGTGCGTGATGATGAATGGGACGTGCAACAAAATTATTATTTCGACACCCCCGACTTTCAATTGAAACAACAAAAAAGCGCATTACGCATTCGTTTGAAAAACGGCACATATACATTAACATTAAAACAACCATATGAAGACGGGCTGTTAGAAACGCACGAACCATTATCAACCGAAACTGCGACAGCACTTATTTCGGGCGCAAAGTCACTCCAAGGCGACATCGCAAACATATTGCAGTCGCTTCATATTGATCCGACAGCGATCGTCTGTTTTGGTGCACTAACAACACGCCGCGTCGAACGACCTTATAAAAACGGCACGCTCGTCCTTGACTATAGCGAATATATGAACGTGTCGGACTATGAAGTCGAATACGAAGCAAGCGAGCGAACTGAAGGAGAAAAGGTGTTTTCAGCGCTGTTACAGTCGTTTCATATTCCAAAGCGACAAACGAAAAATAAAATTGAACGATTTTACGAAGCGAAATACGAAACGGAGCGATCGTCATGAACGTGCAACAAATCAAATTGCTTTTAGAACTTCAAGCGTTGCAACATTTACAAGGAAAAAAAGAAGGAGCGACAACCTCGTTTCACGATCTGTTTCGCGAGCTGTTAACGACAGAGACGAACGACGAAACGGAAACGATGTGCCCAACGCTCCCGCTTATGACGAGCGAAGAAACGAAAGCGCCGACATATACAGCGAGTGCACCGCTTCATAAAGATGCGATACATCAATGGATTGACGAAGCCGCTACCAAATATGATGTCGATCCGAAACTCATTTATGCGGTCATTCGTCATGAGTCTAATTTTAATCCGCAAGCAAAAAGTCGCGTCGGTGCCATGGGGCTTATGCAGTTAATGCCGAGCACAGCGCGCATGTTAGGGGTAAAAGACGCCTTCGACCCACAACAAAACATTGAGGGTGGGACGAAATATTTACGTCAGCTTCTCGATCGGTATGATGGCAATATCGCGCTGGCGCTTGCCGCATATAACGCAGGACCAGGCAATGTCGAAAAACATGGAGGCATTCCACCGTTTCGTGAAACAATGAACTATGTAAAAAAAGTCATGCAAACGTACTATTCCACAAGTCACATCGTTTGAGATGAAACAAAGTCATTGTTACAATATTGATATATTTCGGCAAAGGAGTTTTTCATATGTTTCAATCCCCTTATGAAGCGATTGGAGGCGAACAAGTTATCGCCAAGCTCGTCGATGCATTTTATGAACGGGTAGCGAAACATCCCGACTTATCGCCTATTTTCCCAAACGATTTAACAGAAACGGCGCGCAAACAAAAACAATTTTTAACACAATATTTAGGCGGACCACCGCTTTATACAGCAGAGCACGGACATCCGATGTTGCGTGCGCGCCATTTGCCTTTTCCGATTACGCCAACGCGCGCAAAAGCATGGCTTGCCTGTATGCATGAGGCGATGGATGCAATCGGACTAAAAGGACCCGTTCGCGATGAATTGTATCAGCGACTCATTCTAACTGCTCAACATATGATTAATACACCAGACGACGAGCGAAAGGAGCATGAAGGTGAATGGTAAGCAAGAAGGAACGACAAAACAACTAGAAATTTATTTATTTGTCGATCCTCTTTGCCCGGACTGCTGGGCGCTTGAGCCTGTGTTAAAAAAGTTATGGATCGAATATGGACAATATTTTACGTTACGTCACGTCTTAACCGGTCAACTCGATCGACTCAATGGCGTAAATTATAAACGAATTGATCGCCATGCATCGCGCATTGGCATCGCCTGTGAAGACCGAGTGTTTCTTGAAACACCGCTACCGATTCCATATGTTGCATCGCTCGCTGTGAAAGCAGCTGAATTGCAAGGGCGACAAGCAAGCATTCGCTTTTTACGCCAACTACAAGAAATTGTATTTATTCAAGGCAAGACGATTACAGAGACAGACACGCTCATTCAATGCGCCGTCGCTGCCGGTTTAGATGTGCAAGAATTTATAAATGACTTATCTTCACCAAGTGCCGTCAAAGCGCTTCAATGCGATTTAAAAATTCGTGCGGAAATGGACGTTCGTGAAGTTCCGACGCTCGTCTTTTTCAACGAAAATATTGAAGATGAAGGCATTAAAATTTCAGGCTGTTATCCGTACGACGTATATGTCGACTTAATCCATGAAATGCTCGGGTTTCATCCTCAACCATCTCCGCTTCCACCAATTGAACAGTTTTTACATCACGCTCAATTCGTTACAACCGATGATATTGCGATGGTGTACAACATCCCGCACAGCAAAGCTGAATGTGAATTAAAAAAATTGCGTTTAAAACAAAAAGTGGAGAAAATCGGCTCATTTTGGCGCTGGATCGGATAAAGAAAAAGGACTCGGGGGATGCCGAGTCCTTTTTCTTTGTCATAAAGACAACAAAGGGGATGGGAGAAATTTTTCACGGTCAAACAAAGGGGTATAAGTTTGTTTGATTGTGATTCACTTCACGTTTATATATTAACAAATCCCTTTGTGTCTTGACAAGTGTTTTGTTTACTTGTTCACACATTTGTCATAATTATTTTCTCTCTTGCTTACTATGAATAAATAAGGGGGGATTCGATGTTTGTCGCACATATCATTTGGATCACTGTGGCACTTATCATTCACTTTTTCGCATTAATGCGCTTATTTCCGTTATTCATATCTATTCCGTTTTTATTTCTTTCTTTTTTTTCCTTTTTCACTTATTTGAACAACCGCCATCGCTTTCGCGGATTTCATTAAGAAAAGGCGACGCACGGTCGCCTTTTACAATAGTTGCTCAAGCTGTTGTAATTTTTGTTCAAACACTTGACACGCCTGTTCGATTGGCTCTGGAGATGTCATATCGACCCCTGCTTTTTTCAACACTTCAATCGGATAATCGGAGCTTCCTGCTTTTAAAAACTCAATGTAACGCTCGACCGCCGGTGTACCTTCTTCTAAAATTTGTTTGCTTAATGCGGTCGCTGCGCTAAATCCTGTCGCATATTGATACACATAGTAGTTGTAATAAAAGTGCGGAATGCGCGCCCATTCTAAACCGATTTCTTCGTCGATAACGACGCCATCGCCGAAATATGTTTTGTTTAGCTCATAATATTTTTCCGTCAATACTTGCGCCGTGAGCGCCTCACCGTTTTGCACCATCTCGTGAATCATATGTTCAAACTCCGCAAACATCGTTTGACGAAACACAGTGCCACGGAATGTTTCTAAATAATAGTTTAATAAATATAACCGCTTTTTCTCATCATCGATCGTTTGTAATAAATAATCGTTCAATAGCGCCTCGTTGCACGTCGATGCAACTTCAGCGACGAAAATCGAGTAGTTTCCGTACGGATACGGTTGATATTTGCGCGTATAATAACTATGCACGGAATGACCAAACTCATGCGCAAGCGTAAATAAGTTGTTCACATTATCTTGCCAGTTCATTAAAATGTACGGATTCGTTCCATACGAACCAGACGAATACGCTCCACTTCGTTTGCCGCGCGTTTCTTGCACATCGACCCAACGGTTATCAAATCCTTCTTTGACGATCGAAATATATTCATCACCTAGTGGCGTAAGCCCTTTTAACAATATGTCTTTCGCTTCTTCATACGTCACTTTCATATCGGCTTGTTTCACAAGCGGTGTATATAAATCGTACATATGCAACTCATCTAGCCCTAACACGCGCTTGCGCAATTGAACGTAACGATGCAAAAGCGGCAAATAACGATGAATCGTTTCAATTAAATTATCGTACACCGTTTCAGGAATTTGATTTTTGCTTAATGCCGCCTCACGCGCCGAGCGATAGTTGCGAACGCGCGCAAAAAAGTTATTGCGCTTCACCGCTCCACTTAACGTGCTAGCAAACGTATTTTCATATTTGCGATATGTATCGTACACCGCTTTAAACGCATCGCGACGAACACGACGATCTTCGCTTTCAAGAAAACGAATGTAACGACCGTGCGTCACTTCCACTTCTTCCCCGTTTTCATCTGTAATCGTCGGAAAACGCAAATCGGCATTGTTTAGCGCTCCAAACGTATTGCTGGACGCATTCATGACATCTGCCGCTTGCGCAAGGATCGCTTCTTCTTTTTCCGATAACACGTGCGGACGTTGGCGATTCATTTCATCTAATTCGTGCTCATACAGCCGAAGCGGTTCGTATTGTTGTAAAAACGTGCGCACGACCGATTCATCAAGCGCTAAAATTTCTGGGACGATAAACGCCATCACATTGCCTGCTTCCGCATACAATCCTTCCGCTCTTGCCTCCAATCCTTGATAAAGCGAATTTGTCGTATCTTCATCATGGCGCATATGCGCATACGCATATAATTTCCCTAGTCGCAACAACACATGGTCGCGATATTGCAACGCTTCGTATAACGTTTCTGCACTCTCCCCTAATCTTCCTTTATACTCCGAAAATTTCGGCAGAAGTGCGTGAATTGCTTGAAATTCTTGTTCCCAATGTTCATCTGTCGCAAAAATATCTTCAAGACGCCACGTATACTCTACCGGAACGTCTTTACGTGTCGGCAACGTTTTTGCCATGTTCATCACCTCTTACATAAAAATGTTTACTTATATATTATTCTCGTTTTGTGAAAAAATCCTCTTTTTTGCTTACGATTCGCTCCAGTACTTGTTTATCCCCTTCCATCGCTTCCTCCATCGTACGTGGGAGCGACCATGATCGAATGCGCTGAAACGTACTTTTTCCGACTTTTTTCAACAATCGAAGCGACACGAGCGCATGTAAATAGTCCATGAACGCATACGAATAATGACTTTTTGTCATAAGTGGCAATCGACGAATATGAATGAGGTTTTGACGAATGAAATGTTGCATTCGTTCATATAATTGATGAAACGAAAACGTCATATGAGGCGGAATACGCATCATCTCAAGCAACATATACGTTTGCCAAATAAACGGAGGCGTCTTTAACCAATACGAATGGCGAAGCGGAATCCCTGCTTCATGCGGAAATAACGATGGGGGCATATGCGTTTCATAAACGATGCGACAAAAGGTGCGATTCGTTCGATAATACAACGGAGACAGCCGCCATTGTTTCTTTTTCATCTGCCATGCGTGAAACAAGTTATCGTATTGTCGTTGAGGCGTTTGTTGGAAAGAAGAAAATGACATCGTATCGAGCGGAATCGTCGTCCATTCTCCGTATGCCATCGTTGCGGATAGCGGGATGAGATGATGAAGAAACGATACTTCGCGACGTTCGGGACAATAGAGCGGAATCATCTCGTAACTATTGAAAAAAAGCCACGAAAATGAAGATAGTTGAAAAAACAAACCGCGGCGCTGCACATGTGATGAATGAAGCAACCAAATTGGGACAATATGTGCGTTTACGTACGCGTTCGTTCGTTTCACGAATAAAGAAGATGGAATGATAGAACATTGATATTCGACTGCGTACATCTTTTTTTCATGCATGACAAATACATCCGGACGCTGACGAATATGCGGTAAATACTTTTCGACTTCCGCTTCGATCTTCTCGTTGATCAGCCATTCATATAGCTGTTGTTTCCCTTGTAAATGGGCGATTGTCTCTCGCTCTGTTTCGATCGTACATGTCGTTTCGTGCGCAAAATGCGACATTCGTTTTTTTCCAATTTTCAATTGCACTCGCTTCAAACAAACAGGGCAAAAAAACGACTGCGTCGCTCGCAATACATGTAGCTGTTCAACCGTCCAATCGTCTAATAACGAACATGTTTCTCCATTTTTCAATAATGCGACAAACATGCAACCTCCCCTTTCTCCACATATTTTTTTCACCAATATCGCCTTTTTTCCTGCAACAAATACAAAAAATAGGGGAACAACTAAATTTATTGAATTAGGCGTTTTTTATTTCCCTTCTTTCACATTTTGTCATACAATAGAAGTACAAGATGTGGAATGATGGGCGAACGCTCAGGGGTAAATTCCCTTCCTGAATGGATAATCATAGAAGGGAGATGAAGAACATGGAAATCGAACGCATCAATGAATATACGTTGAAGCTATATATATCGTACGGAGATATTGAGGAACGTGGCTTTGATCGCGAAGAAATTTGGTACAATCGCGAGCGAAGCGAAGAATTGTTTTGGGAAATGATGGACGAAATCAATCAAGAAGTGGAAATTTATTTAGAAGGACCGCTTTGGATTCAAGTGCATGCGCTTGAAAAAGGATTAGAAGTGTTCGTCACAAAAGCCCAAATTTCAAAAGACGGAAGCAAACTGGAGTTACCTATTCTCGATGAACGATTCAAAGACTTACCGGTCGATGAAAAAATTGAACATATATTAGACCAACATTTTAACATTATTAAATCGTCGTCGACACAAGCGCCTGATAATCCGCTCCAGTTCGTCATCCGCTTTAAAAACATTGAGGACGTCATCGCTCTTGCTCATCGTCGCGATTTTTCAACATTACACAACAAGTTATTCGCATTTGAAAATAACTATTACTTGTACGTCGAATTTACAGAAGAAGATACCGATCGCGACATTGATAATATGTTAAGCATATTACTTGAATACGGGCAAGATTCTCAAATGACGATTCATCGCCTTGAAGAATATGGGAAAATCGTCATCGCACAACAAGCATTAACGATGATCGCAAAACACTTTCCAAACTCATAACGCCGATTTCAACCAATTGAAATCGGCTTTTTTCTCGCGAGGTCAGGTGAACAACAAATGAGAAATGCGTTAAAAGTTGCACTATTTATACTTGCTTTCATCGGCTTTCTAGCAGTGACAAAAGATTATTGGGAAGGCTGGCTACTCGGAACGTTCAGCTTATTCGTCACATTGTCAGTTATTTTTATTTCGTTTGTCATCTTTTTAGAAAATCGCCACCCGACGAAAACGCTCACATGGCTCGTTTTATTTAGTAGCTTTCCGCTCATCGGCTTTATTTTTTATTTTTTACTCGGTCAAAACTATCGGAAAAAACGATTATTTCGAAAAAAAGCGCTACTCGATGAACAAACGTTTCGCAAACTAGAACGGAATGACGCGAATCATGAACGAAAATTATATATGAAACCACATCAACAGCCGTTGTTACAACTAGCTAGACGAATGACGAAAGAATCGATTTCAACCGCAACAAAAACGCGCGTGTTAACAAACGGGGAAGAAACGTTCGCTGCCATTTTTGCGGAATTAGAAAAAGCAGAGCATCACATTCATCTTGAATATTATATCGTACGTGATGACGATATCGGGCAACGGCTAAAACAAATATTAATCGCCAAAGCAAAAAAAGGGGTACACGTCCGCTTTTTATATGATGCGGTCGGAAGTTGGAAACTGTCGAAAACGTACATACATGAGATGCGCGAAGCAGGCGTCGATATGATCCCATTCTCCCCTGTTCGCTTGCCGTTTTTAAACAATACCATCAACTTCCGCAACCATCGCAAAATTATCGTCATTGATGGAAAAGTCGGCTTCGTTGGCGGCTTAAATATTGGCGATGAATATTTAGGGAAAAATGAGTATTTCGGCTTTTGGCGCGATACGCATTTACTCGTGTATGGCGAAGCGGTGCGCACGTTGCAACTGATTTTTTTACAAGACTGGTATTACATGACCGGTCAACAATGGTTGACAATGAACTATTTAAGTGCGCCGACGGTTGAGGATGAAACGCTCGGAGGCGTTCAGCTTGTCGCCGGTGGACCGGATACGAAATGGGAAGTCATTAAACATTTATTTTTTGCGATGATTACATCAGCCCAACAATCGATTTGGATCGCCTCACCGTATTTCATTCCAGATGAAGATATTTTAACGGCATTGAAAGTAGCAGCATTAAGCGGTATTGATGTACGACTTCTCGTGCCGAAGCGACCGGATAAAAAAATTGTGTTTTACGCTTCTCGCTCTTATTTTCCTGAACTACTCGAAGCAGGGGCGACCATTTACGAATACGAAAAAGGGTTTATGCACAGCAAAATTATCGTCGTAGATGGGGAACTCGCTTCGATCGGCACGGCGAATATGGATATGCGCAGTTTTCATTTAAATTTTGAAGTGAATGCGTTTTTATATCAAACGCCAAGCGTACAAACGCTAGTCGATGACTTTTTAAACGACTTCGAGCATTCATCAAAAATTGATATACATCAATTCAAACGCCGACCGCTCTGGATGCGCATCGCTGAATCGACAGCACGCCTTCTTTCACCACTACTATAAAAGGCTTAGCATTTACGCTAAGCCTTTGTTGTTGACGAGCTGTTGTGCTTGACGCAATTGATACGTCCGCACTTTTCTCGGTAAAAAGCGACGAATTTCATCTTCGTTGTAACCAACTTGCAGGCGCTTTTCGTCCATAATAATTGGACGGCGCAACAATCCTGGATGTTGGCGAATAATTTCATATAAATCTTGCAGCGGTAACGAATCCACTTGAATATTTAACTTTTGAAAAATTTTCGAACGAGTCGAAATAATTTCGTCCGTTCCGTTTTCTGTCATACGCAAAATGCTTTTAATTTCTTCAATCGTTAACGGCTCGGCAAAAATATTGCGCTCTTTATACGGAATGTTATGCTCTTCTAACCACGCTTTTGCTTTTCGGCAAGACGTACAACTTGGCGATGAATATACGATCACCATATGTGAATCACTCCCTTATGGGTTGCTTTATTCGCTTTCTGTATTAAAACACATCTTATTTTAAAATGACTTTAAAAAACTCTACAACGTACATTATACAACAAAAAAGTTTAGAAAGATACACCTTTTTTCAATTTTACCCAACATATTATACGGTTGTCCGATCAAAATGGTTTCATTTTTCGTTGCGTTAGTTTCAAATTTTCTCTACAATAAAAATAGACATGGCAAACAAAGGGGGAAAACGTATGGCGCAATTTTTTATCGACTTTACGATCGTCGCCATTTTAGTGATCGGCATTACGGCGCTCATGGGCGTCATTTTAAACGGCATTGGTGAAAACATATTTGGCGGTCGGAAAAAGCGATTACATACAGCGATGAGTGAACAAATGCAAACAGGCTGGAAAGCGGTCGGTGGAAAAAAAGCTTCGAGATAATCTCGAGGCTTTTTTTAAAAACGAAATAGTCAAACGAATCAAAATATTGTATAATACTTTAGTACATCAAACGAAAAAAGCTAACCTCTCGTTCGAGAGATTAGCTGTACATCGCCTTATATTTTTCGTACTCTGCTTCGGAGCAGTAAACGAAATGACCTGGCGTAATTTCGCGCATGCGCACATCTTCGCCTTCTTTATAATTATGTTGCGATGGATCGTAAATGATACGTTTGCGCGTCCGTTCTGTTTCTGGGTCTGGGTGTGGAATCGCTGAAAGAAGCGATTTCGTGTACGGATGAATTGGATTGCGGTACAACTCTTCTGCATCCGCAAGCTCAACCATTTTTCCGAAATACATGACGCCAATTCGGTCGCTAATGTATTTGACCATTGACAAATCGTGAGCGATAAATAAATACGTCAATCCTTTTTCACGTTGTAACTTTTTCATTAAGTTGACAACTTGTGCTTGGATCGATACGTCAAGTGCCGAAATTGGCTCGTCTGCGATAATAAATTCCGGCTCAACCGCAAGCGCGCGTGCAATGCCGATCCGTTGACGTTGCCCGCCAGAAAACTCATGTGGATAACGGTTCGCGTGTTCACGGTTCAGTCCGACCGTCTCAAGCAATTCATACACGCGATTCATGCGTTCTTCTCTCGAAGACGCTAATCCGTGAATATCGATTCCTTCCGCAATAATATCCGCAACCGTCATACGTGGGTTTAACGATGCATACGGGTCTTGGAAAATCATTTGCATTTTCCGTTTTAATTCTTTCGCTTCTTTCGCAGACTTTTTCCGATGCACACTTAAACCGTTAAACAATACTTCGCCGCCTGTGGCTTCATATAACCCAATAATCGTACGGCCTGTCGTTGACTTTCCGCATCCTGACTCACCAACAAGACCGAGCGTTTCGCCTTTATAAATGTCGAACGTCACATCGTCAACCGCTTTGACAACTTGACCTTTACCGACTTTAAAATATTGTTTTAAGTTTTTCACTTCGACAAGTTTTTGTTTTTCGCTCATTGCTTATTCCCTCCTTTGTTGTTCGTTAGTGTAACGAATTTTTTCATCCGTTCACGAACGACTTTCGGAGGTTCGACTTTCGGTGCATTCGGATGAAGCAACCATGTTGCCGCATAGTGCGTATCAGAAACTTTGAACATTGGCGGTTCCATTTCATAGTCAATCTTTAACGCATACGCATTGCGAGGCGCGAACGCATCTCCTTTTGGTGGATTTAACAAATCCGGAGGCGTTCCCGGAATCGAGTACAATTCCTCATCGCCATGTTCTAAGCTCGGCATCGACGCAAGCAACCCCCACGTATACGGATGTTTCGGGTTGTAGAAAATTTCATCAACCGTTCCTTTTTCAATGATTTTTCCAGCATACATGACCGCCACACGATCCGCTACATTTGCCACCACACCTAAGTCATGCGTAATGAAAATAATCGACGTTCCTGTCTTTTTCTGAATGTCTTTAATCAGCTCTAAAATTTGCGCTTGAATCGTTACGTCTAACGCTGTCGTCGGCTCATCGGCAATTAACACTTTCGGATTGCATGCAAGTGCAATCGCAATGACGACACGTTGACGCATCCCACCTGATAATTGATGCGGATATTGTTTAAAACGAAGCGCTGGCTCTTTAATACCAACAAGATCAAGTAGCTCAATGGCACGCGCTTTCGCCTCTTCTTTTGTCATTTGCTGATGCTTTAATAATACTTCTGTAATTTGTTTTCCGATTGTCATCGTTGGATTTAATGCAGTCATCGGGTCTTGGAAAATCATCGAAATTTCCGCACCGCGTACACGTTGCATCTCTTTTTCCGACAGCTTTGTGAGATCGCGACCTTCTAATAAAATTTGTCCTTGTTTAATTTTTGCCGGTGGCATCGGTAGTAAACGCATAAGCGCTTTAGATGTGACCGATTTACCTGAACCAGACTCACCAACGATCGCAAGCGTCTCTCCTTTATATAAATCAAACGATACACCTCGTACAGCTTGTACTTCGCCACCGTACACGTCAAAAGAAATATGCAAATCTTTTACTTCTAGTACCTTTTCCATCATTCCACCCCTTTCATCCGTTATTTACGCATTTTTGGATCAAGCGCATCGCGCAATCCGTCTGCTAATAAGTTAAAGCTTAAAATGAGTAAGCTGATCACAAACGCTGGAATCATCATTAAATGAGGGAACGTTTGGATCGATTTGTAACCGTCGTTGACGAGTGAACCGAGCGATGCTTGAGGTGGACGAATACCGAGTCCAATAAAGCTTAAAAACGCCTCTGTAAAAATCGCACTCGGAATCGTAAACATCGTCGTAATAATAATTGGACCAACGACGTTTGGTAATAAATGTTTAGCGATAATACGAGAGTCAGATGCACCGAGCGTACGAGCAGCTAAAACGTATTCCATATTTTTTAATTTCAAAATTTGTCCACGCACAATACGCGCCATCGTCACCCAGCCAGTAATAACCATTGCGACAGTAATCGAAATAATTCCCGGCTCAAACACAAGAATAAACAAAATAACAACAATTAAATTCGGAATACCAACTAACACTTCAATAATACGTTGCATCACATTGTCGACACGACCGCCGTAAAATCCAGAAATCCCGCCATATGCAATCCCGATTAACAAATCAATCGCCGCCGCTAATACACCGATATATAGCGAAATGCGAGCCCCATACCATGTACGCGTCCATAAATCACGTCCGAGATCGTCTGTTCCGAACCAATAGTATTCTTTCACTCCACGTTTTTCGTACACATTAATTCCATTCATATCTTTTCCGTTAAACGGAAGCCAATCTATATTTTCCAACACCGGAATGCGCGGTGGTAATTTCGCATGTTTTAAATTTTGCTCTTTATACGTATGGTTGCTAAGTATTGGCGCAAAAATGGCCATAAGCGTAATGATGATAATCATCACTAATCCGAAAACGGCTCCTTTATTTTTACGCAAACGAATCCAAGCGTCTTGGAAAAACGTTAAGCTTGGACGATTAATTTTTTCCATATCACCTTGGCGTTCTGTCGCTAATTCAAACAACTCAGGAGATAATTGTTTTTCTGTCATCATTTTTTCCCTCCCGCTAAACGAATTCGCGGATCAATTAAACCGTAAAGCAAGTCCACAATAAAAATAACGAGAATAAATAACGCACTATAGAAAATCGTCGTACCCATAATGACCGGATAATCGTTTAAGTTAATCGAACGAACGAACTGCTCCCCTAAGCCCGGAACAGCGAAAATTTGCTCAATAACTAACGTTCCCGTCATTAAGTTAACTGCCATCGGACCAAGAATTGTAATAATTGGAATCATTGCGTTTCTTAATCCGTGTTTAAAAATAACGCCGAAACCACTAATTCCTTTCGCACGCGCGGTTAAAATGTAATCTGAACCGAGCACTTCTAGCATTTCTGTACGCATAAAGCGCGCAATGCTTGCAATAACAAATACCGATAATGCCAACGTTGGCATAATTGTATACTCAAATCCTTCCCAAAACGCAACAGGAAGTAGTTTCAATTTTACGCCGATGTAATATTGTAACAATCCACCAAATACAAATGATGGAATAGAAATACCTAAAACAGCTAATATCGTTGCCGTATAGTCAATGGCTGTATTGTGACGAACAGCAGCGATGACACCTAGCAAAATACCGACAATGGTTCCGAATACAAGCGCTTGAAAACCAAGTTGTGCAGATGGGCCGATGCGATCGCCAATCAATTGTGAAACTGGACGATTATCATACTGGAAAGAAACCCCTAAATCTCCTTTCGCCAAGTTGCCTAGATAGCGAATGTATTGTACTGGCACCGGATCGTTTAATCCATATTTTTCTAAAATGATTTTTTGTTGTTCTGGCGATAACTTCTCTTGATTTTGGAGAGGGGAACCTGGGAGAAGCTTCATTAAAAAGAACGTTGCCGTTGCGATAATAAACAACGTAATCAACATGTAAACAAAACGTTGTAACGTATATCGTGCCATATTGCACACCTCCTTACAAAATTAAAAACTTTTTGAAATTTTTCGGATTAGCAGGCAAAAGGAGAGTATATGCTTGTCTGTCGCACATATACTCTCCTTTCTTTTCGATTACTCGATATATGCCCACTTGTAGCTGTTGTCTGGACCGAATGGATGATCAACAATACCTTTGACGTATTCACGCTCAAGGTATGCTGCACCACGTTGATACATTGGAGCGATAACTGCTTCATCTAACAAGATTTTCTCAGCTTTTACCATTGCATCCCAACGAGCTTGCAAGTCAGAAAGAAGCGTTGTTTTCGCATCTTTTACAAGCTTGTCGTACTCAGCATTTGACCAACCTGTTTGGTTGTGAGCACCGTTTGTCACAAACATATCGATGAATGTCATTGGGTCTTGATAGTCTGGACCCCAACCAGCAAATGATAACTCATATTGCATTTTGCTTTCAAGATCAAGTTTTTGCTTGAATGGTTGTTGCTTAATGTTAATTGTTAAACCAGGTAAGTTTGTCTCAAGTTGCTCTTTTAAGAACTCACCGATTTTCTTCGCACTTTCAGAATCGTAGTTTAACAATTCAAGCGTAATTTTGTCTTTGCCAAGCTCTTTTTTCGCTTGTTCCCAATACTTTTTCGCTTCTTCTGCGTTAAATTTCACTAAATCGCCATTTTCTTCACGGAAGTCTTTTCCGTTCGGACCAGTAACAAATCCTTCTGGAACGAAATAGTTCGCTGCTTTTGAACCGTTATTTAAAATTGTTGCAACCATTGCTTCTTTATCGAAGCCCATCGCAATCGCTTTACGAGCGTTGACGTTTTTCAACACTTCGTTCTTTTGATTCATGCGAATGAAGAACAATACAGGCTCTGATTTTGTTTTAAAGTTTTTGTCGCTGCTATACTTGTCAACAAACTCTGCGCTTAAACCAACGCGGTCTGCTTTGTTTGTTTCATATAAGTTTACACCAGTCGCAACGTCTTTAACGATGTTGAAGTTAATTGTTTCAAGCTTTACTGTTTGTGCATCCCAATATTGCTCGTTTTTCTTTAACTGGAAGCTTTGTTCATGTTTCCACTCGCTTAATACGAACGGACCGTTGTAAATTGTTGTGTTTGCTTCAAGACCGTACTTGTCCCCTTGTTCCTTAACGAATTTCTCGTTTTGTGGATAAAATGTAGGAAACGCCAATAAGCTTAAGAAATAAGGAATTGGGTTTTTCAATTCAACTTGTAATGTTTTTTCGTCAACCGCTTTTACACCTAATTGGTCAACAGGTACTTTTCCTGTGTTTACTTCTTCAGCGTTTTTAATGTCGTACATAATGTATGCATACTCAGCACCTGTGTTTGGATCAAGCGCTTTTCTCCATGCATATACGAAATCGTTTGCCGTCACAGGCTCACCGTTTGACCATTTCGCATCGCGAAGTTTGAATGTGTATACTTTTCCATCTTCGCTTACTTCATAGCTCTCAGCCATTCCAGGTGTTGGCTCATTGTTTTGGTCTAAGCGGTATAGACCTTCAAATACGTTGTTCATGACGCGGAATGATACGCTGTCAGTTGCTAATGTAGAGTCCAACGAAGGAATTTCTGATGTTTCAAGCAAGTTTAACACTTGCTCTTTCGCTGGCGCTTCTTGAGCCGGCTTTTCGCCTTCTTTAGAAGGCTCCGCTTCTTCTTTTTTGCCGCCACACGCTGCTAGCACCATGGAAGCGACGAGAAGAAGAACGAAAAAGATCGATAACTTTTTCTTCATGCGAGTTTCCCCCTCATCTTTTTATTGTATTTATTTCCATCTTCTGATTTATCAGAAGATTTGAAACACAAGGACATTATATAACGAATTAGTATACTTGAAAAGATTTTTTTGAAACTTTTTTTAAATTTTCTAACATTTTAAATAAATGTTAAGCTTGTTCACAAATTTGATAAAATCAGCTTGATGACTATTTTATTTGTTTTTTATTCGTTTGTAAATAGAAAATTTACACTTTTTTTAGTATAATACTTTACAGCGATTAAGCGCGAAAGGTGGATGAATGGTGAAAAATGCAGTCATAACAAGTGTTTTCATATTTTTAGTTGCGCTAACGGTTGCACTTTTTTCTTCAAACAAATGGTTAACATTTATTAATACTTCTTTTTTGCTTGCTCAACCACTCGTTATTATTGGTGGATTTCGATTCATATATGAAAAAGGATTTTTCGACGTTACCATTTCTAGCTTTAAACGATTGTTTCGTTCCCCTGTTGAACGATACATGGCTGATGAACAACGCGACGACGCGTCAAAAAAACAATGGGGAGCGACGCTTTTTTTTGCTGGGCTGGTCGTCACAGGCGCAACGCTCATTTTTTCATACATGAATTGACAATCGAAGTGGAAACTCATATAATGTTTTCAAAAACCGATGCGATGACGAAGAATAGTACATATGACGAGGCGTTCAGAGAGCTTGTGGACGGTGCGAACAAGCCGCTAGTTGTATGGAATGGGCTTTCGAGCATTCAAGCTGAACACAAAAAGTAGGCTTGGACGTTTGCCTTACGTTACAAAGGTGCCATGCATGCGCATGGGCAAAGTGATTGTCGTATCGGCAATAACTAGGGTGGCACCACGGTTCTATCGTCCCTAAAGATGATAGGACTTTTTTATTTGGAAAAATAAAAAAAGGAGTGATTTCATGAAGACGATTTTTTCTGGCATTCAACCGAGCGGTGTCATTACGCTCGGCAACTATATCGGGGCGATGAAGCAATTTGTTGAATTGCAAGACGATTACAACTGCTACTTTTGTATCGTTGATCAACATGCGATTACCGTTCCGCAAGATCGGCTCGCGCTTCGGAAAAACATTCGCAGTTTAGCGGCCTTTTATTTAGCGGTTGGCATCGATCCGAACAAATCAACGTTGTTTATTCAATCAGAAGTGCCTGCGCATGCGCAAGCGGGTTGGATTTTGCAATGCATCGCCTACATTGGCGAATTAGAGCGGATGACGCAATTTAAAGATAAATCAGCTGGAAAAGAAGCGGTCAGCGCTGGGTTGTTAACGTATCCGCCGCTTATGGCAGCTGATATTTTACTTTATTCGACGGACATCGTCCCTGTCGGCGAAGACCAAAAACAACATATTGAGCTGACGCGCGATTTAGCGGAGCGATTTAATAAACGATACGGAGAAATTTTCACGATCCCAGAAGCGCGCATTCCAAAAATCGGTGCACGCATTATGTCACTAACCGATCCGACGAAAAAAATGAGCAAATCGGATCCAAACCAAAAATCGTACATTACGTTGCTTGATGATGCAAAAACGATCGAGAAAAAAGTAAAAAGCGCTGTGACGGACTCTGAAGGAATCATTCGTTATGATAAAGAAAATAAACCGGGCGTATCGAACTTATTAACGATTTACTCCATTTTAGCGAACGAACCGATTGAACAGTTAGAAGAACGTTATGCTGGAAAAGGATACGGGGAATTTAAAGCAGACGTTGCTCAAGTCATTATTGACGCATTAACGCCAATTCAACAAAAATATTATGAGCTCATGGAAAGTTCCGAACTAGACGACATTTTAGACGAAGGTGCCGAAAAAGCAAACCGCGTCGCAAGTAAAATGTTGAATAAAATGGAAAATGCCATCGGTTTAGGAAGAAAAAGAAGATAAAAAACTCAGCTCCATGCGGGGCTGAGTTTTTTAATTCACCTTCGGCTCTTGTTCCATTTCCCATAGTTTTTCAAAAAACGGTTGTCCTTTCACGAGCCGTTCGCACAAATGTGCATGGCGCTCCGACCATCCGTATTTCGCTTCTTCATACAAGCCGTTCCACGCTTCTTCAAACGACATTTGTTGAATGTATGCATACTTTTCTGGTGCCCACTCCGTATACCAATAGCGCACTTCAGCGACATTTTTCGTTCCGTACAACTGATCAAGCGCCATAAATAATAGCTGCTTCAATTGCCGCTCTTTGCGCGTCAATCCGCTCATAAGTGCAGGATGAGGCGATAAAATATGATATTCTTTTTCACTTTGTTGAAACGGATATATGCGCACATCTTGCTCTTTCATCATCTCATAAACGAGCTGTTCTTGCCGTGGAATGAGACGGCTTTTCCGAATCGGAATATGATAGCCAATCGTATCAATCGCAATGATGCCATAGCCGTCTGTGGCGATAAAACAATAATCAAGCTGAATGCGTTCATGATTTTTGCGCACATACGCTTTTTGATGCACATCTTCAAGCAACGGTTTAGGAATTTCCGATAGGCTATTTTCCAAGTAGTAAAACAATTGTGGGCTCACTTTTAATACTGGCACTTGATCTAATAACTCAATCGCATCATCTTTTCTCCACTCATAAAAGTGGCAAACGTTATATCCATTTTCTTCTCCTTCAAACCAATTTACCCAAACATCGTGAAGATATAACATGCATAACCCCTCACTTCAAACGATTTGTTCACAGTATGGTCAGAGGTCGTTCATTTTATTCCATTTCACCCTAAATTTAACCATCATCACGAAATGGAAAAAAAATACTTAGCCACGTCATGAATAAGCCGATAGGTAAAAAATAACACTCCACTTTTGTGCTAATAAATAATAAATATTCTTTCCAATCTGCACGCGATGCCATAATGTTTAAATACGCAATCATCGTCGTTCCACCGATCACCGACATTCCAAACCCAAGCAAATAAAAAAAGAAACGCATACATAAGTCCCCCTTGTCCACTACTATATGTATGAACAAGCAGGGAAACGATGCGTTACATGAAAAAAATTTGTTCTGATTCCATTACCAATAATTCCATCATCGTGTTTTTTTCCAACGCTCGCTTCACGATGTTATATCCGACCGCATAGCCGAGCATGCGCGGATAAAAAGTTGAACCGTATAAAAGCGGACGGTAACGCGCATCGTTTGGACGAAGCGATATGTTTGGCACGATCCATTTTTTCGTAAACTGCTTTAGTTGTTCCTCTGTGTAATATGTCGTCCATTTCGCAACATATTTGCTCCCAAGTCGCTCATACACCGCGTTTTCGGCTAATCCTTCCATGACGATGCGGTCAAGGAGCGTATAGTCGCGCTCATCTTTCGGATCAACATGTAAACGGCAAACGTGATTGTATTCGTGAATGAGGAGGGCGTAAATATGTTCATTCGGAACATGAGGAAGCAAAAATAAAAATAGTTGATCGCGAAAAGCGACGCCTGACTTTCCGCCAAATTCATGTTGGAGCGAACGATTGGTAGCATCGGCAGGAAAAATATAAATCGGCACATCTGGTCCATTCCACTCTTTTTTTAGCTCGGCAAACTTGTTGGCAACAAACGCCCATACGTTTTTTTGTTCAAGCTGTTTCATCATATCATGTTGATTGCGCCGCGCCATCCCATGTGCAAATAAATGGCGCTGTATGTCTTCGTTTATTTTTTCTCGCCATTTGTCATGTTCAAACCAATTTTCTGTGTTAATCACTCCCATGACTCTCTCCCCTTTCGTTATCGCATTGTACGACAAACGAAAGGAAAATGTGAAAAGGATGAGGAGAGCCTCATCCTTCATATTTTTTGAAAATAATGGTCGCATTATGTCCACCAAAACCAAGTGAGTTGCTTAATACGGCACGCACGTCTTGTTTGCGCGCGACATTCGGCACGTAATCTAAGTCGCATTCTGGATCTTTCGTTTCATAGTTAATCGTTGGCGGAATGACGCCATCGTAAATCGATAAAACGGAGAAAATCGCTTCAATCGCGCCAGCTGCGCCAAGTAAATGACCAGTCATTGATTTTGTCGAGCTGACGGCTAATTTGTACGCATGTTCACCAAACACTTCTTTAATCGCCATCGTTTCATATTTATCGTTATACTCTGTGCTCGTTCCGTGCGCGTTAATGTAATCGATGTCTTCAGGTTGCATATTCGCATCACGAAGCGCTTGGCGCATCGCGCGTACACCGCCTTCCCCGCCAGGTGCTGGCGCGGTAATATGATATGCATCGCCTGTCGCACCGTAACCGACAATTTCTGCATAAATGCGCGCACCGCGTTTTAGCGCATGTTCCAGCTCTTCTAAAATAATAATGCCAGCCCCTTCGCCCATAATAAATCCGTCACGATGTTGATCGAATGGGCGGCACGCTGTTTTCGGATCGGGATTAAACGAGAGCGCTTTTGCGGCGCTAAATCCTGCAAACGCCATATGCGTAATCGGCGCCTCTGTTCCGCCTGTAATCATGACGTCCGCATCACCACGTTCAATGACTTTAAACGCATCGCCAATCGAGTTCGTTCCTGTGGCGCAAGCAGTCACTGTACATGAGTTTATTCCTTTTGCACCAAGCATAATCGACACTTGCCCTGCCGCCATATCTGGAATCATCATCGGAACGAAAAACGGGCTTACGCGACGATACCCTTTTTCTAAAAACGTCTTTAGTTGTTCCTCGTACGTTTCCATTCCGCCGATGCCTGAACCGATCCATACACCGACGCGTGTAGCGTTATCTTCTGTAATTTGTAAATTGGCATCTTTTACAGCCATCATCGAAGCCGCGACTGCATATTGCGTGAAGCGATCCATTTTGCGTGCTTCTTTTTTATCCATAAATTGTTCGACTTGAAAGTCTTTCACTTCCGCTGCCACTTTCGCAGGAAAATCGTCCGCGTTTAATCGTGTGAGCGGACCGATGCCCGATTGTCCAGCAACGATGTTTTTCCACGTCGTTTCAACGTCATTGCCTAACGGCGTTACTGCTCCTAATCCTGTGACAACAACTCGTCTTTTCGCCACCACACATCACTCCTTTGTTTCATCATACATCGTTATTTGCCCCAGCGCAACGCAATAGCGCCCCACGTTAATCCACCGCCAAAGCCAACCATAATAATTAAATCGTCATCTTGAATACGTCCAGCTTCCACTTCTTCGACAAGTGAAATCGGGATCGATGCAGCAGACGTATTTCCGTATTTATTAACCGTAATCGACATGCGATCAACAGGTAGTTCTAACCGTTCGCGTGCCGCTTCCATAATACGAATGTTCGCTTGGTGTGGAATTAAAAAGTCGACGTCTGCTTTCGTCAACCCTGCTTTTTCTAATACGCGAATACACGACTCGCCCATTTGACGCACAGCAAACTTAAACACTTCCCGTCCGTTCATCACGACATAATCGTCTTGATATAAATATTTTCCGCCTGTACCGTCTGCTCCAAGTTCAAACGACACGATGCCGCGACCTTCCGAAACTTTCCCTATCACAACAGCTCCTGCACCGTCCCCAAACAACACCGCTGTGTTTCGATCCGTCCAATCGACAATTTTCGATAATTTTTCTACCCCGACAACGAGCACATATTTGTATGTGTCCGTTTCGATAAATTGTTTCGCTGTCACCATGGCATACATAAATCCTGCACATGCCGCGCTCACATCAAGCGCTGCCGCGCGCACCGCACCAAGCTTTTCTTGTAGCATACATGCAACAGACGGAAACGCACGATCTGGTGTCACCGTCGCCACTAAAATCAAATCAATTTGTTCGGGAGAAATACCCGCATCGTCAAGCGCACGCTTCGCTGCGATATATCCCATATCGGACGTATCCATATCTTCTGAAGCAATGCGCCGTTCCTCGATACCTGTTCGCGTCCGAATCCATTCATCAGACGTATCCATTTGTTGTTCTAATTCTTTATTCGTCACAATACGCTCTGGCAAATATCGTCCAATTCCAATAATTCCTGCACTCACGGAAATATCGTCTCCTTTTATTATCAAACTTTATTACTTGGTACTAATTTTACTTTCTTTTTTCGTTTCATGCAATAAAAAAATGAGGGTGGTATTCCCCTCATTCATTTGGCAATTTCCCCGTTTTTTTATATCGTTCAATGGCTTTTGTTATTTTTTGTTGGAACGATTCATCGACAAGCGGACTAAACGCGCCGAGTTCCACGACACCTTCTTGAAAATCAACATATGTCGTCCCTGAAGCTAACTCTCCATCAATAAACTTTTGCGCAACGAGCTCATATAATGCATCGACATGTTGGACGGTGCTCGTTAGTACCGTTCGTTCCCCTAAATCTGCTTGGTCTGTCACATAGCCAATCGCATATAGCCCATGTTCTTTCATTTTTTCAATGATCGGTACGCTAAATTTATCACCAGCAGGATATACAATATCGACCCCATCAGCGATCATTCGCTCAACAATTGCCATCGCTGCATCAATGTCATCCCAACTTTGCACATATTCTACATCAACGTGAACGTTTTCGTTTTCATATAACGCTCCTTCAAAAAAGCCGTCCACTTCCGGTTGCCATTCAAACGCAGCAATAACACCGATTTTATTCGTTTTCGTCATATGTCCTGCGACCATACCGCCAAAAAAGCCCATCGCATGCCCTTGAAAATTTAAGCTCGTAACGTTTTTCTTTTTCGCTTCTCCGTTAAAAAACACAAAATGGACGTTCGGGTATTTCTCTGCGATGTCATCAAAATATTCTCCATATTCGTTCCCATGCCCGAAAATTAAATTGACGCCTTTTCGATGAAATTCTTTTACCGCTTGTTTAGTCGCAGCCTTTGAGTTTACCCCTTCACGATAAAACACATCGACACCAAATTTCGCTTGAATGCGTAGCAATCCTTTATACCCTTTCGTTCCCCACACTTGATCATCAATCGTATCAGGAACAAGCAGTCCAACTTTTTGTACATTCCCCGACGATAATTGAGCAGGGGCGCAAGAAGTTAAAATAACAAGTAGTGCAAAAATCAAATATGTATATCGCCACATCAACATGCAACACTCCTTTTCCCGTCTCATTTTTTATTTTACTTGTTTCCTTTCTTATCGGTAAAGAAAAAATCCCCACGGGTATGGGGACTATACGTCACTATATTGCTCATAAAAGTCATGAATGGCCTGCGCAAACATATACGTTTTTTCCGGCAAATGATACGATACAGGAACGTGAAACGTTTGAGCATATGCTCGTGCGTGGATCGTTGACGGATATCGGTTCACCCCTGATACTTGCCAAATTTTCATCGGCACAACGGGCGGACAGAGTGGAGGGATGCATCGTTCAACTTCTTCTTGCCCATATGCTTGTTTTAGTTGGCGCAACAGTCGCTTATAAAAAAATTTATGCTCTTTTTCATATTGCAACTGTCCTTGTAAAGATAAACAAGGATTTAATAGCGCGATGGCACGTATTTGGTCGCCCAATTCGTTCATCAATTGCAAAGCGACAAGCGCTCCCATCCCTTCTGCCAACACGTAAATGCGCTCATTTAAAATTTCCGTTTTTAATACGTAATGAATAAGCTGTTTCGCTAGTTTGACGGCTTTTGGACTTCCCCAATTGGCACCGTACAAATGCGAATAAAAAATCGTATACCCATGTTGTAATAAATCGTGTAACAACTTGTTTTTTCCAACATGTTGCATCCATAAGCTCGTCTTGTCATCAACAAAATGAGATACATCTCCTAAAATAAGTAATGCAAATCCGTTCGGTCGCTCTGGCACATGAATCGCACACCATTGCTCGCTAAATTGGAAAAATCGTTGCTTCTCTGTCATAACCGTCCACCTTAAGCACATCATTGTACAATATATCGTATGCGATTTTCTTTTTCGTGTACTAGGCGTTGTAATTTTTCATTTTCGCTCATCCACCATTTATGTTAAGATAAAAAAAGAGTGTAAAGGAGGGAGTTATATGCGTATTTTCTGGACGTTTTTTTGGACGTTTTTATTAGTAAACATGGTGACATACGTCGTTAGCTCGATGATCGGGGTCACTTATCATTTCGCAACAGGGGCTACATTAGCGATCATTGCAACCGTTCTCATTTTGTTGATTGCGCAACTCATTCCAAACGACCCTGTGCATCATTAAAAAAGGATAAACGGCATTTGTCCGTTTATCCTTTTTTTACGACCAATTCATCGCCCTCGACATCGATTGTCACCGCACTGTAATCTCCAATGCGCCCTGCAACAATTTCACGCGCAAGCTTTGTTTCAATATGTTTTTGAATGAATCGTTTCAATGGACGCGCACCATATACATGGTCAAACCCGTGTGTCGCAATGTACGTTTTCGCTTCTTCTGTTAGTGTGACTGTCATATGGCGTTCCGCTAACCGTTCTTCTAATTGTTTGATGAACTTCTCGACAATACCTTTTACCTCACGTACGGTTAACGGTTTAAACAATACAATATCGTCGATGCGGTTTAAAAACTCTGGTCGGAAATGCATACGCAATTGTTTCAACACTTGTTCGCGCGCTTCTTCGTTTACCTCGCCATGCGCATCGACCGCTTCTAACAACGTATGTGATCCAATATTGGACGTCATAATGACGACTGTGTTTTTAAAGTCGACCGTTCTTCCTTGAGAGTCAGTCATGCGACCGTCATCTAACATTTGCAGTAAAATGTTAAACACTTCTGGATGCGCTTTTTCAATTTCATCAAGCAAAATCACCGAATATGGTTTTCTGCGCACCGCTTCGGTTAGTTGTCCTCCTTCTTCGTAACCAACATACCCTGGCGGTGCTCCAATTAAGCGGGACACCGCATGTTTTTCCATATATTCAGACATATCGATACGAATGATTCGTTGTTCACTGTCAAAAAGCGCTTCCGCTAACGCCTTCGCCAGTTCTGTTTTCCCAACACCTGTCGGACCGAGGAAAAGAAATGAACCGATCGGACGATTCGGATCTTTCATGCCTGCACGTGCACGCAATACCGCATCACTCACTAGTTCAACAGCTTCGTCTTGTCCGATGACACGCTCATGTAAAATGTCTGAAAGCCGCAGCAATTTTTCCCGTTCGCCTTCCACAAGCTTCGTCACCGGAATGCCCGTCCATTTCGACACAATCGTTGCAATTTCTTCTTCCGTCACTTCTTCACGCAACAAACGGCGCTCTTTTTCGCTTTGTTCGAGCTGTTTTAATTGTTTTTCAAGCTGTGGAATACGTCCGTGGCGGAGTTCCGCCGCTTTATTTAGATCGTAATTGTTTTCTGCTTCTTCTAACTCGCGCTTTGCTTTTTCTAACTGCTCACGCAATGTGCGCACATGTTGAATCGCTTCTTTTTCTTTTTCCCATTGCGCTTTCATCGCGTTTGCTTTTTCGCGCAAATTCGCCAGCTCTTGCGATAATGCTTGCAAGCGTTGTTTGCTTGCTTCATCTTGTTCTTTTTTGAGCGCTGCTTCTTCAATTTCAAGCTGCATCATTTTTCTCATGACTTCATCTAATTCTGTCGGCATCGAATCAATTTCTGTGCGAATCATCGCGCACGCTTCATCAACTAAGTCGATCGCTTTATCAGGTAAAAAACGATCGGAAATGTAACGGTCTGATAACGTCGCCGCCGCCACAAGCGCACCGTCATGAATGTTGACGCCGTGATGAATTTCAAATCGCTCTTTTAATCCACGCAAAATCGAAATCGTATCTTCAAC
Organism: Anoxybacillus mongoliensis; assembly: GCF_014201515.1. Taxonomy (GTDB): domain Bacteria; phylum Bacillota; class Bacilli; order Bacillales; family Anoxybacillaceae; genus Anoxybacillus; species Anoxybacillus mongoliensis. The sequence continues at coordinate 216,544 of NZ_JACHEQ010000001.1, forward strand.
CGTTGGCTCTTCGACGAGCACTTGTTGGAAGCGCCGTTCAAGCGCTGGGTCTTTTTCAATATATTGACGGTATTCATCAAGCGTCGTCGCTCCGATGCAATGCAATTCCCCACGCGCAAGCATCGGCTTCAGCATATTGCCGGCATCCAATGCACCGTCTGTTCGTCCTGCCCCGACGATCGTATGCAGTTCGTCAATAAATAAAATAATGCGCCCTTCGCTTTTCTTGACTTCATTTAATACCGCCTTTAACCGTTCCTCAAATTCTCCGCGAAACTTCGCACCAGCAATGAGGGCACTCATATCGAGCGCAAAAATCGTTTTATCTTTTAATCCTTCCGGCACGTCTTTTCGGACGATGCGTTGCGCGAGCCCTTCGACGATCGCTGTTTTACCGACACCAGGCTCACCAATCAACACAGGGTTGTTTTTCGTCTTGCGTGATAAAATGCGAATAACGCGCCGAATTTCGCTATCGCGACCGATGACCGGATCAATTTTCCCTGCTTTCACTTCTGCCACTAAATCGCGACCGTATTTTTGCAGTGCTTCATATGTAGCTTCTGGATTTGGACTAACCACGCGTTGATTCCCCCTTATTTCCATAATCGTTTGTAATAGCTTCTCTCGGTCAATACTATAACGCGACAAAGTCGGTTGCACATCTTTGTCCGCAACGAGAGCAAGCAACAAGTGTTCAACAGATATATATTCATCACTCATTTGTTTCGCTTCTTGTTCCGCGCGCACTAGCCATTGTTGCAAACGGCTTGTGACATATATTTTTCCGGCTTCCGAACTAGAAATGACTTGCGGTTTTTTGTTCAGTTGCTTGTTCCATTCATCCATCAATTGAGAAACGGAAACGCCCATTTTTTCACAAATACGCCGAGCAAGCCCATCCTCTTGCTCAAAAAGCGCGATACATACATGTTCAACATCGACTTCTTGATGTTGCTTTTCCACCGCTAACGATTGCGCTCGCATGAGTGCTTCTTGCACTTTTTCCGTCATTTGTTGCATATTCATCACGTTCACCCCTTTGACTTTGACTTTATTTGACCTTTATCTATTACGTATTATAACGAGAAAGCCACCCTTATGCAAGGATGGCTTACGGCTTCGGAAAGTATGTCCAAATGCGGTTATGATTTGACGTTTCAGGGAAACGATCGCCTGCTTTTAGTTTTAATTTCTTCGGATTTTTTACTTGATCTCCTGTCTCACCAATTTCAATATATATACCGTTGTTTGGTGCTTTTTGCCCTGGGCGAAAATGTCTACTTTGCCCCATCCGTATCCCTCCTCATCGTCTCATCATTTTATAGTATGTCCGTTTTGCTTCGTAAACATGATGAGAAATAACGGATGACCATCCAACTGTTACAGTAATGAAACGAGCAACGCTTTTTGTGCATGAAGGCGATTGCCTGCTTGTTGGAAAATGTACGACTGTTTCCCATCGATCACATCTTCCGTCACTTCTTCTCCGCGATGCGCTGGCAAGCAATGTAAAAAAATAAAATCTTGTTTCGCTTGTTGAACGAGCGCTTCATTTACTTGAAACGGGGTGAAAACGCGCATGCGCTCATTCGCTTCCGCCTCTTGCCCCATGCTTGCCCATACGTCTGTGTATACAACATCCGCATTCGCAATGGCTTCGTACGGATCGTTTGTGACGATGATGGTCGCTCCGTTTTCGCTGGCGATATGTTTTGCTTTTTTTACAATCGTTTCTTTCGGTTCATATCCTTTCGGTGAAGCAATGGCACAATCCATGCCTACTTTTGCCGCCGCAAGCATTAACGCATGTGCCATATTGTTTCCATCGCCAATGTAAGCAAGTTTTAGTCCTTGTAGTTTTCCCTTTACTTCATAAATTGTCAATAAATCAGCGAGCGCTTGACACGGATGATCGTCGTCAGTTAACCCGTTAATGACCGGAATCTTCGCATACTGGGCGAGCTCTTCTACTTTTTCATGCTCAAATGTGCGGATCATAATGCCGTCAACATATTCCGATAATACGCGTGCTGTATCTGCAATCGTTTCTCCGCGCCCAATTTGCAAATCGCGACTGCTTAAATGAAGCGCATGCCCGCCGAGTTGCACCATCCCCACTTCAAATGAGACGCGCGTTCTCGTAGACGGTTTTTCAAAAATCATCGCCAACGTTTTGCCGCTTAACGGCGTATACCGTTCGCCGTTTTGTTGCTTTTCTTTTAATTCAAGCGCTAAATGAAGCAAATACTCGATTTCTTCTTTTGAATAGTCCGCTAATGTTAAAAAATCTTTCCCTTTTAATTGAATCGTTGCTGTCATATTCATTTTCTCACCACTTCACGTAATTTTTTTAACCAATCTTGAATCGAACAAACAGAAAAATGTTGCACAGACAACGCTTGTAAAAACAAATGAGCCGTTTCTTCTTCCGTCAACACGAGCACATGACGGGCAAGCGCCTGTTTTCTTCGCCATGCACTTTGTTCATCACGCATGAGGCTTACAAATGCGAGCGCTTCTTTTTTCTCGACCCATCGTTCGAACGGCTCATCTGTCACAATCGCTAGACCGTGGCACTGCGCTTGTTGAATGAGCGATGTCGCATGTTCTGGCGCATCGACGTATATTTCGCACGCCCCTTTTTTCTTTATGAGATATGGATAAAATGCTTTATATGCCGCTTCTTGCACTGTTTTTGCGATGCTAATCCCTTCCCCTGTCGACTTCATTTCCGGTCCAACGAGCGGATCGACACCAGGCAATTTATATGTCGAAAATACCGGATACTTTAAGACAACATATGGGATAGAAACCGATTGTTTGACGTCTTCCGACAAATATTTCCCAAGCAATATGTTTGTCGCAAGTTGAACCATCGGCACACCTGTCACTTTACTTACAATTGGAACAGTTCGACTGGCGCGCGGATTCACTTCTAATACGTACACTTCCCCGCCTCGTACAATAAACTGAACATTCATTAACCCTTTAAAATGAAGCTTTTCTGTGATGCGTTTCGCATAATCGATCATTTTTTCTTTTTCCTCTTCCGTAAACGATTGGGCAGGCAGCAACGCATAACTATCGCCAGAATGAACGCCCGTTTTTTCGACATGTTCAATGATCGTTGGCACGAACACGTCATATCCGTCACAAATAGCGTCAAGCTCGCCTTCTTTTGCACGCATATATTCGTCAATTAATACAGGATATACAAGACCTTGCTCGACAAGCTCAAAAAGCTGTTGTTTATCATAAACAATATGCATTCCTCGTCCGCCAATGACGTACGATGGACGAAGTAATAGTGGATATCCAATTTCTTCCGATTTTATTCGTAGTTCTGCCTCATCGGTTGCCATCGTTCCTTTCACATGCGGGATGTCAAGCGACTGAAGGAGCGCATAAAATCGTTCCCGATCTTCTAACTGATCGATCGTATCGCTATTCATACCGATGATCGAAACGCCATAAGCTTCAAGCTTATTTGCTAAATTGATGGCCGTTTGACCGCCAAATTGTACGATAACCGCTTCGACGTTTTCCGCTTCCACGACATTTAACACATCTTCTACCGTCAGCGGCTCAAAATATAAACGATCGGCAACGGTAAAGTCGGTGCTAACTGTTTCTGGATTGTTGTTTATTAAAATGGCTTCATAGCCTGCTTGCTGCAGAGCGTACACACAATGAACAGAGCTATAGTCAAATTCAACACCTTGCCCGATGCGAATCGGACCTGAGCCGAGAATAAGCATTTTCGGTTTGTCGCTCGTTTGCACTTCGCTTTCACCAAAATATGTCGAGTAATAATACGATGTTTCTGCTGAAAATTCCGCCGCACACGTATCGACCATTTTATAAGCAGGTACAATGCCGTATGCTTTTCTTTTTTCTCGTACATCTTTTTCGTCAACGTTCCATATATGCGCTAAATACGCATCAGAAAAACCTTTTTCTTTCAACGTTCGAAACGTTTGTTCATCAATGAGTGAAAGCGTCGTTTCTTTCGCCTGTTGTTCAAGCGCAATAAGCCGAGCAAAACGCGTTAAAAAATATAAGTCGATTTTCGTCCATTCATATATTTGTTCCGTTGACATACCGCGTCGAAGCAGCTCTAATATCGCGAAAAAGCGTCGATCATCTCCCTTTTTTACGATGTCAATTAACGCCTTTGTCGACTGTTTCGCAATGGTTGGTGAATATAAACCGATATGGTCTAATTCAAGCGAATGAAGTGCTTTTTGCAACGCTCGCTCGAAATTGCGGTCAATCGCCATCACTTCTCCTGTCGCTTTCATTTGTGTGCCGAGACGACGATCAGCAAACGAAAATTTATCAAACGGAAAGCGCGGAAATTTGACAACAACATAATCGAGCGCAGGTTCAAAGCTCGCATACGTATGTCCAGTCACTGGATTCACTAGTTCCGCAAGCGTATAGCCGACCGCTAATTTCGCTGCCATTCTAGCGATCGGGTAACCTGTCGCTTTCGATGCGAGCGCAGATGACCGGCTCACACGCGGATTTACTTCAATTAAATAGTACTTTTTACTTTTCGGATCGAGCGCAAATTGAATGTTACAACCTCCAACAATGCCAAGCGCCGAAATAATTTTAATGGCAGCTGAACGCAACATATGATATTCGACATCCGTCAATGTTTGCGACGGAGCAACGACGATCGAATCGCCCGTATGAATGCCGACAGGATCAATATTTTCCATGTTGCAAATCGTAATGCACGTATTTGTGTGATCGCGCATCACTTCATATTCAATTTCTTTAAAACCAGCGACGCTTCGTTCCACTAAACATTGCGCAATCGGACTTTCATGCAATCCTTTCGTCACAATGTCGACGAGCTCTTCCATCGTTTCGGCGATTCCGCCACCTGTTCCACCAAGCGTATATGCCGGGCGGACGATAATCGGAAACCCAATTTGTTTTGCAAATTGCACCGCTTCTTCGACAGTCGTCACAATTTCACTTTCTGGCACAGGCTCATTTAATTCGTACATTAACGCACGAAACGCTTCGCGGTCTTCCCCACGCTTAATCGATTCAATCGGTGTGCCGAGCAAACGAACGTTATATTTTTGCAAAATGCCACGCTCATGCAGCGCAAATGCTAAATTCAGTCCCGTCTGACCGCCAAGCGTAGCCAACAGCCCATCGGGTCGCTCTTTTGCGATAATTTTTTCCATGCTTTCAACGGTGAGCGGCTCAAAATATACAGCATCCGCATGCACTTCATCTGTCATAATTGTCGCTGGGTTGTTGTTCGCTAAAATGACGCGGTATCCTTCTTCTTTTAATGCTAAGCAACCTTGCGTTCCTGAATAGTCAAACTCTGCCGCTTGCCCGATGACGATCGGACCAGAACCGATGACAAGAATCGAACGAAGCGTTGAATCTTTAGGCATATACTTTCTCCTTTCTTGCTGCTTTCATCATGTCAACAAATTCAGCAAAAATAAATTGCGTATCGTTTGGTCCAGGATGGGCTTCCGGATGATATTGCACACATAAAATCGGCTTCGTTTCATGGGCGACACCTTCCACCGAACCGTCATTCACGTTAATAAAACGAATGGAAAGCGGCGTATGCGCTAAACTTTCCGCTTTTACGACATAGCCGTGATTTTGTGACGTCATCACAACTTTTTTCGTTTTCGCATCATATACCGGCTGATTCGCTCCGCGATGCCCAAACGGCAATTTTTCCGTATCCCCACCGTAAGCAAGCGACACGAGCTGATGTCCAAGACAAATCGCAAGCGTTGGGTAGCGTTCAATGACCGATAAAATGTTCGGCAAATGATGTGACAACTGTTTCGGATCCCCCGGTCCGTTTGACAACAGCACCCCATTAGGCTCGAGTTGTTCCACCGTTTGTAACGTCGTATTGTACGGAACGACGGTTACGCGACATCCATGCTCGATTAACGACTGAACAATTGATTTTTTGTAGCCAAAATCAAATAAAACAACATGCATATGACCTTCTCCGTACGTTTGTATTTTCGATGTGCTAACAAGCGGAACAGGCGCTTGTTCCTCCATATGCACGATCGCTTGTTGACTCGTTGAAATGACGGCAGGCATCGCTCCATGCTCACGAATTTGTTTCACAACCGCTCGCGTATCCACGTGAGTGAGAAGCGGAACGTTCCATTTTTGCAAATATTGTTTCAAACTATACGTCGCTTCGTAATGATACCCTGTCTCCTCTGCCTCGTAAACGATAACTGCCTTCACATGCGGCTGTTTGCTTTCAAAGTCGACTTCATTAATCCCGTAATTTCCAATGAGCGGATACGTAAAAACGATGATTTGATTTTTATACGATGGATCAGTTAACACTTCTTGATATCCTGTCATCCCTGTAAAAAAAACGACTTCTCCCGTAACATCTCCCGCCCATGTTGTTTCCAATTTCCCCATAAACGTTTTGCCGTTTTGCAAATGTAAATATGCTTCCATTTCAACACCCCAAACGAATGTTTATTAAATAAATAGAATTTTTATTCATCTATGCGTATAAAAAATTGCGTTCATACGATGTTAACGCTTCTTGTAATATGTCGGTTGCTTGATCCAGTTCTTGTTTCGTCACAATGAGCGGTGGCAATAAACGAATGACGTTCGGTCCCGCTGCTAAGGCAAGCAACCCTTTTTCATGAATATGAGGTAAAATGTTTGCGACTGGTTCGCTACATACAATGCCGATCATTAACCCTAAACCGCGCACATCTTGAACGATATGAACGTCTTTTAATTGCTCAGCTAATTTATGCTTAAAATACATTCCTTTTTCCTGTACTTCTTGTAAAAACGAAGGCTGAGTGACGATCTCAAGCGTTGCTTTCGCTGCTGCCATCGCTAAAGCATTTCCGCCAAACGTCGAACCGTGCACCCCTGCGCTAAACGTTGCAACAACATGTTTTTTTCCGATCATCGCTCCAACAGGAAATCCGCTTCCTAACCCTTTCGCAACGGTAATGACATCTGGTGAAATGTCAAATTGTTCATAAGCAAACAACGTTCCTGTTCGACCGATGCCCGTTTGTACTTCGTCGACAATGAACAACGCACCATACGTTTGGCAAAGCTGTTCTGCCGCCTGCAAGAACGACTTTTCTCCGACGACAACACCGCCTTCACCTTGCACAACTTCGACCATCACAGCTGCAACTGTTTCATCCATTTCTCTCTCAAGGGCATCTATATCATTAAACGGCACATACACAAACGTCGGTAACAACGGGCCGAAGCCATCGTGAATTTTCGCCTGCCCTGTTGCTGACATCGTCGCAAATGTGCGTCCGTGAAACGACTGTTCACACGTAATGATTTTCGACCGTCCTGTATGTTTACGTGCGAGCTTGATCGCTGCTTCGTTCGCCTCCGCTCCGCTATTGCAAAAAAATACGGCGTCACCAACAGAGTGTTGAACAAGAAGGGAAGCGACTTCTTCTTGAATCGGAAGATGAAATAAATTCGATACGTGCCATACTTCGTTTAACTGCGCTTCTAACGTTTGCTGCACAATAGGATGACGGTGACCAAGATTGCATACCGCAATACCGGCGACAAAATCGATATATTGTTTTCCATCCGTCGCGATTACTTTCGTCCCTTCCGCTTTTGCAACCGTAATCGGAAAACGTTGATAAGTAGGAAAAATCATACATACACCTCTTTCTTCATCATCGTTCCACGCCACGTTCCTTCTTTATAAAATGGAACTTTTCCGCTTACAATCGCCACTTCATTGACCGAGTGGAGCGCATGAAGGGCGGCTTTGACTTTTGGAATCATCCCACCTGAAATCGTCCCATCTGCGATCATCGCTTCAATCATATGTGCTGTTGCTTCTTTCACAACTTCCCCATTGTTTAAAATGCCAGCGACATCTGTGACAAAAACGAGTTTATCAGCCGAAAGCGCCTGCGCGATAGCGGCTGCTGCTGTATCTGCGTTAATGTTATACGTTTGACCATGTTCATCCACACCGATTGGCGCAATGACGGGCACGTATCCGTGACGCAACAACGTATGCATAATTTTCGCATGAACGTGCACCACTTCCCCAACATATCCAAGCGTATTTACATCAATTGGTTTCGCTTGCAACAACCCATCATCCACACCTGATAACCCAACTGCGCGGATGCCGTTTGTTTGCAAAAGAGAAACAAGTGTTTGATTCACCTTTCCATTTAAAACCATTTCAACAACATCTAACACGTCTTTTGTCGTTTTCCGCAAGCCGTTGACAAATTCAGACGGAATGTTGAGCGCCTTCAACAGCTGCCCAATGTCCGGTCCTCCGCCATGAACGATAACAACATCAAGCCCGCTTTCTCTTAGTTGCTTTACGCTCGTAAAAAACGATGGAGATAACTCATGAAGTACGCTGCCGCCACATTTAATGACAATCACAACCGTCCCCCCTACGTGCGATAGCTCGCATTAATTTTAATGTAGTCGTACGTTAAATCGCAGCCCCATGCGATACCTTCTCCTTCACCGAGATGTAAATCGACTGTAATGACGACAACATCTTCCATTAAAGCTGCTTTCGCTTCTTCCTCTGAAAACGGTATCGGTTGACTTTGCTTTAACATTTGAATGGAACCGATCCATACGTCAACACAATCTGGATTAATCGTTGCGCCACTATGACCAATCGCGCCGATAATGCGACCCCAGTTTGCATCTGCCCCATACACTGCTGTTTTCACTAAATTTGAACCGACAATATGTTTAGCTGCCCATTTTGCTTCTTCATCTGTTTTTGCACCTTTCACACGCGCCTCAATTAATTTCGTTGCGCCTTCACCGTCACGCGCAATTTGTTTCGCTAAATGTTCACACGTTTGACGAAGCGCTTCATAAAAATTTTCCCAATCCGGATGTTGAGGAGAAAGCGGTTCATTGCCTGCCAATCCGCTCGCCATGACGATGACCATATCGTTCGTCGACGTTTCTCCATCAACAGTAATTTGGTTAAACGACACATTTGTAATCGAACGAAGCGCATCTTGTAACACGTCTGACGGAACGTTTGCATCCGTCGTAATAAAAGCAAGCATCGTCGCCATATTCGGATGAATCATCCCCGATCCTTTTGCCGCTCCTGCAACAGTCACCACTTGACCGTCTACAACCGTTTCGTAGCACGTTTTTTTCATCACAAGATCGGTCGTTAAAATAGCCGTTTGAAAATCAACCGCATCCGTCCATTCCGCTGTTGGTTTCAACTTTGGAATGCTTGCGCGAATTTTTTCCATCGGCAAACATTCACCGATCACCCCTGTCGACGCCACCGCAACAAGATGCTCATGAAGTCCGAACGTCTCTGCACACAATTTTCTCATTTCGTACGCATCTTTTAAGCCTTGTTCGCCTGTACATGCGTTGGCATACGCGCTATTGACAATGATTGCTTGAAGCTTTTGTTCGACCGCAATGCTTTGTTTTGTTACTTGCAATGGTGCCGCTTGAAACACGTTTTGCGTATAAACAGCCGCACACGTCGCCGGCACGTCGCAAACGATTACCCCTAAATCTTTTTTCGTATAACGTAAGCCTGCATGCACACCTGCTGCTTGAAAACCTTTTGGTGTGACAATCGTTCCATCGGCTATATATTTTACTTTTTTTTCTTTCACTTTCACTTTTCTCCCCCCATTTACGGATACATCGGCATCGACGTTAATCCCGTTTGTTCATCAAATCCGCACATCACATTTGCATTTTGAATAGCCTGCCCCGCTGCCCCTTTCATTAAATTGTCGATCACGCTCACAATCGTGATGCGGTTTGTTCGCTCATCGTAAGCAAGCCCAATATCGCAATAGTTTGAGCCGTACACGTCTTTCGTACACGGGAAAGACCCTGCTTCTCGAACGCGCACGAACGGGCAATGTTTATATGTTTCTTTATATAACTCTATCATTCTATCAAGCGATACGATGCACGCCGCTTCTACATATATCGTCGCCATAATGCCGCGCGTCATCGGAATTAAATGCGTGCTAAATGTCATCGGTCCGATATGTTCGTTCCAATCACCTAACATTTGTTCAATTTCTGGGATATGCTGATGTGTATTGACTTTGTATATTTTTACGTTTTCATTCGTCTCTGCAAAATGAACGCCAAGCGATACCCCACGCCCTGCACCGGATACGCCCGATTTCGCATCAACAATGATGGAATGTGGCACAATCCATTTTTCAATGACAAGTGGCGCTAATCCGAGCAACGTTGCTGTCGGGTAACAGCCAGGATTGGCGATTAAATTCGCCTTCGCAATGTGCTCACGATTCCATTCCGTTAAACCGTATACTGCCTGTTTGAGCATTTCTTCGTTCGGTGGCGTTTTTTTATACCACTTCGCATATACGCTTCCATCCCGCAAACGAAAGTCTCCAGATAAATCGACGACTTTATATCCTGCCGCAAGCAATTTTGGCGTCCATTCGCTCGATACGCCCGGCGGCGTCGCTAAAAAAACGAGCTCTCCTTCCACTTCGTCGATTCGGATATCGCGCAATACAAAACGTTCTTTCATATGCGGATATACATCATGTAGCGAAACACCACTTTGTGAAGATGAATGGACAGAAGCGACACGCATATACGGATGATGCTGTAATAAGCGAATGAGCTCAATTCCCCCATAGCCTGTCGCCCCAATAATGGAGACTTTCATCAAACCGTTCCCCACTTTCTGTATATTTTATAAATTTAGTTATCATTATAATACTGCATAAAAATAAAATCAAATGTATATTTAAATATTTTTTTATTTTTTCCCTTCCTTTATTGACGCCATATATATTTTTCTTTTTAATGGAATTAGATAACAACAGAAGGTGGTTAGCGTATGACAATTCAACCGATCTCCTTATCCGAGCTTCTTTCCCTTTCTCACCATATGATCGACATACAAAAAGGAGAATATATTTTTCGCGAAGGGGAAACGACAAACGAGCTATATATTGTATGCAAAGGAAAGGTACAATTAAGCAAAATGACCGAGGAAGGGCGCGAACTGTTGCTTCGCATTTGTGAACAAGGCGATGCGTTTGGGGAGATCGTTCCGTTTCAGTTGACGTGCACATGTACCGTCAGCGCAAAAACGATGGAAACAGGAACGTTAGCTGTCATTCACAAGCAGCAACTCGAAGAAAAACTGTTGACAGACCATGCGTTTGCGTTGCGGTTTATGCAGTGGATCCATTTACAATTGCAACGCATGCAAACGAAAATACGCGATTTAATTTTGCACGGAAAAAAAGGGGCGCTTTATTCTACACTTATTCGTTTAACAAATAGCTATGGGGTCGAAACAGACGACGGCATTTTAATCGACTTCCCAATGACAAATCAGGAACTTGCCAACTTTTGCGGCAGCGCTCGCGAAGTCGTCAGCCGCTTATTAAAAGAATTAAAAGAACTCGGCATCATTTCCGTCGAGAAAGGGAAAATCACGATTCACGATGTGCAATTTTTAAAAGATGAAATTCGCTGTGAAGGCTGCCCCATTGATATATGTAACATGAAATAAGCCGACACATTTGTCGGCTTAATAAATAATCATGATAACAAGCGCAAAATAAACAGCATTTACAATTTCATAAATCCCTACTTTTTTAATCGACATCGCTTTTCCATAAAAATAAATGGCACGCACGACGCTTGGTACATACGCGAGAGCAAGCCAACCGTTTCCCGTTGCCACACATGCGACAATGATGATGATATGGAACAACCATGATGCCCACTTATAGCGTGGGTTATTTTTTTCGCGAATCATCGTTTTGACGTAAAATGTACTTCCGATGAAAAATAACATCGAGACAACAAACAACAACCATGCTTTTTCATCGATGTTCCCTGTACCGATGTAATAACTTCCAAGCCCGCCAATCGAAAAGTTGATAATTGCAGCGACATCATTTGTAAACGAACGCTCTTTTTTCTTTTTCGCAAAATACATGTTGACGACAAAAAATGGAATCATAACTAAACCGAAATACAAAAGCGTTGGTTTGTAAGCAAGTGGAATTGCGACAAAGACGAGCGCGATCAACATATATGTGGCAAACCATTGTTTATGACGAGCGTTCGCTTGTTTTTTCACGATTAACGTCCATGTATACGTCGCTAAATAAAGAAAAAACCATGCTATAAAAAGTGGAAGATGAAGCCACGTCGCCTGACCGATATCGATACCAAACAAAAACGGAATAAGTAACATCGCCCAAGCGCCGTGTTGTTTTGGAATAACCATCACATCCCCTCCTTCATCTTCGATTGTATCATCACCTTCCCTCTTTTTTTGTGACTATCATCACACATTTTTATAAATGTGTGACAAACCATTGAACCGTTTGTAAAAACGCCTCGCGCGTCACCTTATGTCCCGCATGTTCATCGATAAGCATCATCAGCGGCTCATGAAACGGCTCAATTTGTTTGTAAAAGGCGTATGTATAGTCAAACGGAACGACGTCATCTTGTTTTCCGTGCCAAATGAAAAGCGGGCGACCGTTTAATTTTTCAGGTTGCAACGATAAATCGTATGCCGTTAATGTGTTGCGTAACGCGTCGAGTTGCTGTTTAGAGAGCGGCAACGTCATCCCTTTTCGCTCTGCAAATTGCAACTGCAAATCGAAAAACGTTTGATAGCACGGGCTTCCCATGAGCGAACCTGCGACGCGAATCCACTCATATTGCGTCAACGCACCGAACGTCACAATGCCCCCCATCGATGTCCCGACGACGCCAATGCGCTTTGGATCAACAAGTTCTCGTTCGACTAGTTCATTTTTTATCTCTTCTAATTCGCGAATGGTCGTTAACACAATATCCCAAAACGATAAATGTAATTGATCGTCCGAAAGTGGATTTGGACGTTCCCCATGATACAGCGCATCCGGCAAAATAACACGATATCCAGCTTCCGCAAGCAAATAGCCAAAATGAAGATTATGTTCTTTCGCGCTCGTAAATCCATGAATAAAAATAACAAGCGGCCGCATATGATGAATATCATCTTCTTTCACAACGTGCAAGCACGGAATGTTTGCGATGGACTCGCGAATAATTGACACCATGTTCTCATCTCCCAGTTTATGTTTTAACATTATATTACCATATAGACAAATATTTTGGAAAAACGATACACTAATAACGAACGATTTTAACGAAAAGGGGAACAAACGATGAACCAACATTTAATTGCAATTGATTTAGACGGGACGTTATTAAAAGAGAATAAAACGATTTCTGAACGTACATATGACGTCATTCAACAAGCAAAACAAGCGGGACATATTGTCGTCATTGCGACGGGACGCCCGTATCGCGCAAGTAAAATGTATTATGAACAACTCGGCTTAACGACGCCGATCGTCAATTTTAACGGCGCATTCGTCCATCATCCAAAAGACGACAGCTGGGGGATGTACCATACGCCATTGCAGTTAGAAACGGTAAGAGAAATTGTTGAAGTAAGCCGAAAGTACAACGTACGCAACATTTTAGCCGAAGTGATGGACGATGTTTATTTTCACGAACATGACGAACAGTTGCTTGATTTATTTAATTTAGGGAACCCAAACGTATATATCGGAAACTTGCGTGACATTTTACGAAAAGAGCCGACAAGCATTTTAATTTTATCTGACGAACAAAACGTCGATCGTATTCGCACATATTTATCAGAAGTGCACGCAAACGTCATTGACCACCGCAGTTGGACAGCCCCGTGGCACGTCATCGAAATCGTCCGTACTGGCATTCATAAAGCGGTCGGGCTTGAAAAAATCGCTTCTTTTTACGGCATTCCACGTGAGCGCGTCATCGCCTTTGGCGATGAAGATAACGATATCGAGATGTTAAAATGGGCAGGGGTAGGCGTTGCGATGGGCAACGCGATTGAACCGCTTAAAGCCGTCGCAGATGATATAACAAAAACAAATGAAGAAGACGGTGTCGCCGTTTATTTGCAATCATTATTAAAGTTATAAAAAATTCCCTCACGTATTGTAGCGCCATATGCGCAAACTATATGCGACGCCATATGCGTCACAAGCGGCAAACAAGGGGGAATATCGTGTGGGTAAACGAAATAAATCAAAACGTTTCGTTCAACAAGGTGCCGATGCAGTGTATAAACATGACGAGCGCATTCCGTATCATATGACGTATGAAGAAGCGGAACGACGCAAAGCAGAAAAAGCGGATCATGCAAATCTTGGGGGATTTTAATATGGGTAATCCGTTATTTCAACAAGCGAAAAAAGCGGTTGCTAAAGCGAAAGAAGAGCGCACTGAACGTGCCATCGCTGTCGCCAAAAATACGCTCTCATCCGCTTTTGCGAACGCCAACGACGCTGAGCGAAGACAACTACACGATTTACAAGATGAACTCGATACGTTGTAAAAAGCTGCGCGATGTGCGCAGCTTTTACTCTTTTCGGAAAAACCCGACGACTTCTGTCGTTTGCATGATGTTCGTGAACGCTTTCGGGTCGACTTCTTTAATAATGCGTTTTAAATCAAACAACTCATAACGTGTAATGACGATCATTAACATATCTTTATCTTCATTTAAAAATGCACCTTTTGCTGGAATGACAGTAATGCCACGAATCATTTGCGATTTGATCGCTTGTTTCATCTCTTCCCCTTTTGTCGTAATAATAAGCGCGGTTAATTTTTGATGGCGCGTATGAATCGCATCAATGACGCGCGTTGTCACATATAATGTCACAAGCGTATAGAGCGCCTTTTCCCAACCGTACATATATCCAGCCGTTAAAATAATAATCGAGTTAAGCGCAAAAATGTACGTCCCGACAGAGCGATCGTTTACGCGCGACAACACAAGCGCAATAATATCTAAACCGCCGGTTGACGCCCCCCATTTTAACGTCCAGCCCGTTCCGACAGCCGCAATGACCCCACCGAATACCGCATTTAATAAAATATCTTCAGAAAGCGAACGAACGGGAATAAGTTCGAGAAATAGCGACATAAATACAACGCTTAAAAAGCTATAAAACGTAAAAGACTTCCCTACTTTTTTCCATCCTAAAATAGCGACAGGAATGTTAAATAAAAAAAGCAACAAGCCGGTTGAAATCGCATAAGGTGTGTAGTCGCCAACAACTTTAGAAATAAGCTGGGCAGCTCCAGCAAACCCACTCGTATATACGTTCGCTGGAATTAAAAATAAATTCATGCCGATGGCGTTCAATAATCCACCGATGATCACGACAAATAGTTTTTTTACGTCCACAGAACATCCTCCTACAAAGCACTAAGATTGTTTTTTTTCATCATAATCGCTACACTTAAAATAAGTACATACATAGGGGTGATGGAAATGAATATTAAAATTATAGCGGATAGCGGGTGCGATTTGCCACTTTCTTTTATACAAGAAAAACAAATTGCTTTTTTGCCGTTAGCTGTACATATAAACGACCGCGACTACGACGACCAACTAACCATTCAACCAAAGCAAGTGTACGATGCGATGCGCAATGGGGACGTGCCGAAAACGTCGCAAGCGAAACCGTCACAAATGGAAGAGCTATTTACGACATTCGCCAAAGAAAACATCCCTGCTATTTATATTGCCTTTTCCTCTGCTTTATCTGGTACGTATCAAACAGCTGTCATGATAAAAAACGATGTGCTTGAACAATACCCTCACGCAAAATTGACCGTCATCGACTCCAAATGTGCATCGCTCGGTCTTGGACTTGTCGTAAAAAAAGCGGTTGAGCTTGCGGAAAGCGGTATGGCGTATGAAGATGTCGTGACGACCGTTGAAACGTATTGTCGCCATATGGAACATATTTTTACCGTCGATGATTTGCAATATTTAGCGCGCGGTGGGCGCGTCAGCAAAACGGCGGCGTTTGTCGGTGGCGTGTTAAACATTAAACCGCTTCTTCACGTCGAGGACGGAAAGTTAATTCCGATTGAAAAAGTGCGCGGACGGAAAAAAGTATTGAAGCGCATGGTCGAACTCATGCAAGAGCGCGGAGCAGACGTGCAAAACCAACTCATCGGCATTAGCCATGGCGATGACGAACAAACGGCGCTCGAACTAAAAGCGATGATTGAAGAAACGTTCGGTTGTAAACAATTTTTCATTTCCGAAATTGGCGGCGCCATCGGAGCGCATGCTGGTCCAGGCACGATCGCCCTCTTTTTCTTGAATAAACAACTCGAGCAATGATTACACTACTTTTCAAAGGGGGCAAAAATATGACGAGCGATAACGACAAAAAAGCAAAAGACAATAATGCCAAACGACACGAAAAAAATATGGAGCGCGAAAAAAACCGTCAAGCTGGTAAACGTGCCTACTCAAAAGAAACAAATCATCTGTAAAGAAAAAGATGCTCGCGCGGAGCATCTTTTTCTATTTCATTTGAAACTTTGCCATCGTCTGTTGTAAATCATCTGTAAGTTGACGCAACGTCGTCACTTTTTCGCTCATTTTTTTGAACGCTTCTAACTGCTCCACCATCGACGCAGCAATTTCTTCGCTACCTGCTGCCGATTGCTCAACGACCGCACTAATGCTTTCAACGTTTTGCAAGACGTTTTTGCCAAGCTCTTTCGATTCATCCATGCCGATGACAAGCGCCTGAATATCAGTTGTAATATGGTGTACTTTTTTCTCAATGGCACTAAACGCCTCTGTCGTTGTCTCAATGGCTTTTGTTTGTGCTTCAGCAATATTTACTCCACGGCGAACGGCTTCAGTCACGTTCGTTAACCCCGATTGAATGAGGTGAACCATCTCAAAAATTTGACTTGTCGCTTTTGACGATTCTTCCGCAAGCTTGCGTACTTCTTCAGCAACGACGGCAAACCCTTTGCCCGCTTCTCCCGCCCGCGCCGCTTCAATTGCTGCATTTAGCGCCAGCAAATTCGTTTGCGTCGCAATGTCAGATACTGCTTTTGCCATATCTTCAATTTTTCTTGCATACGTCGCAAACTGTTCCGTCGATTGTTCAATGGAGGCAGTCGCTTGTGCATTTTCGTCAATAAACGCTTTTTGTTCCGCTAATGCGGCTTGACCGTGCACAATCGCTGCGACTGCTTCATCGCTATAACGAGCTGTTTGTTCGGTGCGCCCAACGTTTTCTTGTACAGTATGTTCCATCCGTTCAATCAGTTGCACCGCATGTTGTAAGTCTTCAGAAATGCTTTGCGCTCCAGCGGACAATTCGTTTGTTGATACAGCTACTTGATTATTAATTTCTGTTAACGTTTTTGTTTCCTCATCAATTTCTTTCGCAAACGTCTCCACTTGCTTGCTTACTGTATCAACCGATTGAAGCAAGCTATTCAGCTGATCAGCCATCGTTGCAAATGCCTCATTTAAATCAGCCAGCTCGTCCCTCCCGTTATACTTCACAGGCTCAATGCGCAAATTGCCGCTTGCAATTTGTTTCGCATTTTCAGCGATTTTTCTTAGCGGCGCTGTAATTTTTTGTGTTAGTCTAAATCCGCTAAATCCTGCAAACAATAACACAACCGCAATCGCCACGAGCGAAATGGTAATAACGCTCGAAATTTGTTTTTGTAACGTTTGTTGCATGTACGTATAATACTCGCTCACATATGCGTTGACGACATATATGTCGTTCAATACCCCTTCCGCGCGCATCGACTGGCGGCGGATTTCTGCTACATTTCGCGCATCAAGTGCCGCTTTCGATTCTTTTGCTAGCACGTCAAATTTTTTATTCGCTTGTTCAAGTGCAGCACGAATATACGATTGGGTCAGTCCTTTATTTAATACGCGAAGCAACTTTTCTGATTCTTCAAGATGAATGAATACTTCTTGTTTATTTCCTTCTGTTGGACTATACGCATAGTTGCTTAAACTTTGTTTCGTTGCTTTCAGCTCTGCTTGCAAATGTTGCGCCTTCATCATAAGCGGGACGAAATCTTGATTGGACGATTGAATCGAAAGCATATTCATAATAATAAAGACAATAATAGCACCGGCAATGACTGGCGTTGCTAATGAATGAAATAATAATCGTTGTTTAATCGACATCGTATCCCTCCTTTATTGCGTGATGCCGTTTGTCGCTTTTTCTTTCCATTTTTCAAGCATCGCTTGTTGTTCTGGACTGAGCGTCACGACACGAATCGGTGCTAAATCGACGCCGTTTTCTTTTAAGCCAAGTTCAACCGTTCCTTTTGGCACTTCTTTCTTTTCAACATACTGTTTAATGACCGTATATAATGCCACATCTACATTTTTTAACATCGATGTGACAACCGCTTTTTCCGCATAAAAATATTGGTCACTATCAACACCGATCGCGTACTTTTTGTTCATCTCCGCCTCGCGTAGCACCCCAACGCCTGTAAACCCAGCCGCCGCATACAACACATCTGCACCGTTGGCAATCATTTGTTTGGCGATTTGTGCCCCAAGTTTGTCATCACCGAAATTGCCGGCATACACTTCTTGCACGTTTGCTTCTGGCTTTACCGCTTTTACTCCTTGAATAAAGCCGTTTGCAAATTTACGAATTAACGGCACATCCGCTCCACCAACGAAGCCGACGTTATTCGTTTTCGTCAGCATCGCTGCGACAACACCTGCTAAAAAACTTCCTTCATCTTCTTTAAACGTAATGGACGTAATGTTTGGGAGGTCAGATACCGCATCAATTAATATAAATTGCTGTTTCGGATATTTTTTGGCGACTTTTTCTAAATCTTGTTGCACCATAAAACCGAGTCCGATGACGAGATCGTTTCCTGCTTCAACGAGTTCCGTTAACCCTTTTTCATACGTTTCGCTTTCTTTTAACTCACGGTAGTCAAAAAAGATGCCGAGCTCATCTCTCGCTTTCATCAGTCCTTTAAACGCGGAGTCGCTAAACGATTGATCGCCAAGTCCAACGTCTGATAACATAATTCCCACTTTTATTCGCTCTTTCGGCTGAAAGGAGCTCGTTTGTGAACACCCCGCGGCAAGCAAGAAAACGAATGCCACCATGAGTGAAATCATTTTTTTCATAAAATTCCCTCATCTCCTTATCTTTCGATCAAATCTCACTTCATTTATTATATCGACAACATTCGACAGTTTGTTTACTTTTTATATATAAAGATTTTGTAAAGTTGTTCATATGTCAACAATCGACTATAATGGAAACACAACGAATTTATATTGAGGTGATGTATATGTCAAAAGAAAGTTCATTTGATATCGTGTCGAAAGTCGATTTGTCGGAAGTGGCAAACGCCGTCAACATCGCGTTAAAAGAAATTCAAAACCGCTATGATTTTAAAGGAAGTAAAAGCGACATTTCACTTGAAAAAGATGAACTCATTTTAATTTCTGACGATGAATTTAAGCTCGAGCAACTTAAAGACGTGCTCATCGGCAAGCTCATTAAGCGCGGTGTGCCAACGAAAAACATTCAATACGGAAAAATTGAACCTGCCTCTGGCGGAACGGTGCGCCAACGTGCTAAACTCGTTCAAGGCATCGACAAAGACAATGCGAAAAAAATTAACACAATCATTAAAAATACAGGCTTAAAAGTAAAAAGTCAAATTCAAGAAGACCAAATTCGCGTCAGCGGCAAAAGTAAAGACGATCTACAAAAAGTGATTGCCGCCATTCGCGAAGCAGACTTGCCAATTGACGTCCAATTCGTCAACTATCGTTAAGAAGGCGCGCAGCCTTCTTTTTTATTTTCAAATAAAATAGTTGAATATTTCTAAAAAATCAGTTACATTTATGAGTAACTTCATATAACATCTTATCGAGAGAAGGGGAGGGACTGGCCCGATGAACCTTCAGCAACCTGACGATCGTCAAGGTGCTAAGTCCAGACAAGCGATTCGCTTGGAAGATAAGAAGGAGCGCACAACGTCTTCTTCTTATGGAGAAGACTTTTTTAGTTTGAAAAAGAAACGGAGGAATGGACGTGGGACTGTTAGACGATTTAAAACAACGCATCGTCATCGCCGATGGAGCGATGGGGACATTATTATATGCGCACGGCATCGATCGTTGCTTTGAAGAATTAAACATAACAAAACCGGAAGAAATCGTTCATATTCATGAAGCGTATATCGAAGCAGGAGCTGAAGTGATCCAAACGAACACATATGGCGCCAACTATGTAAAACTTGCTCGCTACGGCTTGCAAGACGATGTGAAAGAAATCAATAAAGCGGCTGTCCAACTTGCCAAACAAGCCTCAAAAGAACGCGCCTACGTGCTCGGTACGATCGGAGGATTGCGCAGCACAAACAAAAGCACGATTTCGCTTGAAGAAGTGAAACGGACGTTCCGTGAACAGCTGTATGTGCTTTTACATGAGGGAGTCGATGGGCTGTTGCTTGAAACGTATTACGATTTCGAAGAATTACAAACTGTTCTTTCCATCGCTCGTAAAGAAACGACGTTGCCGATCATCGCCCACGTCACGCTTCATGACATTGGCGTCTTGCAACATGGCATGCCGCTTGCTGAGGCGCTTTATCAATTAGAACTACTTGGCGCCGATGTCGTCGGCTTAAACTGTCATCTCGGTCCATATCATATGTTGCGTTCGCTCGAAGAAGTGCCGATTCCAACGCGCGCCTTTTTATCGGTGTACCCGAACGCGAGCTTGCCACAATACCGCGACGGACGATTCATTTACGAAACGAGCGAACAATATTTTGAAGAAACGGCCCGCGCGTTTCGTGATCAAGGAGTACGACTCATTGGTGGCTGTTGTGGCACGACGCCAAAACATATCGCTGCGCTCGCACGCGCCCTTCCCGACCGCACACCTGTATATAAAAAAGAAGTAAAACAACGACATACAATCGTCGTTCAAGAAGCAGAACAAACGAAAGAGCCTTCCCTCGCCGACATCGCACGCACGCGACGGACGATTATCGTTGAGCTCGATCCGCCAAAAAAACTCGGTTTAACAACATTTTTAGAAGGAGCAAAAGCGCTAAAAGAAGCACATATTGATGCATTAACGCTTGCCGACAACTCGCTTGCGACACCGCGCATTAGCAACGTCGCCGTCGGAACGATCGTCAAACAACAGCTAAATATGCGCCCACTTATTCATATTACATGCCGTGACCGCAACTTAATCGGCTTGCAGTCGCATTTAATGGGGCTTCATACGCTCGGCATGACCGACGTGCTCGCTTTAACCGGCGATCCGTCCAAAGTCGGCGATTTTCCAGGCGCAACGTCCGTATACGATTTATCATCATTTGACCTCATTTCATTAATTCGGCAATTTAACGAAGGGCTTTCGTATTCAGGTAAACCGCTCGGACAAAAAACGAACTTTTCCATCGCTGCGGCCTTTAACCCGAACGTGCGCCATTTAGATAAAGCAGTGAAACGGCTAGAGAAAAAAATCGAATGCGGTGCGCACTACTTTTTAACACAACCGCTGTATAGCGAAAAACAAATTGAAGACGTATATGAAGCGACAAAACATTTACCAACGCCGATTTACATCGGCATTATGCCGCTCACAAGCGCGCGCAACGCGGACTTTTTACATCATGAAGTGCCAGGCATTACGCTGTCAGACGACATTCGTGCCCGCATGGCTGCGTGCGCCAACGATCCTGTTCAATCAACAAAAGAAGGCTTGGCGATCGCTAAATCACTCATCGACGCCGCATTCGATTTATTCCGCGGTATCTATTTAATTACGCCATTTTTACGCTACGACATGACGGTCGAACTCGTTCGCTACATTCATGAAAAAGAGCGGCTCACAAAAGAAAGGACGGTTTACTATGGCTAGTTTGTTTGAACAGCTGGAGAAAAAAATTTTAATTATTGACGGTGCGATGGGAACGATGATTCAATCGGCAAACTTAACAGCGGACGATTTTGGCGGTGAAGCGTACGAAGGGTGTAACGAATATTTAACACTCACTGCCCCGCACATCATTTCACATATTCATGAAGCTTATTTTGCCGCAGGAGCAGACATCGTTGAAACGAATACGTTCGGAGCGACACGCATCGTCTTAGACGAATACAATCTCGGCCATTTGGCGCTTGAATTAAATATCGAAGCAGCAAAACTTGCGAAACGAGCGGCGGAAAAATATACAACAAGCGATCACCCTCGCTTCGTTGCTGGCTCGATGGGTCCAACGACAAAAACGCTCTCCGTCACAGGAGGAGCGACATTTGCGGAACTCGTTTCTTCCTATGAAGAACAAGCGCGTGGCTTACTGCTTGGCGGCGTTGATTTGTTGTTGTTAGAAACGTGCCAAGATACGTTGAACGTGAAAGCTGCTTTTCTCGGCATTACCGAAGCGTTCAAAACGGTTGGAAAGCAAGTGCCGCTAATGATTTCTGGAACGATTGAACCGATGGGAACGACGCTTGCCGGGCAAACGATCGAATCGTTTTTTATTTCGATTCAACATATGAAACCATTTGCGGTCGGTTTAAACTGCGCAACAGGTCCTGAATTTATGACCGATCATTTGCGCTCACTCGCTTCATTAGCGAACACCGCCGTCAGCTGCTATCCGAACGCTGGTCTTCCTGACGAAGAAGGACATTATCACGAAACGCCAGACATGCTTGCAAAAAAAATTCGCCAATTTGCCGAAAAAGGATGGCTAAATATCGTCGGCGGCTGTTGCGGCACGACGCCACAACATATTCAAGCGATTGCCGAAGCCGTACGCGACATTCCACCGCGTGCGATCCCGAAACAGTTTGCGATGCACGCTGTCTCAGGCATTGATGCACTTATTTATGACGAAACGATGCGACCGCTCTTTGTCGGCGAACGAACGAACGTCATCGGTTCGCGCAAATTTAAGCGGCTCATCGCGGAAGGCAAATACGAAGAAGCGGCAGAAATTGCCCGTGCCCAAGTAAAAAATGGGGCGCACGTCATCGACATTTGTTTGGCGGACCCTGACCGCGACGAAAAAGAAGATATGGAGCAATTTATTCAACAAGTCGTGAAAAAAGTGAAAGTGCCGCTTGTGATCGACTCAACCGATGAAGACGTCATCGCCTGCGCCTTGTCGTATTCGCAAGGAAAAGCAATCATCAACTCCATTAATTTAGAAGACGGCGAAGAGCGCTTTGAAAAAATTGTTCCGCTTCTTCATCAATACGGGGCAGCGGTCGTCGTCGGCACGATTGACGAACAAGGAATGGCGATTGACGCGAAACGAAAACTAGACATCGCCCTTCGTTCATACGATTTACTCGTCAACAAATATGGCGTTTCACCGCACGACATTATTTTCGACCCGCTCGTTTTTCCGATCGGCACAGGAGACGAACAATACATCGGCGCAGCAAAAGAAACGATCGAAGGCATTCGTCTCATCAAACAGCATTTACCAAACTGTTTAACGATGCTCGGCATTAGCAACGTCTCATTCGGTTTGCCACCTGTCGGACGCGAAGTGTTAAACTCCGTCTTTTTATACCATTGCACGCAAGCCGGACTCGATTATGCGATCGTCAATACAGAAAAATTAGAGCGGTTCGCTTCCATTCCAGAAGAAGAAGTGCGCTTAGCTGAAGCGTTGTTATTTGACACAAACGATGAAACGTTAAACGCGTTTATTCAGTTTTATCGCGATAAAACAAAACAGCCGAAACAAAAAGACGTCCATATGACGTTAGAAGAACGGCTCGCCACATATATCATTGAAGGAACGAAAGATGGGCTGATCGAAGATTTGACGCTCGCCTTACAGACGTACAGCCCGCTTGACATTATTAACGGTCCACTGATGAACGGAATGGACGAAGTCGGTCGCCTATTTAACGATAACCAGCTCATCGTCGCGGAAGTGTTGCAAAGCGCAGAAGTGATGAAAGCGGCCGTCGCCTTTTTAGAGCCATATATGGAAAAAAACGAAACGAGCGTGAAAGGAAAAGTGTTGCTGGCAACAGTCAAAGGCGATGTGCACGACATCGGCAAAAATTTAGTCGACATTATTTTAAGCAACAACGGATTTCACGTCGTCGATTTAGGCATTAAAGTAACGCCGCAACAGCTCATCGAAGCGGTACGACACGAACAGCCCGATATGATCGGTTTATCCGGGCTACTTGTGAAGTCGGCCCAACAAATGGTGCTCACCGCCCAAGACTTAAAACAAGCGGGCATTTCGTTACCGATTTTAGTTGGCGGCGCGGCTCTTTCACGCAAATTTACCGATACGAAAATCGCACCCGAATATGACGGCATCGTTTTATATGCAAAAGATGCGATGGAAGGACTTTCGCTTGCCAATCGCATCGTCCAACAAGACATCGCCTATGAGAAGAAAGAAAAAGTCGAACTTGTCACAAAACAACAAAGCGCTGTCGCTGTTATGACAAAATCGAACGTGAAGCCAGCGCCTGTTTATGTTCCGACCGATACAGAGCGACATATATTGCAACACATTCCGCTTTCTCATATTGAGCCGTACGTCAATTGGCAAATGCTTCTTGGGCACCATCTCGGTTTAAAAGGAAATGTAAAAAAGCTGTTGGCGGAAGGAAACGAAAAAGCAATCATGTTAAAAGAGTTGATCGATGAACTGCTCGCTGAAGCAAAACAAACAACGTCACTTGCACCAAAAGCGGTATATCAATTTTTCCCAGCGAAAAGCGACGGCAATACGGTCATCATTTACGACCCGCGCGATCAACAAACGGTCATTGAAACGTTTACGTTTCCAAGGCAAACGAAAGCACCGTACTTATGTTTAGCAGACTACCTTTCTAGCGAACAAATCGACTACGTCGGGCTATTTGCTGTTACCGCTGGAGCAGGTGTACGCGATTTAGCATTACGTTTCAAAGAAGAAGGACAATTTTTAAAAAGCCATGCGATTCAAGCGTTAGCGCTTGAACTAGCGGAAGGATTAGCAGAGCGCGTTCATCAAATTATGCGCGACCGTTGGGGCTTTCCTGATTCGCCTGATTTTACGATGGAAGAACGGTTTGCAGCAAAATACCAAGGACAACGTTTTTCTTTCGGCTACCCTGCTTGTCCAAATCTCGAAGACCAAGAGAAACTATTCCGCCTTTTACGCCCAGAAGAAATCGGCATTCATTTAACGGAAGGCTATATGATGGAACCAGAAGCATCCGTTTCAGCGATCGTCTTCGCCCATCCGGAAGCGAGATACTTTAATGTGTTGTGAAAAAGCTGACTTTAGTCAGCTTTTTCACAAATCAATCCCTTTGATCGCATGAACGCCTTCATGGTAATAATGTTTCACTTCTTTCATTTCCGTCACTAAATCGGCAAGTTGAATGATTTCCTCTTTTGCCCCTCTTCCTGTTACGACAACGTGCGTATGCGCAGGCTTGTTCATTAGCGTATGCACAACATCTTGTATTGGCAAAACATCGTCAATCGGAAACGACGTAATCGCTAACGCCACATTTAACTCATCTAAAATGACGACATCGTATATCCCCGATTGCACACGTTCTTTCGCTAACGACCACCCTTTTAGTAACGCTTCGCGATGCTCAGCTGGCGTTTTCGTCCACGTAAAACCAACTCCTGTTTGGTGCACGTCGATGCCGAGCTGCTGTAATATTTTCGCTTCGCCATATGGACGGTGCGGCGACTTAATAAATTGAATGACGATCACCTTTTTCCCATGACCTGCCGCACGAACGGCAAGACCGACCGCGGCGGTTGTTTTTCCTTTTCCGTCTCCTGTATAAACAATCACCATGTTTCTTCCACCCACTTTAACTGATCGTGTAAGCGTACAACCTCTCCAACAACAATAACAGCAGGGGAAGAAAGTTGCTTTTCATTGGCGATGTCAACAATCGTTTGTAACGTACCGACAACGGTTCGTTGCTCTGTCGTCGTTGCCCATTCAATGACAGCAACAGGGGTATGCCCATCTTTCCCATGCCGTTGTAATTGTTCGCAAATGTAAGCGATATTTGCCATCCCCATATAAAATACGATCGTATCTGTTGCATGACTTAATGCATCCCAGCGAATACGATCACGTTCTCCGCTTTCATGCCCAGCAATAAATGTCACTCCCCCCGCATAGTTGCGATGCGTCACCGGAATGCCAGCATATG
The DNA here is from genome assembly GCF_014201515.1 of Anoxybacillus mongoliensis. Classification (GTDB taxonomy): domain Bacteria; phylum Bacillota; class Bacilli; order Bacillales; family Anoxybacillaceae; genus Anoxybacillus; species Anoxybacillus mongoliensis. The sequence goes on from NZ_JACHEQ010000001.1 coordinate 242,702, forward strand.
CTGGCGCGGCCACACCAGCTGTCACACCTGGAACGATTTCATACGGAATGCCATGTGCACGCAAATGTTCTGCCTCTTCGCCACCGCGACCGAACATAAACGGATCGCCGCCCTTTAATCGTACAACTGTTTTTCCTTGCAATGCATATTCCACAAGCCATTCATGAATGCGTTGTTGAATGTTTCCGTGTTTTCTCGGCTCTTTCCCGCAATAGATAAGCTCGGTGCCTTCTTTCGCATAAGTCAACAGCTGTTTACTAATAAGTCGATCGTAAATAATGACATCTGCCTTTTCAATACATTCCCGTCCGTATACAGTAATGAGCTTCGGATTCCCCGGACCTGCCCCAACAATATATACTTTTCCTTTACTCATGATGATCGCTCCCTGTCGATACGTTAGCGGAGGCAAATGTCGCCATATGAAGCATCGCCGTCGCCATATGGACAATTGGAAATGCGACCGCCGCTCCGCTTCCTTCGCCAAGACGCATATGTAAACGAACGAGCGGCTCTTTGTTTAACAACTGAAGGGCGATGCGATGTCCCGGCTCGACAGATTCATGACCAGCAATCATATAATGAACGACTTGCTCATTCAACCGTTGCGCAATTAGTGCAGCAACTGTACAAATAAAACCGTCAAGCAAAATCGGAATGCGCCGTTCCGCCGCCGCAACCATCGCTCCTGCCATCGCCGCGATTTCAAACCCACCGATTTTTGTCAATAAATCGAGCGGATCGGACGGATTCGGCTTATGGAGCAGAAGCGCTCGTTCAATAACCGATCGTTTATGGTGAACTGCCTCATCATGAATGCCTGTTCCTTTGCCGACAAGCTCTGCAACGTTGCGACCGCTTATAGCTGCCAGCAACGCACTTGCCGTCGTCGTATTGCCGATGCCCATTTCGCCAACAATTAAACAGCGAATTCCTTGATCTATCATTTCATTCGCCTGACGATGTCCAACTTGTACCGCTCGTTCGGCTTCTTCTTTCGTCATCGCTTGCTCATCGACAAAATTGTTCGTCCCATATGCTACTTTTTCGGCGATGACACGTTCTTCATGAATATCAATCGCCACGCCAACATCGACAACTGAAAATATTGCGCCAATTTGTTTGCTAAATACGTTAATAGCAGCCCCGCCACGCACAAAATTGAGCACCATTTGCGCAGTCACTTCTTGCGGATACGCGGACACCCCTTCTTTTGCGATGCCGTGGTCAGCTGCAAACACGAGCACGCCCGGTGGCGTCACGCTCGGAAAACGCTCCCCTGTCATTTTCGCAATCTCGATCGCTAATTCCTCCAGCCGCCCAAGACTTCCCCGTGGTTTTGTTAATTGATCAATATAATTGCGCACTTCTTCACCAATTTGTTCATAAAGCATTTTATTCTCCCCCTTGAAATGCAATCATTTTTTGTTCAATCGCGTTCACATCGACATGTTTTTCAACGCAGTCGGCTAGCTCATCAAACGCTCGCGCTCGCAATTGCCGATAATGTGGGCGCTCCATTAACGGTGAAAGTTGTTTTTTTCCTCGCACATCATTTAACAAATAATGACGAAACGCGTCGTTATGAAATATGTCGTGCATATACGTACCAATGATGCGTTCATCTTTTGTTTTACACCCGTCTGTTTTTCCTTTTAACAAAATAAGTGGATCACCTTGCTTTACGATCGAACGTCCCATATGAATTTCATAACCTTTTACATAAAACATTTCGTTTTTGTACACTAATGTTCCTTCACATAGCACTGTCGTTTTTTCACACGAAAGTGTCGTCTCAATCGGCAACAAACTTAATCCATCGATGTCATCGAGCGGTGTTTCAACATGAAACGGATCTTTTATACACTGTCCAAGCATTTGATATCCGCCACAAACACCGATTATTGTCACATCCGATCGTTCATATAAACGGCGAATGTGAGAAAATAAACCGATTTCTTTTAAAAAACGAACGTCTTCAATCGTATTTTTACTTCCGGGCAAAATGAGTATGTCTGGCTCGCCTAACAGCGACGCGTCCGTCACAAACCGCACGGAACAGTCCGGTTCGGCAAAAAACGGATCGATATCAGTAAAGTTAGACATGCGCGGATATTGAATGACCGCTACATCGATCGCTTTCTCATCGTCTTTTTTTGTCGTATAACGAGAAAGCGTCACCGAATCTTCAGCATCGATTCGCATAGGCACATACGGCACAACCCCGAGCACCGGCACGCCTGTATATTGCTCAAACCATCGCAAACCCGGTTGAAGAAGTGAAAGGTCGCCGCGAAATTTATTAATGATGACACCAATGACGCGGTGGCGATCTTGTTCCTCTAATAGTTGCAACGTGCCGACTAAACTCGCAAACACTCCGCCGCGTTCAATATCACCAACAAGCACGACCGGCGCATTCGCCATGCGTGCTACACGCATATTCACAAGCTCCCGATCATTTAAATTTACCTCTGCTGGGCTTCCGGCTCCTTCGATGACGAGCCGATCGTATTGCTTCATCAACATATCAAGCGATTGTTGAATAAGCTGAAGTCCAGTATGAAAAAACTCGCTTCGGTAGTCGCTCGCCTTCATATTTCCGTACGGTTTTCCATGTACAACAATTTGCGCTTCTTGATCGCGGCTTGGCTTAATTAAAATCGGATTCATATGCGTCGTCGCCAACACGCCTGCTGCTTCCGCCTGCACCCCTTGCGCGCGCCCGATTTCTTTTCCGTCAACCGTCACATATGAATTGAGCGACATATTTTGTGATTTAAATGGAGCTGTTTTCCATCCTTTTCGTGCAAAGATGCGACAAAAGGCAGTTGCAAGGATGCTTTTTCCAGCATCTGAATGCGTCCCTTGAAACATAATTGGAAGCGCCTTACGCATCGTCTTTCACCTCGCTACACGCCTTCAACCATCGCTCAACAAGCAAAGGATTAGACGGAAAATAAAAATGAACGTAACCAGCGACAAGACGCTTGTCCATGTAGCCATCTTTTTTACACCCGCGCAACCCCTTTACTTCATACGCAAACTTTCCTGCCGTGCGTGGAATAAACGTCGAATAGTGAAATTCATGCCCTTTCGCTTTGTCTTGTTCAAGCAAAAAGTTTCCTTCTTCTCCTGTCACTTCACGATATCCAAGCGCTGCAAGCGCTCGTTGCATACGTACGTGCCCCGGAATAATACCGACCATCTCATAATATCGTTCGTCAGTTGTCATAATTCCTTCCGTTAAATACATAAATCCGCCGCACTCCGCAAGCGTCGGCAAACCGCGGTGAATCGCCTCGGCAATCGAACGCTTCGCTTGTTCATGACGGGCAAGTTCAGCTGCAAATTCCTCTGGAAAACCTCCGCCAATGTACAATCCGTGCACATCGTTCGGCACACATTCACCGACGAGTGGAGAAAAATAAACGAGTGTTGCCCCATACGCCTGAAGCATTTCTAAATTTTCTTCGTAATAAAAATGAAATGCAGCATCTTTCGCGACAGCTATGCGCACATCGTACGTTTGTTTTGGTGTAAAAAACGGTTCGCTATGAAGGATGGTCGTTTCCGCTAGTTTCCATATAGCATCTAAATCGAACGTTTGCGCGATGCGCTTCCCAAGCCTCTCAAAAAACGGTTGAAGCTCTCCACGTTCCACAGATGGAACAAGCCCTAAATGACGCTCTGGAATCTTCAAATCGTTTTCTTTTAACAAATAGCCAACGACAGGAATACCGCATTGTTGTTCAATCGCTTCTTTGACGAGGCGAAAATGTCCTTCGCTCCCAACGCGATTCGCAATAACTCCAACGATGCGAACGCGCTCATCAAACCGTTGAAATCCGCGCACAACTGCCGCAGCGCTACGCGCCATCCCTGAACAGTCGATGACTAACAAAACAGGGCTTTCGGTGATGATGCTAATTTCTGCAGTGGAACCTTCATTTGTCGTCGCTCGCTTCCCATCAAATAGTCCCATCACCCCTTCGATGATCGACAAATGCGCTCCTTCGCTCCCACGGCTACATACGTGGCGCACAATTTGTTCGTTCCCCATCCAACTATCTAAGTTGCGCGAACGTCTTCCTGTTACCGCTGTATGATACGTCGGATCAATATAATCAGGCCCGCACTTAAAGCCTTGCACAACATATCCTTTTTGTTTAAATGCGCTCATTAAGCCGAGCGTCACCGTCGTTTTGCCGACACCGCTTCCCGTTCCTGCAACGACAATTCTCCTCACTCTTGTCCCTCCCATAGTGCAACAGAAATCGTTACATTCCCGCTCTTTTTTTTCGTTAACACAAGCTTATTTTGTCCGCTATATCGCTTCGCTGCAGGTTCGCTTACCCCGTATGCTCCCGTGTAGCGGAATACCGTTTCCGAAGGGTCATCGATCGGAACGTCGTTCAACTGCTCAGGCGTGTAAAAAATAAGCGGCCATTGATATTTGTTTGCGACGGCTAGCAACCCTTCTTCATCTTTTTTTAAATCGATCGTGCATAATGCTTTGACACTTTTTATTGAAAAACGAAGCTGTTGTAGCGTTTCATCAATGACGTGTTCAATTTCTTCTGCGCTCGTCCCACGATTACAGCCGATACCAATGACAATCACTTTTGGGCGATATAACACCCCGTTTTGTAAAATCGCTTCTTCCTCTTTTTCGAGCAAGCGATGCGTGACAATAAGCGCCGCATCCGGCTTCGCTTCAAGCGCCTCAACAATCGAGGTATATTGCCGAATATTTGATGGAATCGGCGTATCATACGTCCACCAATTGCGCTCTCCTGATTCTTGGACAATCGCGACATGTTGCTCATTAACAACCGCAGCGCTCACAGGTGTCAAATTGTTTTCATTTTCCCATTCCCATCCGAACGAGTGACCGAATAAGTCAACCGCAATCGTTTGCTGCACATCGGATGCTGTCGTAATGATTGGACGAGCGTCAAGCAAATTCGCCACTTTCCTTGTCAGCTCATTGGCTCCTCCTAAATGACCAGATAATACACTAATGACATGTTCTGCTTTATCATCAATTACAACAACAGCAGGATCTGTCTTTTTATCTTTTAGCAACGGAGCAATCATGCGTACAACAGCACCGAGGGAAATGATGAGAATCAGCCCGCGATACGTTGAAAACAATTGCGGCAACAACAACCGAACATTTCCTGAAAATAAATGAATACCTTTCTCATGTTCGTCCCCTTTCGCAAATTTATCCGTATAATAAATGTGCGCATGCGGAAGTTGATCGCATAGCTTTCTTGCAATACGTACCCCATGTTTCGTAATCGCGACAACAGCATACATCTTACTTCCCTCCTTTGCGATAGCCGTGCGTAAATGTTTCATCATATAATTTTGAGCGATACGATTCATCTAGTTCATTCGAAAGCGCCCATCCCGCTAAAATAAGAGCGTGTTGGCGAATGCCATGGCGCTGCATCTCTTCATGAAGCATGCCAACCGTTGTGCGTACAATTTTTTCGTCTGGCCACGTCGCCTTATACACAACAACAACAGGTGTTCGGTCGCTCCATCCCGCTTCAAGAAGAGCAGCAGTTATTTTTTTCGTTAATGTTGCGCTTAAAAACAGGGCAATCGTGCAATGATGTTTCGCAAGAGAAGCGAGCTGCTCTTTTTCTGGTACAGGCGTTCTTCCTTCCGCACGCGTAAAAATAACCGTTTGCGTTAAGTTCGGCACCGTCAACTCCACTTGCGCCGCAGCGGCAGCAGCAAACGCTGAACTGACCCCTGGTACAATTTCCACGTCGATTCCCTCTTTTTTCAAAAGAGCAATTTGTTCCAACGTCGCTCCATAAATCGACGGATCACCTGTATGAAGCCGTACAACAACGTGTCCTTTCTTTACTTCTTCACACATAAGCGAAACGATTTGTTGCAGATGCATGCCAGACGTACGAAAAATACGCGCCTCTGTTTTCGCATATGTAAGCAGTTCTTCATTGACGAGTGAATCAGTATAAAAAATCACATCCGCTTGCTGCAACAACTTCATTCCTCTGACTGTAATTAAATCGCTCGCTCCTGGACCAGCTCCAACAATATATATTTTCACTTTCTCACCACCATTAACGTTAAATATGGCAACGACACATGATCTAATTGCTCGATGTCCCATATCACTTCTTCATGTGACGTCACTTTCGTCACAACTGCCGCTTTTTTTGTTAAGTTCATCTCTTTTAAAATCGATAAAAGAAGGGGCATCACTTTCGCGACTTTTAAAAAAATGACACAATCATGCGCTTCGATCGCTTTTTTCATCGCATCGTAATCATCTCGTGCAGGAACGATCGCAATCGTCTCATCTCCATCAGCTAGCGGTAATTGCAACCGTGCCGCCGCCCCATTGATAGAAGAAACACCTGGAACGATTTCGATCGATACATCCGGATATTTCATTTGCATAGTGCGCATAAAATGAATACACGTACTGTATAAAAGCGGATCTCCTTCCGTCACGAATGCAACATGTTTTCCTTCGCGCAAATGTTCCCATACATTATCTACCGTTTCATCCCATTTTTCGCGCAGCACGTTTTCATCTTTTGTCATCGGAAAAACGAGACCAAGCATATGCTTTTCGGACGGGGAAAAGTATGCCTCTACAATTTGTTGCGCATAACTTTTACTGCCGTTTGTCTTTTTCGGATAGGCGATGACAGCTACTTCTTTTAAACGCCGAAACGCTTTTACCGTCAATAGTTCAGGATCGCCCGGACCAACGCCTATACCATATAACTTACCGATCATTTTTTTCATCCTTTCGTGCTGAAATGATGTAAATTGGATTTAACGCATCAAAACGTGTCAATTGTAAAATCGGTTTGCTTCGTGAAAATTGGGCAAGCAAAATATCGACATGATACCCATATTGACGAAACGCTTCCATCGCTTCATATAACGTTTCAATCGTCACCGCATTCACGACGATGCGCCCCCCTTGTTTTAACCGCGCGCAACAAACTCCAACAATATCCCGTAAACTTCCTGATGTCCCTCCAATAAAGACGGCATCTGGATCAGGAAACAGCTCTAATTGTTCTGGCGCTCGACCGTGAACAAGTGTAAAATCGGCGCGAAACTTTTTCATATTTTTCTGACACATTTCTATGTCATGAGCGTTTTTCTCAATCGCAAATACAGCCCCTTCACGAGCCATTTTTGCCGCTTCAATCGCTACCGATCCTGTACACGTTCCGATATCCCATACGACGCTTTTTTCATGAAGACAAAGCGCTTGCAAGCTTAAGACGCGAACTTCTTTTTTCGTAATGAGCCCTTTTTCTGGTTTTCTCTGAAAAAACTCTTCATCCTCTATACCAAACGTCCAACTCGGTCCTTTATGAACACGTCGTAAAACGACAATATTTAAGGGAGAGAACTTGTCATCTTTCATCTCTTCTAACGTCATGAATCGGCAGCGTTCGTTTTCTCCCCCAAGGTTTTCCCCAACAAACGCCTCATATTCTGTAATTCCATATTCTAAAAGATATGAAGCAATCGCACGCGGATCGTTCGTTTCATCTGTTAAAATGGCTACTTTTTCTTTTCCATCTATACGCTGAGCAAGCCCTTTCATCGAACGTCCGTGCAAACTAACGACATATGCATCGTGCCAGCTTTCTCCTATTTTCGCAAACGCCCATTGGAGCGAACTGACAGAAGGATATACTTCAATCGGAACTTTTTTCGCTAAATAACTACCGATTCCGTAAAATAGCGGATCACCAGATGCTAAAATGACCGTTTTTTTCGACCCGTTTACAAGCGTTTCAAAAAGCGATGATAAGTTGCTTCGAATAACGATTTTTTCCCCTTTGTAGTGAGGAAAAAAAGACAGTTGCCTTTCTCCGCCAACGAGCCGTTCGCTCTCATGAATCCATCGTTCATACAGCGCCGGAAGAGAATCTGTCCCATCAGCTCCAATCCCGATTAATTTCATTCGCTCCATCGTTTCGCACCGCCCTTCCTAACCGTTGTCCTTTTAACGTATAAAGCGTCGTTTCAATGACCATTCCGCCACGCACTTCCCGCAACGCATGTTGACAACAATAATCACATAACAAATCAAAAAACGATAAATATCCTGCTTCGTACATCATATCTCCAACTTGTGACGCGGTATTCGCTTGTTTCACCGCTTCAATGAGGGGTGGCGGAGCACCTGCTTGCTTCGCAACATCTGCTAAAAATTGAAAGTCAACCGGCGCACTTTTGGAATGAACCATCATGACGCCTTGGGCGACTTTTGAAAATTTCCCCATCATCCCAACGAGCGACACCGTTTGAATCCCAAGCCTTTTGCATTGTTTCAACGTAAATCCAACAAAATCACCCATTTCAATAAATGCTTCTTCTTTCAAATGAGGATATTGTTTCATCGCATACGCTTCGCTTCTTCCGCCTGTCGTGACAACAACATGATCACAACCGCAAGCAACCGCCACTTCGAGCGCACGCACAATACTTGCTCGATACGCTGATGTCGAAAATGGAACAACGATGCCGCGGGTGCCTAAAATCGAAATGCCTCCAACGATACCAAGACGACCGTTTAACGTTTTTTTCGCGATTTCTTCTCCATTTGGAACAGAAATGATAATGCGTACTCCGCGTGTTAAGCGATGTTCGGTCAGTAAATGACGAGCAACGTCCGTCATCATTTGACGCGGTACGGGATTAATCGCTGCTTCGCCAACTGGAATAGGCAATCCCGGTTTTGTTGCTCTTCCGACGCCTTCTCCTCCGTCAATATGAATTCCTTCTTCCGTCCAGAAAACTGTCGCAACAATGGAAGCACCGTGCGTCACATCAGGATCGTCCCCCCCATCTTTCACCACGGTCGCACTCGCTCGATCTTTCTCAATTTCACAAGAAACGATCGGAAAAGTGACTTCCCGCCCGATCGGCAACATAATTGTCGCTTCTGTTTGCTTCCTTCCAGTAATAAGCGCACATAACGCTGCTTTTGTCGCCGCGGTTGCACATGCGCCAGTCGTATATCCTTCACGCAATTTCTCTTTCTCCATACTTATTCTCGCTCCGCTAAAATAGACAAGGCATTTAAAGCGGCAACCGTAACCGTGCTCCCCCCTTTTCGTCCAACGTTCGTAATAAACGGCACGTCAAGCTTTGCTAATTCCTCTTTCGATTCCGCTGCCGAAACGAAGCCGACCGGTAAACCGATAATGAGCCCTGGGCGCGCTTCACCTTCTTTCACGAGGCGAATAAGCTCAAGAAGCGCTGTCGGCGCATTCCCGATCGCAAATATTCCCCCATCCGCCTCCTTTACTGCTTTGCGCATCGCAACAATCGCTCGCGTCGTGTTTAATCGCTTCGCCTCTTTCATGACATCATCATCAGAAATATACACGTGCACACTCCCACCATATTTCTCAAGACGCACTTTATTGATTCCAACTTGCACCATTTGCACATCAGCAACGACTTTTTTTCCTGCGCGAATCGCTGAAATACCCGCTTCAATCGCACGTGGATGAAACAATAAACTTTTCCCTAATTCAAAATCGGCGCTCGCATGAATGACGCGCTGAACAACCGCATATTGTTCGTTTGTAAATGAGTGTTCTCCGATTTCTTCATCAATGATTTGAAAGCTTTTTTGTTCAATTTGTTCTGGCTGAACAGTTAATGGGCGAAACGTTGTTCGAAAATCCATTTATTTTTCTCCTTTCTTTTTCATTTCTTCCAACGCGCGAATGACGTCAGAAAACTCATGATACACGACGGGATAAGAAAGTTTCGGACGGCGGATGACGACCGTTTCAATGCCGAGTTCTTGGGCTGCTGCAATTTTTTCATCGACAAATCCCACCCGTCCGCTTTCTTTCGTCACAAGAAGCGTCACACCGAAATGTTGCATTAAAGCGATATCTAATTGTTTCGTAAATGGACCTTGCATCGCGATAATGTTTTCTTGCGGAAAACGCAATCGTTCACACAATTCCATGTTGTCTTTTCGCGGCAACATTCGGGCAATTAAACGAACATCAGGGAGCGGAAGCAACACATGGGCAAAAATCGGCAACGTTTTACTGCCCGTCGTCAACATCACTACACCTTTTTTATTTGCCGCATACTGTGCTGCGGCTTCATAACTATCAACAAATGTGACGCGATCGTACGTAATGACGCTTTCTTTTCGTTCATAACGAATGTACGGGACATTTGCTTCTTCTGCTGCTCTCATCGCTTGACGCGACGCTTCTTCCGCAAACGGATGGCTCGCATCAACAATGGCGATCACTCCATGTTGCTGGATAAGTTGAACCATTTCATACGCTGTCAAACGCCCAACATGCGCATGCAATCCGACATGTGCCATTTGTTCTGCTGCATGCTCTGTCACAACTGTTGCAAACACATCGTGCCCAGCATCACGAATTGCCAACGCCAATTGGCGGGCATCACTCGTTCCAGATAACATCATAATCATTCGTTTCACCTCAATGTTCGTGATGATGGTGGTGATGGTGATGATGTTCGACGACATGAATGCGATATTGGCACGTATCGCAATTCATTGGCACGAAATCACCTATTGCTTCTTGTAAGCGATCGAGCACAATCGTTTGTAGCGACGGATGAAAGCCGAAATAATGCGCCTGCACAAATGACATGTGCGGATACATGCTTTGAAACTCAGAAACTTTCTTTTCTAATCGCTTAATCAGCACGCCTGTAAATAAAAAGTAAGGTAAAATAACAATTTTTTTTGCTCCGAGCTTGACACATTTTGCGACAGCCTCATCTAATGATGGATTTGTGACGCCCATAAACGCTGGTTCAACGATCGCCTTTTTATTTCGCTCCCAAAATAAACGGGCAATTTTATATAAATCGCTATTCGCATCTGGATCGCTCCCACCGCGCCCAAGCAAAATGATCGCCGTATGCTCATCTAAAACAACCTCTGCTTCTTTTAAACGATCTTGTAAAATTGTAAACGTTGCATCGTGAATGCCAAGCGGTCGTCCATACGTAAACGAAACGTGTGGATAGCGTTGTTTCGCTTCATCAATGGCTGCTGGAATATGTAATTTCGAATGACCAGCTGGTAGCAAAATAATTGGAATGATGATGACATTTTTCGCCCCCTGTTCCACACAATGAGCAATGCCGTCAATGACCGATGGAACACCAAACTCTAAAAAACATGTATGCACATAAAACGTTTTATGGATTTGCGGACGGATCGTTTGTACAAACTGGCGAACTTGTTCGTTTCCTTCTTCATCGCGACTTCCGTGCCCAACAAACAAAACAGCTTTCATCTTTTTCACTCCCCACATGCAGCCGGCTTTACTTCCATTGTTTGTCCGTAAACAAAGCCACCGACTTCTTTTTTTCGTTCAAAAAATTTATGGAAACGTTCGTTTGCATATGCTTCTTCCTTGTATTGCTCAATAATACGTGCAATCGTTGTAACAATGTCATCCGGATGAATTCCTTCTGCAACAAGCTGACCCGGATGAGCGTTTCTTCCCACTGTTTTTCCTCCTAAAAATAAGTCAAACGCCCCTTTTCGATAAACGATGCCAATATCTTCATTTACTGCACCGTAACACGCCATACCGCACCCATTAAATCCGAGACGTAACTCTTTCGGCAAAGACATCCCTCCAAATTGTTTGTACAACTGTTCAGCATAAGGAATAGCATCTTTTTTCTCCCCGTCGCAAAAATCGCACGCTTTCATCACAAGCACATCCCCAACTGGCGCAACCGTTAATCCTGCTGCTAAAAAAGATGTAATGACTTCATCCGGCCTCTCTGTTTCCATTGTCACTTTTAAATAATGATCAGGAGTATACACAATCGTCCCTCGTTCGCCAACGATGCGTGCAATATTCGCCATTTGTTGTGGTGTCAACGTTTTATTTGCCACTCCCGGACTAATCGCTACTTCTAACCGTTCCATCTTTTTTGGAGACGTCACTTTTTCATATGCTTCCTCCGCTAATGTGCGCACGTTCGCGAGCGCCCACGGTTCTGCTTCTGGTCGTAACCGTTCATGCGGCTTTAACGGTTGGACAGCACTTGATAGCGTATATTTTCGCTCGTAACCGCGCGGGGTAATCATCAAACCATCATGAACGAATGTAGAAGAGTTTCCGATAATAACAGTCGTCAACATGCCAATCTCATGTTGTAACATATCCCCTAAATTTGTGATGACTATGTGCTGCCGCTCACGATACGCGCTTTTGACAAGTCCAACAGGCGTATTTGGCGAGCGATACATTAATAAAATGCGCTGCGCTTCAACGATTTGTTGCGTACGGCGGCCACTTTTTGGATTGTATAGCGCAATGACAAAATCCGCTGCGGCAGCCGCTTCAATTCTTTTCGCGATCATATGCCACGGAGTTAAATGGTCGCTTAAACTAATCGTACATGCATCGTGCATAATCGGCGCCCCTAACAAAGCGGCGCAAGAATGAATAGCTGAAATACCTGGAATAATTTCCACCTCGACACCTGTTTCTTTTTTCCATCCTTTTTCAATTAACACTTCATAAACGAGTCCTGCCATCCCATAAAGTCCAGCATCTCCGCTTGAAATGACAGCTACCTTTTTGCCGCGCTCCGCTTGCTTGATCGCCTCTTGTGCTCGACTCACCTCTTCCGTCATTCCCGTGCTAATCACTTCTTTTCCATCAATGAGATCGATGACCAAATCGACATACGTTTTATAGCCGACGATGACATCGCTTTCCGCTATCGCCTCACGTGCCCGTTTCGTCATATGATCCACACTTCCCGGTCCAAAGCCAACAACAAACAGTTTTCCTGCCATACATTTTCACCCCTTTTTCCATCGTTCAATCCATTGCGCGAATTGTTGTTCAGTATACGTTTTCTTCTCATACTCCCATATGCGTAAAAGAAGCGGTAATGGGAAATGAAGTTCACGAAATATATTCGTTTGCGTAAATACAAAGGCAGGTGTTCCGTGCAAAACGATGCGCCCGTCATGCATGACAAACACTTCGTCCGCCCACTGCCAAACAAAATCGAGGTCATGTGTAATAACGACAAGTGTTGTGCCTGCTTCGTGACATTCATTTAATTTGCTGACTAAGCGCTCGCTTTGTGAATGATCTAAATAAGCGGACGGCTCATCGACAATAAGTAAGCGAGGTTGCGGAGCCATAGCTACCGCAAGCGATAACCATTTTTTTTGTCCAAGACTTAAATGGTGAATCGGTATATCTCTCCATCGATGAAGTGAAAACTGCTCTATCACTTCATCCATCCGCTCACGATTTGATTGCAAACTAATCGCTAGTTCTTCTTCAATGGTCGAAGCTAAAAATTGGTGTTCTGGGTTTTGAAAAACGACGCCGACATGTTGTCGCAAATCGTACCGTAGTCGCCGATCTTCCACCCTTTTTCCTTCCCAATACACGTCTCCTTTCGTTGGGCGGTAAATGCCGTTTGCGTGCAGAAGCCACGTCGTTTTTCCACAACCATTTTTCCCAATTAACGCATATTTTTTCCCGCGCTCAATCGTAAGCGATACACCTTTTAGCGCGTATGCACCGTTTCGGTACGTATAATGAACATCATGAAACGTTAACATATAAGCCCTCCATCATAAGTAAAACAACGAGCCACACACATGTTTCAATCACATATTTTCTCGGCAATTGTTCGTCCGCACAGATCGGAAAAACAAATGATACGTTCCTCGCCTCTTGTGCAATGATCGTTGCTTCATATTCGCGCATCGTTTGGCGAAACAGTTGTGCAACAGCAAGTGAAGCGAGGTGCCAGCTTCGTTCACCATTTTTTGTTCGCACCGTCATAAACAAATGCATCGCTGCTTTTTCTAACACGAAAATGAAGCGATACGTCAACAACAATAGCTCAATAAATGCTTTAGGAACGTGCCATTTACTTAATGCATGAGCAATACGAAAAAATGGCGTTGTGATCGCGAGAAAAAAGAGAGTAAACGAACTTGCCAATGCTCGCAAGCAAATCGTCGCCGCTTGCGCCATATTTTCACTGACAAAATGAATCGTACGATCAACTGTAAAAAGAAGGGGAACACAGCTTCCGATAATGATGAGCCCCATGATGATAAAAAAGCGAACACAAACACGCCAAGGTAAGCGCGCATGATAAAGAAGCCAGACGAATAGCCAAACGATAATAATACAGCGAACGACATTCGTTCCACATAATGCCCATATGAGCAACATACACGTAAGCGTCAATTTAAATGTGACATTTAATTTAGCAAGCTTGTTTCGATAAGCCCATTCATCAAGCCAACTAACCATTTCGCTTTCGCCCTTTATACAGTCCGATAATATATCCAATCACTCCAGCACCAAGCGCTGCTTGTACCGAAAACAGCAACGTCTCTACCTCACCGCCCGGCGGCTCAAATAAAACATCAAACCACGGTTCATATTGTGGAGAGATTTGTTGAATCATTTTTTCCGCAAGCGTATCAGCCCCAGCAAACTCCGTATTTTTCACAATAAATAGCGGCAACACGATCAACAATGCGGCAATGAACAACAATAGACGATTCATTTAAAAAACACTCCCCTCTCCTCTAACAAATCTAACTCTCGCTTCGAGTACGTATGCAAAAAGTTCCATACGACGACGGTAAGAAGTCCTTCCGTAATCGCAAGTGGTAATTGTGTCACCGCAAAAATGGAAGCGAATTTCAAAAATGCGCCCCATACGCCGCTCGTTACATCTGGAAATGCTAGAGCGAGTTGAAACGACGTCATAACGTATGTCGCCAAATTAGCCATCATCGCCGCTAAAAAGACAGACATACGCAACGATATTCCACACTTTTTACATAGAACGAACAAGCCGTACGCAACAAACGGGCCAACAACCGCCATCGAAAATGCATTCGCCCCAAGCGTCGTCAAGCCACCATGCGCAAGCAAAAGCGCTTGAAACAATAATACTGCTGTACCAATGACCGTCATCATAAACGGGCCAAATAAAAGCGCCCCAAATCCTGTCCCGGTCGGATGCGAGCTACTTCCCGTCACCGATGGAATTTTTAATGCTGAGAGAACAAATGTAAACGCCGTCGCAAGCGCAAGAAGTAGTTTCGCCTCTGGCTTTTGTTTCATGAGGCGCGTCATTGTACGCAAACCAATAAAGAAAAACGGTAAAAATAGCAACCACCAAACGAGAGCCCATTGCCAAGGTAAAAACCCTTCCATAATGTGCATCGCATATACAGAAGGCGAGAGTGCAAATAAAATATAGACAGTAAGGCACACGCTAACGAACAAAAACAACGATTTCTTCACTTCTCCTTCCCCCTTGTCGCCACGCTATATTCAGGCATAACAAAACCTTCATCATATGTGTACGTCACATATTCATGCAATACTTCACCATCACGTACATGTTTTCGGACAATGTCCCGCGCAACTTGTTCATCGATCGTACGATACCAAACACCTTCTGGATACACGATGACCACACATGCATCTTCACAGCGACCGTTGCACCTCGTCCGCGTCGTATGCACGTAAGCATGTAGTTGAAGTTGATCAATTTCATCACGAATGGCTTGCGTCACCTCTTCTCCCCGTTTTCGCATGCAGCTTGCTCCATTGCAAATAAGTACATGATGTTTCGTTCCTTGCAAATTCCACGTTGCCATATATCGTCGCTCCTTTTTTCAAAATAAAAAGCACCTCTAGGCAGAGGTGCAGAAAAAACGAAAGATTCAAAAAATAGAGCATACGCCACTAAGCATATATAACGTCCATCGTTCCCGCACGTCTCCCTATATTCCCGTAGGCAGCCGACGTATCGCAAGCAGGCAGGTCTCCTGGCTTAGGTTCATCATTTCGCTGCGCCTTCCCAAAAAATCAGTGGCACGTTGCAGCGAAACTCCCCATCACAGTGGCGGGTACCGCGACGGCTTTGCACCGTTCTTCCCTTTTAAGCATACAAACGTATGCACCGTACTTGCTCATCATATATACGTTTTCAAAGAACATGGTGTTAATCATATGATACACCATTTTTTTCTTCTTGCCTATCCTGTTTACAAAAAAGAGCCTCCCTATTCAGAAGGCGCCTTGTAGTAATCGCACGAAAATCGTTTCACGATCGTATGTGGAATAATGATTCGCTTAATCGGCTCATTTGGGTTTTCGATTTGTTGAATTAAATTTCTTGCTGCTTCAAAGCCAAGTTGAAAAATATGAATGTCTACCGATGTAAGCGGTGGACGAGAAATTTCCGATAAAAGTACGTTGTTAAAACTGACGATCGATACATCTCCCGGCACGCTTAATCCCATTTCAGCAAGCGTATTTAATACCCCAAGCGCCATTAAATCGTCGGCAACAACGAGCGCAGTTGGCGGTTCAGCAAGTGAAAGCAACTCTTTCATCGCCTCTTGTCCGCCTTCTTTTAAAAATTCTTCATGCACAATGTAATCTTTTCGATATACAAGACCTGCAGATTTTAACGCTTTTTCATAACCGCGCAAACGATCCATCGTTACAATGAGATTGACGTTTCCACCGACAAACGCGATGCGCTCATGACCGAGTTCAATTAAATATTCTGTCGCCTCACGCGCCGCCCGAACGTTATCGTTATCAACGTGCGTAATCTCCTCTGCTTTTTTATGCGGTTTTCCAATGACAACAAACGGCACATCTTCTTTCTGTAAATACGCCATAATTTTATCGTTCGCACGCGAATACAGCAAAATGACACCATCGACGCGCTTTCCTTGCACCATATGCACGACCCCGTCGTAAATTTCCGCTTCCGTTTCCCCTGTCGATAACTGCAACGCATATTGCCGATCATGCACCGCTTTACTAATGCCGCGAATAACTTCTGGGAAAAACGGGTTTTGAAACGCTTTATCAGCTGAGCTCGGCATGACGAGCCCGATCACTTGCGTCGACTTATTCGCCAAACTGCGCGCGATGAAATTCGGATGATAGCCAAGCTCTTTCATTGCCTCGCGCACTTTTTTCTTCGTTTTTTCGCTAATGCGCGGGCTATCTGCGATGACGCGGGAAACGGTCGATGGCGCCACATTCGCTCGCTTCGCTACATCTTTAATCGTTACTGTCATAAAAATCCCCCATCTCTTACAAAACAAACGTGTTTGTCGCTTCATCGATGACTCGTTGTTCCCCATTAACAACAATTGTGGACGGTACATCGCCAACAAATGCGACATGCAATTGCCATGTTGGTTGGTACGTCCCATCTGTTTTTACGTCAAAATGAACGGTATGATCAACAAACGTTGCTCGAATATGCATGCGCGCATATTCCCCTTTTTCATACGCAAACGTTGCGCCGTCATCATCATAAAGCGTGTATGTCGATGTTCCTTCTTTCATTGTATACACGTACAATGTCATTTGTTCATTAGCCGTAGCGGTCGATAGCTTTACATCGGCGTGAGCGATCATCGCCCCTTCTTTCACATATATCGGCAAACGATCAAGCGGTGCTTCGACAATATATCGGTGACCACCTTCAAATTTTTCTTTCGTCCAATAATCAACCCAACGTCCTTCTGGGAAGTACACGATACGATGCGCTGTATACGGACGCATCACCGGAGCGACCATTACTTCATTTCCAACCATAAATTGATCTGAGATGTTCCACGTTTCGCGATCGTTCGGATATTCCATCATCAGCGGGCGCATCATCGGCACACCTGTTTGATGCGCTTCAAAATATAACGAGTAGAAGTGCGGTAACCATTCATAACGCAATTCAATATATCGTTTTATGATTTGTTCATATGTTTCCCCAAACGCCCACGGTTCTTGCCGTGCAAAACCGATCGCACAATGATTGCGGAAATATGGGAAAAATGCCCCAACTTGCGTCCAACGAACGAGCAGTTCTCCATTCGCATCATGCGCAAATCCACCGACATCTGCCCCGCAAAACGCCACTGCGGATAATCCTAAGTTTAAGCACATCGGTATCGACAGTTCAAGATGCTCCCAAAAGCTACGATTATCGCCTGTCCATACCGCTGCATAGCGATGAATACCGGCAAATCCTGCACGCGTCAATACGAACGGACGTTTTCCTTTCAGTTGCTTTTTCAATGCATGATACGTCGCCTCTGTCATCATCATCCCGTATACGTTATGCACTTGACGATGTGTTTTCCATCCGTCATGAACAACTTGTTCATCCATCGTTTTTGTCTCGTTAAACACGGATGGCTCATTCATATCGTTCCAAATGCCTTCAATGCCAATGTCCGTATAAAACGTATGTTGTTCGCCCCACCATTTGCGCACTTTTTTCTTTAAAAAATCTGGAAACACGCTCGTACCTGGCCAAACGTCTCCTTTATATAGCGTTCCGTCAGCATATTTACCAAAATAATCTTTTTGCACTCCATCACGATACGTATCATACTCCGCATCGACTTTCACGCCCGGATCGACAATCGGAACGATATGAACCCCTTGTTCTTTTGCATATTGAACGAGCGATTGCGGATGTGGAAATCGTTTTTGATCAAATGTGAATACACGATATTCATCCATATAATGAATGTCCAAATATACTGCATCAAGCGGAATGTGTTTTGCCCGAAACGTATCGATGAGTTCACGCACTTCCTGCTCGGTTTCATAGCTATAACGCGATTGATGATACCCGAGCGCCCATTTCGGTGGTAGCGGCATACGTCCAACAAGATGCGTATATTGTGCTAACACATCTTTCGGATGCGGCCCAGCAAACACATAATAATCAAGTGCCCCACCATCTGATGTAAACGTATAAAACGATTCATGACGTAAATCAAACGTCGTTTTATACGTATGATCGAAAAAAATGCCGTGCGCATGCCCGTTTTTTAACACCATCATATACGGATGCGACTGATATAACGGATCTGTTTCTAAATTGTGCGGCGCATACACATCCGTATTCCACATCGTCCATATCGCACCGCGCTTATTTAACACACCTGTTTTTTCCCCTAATCCATATACGACGTCTGTCGGAGCAAGCGCATGTGTACACCGCATACGCCCTTTCGCTTGAAAACATACAGGTTGTTCATCGCGCACAAGCAGCGTTCCTTCATTGTCGTATATCGCTAACCGAAACGGACTTCGCTCGATGACGACCGTTAATTGTTTCGTCTGCAACTCCCATCCGTTTTCTTTTTCCCGAACGTGCACGTCTACTTTTTCTGGTGTTGCGATGACCGCTGGGCTAACGGAATTGTACGTTCCATCGAACGGATCGATCGTCACCCGAACGATATCGCCACGATAAAAATGAATATTAACAACTGCTTCGTCGCACGTCAATGCAAATATTTGTTTTTTACCTTCAATTTTTTGCACATCTCCAATCGGTTGCCACACTTCTTTTTCGTCCGCTTGATCGATCGGTCGGATCGCAAAACTCGTATCTTCTAACATGTTCTCTCCCCCATCATCATTACGCTTTTCGTTTGCGCGCGAAGTATAAAAACAGTCCAAATGCCGTATATACCGCAACAAGTGCCGCGATAAACGGAATGTTTAATCCCGTTTTTGGCGCAAGCACGTAAATTTCCGCCGTTTCGCGATCTAAAATGATATCGTACTTCCCATCTTTGCTGCGCACTAAATCTCCTGCAAGCAACCCGCGCAATTCTTTTCCTTGTTCTAATTCATTTGTTAACGTTACTTTTTGCGTTTTTGACGTATTGTTAATCGCAATGACTGCTGTTTCGTTTTTATACGTTCGTTTAAAGAGCGCCATGCCGTCTTTTTCATAAAGCAACTCAAAATCACCTCGGCGAAGCGACGGAAGCTTCTCGCGCAATTCACCGAGCTTTGTGACATAATCAACGAGCTCTTTATCAGTACGGAAATTCATTAAACGACGATTGTCTGGATCTTCCCCACCATCAAGCGCAATTTCTGTTCCATAGTACATAATCGGAATGCCCGGTGCTGAAAACAAATACGTCAGTCCAAGCTTTAAACGCGTCACCGGATTGATGCGGTTTTGCAAGGCTAATCGGGTAAAACGAACCGTATCATGATTATCTAAAAATGTGCCAAGTAAATACGGACGGTCATAAAACGCCTCGTTTCGCTTCCATACGTTGTAAATTGGCTCAAGCGATTGATCGACGTTTGAAAAAATCGTTGATGCTTCTTTATAAAACGGAAAATCAATTAATGCATCAATCCCGTGCTTCCCATATTCCGCAACATAGCGCGGATCGTCATGCCACACTTCACCAAGAAGGAAAAAGTCTTGTTTCACCGATTTCACTTCTTTTGAAAACTCGTCCCAAAACCATTTCGGCACATGTTTGACCGTATCTAAACGATAGCCATCAATATCCGTTTCTTGAATCCACCATTTTGCAACATCAAATAAGTACGCTTTCACTTCTGGATTTTCTTGCGCTAAATCAGGGAGACCAAATAGCCAGCCATTTTCGACTTCTTGCTGGTTCGCCCAATTGAAAATGTCTTTTTTCTCATGAAACCAATCTTTTTTCGCTGGATCGTTTAGCCACGGGTGATTGTAACCCGTATGGTTCACTACAAAATCTAAAATAACTTTCATATCGCGTTTATGCGCTTCTTTTACAAGTCGTTTAAAATCATCGAGCGTGCCAAAATGCTCTTCCACTTTGTAAAAGTCTTCAATCCAATAACCGTGATACCCGCCTTTTTCATTCGCAAAAATCGGGGTCAACCAAATTGCTGTAAAGCCCATTTGTTTTATGTAGTCGAGCTTGTCAATAATTCCTTGCAAATCACCGCCATGATACGCTTTCGGATCATGTACGTCCACTTCATAGTCATTTTTCGGATTTCCGTTATTAAAACGGTCGACCATAATAAAATAAATGCGTTCATCTTGCCACGTTCGCTCCGTTTCTGCGCTTGTTGGCAACGCAACTGAAAATAAAAACACAAAAACAAGTAGCGCACGACATACATGTTTCATCCTATTCACTCCCCATTCATTCCAAAGCTTCTTATGTTAATATATCTCGAAATAGTAAGAAAGGAAAGAACCTAAGCGATTCTTTCCTTCCGTTTCTCACCCTTTTGTTCCACCTGCCGTTAAGCCAGAGACGAAATACTTTTGGAATGAAAGGAAGAGAATAGCGATCGGCACCGCAATTAAAACGGAACCTGCCGCAAACGTTGTAAATTCACTACCAAATTGTTTTGCGACTAAATCGTACAATCCGACCGCAAGCGTATATTTTTCTTTACTGCGCAGCAACACGCTCGCTAAAATGAAATCGCCAAACGGTGCAATAAACGTAAATAGCGCCACAACCGCAATAATCGGTTTCGCAAGCGGTAAAACGATTTGAAAGAAAATGCGCAAATGTCCTGCTCCGTCAATTTTCGCTGATTCATCGAGCTCTTTCGGGATCGTATCTAAATATCCTTTCATCAGCCACGTATTCATCGGAATGGCACCGCCGACGTATACAAGAATTAACCCTAAATGCGTATCGACTAATCCCGTTAAAAGTGCCAAAATGAAAATCGCAATTAACGCCGCAAAGTTTGGGATCATTTGTAAAATCAAAAACGTCATCAGCCCGTTTTGGCGCCCGATAAAGCGATAACGCGAAAATGAATAAGCCGTTAAACTAACTAAAATGACGGAAAAAATCATCGTCAACGTTGAAATTTTTAAAGAGTTCCAATACCAAGTCAAATAGTCACTTTGCGATGTATCAAACAATTTTTTGTAATGGGCAAGCGTGGCGTTGTCCGGAATCATTTTCGACCCCGATAAGCTTTGCCCCGGGTTAAACGACGAGCCAACGACCCAAAGAAGCGGATAGACGATAATGATCGTCATCACCAAAATGACTGCATACGACAACGTAAGCCGAATGAGTTTTTGTCTTTTCATATCCATATTACATCATATCCTCTTCTTTAAATGATTTTGTTCTTCTAAACTGCCATAATGCGACAGATACGACAACGAGCGAAAGCAATAACGTAATCGCTGCTGCTTTCGAATATTGCGCAGACGTCATCGTTAAACGATAAATCCACGAAATTAAAATATCTGTCGCACCTGCATTTTGCCCAGATACCGCAGGGCCGCCACCATTAAATAAGTAAATGATGTTAAAGTTGTTGAAGTTAAACGTATATTGCGTAATTAAAATTGGCGCTGTCGCATACAACACGAGCGGAAGTGTAATTTTCGTAAACTTTTGCCAACTTGAAGCACCATCGACTGTCGCCGCTTCATACAATTCATTCGGAATCGCTTGCAATACCCCTGTTGTCATCGCAAAGACGAACGGGAAGCCGAGCCACGTTTGAATAAGAATCAACGCTACTTTCGTCCAAAATGGATCGGTCATCCATTCAAGCGGCTTGATGCCAAATGCAGCTAAAATCGTTTTATTAATGACCCCGAACGATTCGTTAAACATACCTGAGAAAACGAGAATCGTCACAAACGCTGGAACAGCCCAAGGTAAAATGAAAATCGTCCGAATGATCGCTTTTCCTTTTAAGTCTTTTTGGTTCACGATAATGGCTAGGAAAATACCGAGCGCAATTTGTAACGTTGTTGCACCGAACGTCCAAACGATCGTCCAGGCAAGTACGTTAATAAACGTTTTCCGCCAAAGATCGAGCTTCACTAAATCAATGAAGTTTTGAAATCCGACCCAATCAACAAGCTTTGCTGGCGGGGAATGATACAAATCATAGTTTGTAAACGCCAATAACACGACGAAAATAATCGGGAAAATAACGACGAACACAAGTAAAATAAAACCTGGTGAAATCATTAAATATGGAAAGCCGTTGTCTACAAGCGCACGATATTGCTCGCGCAACGAGCTAATTTTCAACCCTAAATCGCGTTTTTGCCCATTTTTATAGGCGTCGCGCAAATTAAATGCATAAAACCCAAGACCAAACACCGAAATAATAACCGCTAAAATTCCTTCAACGAGCAAGAAAATGGAATGGTCACGTCCAACAACTTCACCGAGCGTAAAGATTCCCCACCATCCCATATTTAATAAATCTTTAAAAACGATCAAAAACGAAGCAGCTAAAATAAAAAATGAGATACCTTTCACGTATTGACGATTATATAGTTGTCCAAATCCCGGAATAAGTGATAAACCGAGGGCAATTTTCCGATGGTTCGATTGATACATTGGTGTTTCCATTGATTTTGTCTCCTTTCTAAACAATGGCGAGGAGCGCACTTGAATGTGAATAACTAAACAAATAAAAGAAAGTTGAAGCAGTACCTCTACAAGAGAGGTACCGCTCACTTCTTACTTGCTTGGATGGTTTGTTTCAATGTTCGTTTTAATTGTTTTTACAGCTTCGTCAAGCGCTTGTTTTGGCTCCGCTTTTTGGTTTGCCACAAGTTGAAGTGCTGTCGCCATTGGTCCCCATACTTCTGCCATTTCAGGAATGTTTGGCATTGGAATCGCGTATTGAGATTGGATCGCAACCGCTTTTGCCCCTTCATCTTCTGCGATTAATGGATCGTTAATGAGCGACTTCACAGGCGGAATTTCACGCGTTAACTCGAAACGTTTTTTCGCATTTTCTTCGTTTGTAATAAACTCAATAAGTTTTGTTGCCCATTCAGGATGTTTAGAGAACGCAGATACGTGCCATCCTTTTACACCCATAAATGTTTTCACAGGCTCACCGTTTGGTAATTTCGGCATTGGTGCGACACCGATATCGATGCCTGCATCACGCATACCTTGGAACGCCCACGGACCGTTCATGACAGATGCTGCTTTTCCTTCGTTGAATAAGCCGTCCATCGCTGAACCGCCGTTTTCACCGATAATACCTTTCGGGAACAATTCTTTATACCATTTTTGAATATATTCTGTTCCTTTGACTGCTCCTTCATTATTTAAGCCGATGTCGTTGCGATCTAACGCACCGTTATTGTTTTTAAATACGTAACCGCCCATACCAGCGATCACACCGTGTGCAAAATAGAAGTTATCCCAAAGCGCTAAGAAACCGTATTGATCACCTTTCGTAAACTCTTTTGCGAACTGATACAATTCATCCATTGTTTCTGGCGCTTTGTCCATTAACTTTTTATTGTAAATGAATACAGGAGTTTCTACCGCTTTTGGAAGTCCGTACAATTTTCCATCATACATTTGCGCTGCGATCGAAGATTCTGTGAACGTATCTAATACCGATTGATCGACTTGAATTTCGCGAATAAGCCCTTCTGTAACGAGCTGACCGATTTGGTCATGTGGAACAGTAATGACGTCAGGACCTGTGCCAGCCGGACCGTCTAAACGCAATTGATCGCGTTGTTTTGTTGCCATTTCCACTTCTTTGTACTCGACTTTAATACCATACTTTTCTTCGAACGCTTTAATCGCTGGCTCTAACGCCACACCGCGCTTCACGTCTTCCCAAACGACAAGTTTTTCCGGTTTTGGCGGCATGCCATCTTCTGATACTTCTGTTTTTCCTTCATTTTCGTTTTCTTTCGGCTTTGCCTCATCTTGTGGACCACAACCTGCCATCACACCTGCAAGTAATGCAAGCGATGAAAAAATGGATACCGTCTTTTTCATTTCGACCCCTCCTGTGTTTTAAGCAATACGTACAAACGCTTTCATTTTTGCGAAAACGATTGCACAATCTTTATCTTCATTATACAATCATTTTCCGTTTTGACAACTATTTTTTTCATCTTTTTTTGAATGAATGTTGACTTTTTAGTTCCGTTCATTTTACGCTTGACATAAGCATTGTATCCGCTTCCTTCATTCAAAACAGAGAGAGCGTCTAAACATGTGATAAAAAGCGCAATCGATTGCGCTTACAGTTGAAAGGAGTGTTTGAAACATGTTAAAAGAAGCGATTTACCACCGTCCAAAAGATGCGTTTGCTTATGCATACGACGAGCGAACGCTACATATTCGTCTGCGAACAAAAAAAGATGATGTCGATGCGGTATACTTGTTATTTGGGGATCCATACGTTTGGAAAGACGACGCATGGCAATTTGACAAACAACCGATGCAAAAAAGCGGCTGTGACGCTTTGTTTGATTATTGGTTTATCGCTGTGCAACCCCCGTATCGCCGCTTGCGCTATGGGTTTGAATTGCATGCAGGAGAAGACATGCTCATCTATACAGAAAAAGGCTTTTATAAAAAAGCCCCGACAGACGATACAGCATACTATTTTTGTTTCCCGTTTTTAAATCGTATCGACGTGTTTCATGCGCCTAGCTGGGTGAAAGACACCGTCTGGTATCAAATTTTCCCTGAACGGTTCGCCAACGGCAATCCACACTTAAACCCACCAAATACGTTGCCATGGGGAAGCGTCGATCCGACAACAACGAGCTTTTTCGGCGGCGACTTTGAAGGTATTATCGCACAATTAGACTATCTCGTCGAACTCGGCATTAACGGCATTTATTTTACACCTATTTTCAAAGCGCCATCGAACCATAAATACGATACGATTGACTATTTCGAAATCGACCCACAATTTGGCGACAAACAAACATTTAAGCGGCTTGTTGAAGCATGCCATGCAAAAGGCATTCGTGTCATGCTTGATGCCGTGTTTAACCATAGCGGCTATTATTTCGCCCCGTTTCAAGACGTATTAAAAAACGGCGCGAAATCACGCTATAAAGATTGGTTCCACATTCGTGAATTCCCGCTTCAAACGGAACCGATTCCAAACTATGATACGTTTGCGTTTGTGCCAGAGATGCCGAAATTAAACACAGAACATCCGGAAGTGAAACAATATTTATTAGACGTCGCGACATATTGGATTCGCGAGTTTGACATCGACGGCTGGCGCTTAGACGTTGCGAACGAAGTCGATCACCAATTTTGGCGCGAGTTTCGTCAAGCGGTAAAAGCGATCAAACCGGACGTTTATATTCTCGGTGAAATTTGGCACGATGCAATGCCGTGGCTTCGCGGTGATCAATTTGATGCGGTTATGAACTATCCGTTCACAAACGGGGCGCTCAACTACTTTGCGAAAGAAAACGTAAAAGCAAACGAATTTGCCTATACGATCATGAACGTATGGCATAACTATCCGCAAAACGTAAACGAAGTGGCGTTTAACTTGCTCGGCAGCCACGATACACCACGCATTTTAACGCAATGCGGTGAACGAAAAGAAAAAGTGAAACTCATGTTTACGTTCCAACTTTCTTTCAGTGGATCACCATGCATTTATTATGGGGATGAAATCGGTTTAACAGGTGGGCAAGACCCGCTTTGCCGCAAATGTATGGTATGGGAAAAAGAAAAGCAAGATCGCGATATATTCACGCATGTACAAAAGCTCATTGCGTTGCGCAAACAATATCGCGCCTTGCGCTTTGGCGAATTTCATATGTTAGAAGCAAACGATAAAACAAATCATATCGCTTACGTGAAAACGTACGACGATGAAACGATCGTTTGCTTGTTAAACAATGCAGATACATCGCTTACATGGACCGTTCCATTTTCACTAAAAGACAAAACGGTCATCAACCTTTGGACAAATGAATGTCTGGCTGAACAAACAATAACGATTGAGCCGTACGGCTTTCGCATGCTGCTTGTACAGCCTACGTCCGCTGTATAAAACGGCGATATTCGCTTGGCGTCATGCCTTCCATTTTTTTAAATACGCGCGAAAAATATGCGCCATCTTCAAATCCGACTTGTTTTGCAATCGCCGCGACCGTCTCGTTGGTTGCGGCTAGTTTTTTCTTTGCTACTTTCAATCGATAATCGTTTACATATTGCAACGCGCTCATTCCAATCGTTTTTTGCATACAGCGCGAAATATAGTCTGGATGAAGGCGAAGCGCATGAGCAAGATGCTCCATTTCAAACGGCTCTCCGTAATGACGATGAATATATTCCATCGCCTCTCTACACACATGTTCAGCCGCTGATGGAATATGAAGCGTTTGTTTTTGCAGTTGAACGATCCACTGTGCAAATAACAACTGTTGCGACAGCGAATGATCAGGTGTTTGCTGTTCATGCACGATATGTTGAAGCATCGTTTCCATTCCTGTTTGGTTCAACTTCCCATATTGCGGAATGAATAAACGATATTGCGCATAATCGACATATGTAGCCTCTCTCTCAATAATATCGCTCCATCCGTACGGCTGTTTTTCAACACGCTCGTATTGTGGTGCAGAAAAATGAAGCCAAATAAAATATGTATCTTCATCGCAAGGCTCATGGCCGTAATGTTCAAAGCCCGGACATAAAATGACGTATTCCCCCTCACGAACAGCAAACGTTTCTTGTTGTTCTGTCATATATAACGTCCCTTTTTGTACATACAGTAAATCAAATACGGAAAATGTACGCCGAAAATGTTTCATTCCTTTTTGAAAAACCGCCTCCCCTCCTTTAATAAAAACAGGAAACGGTGGTACGGAAAACGATATATACATACAATCTCCCCTTTAAGTCGGAAATGTACAAAAGTCATCGCCTTTTTCTCTTTTCACTATTATATACAATCCATTAAACTAAAAACAGTTTGCAAGTCGGAAATCGTAAAGGGGTTGTCTTGTTTGGCAAAAAAGCTTTCTTTATTTGCGCTCACATGGCCCATTTTTATTGAATTGACGCTTCATATGTTGACGGGCAATGCCGATACGTTTATGCTCAGTCAATATGCTGATGAAGGGGTGGCGGCTGTCGGTGTTGCGAATCAACTATTGTTTATGGTCGTTGTCATGTTTGGTTTTATCGCGACCGGCACATCGATTTTAATTGCGCAATATGCTGGAGCAAATGATGAAAAAACAGCTTCCTATATTGGAGCGGCTTCCATTTGGGCGAATTTGTTATTTGGCGTCATATTAAGCATTGCGCTTTGGGCAGGAAGCGATCGTTTACTTCAACTAATGAACGTTCCACACGAGTTGATGGCTGATGCGCGTGCTTATTTATGGATTGTTGGTGGCTTTTCGTTTGTGCAAGCGCTTATTATGACGCTTGGCGCCATTTTACGTAGCTACGGGTTTACGCGCGATATGATGAATATTACAATTGGGGTCAACATATTAAACATCATCGGCAACTATTTCGTGTTGTTCGGACCGTTTGGCTTACCGGTTTTAGGTGTTGAAGGGGTCGCTTGGTCAACAACGATTAGCCGTATCATCGGGCTTGTCATTGGATTTTTGCTCATCATGAAACGTCTCCCGCACCCTCTCCCGCTTTTATCGAAAGAGGCGTTTGCATTTCGTTACATCAAACAATTATTAAAAATTGGCATCCCATCGGCTGGCGAGCATGTCGCTTACAATACGTCACAACTTGCCATCACCTATTTCATCACGATGCTTGGCACAGAGGCGTTAACGACGAGAGTATATACACAAAACATCATGATGTTTATTTTTTTATTTAGCGTCGCCATTGGGCAAGGGACGCAAATTATCGTCGGTCATCTCGTTGGGGCAGAACGCTTTCATGAAGCGTATACCCGTTGCTTACAAAGTTTGCGTCTTGCAGTCATCATTTCGTTTACGATGGCAGCGTTGTTTTCCGTTTTTTCTGATCAACTGTTTTCCATTTTCACAAGTAACAAACAGATGATTGAAATAGGCGGAACGCTCATTTTGCTCACGATGCTTCTTGAACCAGGGCGTTCGTTCAATCTCGTCATCATTAACTCTTTACGCGCGGCTGGCGACGTAAAATTTCCTGTCTACATCGGTATCGCATCGATGTGGGGGGTGAGCGTTCCGCTTGCTTATGTGCTTGGCATTTCGTTCGATCTCGGCTTAGTCGGTATCTGGCTCGCGTTTACTGCGGACGAATGGTTACGTGGCTTGCTCGTCTATTGGCGTTGGAAATCAAACGTATGGCGCACAAAATCGTTCGTCAAAAAGGAAGCGACAGCTTAACACCGAGCAAATGGTTCGCAACATTTTGTCCGCTAATGACAACCATCGGCGACCCGCCTCCTGGGTGGGTCGTCCCTCCAACAAAATACAATCCTTTCACTCGCCGACATGCATTCGACGGACGTAAAAACGTATCACGACGTCGATTGGACGCCATCCCATATAACGCCCCGCGATATGCACCAAACTGTTCCGCAATATGAAGCGGAGTGATCACTTGTTCGATATCTGGTACAATGTCCAACCCATATGCCCGAAGCCTTTCATACACGAGCTGCTTATATGCTTGTTCATCGACTTGCATACGCCCATCTTTCGTAAGCGGCGGAGCATTCACTAACACGAACAACGACGTGCCAGCGGTCGTAAACGGCGGGGCGCAAACGTATATCGTCGGATGTTCGCTATACCGTCCGGCAAATAGATGATCAAACTCTTGCTTATAATGAGCGGAAAAGAAAACGTTGTGATGAGCTAAATCATCCCACGTTTGTTTTGTGCCAACTAACATGACAAATGCAGAAATAGACGGCTCAGCTCGTTCATACGAACGATCATGCGGATCGACGAGCTCACGATATGCCCTCAATAAATCAGCATTCATAATAACGACGTCCGCTTCCACCTTTTCCCCATCTTCAAGCTCGACTCCTTTTACCGTACCGTTTTTTACAATGACGCGTTTGACCGCCCGATTCGTATGTAACGTTGCCCCTGCTCGTTTCGCAAGCATCGCAAACGTATGAGCAATTCGAGCGTTTCCCCCTTCTACATAATATACGCCATCAACCATTTCTAAATAGGCGATCATCGCAAACGTCGCTGGCGCCATATACGGTGATGAACCAATGTACGTTGCGTAACGATCGTACGCTTGAATGACATGTTCATTTGTAAAATAACGGCTAAAAAAAGAATGAAGCGTTTCAAGCGGGCGAGCAGAAAAAAGAGCAGTCGCAAGCGATGGCGACATATAATCAACAAACGAGCGAAACATGCGCGGAAAAAAGTACGTTTTTGCGAGTTGATACAACCTCTCCACTTCGCGTAAAAAATCGTCGTATCGCAACGCCCCGATGCGATCCATTCGCGCAAGCTGCTCTTTCATATAGTCGCGATCGCTCGAAAGAAAAAACGTTGTGCCGTCTTCGTACACGTTTTTCGTATGGACAGCCAATTTCCGAAACGTCATGTAATCTTCAAGGCGCTCACCTGTTTGCTCAATGACGTGGCGAAACACAAACGGCATCGTAATCGTATTCGGCCCAAAATCAAAATAATAGTCGCCAAGTTGAACGGGCATTAACTTCCCGCCAAAATGGCGATTTTTTTCAAATAACTGCACATCCACACCGCGATGGGCGAGCGTCACAGCGGCAGACAACCCACCGAGCCCACCGCCAACGATGACGACTTTTTTCACGTGTATGTCCTCCCTTTCCATTCATAACGTTTCGCGCGCATCGATGCATACATTAATGCAATAAACGCTCCTGCACTTATCGGCATCCAATAACACGTCGAAATCGAGCGCTCTGTTCTCCATTCGACATACGCTTTTTGAGCAATAACGATGATGAGCGGCATCGCATACGTTATCCCATACATCAACGACAACGGAGCAATAATGAGCGGTGCGACGTAAAATAGTCCATAAAACATCGTGAGCATCATAACAAAAAACGATGAGCGATTTAACCCAACATATACATTTTTTAAAAAACCTTCCCATACTTCTTTATTCGTTGCATACATATAGCAAACGACATCAGTGCTTACGTTCGCGAGAATGACACGATACCGATGTTCTTTCATTTTGCGGGCAATCATCACATCTTCAACAAGCTCACTTTTTACAGACGCATGCCCACCGATCGCTTCATACGCCGCGCGTTCAAAAAACAAACACGCCCCATGCGCTGCGGTCGCCGAACGCATATGCGTATAATTTGCTAAAAATAAAGGCAAATGAAACAAAATAAAAAAATGTTGCAACGGCACGAGCCATTTTCCGATCAGTGGAAGCGACGACGGATGAAACGACGGAAAACCGGTCACTAATTTCGCATCATACGCGGCTGCGACCGCCAACAATTTTTCAATGACTGCGGGCTTTAACTCGACATCCGCATCAATAAAAAACAAATACGCCCCTTTCGCCTCCTTCGCCAGTTGATGGCACGCATGCACTTTCCCTACCCAACCGTTAGGAAGAGGCTTCCCTTTCCGTATTTGAAAACGATTGTCCCCTTTCGTTTCTTTCAACAATAACTCATACGTACAATCGGTCGATTGGTCATCAAGAAGCAAAAATTCGACTGACTCATACGTCAACTGCTTTAACGAGCGCACGAGACGTACGACATTTCGCTCTTCATTGCGGAGTGGAACGAGCACGCTCACAAGCGGGCGAGCGACGATTTGTGGACGTTTCGGAAGCGAAATAAGAAACAAAGCGTTAAAAACGGTCCAAATGAAAAAACTTACCCACACCCCGATCATAACGCCCCTCCGTTCCAACGTGTAAACGATTGAAGCTGTTCACTCACAACTAATCTCCTCACTTCGTCTAGTTGTGCGGTGCAAATGCGTTCGAGTTCAGCCGTTTTTTCCTTCCGATCGCTTCCCGTCATACGAGCCGCCCATAGCGGCTCGCCAATATGAATAAACCATTCCGGCTTGCGATGATGGCGAAAACTATGGTAAAACGCAAGCGGTATGATCGGCACGTTCGCTCGTTCCGCTACATATATAGCTCCTGTAAAAAAATGAAGCGGGCGCTTTTCGATATGTTGTTCTTCCCCTTGTGGAAACACCCAAACGCTGTTTCCATCGCGCAATAATGAAACAGCATAATCTAGCGACCTCATCATCTCTTTTCGTTGCGTGCGGTTGATCGAAAAACCGCCAAGCTTACGAAAAAACGGATATTGTTTTAACCCTTCTTCACTCATCATCGCATAACTATTTTGTTGAAACACAAAACGGCTCAATTGAAAGGCGATCAGTCCATCCCACCATGAACTATGATTCGCCACATATAATGCTGGGGTGCGCACAACGTGTCCGCGTACGTATAGACGATGAAACGACGTGCGTAACAACCATGTGTTGTAAAAGGAAAACATCCATTCAAACATACGACTTTTTTTCGCTTCAATCATGCCGACCGTCTCCATTTCCAAAAAATAAACGTGGTAAGCGATAACCCAAGGAAGAAAGCACCATACAATTGTTCTAGTAAAGCAAGAAATAAAAACATGGCTTCAAGAAGGAAAAAAAGAGAAATCGCTCGTCGATCCGAACTTCCTTCACGCGCTGGAAAAATGAGCAATAACCGATGAATAACAAACGCAACAACAAACCACCCAGCAAAATTTTGAAGCGGAACGTTATAATATACGCTCGTCTCTTCCCAAATCCAATATTGCTTTGCAACATAGGCAACCGGGTCAATAACTACATCTAATACAACCGCTAATGACGCACCAACAGCAGAAGCAACAAACGGCCTTGTTGGCGATACGAAACGTAATGCGAGTGCATGCGTACAACCGATCACCGCAAGCCAAGCGAACCCAATCGCTATCGGAACGCCAAATATGGTCATACCAAATTGATTCGTATAATCATATGAGCCAAAAATGAGACTATACGTCGCCCCAACATACTCCACCGCCATTGTACCAATGAAGATCGCAATCGTTGCGATGATCCCCCGTTGACCGTATCTTTCGATTAAAAATAATGCGCCAATCATTCCTGCAAGCATTAAAAACACAACATTTGCCCATTCTAACCACGGCGGCAAAAGATGAAAACCGACGAGCACAAGTCCACATCCATACCAAATGAGAAAAAAGCGATATAAACGCTCACCCCACTTCAACGTTTTCTCCTCCTATTTGTTGGAGCAACGCTTTTTTTCGTTCTTCCGACACAAACGCCCGCTTCGTAAATACGTCGTATTGTTGCTCGCGAACAGCGTGTAAAATACTTTTGTACATCAATGTAGCTCCCCGTACGGCAAAACGTGCTGAAAGTGGATAAAGCGAAAATACCGCTTCGGCATACGCATATTTCTCTTCTGCCTTTTGTGCAATATGTTCCCATAAATCAATAAATGCGTTCGTCACCCGACCAAAAGCGATATCTTGTTCACTGACTTCATACATGTTCATCCATTCACGCGGTAAATAAATACGTCCACGCGCCATATCTTCTCCGACGTCGCGCAAAATGTTCGTCAGTTGCATCGCTTCTCCAAGCGCGATGGCGCTTTCTTTTAACTGCTCGCGACGATGCGGGGCTAAAATCGGCAATAACATTAAGCCAACGGTACTTGCGACACAATAACAATAACGCAACAACTGGGAAAATGTATCATAACGATGAACAGTTAAATCCATTTTTTGTCCTTCAATCATATGCGAAAACGGTTCAGCGTCCATGTCATAACGTGAAAATACATCGCGAAGCGCTACCCACATAAAGTCATTTTCTGTATATCCACCTAAAAACGATTCCCATTGTTTTTCAAACTGTTGCAGTTCTTGATGTGGCTGTTTGCCTTCGTCAACAATATCATCGACGCGACGACAAAATGCGTAAATCGCCCAAATGGCATTGCG
The DNA here is from genome assembly GCF_014201515.1 of Anoxybacillus mongoliensis. GTDB lineage: Bacteria > Bacillota > Bacilli > Bacillales > Anoxybacillaceae > Anoxybacillus > Anoxybacillus mongoliensis. Next base: position 276,340 of record NZ_JACHEQ010000001.1, read on the forward strand.
GTCATGTAACGGTAAAACTGAAAATGCACGATAAAACGTTTTCGAATGATATGCCGTCACCGCTTCACATTGCGCATACGCTTGCCTAATATTCATCATTCTCCACTCCAATCACGCGATATTTGTTGGGCACATAACTTTGCCCCTTGCATGACAACTGGTACCCCTCCACCGGGATGAATCGACGCACCAACGCCATATACGTTTTCATAACGTGTCGACTTCACTTGTGGACGAAATGGACCGGATTGAAATAACGTCGGTGCGATCCCAAACATGCCGCCATCATACAATCCTTCGTTGTGTGCATCGAGCGGCGTACGCACATGCATCCACTCGATCGCCTGCTTTATATTCGGAAACGCCCGTTTTTCTACTTCATCGACGATACGAGCAATCCAACGATCTTGTTTCGTCCAATCGATATGCCGCCCAGCTGGCACAGGAATGAGCACATACAACACGCTTTTCCCTTCGGGTGCTAACGAACGATCGACCGCGGACGGATAAAACGTATAAAATGACGGATCTTGCGGAACAACTTTCCGAACAAATACATCGTCCATATGTTGTTGAAAATCATGAGGTAAAAAAAATTGATGAATCGGCGCATTGTACGTTTTCCGAAGCCCTATATAAAGCAGTACACAGCTAGATGAAGGTGTCCATGTTCTTTTTTTCGTCATCATCGTCGGCTCATCTGTATTCATAACAAATGCATCAAAACGATATTTTTCTCCTTGCGCATAAAGCGCTTCTATTTTTGAACCGTTCACTTCATACCGCTCGACTTTCGTCTGCAGTCGGACGGTGACCCCCGCTTCTTCTAGCTTTCTTGCAAGTAAAGAAACGAGACTTGCGTAGCCACCTTTTACGTAATATACACCGTGCGCATGCTCGCTAAACGAAACAAGCGAGTAAAGTGATGGCGTTGCATACGGATTGCCGCCAATATATAACGTTTGTAACGAATAAGCAAGCTGCAACCGTTCATCGTGAAAATAACGCGCCATACTCGTTTTCACAGATTGATAGGCACGCATACGAGAAAAAAGCGCCATCGTTTCTTTCGTGAAAAACGTTCGTTTCTTTATAAATGTTTTTTTTAAAATGAGCTCATCGCCTTTTGTAAAATATCCCCTCATCTCATTCATAAAACGTTGAAATCCTTTTTCTTCCCCAGGAAACAGACGAGCAATTTCTTCTACTTGTCTTTCTTCTTTCGCATATTTTGTATACGATATGCCGTCTGCAAAATGAATCGTATACATCGGATCGCACCGAACAAGCTCGTATTCATCTTCCGTTACACCAACGTCGGAAAGAAAAGCACGCAATTTTTCTGGCAACAATACGATCGTTGGGCCAGCGTCAATGCGAAACCCTTCTCGCTCAATAAACGAAAGCCGTCCACCAAGTCGGTCGTTTTTCTCAAACAACGTCACATGCGCGCCGTTCTTTGCCAGCAATAGCGCCGTCATTATGCCGCCAATGCCCCCACCGACGATCGCAATGTTCATTACGCTTCCCTCCGCTTCGGCAGAGCGCCAACTGGAATAATCGGCTGTCGATGTGCTTGTAATATGCCGTTTGCGGTAATGCGGGCCGATTCAAAAATCGTCGGCAAACCGCTTCCCGGATGCGTTCCGCCACCGACAAGCCAACAATGGTTTAATTCTTCAAATTCGTTATGTGGACGAAGCACCATCATTTGTGATAACTGATGCCCTAAGTTAAACGTCGCCCCTTCGTAAACGAATATGTCATGCTCCCAATCGTGCGGAGTAATGATTTTTTCATATTCAATATGTTGTTCCATACGTCCCCACCCTAACTTTTTCGCAAGCGTATCCCATAATTTTCGGCGAAACGACTCTTTTTCTTTTTCCCAATCAATACCGCTCGTATTGTTCGGCACAGGCGCTAAAATGTAAAGCGCACTTTTTCCTTTTGGTGCTACTGTCGCATCTGTGACGATCGCATTTTGTACGTAAATCGATGGATCATGTGGAATGACTTTTTCTTTCGTAATTTCATCGACATTTCGCTTATAATCATCCGCAAATATAATCGTATGATGGGCAAGATCCACCGGCTTGTTTATCCCGACATACATCATAAATGTCGAACATGAATATTTCTTTTGTTGCAATTTTTCTTTCCGATATTTGTTTAATACCCCATCGTCAACGAGATTTGTCATCGCATAAGCAAAATCCGCATTCATAATGACTTCATCAGCCGCCACTTTTTCACCGTTTTCTAATATGACGCCTTTCACCGTACGGCCATCAAGCCAAAGCTTTTTTACCCCTGTGTTGACATGTACGCGCCCCCCATATTCTGCAACGATGCGCGCCATCGCTTTCGGAATTTCGTTTAATCCACCGATGACGTGATAAATGCCGTACGCATGTTCCATATACGATAAAATGGAAAACGCACCCGGACATTCCCACGGGGACATCCCTAAATATTTCGCTTGAAACGTAAATGCTAAACGAAGGCGCTCATCATGAAAATATCGACTTAATATGTCGTATAGCGACTGCGATAACGTCAATTGCGGCAACGCTTTTAATACCGTCGGTCGCAAATAATGGTATAATCTGTCCATTTTACTTTGCAAAATGGGTGCAAGCGCCTGCAACTTCCGCTCGTTTTCATTCATAAACCGCTCATAACCATCTTCGTCCCCTGGAAATAGCGCAGCAATTTGTTCTTTCATTCGCTGCCGATCCATCGTCATCGCTAACTTCACATCAGGAAAAATAAGTTCATACATCGGATTTAACTCAACTAGTTTCACGTAGTCATGTATGTTTCTTCCTGCGGCTGTAAATAGTTCTTCAATAATATGAGGCATGCTTAAAAACGTCGGACCGATGTCAAAGCGATACGGTCCCAGCTCGAATCGTCCATTTCGCCCGCCTACGTACGATTGTTTTTCGAATACGGAAACGTCATATCCTTTCGCGGCAAGCAACATCGCCGCCGCAAGCCCACCAGGTCCCGCCCCAACGACAACAATTTTTTTCACGTTATCCACTCCATTAAACAAAAGTTATACAAATATTATACAAGATAATAAAGAAACAAGAAAGAAAAAAGACAGCCATTTTTAGCTGTCTTTTAAATGAATGTTGTAATGCTCAAACCATTCATGAAATTGAATGAAATACGCTAAAAGTTGCGGACCAGACATGAGTTGACCAAACCATGGGATGCGAAACGAGTTTCCTTTTGTCTCAACTAATTGTTTTAACTTCTTTTCATCAAACAATTCGTACAAAACGGATGAACGATTTGTTAAAATCGTCCCTAACCGTTCAGCAACGATGTCGGTATAACGCGGATGATGCGTTTTTGGATACGGACTTTTTTTCCGATACAAAACGTCATTTGGCAAAATCCCTTCCAACGCTTTACGTAAAATGCCTTTTTCACGATTGTTATGCATTTTCATCTCCCACGGAATGTTCCATACATACTCGACGAGGCGATGATCGGCAAACGGCACGCGCACTTCTAAACTTGCCGCCATGCTCATTCGGTCTTTTCGATCTAAAAGCGTCGTCATAAACCAAACCATATTTAAATAAAATAATTCGCGGCGGCGCGCTTCTTCCGCGCTTTCTCCGTCTGCGTGAGGAACTTCACGAAGCGTTTCTGTATAACGCATATGCGCATACTCATGAAGTGGCAGTTTTTCGCGCCACGTTTCATGTAAAAGATCGAACCGTTCATGTAACGACCGCATCCACGGAAATCCGTCACGCTCGAAGTCTTCTTTTCTATGAAACCACGGGTAGCCTCCGAAAATTTCGTCGGCACATTCACCCGACAAACTAACAACAAACTGTTGCTTTATTTGACGACAAAACCAGAGAAGTGATGAATCAATATCCGCCATCCCCGGTAAGTCGCGTGCCATCACCGCCGCTTGCAATTCATCAGCTAACTGTTGTTGCGAAATGACACACGTATGATGGACGGTTTGAAACGCATCGGTCATTCGCTTAATCCACGGCCCGTCGCTATTCGGTTGAAATGCGTTGGCTGTAAAATATTGTTCGTTTTCTTCATAATCAATCGAATACGTATGAAGCGGTCCTTTTCCTTCTCGTTCAAACGCCTGCGCCGCAATCGCTGTAATGGCGCTTGAGTCAACGCCACCTGACAAAAACGTACACACCGGAACATCTGACACAAGTTGACGTGTAATCGCATCAATGAGCAATGTTCGAATATGCTCGACCGTTTCATCAAATGAATGAACATGCGGTACGCTTTGTACGTTCCAATAGCGCCATTGATGCACGCTACGCTCAGCAACGATCATCGCATGGGCCGGTCGCAGTTCATAAATCGTTCGAAATACGCCATGTCCCGGAGTGCGCGACGGGCCAAGCGCTAAAATTTCGCATAAACTTTCGCGATCAATTTCTGCTCGAACGTTTGGATGCGCTAAAATCGCTTTAATTTCCGAAGCGAATAAAAACTCTCCTTGTTCATGACGATAAAAGAGCGGTTTGACACCTAGACGATCGCGCGCTAAAAATAGCTGCTTTCGTTCACCATCCCACACCGCAAATGCAAAAATGCCATTGAAATGATCGACGCATTGTTCGCGCCATTCCATATATGCGGTAAGCAACACCTCTGTATCCGAATGTCCTTGAAACGTATATCCTTTTTTCAATAACTGCTTACGAATATCTTCCGTATTATACAGTTCGCCATTATAACAAATCGTATAATCATAGCCGTTTTTCGTTCGCGTCATCGGTTGAACGCCACCTGCTGGATCGACAACGACAAGCCGCTTATGTCCAAATGCAACATGATCATCAAGCCAAACGTTCGTATCATCCGGCCCTCGGAAAGAGAGCGTATTGGCCATCTTCAGCACCGTTTCTTTCTCTTGATGTAAACGACGTCCAAAATGAACCCATCCGGTAATTCCGCACACGTCAATCATTCCCTTCTGTTGTGAACAAGTATGAAGCATGCTTTTATTTTATGCATCGTTTATATAAATGATGAGTTGTCTATAATGGCGTACGGAGGGAATTGACATAAAAGGAGGGAAACAAATGGATCGCCTTTCATCATTACGCGCACAAAAACGTGCTTACATCTATGGTGTTGTTGAACAAGTAAATGGCGAATGGGTGTTTTTTGATGAAGATGATGAAGCACATGAGATGATCAATTTGCCCGAAGAAGTAGAATTGTTTCGCTTCGGTCAATGGGTGAAAGGATGGCTTGGAGAACATGGGGACATATATATGTCGGAACGTTATACATTAAAAAACGGTGATCGTCTTCGCTACATGAAACCGTTGTCGCACGCATACGAACAATGGCTTGCTCAGCTACCCGATCACGCGTTTTTCCATTTCATTCATTTAATTAACGAATGGAATTTTTCCGTATATGACTGTTTGTATTGTTATAACTATATGTTATTTGCTGAAAAAGGGGTTAATTTTTTAATGTTCGACAACTCGCTCGACATGTGTAACGTCCAACATTATTTTGATGGAAAGCAACATCGTTTCGAGCTCACATTGCAAACAGGAAAAAAAATGATTGGCGTACAACTCGATCATTGAATCATCGATTGGCTTCCCTGCAATACTTGTTGTTCAAACTGTTCGGCCGGAAGTGGTTTAAAAATGGCGTATCCTTGCGCATAATGACATTTTAATCGTTTCAACAATTTCATTTGTTCAGCCGTTTCGACACCTTCTGCGACAACTTTTAAGCGCAAGCCGTGCCCCATCGTAATAATTGATTTGACGATCGCAATATCCGAGCGATCTTTATGAAGCTGATAAATAAACGATCGGTCAATTTTTAACGTGTTAATCGGCAAATCTTTTAAGTAACTAAGCGATGAATAGCCTGTGCCAAAATCATCGATCGACACATGGACACCAAGCTGTTGCAGTTTTTTCATGACGTGGATACTGTAATACATATTGCGCAACATCGAACTTTCCGTTAATTCTAAATGTAAACAATGCGCGGGCAGTTGCGATTGTTTGAGCGCTTGTTGGACGTCTTCAAAAAATGTCGGATGTTGAAATTGCGAAGCGGATACGTTGACTGAAATTATTAACGAACGAAAGCCGAGATCGTGCCATTTTTTCGTTTGCATGCACGCTTCAGTAAGCACCCAGCGCCCGAGGTCATGGATGAAACCAATTTCTTCAGCGATCGGAATAAACTCAAGTGGAGAAACAAGACCAATTTTCGGATGTTTCCAACGTAACAACGCTTCGCTCCCAATAATTTTTCCAGACATTAAATCGAGAAGCGGTTGATAAACGAGAAAACATTCATTTTTATCGAGCGCTTTTCGTAAATATCGTTCCAGCTCGACACGATGCAACACTTGTTCATTCATTTTTGTCGCGTACAATTTCACATTGTTGCCACCGTTTTGTTTCGCTCGATTGACCGCTGTATCCGCATTTTTTAATAGCGATTGCGCATCTACACCATCCGTTGGATAAAAACTGACACCAACGCTTGCGGTTAAAAAAAACTCTTTTTCTTCATACACAATCGGTAAAGCAATATGCTGAAGCAATGTTTTCGCCCATTCGACGACCGCTTGCACATCCGTTTGTTTCGTCAACAATAAACTAAACTTATCTCCGCCAAAACGACCGAAATGCGCCCCAGATGGCAATATGTTTTTTATTCGCTCCACCATCTGCTTTAATATTTCATCCCCTCCGTAATGACCGATCGTATCGTTCACGATTTTGAATCGATCCATATCAATAAACAATACTGCAAGGGAATCCCCTTTTTCTTTCGCTTTGTCAATTGCGCTTTTCACCATGTTTGTAAATTGCAGTCGATTCGGTAGCCCCGTGTCAATATCGTGATATGCAATATATTTGATATGTTCTTCCGCGCGCTTTTGTTCAGTAATGTCACGTCCGATGCCGTAAATACCAACCTTGTTTCCGTCAACGATAATCGGAACGTTTTTAATTTGGAATAAATATACCTCTCCTGATTTCGCTGGAATTTCTAAATTGTATTGTTGCACCTTCCCTTTTAGTGCACGATAAAAATAGCGACGCACGCGCGGAATGTCTTCTTTTTTAATGTAATCAAGCGAGTTTGTATGCAAAATTTCGTCTGCTTTATACCCAAATACTCGTTCAAATGCAGGATTGACACTTGTGAAATTACCTTCTAAATCAGTGGAATATACAATGTCTGGATTGTGTTCAAATAAGGAGCGGTAATATTGTTCAGATATTTTCATTTTTTGACGCATTTCGTCTAAATCCGCTCGACATTCGTCAAAAACGAGGGCACAGATGACTGCTATTTCCGATGCATCCCCAATCATCGGAAACAACTTTGCTTGGGGTAAATGATGTTGCACGTATTGTTCGACTTGCATGCGAAACGAAGGAGAAAGCGAAGAAACGAAAATCGTTAGTTGGTCATACTCATATAAACGATAGTCACTTACCCACCGTTCCCAATCCGCAAACGTGTTGCAAACTGTTTGAAATAATTTCATCCCCTTTTTCCCACTCTTTCTTTCTCTTTATAATATTTTTTCAATTATTAATCAATTTGTATTATAGCACATTTCCATATGATAGAAAAAGAAAAAAGTTGGCGAATATGCCAACTTTACGAAAAGAATGAAAAACCAAACGGCAATTTAAAGCCAAGGTATAGCACAACGACGAACGCTACGATGAACTGAAGCCAAAGAACGTTCGTATTTTTCCCTTTTGCTGTCCGAACGAGAATCATTTCCATCGTTCCGATGACCCATAAGCCGACAATCACTTTGACGATATACAGAAACGGAAATGAGGACATGCTATGTAAAATCCATGCGCCTGTCGCAATAATCAAAATGTAAAACAGGCGCAACAACATGTGTACCATTTTTGTTTTTTCATGCCCCTTAGCTTGAAAAGAGATCGCAACGACAAATAAAATGAGCGCAACGACCCACGTTGTAATATGTGCATGTGTCATAACCATGCTCCTTTCTTTCTCAAATTCATATATGCCTATGATAGCACGTCTGTATATGAATTGAAAAAGAAAACGCTCTCCTTTTCTATTTACTTTCTATATGCACTTCAAGTATGTTATATATGTGACTATCGAAATAGGAGGGATTGACGTGAAAACAGCACAAATTATCGAACTAACAGAAAAATACGGAGCAAATAACTATCATCCACTCCCAGTCGTCTTATCAAAAGGCGAAGGTGTATGGGTAGAAGACCCAGAAGGTAATCGTTATATGGATATGTTAAGCGCTTACTCAGCGGTCAACCAAGGACATCGCCATCCGCGCATCGTACAAGCGCTTATTGAACAAGCTAATAAAATTACATTAACATCGCGCGCATTCCATAACGACCAGCTCGGTCCATGGTATGAAAAAGTGGCAAAATTAACAAAAAAAGAGATGGTTTTACCGATGAACACAGGCGCCGAAGCGGTCGAAACAGCTGTGAAAGCAGCGCGCCGCTGGGCATATGACGTCAAAGGCGTTCCTGCCGATCAAGCGGAAATTATCGTTTGTGAAGATAACTTCCACGGTCGGACAATGACAGCAGTGTCGATGTCATCGAACCCAGAATATAAACGCGGATTCGGTCCGATGCTTCCGGGCATTAAAGTCATTCCGTTCGGTGATGTCGAAGCACTTAAACAAGCGATCACTCCAAATACAGCCGCGTTTATTTTTGAGCCAATTCAAGGGGAAGCAGGCATTAACATTCCACCAGAAGGATTTTTAAAAGCCGCCTATGACGTATGTAAACAACATAACGTGTTATACATTGCCGACGAAATTCAATCCGGACTTGGTCGCTCTGGTAAAATGTTTGCATGCGATTGGGAAGAAATTGAACCAGATATGTACATTCTCGGTAAGGCGCTCGGTGGTGGCGTATTCCCAATTTCATGCGTAGCCGCAAATCGCGACATTCTTGGCGTATTTAATCCGGGCTCGCACGGATCGACATTCGGTGGTAATCCGCTCGCTTGCGCTGTTTCGATCGCTGCGCTTGATGTCATCATCGAGGAAAAATTACCAGAGCGTTCATTGGAGCTCGGTCAATATTTCCAAGAAAAATTGCGCGAAATCAACCATCCAGACATTAAAGAAGTGCGCGGCAGAGGGTTGTTTATCGGCGTTGAATTACACGTCCCAGCGCGTCCATATTGCGAAAAACTGCAACAAGAAGGGCTATTATGTAAAGAAACGCACGATACGGTTATTCGCTTTGCCCCTCCGCTCGTCATTACAAAAGAAGAGCTCGACTGGGCGATTGAAAAAGTGAAAAAAGTATTTGAACAGTAAAAAGCTGGGGCATCCCAGCTTTTTATTTGACTACATTTCGTAACGTTCCAATTTGCTCAATTGTAATTTCAATCACATCCCCCGACTGTAAAAAGCGCGGCGGATTCATTCCTTTTCCAACACCAGCTGGCGTTCCTGTCGCAATCACATCCCCCGGCTCTAACGTCATCCCTTTCGACAACGTCGCAATGATTGTTGGAATGTCGAAAATAAATTGCGCTGTCGTTGCCGATTGTCTCACTTCACCATTTACTTTCGTTTCAATATGTAACGCATGCGGCTCAGCAATTGCCGACCGATGAACGATCCACGGTCCCATCGGACATGACGTATCTAAGCTTTTACCAAGTAAATATTGTTTATGTCGTTCTTGCAAATCGCGCGCCGTCACATCGTTTACAATCGTATAACCAAATACGTAATCGAGCGCCTGTTCTTTCGGGATCGCTTTTCCCTTCTTCCCAATCACAATTGCAAGCTCCCCTTCATAATCTAATTGATCGGTTACATCCGCATGGCGTAAAATTGTTGCTTCATGCCCGATCACTGTCGTTGGCGCTTTCGAAAATACAATGATATTTTCACGATCTGCTTCGCCACCCATTTCTTGTGCATGATCGGCATAATTTTTTCCGATACAAAAAATATTTTTTGTCGGGCGCGGAATCGGCGCAAGCAACTGCACGTCGTGAAGTTCATACGTCCACTCTGGTCGCACACGTTCAAGCACACGTTGCACTTTTTCAATAAACGATTCACCAAGTTCGATGCATTCGATCATCGTATGCGGTATCGTTTCATCTGCTTTCGATAAATGAACGACTTTCTTCCCATGAACAACCCCTACAAACACATCCGATCCAGCGTGCGCTGTAACAAATTTCATGTCCTCATCCCCTCTTTTGTATGATCGAACATCATTATGTTCTCTTTTTCATAGCTAAACTCCTTTGAAAAAAAATCATTTTTCAGCACATTATCCTATTTCCTTTTTCTTTATAATATGTATAATAGTTTATACACGCAGTCATTTACAGACTGTTTACGAAAATGAAAAATGTTGGTGAATCTTATGTCTCTTTCCCTCATCGAAAAGAAAAGACGACAATTAATTGAATTGGCGCAAATGTACGGTTTTTCTGCGAAGGAAACGATCCAATGCAGCCAAGAGCTTGACGAATTGTTAAATAAGCATTTGAAAGAAGCCGTGCTTTTTCATAAAGAAAAAGAGGACAAGCCGTGTACGACATGATCTGTTCATGTCGTTTTCTTTTTTCCGTACGTCATCCATCGCCATACGCGTTCCAGCGGGCCGATCGTATGTTTTTTCAGCCACCAATGACTCCAACATATTTGCATGACATATACAACGAGTGCGATAGCGAGCGCTTGTTTTGGCGTTACTTTCCCATATAAGCCGAAGCCATATGAATAAAAAATGGTCGTGCAAACGACGGATTGCATCAAATAGTTCGTGAACGCCATTTTGCCGACAGGCGCAAAAAAACGAATCACTTTCTCTGTCACAAACGAAAACGCGGTCAAATAAAACAGGGCGAGCGCAGGACCTCCGATCATATCTTGGGCATACGTTGTGACGATATTTTTTTCGACATACGGAAGCCACTTGAAAGCCATGCCAATAATAAACGAGCCGATGCACCATTTTCGGATCGTTGCGCGATGTCGATTGACATCATGAAACCATTTTTCTTTTGCGATAAATGCCCCAAATAAAAAAAACGGGAAAATCGTTAAAATAAAAATGAATGCTTGTGTTAATGAGTTGACGTACAGCCAATCATATGCTCGCTGCATAAAAATTTGTTCCCACGTGCCTTGTTGATAATTTGCGATCGCCTGCTTTGCCAGCTCTGGCTCTGAAAAATCGACATCACCGCTCATTTTCCACATCAGCCACATGAGTACGGTGGAACCGAAAGCCCAACTGCTCCAAAGCGAAAGCGCCCAGTTGCGCAACGTTTTTGCGCTCGCTTGAAAAAACGGAAAAAGAAACAAACCAACGATCGCATACCCGATTAAAATATCACCATGCCAAATAAAAAACGCATGAATCATACCAAATAACAACAACGCTAGCAATCGGCGCAAAAAAGTCACCCGAAACTGCTCGCCCCCCTTATCAAGCATGATCCATGCTCCCCAGCCGAACAACAACGAAAAAAGCGGATAAAAGCTCGCTTGCGCAAATATATCTACAAATGCAAGCAGGAAACGATCAACCCCATCTTTCGCAAACACAGAGGCGTCGACATACATCGTCGGAAGCGAAAAATCAAGAACGTTCACAAGCAAAATGCCAAGCAACGCCACCCCGCGCACCGCATCAATGATTGAAATACGCATCTTTTCCCTCCTTTTCCATTTCAGCGTAAAGAAAAAAGAGCCGTCTGTCAATCGACAACGGCTCTTTCTCATTAATTCACATATCTTCCTGTCTTCCCTATTGATTGCCAATATTCGTTGCGTAAATGTACTTTTTGAATTTTTCCTGATGCGGTTTTTGGCAATTCTTGAACGAATGTCACCCCGGTAATCGCTTTAAAATGAGCAAGTTTTTCACGTGAGAAAGCGATGAGTTCTTGTTCGGTCACTTCTTTTCCAGGACGGACAACGACAAACGCATGCGGCGTTTCGCCCCATTTTTCATGCGGAACAGCAATCACTGCCGCCTCTAACACCGCTGGATGCTCGTACAACACCCCTTCGACTTCAATCGATGAAATGTTTTCCCCACCGCTAATAATAATATCTTTTTTCCGATCGACGATGTCGATATTTCCGTATGCATCAATCGTCGCCATATCTCCTGTATGCAGCCAACCGTTGCGAATCGTCTCCATCGTTGCCTCTGGATTTTTCCAATACCCTGCCATCACCCCGTTGCTGCGCACAATGACTTCCCCGATCGACTTTCCGTCGCGAGGCACCTCTTCCCCTCGCTCATTGACGACTTTTACTTCACAGCCAATCATCGCATAACCTGCTTTCGCTTTCATGCGATATTGTTCACTTAATGGCAAATGGTCGAGATGCGCGCGAATCGTCGACACCGTGCTTAACGGTGATGATTCCGTCATGCCGTACACTTGAATAAACTCCCAACCTAATTCTTTTTCCACGCGCGTGACAAAAGCTGGTGGCGGAGCAGACCCTGCAATAACGACACGCACATCGTGCTCGATCGTCGGCACATGTTGCTCATAATATTGCAACAGCGTATTTAACACCGTTGGCGCCATATGCATGACGGTCACTTTATATTTATTGACGTATTCGAAAATGACTTCAGGAACGGCCTTACGCAAGCAAACGTGCGTCGCTCCGTTCGCTGTATAGTAAAACGGTGCCCCCCATCCGTTGACATGGAACATCGGCAAAATATGCAAATATACATCCCGATCTGACACGCGCAAATGGTGCATCGTACTTAACGCATGCAAATAGTTGTTGCGATGTGTCAACATCACCCCTTTTGGATTTCCTGTCGTTCCGCTCGTATATAGCAAACTACATACGTCGTTTTCATCGATATCCGGGCGCTCAAACGGCTCTTTTGTATATTGAGCAAGCCATGTATCGTAAGCGATTTCATAAATGTCGTCCGTTTTGCCGTGCACGATGATATGCTCAACTGTTTGCAACTCGTTTTTGACTGGCGCAATTAAATGATACAACTCATAATCAACGAACAACACTTTACTTTCGCTATGGTTTAAAATAAATACATAATCATCTGGTTTTAGGCGAATATTGAGCGGCACCATGATCGCTCCTGTTTGAAATACGCCGTAAAACCCTTCGAGCATTTCTAACGTATTTGGCGCTAAATAAGCGACGCGATCCCCTTTTTTCACCCCTAAATCGCGTAACCCGTGCGACAACTGATTGACGCGCTCATTGAGCTCACGATAGGTGAGCGATTTTCCCTCACTAATGACGCCAACTTTATCACCATAAAGCGATACGGCGCGATCTAAAAAATGAGTTAATACTAATGGAACGTTCATCCCCAATCCCCCTTATTTTTATGTCTAAAAATTATCATTTTTCAGAAATATTATAGCACATCTTTCTTTTTATGGAGCACATTTCTTTCATTGTTTTCATATAATCGGGTAAGGGAAAGAATGAGAGAAAGGACGATGGCCATGCCTTCTTATATTGCAGGTCCAATTAAAATTACGAACGTCAGTAGCGATGCGACCGTCAATTTCGGTGATACGTTGCAAATTGCACCAAAAAGTTCATCGAAATCGCTTGCAGGTGCTGGCGGAGGAAATACAGGGGACTTTTTACAAACGAATACGTTCATTAGCTTCACAAATACAATCGATCCAGACATCGCCGATGGCAACGTAAAAAGTAAGGGATAGCCGATGCCAGCCATTGTTGGAGCGGTACAAATTAACAGCATCGGAAGTGGTGGTGTGTTTCATATCGGCGATGTATTTGCTATCTCTCCGTATAGCGTTGCTAAAACGTTTGCTGGCGCTGGTTCATTTAATACAGGAGACGGTTTGCATATTTACAACCAATATAGTAACACGAATACGAACGACCGTGATATTGCCGATAGCAATATTACTGGAAACGCCTAGTGAGGTGGGAAGATGAACTTTTACATTCAACAAACGATTTCGATTCATCAATTAAAAATCGGCTCGCTCACGAACTCATCCGTTCTTCAAATCGGAACAACCGGAAAAGTACAACCGCTCGCCACATTAAGCAATACGGGGCAATTTACACAACCTGCTCCGGAAGCAAAAATTAATATTCAAGGAGGAGAAGGACCGTTCGTTCCACTTCAATCCCCTGTATAAAACAGTGCTACTTCTTTCTGCTCGGCCATACATTAGAAAGTAAAAGGGTCGGCAAAGAAGGAGGCGTCATAACATGTGGCACGATTACTTTAAACAACTCGAAACGTATTTAAAATGGCAACAGCAAAAAATGCAATTGCTTGAACAAGCGATAAACGATTTACAACAACAATATGAACAGCTAAAAAAAAAGCCGCGCACAACAATTGAAAAAATCGAATATCATTTTGACCAGTTAAAAGTCGAGACGTTAGAAGGAACGTTAAATATCGGTTTAAATCCTGCAACGTTCGGAGAAGATACGATTGAAAATTTTGCTGTTCCCCAAAGCCAGACGATTATTCCGCAACCAGTACCGATTTTTCGCGACATTCAAACTGCTGTTCACGAATATTTACAACAAGAAGGCGAAAACATCATCGCACGCACCGAACAAACATATGGACGTTCACTCGATTCAGCATATCGCCAATTTATATTACAAGATATTGCGCGGCAAATTGATGATCGCATTCATTTTTATTTACGCCAATACGGAGAGCATGAACATGAAAACGATACATTACAACAAACGATCATTTCTTATTTAAAAAGAGATATTGAACATTCAATTGACACATTTTTAAAACATTTACCACGAGAGGAGACGAACGAATGAATATGACAGTTGTGAATCATCATCTATCTGTCGGTCATATCGCCATCGGCGGCGTAGCAAGCGCCTCGCTCGTATTAATTGGCGATAGCGAAACGATTCAACTAGCTTCTGCATTTGATACTCCACCCGAATCGTTAATTATCGGTCCGTTTCCAGAAAAACAAAACAATAAAAAAAATGAGGAAAAGCGATGAGCCGCCTTTCCATCGTCCACTTTCTACGAGCAAACGCTGTTGTCTTTAGTTCTGTTGTGCAAATTGGAGATAGCCAAGAAATTCGCCTTTCTGCGCGAGCGCTTGCTGTTCAGCGACAGCTCGAATATGTGGATAGTCGGGAATTTCCTCTTTTATTTCCTATCTTTATAAAACCGATTCCCACTCCACCAATCGATGCGGAACCGCTTTGTCGCCATACGTTGCACAATTGTCCGCTCATCGCCGTTCATTCCGTTCGCGTAATCGGAATTTCTTCTACATCTGTCGTGCATATCGGTTCAACAAAAACAGTAGAAGCCGAATCACGAGTAAAACATATTCGGCAACTCACCGAAAGGAGAAAAGAACATGCCAGCTCTCGTCGGTCCGATTAAAATTAATCTTGTCGCTAGCGGCGCCGTCATGCAAGTCGGTGATACGTTGTATGTATCACCGAAAATATCATCGAAAACATTTGCTGGTGCTGGTGCATTTAATACGGGAAATTTTATTATCGCTAACAACGGCATTAGCTTAACGAACACGCTTGATTCTGACGTATTCGATCAAAACGTTGCCGGCAATGCTTAACGCTTTTGCCGTTTCGCTTTTTTTATTTTCGGTATTCGTTCAGCTGGTTGTTTGCGAATCCAGCGAACAAATGACGCAATTTGCTCATCATGTTGTAGCCGTTCAATCGTATAAAGCCGACTCGCTAACTCTTCATTCGTATATATAGCGTGAATTTGTTTATGGCACGGGATGCATAACTTTGCTGTTTCTGTGCCACCGTACTCTTTTGGTGTTAGATGATGATCAGTTAATACGACATCTTCTCTTCCGCAAAGCTCACACATCCCTTTCATTGTAATTCTCCTTTACATCACTTCAAGTTGGACCGTTGTTCCTTTTCCAGACGGTTCTGCTGGCTTGACAATCAACCGTTTCGGCATGCGCGCATGCAATTCTTGCACGTGACTAATGACCCCAATCGCCATATTGTCTGCACGCAATCGTTCTAATGCGGTCATCACGACATCTAACAACTCTTGATCGAGCGTGCCGAATCCTTCATCTAAAAAGAAAAATTGAAGCGGATATTCTCCGCGCAACTGAATTTGCGCTGATAGTGCCAACGCTAACGACAAAGACGTTAAAAACGTTTCTCCACCAGATAACGTCGTTACCGGACGACGCACACCGCCGTTTGCATCATCACGAATGACAAAACCGCCTTCCGAATCTAATTCAATTGCATATCGTTGTCTCGTTAATTCTCCAAGCCGTTCCGATGCGTAGCGCGTCACGTGAACGAGCTGTTCCTCGGCAATAAATTCAACAAAACTGTTGCCACGCAATACTTTTTGTAGCTCTTCATATTGATTGACCATTTTCTCTAATTGCACTCGTTCGCGTTGCAATTGTTCAAAGCGCACATGTTTCGCTTCCAAGTCAGCGACGATCGCTTCAAGTGAGCCAAGTTGTCTCATATGCTCATCGACTCGTTGCTTCACTTCTTCATACTCACGCATCGTTTCTTCCCATTGCTGTTTCGTTATCGTCATGCCGTTCATCGCTTCGTTTAAACGCTGCCATTCGTTTTCTAGCTTCAACAACACTTGCTTATATTGCTGTATGTCGTGAGCCATTTGTTGTTTGATTTGTTCTTCTAAACGAGAAGCGCGCACGTCATCGACTGTCTTCCACGGACTTTTTTGCAACTGCTCAGCTAAAACTTGTTCTGCTTCTTTTTTTCGTTTTTCTCCTTCTTGTAAAGCGACGTCTGCGGCTTGTTTTTCCGATTGCAACATTTGTAATTGTTGTTGCAATGATGTCCATCGTGCATACGCCTCTTCTTCTTCTCGTTTTACACGCTGAAGCGCTTGTTCGAGGTGAATGAGCTGTTGTTGTACACTTTCTTCGTCTATTCCTTCAGGTAGCGTTCGTTTATATTGTTCGTATTGTTGTTGTTGCATATTCCATTCCGTCATACGTTCTGCTTTTTGTTTCATGACTGTTTGATACGTTTCTTTCCACCGCTCCAATTCAGCTCGTTTATCATCTAGTACCGGCACGCTTTTTTCAATGCGCTGTTGCAACTGTTGCGCTTCTCCTTCCCGTTTACGAAGATCGCTAACTAGCGCATCGATTTGTTCAAACGATACATCCGGATACGTCTCATGCCACACTTTTTTTTCTTGTTCGATGCGCGCATGTCGCTCGGTACATTTTTCCTCCAATTGAGCAATTTGTTGGCGCAACGTTTCGATTTGATACGCATATTGCTGTTTTTTTTGCTTTTGTTCGTTCCATCGCTCCATATGGCGATATATCCGATCGCGACATGCGATATAATCTTGTTGTAACGCCTTCCATTCGACTTCTGCCTCTTTGAAAGTGGAAAGAGGCGTTTCCTCAACTTCTCGTTTCACTTTTTCGACATCGACACGTTGTGGCAGCGACTGACGCGCCATCAGTTCAGCTAGTTGTTCGACTTGCATTTTTACTTGTTGCATAGCCGCAATGAGTTGTTCCCCCATTTGAACGGAGCGGTCGATTTGTTCGATTGCTTCTTCATCAAGTATGACTTGTTGTCTTTTTGCCCGATTTGGATGATGTGTTGAACCACATACCGGACAAGGATCACCGTCGTGCAAACGTTCCGCTAACGTCGCAGCTAAATCGTGCAGCCGTGCCGCTTCGATTTGCTTTTTTTCTTCCTTCCATTTGTAGACGAGCACGATCGCTTGTTTTTCTCGTTCACATACGCGATGATATAACGATTCGATATGATGAAACTCTGCTAATAAACGTGCTTCATATTGTTCTATTTTTTTGATTTCTTCATCATACGTACGCTTCATCATTTCGTACGTTCTCTGTTTTTCTTCTTTTTCCTTTTCTATTTCTTCAAGCGCTTGTTGTTGCAATTGCATATGCTTCTTTTTTTCGTATGCTTGCTCTAATCGCTCTTTGATATGGACGTCTACTTTTTTTTCTTCCCATTGTTTTTTGAACTCTGCTTGTTTCGTGCTCCATGTCGTATATTCTTTCAAACACGTTTCAACCATTTGGCGCGCTTGTTGTTCTTTTTGTTCCATCTCTAGCAAACTCGCACGTGTTTTCGCCTGTTCTTGTTCAAGCGACCGCATAAACGCCAATGTTTGTAGCGCTTGTTTAAGCTGTTCTTGCTTTTGCAGCCATTTCGGTTCTTCTTCGTTTTTTTTCGCACGCAACTGTTCGTATTGCTTGGTTGCTTGTTCATACATCGCGCTTGCTTGCTGTAATTGATCAGCTAGTTCGCTCGCTTTTTTTCGCCAATGTGCAACCTCACTTATGCTTCGTTCGACTTGTTCAATATACGGCACGAGCCGCTCCGCTTCTTTGCTTCGCTCATACATTTGTTCAAGCTGCTTTATTTGTTCTTCTTGTTCTCGCCACTTGTTCAGTTGTTGTTCCACTTGTTCTTTTTCACATTGCCATTGCCATAATTGCTTTTCTTTTTCGTATCGTTCATGAACGTCGCGCAATGCGCGTTTCGCTTGTTCGAGCACCTCTTTTTTTTCTGCTAGCGCCTGTTTTTGTGTTTCGACTTGTTCTTTGGACGCATCGCCAAGTCCAGCTTGTTCCCCTTTAATGGCTTCTAGCTTCGCTGACGCTTCGGATAATTTATGTTTTAACTTTTTATTTAATTCATCGCCATATCGTTCGAGATGAAACAACCGTTGTAACATTTGACGGCGTTCCGCTCCCTTTAACGATAAAAATTCCGCAAATTTTCCTTGTGGCAAAACGACAGCCCTTGTAAAATCTTTCATTTCTAAACCGAGTAGCTGTTTCACTTGCTCATCAACAAGCCGTGTTTTATCGGCGATAACAACACGCTCCGCTCCTTCTTCAATTAGGCGGCTGACGACGGAACGAATGCGCAACGCATCCGCACGCTTAAACGAGCGCTCAACCGTATACCGTTTCACTCCTTTCGCGTTTTGCAATTCAAACGTAAACGAAACAAATAGCTCGTTTTCTGACTGATTCATAATCCCGTTCGTTTGATTGGACGCCCGTTCTACATTGCCGTATAAAGCGAGCGTCATCGCATCTAAAATCGACGACTTTCCGCTTCCTGTCGGACCGAAAATGCCAAATAATCCACCTTCACATAGCTTCTCAAAATCAATCGTTTCTTTTTGACGAAAACTATGCAACCCTGCAATCGTCAAGCGAATCGGCTTCATTATTCGTCCTCCTCGGCAACGAGTTGTAAAAATAGTTGAACGATTTCTTCTGACGGCTTCCCTCCGCCTGTTTGTCGTTCATAAAAACGCGTAAATAACGTTTCAATTGGCACATCGGTATGCACTTCACGAACGATTTCTTCTTTCTTTAAGTAATTCGGGCGAATATGAACAAATCCGTCATACAATTTGCGCAAACGGTGTGTTTCTTCTAATGTTAACGATTGCTCGACATCAATTTCCAAATCAATCCATGCATCGCGGTCGCGCCCTTCTTCGATCCAACGATACACTTGCTTAAGCCCGTCTGTTGCCCTCCATTTGACGAGCGGACGTCCTTTTGACAATAAATATTCAGAAATGATCGGCGCACAGCGTGGCTGCACGTCAATGATCGTAACGGACTTGCTATATCCCGCTTCGGAAAAACTGTAAGCAAGCGGTGAGCCCGCATAGCGTGCAGGCATGACGGCATGTTTCACATCTTGCGGACGATGCAAATGACCGAGCGCGACATATTGCGCGCGTGTAGGGAAACTTGCAGGCGACACCGTATACGCTCCCCCAAGCTCAATCGGACGCTCGGAGTCGCACGTCGCTCCGCCTGCAACATATACATGGCTCATTGCAATGTTCACCGCATCCTCTCGAAACGATTCGTTCATTTTCGCAAAAATAGCGCGAATGCGCTCATCATATCGCGCGCGCAATAACGCTTCATCGCATTCCTCTGCCAACAATTCATTCAGTCGTGACTCTGACGGATATGGAAGCGCTCCGATCATTAATGTTTCATCGCTTGATGGAACATAAATTTGTTGCACACGATCCGTCGGAAAGCCTAGCAACGTAATGGCGTGCATATTTGCAATCGGAGCAGCAGCGCTTAAACGTCCCGGATGATCATGGTTTCCTGCAATCACGACGACGTGACGCTTGCCATAATCACTTAAACGCGAAAGCGCTTCGTAAAAAAGCTTTTCCGCATCGGCAGGCGGATTGACTGTATCAAACGCATCCCCTGCAAGCAATACGACATCAATGTTTTCTTTTTGTACGATGTCTACGATTTCATCGATCACCGCTTCTTGCTCTCGAAGGCGGCTTCGCCCTTCAAGCATTTTTCCTAAATGCCAATCCGCTGTATGTAAAATGCGCAAATTAATCCCCTCCCATCGGCACAAGTAGAGCACCATCAAAAGCGTACACGTACGTTTCTGTTACTTCCTTTTTCCAAATGGCTTCAATCGCTTCCCGATATAGCGCCAATTGCCCTTTATATCGTCGCCTTAATTCCTCTTTCGGCTCGTTCATCCACGACACACGATCTGTTTTATAGTCAATTAAAACGAGCCCGTGCTCATCTTCAAACACGCAATCAATCACCCCTTGAACGACAACTGTCTCACCGTCCATTTCGTGCGCTAAATAAAACGGCACTTCACGTTCAAGCCGCGCCGCACGTTGCATTCGTTTGCCAAGCGGCGTGTTAAAAAAGGCGACAATGCTTTCTACATCAACAGCTTTTGCTTGTTCTTGCGTTAGCCATTCACCGTGGACCATGCGTGCGATTTGCTCCTGCACCGCATCAACGGTGATTTCTTTTGTAACATCCATATGTTGCATGACCAGATGCATCATCGTTCCTCGCTCAGCTGGCGTCATCGTTTTCGCTTGTAAAAAGCGTGGACGTTCAATAAGCTCTTTTCGAAACGGTTGTTCCGCATGCCCTCCGTATATGTCACGCTGTCGTTTTAACTCCGATACGCTTTGTTTTGCTCGTAACACCGTGGCGTCCGCATACGTGTATGTCCAAAAAAGACGGCGCTTTATTTCTTGTTCATATTCGCTTTTCATTAACACAGGTTGCAGTTGTTGAATCGCTTCGACCATGTCTCGATGTTCATTCACTTGCTCATCTTCTTGTTCAAGCGAATGCGCTGACACAACGTGCATCTCCCATAGCGATGCATCGTGAAGCACCGTTTTCGACGGACAAATGCTTTGTGGATGGCGGATGAGAGCATAACCGAGCCAATCCGCGTAGCTTTTTGCCTTTTCGATGACATACGCAGGAAGTTCCCACGTCGATGTGTAAGTGACTTCTTGCCATTTTTTCTTTTCCGCTTCGATATCCTTTACCGTCGATACGATGTATAACTTTTCTTTTGCCCGCGTCAGCGCGACGTATAAAATGCGCATTTCTTCCGCAAGCATTTGCAGTTTCATTTTTTTCTTTATCGCCAATTGCGCGACCGTCGGATAACTTGCTCGCCACGTCGGATGAACGAAGCGCATCCCTAGTCCGAAATCTTTATCTAATATATAGTCGCCTCGTAAATCTTGCATATTAAATGATTTCGCTGCACCAGCTAAAAAGACGACCGGAAACTCAAGCCCTTTACTTTTATGAATCGTCATCATGCGCACAACATCTTCTTGTTCTGTGAGCGAACGTGCCGCTCCAAAATCGTCTTCGCGTTCTTTTAGCCGTTCAATAAAGCGTAAAAAGCGGAAAATGCCACGAAATGACGTTTGTTCATATTGTTTCGCGCGATCATACAACGCGCGCAAATTCGCTTGCCGCTGTTTTCCTCCCGGCATTCCACCAACGTAGTCGTAAAAGTTTGTATCACGATACAATTGCCAAATCAAATCGGCAAGCGGTTTTTGTCTTGCTTCGGTACGCCATTCGAATAAATATGAAAGCCAACGGTTCATTTTTTCGTGCAGTTCATCATGTTGTCGTTGCTCGACAAAAGCAAGCAACGCCTCATAAAATGCTCCGTCTTTTTTCGCTAGGCGAATGCGCGCCAACTCCTCTTCGTTTAAGCCAACAATTGGAGAGCGAAGCACTGCTGCAAGCGGAATATCTTGATACGGATTGTCAATCACTTTTAAAAGCGACAACATAATCGACACTTCTGTTGCGGAAAAGTAACCGCTAGATAACTCAGCATATACAGGAACGTTTTGTTTGCGAAACTCCTCTAACATTGCTGAAGCAGATGACATCGAGCGGCATAAAATGACGATGTCGCGATACATTAAGCGCCGTTCCCCTTTTAAGCGACGGTCGTAAACGAAAAACGGCTCAGCAAGTAATTGTTTAATTTTTTTAGCAATCCAGCGCGCTTCTAGCTGAACAGCCGTTACATCCTCTTGTTCTTCTTCATCGCTTTCTTCTTTTGCTTGATTAATCCACACGCATTCAACAGGCACTTGTTTTTCAGGATAATCAAGGGCGCCAAAGCGAAGCGCAGCATCGTCGTCATAACGCATGTCGCCGATCGTTTCTGTCATGAGTTGTCGAAAAATAAAATTCGTTCCGTCTAATATTTCTTTTCGGCTGCGAAAGTTTTTCGCTAAATCGATGCGAAGTCCACCATCTCCTTCTTTCGTGAAGCGACCATATTTTTGTAAAAAAAGCGACGGTTCCGCTAGACGAAAGCCGTAAATCGACTGTTTCACGTCGCCGACCATAAACATGTTGCCCGTTGCTTCATCGTCATTTGATACGAGCCGTAAAATCGATTCTTGCACCATATTCGTATCTTGATATTCGTCAACGAGCACTTCAGCAAATTGTGCTCGATAATAAAGGGCGGCTTCTGACGGCTTCAGCTCATGCTCGGGAGAATGGGCGCGTAAAATGCGTAAACAGTAATGTTCTAAGTCAGAAAAATCAACGATGCCTTTTTCATCTTTTTTCGCTTGCAATAGCTTAGCAAACCGTTGCACGATTTGGACGATCGTTGCAGCAATCGGCTTCATTTCGCGCAAATGGCGAATGTATGTCGCCGGTTGAAACGAAAACAACTCTTCTGTTAAACTGCTTATTTCTTTTTTCACTTGGTCGCGCAATTTTTTTACATCATCCACAAGCTGTTCATCATACGCTCCGTCTTTCGGCTTTCTTTTTGCAGTCGCAAACGATACGTTTTTCATTGCTTCATGCAACTTTTGCCACGACTCATCACGCGCTTCTTTTAGCTTTGCAATGACTTGTTGATCGCTCACGAGCGTATCATGCAAATAATCGGGTCCGCCCGGCTCTTTCGTTTTTTGCAGCGCTTGCAACAATCGTTGTTCCGCTGCTTCAAACGCCAAATCGACCGCTTGAAAAAGGTAGTGAGCATACGGCAAATCGTCGATGCGTGCGTGTTCTGCGACATCGTACATATGAACGATTTGTTGTAGCCATTCGTTTGGATTAGGATGCGAACGTGAAAATTCATATAGACGCAAAATGAGCGTTTGTAAATCCGCATCCGTCCGATCGCTCGTATATCGATCGACAACAGCTAAAAATGCTTCATCGTTGTCGGCGTAATATTGCTCAAATAATGTTTCTAACACTTCTTCTTTTAATAAAGCCATTTCTCCCTCATCCGCAATACGAAACACCGGATCAATGCCGATGACATAATAATATTTACGAATGACATCTAAACAAAACGAGTGAATCGTTGAAATAGACGCTTTTTGCAAAAGACTGAGTTGTCTTCGTAAATGGAGAGAATGTGGCTCTTTTTCAAGCGCTTTTTCTAACGCTTCTCCGATGCGTTGGCGCATTTCGGCCGCTGCGGCATTTGTAAACGTCACAACAAGTAACCGATCGACATCGATCGGTCGCTCTTTATGCAATATTTTTTGAATGATGCGCTCGACAAGCACCGCCGTTTTTCCTGATCCCGCTGCTGCGGCAACGAGCGTATGCTTTCCAGTCGCATAAATTGCTTGCCATTGTTCATCTGTCCATTGACTTTCTAGTGGTTTTGGCGGAATCACATCATCACCCCTTTAACCATTCATCGATATGTTTCGGTGTTAATACGCGATATTGTTCCGCGTCGACCCCTTCATCAAATTGGCACACATCGCGAAACTCACAATATTGGCATGCTGTTTTATCTTTTTGTTTATATGGTGCAATTTGTGTAACACCTTCCATCATTTGTTCACCTACATCGACAATAAAGCGTCGCACATGTTGCCGTAGCATTGTAAATTGTTGCTCTGTTAACACTTTCGAATGTTGCGCGAACGTTCCATTTTTATTTAAGCGAACAGGAATAATGAGAGAACTTGTCCCCGGTTCTATATTTTCATCCATTAAGCGAATCGTTTTTTCGTCTGCCAATACATATCCGCCCATTTTAAACTGTTCTAAAAACTTTTTCTCCAATTCACGTTCGTCAAGCCATTCATTCAGTTTCATCATTGGGTTATGAATCGGAAAGTATAGCACGCCCGCTGGAAACGCTGATGTGCCAACAAGTCGCTGGGCATATTCAAGCACAATATCTAAATATGCTAACATTTGCAACGCTAAGCCGTAATATACTTCCGTTAAATCGAGCGTCTTTTGCTTTGATTTATAGTCAATAATGCGAAGAAGTACACCTTGTTCGCTCATTGCTTGATCGACTCGGTCAATTCGCCCGACAAACTGCAACACCGTCCCGTCCGATAACGTAAACGAAAGCGGCGGGAGCGGCTCGCCTTCACCAAATCCTAATTCGACGCCAATTGGTACAAATCCACTTCTTTTTGCATGTTCACTTAATACGGTCGTCGCTTTCGTCATAATCGTTTGCAGTTTTTTCTTCATATATCGGTAACGGTGTGTACTTAATAACACTTCTTGTTGAATATATGGTGCAATTTGTTCAACCGCTTCATATGACAGTTGCTCGCATTGCTGTTTAGATAGTTGACTCCACGGAAGTTGCTCTTGACGCAAACGATCAGCGATCACTTTTAACGCCTGATGAAACAACTGACCCATATCAGGCGCCTTTAATTGAAACACGGTTCGTTCTTTTAACTTTAAGCCGTGCGCAGCAAAATGCGCGAACGGGCAACGATTAAACGTCTCCATACGTGAAATGCTCGCCTTCACTTTTTTCCCATATAGCTCTTTCGCCAACTGCTTATTTAATCGTTTCGAGCGATTTTCATAAAATAACGCACGACCAACGACCGCGATTCGTCCTTTCCATTGTTCATGTTGGACGTAGGTGTTGTATACATCCCACCATATCGGTTCGATAGCATATTGTCGTTTCCATGCTTCTAATTGTTGCACGAGCGGACCGAGCGTTGCGACATCGTTTGTCACATACGACAGCTGTTGTTGTAGTGGAAGTACAAACGGATCCGCTCCCCATTGCATTTTTGTCACGTACGGGAACATGTCCATCAACCGCTTAATAAACATCGACGGCAATAACGTTTTTTCTTGTTCATCAGCTAGCGCATACGTGACATATAAACGTTCAGATGGGCTAACAAGCGCTAAATAAAGCAAAAAAGATTCATCAAGTAACCGTTCGCGACTAGCTGGAGCAACATGTAAAGAATAATGGTG
The DNA here is from genome assembly GCF_014201515.1 of Anoxybacillus mongoliensis. GTDB lineage: Bacteria > Bacillota > Bacilli > Bacillales > Anoxybacillaceae > Anoxybacillus > Anoxybacillus mongoliensis. The sequence goes on from NZ_JACHEQ010000001.1 coordinate 302,023, forward strand.
CAACAATTCACGATCCGTTTCCGACAACATGCCATCATCATTTTTGCGCATCGGAATGACCCCTTCGTTTACCCCTACAAGAAACGTACAACGAATATTCGAAAGACGCGAACGATCGAAATGTGCGATTAACACTTGGTCCGTCGCTGGTGGGACGAGAGAAAACTGCAAACTTTCAAGTCCCGTTTCAATAATCGTAAAAAACGTTTCAAGCGAAAGTGATTCATCGCCTAATATTTCAACATATTCATCAAGCAAATGAATAAACGCTTGCCATACTTGCTCATGATGGCGGGCAGCGGACAAATCGCCTCTTTCTTCTGCTTCATCGCGCAAACGTTCTAATTTTTGCGGAATATGAAGCTGTTCTGCATATGCATATAGCGCTTCGCATCGCTCACGCCCTGTTTTTGCTTGCTTCAGTCGCTTTTGTAAAAACAACAACGGCGAAATGACAAGCTTACGCCATTCGTTTAATTGTTGTTCATATCGTTTTTCTTCATCGGTTTGTGGGGCGTGTATACCTTCTAACCCTTTATATTTACGATACGTCCAATGCTCCGTCCATTTATCTCCTTGTATGCCGAAAGCAAGCACATAGTTTTCAAGCTGATCCATGACCATGCGCATCTCATGAACAGGTTGCTCAAGCGAGAAAAACAAATCTGTTTTTACAGCACGAAACACCGCTTCATAACGAAAATTTGTCCGCACCGCTTCCATACTTGCGCGCAAAAATTCAATAAACGGATGATCAAGCATCGGTTCTTTTTCGTCAATAAAATATGGAATACGATAATCAGCAAATACTGTTTTTAACACGTCGCGATAGTCTGAAACGTTGCGAATCAATAAGGCGATGTCACGATAGCGATATCCTTCATCGCGTACAAGCCGAATGATTTCGCGCGCAATCCCTTCCATTTCTGCTCGTCGGGTGGTCGCTTCTCCGATGACGATCGCTTCCGTTTGCTTTTCCAACTTACAAACAGGTCGTGCATCATAACATGCTTCAAGATGACGAAGCTCTTCATGTTTATGGCGAACGTTGTCATGAAGTTGTACGACGTTTTCGATCGCTATCGCGTTTTGTAGTGCGATTTCACGCAGTTGCGCATACGTCTGCCACGTGTTTCGGAATACATGTAACTCGTTTGGTAGCTGTTCATACGGAGCGTCTAACGTGAGCGCAATCGTCACATGCGGGCAATGAATAAATAATTGTTCAATGACCATATATTCTTGGGGCGTAAATTCATAAAAGCCGTCGATGTAAATACGGGCACGCTTCATATAGGAAGAATGACGAATTTTTTCAGCGAGCAAGCGTAAATAATCTTCTGAATCGACATAATGATGCGCCATATACTGTTCAAATTGCTCAAAAATCATCGCTGTATCTTTTAATTTATCGGCAAGTACTATTTCGTTTGCGGTTGCATGACGGCGCAGCTCTTCTTCTGTTTGTTTTAACGTTGTTGGGGTGACACAATATCGTTTATATTCCGTCAACATTTGTTCAAGTTGTTCAATAAAACCGCGTTTATCCGCCGCTTTTCGAAAGAGCTTTAACTGTTCTTTTTGCTGTTCAACAATTTTCCTTAGCAACATATGTACGCCTGTTTGCGTTAAATGATAGCGGCTCATGCCGCCTGTCTCTTGCAAGACGCGCCAAGCAAGACGTGTGAAACTAAACACTTGCGCGCGAATCATTCCTTTTATGTTTTCTTTCATTAAGGCGTATTCCGATTGAAACGTCATTTGTTCAGGAACAAGATAAATGATCGGGCTTCCATCCGGTTCATGTGCGAGCTGATCGATGATTTCTTTTAAACACATCGTCGTTTTTCCGCTTCCAGAACGCCCGATGATGAAGCGTACAGACATATTCGTTCATCCTTTCTTATTTTCCGTCATGCAATGCGAAACGTTGCTCAACTTTTTTCCCAATGTACCAAAGAAGAAAAATAGCGACTGCCACAAACACCGTACGCATCGGGTGGCGAATAAGCGCCACCACATCATAACCAATAAAACTAATCATAAACACCATCACCATTTTTCCAAGCAAAACGGCAAGCATATATTGTTGCATCGCAATGCCCGATAGCCCTGCAACCACATTGACCGCCGCTGATGGTGTAAACGGAAAACAAAGGAGTAAAAAGAGCGGACCGAATCCGCGTCGTTCCACCCAATGCATCATGCGGCGAATCGTCGGGTGGCGATGTAAAAAGGAGAAAAATCGTTGCCTCCCGATTTTTCGAACGAGGAAAAAGACGAGAAGAGAACCCACACTCGTCCCAATCCATGAAATGAGGAATCCTTTCCAAAGACCAAATGCCGCAGCATTTGCCATAACAAAAACGAAAAGTGGTAAAAACGGTAAAAATGCCTCAGCCATTGGCAGCAATACACCAGGAATCACGCCAAATGAACGATATTCCGCTAACATATCAAGCATATGTTTGATCGTAAACCATTGTTTTAATTCCTCTAAACTCATACTGTAACCCCTTTGTCACGTGCTCATGTTTATATTGTACAAGTTTAGAGGAAAAGAGAAAACTGTTACGACCATTCCTTTTCTCTTAAATATAATAAATACATCATTTTCCTTTCGCGTGCTTCAATTCGTTCATTCATTTTTGTTCGTAGCTGAGCGGTACGATGTAGCTGATTCACGAATGAATGATGCGAAATACATAGCTCTACGCTCACGCCATTTGAAAACGTAATGCGCGTTTTCCCACCTTGAACATGTTCATGATGACGAATATGCAAATGAGATAGCCATACACATTGAGGATTCATTGGGGAGATTGTTGGAAAAAAGAAAATTTCGTTCGTTGGTTCGACTGCAATCGGTGCTTTATGAGAAGTGCCAATAATATGTCTCGCTCCATCTTTCCTTCCTCTTAAACTTGCGCCATAATACAAACAACTTTGTTCAATAATTTCCATCGGACTTTTTTTCACGATGATTTCTCCATCTTCCTCTAACGCTTTCGTCCATATTTGTTTATCACGAGAAAGCGGAAAAAGTCCCATCGTGTAGCGCGTCAAATGTAGATGCTCGACAATGAGCATACAGCTCCCTCCCTTATTTTTATACACTTTCATATTTTTCTACTATTCAGTACCCCAACATCATCACCTCAGACAGGTTGAAGTGGTCTGACGATCGGTTACTCGGTGTTTTGTCACGCGGGGGCGTGACAAAACACCCTTTCGAGTAGCTTCCGCTAGACGAAAAAATGAACTTATATGTTGTAGCCATATACTACAATTTCACATCATTTGTACTACTTCCTTTTCCCACCATTTCACAGGTGCGTCATCAAGATTTATTGGTTTTATATACTTATAGGCTTCTAAAGGCTGCCTTACTAAGTCAATATTATATTCAGAGCCATTTTCTCTAAATTTTTTTCTAATTATTCCTTTTATTGACTCACGCTTAGCATTCCCAGAATGAATGCCATGATGGTCAAAAGAAAACTCCGGTTGCAAAAATATAAACGTAGAAAATGGATTGTACGAGTACCTCGGATGTTTCTCAGGGTAACATGGGGCAAATGTGGTGATAAAGAAAGTTTGATCCCCAAACGAAAATCTCCAATCCGGCTTAAGAATATTTTGATTCATACAATGAGCCTTTGCTGGATCGTTATCACTTAAATACTTTAAGACTCGTTTTAATGTATAGGATAAATTCTCTAATGTATCTCCATATCCTTTACCATAAGCTTCAATAACGAACCCATCAAGTCCTTCAAAAGGAGCGACTCTATTAAAACGCTCCAATAGTTTTAAATTTTTTTCGAGATTTTCCTCTAGTGACATGCTTTCAATGAAGCTATAACTTCCCCAAATTTTTGATTTTGATGAGAAGATACAACTTGTTTTTTCAGCTACCTTTTTAAACCTTTGAATAGTTAGTGATGTTGTAGGATCTTGAAAATAACCAAATCTTCCTTTATCCCTTGATAAACTCTTCTGTAGAACCTGATCAACTTCCTCAAATAAGTCACCTTTCAAACTCTTAGATATAGATACAAGGAGGACATGTAACTTAGCAATTTCTGTGGAAACTCTAGATGCACTTTCTCCCTTTTTCCGCACTTTATCCCCCTCATAGTGATTTAAAATTCTTGAAATTTTAGATAATTGAACAGATACATCCAAAAAGGACTCGGTAATATCACAACACTCGGGAATTGAATCATACAATTTGTTTGTATTGCTACCGTAACCCATATTAGCGAACTCTTCGTCAAGATTTACACAATACTGATTAGCTAAGCATGTGGAGATAATGAACACATCAGAAAGCTCCTTGATTAAATTTCCATCTTCTCCATTCCCTCTAATTTCCTCTGCGACTTCTCCAACTTCTTCGCTAAGTCGTGCCAAAGCAGAAAGAGGAGTCCAATACCCTCCTAATCTTAAAATAACTTCTTCAACCTTTTTTTTGGTAAATAGACATTTTATTCATCACACATTCCTCCTAGAACACTAAATAAAACTTCTAAAAAATACATGAAATAACATGTAAAATTATAACTTATAAAGAAATATAGTTCAAATACAAAAATTACTTTCAAATACTTTCAAAAATTAAAATCATCACTTAAAATGAACGTATATAAAAGAACACTTTGTAGCGTTAACATGAGCAATCTTATCTTTCGACAATCAAAAAATGAAGTCAAACTTACTAGTTGTAGCCATAAAAAATAAAAATATAAAATGAATGGGAAGGAAACATTTGTTTATGAACGACATAGATAAAATTATGAATGCCATTAAACTTGCACAAAATCTAAAAATGGAGTTAAGACACAGTTGGTTATCTAATGGGAGACAGGAAAGTGTAGCGGAACATACGTGGAGAATGGCTTTCATGGCAATGCTAGTCGCCCCTTACATAAAAAACATAAATCAAGAAAAATTAATAAAGATGATTATTATTCATGATCTCGTTGAAGCTATTGCCGGTGATACCCCTGCGTTCAATACACTTCATGAAACTGAAGCAAAGATCCAAAAAGAACAGATGGAATTTGAAGCGGCTCTTAAAATAAAAAACATTCTCCCACAAAAAATAGGAGAAGAAATATTTAACCTATGGTTAGAATTTGAAAAGAAAGAGACATATGAAGCAAAAGTTGCTAACGCCCTTGATAAGTTAGAAGTACAAATTCAACATAACGAAGCAAACATTTCAACATGGTTAGAAATAGAATATGAAATGGTATACAAAATGTCCAAACATGTTAATTTCGATTCTTTTCTTAATCAGTTAAAAGATATAGTAGAAAAAGAAGGAGAGGAAAAAATGATAGAATCAGGGATAGAAGTAGAAAAATACAAAAACATATAGAATCAATGCTGTTGTTTTATTTACAAAAACCACCCCAAATGATTCAGTTATACTAAACCATTTGGGGTTATTATCCTTTACGCACCCGTAAATTGTTCTTCTTCTGTTGAACCTTTTAATGCTACAGTTGATGCTTGACCGCCTGTAATGACAAGCGATACTTCGTCAAAGTAACCTGTTCCAACTTCACGTTGATGGCGTGTGGCTGTATATCCATATTTTTCTGCCTCAAACTCTGCTTGTTGCAATTCAGAGTAAGCCGCCATGCCGCGATCGCGATAGCCATGCGCTAACATAAACATGCTGTAGTTGAGCGCGTGGAATCCTGCCAATGTAACGAATTGGAACTTGTAACCCATTTTTCCAAGCTCCACTTGGAAGTTTGCGATCGTTTCGTCATCCAACTTTTTCTTCCAGTTAAATGAAGGCGAGCAGTTGTACGCGAGCAATTTGCCTGGGAATTTTTCATGAATTGCTTCCGCAAAACGACGTGCTTCTTCTAAGTTCGGTTCACTCGTTTCGCACCAAATTAAATCCGCATACGGTGCATATGCCAATCCGCGCGCAATTGCTTGGTCTAAGCCCGCACGCGTACGGAAAAAGCCTTCTGGCGTACGCTCACCTGTAATAAACTCTTGATCGCGCGGGTCGATGTCGCTTGTAATTAAATCCGCTGCATTCGCATCTGTGCGCGCAATTAATACGGTCGGCACGCCCATAACGTCTGCCGCAAGTCGCGCTGCAATTAAGTTACGAATCGCTGTTTGCGTTGGAAGCAACACTTTTCCACCTAAATGACCGCACTTTTTCTCAGAAGACAATTGATCTTCAAAGTGGACGCCTGCTGCTCCTGCTTCAATCATCGCTTTCATTAGTTCAAATACGTTTAACTGACCGCCAAAGCCTGCTTCCGCATCGGCAACGATCGGCAAGAAATAGTCGATGTCTTCTTTTCCTTCAACATATTGAATTTGATCGGCGCGTTGAAGCGCTTGGTTAATACGCTTTACAACGTGTGGCACGCTGTTTGCTGGATATAAGCTTTGGTCTGGATACATATGACCCGCCAAGTTCGCATCCGCCGCCACTTGCCAACCGCTTAAATAAATCGCTTTTAAACCTGCTTTTGCTTGTTGTACCGCTTGGTTTCCTGTTAATGCTCCAAGCGCATGAACATAATCTTCTGTATTTAATAAATGCCAAAGTTTTTCCGCCCCGCGACGCGCTAGCGTATATTCAATATCGAGCGAACCGCGCAACTTAATAACATCTTCCGCGCTATACGGGCGCGTAATCCCTTTCCACCGTTCATCCAATTGCCAACTTTCTTCTAATTGTTTCACACGTTCTTCGAATGTTGCCATTTCCTTCTCCCCCTTGTTTTTTATCGTAACCCCTCTGTTTTCGTGCATATGACCCCCAAAAAAGTTGTGACGCTCTTTTCTCTATGTACGAGCTTTTATATATCTCCCACCCTTCTTGTTATAATACACGTTTTTCTTTCGACGTTTTTATTATATAACACAATTTTCAGAAAAGAAAGTATTTTTATGAATTTTTTTCAAAAAAATTATCCCGCTTCTATTGTTTCTCTAAAAAAATGATTCGTTCTAAAATCGTTGGATGGCTGTAACGAAATAGTTTAACGATATATGGTGGGTGTACTTCACTTAAACTTGAACGCGTCAATTGTTGAAATGTCGAGATCGCCGCTTCTTTATTTTTCGTTAACTCAATCGCATACTTGTCCGCCGCATGTTCTTCATAACGAGAAATGGCATTCATCGCAGGACTTGCCGCAAAACTTAATAGCGAAATCAACAGTAAAAACATCGGCAAAGAAGCGAGGTCATTCCATTTTTCAATGCGACAAAGCGAGCCAAATCGTTTCATCATTCGCTTCATCCATCGATTCGTCAACAACAATCCGATAAATGTGACTGCAATATATAACCCTACTCCCCAATAAATATGTTTCATGACGTAATGAGCCATCTCATGTGCCATAATAAATAAAATTTCATCTTCGCTTAGCCGCTCCAATGTCGTATCCCATAACACAATGCGCGAATTGCTGCCGATGCCTGTGACGTACGCATTTAGCGCGTTTGTTTTTTCCGACATGTTTACTTCAAATACGTGTTCAGCCGGAATGTTCGCCTTTTCCGCTAGCGCTAAAATTTTTGCTTCTAGCTGTTTATTTTTCAACGGATAAAAATCGTTATAAAGCGGATCGATAAAAACAGGTTGAATAAACGTTAAAAAAAGCGTAAACGGAATCGAACAAAGCCACGCGTACACCCACCATCGTTTTTCAAATTTTTTCATAAGCATATATAATACATACACGATGACAACCATGATCGCATAATTGACCCAAAAATCAATAAGCTCATCGCGCATCCAACTTGAAAACGTTTGTGTGGAAATGTTATACATTTTCGTGACGTAATAACTCGTGTAACTAAGCGGAAACGTCACGACTTGTACGAGAAGCGACAGCCAAAAGACGTAAATCACCGTTTGCATAAACCGCCGTTTCGTCGTCGCCTCCGCCCACTGTTGAAAGCGCGCTGACAAACCAAACAACAACACAAAAATATAAATGACCCACTCGTATGGAACAGATAAGAAAAATAAAAAGTTTTTTACTTCCGAAAACTGTTCAGTAAGCATCAGTTCTTTTTTCGTTAAAAATGTTGCAGGATCTGCGCTTGTTCCTTTATATTGTGCTGGAATGGATGAGTTTGTCCATTGAAATAAGTAAAATGCGAAAAACAGCGCATATATCGCATACAAAAACAACGTCCAAAAAGCGATTTTTCTCATTACCCTTTCCCCCTTGTCCATGATTACTATTAGTTTAGTTTTTCATTTTCCATTTAGAACAACGAAAAAATTCAAATAATTGTCACGTCCCATTCTCCTCATTAGTACGTTGATTATGTATGATGAAAGTGGGAGGGATATACGTTGAAAAAACTATATATTGGCTTTTTTAGCTTACTTGCACTTTGCATTGGTATAGGCATATTTTATTTTTCTTTTTATCGGCAAGAAAAAATGGAGTTTCCAAAAGACGTAACGATGGAAACCGCATGGGGAAAATCGTATGCATTCAACAACATGGAACCGAAAGTGCGCCTATTAGAGTTTGTGTACACAAACTGCCCGGACATTTGTCCAAGTACGTCATTTCAAATGAAACAGCTAAAAGAGCGATTAGAAAAAGACGGTTTATTTAAAACGAAAGTTGAATTTATTACAATTACGATCGATCCGAAACGCGACACACAACAAGTGATGCAAACGTATGCGAACATGTTCGGAATAGAAAGTGATAATGAAGGATGGATTTTTTTACGAGGTAGTGAAGAAGAGACAAAAAAAGTGGCGGACGCGTTTAACTTTCTATATCGCGATCCCGGCAACGGCATGCTTATTCATACAACACTCACATACTTTTTAGACGAAAACAACCGTGTCATCGACACATTCGGCATGGGCGAAAAAGGGTTTGATAAAGAGAAAGTTTATAAAGAAATTGTAAAAGAGGCGAAATAGCCTCTTTTTCATTGAAAAATCAACATCTTTCGACAATAATAGACATATATTCTATTTTTCTTTAAGGAGGGGCTTGGAGTGGAAAAACATATACATATACCACATGCCCTGTTTACAAATGAACATCTTTTGTTCAACGTCATGGATCAATTGTTTGATATCGTCTTTTTAATGAAAGTGGAAGAAGGGCCGCGCTTTCGGTATGAACGTGTCAGTCCATCAGCTCTCCATTTAGCCAGTTTAACAGAAAAAGATATCGGAAAATGCATCGAAGATATATACGATCATCACGTTGCGAATCATTTAAATGAACAATATACAAAAGCATGGAAAACAAAATCGCTCGTCACTTTTCGCGATCGCATGAACGTAGAAGGAATGCGTTTTGCGGAGTCTACGTTAATTCCGATTTTAAATGAAAACGGCGACGTCACACACATTGTGTCGTGCACACGCGAAATTACCGATGTGTTCCACAAAGAAGAACAACTAGAAGAAGCACAACAACTAATTGATTCTTTATTTACTCATTCACAAGAAGCATTTATTTTATTTGATTTATTCGGTCGCATCATCCGAGTGAATGAAGAAGTAGAGCGTTTATTTGAATTACAAAAAAATGAAATCGTCGGGAAAACACTTTCTGAAGTCATCCCGGCGTATAAAGAAAATATCGAGCAAACATTAGCACGACTAAGCGAAGGAAAACCGTTACATGCCATTCGTTTAACGATGAAGACGAAAAACAATGACAACATATACGTTTCCGTCAATGCTTCTCCGCTGTTAGACAAAAACGGAAACATTATTGCAGGCTTTGCTAGTCTGTTGAATATTACAGATCTCATCCAAACACAAAAGCAATTAAAACAAAGCGAAAAGTTGCATCGTCACATTGTTGAAGCATTTCCTGATGCAATTATCATTTGTACAGACGATAAAATCACATACGCCAATTCCGTTGCCCTTCATATGTTTAAAACATCAACGCTTGACGATTTAAAAAACAAGCCGATTCAACAATGGATCAATACAGTCCAACAACCAACCATCACAGCAATAAATGGCGAAATGATCCCCGTACACATCGACGTACTCCCATTTCCATACGAACCGAAACGGACTGAATTGATGCTCATTAAACCAATCGAGCCGATTGCCGAAAATCAAAAAGATGAAACGTATATAGAAAGAAACGACTTTACCGAAAAGCTAACCGATCTTCTTTTTACACATGAAGGAGTAGCTATCCTTTTAATTGACGTATACCAATTTAAATTTATTAACAGCTTCCTCGGATATGAAAACGGAAACGAGTTACTAAAACAAATCGGGATACGTCTCAAAAAAGCTGTCGATTCCCATACGTTGTGGACGCGCATAGGCGGCGATCAATTTGCGATTGCCCTTGCATATGAAAGACAAAAAGAGGTCGAACAGCTCGCAAACACAGTGAAAGAAACGCTCCAAGAACCTTATACAATCGGGGACCAATCTATCCGAATCGGCATTCATATTGGCATTAGCTACGCATACGATGCTCAGTTATGTGCAGAAACGTTAATGAATAATGCAGAAAAAGCATTATATTTTGCTAAAATGGAAGGAACAAATGTGATTAAACCGTACGAGCCGCATATGTCAAACGTTTTTACCCGAAAAATTCAGCTCGAAAACGCGCTTTCATCAGCCGTAGAAAACAAAGAACTTTTCTTACTTTATCAGCCAAAAGTAAATTTTCATGCGCGCTCGTTTAGTGTAGAGGCGCTCGTTCGTTGGAAACATCCACAGTTTGGTTTTGTAAGCCCTGCAGAGTTTATTCCTATGGCGGAAGAAACGAACGCCATTTACGACATCGGAAAATGGGTGTTACGCCAAGCATGTCGCGATCTTACATTTTTACGTCAAAGTGTAGCTGGATGTATGAAAATCGCTATCAACTTATCCGCCAAACAATTTTTAGACGAACGTCTCGTCGAAGATATTCAGCATATTTTACAAGAAGAGCGTTGTGACGCCTCATGCTTTATTTTCGAAATTACTGAAACAACGATTATTAAAAATCCTGAGCACGTCGTAAAAACGTTAGAACAGTTAAAACAACTTGGCTTTTCAATTGCGGTAGACGACTTTGGCGTCAGCTATTCATCGCTTGAATATTTAAATCGTTTCCCAATCGACGAAGTGAAAATTGACCGTTCGTTTATCCAAAACATCATAAACAATGAAAAAAGCAAAGAAATTGTAAGTGCCATTATTTCTCTATCCCATAATTTACATTTAACTGTAACGGCCGAAGGAGTCGAAACACAACAACAAGCGCAATTTTTAATTGAAAAGCAATGTGAACAACTACAAGGATTTTATTTCAGCCGCCCGGTATCGCTCGAACAACTGCCAAACACGATCGCATCATTACAACAAATGGTTAACGCGTTAAAATCCCCGATGTAACTCGGGGATTTTTTATACGAGCACCGCGCGATCGCTTGCAAATTGACTGCCACGAATGCGCTGAAACTCTTGAAGCAACGCTTCGACAGTGAGCTTTTTCTTTTCCTCTCCACTCGCTTCAAAAATGATTTGCCCACCGTCCATCATAATGAGCCGATTGCCTAATTGAACCGCTTGCTCCATATTGTGCGTCACCATTAACGTCGTTAGACGATATTGTTCAACAATTTGTTTCGTTAAGTTTGTAATGAGCTGGGCGCGTGCAGGGTCTAATGCTGCCGTATGCTCATCAAGAAGGAGCACATGCGGTTTCGTGAACGTTGCCATTAACAATGACAACGCTTGCCGTTCTCCACCAGATAATAAGCCGACTTTGGCGTGCAGACGATTTTCTAATCCAAGTTGAAGTGTAGCAAGCGTTTCTTTAAAAAATTCGCGGCGCTTTTTCGTTACGCCGAACTGTAGCGTCCGTCTAACCGTTCGGTTATAAGCGATCGCTAAATTTTCTTCGATCGTCATATTTGGCGCCGTTCCCGCCATCGGATCTTGAAAGACACGCCCGATATAACGCGCACGGTCATGTTCGCTCATCGTTGTCACGTCTTTTCCGTCAATGACTACTTCCCCTGTATCTGGCGCAAGTCGCCCTGAAATGATGTTCATGAGCGTTGATTTTCCTGCTCCGTTACTGCCAATAATTGTGACAAAATCACCCGGCTGAAGCGACAGCTCAATATGTTTTAGCGCCACTTTTTCATCGAGCGTTCCTTCGTTAAACACTTTCGTAATCTGCTTGAGTTGAAGCAACGGCTGCACCTCGCTTTCTCGCTTTTCGCTGTTTTTCCGCACGCGTCGCGACCATTTGCGGAACGACAAGCGCTAAAATGACGATCAAAGCAGTAATGAGCTTTACATCACCTGTTTCTAAAAATTGGACACGCAACGCAAGGGTAATGACAATGCGATATACGATCGCCCCTAAAATAACCGCAAGCGTCGCACGGACGATCGTTTTTGCCCCAAACAGCGCTTCCCCAATAATGACTGACGCTAAACCGATCACGATCATTCCGATGCCCATGCCAATATCGCTAAAGCCGCTATATTGCGCAATTAACGCCCCTGAAAATGCGACAAGCGCATTCGACAAACCAAGCCCGATAATCGTTAGGCGATCCGTATTACCTGAAAAACTAGCAATCATTTTTTTATTGTCGCCAACTGCCCGAAGAGCCAAACCGACTTCTGTTTTTAAAAATAAGTCAATTACCACTTTCACGATCGTAACTAACAACACACCGAAAACGATAATCGCCCATGTTTTCGGAACAAAAGGAATAAACGTTGTCAAAGCTTGATCGAAACGTTGAAATGCTTCCGTGATGATCGTCATAACTGTTTCTTGTTGTAAAAGTGGCACATTCGGTTTATCCATAATGCGTAAATTAATAGAATATAAAGCGATCATCATTAAAATACCTGACAATAACGGATTAATTTTCCCCTTCGTATGCAAAAGCCCTGTCGCACATCCTGCTAAAAAGCCAGCGCCAAGCGCCGCAAGCGAAGCGATAAACGGATTGGCACCGCCGACGATGAGGACGGAAGCCACAGCCGCTCCCGTCACAAAACTTCCGTCCACCGTCAAATCGGGAAAATCTAAAATGCGAAACGATATATACACACCAAGCGCCATGAGCGCGTATAACAACCCTGCTTCTACAGAACTAAACAATGCTGTAATCATATGATCCATCCTTTGCGTTATTCGATAAATTCCGCCATGCTATCCCATTCACTGCGCCATGTGATCCCCATCTCTTCCGCTGCTTTTTTGTTAATGACAAGCTTCAACTTTTGCGGATATTGCACTGGAAGTTCCGCTGGCTTTTTCTTTCCTTCTAAAATGTCCGCCGCCATCACACCTGCTTCATAGCCAATATCGTAGTAATCAAAACCGTATGCCGCAAAGCCGCCTCGTTTCACGGAATCTAACTCGCCGACAAAAAGCGGTAAATCTTGGTCGTTCGCGACTTGAATGACGGACTCAAGCGCAGACACGACAGTGTTGTCTGTAATGACGTAAAAACAATCCACTTTGCCGACTAACGATTCCGCCGCTTGTTTCACTTCCGCCGACGTCGACACTGAGACAGGTACGATCGTTAAGTCGGTTCCTTCCATCGCTTTTTTCACCGCATCAATTTGGGCAACTGAGTTTTGTTCTCCGGCATTGTAAATCATACCGACGCGATTGCCATCAACATATTGATCAATAAACTGCACTGTTTTCGGGATCGCATCTGGATGTGTATCTGTCGTCCCTGTCACATTCCCACCCGGCTGTTCCATCGACTGCACAAGTTTCGCTCCAACCGGATCTGTCACAGATGTAAAAACAATTGGAATGTCTTTCGTCGCATTTAATGCACCAAGCGCGCTCGGGGTCGAATTGGCGAAAATTAAATCGACACCATCTGCAACAAAGTTGTTGGCAATTGTTTGGTTATTGTTCATATCTCCTTGCGCAATTTGCACATCGTATTCGACTTTTAATCCTTTATCTTCAAGCGCCTTTTTAAATCCGTTAAACGCCGCATCGAGCGATGGATGTTCAACAATTTGCGTCACGCCGACTTTATACGTTTTTTCTTTTTCCCCACTCGCTTCTTTCGTTGTTTTCTCTTCGGAACATCCAGCAAGCACACTACCTGCAAGCAACAACGCTCCACACATGTTTAACCACTTCATTTGTATCCCCCTCACTTTTTCGCTGTTTCGCTTTTATGCGTTAAATTATACAAATATATTTTCTAAATATCAAGTAAATTCTAAAAAATAAATAAAAAACGGTGCTTACATCGCACCGCTTTGAGAGATAACTTGTTCTTTTAACGCGCGTCTTAAAATTTTTCCAGTCGTATTTTTTGGCAACTCTTCTAAAAACTCAATCGAACTTGGCACTTTATATTTCGCTAAATGCTCACTACAATAAGCGATGAGCTGTTGTTCAGTTAGCTGTTTATTTTTGCTTACGACAAAACATTTGACCGCTTCGCCAAAATTCGGATCCGGTACACCGATCACTGCGGCTTCAACGACATCTGGATGACTGTAAAGCACTTCTTCCACTTCGCGCGGATATACGTTATATCCCCCAACAATAATCATATCTTTTTTCCGATCGACAATGTAAAAATACCCTTCTTCGTCCATCTTCGCCAAATCGCCTGTATATAGCCATCCGTCTCGAATCGTATGCGCTGTTTCTTCGGGCATTTTATAATATCCTTTCATGACGTTCGGACCGCGCACGACGAGTTCCCCTACTTCCCCAACAGGCACTTCTTCCCCTAATTCATTGACAATTTTATTTTCAACGTTCATAATGCTTGTCCCGATCGAGCCCGGTTTACGCGGACGATCGAGTGGATTAAAACATGTTACCGGTGATGCTTCCGATAAACCGTACCCTTCGGAAACGATTACTTGAAATTTTTTCTCGAAATTTTTTAACAACGCAACCGGCATCGATGCACCGCCTGAAATACATAGACGAATGTGTGCGAAATCTTCGGCCTTGCCTTCTGGATATTGATATAAAAAGTTATACATCGTCGGCACACCTGCAAAAACAGTTGCCTTTTGTCCACGTGCTACTTTAAATACTTCTGCCGGACTAAATTTAGGAAGAATAAGCACCGTTCCACCGTTCATGAGAGGAGCATTGAGCGCAACCGTTAAACAAAACACATGAAACATCGGCAACGTCGCAATGACGCGATCATCTTCGTTTATTTTTAAGTAATCTGCGACATCTTGAGCGTTGCTGTATAAATTTTTATGTGTCAACATCGCTCCTTTCGGTTTTCCAGTCGTCCCTGATGTATATAAAATAACCGCCACATCATCGTCGTCAAGAACTGGACCAACAAACGGAACATCACCTATCGCAAGTACGTTTGTAAACGATTTCATTTTTTCCGGCACGACAATGCCATGTTCTTTTCCTTGTGGTGTTTCACAAATAATAATGTGCTCAACATTTGGCAGGCGCCCATCAAGCTTCATCAGCGTCGGAATGACAACATCAAGCGCAATGACAACTTTGACATCGCCGTTTGTTAAAATGTAATGAATTTCATCAGGCGTGTAGATTGGGTTAATTGGAATCACTGTCGCCCCTGTGCGCATCGCACCGTACAGACTGACGATAAAATACGGTGAATTGCCTAATAAAAGTGCCACATGATCCCCTTTGTTTACCCCGAGCTTTGCTAGCCCGCTCGCAAACTTCATGATCGCACCGTTCAATTCACCGTACGTTGCAGACGTCTGCTCAAACACATACGCCTCCTTTTCCGGCTTTTGCGATGCAATTTGCTGTAACCGTGAAACTAAATTCATCTTCCCCACCCCTTTAGTGAATGAACGATCATTCATTTTAAAATTAAAAAAATTCTAAATGTATTATATTTTAAAAAATAACAACAGGCAAGCGGGACAGCGTTGAAACTCTCAAAAATTACTATGATAAAATAGCCTCAATTCATCTCAATTAACACTGCTCGCTGTACCGGAGGGCAGTATGTTGCCGCAACATTTGTTTCATACAAATAATATTTTTTTCCATCTACCAATAACGTGTTCACATCGATCATTTCGCACTGCTTTCCTTCGCTTTTTAAATGTTTTACAACTGCATGCATGAAGCTACTTTTATCAAAATACCTTTCATTTAATTCAATAACGATTTTACGTTTTGTATAAAAAAAATGACGAAACATTTCCATCTCTCCCTTTATCGTTGTTGTTTTGCGAAAAATAGCGCCATCAAACCGATCAAAAGAAACAACCATCCTCTAATCATTTCCAAGGTGTCATAGTAAAAAAAAGATTTTATTATCACAATAAAACCATATATGAAAAATGATACCCCAAGAAATAGAAAATACAAAAATCTTGTCTTATTCGTCATAGACCACCATCCTCTGTCTCATTCATATTTTACCATAAAATAAAAAAAGGGGATCTCCCCTCAAAACGATAGTGAGCGCATTTGGCTATCTGTTGCCCGCAACAATTCTCCCCATGTTTGATAACCGCGCATGCGAAATTGTTCTAATAGCTCAACAAATAAATACGCGGTCGTGAGCGCATCACCGATGGCGGAATGTCGGTCGTACATGCGCGTGCCGAACGCTTGGGCATAGCGCTCTAAATCACGCATATCATATGACGGTGCAATAAAACCAATTAAATCGAGCGTATCAATAAACGTCGGCTTGCGAAATTTTATTTTTTCACGGCGCAATTCGTGCTTCATAACAAATAAGTCAAACGAAATGTAGTGACCGACAAAACATACACTTTGCTTTTGTTCAACAAACTGGAAAAATTGTTGCAACGCCTCAATAGCCGTCGGAGCGTCTTGTACTTTTTCGCTTGTAATATTCGTCAACTCGACGATAACGGATGGAATGTCGCGATTTGGGTTGACGTACGTATGAAACGTTTCGTCTTCAAGCACGGTCGTCCCTTTTACTTGCACCGCACCAATTTCAATTAATCGATCTACTGTTGCCACATTAAATCCCGTCGTCTCTGTATCAAAAACCGTAAAAACGATGTCATCAATCGGTGTTGATAACGGGATGTTATCGTTTAGTTTATAATCCATCGCCTTTCGTAAAAAAAACATCATCATCCCCCTCAAAAATGAGAAAATAATTGTGCCTGTAGTTGCTTTAACGTTTTTAAACTTAAAATCAGTTCATCTTTTTCACGCGTTGTCATCGTTGTAAACGATAAGACAGACGATGATTGTTTATTCGCTTTATAATGATTCCATTTGTGGCGAATGTAAATAGATAACACGTTTTCCGCCGCTTTTTGCACATCTTTCGCAAACGATGGCGATAACACTTGCTTCTCTTTTAGCTTTTCGATCCGTTCAAATGGTGTACCAGATACAATCCCATGAATGAGCCCTAAAATTTGCACGCTATGGTGGTAAGGAAATAGCACTTCTTTTTTCATATCAATCGTTTTCCGTTCAAGTCCAAAAATCGAGCGAATCGGGCGATCAAGCGTTGGAATTTCATTTTGTCTTTCCATCTCAACAAGACGAAAAAAGAAAATTTTTGCACGGTTTAACTGCTCGCGAATTTGTTGTTCAAACGTACGGTGCAAATCGATGTCCCCATATACAAATCGATATGAAAAAAAGTTTTGTGCTAACAACAAATTGTCGTTTGTCGCGTGAACCATCCATTCACGCAATCGGTCTCTCCACGTCTCTAGCGAACCGCGCCACGCTTCTTCACTCGCCATCATTTTCCCTTTGCATCGCTCATATCCCGCTCTCTCCATAAAATGAACGATCACCTCACCAAGTTTCGCAAAATACGAAACATGCTCATCGCTTTCATACACAAGAAAATGGTCTTGATCGGTAAGTAAAAACTGCTCTCTCCGTCCACTTGATCCCATTTGGTAAAAGGCGAAACGACACGGAGGATTTCCCACTTCGTTTAGCGCTAACGCCATGCAACGTAGGACGAGCCGATCGTATAGTTTCGTAATCATATTTAAACATTGGGCAATCGGTACTTGATCGCGCAACATCGTCGCCAACAACTCATAAATTGCTGTTTTCATCTTTGGTAACGTTTGATCATCTGCATGATCAATTTGTTGAATCGTACGCATCATACTTGCATTTTTCTTCCGCATTAAATCGGAAAACGTAACAATTCCTTGTACTTTTTTGCCATCTACAACAGGTAAATGTTTTACTCCACGCTCAATCATCATCGCAAGCGCATCGTAATAATACGCAAATCGTGAAATGGTTGCGACGTCTTTCGTCATGACTCGTTCAATCACTGTATCATACGGAAGTGATTGCCCTAGCACACGCTCGACAAGATCCGTTTCCGTTAAAATCCCACACAACTTTTGTTCATCTGTCACGACGATCGAACTAATATGAGTGGCCGCCATTTTTTTTGCTGCTTCTTGTACAGTTGCGCTTGGCGGAAGGGTCACAACTTCGCGAATCATTAAATCTTGCACAGGAACAACAAACGATGTAGAGTCCCCAAATTTACGTGCTTGCTTAATTTGTTCTGCAAGCGACACATACACATCTTTTAAACGAACGCATGCTTGTGCAAGCAAATAGTCATGCACATTCGGATCGTCCCATAGCCGCGATAAAACAGAAAAAGGAATGACTAACACTTCACATCGTTCCGCTGCCCTCACCGCGACAAGTTCTTCTTTTCCTTCTCCTTTTGACACACCTAAAAAATCGGCTAAACTTGAAAAACCGATCAGCCCCCCTTTTTGTACAACTTCAAGCACTTCATCATACCCTTCGTGCTCGACGTACACTTCCGCCACCCCATCAAGCAACAACACAAGCCCTTTACGTTTCTCGTTTTTTCCTAAAATCGTATCGTCTTTTTCAAACGTTTTTCGTTCACATTGAACGATGAGTCGTTCAATTTCTTTTTGTGATAAACCACTAAATAATGGATGCACTCTATATCCCCTCCCTTATAAAAACGGCATCTGTATCACACAGATGCCGAACGTATTATCTCATCCACACTTGACCGTCTTTATATGTCATTTGCTCTGGATAACGAAGGTCATATACTTCTTCTTGTACAGATTGTGAAGGCTCTTTTGTCATTAATGAAACAACGACATTCGCCAACATCGCAGCAACAGCACCGAATATGCCTGCTCCTGTGTCAACAATCCCTGCAACGGAGAACCCACCATACTTCGCCGCTAAAATGTAGCCTAGCGAGACGACAAGTCCAACAAGCATGCCCGCAATCGCTCCAGCTGCATTTGAACGCTTCCACCATACGCCAAGTACAAGTGCTGGGAAAAATGTACTTGCTGCGATGGCAAACGCCCATGCAACAATTTGTGTAATGACGCCCGGTGGGTTTAATGCTACTAAACCAGCTAACACCGTCGCAGCAACGATTGAAATGCGCGCAACGAGCAAACGGTTTTGCTCTGATGCATTTGGACGTAAAATACGATAGTAAATATCATGAGCAAACGATGACGAAATAGCAATCATTAAGCCACCTGCCGTCGATAACGCTGCTGCCATCGCACCGGCTGCCACTAAACCGATGACGAATACACCAAGATTTGCGATTTCTGGAGTCGCCATAACGACGATATCATTGCTAATGACCATTTCTTGCCATTGTAAAATACCGTCACTATTTGCATCCGCAATTTGCAATTTTCCTGTGTTAATCCATTTTTCTGTCCAAGCTGGCAATTCGCTAATTTTTTGACCGACAACATTTTTAATTAAAATAAAGCGTGAAAACGCAGCATACGCAGGTGCTGATAAATAAAGTAAACCGATAAATAAAAGCGCCCATGCACCTGACCAACGTGCCGCTTTCATCGTTGATACGGTATAAAAACGAACGATGACGTGCGGAAGACCAGCTGTACCAGCCATTAATGTAAACATAAGTGCAAGAAACTGCCATTTACTACCTTTCAAAAACGGATCGGTGTATTGTGAAATCCCTAACTGTTGATCAAGTTGTTGAAACTCACCAACAATTTTCCCGTAAGAAAGCCACGGAATAGGATTTCCAGTCAATTGAAGCGACATGAAAACGACCGGAATTAAGTAAGCGATAATTAAGATGATGTACTGCGCGACTTGCGTCCATGTGATTCCTTTCATGCCACCAAACGCAGCATAAAACGCAATTAACACAACTCCGATCATCGTGCCGACTTTTGCATCCACTTCAAGCAAACGCCCGATAACAACGCCTGAACCAGAAAGCTGACCGATCGAATAAACAAATGAAATAATAATTGTACAAAGAGCAGCAATCATGCGAGCAGAATGGCTTTCAAAACGGTCGCCAATAAACTCTGGTACTGTGTAACGCCCGTACTTCCGTAGTTGTGGAGCAAGTAAAAATGTCAACAATAAGTATCCACCTGTCCACCCCATAATGTATGCAAGACCGTCGTATCCTAACAACATAATCGTACCGGCCATACCGATAAATGACGCTGCGCTCATCCAATCCGCTGCGATCGCCATTCCATTTGAAAACGGAGAAATACCTCGACCTGCGACATAGAAATCAGACGTTTCTTTCGCCTTATTGTAAATTGCAATCCCAATATATAATGCAAATGACGCAATAATAATGGATAAAGACACGAGAAATTGTGTATCCATGATGCTCCCCCTTCCCCTTTGTTCTCTTAATGATCAAGCGCTTTTCCAGCGCTTAATTGTTCGTTTTTCTCTTCGCTGATACCGTATTTTTTATCAATGCTGTCGCTCACTTTTGCGTTAATAAACAACAAAACAATGAACGTGACTACTGCACCTTGTGCCCCCATAAAATAATGAAACGGAAAACCGTTAAATGTCATGTTTTTAAACGACTCCGCGAACATGACAACACCAAATGAAACAATAAACCAAATAATCAAGAAAATAGCAATCAACCGCACACGTTCACGGAAGTATGAATCAGCTACTTTTTTATCAATTTGTTTCAAACAAACACACCCCCAAGTTAAAAATAAATTTGACCGTTTCTAAAAATGGTGCTGGGAACGTTATGACTTCAAACAAAAAGTAAGCGAAGACTGACAAGAATGGAATGAGTAAAAAGAAAGGTTTTTGCTTACGAAAAGCAACGTACAAGCTCACGATTGTAATCCCTAAGATGAGGTAAAACGCAATCAAACAAATACCCCCTTCAACTTGTAAGCGTTATCATTTTCTTTTAACACCCACCTCCTAACACGTGTTACTAAATTTTAAGAAAATTCTAACACAACCATATTATCTCTACTTTTCAATCTATCGTCAAGCACCTGTTCAAAAAATTTTCAAAAATTTTATTCTGTATTATAACAAAAGGGCAGCGATTCGCTACCCTTCCCATGTCCATCTTGTTTTTGCTAATTGCACATCGCCGTGGAAAACTCTTTTCGCTTCGCTGACAAGCTGTTCGATGTTTCCGAAATGAGGCAAGTGCGTCAGTAACAACGTTTCAACGCCAGCATCACGAGCAATTGTTGCCGCTTCTTCGCTCGTCATATGACCTGCTTGTTTGGCGTTTTGTCCTGCGTAAAAATTGCATTCACAAATGAGCAAATGCGCCTGTTTCGCAAAAGAAACAAACTGCGGTAAATAGCTTGAATCGGCTGTATACACAACTGTTTTTCCTCCTGCTTCTATGCGCATCGCATAACAAATCGCCGGATGTTCCGTTTGCATAAACGAAATCGTAAATGGACCGATGTGAATCGTCTCATTCGGATCATATGCCACCGCTTTTGTTACTCCTTTATGCGCAAGGCGTGCGAATCCATCGCGATCGAGCGAATGGCCGTAAATAGAAAGTTCCGGCAAATCTATACCTAAATTTTTCTTAATCAGCCGCGCATATTGAAGCGGACCAATGTCTGCCACGTGATCGTGATGGTAATGCGATACGATGACCGCATCAATTTGTTCAATATCAATGACGTTTTGGAGCTGGGCTAACGCTCCGCTTCCGCAGTCGACCAACAAGCGAAACCCATCGTGTTCAAATAAATAACATGACGTCGCTTCATTTTTTTTCGGAAATGCTCCCCAATAGCCGATCACTGTCACTTTCATATGTATTCACCTTCCTCACAAAAATGTGTACAACTACACAATACCAAATTTCTGAACGAATTTCACATATGTAAATGTTATAAAACAACTATTGACAAAGGATAATCTGTTATAATACAATAAAGTTAACAAAAACGAAGGGGATGGGGAATAATGTTAGAAAAAATGTCTGAATTTTATAAAAAGTTACCACCAAAAACATGTTGTGAATGTGGAAAAGAAATGGAAGAACAACATGAATGCTACGGAAACATTTGTGTTCAATGTTTAAACGTCACTTGTTAAAGTAAAAAGCAGCCGTGCAGGCTGCTTTTTACTTTAACTTATATACGCGCGCTTCGTACGGCTTGAGCACGATCGTGTCAATCGATTCATTTTCATCGACCGCATAGTTGCTAATGAGCAATTGTTTTTCCGTAAACGTGATGTGTGCTGGCAATATAAATGTCGGTTGCTCGCTACTAAAGTTTGTGATGACAAGCAACTGTTCATCGTTGAACTTGCGCACATATGCATAAATTTGTTCATCATCTTCAAGCAGTAACTCGTATGAACCGTACACAATAATCGGATGCTCTTTTCGAAGGCGAATGAGCTTTTTATAATAATGGAACACCGAGTTTTCATCTTTCATCGCTTGCTCGACGTTAATGTCGCAGTAATTTGGATTGACGTCGATCCATGGGGTGCCTGTTGTAAATCCTGCATGTTTTGTCGCATCCCATTGCATCGGCGTACGTGCATTGTCGCGACCGCGATAATGAATCGCTTTTAATATTTTATCTGGGTCATATCCTTTGTTTACTACAACATCGTTCCATAAATTAATCGTTTCGACATCGCGATAATATTCAATCGATGGAAAGGCAACGTTCGTCATGCCGATTTCTTGACCTTGATAAATGTATGGCGTTCCTTGCATCATATGTAGCCATGTGGCTAACATTTTTGCGCTTTCCACACGATACATTTTGTCGTCACCAAAACGGGAAACAGACCGTGGTTGATCGTGATTTTCTAAATAAAGCGAGTTCCACCCTTTTCCATGCAACTCGACTTGCCATTTGCTCATAATTTTTTTCAAATCGGTCAACTTCCACGGCTGGATGTCCCATTTTCCAAGCGAGCTACCTGGCTTTGTATCAACATCCATATGCTCGAATTGAAACAACATGTTCATGACGCCGTCTTGCTCGTTCGTAAACCGAATCGCATCGTCTGTCGTGACCATCGGTGTTTCTCCGACCGTCATAATGTCATATTTGCTTAATACTTTTTCTTTCATTTCACGCAAATAGTCCATTAATTTTGGTCCGTTGACAAAATATTGCCCACCCCATTGATAACGGTCGTCAAGATTTGTCACCGGAGCATCTGGCAATCCTTCCACTTTCGACAATAAATTAATCACGTCCATGCGAAATCCATCAATGCCACGGTCTAACCACCATGTCATCATGTTAAAAATTTCTTCGCGGACCTTTTCATTTTCCCAGTTTAAATCTGGTTGTTTTTTCGAAAATAAATGTAAATAATATTCTCCAGTCGCTTCGTCGTACTGCCATGCTGAACCGCTGAAAAACGATTGCCAGTTGTTTGGCTCTTTTCCGTCTTTTCCTGGACGCCAAATGTAATAGTCGCGGTACGGATTATCTTTTGACTTGCGCGATTCGATAAACCAATGATGTTCATCAGACGTATGATTGACGACTAAATCCATCACTAACTTCATGCCGCGTGCGTGCATTTGGTGAAGAAGTTCGTCCCAGTCAGCGAGCGTCCCAAATTCGTCCATAATGTCTTGATAGTCACTAATGTCATAACCGTTATCGTCGTTTGGTGACTTATATACAGGCGATAACCAAACGACATCAACGCCAAGTTCTTGTAAATAATCTAATTTTTCGATAATACCTCTTAAATCGCCAATCCCATCCCCGTTCGAATCTTTAAAACTGCGCGGATAAATTTGATATACAACCGCTTCTTTCCACCATTGTTTCGTTTTTGGAATCGATTCCATTTTCTTTTCCCCTCTCCGCTATTCTTTCACTGAACCAGACGTTAAACCAGACACAATGCGACGTTGGAATAATAATACCATAATGACGAGCGGGATGGTGACGATAACGGTCGCAGCTGAAATCTCCCCCCATGGAATCGTATATTGTCCTTGGAACATCGCAATACCAACTGGCACCGTTTTATAATTTTCCGCTGTATTAATGGTTAAAGCGAATAAAAATTCGTTCCATGCTGCAATAAAAACAAGAATGGATGTCGTAAAAATACCCGGTACGGCTAATGGCAAAATGACTTTAAAATACGTTTGAAGCGGTGTTGCCCCGTCCATTTTTGCCGCTTCTTCTAAATCAAACGGAATTTTCCGGAAAAACGTTACTAATAGCCAAATGGAAAGCGGCAATGCAAACGTCGTGTACGGAATAATTAATCCTAAATAACTATTTGTTAATCCAAACTTTTTCACAAACATATAAATTGGTGAAATTGTTGCGATTTGTGGAAACATCGATACCGATAACACAATGCCGAGAATAACTGACTTTCCTTTAAAATCTAAACGGGCAATCGCATATGCTGCAAACGCTGCTACAAATACGGTATATACCGTTGTAATTGTTGCGATGACTGTACTGTTCCATAAATATTTTAAAAACGGATAATTGACAAAAACGGAAACGTAACTTTTTAACGTCGGATGGCTCGTGAACCAGTTAAACGCTTCCTCACCAAACAATTCACTTAACGGCTTAATCGAGCTCAATAAAATCCATAAAAATGGAAACATGACTAAAAAAACAAAAACAAATAAAAACACATAAAACAATGGACCGGCTTTCTTTTGCATCGTTGCACCTCCTATTTTCGGTCAGAAATGAGGTCAGCACCTAAAAACTTAATGTAAATTGTCGAAATGATCGCTACGCAAATAAAGACGATCACCGCTAACGCTGAACCGCCACCGAAGTTTGTTTGCGAGAACATGACTTTATACGCTAAAATCGAGATCGTTTCTGTCGAGTTCGCTGGTCCGCCGCCTGTTAAAACGAAAATTAAGTCAAATACACGAAACGCATCAAGCGTACGGAACAAGAGCGCAACGAGAATGCTTGATTTTAAAAGTGGTAACGTAATTTTGACAAACTGCTGCCACTTTGTTGCACCGTCAATCGATGCCGCTTCATATAGTGAGCTTGGGATCGTTTGCAATCCCGCAAGTAACAATAACGCCATGTACGGAGTTGTTTTCCATACGTCTGAGAAAATAACGGCAAACATCGCTCCTACACCTGTCGTTAGTAGCTCACTCATATTATTGATGATGCCAATGTCCGCAAAATATTTTGCGACAATGCCATTTTGTCCGTCATATAAAAACTTCCACATTAATGCAGATACTGCTGTCGGAATCGCCCATGGAATCAAAATGGTTGCCCGTACAAGTCCTCGGCCAAAAAATGCTTTATTAATCAATAAGGCAATCGCTAAGCCAAGCACTAATTCAATCGATACCGAAATGACTGTAAACACCGTCGTATTCCAAAGTGCTTTCCATAAACGAGCATCGGTAAAGTAGTTTTTATAATGTGCAAGCCCAACAAAGTTCGGTTCAATGATTGCTCCGCTCAATCCGTTCGCAAGCCCTGTTAATTTATCACCTTGCTTCAATTGTCCGTTTTCATTTAACGTTTTTAACGTTTGTTTAGCATCTTGCATCGTCTTCGTTAAATCTTGTGCCGCCTGTTCATCAATTGAAACAATTTTTATTTCTTCACTCGGCACTTCGAAATTGTTTAAAATTTCGTCTACTTGTTTATATCGTTTCGCGACTTCTTCATCGGCGCGAATTTCCTCATCTACCTGCTGTAGTCGCTCTTGTAATGACGCGAGCTGCTCTTTTTCCTCACCTGTTGCTTGAGCTACTTCTTGCTTTAATGCGTTCATTAAAAACGGATAGCTTTCTAAATATCGTTCTAAGTTTAAACTGTAATCAAGATGGAGAGAAGACTTTGCTGGGTTGTTGAGACGATAGTCAAATAAACTAAAATAAAATGACTGAATAACCGGCCAAATGGCGACAGCTAAAATGAGCAAGAGCGACGGAGCAACAAGAATATAGGCTAAACGGCGCTCCGATTTTTTTTCGTTTTTCACTCGTTGTTCCCCCTTTATGCAAAGGATTTAGCCTTCAGCACTCAAAAGAGGCTGAAGGCTAACGTGTAACTACTGCATGACCGCTTTAATTTCTTTTTCCATGTTGGCAACTGCTTCTTCAACTGTAATTTGTCCTGCAATGGCTTTGGATACGTTAATTTGAATAATTTCAGATACTTCTGGATAGTTTGGCACAACTGGACGTGGTACCGCTGCATTTAATCCATCAACGAAACCTTGTTCTGCAAAGAATGGATTCGCCTTCAATACTTCTTCATCTTTAAATAATGCTGGAAGCGTTGGCGCTAAACCACCATAGATTGCAGAAATTTTTTGACCTTCTGGACCAGTCATAAACTTCACAAATTCCCAAGCTGCCTCTTTATTTTTCGAATATGCGTTAATCGCTGTCATCCATCCACCTAACGCAGCTGCCGAACCTTTATCACCAGCAGGTAGTGGCGCAACGCCTACTTTATCAACAATTTTTGATTGCTCTGGATCGTTCGCTAACGCGTATTGATATGGCCAGTTACGAATAAATGGTGATTGTCCTTCAATAAACGCTGTATGAGACTCTGGCTCTGTAAATGTCGTAATGTTGCTTGGTACAACGTCAGATGTTGCAATTTCAACCATTTTCTTTAATCCTTTAATTGTTTCAGGGCTGTTGACGACAACGTTGTTGTTTTCATCAACGATTTTTCCACCATATGCGGCAATAAATTCAATCGCATTACATACTAATCCTTCGTATTGTTTTGCTTGCATTAAGTATCCGAATTGTGTGCCGCCTTTTCCTTTAAACTCACGTGCTGCCGCTAACAATTCATCCCATGTTTTCGGCACCTTATCTTCTGGCACGATGTCTTTACGATAGAATAATAGTCCTGTGTCAATAAATTTTGGCATCGCCCACTGTTTTCCGTCGAAGTTTCCAGCTGCAAGCGCACCTTGGTTGTATGCACTTAAATCAATGCCATCTTTTTCAATGAAACGATCAAGTGGAAGAACATATCCAGCTTGCGCAAATTCTGCTGGCCAAATCACGTCTAAGTCCATCACATCAATTTCAGATGATTTTGCGTTTAACATTGTCACGTATGCATCGTGTTGCGCCCCTGTGTCTGAAGGCATTTCACGGAATTCGACATCAATGTTTGGATATTTTGCTTCAAACGCTTTCACGATTTCGTCTGTCGCTTTTGTTGCGTCTTTACCACGAGCATAAACGATTTTTACAACTTCTTCAGATTTTTTTGCATCGTCTTTTTTGTCCGTCGTTTCTTTTTTGTCCGTGTCTTGACCGCCAGAACAAGCTGTCAAGCCGAGCGTAAGCGCTAACAATGCAGAAGAAAATTTCGTTGCCTTCTTCATAAAAAAATCCCCCTTTATTGAATAACATGGAATGTATATCAAGCTTCACTTCCATGAAGCTTGTTACCAATTGTTGACGCGCGAACAATCAACTGAAGTGGAAATTCATAAATTTCTTGTACGTCATACTTTTTTGTCTGAATTTTTTCTACGATAATATCCACCGCTTTTTGTGCCATTTGTTTGACTGGCTGATGCACAGTTGTAATCGTTGGGTTTGTTAGCTCAGTAATCGCTTGATTGTCAAAGCCAACTACAGCTAAATCCTCTGGGATGCGATAGCCACATCTTAACGCTTCAGATATAATGCCAGCCGCCACTTCATCGCTTCCGGTAAATACAGCAGTCGGTCTCTCGAAAAGCTCCATCATTTGATGAAACACGCGCTTCCCATCCGCGATGTGAAACGCATCGCGAAACGCGTACCGTTCATCGAATGTCAGTTTGTATTCTGCTAGCGCCTTTTTAAAACCGGTTTCTCGCGATTGTGCGACATTGCTCCGATAGCCGCCAGAACAATAGGCAATTTTCGTATGGCCTTGCTCGAGTAAATGTTTCGTTGCTATGTATCCCCCATATACTTGATCGAGCCGAACGGTTGGAACGTTTGCACAATCGTCAAACTCATTACAAAGGACGATCGGCCCATATTGTAAAAAAGGTTTTAACTTTTTCCATTCATTTTGAATGGAAGCTAAAATCACGCCATCAACTTGTTTTGTTTTTAATAAATTCATATAGTTTAATTCTTTTTCCGGCGAATAGCGCGTTTGACAAATAATAAGTTGATAGCCATGTTCCGCTGCTGCTATTTCCGTCGCTTCTACAAGCTCACTAAAAAATGGATTTGTAATTCGCGGAATAAATAGCGCTAAAATACTTGTTTTTTGATTTCGCAAACTTCTCGCCGATGAATTAGGTACATATCCTAACTTTTCCATCGCTTCAAGCACGAGCTTCCGTTTCTCTTCTGACACGTACGGGTGATTGTTTATGACGCGCGAAATCGTCGTCCGTGAAAGCCCTGTTAGCTTGGCGACATCTTCAATTGTCGCCATTCTCCCATCCCCCTTATTTCAATTGAAAAGAAACGAATGAAATCGTTTTCATATTCATATTATACTTCTATTACCTTGTATATGCAAGTTAATTTTTTAAAAATTTTTTCATAGAAAAAAAGCTCCTGAAGCCTATTACGCTTCAGAAGCTTGTTCCACAATTGTTGTAAATTGGCGACGATGTTGGATCGTAAAATACGTCATCGTTCCCGCCATCATAACAATGATAAACATGAGCAACTTTCCAACGTTTTCCCACATAAATGAGAAATCACCGCTTGAAATGACCGCTTTTAATCCGAAAACAGAATATGTCATTGGAAGCCATGCGTTAAAGTGTTGCAACGCACGTGGAATCAATTCAAGTGGGAACGTTCCGGCACTTGTTGTTAATTGTAAAATTAATACAATGATCCCGATAAATCGTCCCGGATCACCAAAGACCGTAACGAGAAATTGGATGACTGATAAAAAGGCAATGCTTGTCAGCACACTAAATAAAATGAATAACGGGACGCTTTTCACTTGTAAATCAAGACCAAAAAGCAATACGCTATCGGCAAGGAGCGCTTGTAGCACACCTACGCCAATGAGTACACCAAATTTCGCAAAAAACCATTGAAATGGTGAACGTGGCACCCCAGCTGGTTCGCGGAGTGGAAAGACGATCGAAAGTAAAAGCGCACCAACAAACAATCCTAACGACAAGAAATATGGTGTAAATCCTGTTCCGTAGTTTGGTACTTCGTTGATTCTTTCATTTTTTACTTTCACCGGCTCAGCAAACATGTTATATACGTCTTCGTTTGCTTTGACGTCGCTTGCTTTTTCGGCACCTTCATTCAATTTATCTGCTAGTTCTCCCGAGCCGTCGGCAAGCTGATTCATTCCATCTTGTAATTTTTCTGTCCCATTCGTTAGTTCATTCATTCCGCTCGCTAATTGTTGTGCACCATCCGCTAATCGATGCGCACCATCTTGCAGTTGGTCGCCCCCACTCGCAAGAGCTTGCAAACCAGAAGCAAGTGTTTGACCACCATTTGCAAGTTTCGCTGTTCCTTGCTCCGCTTCTCGCATTTTTTCATGTAACGTATTCATGCCCGAAACAAGCTGTTCTTGTCCGTTCACTAACGCATTTGCCCCATCGGCAAGTTGTTGTTGTCCAGCAAGCAGTTCGTTCACGCCGCTATCGAGAGCCATATGCCCTTCATGTAGCTGCTTTGCTCCTTCGCTTAAAGACGTCGCACCTGCTTGTAACGCTTGAGCACCGTCATTTAACTTCGCAACACCTGTTTCTACTTGTTTGCTTCCAAGCGATAATCGTTCAACGTTTTGTTTTAACTGTTCGTATACCGTTTTTTGCACGGGATCTGACGTTTGTGCAATAAGTGCATTAAGTTGTGCAACTAACTGCTCTAACCCACCTGTCACTTGTGTTGCACCTGTTTGAACTTGCGACGCCCCTTGTCGCCACTCGGCAAGCGATGTAGCTAGTTTTTCTGCTCCGCCACTTAATTGTTGTGAACCTTGTAAAAGCTGTGGCATGCGAGCATCGAGTGCTTTCATTCCCTCAAGCACACGATTTGTACCTAAAGCAAGTTTTTCTGTTCCCTCTTTTGCTTGCTGTGCTCCCGCAAGCAATTGTCCTTGCCCATCTACCATGCGCTTCATCCCGTCATGAAGCGTTTGAACACCGTTTTGAACTTGCATTGAACCGTCAGCTGCCTGATGCAAGCCGTTCGTAAATGTAATGGATTTTTCCGCAAGCGTTGCTAAATGATGATACAATTCATCGGAGCCATCTTGCGCTTTTTTCATTCCGTTATATAGCTTATTCGTTCCGTCTTTTGCATCCATCAGTCCGTCATGCAATCGTTTTGCTCCGTCACTCGCCTTTGTTAATCCGTCTGCCAACGTTTTTACGCTCTCAAACATGTTTTCGGCATACGTTTCAGTTAATGTTTTCGCTACCTCTGTTTTAATTCTCTCAACTGCTGTTCCACCGATTTGGGCAGATAAAAAGTTAAACCCTTCATTCGGCTTGTAAATAAGTTGAAGCTTTTTCGGATGATTGTCTTGTAACGTCGTCGCGTTTTTTGAAAAATCTTCTGGAATTTCAATAAGCATATAATACCGTTGTTCTTTTAATCCTTTTTCCCCTTCACGTTGACTTACAAAATGCCAATCAAACTGTTTTTTTTCTTTTAACTTGTCAACGAGATCGTCGCCAATATGAAGTTCTCTTCCTTCAAACGTCGCGCCTTTGTCATGATTGACAACAGCGACAGGCAAATCGTCTAAATGATCGTACGGATCCCAAAACGCCCATAAAAACATGCCGCTATATAAAAGCGGAATAAACAACACAGCGATAATCGGAATAAGCACTTTCCGATTGGACGTGACCGCTTTGATTTCTTGCATCAATAATCGGAATGTATGCATATACTCAACCCCCTTTTTTAAAATATTGACCATTTTGTTCATTTAGTCACTTCACACAAAAAAGAGAAGGATCATCATTGAGATAATCCTTTTAATAAATACAAATCAAACAGTTCGGCCATTTTTTGTTGCGACAATGGCTCATGTTCTTTTTCCCAATCAACGTTTAAAGCAATATACATTTTAAACATTAAAAACGCTGTTAATTCGGGATCACACGAACGAATTTCCCCTTTTGCCATTGCCTCCTCTATTTTTTCACGAACGTAAGCGATCATTTCGCGATCGAGTCGCTTCATCACATCACGTACAGCTGGCGTGCCGATATCACGCACTTCTTGTAATAGCTTGATCGTCAATTCATGTTCTTTGCGAAACGTGAAAATACGTTGCAAAGCACGTTGCACATTTTCTTTAAACGATAAGTGCTGATCAATTGCCTCATCTGCCTCATGCTTAATTTCAGAAATCATCGAAGAAACGATTTCTTCTAACAGTTCTTCTTTGCTTTTGAAAAACGTATAAATTGTCCCTTTACCGACATTCGCCATTTTCGCCACTTGATCCATCGTCGTCGCTTTATAACCAAAAAGCGAAAACGACTTCGTTGCTGCTTCAATAATTTGTTTTCTTTTTTCTGACATAGGCGTTCATCCTTTGTTTTGACTAAATGAACATTTTGGTCATTTCGTTTTACATCTTATCATAATGGACATATGTTTGCAAGAAAAAAAGGTGCCTTATATTATAATGACACCTTTTCTTTCGTATAAGCTAAATAATGTAACACTTTTTTTACCGCTTCTTCTCCTTGATCAATACAATCTGGAAGCCCAAGACCTTCATACGAACTTCCAGCTAAAAAGACACCGGGAAGATGTTGTTGCATATCTTGTTTCACGCGCTCAATTCGTTCACGATGACCGACCGTGTATTGCGGCATCGATTGTTTCCAGCGCGTCACGATCGAAAACATCGGATTCATTGTCATATGCATCACTTTGTTCAAATCGTCCATCACGACTTGGACAATATCATCGTCTGTTTGATCAACAATCGCTTCATCACCAGGTCGACCGACGTAACAACGCAACAAAACGTACCCTTCTGGTGTCGTATGTGGCCACTTTTTATGCGTCCACGTACATGCGGTAATCGTATAATCGCTATCACGTGAAACGACAAACCCTGTCCCGTTCATATCTTTCGCTACCGCTTCTTTCGGAAACGCTAATGCGACCGTTGCAACAGACGTAGATGGCATCGTTTCAAAAGAAGAAAACATCGTTTCATTTGGAAAAAGCGATGTCAATGATTGATGCGGAACAGCAATAATGACGCTATCCGCCTCTTTTTTCTCCCCGTTGCTTAACGTTAAAACGTAGCGCTCACCGACTTTTTCAATACGCTCCACACGTACCCCTTTATGCACCGTTCCTTTTTCTAACTTTTGCTCTATCGCATCAATGAGAGACGACAACCCTGTTTTTAACGTTTGAAAAATGCCTTTGTCGCTTTTTTGTTTCGTTTTTTGTTTCGGCATCGACCGCTTCATTCCTAACACAAGACTTCCGTGTTTTTGCTCTAAATGGAAATATTGAGGGAACGTCGCCATTAAGCTAAGCTGGTCAATATCGCCTGCGTAAATACCTGATAATAAAGGTTCAATGAGACGATCAACAACTTCATTCCCAAGGCGACGACGGAAAAATTGTCCGAGCGATACGTCTCCTTGCGCTTTTAACGGTGGCAAAACAAAGTCAGCTGCTGCGCGTAGTTTGCCAAATGGAGAAAAGAGACGCGTCATAACAAACGGTGCGATTTTTGTCGGAATGCCCATCACCGCACCACCCGGAATTGGATGTAGCGTTCGATTGACGAGAATGTACGATTGACCTGCCGTATTATGCACGAGCTCTTTTTCAAGTCCGACTTCGTGAATGAGACGTGAAGCGCTCATTTTTCGTGCTAAAAAAGAATCTGGTCCTCGTTCAATAACAAACCCATCGCGATAAACCGTTTGTACTTTCCCACCAAGTCGATGGCTTGCCTCAATTAATTCACAAGAAATTGGCAGCTTATTTTCGCGTGCTTCTTTTTGTAAATAGTAAGCAGCCGTCAATCCTGTCATACCACCGCCAATAATGACGACTTTCTTTTTCATAATGATCCGCCTTCTTTACGTAAATGGTTTAACACAACGGTCGCAAGGGCATCGATAAAATGCGGATGCGCATTTGGCATCGGCGGACGATAATAACTCACACCGAGTTCTTCCGTTACTTGCTTACATTCAATGTCGTTATCGTACAACACTTCTAAATGGTCCGCGACAAAGCCCGCTGGAACATAGACAAAAGCTTCATAACCCTTTTCTTCGTATAGTTGCCGCGTTAAATCTTGCACATCAGGACCTAACCAAGGTTCCGGGGTATTTCCTGCACTTTGCCATCCGATCACATACTCAGAAACACCTGCTTCTTTCGCAATCAAATCCGCTGTTTCTTGTAGCTGTTTCGGATACGGATCGCCCATCGCAATAATTTTTTCAGGCAAGCTGTGGGCTGACACAATTAATATCGCTTTTTCCCGTTCTCGTTCAGTCATCGAAGCATACGTTTCTTTTACTCGCTCTGCCCAATATTGAATAAATTTCGGTTCAGTATACCAACTTTCCACACATGTCAATGTCGGTCCACCTAAACGAACCGCTTCTTCTTTTGCCCGTCCGTTGTATGATTTGACGCTAAATGTCGAAAAATGTGGGGCTAATACGATCGAAACCGCTTCCTCTATTCCGTCTTCATACATTTGTCGAACGGCATCTTCAACGAACGGTTCAATATGCTTCAATCCTAAATACATGCGAAATTCAATATCATCTTGCACTTCATTCAGTCGCTCGGTAAGCTTTTCCGCCTGTTGTTTTGTAATGGCTGCAAGCGGAGAAATGCCTCCAATTGCTTCATAGCGTTCGCGAAGATCTGCTAGCATCTCTTCCGACGGTTTGCGACCATGTCGAATATGTGTGTAATATCTCTCCAAATCTTCTTCTTTATATGGCGTGCCATATGCCATAACAAGCAATCCCATGACTTTTTTTGACATCGTTTATTCATCCTTTTCTTTTTGCTGAATAATCGTGAATAAATGCTGTAAGTCGTTTTAACGTCTCCGGCTTGATTTGTGGGAAAATGCCGTGCCCTAGGTTAAATACGTATCCATCTTCATGCGCCATGCCTTCATCTAAAATTTGTTTAACGCGTTCTTCAATGACTTCCCATGGGGCGAGCAATACAGCTGGATCTAAATTGCCTTGTAGCGCTTTGGTCAGCCCCATCTCACGCGCTTCACGAATCGATAAGCGCCAATCTAAGCCGACAACGTCAAGCGGTAAGTCGTGCCATTCTTTCGCTAAATGGCTTGCTCCGACGCCGAACATAATAAGCGGAACATTTTCGTCGCGAAGTGCTGTAAAAATACGCTCCATCGTCGGTTTAATAAAATGACGATAATCTGCGACGTTCACCGCCCCAACCCATGAATCGAAAATTTGAATAGCGCTTGCACCGGCGCGAATTTGCGCTTTCACGTAGAGAATCGTCATATCCGCTAGTTTATCCATAAGAGCAAACCATGCTTTTGGCTCGGCATACATAAATGCTTTCGTTTTATTATAGTTTTTCGACGGTCCACCTTCAATCATATAACTAGCTAAAGTAAACGGGGCACCAGCAAAACCAATGAGCGGAACCGTCAGTTGCTCTTTCGTCAATAGACGAATCGTTTCAAGCACATACGGCACATCGTTTTCTGGGTCAATTTCACCGAGACGTTCTACATCCGCAAGTGATCGAATCGGGTTGTCGATGACTGGTCCAACGCCTGCTTTAATATCGACATCGACGCCGATTGCTGGAAGCGGTGACATAATGTCTTTATACAAAATGGCCGCATCGACGTTATATTGTTCAACAGGCAAACGAGTCACATATGCGCATAACTCCGGCTGGTGTGTAATTTCAAAAAGCGAATATTTTTCTTTTAGTGCGCGATATTCTGGCTGCGAACGCCCTGCTTGTCTCATATACCACACTGGAACGTATTCCGTTGCTTCTCCGCGACAGGCACGTAAAAATGTATCGTTTTTAATCATCATGTCCATCCTTTCTCGTTATGTAATCGCTTCTATTATAAGTGTAGCGAAATTGCTCATTTGTTTCCACTAACACAACTATACCGATTTTTTCACCGTCTGGGTAGTAATAATGCGCAACGTTCATGAAATCGCCAAGAAGAAAAGAAAGTGGTAAAATATGAGTATTGAATGGAAGGAGAGGATGTTCGTGTACGTATTTATGACAAATGGCACAATCGACTACTTGCAACGATTGCGCAGTCAATATCCGAGTGAGCAGATGTTGCTCGTATGCGATGAAGAAAACGGAATGCTCATTCATGAGACGGAAGGAACAAGCGTTTTTCATGAGCCCCGTCCATACGAAGTACTTGATGCGGTCGGACCGTTAGATGGATCATTCGTTGTTTGCAATAACATTCCTGTTACTGATGAAGGAAGACCGTTATTTGAACATCGTTTTCAACAACGGGCGCGCTTAATCGAAAAAGAACCTGGATTTGTCTCCATTCGCGTGTTACGTCCGTTAAAAAGCGATACGTACGTCATCATGACGATGTGGGAAAATGAAAGCGCCTTTCGTCGTTGGCAACAGTCAAAAGCTTACGAAAAAGCGCATGAAAAACGTGGCACAGAAAAAGGAATTGATCAACAACGATCCATTTTTCCACGCCCGTCATATGTGACAACATACACCGTCATAAAAGAAGGCTGACGTTTTGTCAGCCTTTTACTCGTTCCAAGCATTCATGCCGCCACGCACATTGACGACGCGCTTAAAGCCGTTTTTCACTAATATTTTCGCCGCTTGATTGCTGCGCATGCCGCTTTGGCAAATGACAATGGTTTCTTTTTCCCGATCAAGCTCATGCAATTTATCAAGTAGCTCATGAAGCGGAATGTTTTTAAATTGGCGAATGTTGCGCCCACGATATTCCGCTGGTGTGCGTACATCAATAAATTGGCGGTCTTTCGTTTGTTTTAATTTTTCTTTTAACTCATCTGGTGTAATATGCTCTACACCTTTTGTCGGTAACATTTTTGTTGCAACAAAATAAATAAGCAAAATAATTAGAACAACATTGATCCATGTGCCCATATATTCTCCTCCTAAATACGTATATGGGTATATTAACCCGTTTTCGACGATTTGTCAACGATGGTATAATGGTAAAAAACAGAAGGAGCGGTGCACGTGAAAACACTATTATTTGCTAAGCTTCGTGAATATTACGATGAGATGGTTGCCATCCGTCGTTATTTGCATCAACATCCCGAGTTATCGTTTCAAGAGTATAAAACAGCAGCGTATATTGCAAATTATTACAAACAACTTGGCATTCCTGTGCGAACGAATGTCGGAGGAAACGGGGTCGTCGCAACGATTCATGGCGAACAAGGCGGAAAAACAGTAGCACTTCGAGCGGATTTTGATGCCCTTCCGATCCAAGATGAAAAAGATGTGCCATATAAATCAACGGTTCCTGGTGTGATGCATGCATGTGGACATGATGGACATACGGCCACACTACTTGTTCTTGCCAAAGCGCTTTATGAATTGCGCGAACATTGGCACGGCACGATCGTGTGCATTCATCAACACGCAGAAGAATATGCACCAGGCGGAGCAAAAGCGATGATTGAAGACGGTTGTTTAGACGGAGTGGATGCGATTTTTGGCACACATTTATGGGCAACAGAGCCGACAGGCGTCATTCAATATCGTACAGGACCGATCATGGCAGCTGCAGACCGCTTCCAAATTATCGTAAAAGGATGCGGAGGGCATGGAGCAGAGCCACACAAAACGAAAGATGCGATTGTCACTGCATCACAACTTGTCTTGCACTTACAACAAATCGTCAGCCGACGTATTAATCCGCTTGAACCGGCTGTCGTTTCTATTGGCTCATTCGTTTCTGACAACGCCTTTAACGTCATTGCCGATCGCGCCACATTAATCGGAACGGTGCGCACGTTTTCGGAACAAGTACGTGACGACATTGAACGGGAAATTGAACAAATTATTAAAGGTACATGCATCGCCAACGGTTGTACATACGAATACACATACACGCGTGGTTATCCACCCGTTGTCAACCATGAAGAAGAAACGAAATTTCTCGTCTCCATCGCTCGTGAAATTGAAGAAGTCACCGATGTCGTCGAAATTCCTCCTCATATGGGCGGTGAAGATTTCGCTTATTATTTACAACATATAAAAGGAACGTTTTTCTTTACAGGTGCAAAAGCCGAAACAACAACGGTCGCCTATCCACATCATCATCCGAAATTTGATTTCGATGAACGAGCGATGCTTATTGCAGCAAAAATGCTTGGTCTTGCAGCCATTCAATATATGGAAAAGTAAAAGAAGCGGTTCAAGCCGCTTCTTGTTTTTTTCCGACATAAAACAGAACGACAATATAGCATACCAAAACGACGAAAAACGTTGATAGCATCGTGAAAACACCATGGGCTATATATGAAGCAACGGAAAAAATGACCGCTTGACTAACCCCAATTGCAAACAACACACGTACAAACGACTGATGCGCCTCCGTAGACAAAAGCGGATAAAGACAGAGAAGTGGATGCCCTCGATGGTACGAACGAAGCGAAAGCAATTGAACCGCCGTCGCATACGAACATAAAAGGACAAACCACTCTACACCGCGAGGCAACGTAAAAATGAAGACACTACCGATTGCTGTCAAGCGAGCGAACAAACCAAAATAGTCGCCGGCACGAAAAAATGTGCGTACATACAAGTACGTATACGGTCGCATATGAGAACGATCGAGCAAATGGAAAACGAAACGAAGCCACTTTCGTTTTTTTACCGTATGTTTCATGTGAGGAACATCGACAAACGCATGAACAAACCGATAAAATGCTTGCACTCGTCGCTGTTCATCGGCAAGCAACTGCTCCCATTGCAGTCCAACTTTTTTCCCTCTACGCTCTACGTATAACGCAACGAAAATCATAAGCAAAATAATGACCGCCATAAACCCGTATTGCTTCACAAGTAAGAAATAAAAAAACAACACGTTCATGAAAAAACGAACGAACAGCGGAAAGAGATGACGCCCTATTCGTGCATCTTCATTCCATTGAATGAACATATTCCACCCTTTTAACACCATCATCGCAATCATGACGACCAAAGGTGACTGCTCCGAAAATTTTAAATGAAGAGGAAGAAACATAACAAATACAATGAACGAAACATACAAATGAACGAAAAAGCTGTATATGCTTGCACGCCAAAAATACGGACGAAGCTGTTGCTCTAACGGAAGAAAAAACACCACATCCGCTTCCTTCAATAACGTGCGCACCCCGCTTTGTGTGCTAAATAAAGCGAATATAAACGGAGCGATTACAGCATATGGAAAAGACATAAGTTCATCGACCGCCCGCTTATAAACAACAGCCCCTACTCCCATTCCAATAAACAAGACGAGCAACAAATGGTCATTAAACATATATCGACCATATCGTCTTACTTCTGCTACATAAGCAATGAACCGCTTTTTCCATAACTGTTTCCCATCAATCATCGTTCGTCTCTTCCTTCGTTAATTCGATATATATATCATCTAGCGTTGCATGAGGCATATGTAGCTGTTCTTGAAGTGTTGGCAATGATCCCGTTGCTTTCACTTGCCCATTATGCAAAATGACAAACGAATCGCAATATCGCTCTGCTGTCGCTAAAATGTGCGTCGACATCAAAATGCCCGCTCCTTGCTTTCTTCGTTCATCAATAAGTCGAAGCAATGCTTGAATGGCGAGTGGGTCTAATCCAACAAACGGTTCATCAATAATGTAAAGCGGAACGTCCACTAAAAAAGCGCACATAATCATCACTTTTTGTTTCATTCCTTTGGAAAAAAAAGCAGGGAACGCACCTAATTTTTTCTCAAGTCGAAACGCCTTCAACAATTTAGGCACACGTTGTTTATATTCCTCATCACTTACACCGTACGCCATAGCAGTCAGACGCAAATGTTCTTCTAGCGTTAATTCTTCGTACAATGCGGGCATTTCAGGAATGTATGTAAATTGTGCACGATATTGTGTTGGGTCGTCTCGAAACGTCATTCCGTTCATCGTAATTGTCCCTTTGCGCGGTTGCATCAATCCGATAATATGTTTAATCGTCGTGCTTTTTCCTGCTCCATTTAGCCCGATTAATGCAACGACCTCCCCTTCATGTACGGTAAACGATACGTCATCTAAAATGTTTTGCTTCGTATACCCTCCGAATATGTGTTGGACTTGTAATAGTGCCATCATCGCTTCCCTTTCTTTACATCATTATTTTTTATTTTAACAAATGAATAATGAAAAGAAAAACGGGTTATGATAAGTAGCGAAGAGGGACAAACAAGTAGCAAGTCGC
Organism: Anoxybacillus mongoliensis; assembly: GCF_014201515.1. Taxonomy (GTDB): domain Bacteria; phylum Bacillota; class Bacilli; order Bacillales; family Anoxybacillaceae; genus Anoxybacillus; species Anoxybacillus mongoliensis. The sequence goes on from NZ_JACHEQ010000001.1 coordinate 341,728, forward strand.
AGTGAGCAACAAAGCAAGTTCAAGAACATGATGAAATGAGGTGTCTACGGGCCGCACATTAGCTAGCCTGTAACAACGAAAACACTCCCTGAAAAAGGGGATGGTCATCTTGAACAACGTCATACTCACGAACGCGTAACTGACTCTACTCGTAAATGAGGTGTTCCCAAAAGACACGTAATCATGAAGTTCCCTCTTCAACGGGCAGGATGCGATACGCATCCTGCTCTTTCCGTTTTTCGAAACGACAATCGTGTGGTAAAATAAAGACAAAATGGAAAGAAAGGTGGCGTCATCATGAGCGACTGTATTTTTTGTAAAATTATAAACGGTGACATTCCTTGTGCAAAAGTATTTGAAAATGACCATGTCATCGCCTTTTTAGATATTAGTCAAGTGACGAAAGGGCATACGCTTGTCGTACCGAAAGTACATAAAGAAAACATTTATGAATTAACACCAGAAATGGCTCAACGTATATTTGAAGTTGTCCCTACAATTGCTAATGCGGTTCGCGAGCAGTTTTCACCAGAAGGCGTTAATATTTTAAGCAATAACGGAGAAATTGCAGGCCAAACGGTGTTCCATTATCATATGCACATTATTCCACGATACGGTAAAGGGGACGGCTTCGGGACGGTATGGAAATCAAATCAAAGCAACTATACATTTGATGACTTGCAACATATTGCCACACAAATCAAACAAGCCCTGTAAAAAGAAGGTGTCCGCATGGGACACCTTCTTTCGTCGTTATTACTCGCTCTTTAACGCATCTTTTAATGATTTATCTTTAATGTCTACATTTGCTTCTTTCATCAGTTTGTCAAGCTTCGATTGTACTTTCGATGTATCGAGTTTGCTCTTTTTCACTTCGAATTCAATTTCTTCTTTCATCTCGTCAAATGACTTTTTCTTTTCTTTATCTGTTACTTTAATAATATGGTAACCAAATTGTGTTTTAACTGGATCACTAATTTCACCGACGTTTAGGGCATACGCTGCCTTTTCAAACTCTTCAACCATTTTTCCAGGTCCAAACCAGCCTAAATCGCCACCTTTTTGTGCCGAACCTGTATCTTTTGAATATTCTTTTGCTAATTTTGCGAAATCTTCCCCTTTTTCTAGCTTCGCCTTAATTTCTTTTGCTGTCTTTTCATCTTCGACTAAAATGTGGCTTGCTTTTACTCTCGGTTTATATTCATTGTAATATTTTTTTAATTCTTCATCTGACACTTTAATATCTTCCATTGCTGCTTTTTGGCGCAACAAATCAAGTTTTACCATATCTCGAATGGCTTCTTCTCCATTTTGTTGCACTGCTAAATCGTATTGAACACCGTACATCTCTTTTAAATTCTCGATTTCCTTATTCAGCTCTTCATCCGTTACTTTAAATTTTTTACTTAACACTTTCTCATGTACGAGATCGCGTAAGACATCTTTGCCGTAACGTTCTTTCATTTCGTTATACAATTCTTCTTTTGTAATGTTGCCTTCCTTCGTTTCGACGACAACGTCCGATCCGTTATTACAAGCCGAGAGCGCAAGCACCGCTGCTGCCGACATGGCAACTGTCCATTTTTTCATTTCCTCACAACTCCTATCTATAAATGTACACAAAACATAATATACCATATTTTTTCCGAAAGCCAAAATAAAGCACGTATGCGCCCATACCATTTGACCTCTATTGACATACAATACATTGTCAAAGCGTCGCAACGCCTTCATATACGAAAGGAGGTGTCGTCTATGGGTGCAGGAGCAGGATATGCAAACGGATTTGCGTTAATCGTTGTGTTGTTTATTTTATTAATTATCGTTGGAGCCGCTTGGTTATACTAAAAGAAGGAAAGCTGACAGGGACGCTGTCAGCTTTTTTACGCAAACAACACTTCGATGTAGGAAGAAATAAGTAAAATGGTAATAAGGACATTAATGGTACGAAATACTTTTGGCTGTTTCTCTTCTGGAATTTCTTTTTGAATACAAAGAGCATTTGTTAGCTGATTAATTATGAAAAGTACAACGGTCGCAAGGGGTATAAAATAAAGCGCCAAACTGGTCCCCTCCTAGTTTTATGTATTTACTCCCCTACTTTACAACGATTTTCTCGATAAATCAATAATGGACATTTCATTTATACAACTATTCCTGTAAAATAATACACATAAGTACATTAAAGGAGTTTCGAAAGATGGGCATTGAACAACGCATTGAAAAACTCGAATATTATTGTTCACTCATGTTGGACATGATTACACCGGAAAAAAAGCCATTTTACGCGCTTGTCATTCGTTACGGCTTAACAAAAGAGGAAGTGGAAAGTATATTGCACCTTTGTGAACAATTAAGCGAACAATATAAACAACAAAAAGAGGAAGGTTTCGTCATCTTCACCTCGCTTTTTACACAGTTTGCGAGTGCGCTTCATCCGAACCTTCCACTTGCCGAGACGATTGACGCGTTAAAACAACAACAGCTATTCGTTCCGCTTATGACAGAGTTTCAACGCTTATTACATACGTTCAACGAATGAAGCTACTTCTTCTTTTTGCTCATCTTTCTTTTTTAACTTCCCATTTTCTTCAATAAACTCTTGTTCAATGTTTTGAAAAGAACGCTCAAAAATTTCCATAAAATCGTCTCCGTACACATTTCGGATCATACACATCATTTCTAACATTTCTGGAAATTTACCGTACAATTCATATAACGGTTGAATTCCTTGAAGAACAGATGTCCGTTTTGGATCATACGACTCCATTAATTTTAATAAAATCTCTTCTCCTTTTTCTGTCAGTTCAATGTACGTATTTCGCTTATCATCTTCTTTTTTCGAAAACGACAACAATCCCCGTTCCTCTAATTTTTTTGAAAAATTAAATGCCGTTGATACGTGCATGACACCAAACTTTGCGATTTCAGAAATGGAAGCCCCTTTTAAATGGTATGCAATCCATAAAATATGATGCTCGTTAATGTTTAAGTCAAACGGTTTAATCCATTGTTGCCAATCTTTTTCGATTGATTTCCATAATGCTTTACTTAGTTGGGCAACTCTCTGACTAAATAACATCGCCTCTTTAACAGAATAATGTCGTTCCGTGCTTTTCATCTCTCCACCCACTTTTTCATATTTCCTTCTTTTTATCTTTTATTATGCCAGTAAAACAATAAATAATAAAGTATTAAATGTTAGAATTTTTTAATAAATTTAAATATACCACTTTTCAAACTAGGAGGAACAAACATGATCATCGCGACGGCGACGATTGGGTTAATTTTTTTATATTTGACGATTGCCACGTTTTCTATGTTGAATAAAGCGCGCATGTATCCACCGAAAAAAGTGTTAAAGCAGCGCATGAGCGTGTTTGGAAGCCTTGCCATTTTTTTTATCGCTGTTACCCTTTTACTCATGCGTATGCAGTAAGAACGATATAAGGAAAACCCGACCATAAACGATCGGGTTTTTTTATTATTGTTGTGGAACGGTATATGTTCGTCTCATCAGCGACTGTACGATCGGATAAATGACGATCATCGCAATCGTATTGACAAACGCTGTCGGAATGACAACAGCGACGAACAGTCCACCAAACGTTGCTCCCCCTGGCAAACCAACAACGGTCAGCGCAACAGCTAAAAACGTTGCTCCTGAAATGAACGTACCTACAGCAGTCAGCAATGCCGCTTTCAATGGCGTCGCTTTCGCCTTTAGTAACGTAAACAATCCAAAAAAGAGTGTCGCTGTCACGACTTTATCAACGACGTTCGGGATAAATCCTCCCGGAAAACTCGTCGTCACGCCAGAAATAATACCTGTGGAAATAGCTAACAAAATAACCGCTGTTTTGTTCGGAAAGAGCATAATGCCTAAAAACATCATCGTTAACATCATATCCGGCTTCATCCCGAAGAAAAACCCCGGAATGACCGCATGCAACACCGCACCAATGCCCACAAAAAGCGACAATAATACTAACGTCCTCGTATTCATTTCTCATCTCTCCTCGTCTCATTCTTTTCTCTTCTCAGCTTGTAAACAAGTTTAACAACATTATAGCACTTTAAAGCGCCAAGGTAAAATAAAAATTTTCAAAAAATATTTTTTCGGAACGTTTCCATAAACTGTACAAGTGCTTCACACGCTTCCATATCAACCGCGTTGTAAATGGATGCCCGACAACCACCGACAGAACGATGACCCGCTAATCCAATCAATCCTTTTTCTTTTGCTTCCGCTAAAAACTTCTTAGTGAGCTCTTCATTCGGCAATGTAAACGTGACATTCATATGCGAACGGCTTTCTTTTTTTGCATGCCCTTTGTAAAAACCTTCACTTTCATCAATACAACGGTACAACAGGGCAGCTTTTTCCGCATTTTTCTTTTCGATCGCTTGCACGCCACCTTGTTCTTCTACCCATTCGAGCACGAGCGATAACATATAGATCGCGAACGTTGGCGGGGTATTGTATAACGAACGGCTTTCGCTATACGTGCGATAGTTTAACATGGTCGGCAAACGATCGTCCCCTTTCGCTAGCAAATCTTTACGAATGATGACAACCGTCACACCTGAAGGACCTAAATTTTTCTGCGCCCCCGCATAAATAAGGGCAAAACGACTCACATCAATGTCACGGCTTAAAATATCACTCGACATATCCGCAATTAAATCGACAGACACGTTCGGAAATTCATGCCATTGTGTTCCGGCAATTGTGTTGTTTGATGTAATGTGCAAATACGCAGGACGTTCGGACAATTCAATATTTGTAGGAATATATGTATACTTTTCTTCTTTCGACGAAGCTGCCACGTGCGTTTTTCCTACTTTTTTCGCCTCTTTCATCGCCTTATCCGACCATGAGTCTGTTAACACGTAATTGCCGACTTCCCCTTCTTTCAACAAGTTCATCGGTACCATCGAAAACTGTAAACTTGCTCCTCCTTGTAAAAAAAGCACATCATACGTGTCTGGAATGTTCATGAGTTTGCGCAACAACATCTCCGCACGCTCATGAACCGCATCATATTCTTTACTCCGATGGCTTAACTCCATGATAGACATACCTGTTTGTTGAAAGTTAAGCAATTCTTTTTGCGCTCGCTCTAACACAGCAAGCGGCAAAGCAGATGGTCCTGCGTTAAAATTGTACGCTCGCTTCACCCTTTTCTCCCCCTCATATGTGTAATAATATATATCCTAACATGAAACAAAAAAAAATGAAGAGAAATTTTTATGAATTTTTAAAAAAAGAAAAGACCTTGTTTATTCCAAGGCCTTCTGGCGTTGTTCGCGCGCTTGCCGAATGCGTTCCATATACACTTCCCCTTCTTTTTCTAATAGCTTTTCATCTATTTTCTTTTCTTCCCTTGCTGTGCGAATCGCCATATATCCGCTAATAACAATACCTGCAAGTAGCAATGTAATAAGCATGTACACCCTCCTTTAAGCTTGTCTTACTTTACACATATGCAAACAAGCGAAAAAATAGACGTATGAAAGAAGGAAATGCTTATGGAGGAGCGAATATATGCGAAAGAAAGGGGTTGGGAAGATGAAAACATATACGCTTACTGTTTTTGAAAAGACGGGTGAAAAATTGCTCGATGAAACATTTACTGCTGCAAACGATGAAGAAGCAAAACGAATCGGCGAACAAAAATTAAAAGAAAAACAGTTTGAACATAAAACGCATCGCTGTACAACATCGAGCGGCAAACTCATTTTATTCCATCGATAAAGCCCCGATCGTCTCGGGGCTAAAATAATTGTTCCATCATTTTTAATTTTTCGTTTGTGTAGTGTTCGTAATTTTCGTTATACGCTTTCGGTTCTTTTGGGTTGGCAAAATGAGTAATCACCTTTGTTTCTGGATGCACGAATTTGCTTGAGGCGCCACATCCTAACCCGATAATTGACTGTTGCTCCTCCATAATCATGATGTTATAAATGCTTTCTTGCCCCGGCAAAGCGTAACCGACGTTTTCTAAATTACCGAGAATATTTTTTTGACGATATAAATAATACGGCACATAGCCTTTTTCTTTCGTCCATCGCTCCGCCCGCTTCATCATTTCATTAATTTCATCACGATCCGCTACTTTATACTTTTCTTTATTTTTCGTCATCTCAGACGCACGTTTAAACGACAACGTATGCACCGTTAACGACTCCGGCATCAGCTTTTCTGTTTGTGCAAGCGTATGATCAAACTGCTCGACACCTTCTCCTGGCAAACCGATAATTAAGTCCATATTAATATTGTTCATCCCTGCTTCGCGAGCAAGATGAAACTTTTCAATCGTCTCTTCAACCGTATGATGGCGTCCAATCGCCCGCAACGTTTCTTGAATATATGATTGCGGGTTAATGCTAATACGGTCGATCTTCCATTTTTTCAACACCGCAAGTTTCTCCGGTGTAATTGTATCTGGTCTTCCTGCTTCGACTGTAATTTCACGTACGTGCTCAACGTTTGGGAACACGCGATACATGTGCGCATATAGTGCATCCATTTCCTCTGCCGTAATGCTCGTTGGTGTGCCGCCACCATAATAAATTGTCGTGATCGGAATGTTGCGCTCTTTCAAAAATCGGCCAATTTGCTCCATTTCGTAATGCAATCCAAACAAAAACGCATCAACGGATCCTTGTTTTCCTTGAATCGCATAGGCTGGGAATGTGCAATATGCGCATTTCGTCGGACAAAACGGAATGCCGATATAGATGCTTACTTCGTTCGATAAATCGTAAAGATCTGGCACGACCGCCAACTGACGATCAACAATTTGTTGCATGAGCTGAATTTTTTCGTCCGTCACTAAATAATCTTCGCGCAACTGACGATGTGCTTCTTCTCTTGTTAAGCCGGAGCGCAATTTTTGATGGAGTAACTTCACCGGACGAACACCTGTCAAAATACCCCATTTTTGAATGGAATTTGTATATTGCTGCATAAGTGATAAATATATATATGAAACCGCATGTTTCATTTGCTTCATGCGCCCTTTTTCTTCTTCTGTTTTCCACAATCGTTCGTAACGAGCTTCATACGTGACACCGTGTTCATCTTGCAACGTACCAACAACGACGAGCTGCTCGTTCTCATGTACAGCAATCTTCACACGCACGTTCGCTTCTTCTGTCGGTACGAAAGAGAGCGCTTGCTCTTCAAAAAATAAACCGGTAATGACCTCAAGTGAGCGTTGAAAACGTTCAACTCGATCAAGTCCGCAAATGTCAATACGCAATGAAATCACCTTTCGCCTCAAAATATTAAACTCATTTAAGTGTACAGAAGAAGCGAAAAGCTCGTCAAGAAACGGAAATTATTTTTTCTCTATTGTGCGAATTTGCCGTAAAAACTGAGGACGATGTTGTTTGCGGAAATGTTCTTTAATCATATATGCGACACCCAGTTGTTCGTTTGAACGTGTCACCCAATCGGCAATAGCTTTGACTTCTTTTGGAGCATTGCCCATTGCAACACCAAGCCCAGCTGCTTCAATAGCTGGCATATCATCCAAATGATCTCCGATAACGACCATTTCTTTTAATGAAATGCCGAGTTCGTTTCCGAGACGAATTAACCCGTTTAGTTTTGAAACGTTTTTTGGCAGTAATTCGATTTTTCCATCACTAACGCTGAGAGAAACATCCGGAAACGCACCCTCGATCGTTTCAACAATTTCATCACATTCGTCTTCATTTGAGTAAAACACATCGATTTTCATTACATCAATCGGATCATCGCGCAACACATCACTTAACGAGTCAACAAATTGTGCTGGATAAAAAAATGGATCCCCTAAAATCGTTTTCGCAATCATGTTGTTTTTTATTTTTTTGCGATTTCCGATCGAATACCGTTCGTGAAGCAACCGAACGTTGCAGTTGAAATGCTCAAGCACGTGTACAATATCGAACGTTTTTTGTGCTGGAATAACCGACTCATATAACTTCTCTTCTAATGATTTCGCAACGAGCGCCCCTTGAAACGTCACTAAATATGAATCTAACTTCAACGCTTTCGCTACTTTTTTCGCTGATAAAAAGTTTCTTGACGTGAGCAACGTAATATATACATCCTTTTTCTTCACAAAGTCGATTGCTTCTTTCGTTTTTTTCTCTAATTTCCCATTTTGTTTTAATAATGTTCCATCAATATTTAGTGCAAGTAATTTATACATGAACGTCCCCCCTCGATGTCGTGGCTTCATTCATACGTATGACAAGGGTATAAAAAAAAGAACACCCATTTTTATGAGTGTCCGTCATATAGCTGTTCAATTGGCTGAATCATTGCAGTCATTGCTTGGGCGAACAACTCGTTTAAACGTTCTTCGGCATGAATGAGTCGTGCTATGTTTTCATTCATCTCAATGACGTGCAAATGTTGTTGGAGCAACTCCATATCCGCATCGCTTACTGGCAATCCACTTATTTGCTTTTGTTGCAATTGTTTTTGTAACGTACGAAATCTAGCAAATAATTGGTGCGCAGTCGGATCGCGCTGCACTTGCTCATACGCGCGACGAAGCTCTGCAAACGGCTCGCTTGTACGGATCGCTTCCGAAAGTTCATGAATAGCTTGAAGGACGTCCATGGGACACGCTCCTCTCATTTTCCCTTTCTTTTTACACTATGAGCGAAGCGGCCACTATATGTCTACAGCTGAACGAAAAACGTGATACAACCTTGAACGAGCCCGATAATCCCACCTAACAAAGCACCTAAATATGTAATCATTTTAAATTCACGACGCGAAATCGTTAAAATCATTTCTTCCAGCCGTTCAACTGAAAACGATGCGACTTCTTCACGCACGACATCTTGCAAATGGAGGCGTTTCATCCATTGCTCGATGCGTTCGGAAGCAAATTGCAAAAGAAAACGAACGAACGTCGGCAATGAGTCACGTACATAAGGGGCAACAAGTACACCAAGCGGTTTTTGGAGTGGCTCTTGTACAATTGCTGCGGTGAGATGTTTCACCCATGCGACAACTTTTTCTTGATCGATGATTTGCTCCACCTCATGTATGCGCATTTTCTTCACTTTTTCCCATTCGTTGTTGAATAGTTGTACAAGCAGTTGTTTCGCCCCATCGCTTTGTAAAAATTTCACGATTTCCGGGCGAATTTTTTCCGCCAAACTAACGTTGCCAAGAAACATTTGAAGCATATTACCAAACATGCCGCGGCTTTGTAAAAATTCATTGATCATATGTTCAATTTGACGCTCCCCTTGCTCGCCCTCTACATACGTGCGCAAACGAAGCAATAAACGATCGACGATAGAAGGAATAGCATGATCTACTTTTTGCAATAACTCACTTGGAATGATTTCATCAAGCGGACGTTGCCGATATTGCGACATCAACGTTTTATATTTTGCTTCTATCCATGTTTCCACAATTTGTTCAGGGTAGCTCAAACCAAACTGCTCAAGCCATTGTTTAACAGTCCGATCTGATTGCAGCCATTTTTCTACTTCTTCTTGTACATAGCTCGTCATATCTTGAACGAACGATTGATCGTTTAATTTTCGACGCAATCCTTCGGCTGTTAATAAATGTTCCACAACCATGCGCCCAAGTTGTTCCGCTAATTCCTCTCTCCGTTTCGGAATAAGCCCAGGCGTAAACGGTAGTCTTTTTCCTGCGATATAAATTGGACGATACGGTCGAAAGAGCATTTTAATCGCAAGAGAATTTGTCATTCCTCCAATAAATGCCCCGACCACGATCATAAATAATAAATAAAGAAAAAGCCCCATAACGATCTCCCTTCTGCCAATAAGCTATTCTAACCATTCATTATAGGGCTTGTCCGTTATGAGCGCAAATATGTGATAACTGTTTATGCAACTGTTTTAAACATTTACATAACAATAGACGAAACACTTCTCGCTCCGTCGCATGTTCAGATGCAAACCATGCTTCTTTATATATATTCATTTTCTCAAATTGGTGTCGCCAATCATCTTTTGTCTCTTTCTTTTCTCTATCCCATTCCTTTCCGATGTGTAATACATATAAATAACGAATAAGTATTTCTTCTTCTTCATCTAAATGGTAATTCATTAATGTGTGTAAAAACTGAACCATCATCCCTCTCACCTCTCGTCATGAATATATGTCGACATGAAAAGAATGATGTATACTTTTTTTCCGTTCATCCAAAATAACGCATAAGGGGGCGTGTATAATGAAAGAACGCGATAATTACGAATGGGACATCGATCGCATGATCAATGAAGGGATGGCGGGAGGTTATGTATATTCATGCCATCACGCAACAAATATTGAAGAAGCACGCGATGTTCAAGCGGAACAACCACCACATGAAGTAAGATGAAGCGGCGAGCATTTTCTCGTCGCTTTTTGTATAATGAAAATGAGCGTGGTGGGAGACGAAAGGAATGGACATACATGCTAGAAAAATTGCGAGCATATTATCAAGATGCGTTTGTTGAATATGGACAAGCGAACGAACGAGATGAGTACGAGTGGTTTGCTACAGAACATGGTGAGCTTTTCGGCATCAAAAGAGAAGTGCTCACACCAAAAGAACATGCGCTATTAGCAACATTATTTACGCCGCATGAATCGTTGACTACTTGGATGAACAAACAACAACAAGCATGGTATCGTTTTTTGATCCAAGGTGATGAACGTGCTTTTGACCAATTACCTACTTCGACATATACACGATTTATTTACTTTTACATACAAAAAGGAACAGTAGACACGCGTGATTTTATGGAAGCCATTCAATCGCTTTTTCCTTATGACGTGACGATCATTTCCGAAACAGAACAACAATGGTTGATCATTGAGCAACAAGAAGAGAGCGTTGCCTCTACCCTTCACGAATGGATTGATACGTTATGTAGCGATTTTTACATTCAGTTGCGAGCATATATTGGACAAAAATGCCCACACTCACTGGCGCTTGCGCATGTATTTGCGGCAGAAAAGCGATATTTTTACATCGGGCTGAAACATACCCCTGCTCAACGCGTCTACTGCATTGAAGACGTCTTTCCTCTTTTGTTCATTAACGGTGAGGAGATGACATATGCAACGATGTTTTTACAGTCGTTCAAACAAGAGCACGACATGTTAAAAACGATGAAGACGTTTTTTGAATGCAATTTAAACGTCTCACTGGCGGCGAAAAAACTTCATATGCACCGCAACAGTTTGCAATATCGCATCGATAAGTTTATTGAAAAAACAGGCATTGATATGAAACAGTTTAAAGGGGCGCTGACTGTTTATTTAGCTATTTTGCTTCATGAACACAACTAGGCACATTGCCCGAAAACGTTTTCTTTTTTTTGTGCACGTTGTCCATTTACGCGTCGTTCGTTTTTATATATGCTTGAATCAAATGAAAATCGATTACATGAGGAGGCATATATATGGCTGAGCTTCGTTTAGAACATGTGTATAAAATTTATGACAACAACGTAACAGCTGTAAAAGACTTTAACTTGCACATTAAAGATAAAGAATTTATCGTTTTCGTCGGTCCATCAGGTTGCGGAAAATCAACAACACTCCGAATGATCGCAGGACTTGAAGAAATTTCAAAAGGCGATTTTTATATTGACGGGAAACGAATGAATGACGTTGCGCCAAAAGATCGCGACATTGCGATGGTGTTCCAAAACTACGCGCTTTATCCACATATGAGCGTATATGACAACATGGCGTTTGGATTAAAATTACGCAAGTTCCCAAAAGATGAAATTGATCGTCGTGTTCGCGAAGCCGCGCGCATTCTTGGTCTTGAGCAATATTTAGATCGCAAGCCGAAAGCATTATCTGGCGGTCAGCGTCAACGTGTTGCATTAGGACGTGCGATTGTACGGGATGCAAAAGTGTTTTTAATGGACGAACCTCTTTCCAACTTAGATGCCAAATTGCGTGTCCAAATGCGCGCAGAGATCGCAAAACTTCACCAACGTTTAGGCACAACAACCATTTATGTTACACACGATCAAACGGAAGCAATGACGATGGCGACGCGCCTTGTCGTTATGAAAGACGGAGTCATTCAACAAGTCGGTACGCCAAAAGAAGTGTATGAAAAACCAGAAAATATTTTCGTCGGTGGATTTATCGGTTCACCAGCGATGAATTTCTTGCGAGGGGTTCTACAAGACGGTGTATTCGTTATCGGCGATGTGAAAATTGCCGTGCCAGAAGGAAAAATGAAAGTGCTTCGCGAGCAAGGTTACGTTGGAAAAGAAGTCATTTTAGGTATTCGTCCAGAAGACTTCCACGACGAGCCTGTATTTCTTGAAGCATCCCAAAATACAAAGGTCAGCGCTCATGTCGAAGTCGCAGAATTGCTTGGTGCGGAAATTATGATATATTCGCAAATTAATGGTCAAGAATTTGTTGCACGCGTCGATGCACGCACAGACGTCAAAGCAGGTCAAACGATTGATCTTGCGTTAGATATGAACAAAGCCCATTTCTTCGACGTCAACACGGAATTGCGCATTCGTTCAAACAATGAAAAATAATCGCTTAGCCCGTTCTGTTGAGCGGGCTTTTATTCTTGAATGAATTGAACGATATCGTCATCACAACGATCACAATGAAACAAATGAACACAAATGTGTCGTTTTCTCGTTTCGGCATATCCATCAACCATCTTCATCGTATCCGTATCCATATACGGACTGTAATCATCGAAATAATCCGTTAATTTTCCCTCATCTTTTAATTTTTCCCCACATTGATCACAATAAAAAACGATTGTCCGCAAACCGTTGCATAACGGACAAATATGCATATTCATCCCTCGCTTTGTTATTTTCCATTATCTTTCCCACTTCACAAAAAATTACCACATAAAAAAAAGAATAATAACATGTTTTTTCCCCAAAATAGTAGTACAAACAAGCAAACAACATTCGATGGGTTAAGCCAAGTTGGCAGCGTGAAAAACATCACGCGTTGCTGGTGCAAATCCAGCTAACCCAACCATAAAAAAATGTAACGAGGAGATGATTGAACATGGCTAACACAAATCAATTATTAGTATACGGTGCACAACAAGCAATCGATCAAATGAAATATGAAATCGCTCAAGAATTTGGTGTAAACCTTGGACCAGATGCAACATCACGCGCAAACGGTTCAGTTGGTGGCGAAATTACAAAACGTCTTGTTGCAATGGCGCAACAACAATTAGGCGGATCTTACACAACTAAATAACATGGCTAAAAACCCCCAAGCGATTCGTTTGGGGGTTTTACTGAATGCGTTTCAAAAACTGTCGTGTCCGATCATGTTTTGGGTGTGTAAATAGTTGCTCTGGATGACCACGCTCAATAATCATTCCTTCATCAAAAAAAATCACTTCATTAGCCACTTCGCGCGCAAAACGCATTTCATGGGTGACGACAACCATCGTCATTCCTTCATTCGCCAAATCTTTCATCACTTTTAACACATCACCAACAAGTTCTGGATCTAATGCGGACGTCGGTTCATCAAACAACAACACTTTCGGTTCCATCGCAAGCGCTCGTGCAATCCCGACACGTTGCTGTTGTCCTCCGGATAATTGGAACGGATACATGTGCATATGATCTTTTAAACCGACTTTCGCAAGCAATTGTTCCGCTTTTTCTTTCGCTTCATGTTTGTTTAGCCGCTTTACTGTCATCGGCCCTTCCATCACATTTTCAAGCGCCGTCATATGCGGGAATAAGTTATACGCTTGAAACACCATTCCAGTCAAACGACGAAAGTTAGTTATTTCTTTTTTCGATGGTTTGTTTGCAAACTGAAGTTGTTTCCCATCAATTGTTACTGTTCCTTCATCGGGCATTTCTAATACGTTTAAACAACGCAATAACGTCGTTTTCCCTGACCCCGATGGACCGATAATGACAACGACTTCCCCTTTTTTTACAGTTAAATGTACGCCTTTTAACACTTCATGATTTCCAAACGTTTTGCGTAATTTTTCAACAACTAACATCGTAGCTCTCCTTATCCATTTATCGAACGACGTAGCGACTTAGACGATTTTCCACATTCCCTTGAATCATTGAAAGGAAAAAGCAAATGACCCAATAAATGAGCGCAGCTTCAGTATAAAGTAGTAAAAATTCATAATTTGTTGCGGCAATCTCTTGCGCCTTGCGAAACATTTCTGAAACAAGAATGAGCGAAGCAAGAGACGTATCTTTCACTAAACTAATGAACGTATTCGATAGCGGCGGAACGGACACGCGGGCAGCTTGTGGTAAAATGATGCGCCGTAACGTTTGCACATCGTCCATTCCGAGTGAATATGCCGCTTCCCATTGACCTTTTGGGATCGATAAAATCGCAGCTCGAATAATTTCCGATGCGTATGCCCCAACATTTAATGAAAATCCGATGATTGCGGCAGGCAATGGATCTATCGTTATGCCTACTGTCGGTAGTCCATAAAAAATGATGAACAATTGCACAAGTAATGGCGTGCCACGAATCGCAGACACATATGCTCGCGCTGTCCACTGCAATCCTTTAATGCTCGATAATCGAGCTAAAGCAGTGAAAAGCGCAATGACTAATCCAATAAGAAACGTAATAACCGCAAGCGGAATCGTATATAACAAAGCTCCCTTCGCCAATGGGAGAAGGGAACTTTGCGCAATATTCATCAATCGATCTAACCGTTCTGGATCCATCAACATATTATTTAGATACATCTTCACCAAACCACTTTTCTGAAATTTTTGCGTATGTGCCGTCATCCATCATTTCTTTCAACGCTTTGTTTACTGCCCCAACAAGTGTATCGCTTCCCTTGCGGAACATGAGACCGCTTTGAGAAGCATCATTGTGTGTGGCGACAATTTGAATCGGCGCATCTGGTTTTTGTTTTAGAAAATCAAGAACAGATAATTTGTCGTTAATCGTTGCATCCACTCGTTTAGAGCTTAACAATTCAATTGCTTGGTTAAATCCTTCGACTCCAACGACTTCCGCTCCATACGAACGAGCTAAATCCGCATAGTTACTTGTCATCGATTGTGCTGCTTTTTTTCCTTTTAAGTCATCAAATGATTTGATTTGTTTGTTTTCTTTATGAACGACAAGAACGGCTGCTGACGTGATATATGGATTAGAAAAATCGTATTTTTCTTGGCGATCTGGTCGAATACCGACTTGGTTTGCAATCATATCAAAACGTTTCGCATCTAATCCAGCAAACATCGCATCCCATTGCGTTTCTACAAATACAGGTTTCACACCGAGACGTTTGGCAACTTCTTTAGCAATTTCCACATCAAATCCTGTTAATTCACCCGTTTTATCGTGAAACGTGAACGGTGGGTATGTGCCTTCCGTTCCGATTTTTAATTCCCCTTTTTCTTTTATTTGGGCAAACAAATCGTTCTCTTTCTCATTTTGACCGCAACCTGTAAGCAATACTCCGACGATCAACAGCGCGATCAACGATAACCACTTTTTCATGATAATACCCCCATTATTCTTATCGGTTTTTATGCTTATTCATCGTAATGGAAGTTGAAGAAGATGTCAATAAAAAAAAGGAGCAAATCGCTCCTTCCTTTTTATACATTTTCTACAATGGGTTCTCGAATGCGCACAAGCACTTTGCGAATACGGCGGTTTTCCACTTGGCGAACAGTGACCGTTAATGATTCGTATTCAAACGACTCACCAACGGTGGGGATGCGTTCAAACATTTCAAACACCCACCCCCCAAGTGTATGAGAAGAACTTTCTAATTCATCAATTCCTAAAATGTCACAAAACTCATCTAGCGGCAATTCAGCATTAAATTCATATTCGTAATCGTTAATTTTTTGAAACGTTTTTACCGCTTCGTCATGTTCATCCCATATTTCACCGACAATTTGTTCTAGAATATCTTCTAACGTAATTAGCCCAGATGTACCGCCAAACTCGTCGATGACAATTGCCATATGCACTTTACTTTTTTGCAATTCAGGCAATAACGTTGATATACGCATCGACTCAACGACAAATAGTGGGGTACGCAACAATTGGCGAACGTTTACTTCTTTCCCTTGTACGAGTTGACTGAAAAAGTCGCTTTCCGATAAAATTCCGATGACGTTATCAATATCTCCTTCGTATACAGGAACGCGCGAATATCGTTCCCGTAAAAAAATGTCGCGAATTTCCTCGATAGGCTGATTCACTTCTACCGCAACCATATCAATGCGTGGTGTGAAAATTTCACCAACTAAAATGTCGTTAAAATCGAGCGAACGATGAACAAGTTCTTTCTCTTTATTATCGATTACCCCTTCTTCTTCACTTAAGTTCACCATCACTTTAATTTCTTCTTCTGTGACAGAAGGAATATCGGATTGATGACCAACGAGTTTCGAGACAAGTTTTTTTAACATGACAAGCAATGCTGTAACGGGAGTAAATAGTTGAATTAACATATACAGCACATCGGAAATAAGGAGTGAAAATGACTCCGCATGTTCTTTTGCCAACGACTTAGGCAACACTTCGCCAAAAACTAAAATTAAAATCGTCATGCCAACCGTACTAACAACCAGACCTGTGCTACCACCAAACAAATCCGTTGCCACTTTGGCTGAAATGGAAGCCGCAGCAATGTTCACGATATTATTTCCGACTAAAATCGTAGAGAGGGCTTGGTCGAAGTTTTCTGCAATATATAATGCTTTTTTACTTCCGCGTCGTTTTTCATCCACATAATTTTTCAAGCGAATTTTATTCACGCTCGAAAATGCTGTTTCTGAAGCTGAAAAAAAAGCGGATAATAAAATTAAAACAACGAGTAAAAAAACTAAACTCAGAGGCAAATCTCCCAATGAACATTCACGCTCCTAATCGAATTAATGGTCATGATTAATATATACGTTAATCATACCAAATTTAGCTGAAAAAGAAAACGACCGCGCAATCTGCACAGTCGCTCTTATGACTCGATCAACGTTGTACCGATAAAAAAAGTTAAAAGCAATACGTACGTAATATTTAACGTAATCGAAAGTTCTTCCACTTATCCGTCCCCTCCATCAATATATTTCCCATTTCTATTTTAACAATGGTGGGAACGATTTTGTTTGTCAATGATGTGAACATTTTTTACTCATGAAACGCCCAATGATTCGTCGGTCCGTGCCCGCTGCCAATTTGCAACGTCTGTTCAACAGCGGCTTGAATGAAACGTTTCGCCACATCTACCGCTTCGTATATTGTTTTTTCTTTGGCAAGTTGTGCTGTAATGGCGGCAGCAAACGTACATCCTGTTCCATGCGTATGTTTCGTGTCGATGCGCTTGCTTTTCCATTCATAAAATTGTTCTCCGTCGTATAAAAGGTCGACAAGTTCATCTCCTTCTCCATGTCCACCTTTCATGACGACGTACCGAACGCCCATGTCATGAAGCTTTTTCGCTGCTTCTTTTCGTTGTTCCAACGTTTCAATTCGCATATTTGTCAACACTTCCGCTTCTGGAATGTTCGGTGTTAACACATAAGCAAGCGGCAACATATGACGTTGCAGTGCTTTTACCGCCTCTTGTTTTAACAGTGGAGCCCCACCTTTTGCAATCATCACCGGATCGACGACAACGCGTATCCAGCCATGCTGTTTTATTTTGCAAGCAACTAATTCAATTATTTCTTCACTAAATAGCATCCCCGTCTTCACCGCATCTGGCGATAAATCAACAGCAACGGAATCGATTTGTCGTTCAACCGCTTCAACAGAAAGCGGATATACTCCTTGTACACCGAGCGTATTTTGTGCAGTTACCGCAGTAATGGCTGACATGCCAAACACACGGAGCTGATGGAACGTTTTTAAATCCGCTTGAATGCCAGCCCCTCCACCGCTATCCGAACCTGCAATCGTCAACGCTTTATGTGTCATACTTTCACCCCAAATATTGATAATATAGCCTCTTCGCTTCTTGAATGTCATTTGTCCCATGAATGAATACACGCCCATCCGAAAAGACAACAAAACGACGCCCGTCCACTGTAAACGAACATAAATAGTCGTTTTGTTCTACCTGAATTCCGCATTTTTCCAAAAACAAAAGAAGCGTTGTCCACTCTCGCTCTCCTCGACGTGCAGGACGAATTTGTACGGTTTCCCGTCCACACAACACCGCAAATTTCGTTTCATTTTCGTATTGGAGAGCTGGATAAGTTCTCGTTTTACCGCACGATGGACAATCGTCTTTTTTTAACTTGTGCACATCGATCATCCGATATTGTCCTTGCCATATATCAAACGAAACAAGTTTCCGATTCACTTGAGCATGCACGCATATTTTTAACGCTTCAACCGTTTGATGCGCAACAACCATATGAACGACAGGACTAATAATCCCAACGGTATCGCACGTCGCGTTGCCAAGGGGAACTTCTTCAAGTAAACAACGCAAACATGGCGTTTCATTCGGGATAATGACGTAGCTTAATCCGTAACTTCCTACGCACGCCCCATAAATCCACGGCACATCATACTTTTGCGAAACGTCGTTAATGATCATGCGCACATCAAAATTATCGGTACTATCTAAGATGATATCGGGTCGTTCACGTGCAACAAAATCATCAAGCAAACGCGCATCTGCATCCGCAACAATCGGTTCAACAACCACGTCTCTATTGATTGCTCGCAAATGAACAGAAGCAGCAATCGCTTTCGGCAATTGCTTCGCTGCATCATCTTCCGTATATAGCTGTTGGCGTTGCAAATTGCTCCATTCAACATAATCGCGATCAATGATTGTTATTTTCCCAATCCCTGCACGTACAAGCGTCTCTGCATTTGCGGCCCCAAGCGCTCCAGCACCGATAATGAGCACATGTTTTTTACGAATATATCGTTGTCCTTTTTCTCCGATCGGCGCAAACAATTGTTGGCGTGAGTAGCGATTCATGAAACGACGCTCATCCCTTCCATCGGACTGCTCGCTGTGGCATACCGCTTTTTCGGAATGCGTCCGGCTTCGTACCCAAGTCTCCCTGCCTCAATCGCAAGCTTCATCGCTTTCGCCATTTTTACCGGATCTTTCGCACAAGCGACCGCTGTATTTAACAATACTCCATCCGCCCCTAATTCCATTGCCAATGCCGCATCGGCTGGACCGCCAATGCCTGCATCGATAATGACAGGTACGGTTGCTTGTTCAATAATGAATTGAATGTTCAATGGATTCACAATTCCTTGTCCCGATCCAATCGGTGACGCACCGGGCATAATGGCGTGGCAACCGAGTTGCTGCAACCGTTTTGCTAGCACAACATCATCTGACGTATACGGCAAAACGATAAATCCTTCTTCTAATAACATTTCTGTGGCTTTCAACGTCTCAACTGGATCAGGCAACAACGTTTGATCGCATCCGATCACTTCCACTTTCACCATGTCACAAAGCCCAGAAGCTTTCGCTAAACGAGCGATGCGCACCGCTTCTTCCGCCGTTTTCGCCCCAGCTGTATTCGGTAGCAGTTTATATTTTGTTATATCTATTTTTTCTAAAAAATTCGGCTGATCGGATGCAAAAATGTTCATTCGTCGCACCGCAAACGTTAAAATTTGTGCGCCTGACGCCTCTACTGCTTCTTTTTGAATGTCGATATTGGGATATTTCCCTGTGCCAAGCAATAAACGAGAGTGAAATGTATACGGCCCGATTTGTAACATATTATCCTCCCCCTACAAAATGAACAATTTCAATGCGGTCACCATCTGCTATGGCTGTATGTTCATAATCTTCTTTCGGAACGATATGCATATTGATTTCCACAATCGCAATCTTTTTATGAATATGAAAATGGTGCAACAATTGAGCGACTGTACTCACATGTGATGGCAAATGTATTGTCTCACCATTAATGATGCAACGCATGCCCCTCCCCCTTTCTTGTTAGCGAAAACGGTGTTATATCAAATGGAATTTCTTTTCTTTCAATCATATCGCTTACAATTCTTCCTGTGATGGCGCTTAATAAAATGCCGTTTCGATAATGCCCTGTCACAACGAATACGTTTTCATATTGTGGATGTGCTCCGATATAAGGTGTGCCATCTTTTGTTTGTGGCCGAATGCCTGCCCACGCTTTTTCAAATGTGGAATGAGCGATAGCCGGAACAATTTGCATCGCACGCGCTAGCAACTGCTGTACGCTACATGTTTGCACTGTTTTCGCAAACGAATGCGCGATGGCACTAGCACCGATTACAAGTCGATTGTTCGCTTTCGGCACAATATAACATCCGTTTTTCGCAAATACAGTCGTCTGTAAAAGCGGTGTCTCTGTCGTAACCGAAACACACTCTCCTTTGACCGGATACATATGTAGCGACAACCGCAACTTTTCAGCTAACATTGACGTCCATGCCCCGCATGCGATGACGATTTGTTTTGCATATATCGGCCCGCTCGTCGTTTTTACTCCTACAACACGTTCCCGCTCGAAAATAAAATCGTACACCTCCGTATACGGTAAAAAACGCGCCCCTTTTGCCATTGCTCCATGAGCAAAAGCGAGTGAGAGCTGTTTCGCGTCCACTTGTTGATCGAGCGTGTACATCGCACCATATTCATTTTGTACGTGCGGTTCGATTTGTGCCACTTCATCAACTGTTAACCAACGGACGTGTGTTAATTGAACACGCCTCCAAAATTCATAATGTTCCGTTAATTTTTCGTACTCTTCCATTGTTGTCGCCAGCTTTAACATTCCCGCTTCATTCCATCCGATTTCAATATTTGTTAGCTCTCGCAGTTCGGCAATAACAGTTGGAAATGCTGCTTGGCTCGCCAAAGCAAGTGGGATGAGCGGGTGATCTGCCGAAAACTCGGAATGTGCACCAAGCATCCCAGCTGCTGCCGATGATGCTTCTTGCGCTAACTCTCCCCGTTCGATGACAACGACTGATGTTTCTCTTTTCGCTAACTCAAAAGCGATGCTACTGCCGATAATGCCTCCCCCAACAATTAAAACGTCCATGTATTCGCCCCCATTTGTTTCCGATATAGTTGAACCATATGTAGCGGATCGTCCGCCTCAAACACCGTCGACATAACCGCAATTCCTTTCACTTCCGTCAAGAACACATCGCGAACATGAGAAGGTTTAATGCCTCCAATTGCAATAACAGGAATACGTACATAGCTTGTCAACTGGCGCAACGATGAAAGCCCACGTGGCTTTACTCCTTCTTTACAGTTCGTCTCATATATATGTCCAAAAACGACGTAGTCCGCTCCTTCGTTTTCCGCCCGCTTTGCTTCTTCAAACGTATGCACGGAGCAACCGACGCGCAAAAAAGGAAACCTCTCTTTTGTTCGTTTGGGAGACAGACTATGATGAGCGAGCTGAACGCCGCCAACGCCATAAACGACAGCGACGTCCACCCGATCGTTGACGATTATTTTTTGTGCTGGGACACTTGCTTCAAGCAATTTTTCTACAATCATACCTATCTCTTTTGCCGAACGATGTTTTTCACGAATATGAATAAAGTGGGCATACGGATGAACGAGCGATGAAATATGAACAAACGTTTCGATTGACTGTCTTCCCGTCGAGATGAGATGAAGTTCTTTCATCTTATCGCACATCCTTGATCGCGACGTATGGAAGCGCACCTGCCATGTAATAGCCAACAGCGACAATGACACACATGACGACAAATAAATACACATCATATTTTCCGAGCGTCACTTCATAATAAAACGTACGTGTCCGCTCACTCGTAAACCCTTTCGCTTCCATCGCCACCGCAATGCGTTGAGCGCGGCGAATGCTTTGCGATAAAAGCGGGATCGCATATCGCTTCATCAGTTCAAGTTTGCCGCGAAACCCTTTCGCTTTTGCAGCTCGTCGTACCTTCAACGCTTGATGCACCGTTTGAAATTCTTCTAACATGATCGGCAATAAACGAATGGCAGCTAAAAAACTATACGCATATTTTGGTTTCAATTTCGCTTGTTGCATGAGTGAATAAAATAAAAGGACGGGCTTTGTCGTGAGCGCAAACATTAACCCGAAAATCGCAAACAAAAGCGTACGAAATCCGAGATGAACGCCGCGGTAAAAACTTTCTTCGGTAATGTGAATAAGCCCCAAGCGAAACCACGTCGTCTCCCCTTTTCCAAACAAAATCATCGACGACGACGTAGAAATGAAAATGAATAAAAACGGAACGAAAAATAAAAGTACATGCTTCATTCGATAACCGCTAAACAGCATAAATAACGCGGTAAACCCAATCGTCCAATTGATGAGCACATTCGGATTATGGACAAAAACAATCACAACAAACATCGGCAAAAATAACAATAATTTCGCTGTCGGATTTGTTTGATGCAACCATGTCTCTTTATATTCGATATTCCATCTCATCCCATTCCACCTCGCACCAACATACGAGGAGCGATCGGTTCATCAGCAACAAGCTTTCCGTTTTCAATGACCCATCGTCTCGTTGCAAATTGGGACACGATCCGCTCATCGTGCGTCACCATGACAATCGCCTTTCCTTGTTGTCGATACGCTTCAAGCCATTCGAGCAACGCAAACGTATTTTTTGCATCTTGCCCAAATGTCGGTTCATCAAGAAGCAATATGTGATGGCGCTCCGTTACTGAAGCGGCAACACTTAGTCGCCGCTTTTGTCCCATCGACAATTGATACGGATGTAAATGCCGATGCTCGTTTAAATGAAAACGCTCAAGCAATCGCTCGACTTCCTCAGCTACTTCATGCTCTGAACGTTTTTCAAGACGGAAAGCATACGCTAACTCATCATCAACACGATTTGTAACAAATTGAAATTCTGGATTTTGAAAAACAAAGGCAATGTTATCGTACAACAACTCGTCATTTGTTAACGGCTGTTGTTGCCAGTATATATCGCCTTCTGTTCGAATGAGTTTCATCAAGCTTTGTAGCAACGTACTTTTGCCGGCGCCGTTTTCACCTGTAATCGCAATCCATTCGCCCGCATAAATCTTTAACTCGTCGACCGCTATTTTTTCCTCTTTTTGTCGAAAGCCGCGAAGCGATTGTACATGTAACAGAACATCCGCCTGCACATAAGGTTGTTGCGCTGTTTTTGGCTTTTCATACGTTTCCCACACGTCTGGATACCAAATGCCTTGTTCAGCAATAAACGAACAATACGTTGAAAAAATTTCATTCGTTGAACCGTCGGCGATGATCTCACCATGTTCATTAAATAAAATGATGCGCTCGACAAAATCAAGAATGTGATCAATTTTATGTTCAACGATCACAACCGTTCGGTCCTCCGCCACTTCTTTTAACGTTTCCCATACCGTTTTTGTGCCTTCTTCATCGAGAAGCGCCGTCGGTTCGTCTAAACATAACACATCAGGTTCAAGCGCTAAAACCGATGCAATCGCCAATCGCTGTTTCATTCCACCTGATAATGTTTGAATTGGCACATGAACGTGTGGAAGGCGAAGGCGCACACGTTGAAGCATGTGCGCGATTTTTTCATTCATCTCCTCGCGTGGCACACCGAGATTTTCGAGCACAAACGCCATCTCTTCATCTACATACGGCATACAAAACTGCGCATCAGGATCTTGAAACACATAACCTACACGATTTGGAATATGCAGCTTTTTCGCTTTCATCGGCACATCGATCGAGCGCGGAATAATGCCTGCCATCACTTGCAAAAGCGTGGACTTTCCGCACCCTGATGGACCTAAAAGCAACACTTTTTCTCCTTTTTTAATCGAAAGCGATACATCGGTAAATAACCGCTTTTCTGCTCCCGGAAACTTTAATCGCAACTGTTCGATATGAATCAATGATGTCACCTTCTATTTATCAAGTGAGTCGTAATCTTCTTTTGTCGTTGGGCGCAACAATTGCGTCACACCTGTCGCTTCGAGCGCTTTCACAAGCGAATAAGCAAATACGCCAGCAATGATAATCGCTCCAACGAAACGCGCACCGATAAATAACGTTAAATTCCACCATGCTAATTGGTCAATATATCCTTTATAAAAATCAAGAACGAGGGAAGCGATCGTCGAACCAACAGCAGCAAGCGACACAACAGCGACATCGAAACGTTTATAGCGAAAAGCAGCAAAAACAAGCTCCGCGAGCAACCCTTGCACAAAGCCGTAAAATAGCACCTCAAGCCCCCATTCAGAGCCAACTAAAAACTCCCCTGATGCCGCAGCGACTTCCGCAAGCAACGCCACCCCTGGCTTACGAATCAATAAATATGCGACAGTTGCGGCAATAAACCACATGCCATAAATAAGTTGATCGAGATGAAGACCAAGCGGTTTTACTGCATAGTAAAGCGGTCCCCACACTTTATACACAATCCCAAACACAATCGCTACAACAACGGTCGTTAATACGTCTGTTAATTTAAGCCCTTTCGTTTGCATAAACATCCTCCTCTTCAATTGGCCAACGTTCTAATTTGTACGCCATGTCCCAAAATAAATATTCATACTGACTGCTGATCAAAAAATGTTGCTTCATTCGCGCTAAATCTTTTTCGCTAGCTGTTTTTGCGATGTCATTTAAGCGCGCAATTTGTTGTTCGACAAGCTGTCTAAACCAATCGGAGCCATACGCTTCAATCCATTTCGCATAAATCGGATGATTCGGCTTGCAATGCTTTAACCTCTCACCAATTTCGTAATACAACCAATAGCACGGTAAAATCGCCGCTAATACATCACCGAAGTGTCCTGCAAACGCTGCCCGATACATGTGCGATGTGTACGCATACGCAGTTGGAGCAGGAACAAACGACGCCTTTTCCTCTTCTGTAATACCGAGCTCTTTCATAAATGTTTCATGTAGACGAAGCTCAGCTTCATACGTATTTTGCGCATGATTCGCCATGCTTGCGGTCGTTTGTAAATCGTCAGCCATCGCTCCGCCAAGCGCTTGCACTTTCGCAAAGTGTGTCAAATAATATGAATCTTGTAATACATAATACCGGAAACAACGTAAATCAAGCGTTCCTTCTCCGAGCTCTTTCACAAACGGATGATGAAAGCTCGCTTCCCAAATCGGATCGACAGCTTTGCGCAACTGTTCTGAAAACAACATTTCCTCTCCCCCTTAAGAAAAATAAAAAACCACTTTCTTTTGCGCAAAGAAAGTGGTTGTAAACGATGGAAATTAATAAAAGACACACTTCGCACCGTCTCCACTTCCCTACGCTGGTATGATCCAGATCAGGTTCTAAGGGTCTCAAAGGCACACTTTGATCTCAGCCTATCTAAAGGCCCCCCTAGTGGAATGCAATGGCATGATTCACTTTGTCACTAATATTAGCATATTTCATTGAATTGTCAAATATTTTTATCCATATTTGCGCACATCGTTTTCTTCCTGTATGCTAAAGTAGCGAATATATAGTCAGGAGTGGGATGTATGGCAAATGTATTTTTGAAACGAAAAAGAAAAAAGCGGCTCGAACTTGGACATCCGTGGGTGTTTCAAAGCGAAGTCGATTATATTGAAGGAGATTTTGAACCGGGTGATTTCGTCAACGTATATAACCACCAACGTCACTTTTTAGCGAAAGGATATATTAATCCGAAATCACAAATGATCGTGCGCGTGTTGACGCAAAATCCAAATGACGAATTAAATGCGCAATTTTTTATGAACCGCATTCGTCAAGCGTGGGCGTATCGCGAGCGCATGATTCCGGGCGTTCGTTCATGCCGCGCCGTTTATGGAGAAGCGGATTTTTTACCTGGGCTCATTGTCGATAAATACGAAGATATACTCGTCGTCCAAATTTTATCGCTTGGCATGGAAAAAAGAAAAGAATGGATTTTACAAGCACTTCTTGACGTCTTTCAACCGAAAGCGATTTATTTACGCAACGACGTCCACGTGCGCGAATTAGAAGGACTAAAACAAGAAAAAGGATTTTGGTACGGCACGTGCGATACGAACGTACAAATTGAAGAAAACGGCGTGAAATATATTGTCGACATCGAAAACGGGCAAAAAACAGGTTTTTTCTTCGATCAACGTCAAAATCGTGCCGCGATCAAGCCGCTTATTACAAGCGAATCAACCGTGCTCGATTGTTTTACGCATACAGGTTCATTTATGTTAAACGCCTGCTTATACGGAGCAAAACATGTGACCGCTGTCGATATTTCTGAACATGCCATTGAAACGGCAAAGCGAAACGCCGAGTTAAACGGATTTACAAATGTGGATTTCGTCGTTGCAAACGCGTTTGACTATTTACGTGAATGCGTACAAGAGGGAAAAAAATGGGACGTTGTCATTATTGACCCACCAGCGTTTGCAAAATCCGCCCATGCGGTGCCAAAAGCGCTTGCCGGCTATAAGGATATTAATTTAAACGGCTTAAAACTCGTCAAAGACGGCGGCTTTTTCGTAACGGCAAGTTGTTCATATCATGTGCATCCGGATATGTTTCAAGCGATGGTTGCGGAAGCAGCGTTTGATGCAAAGAAAATTTTACGTCAAATTCATTGGAGCGGTGCAGGGTATGACCATCCGAAACTGCTTGCCGCTGACGAAGGAGATTATTTGAAGTTTGCCATTTATGAAGTGCATTCACGTAAGTAACAGGTTGGCGCATGCCAACCTGTTTAAAAATAGACAAAATGATTGTGCACACATTGCACAAAAACAGGGTATACTAAAATTGAAACCGCTTTCTTTTTGAGGTGATGAAAATGGCATTAAAAACAATTTGTCCGAAATGTTTTGGGAAAAAGAAAATGAAAATCTGTTTATCACTTTACAAAACATGCTCACTATGCAATGGAACAGGAAAAATTCAACAATCGCCAACAAAACGAATTAGTTAAAAAACACTTCGCACCAATCATTGATGCGAAGTGTTTTTCATTTATGCCACCGCTTTTCTTCGTTTCGCTTTCGCTTGCGCCCGCAAAATTTTCACGGATAAATAAATACCCGTCCCTGTTAAAATGATAATGGAAATGGCAGCTACATCGATGATGAGACGATTCCAAAGACCAAGTTTTCCAACGTGAATGGCACGCACAAATGAAGCAAAATGATTTACTTCTTTTTTTACAACTGTACCGTCTGGTGCAATCGTCACTAACGTCCCGTCTTTATCGTTTAACCGCACCATATACATCCCGTGATTCATCACGACGCCAACTTCATCCATTGAAAACGCGCCCGATTCACTCGCTTTTTTTACCGCATCGATCATATTTAACTGCGCATGTCCATCACCATGCGCATGCTCATGATTTCCATGCGAATGCCCGCCCATTCCCATTAACCAACGTTCAGTTAACAACAATCCTGTCACCGCTTCCAAAAGTAAAAATACTGAACAAATGAGCCCAATCCATAAGTGCAAATTACGCGTTTTTTTCATATGTACTCCTCCAACCAAATTCATATTTTACAAATGTAACTGTAAAACATGAATTTGGGAGAAGTTTGAAAAGTAAGTGAAAGAAATGTGAAAATCCCCTTTTCCATATCGGAAAAAGGGATTTTTTATTATTTCATTACATATACACGAGCTTCGTACGGACGCAATGTAAAGCGCGTCGCATGTTTATGCGGTTTCACATCGTAGTTTGCTAACACCAATTGCTCGCTATTCAATTTCAATGAATCATAACGATACATCGTTTTACGGTCTGTTAAGTTCACGATGACAATCGCTGTTTCTTCGCCGAGTGTGCGCGTATATGCATAAATCGCTTTATGGTTTTCTAATATTAAATCATATGTTCCGTAAATAAATACTTCGTGTTGTTTTCTTAGTTGAATCATGCGCTTGTAAAAGTTTAGTACAGAGTTCGGGTCGTTCAACTGCTTTTTGACGTTAATTTGTTTATAATTTCCGTTCACACCAATCCACGGTGTTCCAGTCGTAAATCCAGCATTTTCTTCATCCGACCATTGCATCGGTGTGCGTGAATTATCGCGACCGTTTTTCCAAATCCATTGCATCACTTCTTCATGTGAACGACCTTTGGCGCGCTCAATGCGATAATAATTTTTAATAGCGACATCGTCATATTCATCAATCGTTTCAAATCGGACGTTCGTCATGCCAATTTCTTGTCCTTGATAAATAAACGGCGTCCCTTGCATAAGGAAATATAATGCCCCTAACGCTTTGGCGCTTTCAACAAGATATTGTTCATCATTTCCCCATGTCGACACCGAACGCGGTTGATCATGATTTTCAAGGAATAGTGCATTCCAGCCGACGCCTTCTAGTCCTTTTTGCCATTTTGTTAATACACGTTTTAATTTACGAACATCAACACCGCCATCTGTTCCTTTTTGCCAAAGTCCAAGATGTTCAAACTGAAAAATCATATTAAAAATGCCATTTTCTTCACCGACCCAATCTTCCGCTTCCTCCACAGTAACTCCGTTCGCTTCTCCAACCGTCATAATGTCATAACGCGCAAACGTTTGCGCTTTGAGTTCACGAAGATAGTCCATGATCCCTTCTTGATTCATATGTCCATCAAATGAAGGGACATAGTCAAGTCCTTTTGGATTTGGCAAATCCGGAAGACCTTCTTTTTTCTTAATGTGTGAAATCGCATCGACACGGAACCCATCAATGCCTTTATCGAGCCACCAGTTAATCATATCATATAAAGCGCGGCGAACATCTTCATTTTCCCAATTCAAATCCGGTTGCTTCGTCGCAAACACGTGTAAATAATATTGATCCGTCGTCTCGTCATATTCCCAAGCAGAACCGCCAAAAATGCTTTCCCAATTGTTTGGCTCTTTGCCGTTTTTCCCATCGCGCCAAATGTACCAATCGCGTTTAGGATTATCCTTTGATGAGCGCGACTCAATAAACCATGGATGCTCATCGCTCGTATGGTTAATAACAAGATCTAAAATGACTTTCATGTCGCGTTTATGAATTTCTTCAAGCAACTGATCGAAATCTTCCATCGTTCCAAACTGTTCCATAATGTCTTGATAATCGCTAATGTCATAGCCATTATCTGCATTTGGCGATTTATAAATCGGACAAATCCATATGACATCGATTCCAAGTTCTTTTAAATAGTCAAGCTTTTGGATAATCCCTTGTAAATCACCAATCCCGTCTCCATTTGAATCCATAAAGCTTCTTGGATATATTTGATATGCAATCGCTTCTTTCCACCAAGCTCTTTTCACATGAAATCCTCCTCAATTGACTCAAAATAAATCGCTTTCAATGATTATTACTCTTTCATGTTAATATACAAATTGCTTTGTTTAAAGAGGAAGTTGCACTTTTTCATAAAAAATTTCGTTTTATCTGTGCAAACGTTTCACTTTTTTATTATAAAAGTAAACGACCGCTTTGGCGATCGTTTACTTTTATACTTATTCCATTGGAGCCGTTTTATTCTGCGTACGAGAAATCGTAATGCGGCCGATGAACAGCGCAAAAACAAAACCGATGCCGACAAAGATTAACCCATATAAAAACACATCGCTTAACGCATCAACGAGTGTTTGTTTTAATACGGGTACAAACATTTGTTGCATTTGTTCGGGAATTTTTTTCAACGTATCCGGATTTAAAATGACCGAATATACGCTTTGCGGATTCGATTCAACGAGTTGTTTAAATGAATCCATCATCGCATGCGCTTGTGCTGGTAATTTCTCTAACAGCGGAAGAAACTTCGCTTCTAATAAATCTTTCGAACGGTGGTTCATAATCGCTCCTAACAACGTTGCCCCAAACGTTCCACCAATTTGACGGAAAAATTGACTCGATGATGTCACAATACCGAGCTGCGATTTTGGAAATACTTCTTGTAACGCTAGTGTAATGACCGGATTGACAAATCCTAGTCCAAAACCGAGCGTTGCCATAAATAACATCGCGGTCCACTTATTCGTATCGACGTTCATCGTTGACAATAAGAAAAAGCCGAGCGCCACAAGCACCATTCCGACAATGACTTGCGGACGAACGCCAATTTTTTGTACAAGTCGTCCGCCGATCATGCTTGCAATAATGAGCGCAAACATCATCGGAAACATCATCGTTCCTGATTCGGATGGGCTCATGCCGATAATACCTTGCATAAAAAGCGGGACGAACATAATTGCTCCAAACATACCGACAGACATAAAAAATCCGACACTATTAAGCACAACAAATGTTTTATTTTTTAATAAATGCATCGGCATAATCGGCTCTTCTGCTTTTCGCTCAACAAATACAAATAAGCTAAAGAAAACAACAGAGCTAGCTAATAAAGAAACGATTTGCCACGATAGCCAATCGTATTTATCGCCACCAAACGTTAAAGCAAGCAATAACGAAACAACCGCGACAACCATTGTAAACATGCCGGCCAAATCAAGCTTCACCCGCTCAGCGATGCGGTGGTTATGCAAACCGATCGAAATGAGCACAATTGCTAATACACCAACAGGAAGGTTAATGTAAAACACCCAGCGCCAATTTAACGAATCAACAATCCATCCGCCGACTTGCGGACCGAGAATAGACGCTAATCCAAATACGCCACCGAATACACCTTGCCATTTTGCCCGCTCTGCTCCTGTAAACAAATCACCGATGGCAATCATCGCCATTGGCATCATAATGCCGCCACCAATACCTTGAATGGCGCGGAAAATAATAAGTTGAGTCATCGTATCCGCCATACCACATAACGCGGAACCAATAATAAAAATCGCTAATCCTGACACATAGATCGACTTTCGACCAAATAAATCAGCAAGTTTCCCGGCAATCGGGACAATCGTTGTCGATGTGAGCATGTATGCTGTCGTTAGCCATGCCATCATGCTTAATCCACCAAGCTCGCCAACAATGCGAGGCAACGCTGTGCCAACGATCGTGCCGTCAAGTGCCCCAAACAACATCGCCACAAGTAATCCGGTAATTAAAATACCTCGTTTTTGTTGTATATTTGCAATACTTGTTTGTATCGCTGCTTGTTCTTTCATATATCTCACTTCTCCTCTTTTTCGTTTGCCGCAGCAATTTTTTCGATGATATGGACAAACTGCTCAAGTTCATCGAATTGTAGTTGACTCAAATAACGCTCAATAATTTTTCTTCGTTCCGCCCGTGCATGCTGAAGCATTTCTTTCCCCTTTTCAGACAATTGTACATACACGACGCGACGGTCTTCGTCATCTCGTTCGCGCAGCACAAATCCGCTTTTATATAAGCGGTCAATCATTGTCGTAATGGCGCTCGGTTTGACAAACATTTCGTCCGCCAATTCGCTCACTGTACATTTCCCACGCTTCGACAACAAGTTTAAAATAAAAAACTGCGGTTTCGTTAAGCCAATTTCCTCCTTAGCCAAATCAGCTGCTAATTTGCGAAGGGCTAACGAAAACGCATGCTCTAATCGCTCAACAAGCGCGGTGAACGGCGTTTGCTCCATACGCATCCCACCTTTTTAACGACATAAATATTTAACATAGTTAAATATACACAAAAGAAAATATAAAGTCAATGAAACATTCTTGACGTATCAAATGACGCGCTTGCTCATACATTGTCATAAGGAGGGAGCGCGATGAAACGAGATGAACAAAAAGCATTAGAAAAAGCCATTTCCGAAATTACGGAAATTGCCGAAGGGTTTGGGCTTGATTTTTATGAAATGCGCTATGAAATTTGCCCAGCTGATATTATTTACACATTTGGAGCATACGGCATGCCGACACGTTTTTCACATTGGAGTTTTGGGAAACAATTTCATAAAATGAAACTTCATTATGATCTCGGATTAAGTAAAATTTACGAGCTTGTCATTAACTCCGATCCGTGCTACGCCTTTTTATTAAATACAAATACGCTTATTCAAAATAAATTAATTGTCGCACACGTCCTTGCTCATAGCGACTTTTTTAAAAATAACGTTCGCTTCAGCAACACAAAACGAGACATGGTCGAAAGCATGGCGGCAACAGCGGAACGAATTAAGCATTATGAGCACGAATACGGGAAACAAGAAGTCGAAAAGTTTTTAGACGCTGTATTAGCCATTCAAGAGCATATTGACCCTTCGCTTCTTCGCCCGAAGCTTTCATGGACGATTGCTGATACAGAAATATACGAAGAAGATGATGAAGTACCGAAACCGTCGCCATATGACGATTTATGGTCGCTTGATGAAAAGAAAAAAGCACCACAAACGCGAAAAAAACGAAGAAAATTTCCACCGCAACCCGAAAAAGATTTGCTATTGTTTATTGAAGAATATAGCCGTGAACTTGAAGAATGGCAGCGCGATATTTTAACAATGATGCGTGAAGAAATGCTTTATTTTTGGCCGCAGCTCGAAACGAAAATTATGAACGAAGGATGGGCAACGTACTGGCATCAACGTATTTTACGTGAGATGGATTTAACGAGCGATGAAGCGATTGAATTTGCCAAATTAAATGCCGGCGTTGTTCAACCTTCCCGAACTGGAATTAATCCGTATTACTTAGGATTAAAAATTTTTGAAGATATCGAAAAACGCTGGGACAATCCGACAGAAGAAATGAAAAAGCTCGGTGTCAAACCGGGTTCAGGACGTGCAAAAATATTTGAAGTACGCGAACTAGAATCTGACATCTCCTTTTTGCGTAACTATTTAACAAAAGAGCTCGTCATGCGCGAAGATATGTATTTGTTCCAAAAACAAGGAAAAGACTACAAAATTGTTGATAAACATTGGGAACATGTGCGGGATCAGCTTGTAAACATGCGCGTCAACGGGGGATTTCCATATATTACAGTCAATGACGGCGACTACATGCGCAACGGGGAGCTATATTTAAAACATTCGTATGAAGGCATTGAACTAGACGTCAAATATTTAGAAAAAGTGCTTCCTTACATTTATCAACTTTGGGGACGCGCCGTTCATATGGAAACGATTATTGAAAACAAACCGACGCTGTTCACATACGACGGACGAAACGTACAACGAAAATATATATGAGCTACTGAGTGCATCAGTAGCTTTTTTGCTGAAACTTTTTTCTTTTTTTTCCGTACATACATATAAATAACAAGAAAGGTGGGTTTATATGGAGAAACGTTCAGTTACAGGAATCATCATCGGCACAGTGGCAGGTCTTCTTCTTCTTATCGCTGCATTAACATCATGGTACACCGTTGATGAGTCAGAACAAGCGATTATTTTAACGTTTGGTAAAATTGATGAGGAAGTGACGACACCCGGACTACATTTTAAACTTCCTTGGCCGATTCAAACAGTAGAAACGTTATCACGCGAAACGTTTAGTTTACAGTTTGGATACAAAGAGGAAAACGGAAAAGTCGTCGCCTCAAACAAAGGGGATACAAAAATGATCACCGGCGATGAAAATATTGTCCTCGCTGATATGGTCGTACAATGGAAAATTACTGACCCTGCGAAATTTCTCTATCGTTCATACGAACCGGAACAAATTTTATATAATGCGACATCTGCTTCTTTACGTAGCGTCATCGGTAGCTCAAAAATTGATGATGCATTAACGTCGGGCAAAGCGAAAATTGAAGCAGATGTGCGCGAGTCACTGACCGCATTAATGAAAAAGTATGATATTGGTATTTCGATTTTAGCTGTGAAGTTACAAGACGTGGACTTGCCAAATGACGAAGTGCGCAAAGCATTTACAAACGTTACTGATGCACGTGAGACGATGAATACAAAAATTAACGAAGCGAATAAATATCGCAACAAACGGACGAAAGAAGCCGAAGGTGAAAAAGACGCCCTCATCTCCCAAGCCGAAGCTGATAAAGTAGCGCGCATTGAAAAAGCGTATGGGGATGTCGCCAAATTTAACGCCTTATACGAAGAATATAAAAACGCGAAAGACATTACAAAACAGCGACTAATGATTGAAACGCTTGAACAAGTCCTACCGTACACGCGCATTTACATTATGAACGACGATGGCAATACGCTAAAATATTTACCAATTCAACCGATCGAAAAACAAACGACAGAGAAAAAGAAAGAACAAGGGAGTGGTAATGAATGACAAACTTCCAAGACGATCAAAACATCATCACCTTGAAGGATAAACTTCCGAAGAAATGGTTTCGGTTTATCATTAGTGGCGGCATTGGACTTATTTTACTTATCGTTATTTTAACAAATATATACATCGTTCATGAAAATGAATATAAAGTCGTACGTCAATTTGGCGAAATTGTTCGCATCGATCAAACGCCTGGATTACGCTTTAAAATTCCTTTTATTCAAAGCGTGACATCATTGCCGAAAGCCCAAATCTTTTATGACGTAGCGGAAGCGGAAATTAATACAAAAGATAAAAAGCGAATTCTCGTCAACCATTACGCCATTTGGGAAATTACAAATCCGAAAGAGATGATTCAAAACGCTCGGACATTGGAAAATGCAGAATCAAAAATGGATGAATTTATTTTCTCCATTGTCCGCACCGAGCTTGGACGGTTAAATTACGATGAAATTATTAATGATGAAAAGTCATCGCGCGGCAGCTTAAACGATGAAGTAACTGCAAAAGTAAACGAGCTGTTACAACAAGATCGTTACGGCATTCGCGTCATTGATGTGCGCATGAAGCGCATTGACTTACCGGAGGAAAACGAACAGTCTGTTTATAAACGCATGATTTCTGAACGCGAATCAAAAGCGCAAGAATATTTATCAATGGGAGATGCTCAAAAACAGCGTATTATTGCTCAAACAGACCGTGAAGTAAAAGAAATGCTCGCCAAAGCGCAAGCGGATGCTGAACGTATTCGCGCAGCAGGCGAACGAGAAGCAGCGCGTATTTATAACGAAACATTTGCAAAAGATCCTGAATTTTATTCGTTTTACCGTACGCTCGAATCGTATAAAACGACGATCGGCGAAGATACGGTCGTCATTTTACCAGCCGATTCACCTTACGCGAAATGGCTATTGGGGCAAACGCGCTGAACTTTCAGCGCGTTTCGTGCTCAAGTAGCCATTTTTTTCGCTCTATTCCCCACGCATATCCACCAAGTCCTCCACCCGTGCGAACAACACGGTGACAAGGAATGACGATCGTCATCGGATTGCTTCCAACAGCGTTCCCAACGGCTCGTACCGCTTTCGGTTGCCCAATTTGTTTGGCAATATAAGCATATGACACCGTTTGTCCATAAGGAATCGTTTGTAACGCTTCCCATACACGCATTTGAAACGGGGTACCAACGAGCTTTAAGGGTATCGAAAACGATGTCCGTTTCTTTTGGAAGTATTGTTCAATTTCTTCTAGCGACTGCATGAGAGGCTCCGCCACTTTTTCGTTCTGATCTCCACCTTGTTCAACGACATCAATCCGCTCAATTCCGTCATTCGTTCCAACGATTTGTAACCAACCGATCGGTGATTCATAATACACAACGTGTTTCTCCATGTCCAACTCTCCTCTACCAAATCGCACAACATTTACAGCGAGAAAAATGACCGTTTTTTCATAAACTACATATAGCTCCTCACGATAAGGAGGGTTTGCAGTGCATACAGCCGATTACGACAAGGCGCTTTATTATACGTACCGATCGGAATGGGATCATTTACTCATTCTTATGGTACGCACAAAAGACGATTTACTTTCAAAAAAAATTGAACAGTTTCTTCATGCATACAACTTCGAAAAAGATTATACTGTCGTCCAAAAGCGATTGAACGCATTGTTACGTTACATCGATCATGCGTTAGACGTATATGAACAAGAACCAACGCTTACGATGGAGTATAATTAGAGCGAAAGGGATGATCTCCTTTCGCTTTTTATATGACGGGATACGTTTGAATGAGCGGATGTAATACAATTTCATCAACTAACATATGTTTCGGGGCACTCGCCATGTAAACGACCGCTTCAGCAACGTCTTCTGCCTTCAGCCATTCTGCTTTTTCAGGCAATCCTTGCGTAGAGTTAGCAAAGTATGTATCAACCATTCCAGGATTAATTGTACCGACGCGAATGCCGTATGAACGTACTTCTTGCGCTACACTTCCCGAAAATCCTTGAACGGCATATTTCGTCGCTGTATATGCGGAACCGTTCGCAATCGTATACCGACCAACGTCAGACGAAATCGTAATAATCGTTCCCGAACGTTGCTTTTTCATGTGTGGAAGCACTGCTTTTGTCCCAATAAATACCCCTTGTACATTGACTTCAAATAGTCGCTTCCATTCTTCGACTGTCGTTTCCTCTACAGGTTTAAATACACCGATACCCGCATTATTCACAAGTAAATCAATGCGGCCGAATGTAGCGATGGTCGCTTCGACCACTTCGTTCATTTGTTGCTCGTTTGATACGTCCGCTTGAAACGTTTTTACGTCTTTTAATTGCTCGTTGACGCGGTGAATATCCGAGGAGCTGCCAATTAATACGAGCTTCATTCCTTGCTCTGCCAACTTATGTGCAATTGCTAAACCAATCCCACGCGATGCACCTGTCACAATAGCCACTTGTCCTTGTAACAAATGAAAATCACCCTTTCTACGTTGTCGCTTCTATGTTACTCGTTCCTCATTTAAAAAACAACTGATAAGGCATTATACCTTATCAGCCGTTAACGTATACACCCGCTCCATGACCGCTGTTTCTAATTGCTCTAACTGTTGCTTCGCTTCCTCGAGCGTTCGCCCTTTGACACCAAAATAAAATTTCATTTTTGGCTCTGTGCCAGACGGACGCGCACAAAACCATGATCCATCTTCTAGCACATATTTTAAGACGTTCGACTTAGGTAGATGGATCGTTTCTTTCTTACCCGTATCTGCATATACGCGCTCACTTACCTTATAGTCTTCACGAATCACAACGCGTTGATTAGCGACAACGGCTGGCGGTTCATGACGGAACGTCGCTAATAACGCCTCGATTCGCTCCGCCCCCTCTTTTCCTTTCAGCGTGAGTGAACGCAACCCTTCTTGATAATATCCGTATTGTTCAAACAATTGCATCAGTGCTTCGTATAAAGATAAGCCTTGCTTTTTGTAAAACGCGCACATTTCAACAGCAAGTAATGCCGCTTGAATCGCATCTTTATCGCGAGCAAAGTCACCAATTAAATAACCGTAACTTTCTTCGTAACCAAACTGGAATATATACTCCCCTGTTTGCTCGTATTGTTTAATTTTTTCACCGATAAATTTAAACCCTGTCAATGTATCCATCGTCTCGATCCCAAATGACTTGGCAATCGCACGACCAAATTCAGATGTGACGATCGTTTTGAACACAACCCCATTTGATGGCAATATCCCTTTTTCTTTCTTTTGTGAAAGAATGTAATGAAGCAACAATCCACCTGTTTGATTGCCCGTTAAAACGACGTATTCCCCTTTGTTATTTTTTACCGCAATCCCTAAACGATCGGCATCAGGATCTGTCGCAATTAACACGTCCCCATCCACTTGTTTTCCAAGCTGAATCGCTAATTCAAACGCTGCATGTTCTTCTGGGTTTGGCGATTTTACCGTTGAAAAATTCGGATCCGGTTGTTCTTGTTCCTTTACAATAAACACGTGTTTATAGCCGAATTCCTTTAATCCACGTTGAACGAGCTTATTTGCTGTGCCATGAAGCGGTGTAAAGACAACTTTTACATCGACTTCATGGGAAAGTTCTGGGCGAAGGGAGATCGTTTTTAACTTTTGTATGTATGCATCATCAATCTCTGCACCAATGATTTGAATCAATCCTTTTTCTTTTAATACGTCTTCTTGTTCAACTGCAAGTTCCCATTCATTTTCAATCGCATTGACATGTTCAATGACGACATCAGCAATATGTGGCGGCAACTGTGCACCATCTTCTCCGTATACTTTATAGCCGTTATACTCTGGTGGGTTGTGGCTAGCCGTGATGACAATGCCCGAAAAAGCATGTAAATGTCTTACAGCAAACGAAAGCTCTGGCGTCGGGCGAAGCTCATCAAATACGTACGTTTGAATGCCATGGGTCGCAAGCGTTTTTGCAGCTTCCATCGCAAACTGTTGCGATTTATGGCGCGAATCATAGGCGATTACAACCCCACGTTTCTTCGCTTCCTCGCCAAATGATTCGATGTACCTCGCTAACCCTGCCGATGCTTTTCGTACCGTATATATGTTCATGCGGTTCGTTCCTGGTCCGATTTCTCCGCGCATGCCTCCTGTACCAAACTCTAACGTTTTATAAAAACAATCTTCTAACAATTTTTCATCTTGTTCGAATTGTTGCAAGTGCATGCGCAATTCTTCATCTAATTGTGCCTGTTTCCAGCGTTCGTACACCATTTTCCAAGTCATGTTTATCCCTCCATATCCGTTGCTCATTGTAACTTATTCTCGTCTTTTCATGCAAATTCCTTTCTCATAGCGAAAAAGGAGCTCCTTTAAAAGAAGCCCCTTTTTTGTTTAATGATATGAAGGTTCGGAAATCTCAGATAGCGCTTGTTCTGCTGCTTCATCGTATGCTTTGTTTGTAGCAATATCCCCAAGTGCAACAATGCCACAAAGGGCATTATTTTGTACGATCGGCAAGCGACGAATTTGGTTTTTCGCCATCACTTTTGCTGCTTCATCAACGCTCATGTTCGGTGTACCTGTCACGACATTGCTTGTCATGACTTGTGAAACAGGCGTTGAGGGGGTCAACCCTTGTGCAGTCGTACGAAGAGTAATATCACGGTCAGTGACCATCCCTTTGATTTTTCCGTTTTCAACAACAGGAATCGCACCGACGTTATGTTCGTTCATTAGTCGTGCTGCCTCTTGAACAGATTGATCTGGCGTGACCGTTGCCACTTGACGCGTCATAATTGATTCAACTGTATAATTCAATATCATCCTCCCCTTTCGCTTCTTATTGTGTACGTTCAATCGTTCATTATGTAAGTAAAATGTAGTCGGAATTTACATCATTTCTTTCCATGTACTATAATGAACAAAGAGTAAAAAATAAGAAGGTGGAATCATGACGCGGAAAGAAAATCATTTATTGGCCGCTTGGATTGTTGCACTAATTGCTACACTTGGCAGCCTGTATTTTTCTGAGGTAATGAAATTTATTCCATGTGAACTTTGTTGGTATCAGCGCATTTTTATGTATCCGCAAGTGTTTTTGCTCGGCATGGCCGTCGTGCGAAAAGAGTTTATACTCGCTCGTTATACGCTTATGTTATCGGTCATTGGTGGCATAATTTCTTCATATCATTATTTAATTCAAAAAGTACCGTTTTTTCACGACACTGCTCCATCATGTAGCATTGTGCCATGTACGGGAGATTATTTGAACTGGCTTGGGTTTATTACCATTCCCCTTTTAGCACTAATTGCCTTTGTTTTCATCAGCATTATTAGTTATCGAGTCATTCGAATGGAGAAAGAAGGGAAATACATATGAAAAAGTTGCTTATTTTCGGAGGTATTATCGTCGCTTTATTTAGTGCGCTCGCTTGGATTACATCGTATACACAAAAACAAAAAGCTGAAGGCAATCCATTTGGAAAGGAAGAATTGCACCCAGCTACGATCGATCTTCTTGATGATCCGAACTATCAAAACATTATTTTACCAGATGAATTAAAAGAAGCATTAAACAATAAGGAGACGATCACTGTTTACTTTTATAGTTCAACATGCGAATTTTGTAAAAAGACAACGCCAATTGTCGCTCCGTTGTCAAAAGAAATGGGAATTGATTTAAAGCAATTTAACCTTTTGGAATTTGAAGAAGGCTGGGACGAGTATCATATCGAGGCAACGCCGACAATTGTTCACTTCAAAAATGGCAAAGAAGTGGCGCGCATTGAAGGATACTATGAAGAAGACGTATTCCGCAAGTGGTTTGAACAGATCAAATAAAAAGCCTTCGTTTTGAAGGCTTTTTTACATCACCCAAGTGTGAACAGGCTTCATATACATGCTTATATACTCATCTTTTTGATGCAAAAAATGTTCAAGAGTAAGTGGAAAACTAATGCCATGCTGTTCGAGCTGTTCAATATTGCGCTGAAAAAGCTGTTCATAGTAAGCTGAATGACGATGGAATGAAATAAACTCAATGATGGCTTGTAACGATTGTAATGCAGAAATAATCGTAAATGCCTCTTTCAACGTTCCGTCATATGCGGAAGATTCGAATCTTAATATGCCAAGCGATTGAAATGTTTCAATTTCATCATCCGTAAAATATTTTGGAAAAATACACGTATAAAACTGTTCAATAAGCGAATGAATATATTGCTTTTGCTCTTCCGTAGCAACATAGACGGTTTTCAATTGCCTCACCTTTTTCCATTTCTTTTCCTAATCTATAACGAAATTGTAACACACCAACTCCTTTTTTGGTGTTGGTAATTTATTGTATAGAAAGAGTGAGACGAATGAATGTACAAAAAAAAGGAAATTGGCTCGTATTTGAAGCGCCATCATCATGGGAAGGCTTGTCACTAGAACAAGCATTCCAAACGAAATGGTTCGTTCCGAAAAAAATGTTACATGAATGGCGAATGACAAAAGGTGTAGCCATCAATGACAACGTCGTTCCTTTTCATACGATCATTTCGCCGAACGATCGCATTCGTGTTCGTATAAAGGAAGAACAAATCGAACCGCTTCCGACATACGTACCACTTCATGTTATATTTGAAGACGATCATGTACTTGTCGTTAACAAGCCGGCACATATGGACGTTCATCCGACGCAACCAAACCAAACAAATACGTTAGCAAATGCGGTCGCCTTTCACTTTCAATGTGAAGGAATTTATAGCAAAGTCCGTCATATTCATCGGCTCGATCGCGATACAAGCGGTGTCATTTTATTCGCTAAACATGCACTTGCTGGGGCTATTCTTGATAAATATTTAGCCGAACGAACCATTCGTCGCACGTATATTGCGCTTGTTCATGGATATGTAAAACAGAAAAAAGGAACGATCGAAGCACCAATCGGGCGTGATCGA
This sequence comes from Anoxybacillus mongoliensis, assembly GCF_014201515.1. Classification (GTDB taxonomy): domain Bacteria; phylum Bacillota; class Bacilli; order Bacillales; family Anoxybacillaceae; genus Anoxybacillus; species Anoxybacillus mongoliensis. The sequence goes on from NZ_JACHEQ010000001.1 coordinate 382,790, forward strand.
CACCATCCAACAAGACGACGTGTATCGAAAACAGGAGATACAGCGATTACGCACTATGAACGGCTCGAATATGACAAACAAAAACATGTGTCGCTCGTTCGCCTCACTCTCGATACAGGACGAACGCATCAAATTCGTGTGCATATGAGCCATATCGGTCATCCGTTAGTTGGCGATACATTATATGGGGGAAAACCGTTGATTAATCGGCAAGCGTTACATGCGTTCTCCTTATCGTTTCCTCATCCATTTACAAAAGAGCTCATCACATGCTCGGCATTACCTGATGAAACAATTTTCGGTCATATGAAAAGAGGCGCGTTATTATAACGCAGCCTCTCAGCTTGTCGACAAAGTCGACAAGCTGGTTTAATATATAGGTACAAGGGTATTTTTATAGGAGGGGGAAATCGGATGCTTCAACGTCATCAAG
>NZ_JACHEQ010000002.1 GCF_014201515.1 Anoxybacillus mongoliensis
GTTATTTTCGTCAGTTCATCAAGCAAAACAAATACCAAAATGGAACAAAATGGTTGTAAAACAACTGTCTTACAACCATTTTGTCAACAGTCTGAATCGGGCTTCTTTTTAGCCCGATTTTTTCTTTTAATACGTCCACGTTTTTAAAAATTGTTCTGTCCGCTCTTTTCCAAACGAAATAAGCTCCTTTTTCTCTTCATCGGTCATTGAAAAATCTGTGGCAACAATATGTTTGACCGGGAGAAAAATAATGTTTTTCTCATGACGGCGTGAAATGTATCGTTCATCGTGCGCCTCGCGCATCGTTTGAAACAACGCTTCATACAACTCAATGGCATTATTAATTTTCTTTTTTGCTTTTTGCGCTTGTCTTGCGCTTAATTTGATGCCTAGAACAGGTCGCTTTTTCCGTTCTTCATCAAATAAAAAAATCGGAAAATTGCTTAGTAAGCCGCCATCAACAACAATATGCTTCCCTTCGTCTGTCTTTAGCCGTACAGGCTCAAAAAAATAAGGGATGCCGACGCTCATTCTGACCGCTTTTGCGACCGGAAAGCGAAGAGGATCAATGCCGTATTTCGGTAAATCATCTGGCAAAATAAGCATCGTTCCATTTGTTAAATCAGAAGCAATCACTCGCAATCGTTCATGTGGCAAATCTGCAAATGTACACACTCCCTTTTTGCTGAGCTGTTCAGCTATCCATTGTTCAAGCTTTTCCCCTTTATACAACCCCATTTTCCAATAAAGTAAAAGCCATTTTAACCACGCATACGGAATGATCGTACGTCGCTCATCGAGAAAATCCATTAAATTCATATCGTCCATCATGTCTATGATTTCCTTGCTTGTAAATCCCGATGCAATAAACGACGCAATAAGCGCCCCTGCGCTCGTACCAGCGAGCCGTTTAAAGCGAAAACCTTTTTCCTCGATGGCCTCGTATGCTCCGATTAACGCGAAACCTTTGACACCTCCGCCTGAAAATACACCGTCAATCTCCATGCCCTTCCCTCCCTCGCCATATATGTATGAAGAACGGGAGAAATTGAGCATAAAAAAACAAAAAGAACAAGCGTTTATGCCTGTTCTTGCTCGTTTTGCTTTTGAATGTTGCGAAGCGCTTCAAGACGTGACCGATCTTCTTCAAAATATTGAACTAAGTCACCAATACGGTCAATCGCATTCCAACTTAAATGATGTTCGATTCCCTCAACATCGCGATAAATGTTTTCTTCGTCTACACCAATGAGACGCATAAATTGTTCCAGTAGCTCATGGCGATACACAAGTCGCTTACCGATTTTTTTTCCTTTCGGAGTAAGTACAAGCCCTCGGTATTTTTCATATACTAAATATTCGTCTTTATCAAGCTTTTGAACCATTTTTGTCACAGAGGAGGGATGAACAGATAACGCTTCGGCAATATCCGATACACGAGCGTATCCTTTTTCTTCGATCAATATATAAATTTGTTCAATATAATCTTCCATGCTTGGTGTTGGCATATATGTCCCTCCTAAACAAACATCCGCAATCATTATGATTATAACATGTTTACCAAGCATGACAACTATTTACGTAAAATATTCAATCGTTGCCTCGGGAAAAAATTGTGCAATATAGGAACGAATCGTGTCATTCAGCCGATTGGCTTCTTCATCTCGATACACATATTTCCCAATACCGTATCGTCCCCATTTATATTTTCGTTTTGTCTCATCAAGATCGAGTTTCGTCTTCGGATACCGTTTTTGAATGACTGTTTTCGCTGGTTTTGTGAAGCGATGTTGAATTAGTTCAAACGTTACACCCGTTAAGTCGATGTCTTGTAAATTCGCATGTAATCGTTCAAATAGCTCAAAATATCCTTCTTCCCATCCGTTATGCATATAAATGGGTGCAACGATAAAGCCGAGTGGATAGCCAGCACGTGCCACTTTTCGTGCTGCCTCCAACCGCCCATCAAATGAAGACGTCCCCGGTTCAAAATTTTGAATGACATACCGTGAATTGACGCTAAAGCGAAAACGTGTTTTTCCGTTATGTTTCGCATCAAGCAAATGATCGACATGTTCATACTTTGTAACAAAGCGAAGGCGGCCGTATTCGGTTGTACCAATAAATTCAATCGCTTTTTTTAACGCATGCGTCAAATGGTCGATGCCGACAATATCTGACGTACAAGCAGCCTCAAAACGCGTAATTTCTGGAGCGCGTTCATCAATATATTTTTTCGCTTGGGCAAAAATATCATCCAGATTGACGTACACACGAATGTAAGGCTTACTTCCAAGCGTTGTTTGTAAATAACAATAATGACAATGACCCATGCACCCTGTCGCAAGCGGAATCGCATATTCTGCTGACGGTTTAGATGTATCAAACTTTAATGTACGGCGAACACCGACAACAAGTGTTGATTTTGCATTGCGATATTGTTGCAGTTCATTATCCCCTGGAATACCGCGAACTTGGTTGTGCGATGTCGTTTCGCGAATGTCAATATGCATATGTTTAAATTTCTCATACAACTCTTTGCCAAGTGGATAACGGAGCGCTTCTGGCTCAAAATAAACAAGTTGCGGAATAAACGGCTTCATACAATCACCTCAATGTTAGTATGTTTGATTGTTATGAGGTGATGAAATACAATTTTTGTTATCATTCATAATGAAAAGGAACGGAGATTTTCCCGTTCCTTTTTCCATTTTTCCATCACAAACCACATTTTAATTGCGCACCGCAACTTGTGCACGTGTTGCAGCCGCCGATTTCTTCGACCGTTCCTTCGCGGCATACCGGACAAATGTTGCCGACTTCCGATCCGATCGTAACGTCTGTCGCCCGTAAATCTGGAATCGTTTCAACGAGAGCAACGGTTCGTTTTTTCGGTTCTTCTGGAATTAATTCAAGCTGTTCTTCGACTGCATTTTCTTCCGCTTTTAATGTCAACACTTGCGCATCGCGGCTACCATCGACATATACTGTACCCCCTTTTGCGCCACCTCTCCATAACCGTTCGTACACTTTTTGCACTTGCTCGACCGTATAGCCGCGAGGTGCATTCACCGTTTTCGAAAGGCTAGAGTCAACCCAACGTTGAATGATACATTGCACATCGGCATGCGCTTCTGGCGATAAATCCATCGCCGTTACAAACCAATGCGGCAAGTTGTTCGGATCCGCTTCTGGATGTTTATCTAAATATTCTTGAACGATATCCGCCTTCACTTCAATAAACTTGCCGAGACGGCCGCTTCGATAATAAGAGAAAGAGAAATATGGTTCAAGTCCTGTGGACACGCCGATCATGGTTCCGGTACTCACTTATGTTACTTCTATCCATACATATTGGACAGAAGGCAGGTACGATATTGCTACCCGCTCCATATGTCGCCATATGGGTCAGACTATATCTTCAACCAAATCTCCTGTGAATGTCTTTTGCGATGACAAGGATACTCACATAAGGTAATTAAATTAGATAATTCATTCGCCTTTTTCCAATCACCGTTGAAAGCCCTAAATGGTATAATGTGATGAACTGATAATTCACGTCCATATTCAGCTTCTGTTATTCCACAATCTTGACAAGTAAAATTATCACGTTCCCTAGCCTTCCTGCGCTGAGCTCTCCAGTTTGGCCCATAATATTCTATATCTCCTCCTGCCCAAGCACCATTGTTTTCTCCAGAGAACATCCTAGTTCTTTCATAATAATCACCCATGCAATGCACAGAACAGAAATTAAGATTTCTAACAACAGAAGGTTTTTTCTCGATTTTTTTGCCACAATTATTACATGTGACAATAATTCGCTTTTTATATTGAGCTTTTCCTCTTTCCCCGTTCGCTTTGCCTAGACATGTTCTCGAACAATATTTTGCGCTTAATTTTCGATTTTCTGGGACATCGAACGTTTTTCCGCAAGTTTCACAAATTTTTTCGACACGTTTTCTCAAGTGTTGATTAATTTGATGGGCGTTCTGTATTAGATACATTCTCCTACATTGTTTATTACAAAAATTATTTTTTTGAATAATAGAAGGCTTTCGAAGCATTTCCCTTCCACAAAACGAGCAAAAAACTTTAACTTTTTTACTCATCTTTTTCCAAAATAATGGTGGATTCTTTTTTTGATACTCTGTTTTGCAAGATCGGGAACAAAACTTTTTTCTTTCAAAGTGACTAGGCTTTACATAAATTTCTTCATCGCAATTAAGACATTTTTTCTTCACAGGAACATCTCTCCTTTTCTGTCCTAATATGATTATTATAAAACAGAACAGATGTTCCTGTCACGAGATTTGGTTGCTCGGCGTATAGTCGTTGAGGGGTCAGCCACGACTTCCCTGCGGATTGTCTGGTAGGATAATCCAACACTCTTGCATTTTTACCTCTTTCATGTGCTGGCAAGGCACAGGTAGCAAGAGATACGCCAGATTTCCCCGCATATAGCCGAGTTTTCACTGTATTTTTACAAATACAGGGGGCAACTACTTACCCGTCGGAGCCACGGTCAGCAAATGCGAGTTGCGAATGCCGTATGTTAAAATATCTTGTCGAATATCGTCCGGCATTTTTTTCATATAACCGGTGTGAATAAACGCTTCACGCAATTTCATCGTTTCTTCTTCCGTTTCGCCAACTAAAAACGGAAAGCTTCCCTTTTCTTTCGCAAGCTCAATCGACGCACGATACGCTGTTGTCGCGATTGTTTGAAACAGCTCGTCCACTAACTGATTGCCTTCTTCGGAGCCGTACTCTTTTTCACAATAAATAAGCAGATCCGCTAGTCCCATGACGCCAAGACCGACGCGGCGCTCCCCAAGCGCTTGCTTTTTATTTTCCTCAAGGAAGTATGGGGTTGCATCAATAACGTTATCTTGCATGCGGACACCGACTTCAACCGTCCGCTTTAATTTTTCATAATCGACAACTTTCTTTTCTTTATCGACCATATTCGCCAAATTAATCGCAGCTAAATTGCACACAGAATAAGGTGCGAGTGGTTGTTCACCACACGGATTTGTTGCAACTACTTTTTGTCCGTACGCTCTGGCATTCGTCATGTCGTTGGCGTTGTCGATAAAGAAAATGCCTGGTTCTGCGGAATACGTTGCGCAAATGTTAATGAGCTTCCATAGCTCGCGCGCACGAATTTTTCGATAAACACGAACGCGATAGCCCATTTTCTCCCATTCGCGCACATCGCCAACTTCATGCCATTTTTCGTTGTAGATGCGCATTTCTTCTTCTGAATACGTTTCAACATCTGGAAAGCGCAATTCATACTCTTCATCTTTTTCTACCGCTTCCATAAACTCTTTCGTTAAACAAACAGAAATGTTCGCCCCTGTTAAAAAGTCTGGGTTGTGCACACTATACGTGCCACCTGTTCGCAACTTTTCTTCTGCCTCTTGAATTATTTTTTCCGTGAAACCGCCGTAACCTGGGATGTTTTTGTAATTAACGATCCCTTGATACATCGCGCGCTCTTGCTCGGTGAGCGGGGTAAACTTTAATTTCTCTTTCGCTGCTTTTTGAATGCCTTCATCTTCTGTATTTTCCAGCAAATAGCGCAAAATGCGCGGATTTTGCATTTTGGAAATAATGAATTCAATAATGTCCGGATGCCAATCGGCTAGCATAATCATTTGAGCGCCACGGCGCGAACCACCTTGTTCGACAAGATGGGTCAGTTTTGCAATGTCGTCAAGCCATGACACTGATCCGGACGATTTTCCGTTCACTCCGCGCGCGAGCGTATTGCGTGGGCGAAGGGTAGAACCGTTCGTTCCGACACCGCCACCGCGGCTCATAATTTCCATCACTTGTTTTCGGTGTTCAGAAATGCCTTCACGTGAGTCTTTCACAAATGGCATGACGTAGCAGTTAAAGTACGTTACTTCTGTCCCAGAACCTGCCCCATACAATACGCGTCCAGCTGGAACAAAATTAAGGCTGACGAGCTGTTCATAAAACTTTTCAAACCACTCTTGTCGTTTTTCTTCTGTTTGCTCCACAGCGGCTAGTCCGGTTGCGTTCCGCTTTGCAATTTGCTCATAAAAAATTTCAAGTGGCTTTTCAATGACATCGAGGGAACGAACAACAATGCCTGTTTTCGCTTCCTCTCCTTCCAACACATGACGATATTCTTCTTCAACAAGCACGTGTGCTTTTTTATTTTCCCAGTCCAACTCAACGATAAATCCAAGTCCACGCGCTGGAAACTTCGGATCTTCCTTTACAGTTAAAACGACAAAGTCTCCAACGCTTAACGTCAACTTTTCCGTATCTTTAAACGAATAGCGATCAAGCATCACTAAACGCGACACACCCTTATATGTAATGTGCATCTCAGGAGTAATCGGGTGCACTTGTGGAAACAGGCGAATGTCTTTATTCAACTTATCCACATTCACCGTCATTTTTTCAGAAAACGCAACCGTCATTTTTTACCTCTCCTCTACCAACATAATCTTACTACATTAAACTACCATATATCGACAACAATAATCAACAAAAAAATCAATATGTAGTATGATTTTTTGTAAAACTCATACTACATATTGATAATTAAGTCAAGCATTTTTTATTTGTCAAGAGAAAAATTTACCGTTTGAAATTCCATTCATCCGTTTCGTATTTGTTTTTCACTAGCTGCTGAACGTAAAAAAGCTCATCGTCTGTTAATTCATATCGTTCAAGTTGAATGTTTAAACCTTTTTCAAATCCTTTGAAAAACGCCTCTTTCGCCTCATCGATCGTCACTTTTCGATCGGTTAATTCATTTATTGCGACCGCCTTATTTTTAAAATTTTGTCGTAACCGCTCTTTTACTCGTTCGTTCGGATACTTAAATAAACGAAAAAGCATCTCTTCATCTAAGTCTAATAAAATCGAGCCATGCTGTAAAATGACTCCTTTTTGTCGCGTTTGGGCGCTTCCTGCCACTTTTCTTCCTTCGACAACGAGCTCATACCAAGACGGTGCATCAAAACAAACAGCGGAGCGCGGATTTTTTAAATCTGCTTTTTCTTCTTCTGTTTTTGGCACTGCAAAATACGCATCAAGCCCGAGAAAACGAAATCCTTCTAAAATGCCTTGCGAAATGACACGATACGCTTCCGTCACCGTTTGAGGCATAGCTGGATGCGATTCAGACACGATAACGCTATACGTCAACTCTTGATCATGAAGCACACCGCGTCCACCGGTTGGACGTCTCACAAAACCAAGACCATACTTTTTGACCGCTTCCATATCAATTTCTTTTTCGACTTTTTGAAAATAACCAATCGAAAGCGTTGGTGGATTCCAACCATAAAAACGAATGGTTGGTGGAATTTTTCCTTCGCTATGCCATTCTAACAACGCTTCATCAAGCGCCATATTAAACGCTGGGGAACAATTGCCTGAGTCAATAAAACGCCATACTTCTTTTTCCATCTACCCCACCCTTTCCTCTATCATTTTATAGTGTAGCAAACACAATAAGTCAATGGAAAATGCTTTGCTTCTTGCCTAAAACATTTATATAATAGACATGGCAACGATGAAAAAAGGAGGGACACCATGACAATAGCTCTTATTATTCTCGGGGCAATTATTGTGTACGCGGTCATTACATACTTTTACCAGAAACGAGTCGTTCAAACGTTGACGGAAGAAGAGTTCCGTGCAGGTTATCGCAAAGCACAGCTCATCGATGTTCGCGAACCAGATGAATACGCTGCTGGTCACATTTTAGGAGCACGTAACATCCCGCTTTCACAATTACGTTTGCGCATGAAAGAGTTGCGCAAAGATCAACCGATTTACTTATATTGCCAAAGTGGAATACGTAGCGGTCGCGCTGCACAAATGTTGTATCGCAACGGCTATCGAGACTTATACCACTTAAAAGGCGGATTTAAAATGTGGACAGGGAAAGTGAAGAAAAAATAAGGTGCCAAGCAAAAACGCCTGGCACCCTGTTTATTTTTGATAACGCAAAATCGGTTTGCGAGCAGCCGTCGTTTCATCTAAGCGCCTCACGACCGTTGTATGCGGCGCTTCTTGAACGATTTCCGGCGTTTCCTCCGCTTCTTTCGCAATTTGAATCATCGCGTCAATGAACGCATCGAGCGTTTCTTTTGACTCGGTTTCCGTCGGCTCGATCATCATACATTCTTCAACGATTAATGGGAAGTAGATCGTTGGCGGATGGTAGCCGAAATCAAGTAGACGCTTTGCAATATCGAGCGTACGCACTCCTAATTTCTTTTGTCGCTTTCCTGATAACACAAATTCATGTTTACAATGACGGTTGTATGGTAAGTCGTAATATTCCGCTAAGCGACGCATCATGTAGTTAGCATTTAGCACTGCATATTCTGTCACTGCTTTTAAGCCATCTGGACCCATCGAACGAATATACGTGTACGCGCGAACATTAATGCCGAAGTTGCCATAAAACGGCTTGACACGCCCGATCGCTTGCGGTCTGTCATAGTCGAAATAGTAACCGTTTTCTCCCTTTTCCACCGTCGGCTTCGGTAAAAACGGAATGAGATCCGCCTTCACGCCGACAGGACCTGAACCAGGGCCACCGCCACCGTGCGGACCAGTAAACGTTTTATGAAGATTTAAATGAACGACGTCAAAGCCCATATCGCCAGGGCGTGCTTTACTTAACACCGCATTTAAATTCGCGCCGTCATAGTACAGCTTTCCTCCTGCACTATGCACGATTTCTGCCATTTCTAAAATGTTTTCTTCAAAAAGACCGAGCGTATTTGGGTTTGTAAGCATAAGCGCTGCCGTATCTGGACCAACGACGCGGCGTAAATCGTCTAAATCGACAAGCCCTTCTTCTGTCGATTTCACCGTCACCGTCTCAAAACCTGCCACCGTTGCCGACGCTGGATTTGTTCCATGCGCTGTATCTGGAACGATCACTTTCGTTCGATTGTAGTCGCCATTCGCTTCATGATAGGCGCGAATCATCATGAGCCCTGTCCATTCCCCATGCGCACCAGCAGCTGGCTGTAACGTCACTGCATCCATGCCGGTAATTTCTTTTAAATGCTCTTGTAAGTCATACATTAATTCAAGCGCCCCTTGCACCGTTTCTTCTGGCTGAAGTGGATGAATGTGGGCAAATCCAGCAAAACGAGCAACGTTTTCGTTTATTTTCGGATTGTATTTCATTGTGCAAGATCCAAGCGGATAGAAGCCCGAATCGACCCCGTGATTGCGCTTCGATAGCGCTGTATAATGGCGCATAATGTCAAGCTCCGACACTTCTGGGAGTTCTGGTGCTTCTTTTCGAATGTAGTCGGTTGGGATGACTTGTGCAACATCGATAGCTGGCACGTCTAATTCCGGCAAACTATATCCGATTCGCCCCGGCTTGCTTAGTTCAAAAATAAGTGGTTGGTCTTTATGCATGACAATCCCCCAATTCTTTCACAAGCGTGTCGATTTCTTCTTTCGTGCGTAATTCCGTCACCGCAATTAACATACAGTTTTGTAGTTCTGGATAATCACGCCCGAGATCGTATCCGCCAATGATTTCTTTTTCTAGTAACTTTTTATTTACTTCCGCTACCGGTTTGTTCATACGAACGACAAACTCGTTGAAAAACGGACCTGTAAATACGACATGAAAACCGTTGTTGGCAAACGCCTCTTTTGCATAGTGTGCTTTTTGAATATTCATCGTTGCCATTTCTCTTACGCCATTTTTGCCGAGCGCTGTCATTGCGACCGATGCAGCAAGGGCGTTTAACGCTTGGTTAGAGCAAATATTTGATGTCGCTTTGTCACGGCGAATGTGTTGCTCGCGCGCCTGTAATGTTAAGACGAAGCCACGGCGGCCTTCTTCGTCCGTCGTTTGTCCGACAAGACGTCCTGGAATTTTACGCATAAGTGCCGATTTGACCGCAAAATAACCACAATGCGGACCGCCAAATTGCATTGGAATACCAAATGGTTGAGCGTCACCAACAACGATATCTGCACCACACTGTCCTGGCGGTGTTAATACCCCTAACGCGAGCGGATTGCTTGCGACAACGAACATTCCTTTATGCGCATGAGCAATTGGCTCAATCTCTTTTAGCGGCTCGATTTGTCCGAAAAAGTTTGGATATTGCACAATAACGCATGCGACATGTTCATCCATCTCTTTTTGCAATGCATCAACATCCGTCACGCCGTTTTTATACGGGATTTCTACGATTTCAAGCCCGGGACCTTTTGCGTACGTTTTCACCACGTCGCGATATTCGGGATGCACCGCATTTGATAATAGCACCTTTTTCTTTTTCGTATGCGCTGCGCTTAACAACGCTGCTTCTGCTAGCGCTGTTCCACCGTCATACATCGATGAATTCGCCACATCCATGCCTGTTAATTCACAAATCATCGTTTGAAATTCGAAAATAGCTTGCAGTTCTCCTTGCGAAATTTCCGGTTGATACGGTGTATATGCAGTATAAAATTCCGAGCGTGAAATGACATGGTCAACGATCGTCGGAATGTAATGATCGTACACCCCCGCTCCTAAAAACGACGTGTGTGTCTTCATATCCGCATTTTTTGCCGCTAGTGCCATCAACTCTTTCATTAACTCCGGTTCTGATTTTGCTCGTTTAATGTTGTACTCCCCTTGAAAACGAACGCTTTCTGGAATGTCAGAAAACAGTTCATCAATCGATTGTACCCCGATCGTTTGTAACATTTGTTGCTTATCTTCTTCTGTCATCGGCAAATAACGATGAAGCATGACTCTCTCTCCTCACATTATTTTGTGCGCTTATAAAACGGTGTTGCCACCACTTTCGCTTTTAATCGCTTCCCACGAACATCTACTTCTACTTCTGTATCAAGTACCGAAAACGCAGTAGAAATAAGCGCCAATCCAATATTCTTTTTGAGCGTCGGTGATTGTGTCCCGGTCGTGACAACTCCAACTTGCTCATCGTTTCGATATACGGCATATCCGTGACGTGGAATGCCCTTGTCGATCATTTCGATTCCGACAAGCTTCCGTGGCGCTCCTTCTTCTTTTTGTTTTCTCAACACTTCTTTTCCGAAAAAGTCGACATCTTTATTCGTTTTGACCGCAAATGCAAGCCCTGCTTCGATTGGCGTAATGTCTTTGGACAACTCTTGCCCGTAAAGCGGCAAGCATGCTTCAAAACGAAGTGTATCGCGCGCACCAAGCCCGCACGGAAGCACTCCATCTTCTTTTCCTGCCTCTAAAATTGCCCGCCAAAGCTTTTGAGCATCTTCTGCACGACAATATAACTCGAATCCGTCTTCTCCTGTATATCCTGTCCGCGACACGAGCGCTTGAACTCCAGCGACATCCACGTGATCGACAAAAGCAAAAAATTTGATTGCAGATAAATCGATGGTTGTCAATGACTGTAACACTTTTTCCGCAAGTGGTCCTTGCAGTGCTAGTTGTGCGATATCGTTTGACACATTGACTAGCTCGACATCACCGACGACATGCTCACATAGCCAAGCAAAATCCTTTTCAATATTTGCAGCATTTACGACAAGCAAATAATGGTCGTCTGCTTTTTTATAAATTAACAAATCATCAATTGTTCCGCCATCTTCGTAACACATGAGCGTATATTGAGCGCGACCATCTGTTAATTTGGCGACATCGTTTGTCATCATTTTTTGTAAAAAAGCAAGACTATCTTTTCCTTTGATCTCAAACTCACCCATATGGGACACATCAAACAATCCTGCGCGCGTCCGTACAGCTTCATGTTCTTCTTTGATGCTAGAAAATTGCACAGGCAACTCCCAACCGCCGAAATCAATCGTTTTTGCGCCGTACTCTGCATACAGAGGAAATAGCGGCGTTCTTTGTAACATATGCTTCCCTCCTTGTTCATAAAAAAAGACAGACGACTCCCATATTGTCATATGGTAGTCTCTGTCCTTTCACCTGAAAGTTTCCCTATATTGAATAGGTGTCCTCGTGGGTGGTTCACGTCTGTGAACGCTCTCCAGAGCCGCGTCAAACAAGAGTTCTTTTGCCTGAGAGATTCGTGTTGCCACTTGCTCCTTCGGCGCTACATCTCGTAGTCTCTCCCCTTGTTCTCATCCGCCCGTATACAATTGTCGTTCTTGTGCCACACTACATGTAAACATATAATGAAACAATTTTACAAACTTTCTTACGTTTTTTATTATCTTATAACTTCCCATTTGTCGCAATACCTTTTTATAAATAAAATACGTAAATTCATTTCGTTTTAACTAAAAATGTTCGGAAAATGAGGGATACTCTATGAACGTCACAATGCATTGGGAGAGAAGTTGGAAGGATGAATTTGCCACACGTATCGAACGTGACGGTCCGTGGTCAAACTGGGAGCTGTATGAATTAGCGCTTGCAGCAACGAAAGCGTTAACCATCCCTCAATTTGATGGGTTACAAGCGCCAAAACATTTGCCACATATCACTATTTTACCTCATCAATACGACGTTGCCCGTCAAGTGATCGAACAAATGAATGGAAAAGCCATTTTAGCTGATGAAGTCGGGCTAGGAAAAACGATTGAAGCGGGATTGATTTTAAAAGAATATATGATTCGTGGGCTCGTGAAAAAAGCGCTTATTCTCGTTCCAGCTTCTCTCGTTTCACAATGGGTGCAAGAATTAAATGAAAAATTTTTTATTCCTGCTGTTGCCCAAAAGAAAAGTTACGTGTGGGAGCAGTGCGATGTTGTCGTTTCATCGATAGATACCGCGAAAAAACAACCACATCGGGACATCATTTGTAACCAAGCATACGACATCGTTATTATTGATGAAGCACACAAGTTGAAAAACAATAAAACGAAAAATTATGAATTTGTTCAAGGGCTGAAAAAAAAGTTTTGTTTACTATTAACAGCAACGCCCATTCAAAATCGTGTCGAAGAAATTTTTCATCTCGTTTCCCTACTGAAACCGGGACATTTAGGAAATGCCGAACAATTTCAAAAAAGATACGGGAAATTGCGTACATTACACGATGACGTCCATTTAAAAGAGCTCATTCGCAAAGTGATGATTCGTCATCGTCGCCACGATACAGGAATTGAATGGACAAATCGACACGTTCAAACGATTTTCATTGATTTTTCGGAAGCTGAGCGAAATGTATATGAAACGATTCGGCAGTTCAAGCCTCCTTCGTTAGATACGTCGCTGTCACATATGACGTTATTACGTGAAATATGTAGCAGCAAAGAGGCTCTTTTTTGCACGTTAAAAAATATGCTTGAACGCCAACCTCATATTGAAGCAACAATTGGTGCATTGTTACAAATAATGAATGACATCACCGAACATACAAAAGCGAAAAAAGCGTTAGAGCTCATTCAAACAATAAACGATAAAGTTATTGTATTTACAGAATATCGTGCCACACAGTTATATTTGCAATGGTTTTTTAAACAGCATGGCATCTCTTCCGTACCGTTCCGCGGCGGATTTAAAAGAAGCAAAAAAGATTGGATGAAAGAACTATTTCAACATCGCGCACAAGTGTTGATTGCCACAGAAGCAGGGGGGGAAGGGATTAACTTACAATTTTGCAATCACGTCATTAACTACGATTTGCCTTGGAATCCTATGCGTCTAGAACAGCGAATCGGACGCGTTCATCGTCTCGGACAAACGAAAGATGTCCACATTTATAATTTTGTCGTGCGCAATACGGTCGAAGAACATATATTTACGTTACTGTATGAAAAAATTCGTCTGTTTGAACGGGTCGTCGGTGAACTGGATGATATTTTAATGAAGCTACAATCCCCCGCATTTTCAAGCCATTTAGAACGCATAATTGCTCAGTCGAAAAGTGAAGGAGAACTGAAAATCAAAATGCAAAATTTTGTGGAGATTTTTACAAACATGGAGGATAGTGCTCATGCAGCAACATGATATCCAATCTTTTCTCGAACGTTTTTTTACAGCTACCCATTGCCATATTTTAGAACGCAGCGACGGACATATACGCGTTCAACTCACCGCCGCAATGGATAAACAATTAATGAATCGTCCATTTTATTGGCATTACGTGGAACGCATCGGTGCCGTAGGCGAACCATTGCAATTATCACTTATTACGAAACCATCAGCTACGAAAGAAGGAGAATATATTCATTTTGGTTCACCACGGCTTCACCAAATTTTTTCGATTGCTAAAATGAACGGGCGATTCATTCGCCTGTATGAACAAGTATCCGAACGATCAGTCGCTCTTCATCCATGGCTTCATACGAACATACTGCTTTCATATGAGTGCGATCGGAAACAAGATCGCCTACTATCATTAGGCATTCATCTCATTAGTGGAACGATTGTTGAATCATTTTACAGCATGTTAAAAGAGAAGCAATGGACAGCAACAGTACCTGATTATTGCTTTACCATTTCTCCGCTCATTAAACCGCTCAGCGGACTGGCGCGACTCGAAGCCTTTGTTGAACGTCTGGTCGCATCTGAAACGCATCATTGGGCGGATGAGGCACGAACTCGTTGGGAAGAAGAATTAGCATTACTGAAACATTTTTACGAGGGCATCGAAGAAAAACAAGAGGAGTATGAAAAAGAAAAAGAAGCATTGCGCCAAAGATATGAACCGAGAATTCATATGTCAGTCATCAATGGTGGATTATTTTATTTGCAAGCGAAATAAGGCTAACACAAGCCTTATTTTCGCTTAAATAAAAGGATAATCGCATAAGGAATGACACCGAACCAACGATATAAAAACGGTTGCTTTTGTTGTTTTTTAAACTCCTTCTTTTGTTGCCTTTGTTTTTTCCGTTCGTCTTTCGGTTGGTCTAAATATTTCACAACTTGTTCGGTCATAAATTTCACATAGTCGTTTCCTGCCATCGTTCATCACCTCGATACTAGTATCGTCAAAAACGGGACGATTTAAGCAACGACACGATGGTTTCTACGATGTCATTAACCGTACGATTTGTTGTATCAATTGTTATATGGGCTTCATGATACCACGGAAGCCTCTGTTCAAATAGCTGTTTCATTTGACTTTTTTTATTTTCCATCAGTAACGGTCGGGTTGTGTCACCCATTAAGCGACGAAACAATTCATGGAGCTCACAATGTAAATAAATGACGATTCCATGCTTGCGCATAAATTGCCGATTTTCTTCTTGAATAACGATTCCGCCACCTGTTGTGATGACGATATGTTCCGTTGGGAGCTTCTTTAATACTTCCCGCTCATACGCACGAAACGCCTCTTCCCCCTCTTCTGCAAAAATGGTCGCTATCGTTTTTCCGACTTGTTGTTCAATATATGCATCCGTATCGATCACAGGTAGCTGTAATACTTCTCCTAATCGTTTTCCAATTGTCGTCTTTCCTGCCCCCATAAATCCTGTTAAGTAAATCGCTTTCATGTTCTCTCCCCTCTCTAATACAGTTCTTTCCATGCCGATATGCTGTTTGTTAAGGAATGAAACTGAAATTGAACGTCATAACGAAACTGCCTATTCGTTACGCATGATACGGTTACAGACCACACAGTAGACCCGATTCGTGTTGCGTGATACGCTGCTTGTCCATGAACAAATAAAATTGTTTGGCTTAATGATGACACGTTTTCTGGTGCGTTGACAAGCGCTTGTTTCACATACATGAGCGTTTGCTTCATTAAGTAATCTGCTTCATACCATTTCTTTTCCTCTTCAAAAAACTGTATTTCTGTATTGTACAATGTGACAGAATGAAGAAAAAGAGCGCTAATCAATAATGCACACATAATGGTAAACGGAAAAATAACGCCTCGTTCATTTTTCATGTTAACGGAAAAACGGGATAAACGCTTCATATGAGTCTCCTTTATCTGTTAATACACGAATACGAATGCCTGTTTGTTCTCTTTCATATGATACTTGTTGAATGGATTGAAGCATGATTTCATGACCGGTAGCATTCACACGCCGCCGAATAATCGTTCCATACTTTTCATACGTCACACGTTCACCTGCCCATTTATCGAATTGAATCGTCGTCCCGTATATACGAACATCCTTCGATTCCCTTAGCTCAATTTTTGCTTGTTGAATAAAAACAAGCCATTCAAAATAACGAAAGTTTCCATGCTTTACAGTATAATTCGAAGCTAACTGGAAAGATGTTGTCAATAAAAATAAAATGATAAAGAAAACGGTAAGCGACATGAGTACTTCAACTAACGTAAATCCTTTTTGCTTTTGCATCATTGCAACAATGGCTCACATCTTTCTTTTGTTCGTTTCAACCTATCTTCCCATCGAACACATTGTTTATTTGAACGTATAAACAACGAAAATGTATGTGCACCTCGTACAATGACCGTTTCGTTTTCAATGCGCTCGTTCATCATTGCCTCATATAACATTTGATTAGCGATCGTCTCTACTTTTTTGTTTTCTCGTTCTATCACAATCATTGTCCAATGAGCGACGATCATGACGATCAAACCACTCCACAAACTAAGTGAAACGAGCAATTCAAAGAACGTAAAACCGTTACAATTTTTGTACATATAATCGCCCTTTCCCTAATTGAAAAACTATCTTATATTTTTTTCCATCATATGTGATAAACAATGTTCCTGCCTTATTGATATTACCATTTGGATAATAAAACAATGGCGGAGATAGTGTAGCCATTTGAAACTGAAAAGGAGATGGAAAGGAACGAGCGATCAGTTCCTTTCCAAACGTTCCTCCTTCTCTTATTTGATAGCGACACGTGTCAAAATAAAACATAATAGCTACCGTCTTTTTTCGACTGATGGCATACTGTTGCGCATATAACATATCGTTACTAAACTGTTCTAAAAAATATTGTAGTTGTCGTTCAGCTAACACTTGTTGAAGTGGTGGAACAGTGAAAATCGTGATGGTTGTCACAATAAAAAGAACGATTAACATTTCTACGAGCGTAAATCCTCGTTCATTCACTCTCTAAAACGTTCCCTTCATTTGTAATGACGATCGTTTTTCCGTTCGGACAACGGTTGGTTTCAATATATTTCTCATCTACTAGCTGTTGTATAGTCGGAATCGTTCCATGCTCCATTTCATATGCTTTCACTTGAGACTGAACCATTTTGATGAACGCTGAACATCCTTTATTGTTAATCATGCTGTTATGTTTTGTCACATTTGGGATTGTAATTAAAATTAAAATCGTGATCACCATTAACACAATTAACATTTCAATTAATGTAAATCCTCTCTCATTTCGCATATACATCTCTCCATTTATATGTGATTTAACAATTGAAAAATAGGCCACAGCATAGCCATATACATAAGGATAACGAAAATTCCGATAAAACTAAGCAACAGTGGTTGAGTAATATATACAATTTTTTTTAGACGAGTTTCGAGTTTTTGTAATGAAAACTGGCTATAATGAAATAATTCTTGAACTAATTCCCCATTTGACTGACCGTGACGAATGACGAAAGGTAGTTCTTGTTCATAATACTTCCGTTGCTGAACGATTTCATCTAACTTTTCGCCTGCACATAACTGCTGTTTCATGATTTTCGCTTCCTCTTTCAGTAACGGAAGGTGGGATTGGTGTTCAAAAATTTGTAACGCCTCATAAATAGATAACCCACCCTTTAACAAATGACTTAATTGCAAAGAAAATACTTGTGTATGGAAGGAAACGACCCATGAGCGCACGAGTGGAATTTTCATAAGCATATTCATTTTTTTATGAATAGGCCATGATCGAAGGAAAAAAAAGTAAAACATTCCGAACAAAATGGACATCATGAGCACAATAGAAAATATACGAGGAAGCCATACAGCAACAGAAAAAATGAAGGTAGAAAAAGCAGAGCGAGCATGAAACGAAGAAAGAAGATGAGAAAACTGCGGAGCTAACACTTGCTGAAATATGAAAAACATTATCATACAGAAGCTAAAGAGAAACAACGGGTAGCGCAACATCCGCTTCACTTGTTCGACGTAACGTGTCCTCATCTGTCCGATTTCCCCTGCTTCAATGAATCCGTGAGCAAGTTGACCGTGTTGTTCAGCAAAAAACACATATCCTAAAAGATGGGGATGAAATTGCATACGTGAAAAAGCTTCATGAATTGGTACACCAGCCCGCAATGCATGGATGCAATCATCTAAATCTCTTTGTTTTGCTGCAGGTTGTTGAATTTGTAAAAACTCAATGGCTTGAGCAAGCGAATATCCTTTACTAAGCAATTTCCCTAATTGAATGAAAAACGAACTTTGCTCTTGTAACGACCAATTACAACGTCGCTTCATCTAACAACCAACTTTCAATAACACTCTCATGTAAAAAACCGAGCGCAATGCCTTTTTTCATGACATCTTTTAGCCGAGTGTACACGTATGTCGCTTGCTCTCCTTTTGCTGCTCGCATCGCTTGCGCCAGTTCACTTCCGTATAGTAATTCATAAACACCGACTCGGCGAACAGGTCGATACTGTCGGCAAAATGACGAGCATTCTCCTACACAGAACGGGCATTTCAGTTGCACAAGACGTTGGGCTGTCACAGCGACTAGCGTTTGCGCCATCTCTTGAAATGGTACACCCAACTCAAGAAGACGATAAATGGCTCCAACAGCATCTTTCGTATGCATCGTCGTCAAGACAAGATGTCCCGTTAATGCAGCACGCACAGCAATTCGCGCAGTTTCAGCATCACGAATTTCTCCTACCATAATTACATCTGGATCGTGTCGTAAAATTGCTTTTAACCCTGCAGCATACGTAATCCCAGCTTTTTCATTAACTTGTACTTGCAACACGTCTTCCGCTCGCTTTTCAACCGGATCTTCTAATGTAATGACATTTCGTTGAAAATGATGGCGACATACATTTAACAAACTGTATAACGTCGTCGTTTTACCAGATCCTGTTGGCCCTGTGAAAATAATAAGCCCATGGGAATAATTTAATAACGCGAGCAACTTTTTTACTGTTGAAGGAAATAGCGCGAGTTGGTTGAGCGGAAGAAATGAGTGTAACGGAAGCAAGCGAATGACTAAACTTTCGTCATAAATGGTAGGCAATGTTGACAAACGAAGATGTACAGTGGTGTGGGCAACGTTCATTTCCATCGCTCCGCTTTGTGGACGGCGACGTTCACCAATATCCATATCAGCCAGAAATTTAAAGTGTGCAAGCAAACGTTCACACGTCTGTTTTGATAACACATGTTTTGTAACGAGCATCCCTCCTAATCGAAATTGAATAAGCGCATCTTGCTTACGCGGAACGATATGAATGTCAGAAGCTTGAAGAACGTAAGCGTCTTCAATTAGTCGATCCGCCAACTGCTCGATTGTTTGCAATGCCATCCTCCTTTCTTTATTTTTCGCCTTCATTATTCAACATTTTTCGTCAAATTCCTTCTTCTTTCGTAAAAAATTCAAAAAAAATATTCACCCATAGGGTGAACGTTACGAGACACAAATACGCCGATATTTTTTTGCGATGTTTTTTAACGCTGACGGATTATAGCCGACAACGAGCCGTTTGCCATCGGTGACGATCGGACGACGAAGAAGACGAGGTTCTTTCACAAGCAACTCAACGACCTTTGATAAAGGCCACTCTTCAACATTTTCACCAAGTTGCTTAAATGACTGGCTGCGGGTAGCTAAAATTTCATCGATTCCTTCCGTTGTTAGCGATAACAAATGTAATAGTTCTTCGCGCGTCGGTGTTTCACGAAATAAATGACGCTCATGAAATTCAATATTGTTTGTACATAACCACTTTTTTGTTTTTCGACACGATGTACAACTTGGATACATGTATACAGTAAGCATAACAACACACTCCTTTCTTCACCCCTGTTACACATATTGTATAACTTTTGTTTAATATTTGTACAGTAATTTGTTTTAAAACTTTGTGAACGTTACAAAAAGATAGGAATAAAGTTGTATATATGCATTTCCATTGTGAAAATACATGTATTATAATGTAAATGAATGAATCTATAGGAGTGAGACATAATGGATCAAGTATTAAAAATTACAAGCGTCCTTGCCGATCCGACTCGTTACGACATTTATCAGTATATCGCCCGAAAACATCAAGAAGTAACCGTTCAAGAAATCGCTGATGCTTTTCATATTCATCCGAACGTTGCTCGTCTTCATTTAACGAAGCTAGAAGATGTAAATATGCTTGTATCCGAAACGAAAAAAACAGGAAAAGGTGGAAGACCGAGCCGACTATACCGCCTGTCCGACGATGTCATCCAACTTCATTTTCCATTTCGCGATTACCAACTGTTATCAAAAATCGCTATCCAAGCGATGATGAAACTTGGAGACGCAGGGAAACAAGCGTTGTATGAAACAGGAAAGCTATTCGGACAAGAACTTGTACAACAACACGTTCAATCGATGCAAGCACTTGAGCAGTTAAGCATAGAAGAAAAAATGAATATTTTACAAAAAGCAGCCGAAGCCGCTGGATTTTATCCGACATTCCATTACAGTGAAAATCAAGGGAAAATTTATTTTGAAATTTTCAACTGCCCGTTTAAAGAGCTTGCTTTTACGCATCCAGACTCGGTTTGCTATATGCATAACGCCTTTTTAAAAGGAATGCTAGAAGTGTTATTTACAAACGCTGAACTTGTGACAGAAGAAATTATGCCGTCAGGATGTAATTCGTGCACGTATCAAGCCATTCTTAAAAAATAGAACGTTTACACAACCATTTCAATTACATTATAATAAGTAAGGGAAACGGTCAGAAAAGGAGGGATACATATGGATCGTATGTTCCGCGTCTTGTCATTTTGGACAGGGATTTTCGCTGTCATGTTCTACCTTGGCCATATGCATACAACGTCATTATTGTTCCTCGGCCAAACAGGATTCTTTCTTTTGTTAAGCTACTTAAAATTAACGGAAAGAATGTACATTTACATTTTCGGTGCGTACTTAACGGTCTTTTTTGCCGGATTTACGTACTGGACAACATTTATGATGGTTCCTGGCATGGGCGAATAAAAAGCGATGAGATGCACTCATCGCTTTTTTATGTAAAAATAGGAATATTCATATTCTTTTGTTGCACCATTACTTGAAACGCTCTGCCGATATCACTCATCACTAGCGAGCGAATGGCACGATTGTGGCGATGTTGTTCGGAAAACGGATTCGGATCATGATGAGCGATCAAATGATTCAAGATGCCCGCCTGCAATAAAAATTCATCTTGGCGCCATAAATGAGTAAATGTCCATCCTGCTTGTTCTCCGTAAAACCGTAACGCATCCCATTGAATATGCGTAGTGATATCCATCTCCCCTGGATAACGAAGCGGATTATCAATAAACTGATGACGATAATAACCACGCAAGCTGCCTTGTTTTCGTTCCGGATGTTTCCATTCTTCATCTGTATATCCATAATCGACCGTAAAAATAATCGCCTGCTCAAGCGCTTGATCAAGCTGAAAGATAAATTTTTTCATCGCTAACGGAATTTCAAATCGTTGACCATCAGCGAGCTGAATGTCTCGCTCTTCTAAATAGTGAACGATCTCCTCGTTTTCAAGTACATAACGTTGTTCAACAAGCTGATCGGCTTCTACTACAACGAAACATTCATATATTTGACCGTTTCTTTTCTCAATGACATGAACAGGAAACGCATCAAATAATTCGTTACTACATACAATACCAGAAAAAGGAGAAGAAAGTTCAGTAAAACTAGAGATGATACGTACGTGATCCATAAACGGAGCGAGTATTTCCGCTTGTTTTTCTCGATGATATGGACTTGTTTCAACAATTATATATTGTCCTTGTGAAAACGTTTGTGGCGATTGACGTTTCCATTGTTCTAAAACAGCATAAGCAAATCGACCTGTCCCTCCGCCGATTTCACATATAAGCGGCGGAACATCATATGTTTCTATGAAACGAATAAACACATTCGCGAATACATGCCCAACGATATGTCCTACGTTGCTCGTTGTAATAAAATCTCCTTCACGTCCAATTTTTTCTTTTCTTCTCATATAATATCCATACTGTTCATCATATAATGCCAATTCCATATATTGTGCATACGATAAACGTTTATTTCTCATTTTTTCTAACATTTTTTTATTCGCACCCTTTTTCACTATTGACATAGTGTTAAATTTGTTATATTGTTAATTTAGTAGCTTAACTATATCCCCTCCCATTATAGGAAATAAAACATCCCCCAAACCCCCTTCTCTGTATGGAGAAGGGAATTTTTTTTTGCTTAAAACCCGTTTAAAAATGGATTCGTATCCATCTCCGCTCCTATCGTTGTTTCAGAGCCATGCCCACATAAAACAACTGTTTCTTC
Organism: Anoxybacillus mongoliensis; assembly: GCF_014201515.1. Classification (GTDB taxonomy): domain Bacteria; phylum Bacillota; class Bacilli; order Bacillales; family Anoxybacillaceae; genus Anoxybacillus; species Anoxybacillus mongoliensis. Next base: position 22,400 of record NZ_JACHEQ010000002.1, read on the forward strand.
AGGAAGAATAAGAAGCTTGCGATGTATGCTTTGTAGCAATTGTTCGTAACTTCCTCCAGGTAAATCCGTACGACCTATGCTTCCTGAAAATAGCACATCCCCTGATACGACCACTTGAGCGTCTTCGATATAGTATGACAAACTGCCCGGTGAATGCCCTGGTGTTTCAAGCAATTGAATACAAAAAGGACCAATCGTCAACGTTTTTTCTCCTTCAACGAAGACGTCGGCGTCGTTTGTAATAATTGCTTCTCCCATAAATAATAAAGACCCGTTTTTCATTGGATCGGTTAGCCAATGTTGTTCTTTTTTATGTACATACACTGGAATAGACCAGTGATTTCTTACGTCGTCAACTGCTCCAATATGATCAAAATGAGCATGTGTGAGCAAAACTGCTAGTGGCGTCCAACCGTTTTCTTCAATATACTGGATGAGTTTTCTTCCTTCACTACCCGGATCAAAAATTAAACATGTCCCATTTTCATGGGCAAGCACATACGCATTTGTTTGCAACGGCCCTAAAGGAATTCGTTTCCACTTCATCACATTTCCTCGCTTTCCGCATATATTCTATCCTTATTGTACACGAACAACATACGTTTTGCACCTCGACAAACGTAACAAAAACGATTACAATGGAAAAGGAATAATCGGTATACATAAGGAGGGGAAATTATGCCAACAGGGATCATTTTAGTCGTGATCTTTACGCTAGTTACATTGCTCGCTGCTTACGGCGTAATCCGTTCGTTACGCGAGAAAAATTTCCTAGGCGTATTGTTCGGCGTAGGAACAGTTGCTGTATTTGGTTGGTTTACCATTATGACTGTTATTCACCACGGATATCCAGTTGCCCATTAAAAAGACGCCAACGTATTGGCGTCTTTTTACGTACGGGCAAGGGCAGTAATAAAAATACCGATGCTTTCGTTGTAAATAGAAGGAAATTGAGAAAAAGGAAGCGGATTTACCCCTTCACCAAGTTCAATCGTATACCCACATCGCTTCCAATTGAAAATAAACCAATCGCGATATCCAGCATGGCTGTCAATATACCGAACTGGTACATAACCACTCCATTTCGCAAATTCATTTACTTCTTCTTCCGCTTCGGGCGGTTCGCATTGTTCATATCCCCAATAAATTTCTTTTCCTTGCGTATGAAATGCGAGCACTTTTAAAAAATCGCGTTCTTTTGTCAACGTTGCCATCGCTTGCACCTCTGGTTCAGTTAGCGAAGAAAAACCAGGAAAATCACGCGGTGCAGGTGTTTTTGGAATTTTTCTTTCTTTCTCTACTTCCCACTTTGCAGGAAATTGATTGTTTAAGTCAACCCCTCGAATATTTGCTTTCCATTGTGAAAAATCTTCGCTTCCCCCATTTATGCGTACCACTTCATCTTCATAATGTTGTGCCGCTTTTTTTCCGTGTAATACAAGATCCACCCCATCTGGATTTACCATCGGAACAACGGATAAAGTTGTTTTTTTATACAATTGTTGTACGTCATAGCCACAAAGATGCTGTTTGTTCCGTAACGCTTGCACATAGTCACGAACAAGCGCCATCACAACTGCGGAAGTAATCCATTCGTTCGCGTGAAACGACGCATTCATATGCACATATGTTTCACCTTCGCCAATCTGCAATTCCACAAGCGGTTTGTTTAACACACTTCTTCCGATTTCATGTATACGAACAATCGAATGATGTTGCAATTGGTCAATATCATGCATCAATGTCGAAAAATCGTACATCTCTCTCTCCCCCTTACTTCATTGTATGAATGATGAATTTGTCCGTATGTATGCCATTCATTCCCCGTCGAAGGCTTTCATATGCCTTTCACATAAAAAAGCTAGCCCTGTCGTCAGAGCTAGCTTATCGTTTATTTTCCTGTTGTTTATTGTAGAAGCGCAACAAGTCTCCGTATACAATTTTGTCGGAGTAATCAAGCTCCTGGCGCGCCTTTTCCATGTACGGTTCACAGTAAGATCCATCGACCTCTGTTCCTGTTTTCTTATCGTAACATGCGTTTTTTGTGTATACGTAGTCTTTCGTTACGAAGCTACCGTCACGAAGAACGGCAAAGTCAAGCTTATCTTTTGAAAATAAATCCTCACCAAAATGAATTTGATTGCGTGTATCAATACCAAGCAAGTGAAGCAGTGTTGGCTTGACATCAATTTGCCCAGACACTTTTGAAATCACTTTCGGATGTTTATCTGTTACACCCGGGATATGAATGATCAATGGAACACGTTGTAATTGAACGTGGTCAAATGGTGTAATTTCATCCTTACCTAAATATTGAGCCATCGCTTTATTATGGTTTTCAGAAATACCATAATGGTCTCCATAAAGAATGATGATCGAGTTTTCATACAATCCTTCTTTTTTGAGCTGCTCAATAAATACTTTTAACGCCTCATCCATATATCGAACCGTCGGGAAATAACGGTTTAACGTCCGGCTATTTGATGTATACTCTGGAACCATTTTATCCTCTTCCCCTAATTCAAATGGGAAGTGGTTCGTTAATGTAATAAACTTTGTATAAAATGGCTGTGGTAACGTTTTTAAATGTTGTACAGATTGCTCAAAAAACGGAATGTCTTTTAAACCCCAACCAACTGAATTTTCTTCTGTAATGTTATAGTCTGTCATCGAGAAGAAACGATCGTATTTCATTGATTGGTACATCACGTCACGGTTCCAAAAACTTTTATTGTTCGCATGGAACACCGCTGAATAGTACCCATAGTTTTTCAATATTTCTGGCGTGGCGTTGTACTCATTTGTCGCGTGTGTGAAAAAGACTGCACCACGACCAAGAGGATACAATGAGTTTTCAATAATAAACTCCGCATCTGATGTTTTTCCTTGTCCTGTTTGATGGTAAAAGTTATCAAAATAATAACTTTGTTTAATAAAGTCATTTAAAAACGGCGTGATTTCTTGTCCATTCACCGTATTATTAATGACGAAGCTTTGTAACGACTCCATCGAAACGATGATTACATTACGACCTTTTGCAATACCGAACAATTGTTTATTCGGTGCTTTCTCGTTTGCATTAATGTAGTTTTGAATATCCGCTAATTCACTACTATCCGCTAATGCACGTTGCGCTTTTGAACGCGACTGCAAAATAATATCATATACGTGATAGTTGTATATACCTAAGTTTTTAATTAACATTTCACGGTCAAACGTGCGCGTTAACAGCTCTGGACGCTCTGTTTCCGCTAATCCTAGGTTAAATAGAGCAATGGCCAATGTCGCAAGAAAATACGTGCGACGAAAACGTTTTGTCGCTGGCACATATTGTGCAATAGATACTTTTTTATACGCCATCCAAGCAAGCAACCCAACATCAAGGAAAAAGAAAATGTCAGAAACGTTCATCAGTTCAAATACGCTATTTCCTAAATCACCCATGTTGTTCGTTTGGAACAGCACAGGAATGGTGATAAAGTCACTAAAAAAGCGATAAAACATAACGTTCGCATACAAAACAAATGAAATAATGAAACTCGTAATGACAATATAGCGATTGCGTCTTTTCTCGCTCATAAACAAAGCAAGCCCAAAAATAAATAACAGGAAGCTTAATGGACTAATGAATAAAATAAACTCCTGCTTCCATGACTCAATTTTTATATCAAAACTATTTTTATACACTAAATATGTCTTCATCCATAAAAGTAATACCGCAAAAAGAATGAAACGGTATTTTTTCATATATCTCCCTCCTTTAATCCATCCACATCCGATGTTTATTCTATGCTGTGTGAGGTACATCCGTTTTTTTACATTTTTTTATCTTAACCAAAGACAATATTAATACTTTCTTAACAAAAAAGCAACTGTTATCTTAAACTATAAACAATATAATAGACAAGTCGCGCATCCACATATGACTGTTTTACACCTTTTCTTACAAAAAGGCAAGACGTTTTTTACCGACAAATTTTCGACAAAAAAACAGACGATTTCCTCGTCTGTTTTTATGCAATATTTTCTTTCACTAGCCACGCCCCACCGATTACACCAGCGTCATTTCCAAGGGTAGCAATGACAATGTCAGCAGCTTCGGCGACGCGCGGGAACGCAAAACGTTTAAAATGACGGGCAACCGCTTGCGCTAACATATCCCCTGCTTTCGACACACCGCCACCAATGACGATTTTCTCCGGATTTAAACCGTTTGCCAAATTAGCGAGCGCTAAACCAAGATGAAAGGTCACTTCATCAACAATGTGTAGCGCTAACGTATCATTTTTCTTCGCGGCATCAAATACATCTTTCGCGGTAACAGTTCCGGACTCTTTCCAAACATCTCGTAAACAACTCGGTTCGTTCGTTTGTTGTAAACGTTCCGTTGCAATACGAGCGATACCCGTCGCTGAAGCAATTGTCTCTAAACACCCTGTTTTGCCACAATTACAAGATGCCCCTCCTTCTGGAATGGACGTGATATGGCCAATTTCGCCACCGGCACCGTTTGTTCCATGAACAATTTGACCGTTTACGATCACACCGCCACCAACACCAGTGCCAAGCGTAACGAGAATTAAATTTTTCGCGCCATCGCCCGCTCCTTTCCACATTTCCCCGATCGCTGCAATGTTCGCATCGTTATCAACAACAACAGGAAGTCCTGTTTCCATTTCTAATCGATCTTTCAAAGGGAAGTTTTTCCACCCTAAATTTACTGCTTCATAAATATCCCCTGTCGCCATATTAACAGGTCCTGGGGCACCAATCCCAATACCGATAAGTCGTTCTTTTGATTCATCTAATTCGCGCAATTTCTCATCAATTGCTTTAGCAATATGTGTTATAATATGTTTTCCTTGTTCCGATTTGTCTGTTGGAATTTCCCATTTACAAATGATTTCCCCATACATATTTACAAACGCTAATTTGACTGTCGTTCCACCTAAATCTACACCAACTAACCATTGTTCCATTGTTCCTTCATCCCTTTTCTCTTTTTTCTCGTTCGATTTGTGCTTCATGACGCAAAATGAGAAGCGCCATTTGGTAATCTTTCACGTCGACGAGCTGCGCTTGAAATAATTCTTTCAGTTCGTCTTCCATTAATTCTAAATCTGCAAGGCGATCACCGACATAAATAATCGTTCCATATTTTTTTAATAATTGTTGTACATCATATACAGATTTCATTTTCTTCACCTGTCGTGTATAAGCGTTTTCAATTTACATATTTTAAATGTATAAGGAAAACAAAAGGTCGTCAAGAACTGAACAATGTCTTTGCGATATTTTTCACATTTTTACCGATCTGGATCTTTTGGATGTAAGACAGTTGGACGACGATTTTTCAATGGAATTGGGGAACGAATAAGTACATCGCGCATCCCACGATATGAAAATGGAATAAACGGCCATAAATACGGAACGCCAAACGATTGCATGCGTGCAAGCATGACTAACCATGCGGTAATGCCTACAACATAGCCAACAACACCAAATAACGCTGTTACAATCAGCAAAGCAAGGCGAACGAGCCGATTGGCCAATCCAAGCTCATAACTTGGTGTCGCAAACGTCCCAATAGTCGCCATCGCAAAATATAAAATGACTTCGTTAGAAAATAGCCCAACTTCAACGGCAATCCCACCGATCATTAGTGCAGCAACAAGCCCAAGCGCTGTTGCTAAAGCAGATGGAGTGTGAATGGCAGCCATCCGTAACATATCTAGCCCAAACTCGATAAGTAAAATTTGTCCAAATAATGGAATATTGCCTTCTGTTGATTTTGAGACAAATGATAAAGCGTGCGGCACGAGTTCGGGTTTTTTCATCCACATATACCAAAGTGGCAGTAAAAAAATAGATAACCATACGGCGAGAAATCGTACGAAGCGTAAATATGCACCGACAATCGGCTTATTTCTATATTCTTCTGCGTGTTGTAAATGATGCCAAAATGTTGCTGGTGTAATTAACACACTCGGAGATCCATCAACAAAAATAAGAACATGTCCTTCATATAAATGCGCTGCTGCCGTATCTGGCCTTTCTGTATAACGAACGACAGGATAAGGATTAAAATGCCTACCAGAAATGAATTCCTCTACTGTTTTTTCTCCCATTGGTAAACCGTCGGTATCAATTTTCGCCAATGATTGTTTCACTTCTTCGACAATCTCTGCATTGGCAATATCCTCAATATAACAAACACATACATCCGTTTTTGAACGACGACCAATTTGCATATATTCCATTCGTAATGAACGATCACGTACGCGCCGTCTTGTTAGCGCCGTATTAAATACAATTGTTTCTACATACCCATCACGTGCACCTCGAACAACTCGCTCCATGTCTGGCTCTTGAGGTCCACGCACAGGATATGTACGTGCATCAATTAAAATCGCTTTTGCCATTCCATCAACAAATAAAGCTGTCGGTCCTGCCAACACTCCATCAATGATACGTTCAAAATCGTCTGTTTGATCGAGTTCAACATACGGAAGATGCGTCCGTAACAATTTATCTAACGGTTGTTCATCTAACACACCGTCCGGCAATTCGGACAACAATTTCATTAAGTAATGGAGAATATCATCTTTGACAAATCCGTCAATCATAAATAAAGCCATATCTTTTCCTGCATAATGAACATCTAAATAAATAACGTCAAAACTTTTCCCCACTCCAAGCTTTGTTTTCATATATGAAACGTTTTCTGAAAGACGCGAAGATACGCGCTTCATTCCGATCACCTACCTTACATGGACTACCATCCATCTTTGACATATCGATATTCATTCATACATATTTCGGTTTGTATACACATACATTTTTTATAAATGTATGCTTGACCGGAGGAATGAGATGAAACGTTTCATATCGCTATTTATACTGCTATTCGTATTTATCGTCATCGTCCAAGCTTTTGAGCGGCCTGCTCGCGAGACAATTATGTTTTTCCCGATCGATCCGACCGTTCGCTTTACAACTGCCGAAACAAAATTATCACTACAACCCCAAAAAAATTATGTCGTCGATTGGATCGTCACTTCATCGCTTGATCGAACCGCTTACTTACGACAAGATATTTCGTTATTGTTTGCTAATGGGAGGCTAATTTCCACGCAATCAAAATGGAAAGAGAATGGGAAAAATCTTATTCAACAAAAACAACTCAAACAAAAGGGAAGTCGATTGTTTCAAGCTATTTCGTATCATCAAGGGGAGTTGCATAACGGAAACAACATTCGAAGCAGTCAAAAAATGAGTGGAGATGTATTATATGTCATTGACTCATCTTTCTTACCTCTTCAATCGTTTCGCAAACCAACGACAGCCGAACAAAAAACATGGGCAAATACATTAAATAAACAAACTCAAACGATTGTAAACAAAGTTGCCGAGCAAATGGGAGGCATATTGGAAAAAGATGATTATTATCATTTGTATTTGCCTGAGCTTGTTCAATATAATGAGCAACCATTTATGGATTTAACGACAAATAAAACAGAAACGATGATCGGTAATTTATGGGAAGGTTTGTACAAAAACTATTTTTTAGGTATAAAAAAACAGAACGGTTCGATTGAATCACCAATCGGTAGTACCGTTCCGCTCATTTTAATTAAAAAAGATTACAGTAAACTGTTTGTCGTGACAGAAACAGCAGATGGAGAGATCGTCATATTAAAACAACTGCTCGAGTTCACGAAATAATTGTTTATATTGTTCGTCATTTGGTTTAAGCTGCAACGCACGTTCTGCAGCTTGTTTTGCTTGTTCATAATTTTTTTCTTCTGCATACAACAGTGCTAAATAATAAAAGGCTTCGTGAAAACGGTCGTTTTTATGAAGCGCAGCATATAAATATTGTTTTGCACCGTCGTAATCTTTTTGTTGTATACGAATATAGGCGCGTAGAAAATCTGCTTTATATGCTTCAGCATCTTGTTCATGAATGAGTGTTAACATGTGTTCTGCTTGTTCGTATGCTCGTTCATCAATATACTGCTTTGACAACGCAAGAATGAGTTGTGCTTGATCTGCTGGCGGTCGTTGAAAGCCGACATATAAGCAAACAAGCGTAACGACCAATGTAAATAGAGCAGCTAACCATTGACCGAGACGAACACGTTCTTTTGGAAAATGGACGATGCTTGCAGCTAAAAATCCACCGATTAAGCCGCCAATGTGACCCGCATTATCGATATTTGGAACAACGAGACCAAATGCCAAGTTAATCCCAATCACTGTTAATACATTCATCCCAATCGTTCGAAAAAATACATGCGGATATGCTCTTCCAAAGTAAAGCAAAGCGCCGAAACATCCGAAAATTGCACCGGACGCTCCCGCGGATACGGACGGTGAAAATAAAAAACTAGCGAGCGAGCCTGCAAAACCAGCGAAAAGATAAATAAATAAAAATCGAAATGAACCGTACAATTTTTCAACGAGCGGACCTAAATAATATAGCGCAAACGTATTCATGACCAAGTGTAAAAAGCCAATATGTAAAAAGATAGGAGTAAAAAAGCGCCACCATTCTCCTTGCAAAATAAGTGGGTTAAATTTTGCACCGTATTGAATGAGCGTCAACGTATTTGTACTTCCACCGTTCCATTCTAAAATAAAAAACATCACCATTTGCAAAGCAATAAATACATATGTAAATCTTGCTTTTCCACGTTCAAATATGCGACGCTCATTTTCATGCATGCGCTCTGCAGACGATAAAACATGTTGTTTAAATATTTGCAACTCATTTTGCAACATCGGGGAATCATCAGGTACATATATTTTCAATGCGTGGTGAAACAACACACTTAGTTCATGTAATGTCTCATACATATTGTTTTTATGCATGATAAATGTTTGCATATGTACTCGTTCAGTCTTAAACGGACGATGAACGTACCATTCCCAATCGTCAACAGGAGGATCCATCATGACGTATATGTTGACGACTTGCAGTTGGCGGCGAAATTGACTTCTCCGCCATTCGTCAACAACAACGAGCGCACGCTCCATATCATTTTTTAATGATACGCTCCAATCCATGTCTGCTCGAACGAGACGAATGAGTGGCGCTTTTCGTTCACGTGCAGATTGCAACCAAACTTCTTGTTCATCAGGCGACATATAGACGATAGTATAGTTTTCCTGCAAAAACTGAAATATCATTTGCCAATATACAAAATCGAAGCGAATACTCAACCTTTCCTCTCCCTTCGCTATCATACCCTTCTTTTACCACACTCTTTTACAAAGTGCAACTATTTGTACTTTTGTAAAAATAATGTGGGCATCAGGCGATGGCGAATAAACGGAATGGACATCCCCCATTGTACAACTCGCTTTTGAATAGCTTCTCGTTTCAATATTTCATTCAATAACCGATAACGAAAGCGGTAGAGAACAAGTCCTACCATCAACGTAAAGATGAATGTTTTTCCATTCAATATGATCACCCTCCTCACGTTTACCGTTCCCTTTTCTCGTTGAAATTATAAAAAGGTTGCCTCATCATGAGACAACCTATTGCAACCCAACGCGTTTCATTACATCTTTTAACACATTGGCAGAGTGAGTAAATTTTTCTTTTTCTTCTTCGTTCAATTGCAATTCGACGACTTCACGAATGCCGTTACGATTTACGATCGCTGGTACGCCAATGTACATATCGTTTTGACCATATTGTCCTTCTAAGTAAGCTGAGACAGTAAGGACGCTATTTTCGTTTTGTAAAATCGCCTTTGTTAGGCGAACAAGTCCCATCGCAATACCGTAGTACGTCGCACCTTTTCGTTCAATAATTTGATACGCTGCATCACGTACATTCACAAAAATGTTATCTAAATCTTCTTGCTTATATTGTGGCTTTTCTTTCATCATATCGGCAATTGGACGGCAACCGATAAATGCATGACTCCAAACCGGTAACTCTGTATCGCCATGTTCCCCAATAATATACGCATGTACGTTACGTGTATCGACGTCGAAATATTCGCCTAATAAATATCGGAAGCGAGCTGTATCTAAAATCGTTCCTGAACCGATGACGCGCTCTTTCGGTAATCCCGAAAACTTCCATGTTGCATATGTTAAAATGTCAACTGGATTTGTTGCGACGAGAAAGATGCCATTAAATCCACTCGCCATGACTTGATCAATAATGTTTTTGAAAATTTTCGTATTTTTCTCCACTAAATCTAATCGTGTTTCCCCTGGCTTTTGATTTGCCCCTGCTGTTAGCACAACAATGTCTGCATCTTTGCAGTCTTCATAATTGCCAAACCAAATTTTTGTTGGGGACGGTGCAAACGGCATGCCGTGGTTTAAGTCCATCGCATCCCCTTCTGATTTTTCTTTATTAATGTCAATAAGAACGAGCTCTTCTGTCACCCCTTGATTTAAAAGAGCAAACGCATAACTCGAGCCGACAAAACCTGTCCCAACTAAAACAACACGATTCACTTTATTTGACATATTTCTTCCACCTTTCGTTTATATTATTTTACAATATGTGCATTGTTTATCTGTTTCACACTTACATTGTACACTGTTTCACAAAGTTTATGAGGCATGAATTATTAACATTTTGTTAATTTTTTCTCCTGTATAATATGAAAACGCTTATGCTGTTTTATGATTCGCTTTCACAAACAATTATTCCTTTATTCGTAATCATCTTTTGAACAGGAATATCATGTTGTTCAATCGGCAACGTAGAAACAATTTGACAATCATATGCGAGTGAAAGGGTGTCGTTCGGAAAATCGACTAAATAACGATCGTAATATCCTCCACCGTAGCCAAGACGATACCCTTGCCGAACGAAAGCAAGACCTGGAACGAATAGCAAATCGATTTCATGTTTTTGTACTTCTCTCGTTTCTTCTACAATCGGTTCATATAAATCAAAAAAAGTACGTTCTATTTGTTGAAAACAATCAATTTCTCGAAATGTCATTTGTTTCGTTGCTAGCTCGCATTTCGGAATTGCAACCTTTTTTCCTTCTTTCCAAGCGCGTTCAATAATACGTATTGTGTCTACTTCTATTTGTCGTGAAATCGTAATGCCAATCATATGGGCCTTTTTCCAATAATGTTGCTGAAATAATATGTCGTGAATAATTCCCGCTTTTTGTGTACGTTCTTCTGTAGTCATATGTAAAATACGTTGTTTCATTTGCTGACGGAATCGTTTCTTATCCATTATCCTTCCCCCTCTTTCGCAAAAAAATAAGCAGCAGGAAAAAAATCCTACTGCTTACTTCGTTTCACGATGAACTGTTGCTTTTTTGTCTCGTGGGCAATACTTTTTCAATTCAAGGCGCTCTGGGTTATTGCGCTTATTTTTTGTTGAAATATAGTTGCGTTCGCCGCATTCTGTGCACGCTAACGTAATATTTACACGCATCGTTCTTTCCCTCCAAACAAAAGTATTGTAATCACACCTTTCCATGATATCATTTTTCTTAAACAATTTCCATATCAATTTTATACGTTTTGATATTGCCGAATTTTCTTTATATAGTATTTTGTATATTCTTTTGCTTTTTGAGCATTTTTTGCTTGAGAATAAATGGTCAACGTCGGTTCATCTACTTTGGGTAAGATGAGCGTCCATTCTCCATCTTCATGATACACTTTCATGCCATCTGTAAAATCTACATGCTTGTCATACGATTCTTCTAACAATTTACGCATAACAGCTGCCCGTTCATGCCATGGGCAATAAACATCACGGCATGATAAATGAATCGTTGGAATGGACGACACAATCGTGCGAAGCGAACAACGTTCAATAGACAACAAATGCAACAGCTGCACACATGCATACAGCCCATCAAAATAAAAATGAAACGACTCATGATGATGTGCGAGCAAAAACTCTCGTCTCGTATCTTTTACATAAACAATATCGCCATATAGTCGTTCTGCTAACGTGTGTAACACAGACGGCGCCCAAGCAGGAACTGCTACTTTTTTCGTTTCACTACATAAAAGGGACACTAACACATGTAATGAGATCATTTCTTCTTTCGTCAATGCTATCCCTTGCCCATCAAAAACGCGAAAACGTTCACCTGAATGATCAAAAACAATCGCAAACTGCGCTTGTTCATTCTTTATTTGCTCCCGAATATGTTCATCATCGCGATTTTCCGTCCAAATCACTTCAATAGCAAACAACTGAAGTGTATGATGAATCATGTCCCGAAATAAAAGAGGGCTAGCGATGACAACTTTCCATTGTTCCGATGCAGAAAAAGCAATCCATTGACGCAATGCGCGAATATACGTTTCATCGTTCTCCTTTTGCTCCATTGCTTCACCCATTTGAATCGCTGACATGTAATGTTCATGTTCCATTTGTTGTTCAATGGCTCGTTCCATCGTTCGATCAATGGGAAATCCGTATTCATCATGTATGTCAATAATAACTTCATCACCACGTTCGTCCATTGTTATAAATACTCCACCGTGATATCGTTTGTGACGGATGATATAACGAAAAGCAGGTAAATATCCTCCATCGTATATATTCGTGTACATACCGTACATATGCAAACATTGAGCAAACAACGTTCCAAGCGCTTTAGAAAACGGATGAGCGTCAAAGCCAATTAATATTCGATTCCCTTTTTCATGTAGACTACTATACGCTGAAGCCAGTTGTGTGATAAATGGAGGATGAGCATCGACATGTGCACGCATGCTTATCCCGTTTTGACGGAACAATACGTTCGGGCGTTTTCCCCCCCATACGACCGAATCTTTCACTTTTGTTTTTTCTGCGATTGTTTTATTCGGCCAAATTTTAGCAGCATGCCGTACTTTCACTTTATTTTCTAATCTGCACTTTGCTCCAATGACTGCATAATCAAATATTTCATTTTTTTTACCGATGTACACTTCATTTGCCACAACTGCTCCTCGTAATTCGCTATGCTCGTCAATATACACATCGGACCAAACAATTGATCGCTTTAACGATGCGTATTTACTAATGACTGAACGTGAACCAACTACCGTGTATGGTCCAATCGTTGCATGCGCATCAATACGCACATCATCTCCAATAAGAAGCGGCCCTTCTAATTTTACTCCTTGTGCAATGTGAACTCGCTCACCGATCCATACACTAGGAGCTATTTCTTTATAATGAGAAGAAACGAAACGTTGCTGTAATAAATCGATATGTGTTTGATGATATTGTTCGATGACACCAACATCAGACCAATAACCATCCACTTCACATCCGTATATCGGGTGTTCGTGCTGAATGAGATATGGAAAAATATGTTGACTAAAATCGCAAGGCAAGTGTTCGGGAATATAATTAAAAATAGCTGGATGGCAAATGTAAATGCCTGTATTGACTAAATCGCTACACACTTCATTCCATTTTGGTTTTTCAACGAAATGAACGATTTTTCCGTGTCGATCTGTGACAATTCCACCGTATGAAAGAGGAGTAGTTTCGTGGTGCATAAGAACGGTAACTAATGCTTGTTTGGAGAAATGGAAATTGATCGCTTCCTGTAAATGAATTGTCGTCAACGTATCTGCACTAATGACAACAAACGTATCGTCTAAAAAAGATTGAGCATGTTTTACACTTCCTGCTGTTCCAAGTGGCGTCGTCTCGTCAAAGTAATGAAGATGTACACCAAATCGACGTCCATCCCCAAAATATTCAATAATTTCATCGCTTAAATATTGAACGGTTACAGCAATATCCGTAATTCCATATTGCTTTAACCATTCAATACTATACTCCATTACAGGTTTATTCATAAGTGGTACGATGGGCTTTGGAACATGACAAGTTAACGGACGTAACCGTGTTCCTCTTCCCCCTGCCATAATGACCGCTTTCACAACGTATCCCCCCCAAGTGAAAGCACACTTTTTTCCATCATATCATGACAACTCTATGCGGACAATATACGAAAATTGTCGATTTTACATGAAAATGATGCATGATTGCTACATTCCTATGTATAATAAAGTGGGGTGACAAACATGATCGAATATACATTTATTGGGCTCATTTCTTTTGCTATCATACTATTGTTGATCTCTTTTTTTCAAAAAGATCGTGTCAAAGAAGTAGAAGAACAAATCGAGCAGTTGACATTATCGACGATGCAGCAAATATACGAAGTAAAAAAGAGAGTCAAAGCGCTTGAAGAAGAATTGCTTGTCGGAATCGAGTCGTTTTCAAATGAAGAGCAAATATGGCACTTATATAAGCAAGGATGGGCAAAAGAGCAAATTGCTCGTAAGCTTAACATGTCGATAGATGAGGTAAACATCATGATCGCGAGGAATGATCGATGAAAAGAACAACACGTGCATTTGCGGCTGGGATGTTGTTTGCTACAACGATACTAGCTATCGTTCATTATACAAATGATGAACAACGACAAAACGATGCCATCAGACAAAAACAATATGAACAACTCATTGCTGAACGAAATGAATTAGCTGAAAAACTTGAAAAATTAAAAAATGAAATGAAAAAAGCAACTCCATCTCAAAAAGAAACGTACATTTATACGTTGACAATCGCTAAAGGGGAAGCAAGTCAAGATATTGCTAGACGTCTTGAACAAGCGCATATTATTGACAATGCTCAATCATTTTTAACGTACCTTGAAACACATCACTTAACGCGCGCATTGCGCCCCGGGACGTACGTTGTGACAAGCGACATGTCATATGAACAAATCGCACGAAACATAACAAAATGAGGATGTCCAACGCCGGACATCCTTTTGCTTCAATCGTTTAAATCATAATGCTTTCCTTTCACTAAATAAAACACGTTTTCGGCAATGTTTGTCGCATGGTCTGCAATGCGCTCGATGTAACGTGCTGTGAACGACAGTTGAGTAATTTGCGACATCGCATCTGGATGTGCTTTAGTACGCTCTAGCAACTCCCGAATCGTTTCACCGTACAAGCGATCGACTTCATCATCCATATCGGCTACCTTTTTAGCCGTAACAACATCTTCTTCGTAATATGCTTTTAGCGTTAACGAAAGCATATTTACTGCCATTTCATGCATTTTTTCTAACTTATTTAATGGCATAACAAACGGCTGTTCCCCGATTCGAATTGCTGATTTTGCGATATTAACAGCAAAGTCCGCCATCCGCTCAACGTCCGTTGCGATTTTAATGGCGACAATGATTCGACGTAAATCGATCGCAACCGGTTGTTGTTTCGCAATTAGTAAAATCGCAAAATCATTAATTTCTTCATCAAGCAAATCAATTTTCGTATCGTTCTCAAGCACTTGTAGAGCTAAATCGTTATTTTTTGTTTTTAATGCTTCAAATGACTGAGTTAATGCAATTTCAGCCAAACTCCCAATCTGTAATAATTGATCTCGCAACGTTTGTAAGTCGTAATCAAATTTTTCACGTACAGACATATTCACTCCCCCTTTTTATCATTTTGAAAAAATCGTGCGAGCGTACCCGCACGATTTTTTATCCGAATCGACCTGTAATGTAGTCTTCTGTTCGTTTATCGTCTGGATTTGAGAATAGTTTATCTGTGTCGCTATACTCGATGACCTCACCGTTTAAGAAAAATGCTGTTTTATCAGAAATACGCGCCGCTTGTTGCATATTATGTGTAACGATAATAATACTGTAGTTTTTCTTTAACTCTTGCACAAGCTCTTCTACTTTTAATGTTGAAATAGGGTCAAGGGCGGATGTCGGTTCGTCCATTAAAATAACATCTGGCTCAATCGCTAAACAGCGTGCAATACATAAACGTTGTTGTTGTCCACCAGACAATCCATATGCATTCGTGTGCAAACGGTCTTTCACCTCATCCCAAATTGCAGCACCACGTAAGCTTCTTTCGACGATCTCGTCTAAAATTTTCTTATCGCGAATACCATGAATACGCGGACCGTATGCAACGTTATCGTAAATTGATTTCGGGAACGGATTCGGCTTTTGGAATACCATACCAACTTGTGTACGCAATTCTTCAACACGGTACGATTTATCAAAAATATTGCGACCACGATACGTAATTTCACCAGATGTACGCACGCTTGGAACAAGCTCAATCATTCGGTTTAACGTTTTAATATACGTTGACTTTCCGCAACCTGACGGACCGATAATAGCTGTAACCTCATTTTCGTAAATATCTAAGTCAATATTTTTTAACGCGTGATGTTCCCCGTACCATAAATTTAAGTTTTTCGTCCGATACACTACATTTTTTTCGCTTCGTTCTTCAACTTGTTTATTTTTACGTTCTTTCACAACAGTTAATTCCATTAATAAGTTCCCCTTTCAACGCGCAATTAATAACGTTTTTGAAACTTGTTGCGAATAAAAATGGCAATCGAGTTCATAAAGATTAGCACAACGAGTAATACGACGATTCCTGCTGCCGCTACGTTTTGGAAGTCCGCTTGTGGACGTGACGTCCAGTTGTAAATTTGCATCGGCATTACAGTAAATGTGTCCAAAATGCCGCGTGGTAAATATGCTAAAAACGTCGGGATACCTAAAACAACAAGCGGTGCCGTTTCACCGATAGCACGGGATAAAGCTAAAATGCTACCTGTCAAAATACCAGGGATCGCCGCTGGGAGAACGATGCGATAAATCGTTTGCCATTTCGTTGCTCCCATACCATACGATGCTTCTCGCAATTGATTTGGCACGGCGCGGATCGCCTCTTGTGCCGCGACAACGATGACAGGTAAAACGAGCAAACTCATCGTTAAGCCGGCCGCGAGAATGCTACGACCTAAATTAAGTTCACGAACGAAAAGCGTCAATCCGAGCAAACCGAATACAATAGACGGAACACCAGCTAGATTTGAAATATTCGTTTGAATAAAATCTGTGAAGCGATTTTTTTTCGCATATTCCTCTAAGTAAATCGCTGTTCCCACTCCAAGAATAAGCGAAACAGGCGCAACGATAACCATCAGCCATAATGAGCCAACTAACCCAGCTTTGATTCCTGCATTTTCCGGACGACGAGACGGAAAGTTATTTAAAAAATCGAGATTTAGCCAGCCAATTGCTTGAGTGAGTATCCGATATAGAAGAATGACGAGAACAATTAATCCGAATACTGTAGCTAGAAAAAACAAAAATTTTAACACGTTATTGCGCAACAGGCGACCGTTCATATGTTGAACAACACGTTGTTTATCAATTAATTTCTCCATGATTAATACTCCTCCCTAAAGCGACGAGAAATGTATTGCGCGAGTAAATTCATGGCCAATGTAAACACAAATAGCGTCATACCGACCGCATAAATGCTGTAGTAAACAGTTGTACCGTATCCTGCATCTCCTGTCGTCACTTGGACAATGTAAGCAGTTAATGTTTGAATCGATTTCGTTACATCGAATGTAAAGACAGGAGATGAGCCACCCGCTACTGCTACAATCATCGTTTCACCAACAGCGCGAGAAATTGCTAGCATAAATGATGCTGCAATACCTGAAGTCGCTGCAGGAAGGACAACTTTTAATGCTACTTCTAGCTTCGTTGAACCGAGACCAAGCGCTCCTTCACGAATGGAGTTTGGCACGGAACTCATCGCATCTTCAGATAAAGAAGCAACCATCGGAATAATCATAATCCCCATCACAATTCCTGGGCTTAACGCATTAAAAATCCCCAAACTCGGAATAAATTTTTGTAAAAGAGGTGTAACAAACGTCAATGCGAAAAATCCGTATACAATCGTCGGAATTCCCGCCAACACTTCTAATATCGGTTTTAATATTTTCCGTGCTCTTTCAGATGCATACTCACTCAAGTAAATCGCTGATGCTAAACCGATCGGGATCGCAACGACCATGGCAATCGTTGTTGTTAAAAGCGTCCCTGTTACAAGAGGAGCAATACCAAATGAACCTGTTTTTTCATCCCATGGAAGCCATTCTTTGCTCGTTAAAAATTCAACGATCGACACTCGCTCAAAGAAAATAAACGTTTCAAATAACAGTGTAAATAAAATACCGATTGTCGTCAAAATTGAAATGATAGCTGTTAACAATAACAATTTTGGCATGAGCCATTCCATAACTTGTTGTCCGTTTTGTTTTTTCTTATTTTCTTTAATCATGTCACGGACGGAATATGAACGATTCCCATCTGTCATCGCCATAATATGAAAACCCCTTTCCAAATTCATGGCAAGATGAGAAGCGACCATTGTGTCGCTTCTCATCTTTACGTTTCGTTATTTTAATCCTTCAAGCTTTTTCAATTGCTCATCGTACTTTTCTTTTGGAAGAGCTACGTAACCAACCTCTTCAACAAACTCTGCACCGTTCTCTAACAAAAATTTCGCAAAATCATACACTTGCGCTTTTTCTTTTAACGATTTTACGTTCACGTACGTAAATAATGGTCGAGAAAGTGGCGCGTATTCACCGCTTTGGATTGTTTCATGTGTTGGTTCTACCGGACCGTTTCCGTTATCAATTGGCACAGCTTTCAATTTATCTTTATTTTCAATGTAGTATGCAAATCCGAAGTAACCGAGCGCATTTTTGTCACCTGCAATTCCTTGAACAAGGACGTTATCATCTTCAGACAATTGTGCTGTTTTGTTTAACGGTTGTCCATCTAAAATAACTTCATCAAAGTAGTCAAACGTACCAGAGTCATGTCCTGGTGAGAATAATTTAATTTCTTCGTTCGGCCATTCTGGACGAATGTCTGACCATTTGACTTTGTCATCACCGTTCACCGCACCAGATGTAAAAATTTTCTTCAATTCATCAACTGTTAAATAATCGACCCAATCGTTATCCTTATTTACTAACACAGAAAGACCATCAAACGCAATTTGAAATTCTTCAAATTGAATGCCGTTTTGCTCAGCTGCTTTCTTTTCTTCTTCTTTAATCGGACGAGAAGCGTTTGAAAAGTCTGTTTCACCTTTCGTAAACTTTTCAAACCCGCCACCTGTTCCGGACAAACCAACAGATACTTTCACATCTGGTTGTTCACCCGCATATGCTTCAGCTGCAGCCTCAACAATTGGATAAACAGTAGAAGATCCATCAACAACAACGTTGCCACTTAATTGTTTTCCACCGTTTTCTTTGCCAGCTTCATCGCCTTGTTGAGCGCCACCACATGCAGTTGTAAATGCTAATACAGCGCTTGTCATTCCTGCGAGTGCAAACCATTTGTTGTTCTTCATCTTTTGATTTCCCCCTACTTCTTTTCAGTAATTTTTGCTTCACGAATTATAGAATAATGGACACGTATTAAATTCGTTTTAAACAAATGTTAAGCTTTTGTAAATTCACTTTCTTTTATCTTTCCATTGTTTCCTCATCATTATTCAACGATTCAGTAGAAGATGGTTGTCCTAATTGGCGCTGTTTTTTCAACTCAAAATATGCATCTAAAATTTTTCTCCCAATGTAGTTATTGATTGGGTAATGGTTTTTCGCATTTTGGTATACCCAAGGCACAACGACAGCAAACGCCACTTCTGGATTGTTGTAAGGGGCAAACCCAACTAACGTCAAATTGTATGTTGGCGTCATTCGTCTCGATTTGATCGGTCCATCGTAAAACGCCTGTGCAGTTCCTGTTTTTCCTGCTGGATCATAAGGAGCATTTGCGAAAAAGGCACGCGCTGTTCCGTTTGAGCCATGCATGACACGATAAAATCCTTCACGGACACGTTCAATATACTCTGTCTTCATATCTACTCGGTTTAACACTTTCGGTTCAAACGAATAAATGACGTTGCCCATCTGATTTTTCTCGCTAATTGGTTCACGAATTTCTTTCACAACGTGCGGTTGAATGCGATATCCACCGTTAGCAATCGTTGAAACGTATTGCGCCATTTGAATCGGTGTATATACGTCAAACTGTCCAATAGCTAAGTCAAGCAAATGCCCTGGAAGCGTACTTTGTCCAGGCCACCCAATAATTTCACCAGGTAAATCAATACCTGTTTTCACTCCTAAACCGAACTGATTAAAGTATCGTCGCATAATCGAAAACGCTTCTTTTTTAATCGGTAGCGCTTGATGCGGGCGATACGTAGAGCCAGCAATCGCAATTGCCGTCTTAAACATATAGACGTTCGACGACATTTCAAGTGCTTTTAAATCGTTCATCGGTCCTGGACGAATACCGCTATGCGATTTTTTCGTCGGCGTTCCTTTAATATATAACGGTTCATCAATAAGTACTGTACCAGGATGGATAACACCGGTTTGAAACCCTGTTAATACAGTAGCCCCCTTTACTGCTGATCCCATCGCATATGCTGATGTAATCGTTCCAAGAGCATAATCTTTTAATACTACTTTTCCATTTTCATCACGTGTATACCGTTTTCCAGCTAACGATAAAATTTCTCCCGTGTTCGGATCCATCATCACGACGAAAGCACGATCGAGTAATTCCGTTCCACCGCGCCGTTTCATTGTCATTAATTCTTCTTCAATAATTTTCTCGACACGTTGTTGTAATTCCATGTCGATCGTTAATACGATGTCTTTGCCTCGTTGTCCTTGCGACATTTCAATTGTTTCAATAATATTTCCTGCTTTATCGGTCACATTTTTAATTTTTGCCTTTTGCCCGCGCAACACATCTTCATATTGAGCTTCAATGTAACTTTTTCCTACACGATCATTTCGGTTATAATCGCGCGCCAAATAATAATCAAGCTTTTCGCGTGGCAATCCTTCTTCTGACGATGTAATATTTCCGAGCACTGTACGAAATGTATCACCAAATGCATAATGACGGTTCCAATCTGTTGTGACATCTATACCAGGCAGTTCTTCTAAATGCTCACTAACAACCGCATATTCTTCGTCTGTTACTCCTTCATTTTTAATCATTTGAGGCGTCAGAGCGTATCCGCTATTCATTTCCCGAAAAATAGCAACAACTTCAAGTTCCTTTTCTTTAATCATTTTTACATCTTCTTCTGTAATGCGCTCAAGCTGCAGCTGATAAATATCTTTATCTTTCAACTTTTTCGCGCGAAACTGTTTCCATTCTTTTTCTGTAATTTTTTGTTTTGCTTTTTCCTCATTCGTTAAAATCCAATAGTCTTTTATGTCCCGTTCTGTTACACGATCCGTCGGCTTTTCAATGTATGTCGCTAACTTTTTCGCTACTTCAATCATTTCAGAAGGTTTCGTTGTTTGCGTACGCGTATACGTAATCGCATGAAGAGGTTCATTGTCAACAACAACTTGATAGTTCCGGTCATAAATTTTCCCGCGTGGCGCCGGTGTATTGACAGTGACATTTTCCGTACGCTCTACTTCCTTGCGATATTGTTCCCCGTAAACGATTTGGATCACACCTAATCGTAAAATAAGCGCAGAAAATAGTAAAAAAACAGCAAAAAATAACACATTTAATCGAAATGGCAACTGCGTTCGTTTTTTCTTTTTCTTTGCTTTTTGAGCTTGTTGTATTTGCTTCAAAACGAGCGAGCACCTCCTTTACTTGCTCCTTCATCATTGTAAAAGAAACGCTCGCAAATTTCTACATTGAAAGTTGAATACGTCGAACAAAAAAATAAATAATGAAATGACCGGCTCCAACAATTAGCATTAATGATGGAATAGCTTCTTTTGCATCAAATAGCGTAATGGCTAATAAAAACAATAGCACAGACGTTGCACGTCCACCGTTCAAAAACAATTCTCGAATGACAATATATTCAATTCGCCACTCTTTCGCCTGATTGCTTTGTCCAATCACGTCAAACGTAAGCGACAAATACGGAACAAGTAAAATCGGATAGCCGATTGCGATAAGCGCTCCATATATCATCAGCTTTGTGTACGATAAATCAAAAACGAGTAAAAAGACAGAGGCATATAACAATAAGCCACCAAATAAAATAGCGCGCAACCGCCATTGTCGTTTCATATATTTGGACGCAAACGAGTACGTAATAAACGAAACAATCGCGTTAATCAACCCAAATACACCAAGCGCTTTTTCTGTTCCTGTCGCCATAAACAAAAAAATGGAAACAATAAACACAAACGTTCCTTCGCGAAATCCTTGAAAAAAATGGGCGTTCGTGATCATTCTCCAGTTTTTATTTTTCTTTCTCTCATCATACACTGAACGAAGCGCAAAGCGCCCTGACGAACCTCTTCGATGCAAAAAAAAGCTAAGTATAACAGCAACAAGAAATAAACATAAGGAAGCTAAAAAAATCGCCATATACCCGGTA
Source organism: Anoxybacillus mongoliensis (assembly GCF_014201515.1). Classification (GTDB taxonomy): domain Bacteria; phylum Bacillota; class Bacilli; order Bacillales; family Anoxybacillaceae; genus Anoxybacillus; species Anoxybacillus mongoliensis. Next base: position 44,675 of record NZ_JACHEQ010000002.1, read on the forward strand.
AACTTCTCACTTGAAGCGATAACCCATCCTGCCAGTGGTGGACCAATCATTCCAGCCACAGACGTCATCGCTCCAAGTAATCCATTAAATAAATCACGTGTGCTCGGTTCAGTAATTTCAAATGTTAATACGTTAAATGCGAGCCAATAAAAACCGTAACCAACACCTAGCAATCCGCCAAGTAAAAACAAATGGTTCATCGCCTTATTTCCGCTAAACAATACAACTAAAAAAAAGAGAGCTAAAAACGTAACGCCCATTCGTAAAACAATGACTCGATCAATCTTTTTCGCAATTTGTCCAGCAACAATAAACGCAAGTGGTTGCCATGTAACGATTGCTAAATTGTACACACCTAGCGCATGAAAACTGTTTACTTTTTTCCAAACATATACGTTCACAAACGTATTCGATAAAGCGATACTTAAAGAATACAATCCACCAATCGCCAATAAAAGAAACAATTGTCGATGCGCGCGAATATGCGCGATGATTCGTTTCCATCTGTTCATAAGCAAACTCCCTTTCTTGACAAGTAGTTTGCCTACTCTTTTATAGCGATATACAAAAAGAGCCCGACAAAATTTGTCGAGCTCTTCATCATTATTTTGCCGCCGCGTAGCGCTTCGCAACTTCGTCCCAGTTGACGACATTCCAAAACGCTGAAATATAATCTGGACGGCGATTTTGATATTTTAAGTAATACGCATGCTCCCACACGTCTAATCCTAAAATCGGTGTTTTACCTTCCATTAATGGTGTATCTTGGTTTGGTGTACTTGTTACTTCAAGTTGACCGTTATGGACGACAAGCCACGCCCAACCAGAACCGAAGCGCGTAGCTGCAGCTTTTGAAAATTCTTCTTTAAACTTTTCGAAGCTACCGAATGTGGCATTAATCGCTTCAGCTAATTCGCCTGTTGGTTCACCGCCACCATTTGGTGAGAGAATAGTCCAAAAGAGCGAGTGATTTGCATGTCCCCCTCCATTGTTACGAACAGCTGTACGGATGTTTTCCGGTACTGCATCTAAATTAGCCATTAACTCTTCAATTGTTTTGTTTTGCAATTCTGGATGACCTTCAAGCGCTGCGTTTAAGTTTGTTACGTACGCGTTATGATGTTTTGTGTGATGAATGTTCATTGTTTCCTTATCAATATGTGGTTCTAACGCGTCGTAAGCATAAGGCAATTGTGGTAGTTCAAATGCCATACTTCATTCCTCCTCATTTATTATGTAATTGGTCACAAATGAAACCGATTAATTATATTTAGAAACAGAAAAGTTTCATAAGTGAACCTACTTTAAGAGTACCAAAATAAAACGAATGTTTCAAATTATTTGCAAAAAAACCTCGCTAATTCACTTAGCGAGGCAGATGGACCCTGCAGGACTCGAACCTGCGACCAGACGGTTATGAGCCGTCCGCTCTAACCAGCTGAGCTAAGGGTCCGCCATATCCGATGGTAATTTTATCAAAAAAGATATATATCGTCAATACATACTACACTTGAAACAAAATGGTTGTGTAGCGAACATAAAAAGAAGTAGAATGAGAAATGATGATGCGTAAAGGATGTGAATGATGATGTGGAAACGATTATTACAAAGTCTTTATTCTCCTATACATATTGCCCGCTTTCGCTTTCATCCAATCGGAAAGGCGATTAGCTACGTGTTCTTTTTATCGCTCATTGCGACGTTACCGATTGCCATTTACTTTACGATAAGTATAAACAAAATGATCGGTTCAACGCATCAACTATTGATCGAAGAACTTCCTCCGTTTGAAGTCGTTGATGGAATATTAATATCTAATGAAAAACAACCGATTGAGCTTACACGTCCTGACGTAACGATGTTATTAGATAGCACAGGCACACTAACAACAGATGATGTAGCACGCTACACAAATGCAGTCGCGTTTCTAAAAGAGGAGTTTGCGCTTGTGGCGAATGGACACGTTCAGTCATATCCATATCGTGTCATGCAAATCGATCGCTTTACAAACAAAGACGTATATGAGTTTACGCACACGCTACAATCGCTACTCCCTATCGTCATTTCGCTATCGTTTTTTGTTTTATACTTTTTCACATGTACGAGCAAATTTCTTTACGTTACCGTCCTAGCGTTCATCGGTCTTATTTTCCGCGGCACGTTAAATAAACGTGGCTCATATCGCCATATGTGGAGCCTTTCCGCTTACTCCATCACACTAGCAACAATTTTTTTTACAATTATGGACGCATTACAAATTGTCGTTCCATACGCTGTTGCGTTAGATTGGTTTGTTTCTGTCACCATTTTGTTCGTTTCCATTAAAGAACTTCCTTCCGTGAAAGAAGCAGGCTGATGAGCCTGCTTCTTACAATTTGAATGCTGTAGTTAGTGTAGATAACGACTGGGATAATTCGTTTAACCGTTCACCGACACGGTACATATCGTTCATTTGCTTCGTTTGGTCATACGAGACCGACATCATTTCTTCCGCACTTGCTAGCGTTTGTTGGGCAACCGAAGCAAACGCCATCGTAACTGTCTCGATCATCGGTAATAATTGTTGAAACTGTTCTAATTCATTTTCCATTTGCGCTACGTTGCGATTGACGCGCTGAATCTCTTTTAATAAATGATCAAAGGAACGCTTCGCTTCATTTGCAGACGTGATTTGATGTTGCAGATGTGTGACCATCCCTTCAAACTGTTTGGTCGCATGGATTGATACTTCTTCCATCGCGAAAATGGACGATGTAATTTCTTCCGTTGCTTTTGAAGCATGTTCCGCTAATTTTCTCACTTCTGTGGCGACAACGGCAAATCCTTTTCCTGCTTCACCAGCACGAGCAGCTTCAATGGTTGCATTAAGCGCCAACAATTTTGTTTGTTCTGCAATTTGGCGAATGACATCGACAACTTTTGTAATCAACGTGGAATGATGTTTCACACTTTGAATCGTGTCACTTACTTCTTTAAATTGTTCAGCAAACGAATGAATATCAGCAATTAAATGCGTTATTCGCTTTTCTCCGCCTTTGGACGATTCATTCATATCGATCGCACTCGCTGAAATGTTTTGTACACTTGTTAATACGTGTTCCATTCGTTTTTTCATCTCATCTACTCGATGAATGCTTTCATCTGAAGCATTTGCTGTTTCTTCTGCCCCTTGCTTTACGGTTGCAATAGCTGATATGAGCTGATCGTTTGACTCAATGACATGTTCAGACACCTGCTCTAAGTCTCCTCCTGTAATAGCCAACTGTTTTGTTGTTTCGTTCATTTCACGAATGACATTTTTCATGCTCGTCAACATCCGTTGAAAACTACGCGCAAGCGAATCGATTTCTGGCGTCGTCGAATACATATGTTCGTCAACAGTTAAATCTCCACGCGACAATCGACTCATTGCATGGCGAAGTTGAGCAATCGGTTTCGTTAATCCACTAACTAACCATCTAATCATAAATGTTGCAACGATGACGCTAATCACAATAGCCATGAGTGTTAGATTGGCGAGTTGTTGAATAGGTTGCATAAACTGTTCGTCAGGTACGGCTACAACGTATGTTCCTTTTAATTCTTGAATCGTTTTATAAGCAAATGTATATGTACGTCCGTTCCACTCCAAATGCGACACGCCATTTTTTTGTTTCACAATCGTTTCTTGAATCGATTTCGGTACATTCAGTTGTTCATTCCGCTCAAATGTTTTTACTTTCCCCTCTCGAATTAAAAATACATCTACACTTAATCCATCTTGCATGAGTTCTGCTTTTTGTTGCTTGATCGCAGAACGTAAACTTTTTTCAAACAGTTGTTCATTTCCGGCATGAATATACATAAGATTGCGTGTCACTTCAAACATCATTGTCGCTTCTCTCTCAAGACGGTTTTCAATCGCTTTGACCGTCGTTTCTTTCGCTTGATGATAAGCAATCATCCCAACAATGCTCAACGAACTAATTAGAACGCTAAAAAATAAGATGAATAAACGGTTTTGCAAACTAATTTTTAATAGCCATTTTTTTACTTTTGGTGATGGTTGAACACGAAATGTTCCTATATGCTTTTTTATATTTTTCAATTGCTGTTTAATTTGTGCACGCACGGCACACCCCCCCTTCGACAAATACAGACAAAGAATACCAGAAAAATATAAATGTTACGTTAAGAGAATGTTAAGTGATGTAAAGGGAATGTAATTTTTACTCATATATCACGGGGACAAGCCATATGAATAGAGTAAAGAAGAAACATAGGTGGGGAATGGAATGAAAAACATGTTTATCTTTCTTATGTTCATTGCTATATGTGCCATCGCTTACCATGATCTCACAGACGGAACGATTCATACGATTCGTTCGCAAACAACGGTCAAGCAAACGAACGATTTACCGTATCGCGAAGTAACCGTCCAACGTGGCGATACACTCCTCTCCATTATCGAGCGTGAAATGAATGGTAAATTGCCGGTGTCTATCGATCAACTCATTACCGACTTTCAAGCGCTCAATCCACATGTGAACGCGCACTCACTTCAAGCAGGAAAAACGTATCGCATTCCACACTATAAGCAGAAATAGCAAAAACGTTGTCAACAAATACGAAACATTGCTACAATAAAAAATGACTTGATCAATACGTTAAAGGAGCGATTGACGCGTGAGTGAAATCATTCATCGTTCAAAAACCCGTCCTGTTCGTGTAGGGAACATCACCATTGGCGGGAATAATGAAGTCGTCATTCAAAGTATGACGACAACAAAAACACATGATGTCGATGCAACCGTTGCCCAAATCCATCGACTTGAAGAAGCTGGATGCCAAATCGTTCGCGTCGCTTGCCCAGATGAAAGAGCAGCAGATGCGATCGCTGAAATAAAAAAGCGTATTAATATTCCACTCGTTGTCGATATTCATTTCGACTATCGCCTTGCTTTAAAAGCGATTGAAAACGGGGCAGATAAAATTCGCATTAACCCTGGAAACATCGGAAAGCGGGAAAAAGTAGAAGCGGTTGTGAAAGCAGCAAAAGAACGTGGCGTACCGATTCGCATTGGAGTGAACGCTGGCTCACTCGAAAAACGCATTTTAGAGAAATACGGCTATCCCACTGCGGAGGGGATGGTTGAAAGCGCTTTGCATCATATCCGCATCTTAGAAGACCTTGATTTTCAAGATATTATCGTGTCATTGAAAGCTTCCGATGTTCGCTTAGCGATTGAAGCATATGAAAAAGCGGCTCGCGCATTCGACTATCCGCTACACCTCGGCATCACGGAATCGGGTACGTTATTTGCAGGAACAGTAAAAAGTGCGGCAGGACTCGGCGCCATTTTAAGCAAAGGAATTGGTAACACGGTGCGTGTATCCCTTAGCGCTGACCCTGTTGAAGAAGTAAAAGTGGCTCGCGAGTTGCTGAAAGCATTCGGTCTTGCAGCGAACGCTGCAACATTAATTTCTTGTCCAACATGCGGACGAATTGAAATTGACTTAATTCGCATCGCAAATGAAATTGAAGAATATATCGCAAAAATTAAAGCACCGATTAAAGTAGCAGTTCTCGGCTGTGCAGTAAATGGGCCTGGAGAAGCGCGTGAAGCTGACATTGGTATTGCAGGGGCTCGCGGAGAAGGATTATTGTTCCGCCATGGACAAATTGTACGCAAAGTACCAGAAGAAACGATGGTTGAAGAATTGAAAAAAGAAATTGATAAATTAGCCGAAGAGTATGCATTGAAAGGAAAGCAAAAATAAGAGGGGGTATTCCCCTCTTATTTTACCAAAATCGGACAAAAAAGCTTAAAATAATGGAAACAGCACCAATTCCAATCGCCCAAGCACCTAGTGTTTCTGCTCCTCGACGGCGGGCGATAAACCCGAAAATAATGCCAGCTGCCCCCATAATGACTGGCATAAGAAAAAGGGAAACAACCGATAAAGCAAGCGCAAGCCACCCTACGCCACGACCGTTTTCTTCGTGCTTTACCTCTCGATCAGAAAATCGAATCGGCTCAGCAATTTCACCTGCTGTTTCTTCCATAAAATCTTGCTCAATATTTGGGACTGTATCTATTCGTGTATTGTCATACGTTTGACGTTGACGTTCATGATCCATGACAATTCCCTCGCTTTCGTAAAATGAGGAGCACTATTATTATGCAATAAGCGATACGTCATTATAGATGTTACTTTATGTCAATGTTATAATGGGCAAGAAACACCCATCATAGAAAGGATGAACAAACATGAGCAAGCAACGATTCGGCATCGATATTGACGGAACCGTTACATGTCCAAGCACATTTATCCCATACTTAAACAAATCGTTCCAAAAAAATTTAACGCTCGATGATATTACGGATTACGATTTAGTTCCTTTTTTAGATACGACAGAAGAAAAATTGAATGAATGGATGGAACGATATGAGCCGATCATTTACAGTGAAGCCCCTCTGGCGAACGGAGCGTTAGAGGTCATTAATAGCTGGAAAGATAAGTATGAGCTATATTACATTAGTGCGCGAGGTCGCCACTTATATGAAATTACAGAAAAATGGTTTCAACAACACGGTGTTCATTATCATCATATTGAGCTTATCGGTTCGCACAATAAAATTGAAGCCGTAAAAAAATATGGAATCGACATTTTTTTTGAAGATAAATACGATAACGCATGCGACATTGCGGAACAATGCCTTATCCCTGTCATTTTATTTGATACTCCGTACAATCGTGGTCCACTACCAAAAGGGGTCATTCGTGTGTACAACTGGCATGAGGCGAAACAACAAGTAGAAAAATTACTTACAACAACAAGCTGACATTACACGTCAGCTTGTTGTTGGCACATTGGGCACGTTCCGTACACTTCGAATTTATGCCCTGAAATAGTATATCCTTGCAAATCTTCTATCAATTCGTTCATCGGACAAGTCACAAGCTCTTTCGTCTTACCGCACGACATACAAATAAAATGGTGATGATGATGGTGCATATTACATGTAAACCGAAAGTGCTTTTCTCCGGATAGCTCAGTCGTTTCTAAAATACCAAGCTCAACAAATAGTGCCAAGTTGCGATAAACGGTATCAAAACTAAGTCCAGGATACCGTTCTTTCATCACATCAAGCACATCTTTGGCTGTTAAATATTTATCTGTTTTTGCAAACAGCTCAAGCATTTCTTCGCGCTTTCCTGTATATTTAAACCCCTTTTCTTTCATTAACCGTAGCGCTTCAGAAACGTTCACGCTTCGTCATCCTCTCTTCCATTTTTTCCACAAAATCGCCCCAATTAATATACAAACAGCTAATAAAACGATCGTTCCACCAGGAGCTAAATTCAAATAATAAGAAAGAAACAACCCGACAACGACCGCAAGCTCCCCAAATATAACAGACAACCATAGCGCTTGTTTAAATCCTTTCGCTATTCGAATACTTGCGGCAACAGGAAGCGTCATGAGTGACGAAACAAGCAAAATACCGACAATTCGCATCGATGCAGCAATGACGAGAGCAACTAACACAATGAAAACAAAATGAAGCGACTTTACTTTCACTCCCGATGCTTGTGCATATTCTTCGTCGAATGATAAGAGGAACCATTCTTTATAAAACAGAAAAATGACAGCAAGCACAATAAAAAAAATGGTGCTAATCGTCCATACGTCCGTTCGGCTTACTGCACTTACACTTCCAAACAAATATGAAAACAAATCGGTATTAAAGCCATCCGCAAGTGAAATAAAAATAACACTTAAACCGATGCCTCCTGACAAAATGATCGGAATCGCTAATTCTTGATAATGCTTATATACTGTACGCAACTTTTCAATAAATAACGAACCAACAACGGAAAATGCCATCCCAATATAAATGGGGTTTAATGTCGCAAACAGTAAAAATTTTTTTTGTACGAGTAAGCTGGCCGCAATTCCCGCAAGTGTTACGTGGCTCAATGCATCAGCAATAAGCGATAACCTTCTGACGACAATGAACACGCCTAAAAGAGGGGCGATAAATCCGATCAATACACCGACAATAAACGCGTTTTGTAAAAACTCATATTGAAATAAAGCTTCTAACATATACACCCCCCTTTCTATGCATGATCGTGAGCAAGTAAGTGAAGATGATGCCCATAAAATGATGCGACATCTTCTGTTTTCAGTTGCGCGAACTGTTGCACACTCCCATGGAAATGTAAATGTTTGTTTAAACATGCCACATGGGTCACTTTTTCTGTAATCGTTCCGATATCGTGTGTCACAAGGAGTAACGTCATATGATGTTGTTTATTTAACCGTTCAAGCATGTCGTAAAAACTTTGCACATGATGCGCATCGACCCCGACAGTTGGTTCATCTAAAATTAAAAATTCTGGTTGTGACACGATGGCACGAGCAATAAATACACGTTGTTGTTGACCGCCCGAAAGTTCACCGATATTCCGACGGATGAACGGACTCATGCCAACCGCATCAATTGCTTCATATATAGCGTTCTCAGCGCTTTTGTTTAATCGTCGAAACAAACCTAACTTTCCTGTCAAACCGCTTGCAACAACTTCATACACGGTCGCAGGGAATCCAGTATTAAAACTGTTTGCTTTTTGAGATACAAAACCGATTTTATGCCAATCTTTAAACTGCTCAATTGGTGTGCCAAATAAAAAAATTTGTCCTGTTTGTGGTTTTAGCAACCGTAAAATACATTTTAACAATGTCGATTTTCCTGAGCCATTTGGCCCAACTAAACCGACGAACGCACCTTTTGGAATGTGAAAATTGATATGTTGCAATACATCTTCATCATCATATCGAAACGATACATTCTCAACACGTAAAATATCGTCCATCGTTTGACCACCTTAATTCAAAATGATTCCGATTCATAGTATAGCGCATTTGTTTTTATTAATGAATAGCGGACTTAAATTTCGCTCCACGTACTTCTTGTGTGTTCATAATGGTAATAAAGGCGTTTTGGTCAATTTCATATACAATCGACTTCAACTTCGTCACTTCCAAGCGAGTAACAACGGCATAAATGACTTCTTTTTGCTCGTCCGTATATCCGCCTTTCCCCATCAGCTTCGTCGTCCCGCGTCCGAGTCGATTTAAAATCGCATCTGATACTTCTTCGTAATGGTCTGACACGATCAAAACCGCTTTTGTTTCATCTAATCCTTGAATGACGGTATCAATCGTTTTAAAAGCGATATAATAAGTTAAAACAGAATACATCGCTTGCTTTGGTCCGAATACAAAAGCCGCCCAAGTAAAAATAAAAACGTTTGTAAACATAACAAATTCACCAACGGAAAACGGCAATTTTTTCGTCATTAAAATACCTAAAATTTCTGTGCCGTCTAATGAACCCCCATGACGAATCACAAGTCCCACACCTGTACCAAGAATGGCTCCACCAAACACTGTCGCTAAAATGGAATCTGTTGTAAATGGAGATACATGATGAAACAGTCGCTCCATTACAGCTAACACAACGATGGAATAAAGTGAGGAAAGCATAAACGTTTTCCCGATTTGTTTATAACCAAAATACATAAATGGTGTATTCAACAAAATGACAAGTGTCGCAAAGTTCAACCATACATAATTTGGAAGAATGCGATCAAGAATAAGGGAAATACCAATTACCCCACCATCGATAATTTCATTTGGCACTAAGAACAACTCGATGGATAACGCTGCGAGCGTTGCACCAATTGTCATCATGACAAGACGATACAGCAGATGGCTGATCGTCTCTTTTTTATGTTGTCTTTTCACTCCAATCTCCCCTTTCATCTATTTCATTATATCATTGCACATCTTCCTTTTGTTGTTCATATCGTAAACAAGGAGGGATGTGACGTGAACGTATATCATAAAATCGTTCAACATAAAATGAAATCCATCACCGCAAACGAGTTAATGACGTATGCAAAAGAATATAACGTTTCGCTTTCTCCAAAAGATGCGGAAACGATTATTCAAATGATGCGCGAAAAGACGATTGATGTGTTTAATGAACAAGCAAGAAAAAACTGGATTCGCGAACTCGCCCATCGCACATCACCACAACTCGCTAAACAAGCCAACGATTTCATTCGCCAATTTATACAGTAAGAAGGCTGCCTACAGACAGCCTTCTACTTAACCATTTTTTCGCGAACGTCCGGATCAAACTGTTGTGCACGCAACATGGCAATTTCAAATTTATATGGTGGCTTCGCAGATGCTTTCTCACCGACATATGGCGTTTCTAAAATCTTCGGCACATGCATAAGCTGCGGATGATGCACAATATAATTTAGCGCATCAAAACCGATATGACCGAAACCGATATTTTCATGACGGTCTTTACGGCTACCACACGGATTTTTACTATCATTAATATGCAATACTTTAAGACGGTCAAGCCCAATGACACGATCGAATTCATCTAATACTCCATCGAAATCATGAACAATATCGTACCCTGCATCGTGCGTATGACACGTATCAAAGCAGACAGACAACTTATCGTTATGTGTCACACCGTCAATGATTTTCGCTAACTCCTCAAAACGACTTCCACATTCCGATCCTTTTCCTGCCATCGTTTCTAACGCAACTTGTACTTGTTGGTCAGCTGTAATCACTTCATTTAATCCTTCAATAATTTTTTCAATCCCTGCTTCAATACCTGCGCCAACATGCGCCCCTGGATGAAGAACAAGCTGCTTAGCACCAATTGCTTCTGTTCGTTCAATTTCTGAACGTAAAAAAGAAACACCTAGAGAAAATGTATCAGCGTTCATTGTATTGCCGATATTAATAATGTACGGAGCATGTACAATGATTTCATCAATCCCATGTTTTTTCATATGGGCAAGCCCTTCATCAATGTTTAGTTCTTCGATTGGTTTCCGTCTCGTATTTTGTGGCGCTCCTGTATAAATCATAAACGTATTTGCCCCATACGATACCGCTTCTTTACTCGCAGCTAGCAGCATCTCTTTTCCGCTCATCGATACGTGTGAACCAATTTTTAACACTTTCTTCTCTCCCTTATTTCTTTTTCGCTCTTTGCTTTTGTAGCTGTTCTCGCAATTTTTTCTTATATCCTGGCTTCACTTTCTTTTGTTTTTTCGCTATTTTTTCAACGAGTTGCTCAACTTCATCAACTTTTTTCTCTTTCTTCCGTCCATTCCATGCATCAAGCTCAATCCATTCACCGTCGCGCAAATCACGATGAGAAAAATGAATTCCTTTCTTTTCTAACTTAACCAACGCATGCTGATCTGATAACTCATAAATCGTTGTAGCAATGCCGGCATAACCTGCACGTCCTGTTCGACCAGTGCGATGAACATAAAAATCGAGGTCTGATGGCAATTCATAGTTGATGACGTGACTAACTCCTTCGATATCAATTCCACGCGCCGCTAAATCTGTTGCAACAATATATTGAAATTGCAAATCACGAATCGCTTTCATCATTTTTTTTCGTTCACGTGGTGATAAATCTCCGTGTAACACGCCTACTTTTAATCCTTTGTCAATTAAGCCGTTCGCTACTTCGTCAGCCGTTTTTCTTGTATTGACAAACACAAGCGCTAAATATGGATTGTAGCTAACTAATATGTCATGTAAAAGCTGTAAACGGTCGCGATGACGAAGCGGGATTAAAATGTGTTCAATCGTTGACGCTACGACTTGTTTTGGTGCGATATGAATATGAGTCGGATGTTCCATATACTTTTTCAAAAACGGCTTTAACTTCTCTGGGATCGTTGCAGAAAAAACAAGCATTTGTAAATCTTCAGGCATACGACCTGCGACGCGATCAACATCCGCAATAAACCCCATATCAAGCATGACATCCGCTTCGTCAACGACGAGCATTCGGGCTGTATGGACAAATAATGCCTGTTCGCGAACGAGATCATCAATGCGCCCCGGTGTACCAATGACAAGATGAGGCTGTGTTTTTAGTTTTTCAATCGATCGTAACTTATCCGTTCCGCCAACAAAACATCGGGCTGTAATGCGATGATCATTCGGACAAAATTTTGTGATTTTTAATACCTCATGATAAATTTGTGTTGCCAATTCACGCGTCGGTGCAGTAATTACCGCTTGTACTTCGTCTACACGTGGATCAATACGCTGAATAATTGGCAATAAATAAGCATGTGTCTTCCCTGTTCCTGTTTGCGACTGGCCGATAACGCTTTCGCCACGCAACACAGCAGGAATGACACGCTCTTGAATAGGTGTCGGCTTATGAAACTTTAAATGTTGAATCGCCTCTATGATAAACGGATGAAACGGAAAACGTTCAAACATCGTTTCTCATCCCCTTTCTCATTCAATAAAAAAATAGACCAATTACATATTATATACGAACATAGACCGTTCATTCAACTATATGAGCTTTCTTGCATATCGTAATATAGATAAAATCAGCAAAAAGCTTTACCATGTTAGGAAAGGAGGAACTTCATTGCGACGTCCATTTATGTTTCCATCTTCCCGTCCACCGATGCCACCTATGTGGCAACAACCAATGATGCGACAAGCACAAGGGGGCATGTTTTCACGATTGTTCGGGAGCCATCTTCCTACACAAGCATTTGGTGCTGGTGGGGCATTGCCGAGCATTGATTCGATGTTAACAAATGTACAAAAAATGTTAAACATGGTCCAAACGATTACACCGATGGTACAACAATACGGCCCACTCATTAAAAGCGTGCCCTCGATGATGCGGATTTTTCGTGAATTAAAACAAACTGACAACACAAACGAAACAACTGAAACCGCAAATGCAACAAGTGCAGCAACAACCGAAAAACAAATTGAACAGCAACCATCGAAAAAACAACGTCCCGTTCCAATAACAAGAGAACGAAAACAAGAGAAAACGCATGGTAAAGGAAAATCTATTCCAAAACTATATATTTAACTTTTGTATGTTCGCTCCTTCTTTTATATAATGAATACGACAAACACGCTAAGAAGGAGCGATCCATGATGGAAGTCATTAAAATTACGCCGCGCGGATATTGTTACGGAGTCGTTGATGCGATGGTTATCGCCCGCAACGCCGCGCTCGATCCAACGTTACCAAGACCGATCTACATTTTAGGCATGATCGTTCATAATAAACATGTAACCGATGCATTCGCTGAAGAAGGAATTATTACCCTCGACGGCCCGAATCGACTTGAAATTTTAGAAAGTATCGATCATGGTACAGTCATTTTTACTGCCCATGGTGTTTCACCTGAGGTGAAACAGCGCGCAAGAGAAAAAGGACTTGTTACAATTGATGCCACATGCCCTGATGTCACTAAAACACACGATTTAATTCGCGAAAAGGTAGCGAACGGCTATGAAGTCATTTACATCGGAAAAAAAGGACATCCTGAGCCTGAAGGGGCAGTTGGCGTTGCACCACACGCTGTTCATTTAATTGAAAAACCTGAAGATGTAGAACAACTGAATATTCAAGCGAAACATATTATTGTGACAAACCAGACGACAATGAGCCAATGGGACGTGGCACATATTATGGAAAAAGTAAAAGAAAAATATCCGCACGTCGAAATGCACCGTGAAATTTGCTTAGCGACACAAGTAAGGCAAGAAGCCGTTGCTGAACAAGCAAAAGAAGCAGATGTAACGATCGTTGTCGGTGATCCAAGAAGTAATAATTCCAATCGACTCGCACAAGTATCTGAAGAAATTGCCGGAACGAAAGCATATCGTGTTGCAGACGTGACTGAAATCGACATCGAATGGATTAAAGACGCCAAAAAAGTCGCAGTGACTGCCGGCGCATCCACACCAACACCCATTACAAAAGAAGTCATCGACTTTTTAGAGCAGTTTGATCCGAACAATCCTGAAACATGGAAGCGTGAACGAAAAGTACCACTTAAAAAAATTTTACCAAAAGTAAAAAAAAGAGGCGAATAAGCCTCTTTTTTATATGAACGTAAACGGCTCTGTGTTCGTTTGTGACACGTATATATCGACATCGAATTTTTGTTGTGCACACATCGTTTTTAACACGTGCGCAACCCCTTCTTTCATCACCTTTTCGACATGATGCCCCGGGTCAACGACATTTAAACCGAGCATCAACGCATCATGCGCGACATGATAATATAAGTCACCCGTTACGTACACATCCGCACCACTCATTTTTACTTCGTGAATATATTTATTTCCGTCACCGCCAATGACTGCAACTTTACGAACACGACTTGTTAATTCCCCAACGACTCGAACAGCCGGTACACGCAATGCCTGTTTGACATGTTCTGCAAATTGTTGTAACGTCATTTCTTCGCTTAACGCCCCAATTCGTCCAAGCCCATATGTTTCTCCTTTATTTTCAAGTGGATATATATCATACGCCACTTCTTCATACGGATGTGCTTGTAACATCGCTTGAATGACTTTTCGTTGCAAACGTGCGGGGACGATCGTTTCGATGCGTACTTCTTCTACTGTTTCTAACTTCCCTTGTTGACCAATAAACGGATTTGCTCCTTCTTCTGGTAAAAATGTACCGATTCCTTCGCTATTGAATGTACAATGGCTATAGTTTCCGATATGTCCTGCACCGGCATCGCCAATGGCTTTTCTCACCGCATCGGCATGTGTGAGCGGCACATATACAACAAGCTTCTTCATCGATTCTTCATACGTCGGTACAAGAACGTCAACGTTTTGCAATTGCAACGCTTCAGCGAGCCAATCGTTTACCCCGCCCTTAGCTATATCTAAATTCGTATGAGCAGCATAAATGGCTATATTATGTTTAATACATTTCTCGATCATGCGTCCATACGGCTGATCGGTAACAATATGTTTGAGCGGACGAAAGATCGGTGGATGATGCGCAACAATTAAATCAATTTCATGCGCAATTGCTTCATCGACAACATGTTCTAATACGTCTAACGTAATCATGACGCGGCGAATCGGCTTGTTTAACGTACCGATTTGTAAACCGATTTTATCCCCTTCCATCGCTAAATGTTTGGGAGCAAACTGTTCAAACAGTTGGATGATTTCATATCCGTTTGGCGTTTTCATCGTTTCAAAGCCTCCTCTACCATCTGCAACGTATCAACAAATTGTTGTTTCTTTTTCATTGCCTCTTCCGTTTTCGCATGTTCCAATTGTTCAATCACATCGCTCAAATGTTTCATTTCCAACGTCCATTTTTTTTCAAATGCTTCATTTCTTTCTTTCAATAAAAATGGACCGAGCAGCAATTCCACCTGAAGTTGCGTGTACGGACGATAAGGATCACCACGTTCTGCAACAAGTACCTCATATATTTGTCCATCTTCTTCTAAAATGCGTTCGTCAATAAGTTCCCACTCGTTATTTAATAGCCATTGTCGTACGATATGTGCGCCGACATTAGGCTGTAAAATAAGACGTTTCACGTTTTCCAATTTTTCTTTTCCATTTTCCAAAATATTCGAAATAAGCGTTCCTCCCATTCCAGCTATTGTTATACAATCTACTTCATTGGGCATTACAACTTGTAGTCCATCCCCTTTTCGAACGGAAATGACATGAGAAAGCCCGCTCTTTTCGACTTGTTGCTTTGCTGAGCGAAACGGTCCATCTGCCACTTCTCCGGCAATCGCTTTTGTTATGTATCCGTGCAAATACGCATAGCATGGTAAATAAGCATGGTCTGAGCCGATATCTGCTAGTACGCTTCCTTTTGGAATGAATGAGGCAACTGTTTGTAACCGTTTAGATAGTTGTAATTCGTTCACAATCATCACCACACTTTTTTCTTCAGTTTATCATGTTTTATAAGAAACGAAAAATCCCTTCACCGAAGTAAAGGGATCTTTCTTCTCCGTTTATTTTAATTCAGAAAGCCATTTTGCCATTTCTTCTGCTTGATCCGCAGGAACTAATCCAGCCGGCATGCTTCCACGACCGTTTGTTATTACTTCTTTAATTTGGTCAACAGATAGACGATCACCGACACCTTTTAATGACGGACCAACGCCACCTTCATAGTTCGCGCCGTGACATGCTACACAGCTTTTTTTGTAAATGTCTTCTGGACCCGCAGCAGCTGTTTCTTCTGTCTTCGCGCCGCCTTCTTTCTCTTTAGCAACTTCTTTCATATCTCCGAGGCCTTTCACAGACAGAAAGAAAATGAGACCAATTCCCATCACCATAATGAGTGCAAATGGGATTAACGGATTGCGATTCATACTTTACCCTCCCTTATGTAATAAAGCATGTTTTTCAAAATGAAAACGTTACAAACAATTTTATTGTACTTTAAATTCCCATAAAGGAAAAGCCCTGTATGTAAATTTTTTAAATGAAAAATGAAGAAAAAAGAAGAATGATGCCGACAACGCCAGAAATGATGAAATACATAAGCGAAAAACGCCAACCAATCAATAGCCAAACAAAACAATTACACATAACTGTTATCGCCAATGCGCTCATATTTCCTGAAAAGTACACATCGCATGCACGAATGGAAAGAAGAAGAAGCGACAAAGCGCCTACAATTAGGGCGATATGGGTAAGCATTCTATGTTGTGCAAAAAAACGCACGGTCATTAAACAAATTATGACAAAAAGTGACAAAATGAGCGTTTGCAAAACGAACGACAATTCAGTAAAATAAATGACAAGAAGAGCACAAGGTAAAAAGATGCCGATCAAAATCATCGTAAAACGAACGGCCCATGTCGGAACTTGCTTCGTTGGTTGATCAACATCGTCGTTATGATTCCCTTCGGTATACAACGCAAGCAAAAAGTCACAATATTGTTCCGGCAACAATCGCGTTTGTTTCCAATATTTAATTTCGTTAATAATAATTTCTTTTCGTTTTTGTTCCATTGAATACGCATTCCTTCCTAAATAAAGAAATAGCTTACTTCCATTGTAAGAAGTAAACTATTTCTTGTAAACGGTTATTCTAAAAAGTCTTTTAAACGTTTACTTCGGCTTGGGTGACGAAGTTTCCGCAACGCTTTTGCTTCAATTTGACGAATGCGTTCACGCGTCACACCGAACACTTTTCCGACTTCTTCAAGCGTTCGTGTACGGCCGTCGTCAAGACCGAAGCGAAGACGAAGGACATTTTCTTCTCGATCTGTTAGCGTATCTAACACGTCTTCAAGCTGTTCTTTCAACAGTTCATACGCCGCATGTTCGGCTGGAGATGTCGCATCTTGGTCTTCAATAAAATCACCTAAATGCGAATCATCTTCTTCACCGATCGGTGTTTCAAGTGACACAGGCTCTTGGGCAATTTTTAAAATTTCACGCACCTTTTCCGGCGTCAAATCCATCTCTTCTGCAATTTCTTCCGGAGATGGCTCGCGACCGAGATCTTGTAAAAGCTGACGCTGAACGCGAATAAGTTTGTTAATCGTTTCAACCATGTGAACAGGAATGCGAATCGTACGTGCCTGGTCAGCAATCGCACGCGTAATCGCTTGGCGAATCCACCATGTTGCATATGTGCTAAATTTATATCCTTTGCGGTAATCGAACTTTTCGACTGCTTTAATTAAGCCCATATTGCCTTCTTGAATCAAGTCAAGAAAAAGCATGCCACGACCAACGTAACGCTTTGCAATGCTAACAACAAGGCGAAGGTTCGCTTCAGCAAGTCGCCGCTTCGCTTCTTCGTCACCTTGTTCGATCCGTTTCGCTAACTCAATTTCTTCTTCTGCTGACAATAATGGAACGCGACCAATTTCTTTTAAATACATACGAACAGGGTCGTTAATTTTTACACCTGGTGGAACACTTAAATCGTTTAAGTCGAACTCTTCGTCTTTTAAATCATCGAAGTCCGGATCATCTAAATCCGCATCATCTAAGTCGGATTCTGCAACGACTTCGATGCCTTGCTCATTTAAATATTCATAATATTCGTCCATTTGATCAGAATCAAGGTCAAACGGAGATAATCGTTCAGCGATTTCTTCATAGGTAAGAACACCACGTTTTTTACCTAGTTCAACTAATTGCTCTTTCACTTGTTCTAACGTTAAATCGGAATGTGTTGACTTTTCAGCCATTTATTCCCCTCCTTCCAAAATGCAAAGACTTTCGCATCGCGATAATTTCGCTAGCAATGCGTTTGGCGCGTTCATAGTCTTTTTGGCGTTCAGCTTCGCGCAACTGTGCTTCTTTTTGCTTAAGCAACTGTTCTTTCGGATAATTGAGCACGCATTGAATATAATCTTGTAACTCCGCTGATGAAATATCTTCATTCATCGGCATCATCGACAATTCGGTCACAATGCGTTTTAATTGTGGGTCATGAATGCGCTCAAGCAACGAGCTTACATCGGGTTCGTGTCCTTCTTCGTAAAATGCATATAAATAAGCGACAATAGCGCGATGTTCCTCGATGTTAAATGCGCCTTCGATCGTCTCTTGCACAGTTAATGCGATCGCTTTATCACGTAACATATGAGCAATTAACATCCGCTCTGCTTTTTGAAAAGCAGGTAACAATTTCGCCTTTGCAGGTAGAATGACTGTCTCGCGGCGCTCATGTTTCCGTTCCGTTTGTTGCTTTTTCCCATGGAGCGTCATTTGTTCACGTAACGCATCCATAGAGATCGAAAACTCATCCGCTAGTTGTCGCAAATAATAGTCAGCTTCAATAGCATTCGATAAGCGACTAATTTCTTTGACTGCGTCTTCAATGTAACGAAGTCGCTCGCTTTCATTTTGTAAATGACGCCCACGCTTCAAATATTCTAGCTTAAATGCAGTAAGCGACAAGCTTGCATCAAGCACATGATGGCGAAAGCGGTCGGCACCATATTTTCGCACATATTCATCAGGATCGAGCCCATCTGGTATCATCGCCACTTTGACATAACAGCCAGCCTCCGTAAGCGTCTCCGAAGCTCTGAGCGCGGCATCGATTCCGGCTCGATCGCCATCGTAACAAACGATGACAGATGAAGCGTTTCGCCGTAACATGCGCGCCTGTTCTTCTGATAAAGCTGTTCCCATCGTTGCTACCGCGTGGGAAATGCCAGCTTGCACAGCAGCAATGACATCCGCAAAACCTTCAAACAACACCACTTGCTGTTTTTGGCGCATCGGCACGCGCGCCTCATGAAAGTGATATAAAATATTCCGTTTGTTGAAAATAGGTGTTTCAGGACTATTCAAGTACTTGGGATCTTCGTTCCCGAGCGCTCTCCCCGAAAACGCGACCGTTTCCCCATGATGATTATGGATCGGGAACATAATGCGATGACGAAAACGATCAAAATATGAGTCCTCTCCTGATTTTCTTACGATTAATCCCGCTCGTTCCATCAGAGGAAGCGAAAAACCTTTGTTTGTTAAAAATGTAACAGCCGCATTCCAAGATGGCAAAGCGTAGCCAATTTCAAACTGTTCGATGATTTCTCGCGTAAATCCTCGATGAAGTAAGTAGCTTAATGCTTCCTCTCCCTCATTTGTATGCATAAGCAAATGATGATAAAACTTTTTTAGCAACTCATGCGCAGCAATCATTACTGATGTTTCTGTCTGCTCGGCGGTCGAATGATCAGCAATGTGCGACAAATCCACATTTGCCCGCGGTGCCAGTCGTTTTACTGCATCTATGAATGTAATTCCTTCGATGTCCATCAAAAACGAAAACACATTTCCGCCTGCTCCACAACCGAAACAGTGGTAAATTTGCTTTTCTGGTGAAACAGAAAAAGAAGGTGTTTTCTCTCCGTGGAAAGGACATAAGCCAAAATAGTTGCGTCCTCGTTTTTTTAGCGAGACATATTGTTGGATGATGTCCACAATATCGACTGAGCGACGAATGTGCTCAACCGTTTCTTCAGGAATGCGTTGTCCCATATTTCAACAGCTCCAAACATATTTCGACAAAACGTGTGGCTTTGATCCAATTACTTTGTATGTTTTTATTCTCCATTGCGCGAAACAATCCTTCTTTTTGAGAAAAAAATATTGTCGAAAATCCCGATGCATTGTCACTTGACAATTAGCTATAAATAGTTTATTCGTCCTATGTTCAGTCTAAACCTGTTTTATCACAATTTTTTATTATAATATAAAAAACGTTAGTTGGCTATACAAATGCACAAACGTTTTTATGGAAAAGGAAAAGCACATATCACTTGTTGTGATTGTGCTTCGTTTGGTTATTTCTCTCTTTTGCGCATAATATTCATAATGACATTCGCTGTTTCTTCGACCGCTTTATTTGTCACATCAATGACTTCACAACCAATTTTTTTTACAACCCCATCAAAATATTGCAATTCTTCTTTAATTCGGTCAATGTTTGCGTAAATGGCGCGGTCATCTAAACCGAGCGATTTCAACCGCTCCCGACGAATCTCATTTAACTTCTCTGGACTAATTTTTAGACCGAAACATTTTTCAGGCGGCACTTGAAACAATTCTTCTGGCGGATCGACTTCCGGAACGATCGGCACGTTAGCGACTTTAAAACGTTTATGAGCTAAGTATTGCGATAGCGGTGTTTTCGACGTGCGCGATACCCCGATTAAAACGATATCGGCTCGTAAAATGCCACGAGGGTCACGTCCATCATCGTACTTTACTGCAAATTCGATCGCTTCAATTTTTCGGAAATAGTCTTCATCTAACACGCGAATGGGGCCCGGTTCGCAACGTGGTGCCATTTGAAATAGTTGCTCCATTTGTTCAATGAGCGGTCCAATAATATCGTACACAGGAACTCCTTCACGTGCTGCCTCAGCTAATAAAAATCGCCGCATTTCCGGTATAACTAATGTAAAAACGATAATACCTCGGTTCATTTTTGCTAACGCGACAACTTCCGATAGCGTTTCAACATCTTCTACATACGGAACACGACGAAATTGAACGAGCGCCCCTTGGAACTGACTCGCCGCCGCTTTAACAACGAGTTCGGCCGTCTCTCCTGCTGAATCGGATACGACGTATACGATTTGACTCATATTTTTCCCCCTTTAAAGCACGTCTTCTTTTGCTAACGCGACAAGCACCTTTGTCATATTCGTTTTTGTAATACGCCCGATGACTTCATAACCTTTGTCCACTTTTTTGACGACTGGCATCGCATCGATTTGCTTTTCAATTAGCTTTTGGGCGACGTCAATAAGTAAATCATCTTTTTCACAGAACGTAATATTTGGCATTCGCGTCATAATGATATTGACAGGAATGGATGTTAATTCTTGTTTTCCGATGCTGGCGCGCAGCAAATCTTTTCGGGATAGCACACCGACAAGCAGCGACTCCTCATCCACAACAAACAACGTGCCGACATCTTCTAAAAACATCGTAACAATCGCATCATAGACGCTCATGTTTTCATGAATGACAACCGGAATGGACTGATAATCGCTCACTTTAATTTTTCTAATTTTATCAGCAAGCAGTTGCGTTCCTGTTTTTCCTGTATAAAAATAACCAACACGAGGTCTCGCTTCTAAATACCCTGCCATCGTCAAAATCGCTAAATCCGGTCGTAACGTCGCACGTGTTAAGTTGAGCTTTTCAGCGATATGTTCCCCTGTAATCGGTCCGTGATCTTTGACGATTTGCAAAATTTGTTCTTGACGTTTATTAAGTTCGATTGTCGCTCACCACCTTACAATAGGCTACACTATAAGACCATATTATAATTCATCTTCGCATTTTGCAAACAAAAGTGGGAAGCGGACAACATTATATTTGTCCGCCTTCACCTTTTAACGTATGCAACTGCTGTAAAAAACGTTTCGTTCTCAGCGAAAGACCCGAATATTCATCGTAATAAGCTGAAATAATCGTTTGTAGTTGTTGTTTCGTTTCCTGCTTGACAGCGATTTGACCGATGCGGGACAAATCTACGTAGTAAAAAAGACGAAGTAATTTTAAAACCGATGGGGTCATCGGAATGCGATGTGGATCATGCTCAAAACAACGGTGACACAAAAAACCTCCTTGTGCAATCGAAAAAGCAAACGTTCCTTCTTTCTCTCCACAAACTGCACAGCCGTCTAACTTCGGATATAATCCGAATGCTGGAAGTAGCTTCATTTCATATATGTACGTCAACACTTCTGCATCAAGTCCTTCATTCATATACGTGAGCGTTTGTAAAAGAAGCTCAAATAAATATGGATTCGGACGTCTATCTTCCGTTGCTTTATCTGTCAATTCAACAACATACGAGGCGTATGCTGTTAAAAAAATGTCTTCACGTATATGGCGCATCGTTGAAAGCAATTCTCCTTGTTGTAAACTTCCAACACCGCGACTTTTTTGAATCAAATAAATGCCGTATGTAAACATTTGCGTAACAGAAGAAAGGCGGCTGCTCGGCTTTTTCGCACCTCGTGCCATCGCAGCGACCTTTCCCCATTCGCGTGTAAATATTGTAACGATTTTATTCGTCTCTCCATAGTCAATCGTCCGAATAACAATTCCTTCACATTTTTCAAACATATAACATAACCTTCCGAAGTTACAGGACGTGATAATCTCGTTCAGTTAAACGATACGTTGCATCGCTCGCTTGCTCTTGCATTTCGCGTTCTAGCTCCTTAAATAACAAATACGTGTCAATATTCCCTGTTCGACTAAATAGTTCCCAGGTAAAATCGAGCATCGAACCACACCTTTCTCTTGTTAGTTGACGGTGATTGAGCAGCTCACTTGTAGTTTGCCCGTTTGTCGCTGTCACGATGTCTTTTAAAATTTTACAGTGTTAATATTCATCTTCACGATAGCCAAGGTCTCGCAACTGTGCCATTTTATTGCGCCAATCTTTTTGTACTTTGACCCATAACTCTAAAAACACTTTTGAACCGAGTAGCGCTTCAATATCGACGCGCGCTCGCTGACCGATTTCCTTTAACATTTGACCGCGCTTGCCGATGATAATTCCCTTTTGCGAATCGCGCTCGACAATAATGGTGGCTGCGACATATACTGTGTCGCTATTTTCTCGACGTTCAATGGAGTCGATGACAACCGCAATGGAATGTGGCACTTCTTCGCGCGTTAAATGAAGCGCTTTTTCGCGAATGAACTCAGCGATAATAAATCGCTCTGGGTGATCGGTCACTTGATGGGCAGGATAATATTGCGGTCCTTCAGGCAAGTAGTTTTTAATTTGTTGCAACAACGTTTCCACGTTGTTCCCTTGCAACGCTGAAATAGGAATCACTTCGGCAAACGAATGGAGTGAGCGATATTGCTCAATCAGCGGCAATAGATCGTCAGGATGTACTTCATCAATTTTATTAATGACTAAAAACACCGGTGTTTGCACTTGTTTTAAACGTTCAATGATAAACTCATCGCCGCGACCGAGCCCTTCGACAGCATTCACCATAAATAAAATTAAATCAACTTCTTGCAACGCGCTTTGCGCTACTTTCACCATAAAGTCGCCAAGCTTATGTTTCGGCTTATGAATGCCTGGCGTATCAATAAAAATGATTTGAGCGTCATCTGTTGTGTACACACCTTGAATTTTATTGCGCGTCGTTTGTGGCTTATCGCTCATAATCGCAATTTTTTGCCCGATGACGCGATTTAAAAATGTAGATTTCCCTACATTTGGTCGTCCGATAATTGCTACGAATCCTGATTTATATCCTTCTCGAACCATAGAGACCTCCATCGCATAAATTATGCTTGCTTTTTATTTTACCAAAATATGAACACGATTTCACTACTATTTATGAAAATGTAAAGAATTTTTAAAAAATACATACAAATAAGGTAAGAAAATGGAAATACCAATGATAATAGACAGAAAAGCGAAGAAGAGCACGGCACCGGCCGCTAAATCTTTTGCTTCTTTCGCTAACGGCCGATACTCATCCGTCACTAAATCGATTGTCCGTTCAATTGCACTGTTGACGATTTCTAAGCTAATGACTGCCCCGATCGTCAAAAGCAACACGAGCCATTCCGTTTTCGTGATACGAAACACCGTTGCAGCAACGATAACAGCAATCATTGCTACTAAATGAATGCGCATATTTCGTTCATTACATACGGCAAGACGAATGCCATTTAAGGCATATAACACGCTAGCGACAAATCGCTTCCCATGCATCATCGCTCATCTCGTTAAACCGAATTGTTGTAATAATTGTTCTTGTTTCGCAAACATCACTTTTTCCCCTTCTTCCGTTTCATGATCATAGCCAAGCAAATGTAAAAAGCCGTGTATTGCTAAAAAACCAAGCTCACGCATAAACGAATGACCGTATTGTTCTGCTTGCTCGCGTGCTTTTGGCACGGAAATAATAATATCCCCCAGTACAGGTGGCACATCCGCACCGACAATTTCGATTTCTTCTTCGCCCATTTCTTCAAGCGCAAACGAAATGACATCTGTCGGTTGATCTTTTCCGCGATAATCGCGGTTGATTTCGCGAATTTTTTCATTGTCAACAAACGTGACGCTCACTTCTGCGCCATCTCGTACGTTTTCTTCCTTTGCGGCATGTTGCAATAACCGTTCAATAAGCTCAATTTGTTGTTCTGTTATTTCATTCGTTTCATCCATAAAGTCGATTATTAACATACTCTTCCCTCTCTTTGTTAAAGTGCAAAAAGGACCTACGTGGGCGCAGGTCGCATTTACATTCCAGCATCTTCATATGCGGCGATAATTTTGCCGACAAGTGGATGGCGTACAACATCAGCTTGCTCTAAAAAGACAAATGAAATTCCGCTTACATTCGTCAAAATGTCTTTTGCAATCGCAAGCCCAGAACGAACACCTTTTGGTAAATCGACTTGCGAAATATCGCCAGTAATCACCATTTTCGAGCCGAAGCCAAGGCGTGTTAAAAACATTTTCATTTGCGAAGGCGTTGTATTTTGTGCCTCGTCTAAAATGACAAACGCATCATCTAACGTTCGCCCGCGCATATAGGCAAGCGGAGCAATTTCAATTGCACCGCGTTCAATTAATCGTTGCGTATGTTCGTGACCAAGCACGTCATGAAGTGCATCGTAAAGCGGACGTAAATATGGATCAACTTTCTCCTTTAAATCCCCTGGCAAAAAGCCTAAATTTTCCCCTGCCTCCACAGCTGGACGCGTTAAAATAATCCGCTTGACTTGTCCGTTTTTTAACGCTTGTACAGCCATCACAACGGCTAAGTACGTTTTTCCCGTTCCTGCTGGCCCGATGCCAAAAATCAAGTCGTGGCGCTGGATAGCAGAAACGTATTGACGCTGGCCGAGCGTTTTGACGCGAATCGCTTTTCCTTTTGCATTTTTTCCAATTTCTTCATTGTAAAGTTCAACGAAGTAAGAAATCGTTCCGTTTTTCGCCATTTGTAGGGCATAAAGCACATCCCGCTCACCAATGACGATCCCTTTGCGAATGACAAGCAACAAATGGCGAAGCAATTCATCAACAAGCTCAATATGCTGTTTGCTTCCTGACACGCTTATCGCTTCTCCACGCGTCACAATCGAAACACCGAGTTCTTGCTCAATGCGCTTTAAATGAACATCGTGCGTACCAAACAAAGCAAGCGCTTCATCTGCATTTTGTACGTTAGGATAAATCGTGACAAACTGTTCCGACATTCCTCAGTCTCCTTGAATAATTGGTTGTGGTGTCGCAATGTTTTCAATGACTTGGTAATGCATTTCTACTTTTACTTTACCATTCTCTCTCGCCTCATGCAAAACTTTTTCACCTTGAATGATCGCATCCGCAGGTAGCTGTCGCTTTAACTGGTCACGAGCGATTTGTTTTGCGACCGCTTTTGCCTGTTCATATGAATATTCACGAACAGCGACTTCTTTTTCTCGCCACACTACTTTTTCATAGCGAATCGGTAACGTCCACGTCAAGAAACGAAACGTTCTTTCATCGACTTGTTTTTCGAATTGTGAAAACTGTTCTTTATGATTCCAAAAAAACGGAATTTTCCACGACCAAAAACGAACATAATGTGTTTCGCGCTTTTTCCCTGTCAACATATAAAACGTTGTTTTCATCGGAACGACCACCGTAGACTTGTACCACGTCTCCCCTAAAATTTGACCGCGCGCTGGCACGATCTCCGTTTGTCCTTCTTTCCCAATAAAACCAGAAACAAGCAACTGTCCTGGAACAACATGATCATTCACTTCTACAACCGCTTGACCTTGCTCAACAAACATATACGTAATGACCGCTTTTTTCTTTGCAACAAGATGTTGTGGCGTATTCGATTTCGTTTGTGTCGGTTGCTTTTTTTCAACGACTTGGCAATATAGCGTTGTTCCACGCCATTCAACACCAATCCATGTCACTGTGTCCATATTATTTATTAACGTACGCTGGATCGTTTCAGGACTCGGAATAACAAACTGTAGCGCACCACGTTCAACCCCTATTTTTTTTAATTGTTGCCTCACAGTATGTTCCACCGCTGGATTCGCTCCTGTTATTTCAATGCGCCAAATCATATTAGACAATAAAAAAACGATGCACATAAAAGCAACTAATCCGACAACGATACCACTATTTTTCCATGACGCTTTCAACCAAAACGGTACCCCTCGCCGTTCGAGAACATATAACTTACATCCGCTCTTTCGCATCGCTGCTCGCACATGACGAATATCGCGAAGAAACATATAACACGTGAGCGAGCTTTCGTCCTCTCGCCTCACGTTCCATACGTATATTCCTCGGCGTGTAAAATCATTTAATAACCGTTCTAATCCTTTTCCAACAATACGTATGCGCAAATTGCCTGACATTCGATACACCCATTCGTTTTTCACACCCGCCCCCCCTATTCTTCTAAATATAATACTTGGCTAATTTTCCCTTCGAGCAAAATTTCTTCTGGCAAAATCGTTTTAATGCTAAACGCTTCTCCTTTAACAAGTAGTTGCCCGTTTTTTAACAATAAGCGTAATTCACGATCTGTAAACAAAAGCAAACCGCGATGGTTTTCTATGTAGATATGAATATGTCCAATCATCGTAATGCGGGGGAGATCAGCGACAACATCCGCAGGTAGCTCCATTTGATTTGTTAACCATTGTCGCATGTTGTTTTTCCATTTTCCGATCATAAACAAAACCCCCTTTCATCTCATATGTATGAGCGAAATGGGGGTTATAGCACTTATTTTCTACCGTACGGACGCTTTGCGCGCGGTGGGCCAAGCACTTCTGAAAAAATCACACCTTGTACGAGCGGATGCGTCGGTAATTGTCTTGTTTTTGCTTGTTGCTCAATCATTTGCTGTGGCACAATAATTTCTCGCTCTTTCTTAACTTCACGTCTTGTTTCTAGCTCTATTTCTTTCACAACAGCAGTCGGTTTTTGTTGTTGCTGTTGTTTTTGTTCAATCGTTTCCTGTACTGTTTTCATTCTTTTTCCAATCCATGAAACAAATGCAACTAAAACAAAGACAACAAATAAGTTGTTAAGAAGCCAATCGATTAGCACCATCATTTATTCCTCACTTTTTTTCTTCGTCTGGGCTTTGTGTGAGTTTCCCAATCGAATCACGCATATTCGTGTCCGCCATAATGTTTTTTAAGTTCATGTAATCCATGACACCGAGCTTGCCAGAACGGAGCGCTTCTGCCATCGCAAGCGGCACTTGTGCTTCTGCTTCAATGACTTTTGCCTGCATTTCTTGAACGCGTGCTTTCATTTCTTGTTCAAGTGCAACGGCCATTGCACGACGTTCTTCCGCCTTCGCTTGCGCAATTTTTTTATCTGCTTCGGCTTGGTCTGTTTGTAATTCTGCACCAATATTTTTTCCAATGTCAATATCGGCAATATCGATCGATAAGATTTCAAATGCAGTTCCTGAATCTAATCCTTTAGCTAATACCGTTTGAGAAATCATATCTGGGTTTTCAAGTACTTTTTTATGGTCGTCTTGAGAGCCAATTGTTGATACAATACCTTCACCTACACGTGCAATAATTGTTTCTTCTCCTGCTCCACCCACTAATCGATCAATATTTGCTCGTACAGTAATACGAGCTTTCGCCTTTACTTCAATTCCATCCATTGCGACACCAGAAATAAACGGTGTTTCAATGACTTTTGGATTGACGCTCATTTGAACAGCTTCTAGTACGTTTCGTCCTGCTAAATCAATGGCGGCACAACGTTCAAACGTCAAATTAATATTTGCGCGTTGTGCAGCAATTAAGGCATTAACGACACGGTCGACATTTCCACCTGCTAAATAATGGCTTTCTAACTGATTAATCGTTACATCTAACCCTGCTTTTTTCGCCTTAATTAACGGATTAATAACACGCGATGGAATGACGCGACGCAATCGCATGCCGATAAGCGTAAAAATGCTAATTGGAACGCCGGAAGCAATGGCAGAAATCCAGAGCATAACCGGAACGAACGAAAAAAATACAGCTAACAATACAAGTCCTAACGCAATTGCAATGATAAATAAAAGTTGATCTGGCGTCATACGATTTCCTCCTCTTTTTTACATTCTCGAACAACAATTTTTAGCCCATCTACATGAATAACTTCAATCGGACGATTTCGCTCTATATATTCCCCTTCCGTGACGACATCTACACGTTCACGATCAATGAGCGCTGTTCCTGATGGCCGCAATACAGTAAGTGACACTCCGCGCTTTCCCATCAAATCAATGCGCGCTTCATGGGACACATATCCCTTTTCGTTTCGCTGTTCATCGGTCAGCACAATTTTTTCAAAAAGAGCCATTTTCTTTTTACTAACCCGACTAAGCCATAATCCCATCATGAGCGCACTAACGACGGCTATCGATAAAGAAACGGTAATAAATGGGGAATGCTTAGCTGCTAAAAATAAGCTCCACACGAGCGTACTCACTCCAGCAACACCGATTACCCCACCTGGCACAAACAACTCAATGACTAACAAAATAAGACCAATACCAAATAATATAATTGCCCCGACACTTGTTAAACCAGCTGCTAAATGCGATGAAAAAAATAGCAAAAAGCAAGCGAGGCTTCCCGTTCCTTTCCAGCTCCAGCGCGCATCGTATAATTGCCAAACAAACAACACGCTGCCGGCGATGAGTAAAAGCGCAGCAAGGAACGGATGCGTGAAAGCAATAATGAAACCGGCCATCGTTTTTCCTCCTTTCACCTTTTATATGTACGTATGAAAGGAAAAAAAGTTTCAAAAACAGAAAAACGCCTTACGATATCGTAAGGCGTTTTTAACTCAAATGTTGTTGAACAAGTTTGTTTACGAGCGAGCCGTCTGCTTTTCCTTTCACTTTCGGCATGATCGCTCCCATCACTTTACCCATATCCGCTTTTGAGGAAGCGCCCACTTCTGCAATCGTTTCTTTGACGATTTGCACAAGCTCTTCTTCGCTCAACTGCTTCGGCATGTAAAGTTCAAGAACCGTAATTTCTTCCTTAACTTTATCAACAAGGTCTGTGCGACCAGCTTTTTCAAATTCCTGGAGGGAGTCTTTACGCTGTTTTAATTCGCGAGAAAGTACGGTTAATTCTTCATCTTCGGTCAACGTTTTGCCAAGTTTAATCGCTTCATTTTGTAAGGCGGATTTCACCATGCGAATGACCGACAATTTGTCCTTCTCTTTGTTTTTCATCGCTTGCTTCATATCATTGTTCAAACGTTCGAGAAGACTCATAAATACACCCTCTTTTAATATTTGCGCTTTCTAGCCGCTTCAGACTTTTTCTTGCGTCTTACGCTTGGCTTTTCATAGAATTCGCGCTTTCTTGCTTCTTGTAACGTACCTGTTTTTGAAACTGCACGTTTGAAGCGACGAAGAGCATCTTCAAGCGACTCGTTTTTACGAACGATCGTTTTCGACATCCTACTTCCCTCCCTCCGAACAAAACCGCTAATCCTTGGTACATGTTAGAACATGTACTTTCAAAGTATAATATAACCAAGTTCATAAGTCAACTTCTTTTTATGAGCTTAACCGAATGTTTTCA
Source organism: Anoxybacillus mongoliensis (assembly GCF_014201515.1). GTDB lineage: Bacteria > Bacillota > Bacilli > Bacillales > Anoxybacillaceae > Anoxybacillus > Anoxybacillus mongoliensis. The sequence goes on from NZ_JACHEQ010000002.1 coordinate 74,679, forward strand.
TGAACATCATCGATGACGCGAACAAATTCCCCTTCGTTATATGGATAACCTGCTTTTGTAATTTTCACTTTCACAAGTTTACCCACCATTTCTTCTGTTGCTGGGAACTTCACTTTTAAATAGTTATCCGTATAACCGACGTATAATCCGCTCGTTAGATCTTCTTTATAAGGCTCTTCTGGAATGATTTCAAGCACTTGTCCTTCAAACTTTGAAGCGTACTCTTTCGCTAATTGATCGGAAAGTGCGATTAAACGATGTACGCGTTCGTTTTTTATTTCTTCCTCGACCTGATCTGGCATTCTCGCGGCCGGTGTGCCCGTCCGTTTCGAGTACGGGAAGACATGTAACTCAGAAAAACGCTGCTCGCGAATAAATTCGTATGTCTCCATAAATTCTTCTTCGGTCTCACCTGGGAAACCAACGATGACATCTGATGTAACAGCTAAGTCTGGAAATACTTCACGTAAACGTGCTAGTCTCTCCGCGAAAAATTCGGTTGTATATTTGCGACGCATCCGCTTTAACACCGTATTTGAACCAGATTGCAGCGGAATGTGTAAATGACGGACGATTTTATCGGACTGTTTTAATACCGCAATGACCTCATCTGTAATTTGGCTCGCTTCAATCGATGAAATACGCAATCGTTTTAATCCTTTCACTTGTTCATCGATATCGCGCAACAGCATGGCGAAATTGTAATCTTTCATATCTTCACCATATCCGCCTGTATGAATGCCAGTCAATACAATTTCTTTATAGCCTGCATCAACGAGTTGTTGTGCCTGACGAATAACTTCTTTCGGGTCGCGTGAGCGCATTAAACCGCGCGCCCATGGGATAATACAAAACGTGCAAAAGTTATTGCATCCTTCTTGAATTTTCAGCGATGCGCGTGTTCGATCCGTAAACGCAGGCACATCAAGCTCTTCATATACGCGTGTTTTCATAATGTTGCGCACACCGTTAATTGGCTGACGTTGTTGTTTAAACTGCTCAATGTACTCTAAAATTTTGCCGCGATCTTGTGTACCGATGACAATATCGACGCCTGGAATCGCCATAACTTCTGCAGGAGACGTTTGCGCATAACAGCCCGTTACACAGACGACCGCATCAGGATTGCGGCGCACTGCACGACGAATCACTTGGCGACTTTTTTTATCCCCTGTATTCGTTACTGTGCACGTATTTATAACGTATACATCGGCGTGGCTTTCAAAATCTTTTCGCTCGTATCCCGCTTGTTTAAATAACTGCCAAATCGCTTCTGTTTCGTAATGATTCACTTTGCATCCTAACGTATGGAATGCAACCGTTGGCATGTATATCACCTCACTTAAGTTCCCATTCATAAGATACTGCTGATAATGCGTATAACGGCGCCGTCTCCGCCCGTAAAATGCGCGGTCCAAGACTACATGCGACAAACCCATGTTCTTTTAATAGCGCAACTTCTTGCTCAGATAGTCCGCCCTCTGGTCCAAAAACGACGAGGAGAGTGTCCCCATTGTTCATCGTTTGAAGAAGATGAGCAAACGAACGATGGTTTCCTTCTTTCGCCTCTTCTTCATATGCGATACATTTATAATTGATATCGCGCGCCCATGCAATGAGTTCACGAATCGTCATCGGAGCATAAACAGATGGCATATAAGCCCTGTGCGATTGTTCAGCCGCTTCTTTCACGATTTTTTGCCAACGTTCCACTTTTTTATCGCCTTTTTTCTCGTCCCATTTGACGATCGAACGAGAGGTGATGAGCGGAAGAAATCCTTTTGCTCCAAGCTCTGTTCCTTTTTGTAAAACGAGTTCGTATTTATCTCCTTTTAACAATCCGCTTGCGATATATACGTGCACAGGAAGTTCAACATTTGTCTCTATCCATTGTATAATACGGCAGCGAACAAAATCATTGGAAATTTGTTCGATCTCGCAAAGCATCGTTTCACTACGTTCATTACAACAAAGAAGGCGATCACCTTCATTCATACGCATCACCCGTCCAATATGATGGACGTCATCGCCAGAAATCATGACGTGATCGCCAACGATTTGCTCGTTACGTACAAAATATCGTTGCAACACGAACACCCTTTTTATTGTTTTTTTGCAATAAACGCAACCCAATCTTCCATTGTCAACGTTTCTTCAATTGCAAAACCAGCGCGAAGTAGCCCTTCCTTTACTTCTTGTTTTTTTGTTTGAATGATACCTGATGTAATAAATACCCCACCTGAACGCAACAGGCGATACGCATCATCGACAAAACGAAGAATAATTTCAGCTAAAATGTTTGCGACGATAACATCTGCTTGTTCATCCATTCGATCAAGTAAATTATTTTGCGAAACGGTCACGACATCGTGTACTTTATTCAACTTCACGTTCAATTTTGCACTTTCTACCGCAACCGGATCTAAATCGAGCGCATGGACACGTTTGGCACCTAACATCGCAGCAGCAATGCTTAAAATACCGGATCCTGTACCGACATCAACGACTGTATCTCCTTCTTTAACCGTTTTTTCAAGCGCTTGAATACACATGACTGTTGTCGGATGCGTCCCTGTGCCAAACGCCATGCCCGGATCTAATTCAATAATTAATTCATCGCTTGAAACCGGTTCATACGTTTCCCATGTCGGAACGATCGTAAATCGCTCAGAAATTTTAACTGGGTTGTAATACTTTTTCCACGCCGTCGCCCATTCTTCTTCATTCACTTCACTAATTGTAATTTTATTTCGTCCGATATCAATGTTATATAACATTAAGTTATTAATTGCTTGTTTAATTTCTTCGACCGTCTCACCTAAAAAACTATTCACCGGTAAATACGCTTTAATAATAACGCCTTCTTCGGGGTAATCGTCAGGATTGAGTTGGTAGATTTCCCCGTAAGTCGTTTCACGCTCTTTCGTTAGTTCAAATGGATCTTCAATGACAACGCCACCTGCACCTGCTTCATGTAAAATATTTGAAATCGCCTCGACCGCTTCGTGTGTTGTATGAATACTTATTTCTGACCATTTCATAATCTACCAACTCCTCCTTCACGTTACTCCCCTTTAAATGCTCGCTTCACTTTTGCAAAAAAGCTGTCTTCTTGGCCATTCCCTTGACTGAGTTGTTCAAATTCACGCAATAATTGTTTTTGACGTTCCGTTAATTTCGTTGGTGTGACGACACGTACGCGAATATGTTGATCTCCTTTTCCATACCCATGCACATTCGGTACTCCTTTTCCTTTTAAACGGAATTTTGTACCTGTTTGCGTACCAGCTGGAATTTTCAACTTTACTTTTCCGTACAACGTCGGCACTTCGATATCTGCACCGAGCGCTGCTTGCGTAAATGTAATTGGCATTTCACAATAAATGTCATCGCCATCGCGTTCGAAAAACTCATGTGGTTCAACATGGAAAACGATGTACAAATCCCCTGATGGTCCACCGTTGATTCCTGGTTCTCCTTGACCTGCTAAACGTAATTGCTGACCATCATCGACACCAGCAGGAATTTTGACATGAATTTTTTTCCGTTTTTTCACACGACCTGTTCCATGACATGTTGTACATTTCTCTTTAATCCACTGCCCTGTTCCGCCGCAATGATGACAAACGCGTCGATTTACGATGCGGCCAAATGGCGTTGCTTGTTCAATCGTTAATTGCCCTGTTCCGTGACAATGTGCGCACGTTTCTTTTTTCGTTCCTGGTTTCGCCCCTGAACCGTGACACGTATCACACGTTTCTTCACGTGGAATTTCAATATTTGTTTCTTTTCCGAATACCGCTTCTTCAAACGTCAAACGCATCGTATATTGCAAGTCTGCCCCTGCACGCGGCGCGTTCGGATCACGTCGGCGCCCACCGCCAAAAAAGCTACTGAAAATATCTTCGAAGCCACCAAACCCACCAAAATCAAAATCAGCACCGCCAAATCCGCCAAACTGCTGGTTCGGATCTGTATGACCAAACTGATCGTAATGAGCACGCTTTTGATCGTCACTTAACACTTCATATGCTTCTTTAATTTCTTTAAACTTTTCTGCTGCATCGGGCGCTTTATTAATATCTGGATGATACTGTTTTGATAACTTCCGATATGCTTTTTTAATTTCTTCCTTTGTTGCGTTTTTGCTTACACCGAGCACTTCATAATAGTCTCGTTTACTCATGATCACCCACTCCCGACTCGTTCACATGAACGTAATTTTATCATTGTCTCATCTTATTACGCAATATATTTGATGTTTCCATAGCAAAAAAGTCAAAGCCAAGGCAGGCCTGACTTTGACTTTTTGTTTGTTTACTTATCTTCTTTCACTTCTTCAAATTCGGCATCGACGACGTTATCGTCTTTTTTGCCTTCGCTTTGTTGAGTTTGCGCTTGCTTAGCTGCTTGCTCGTATAACTTAATTGAAAGCTGTTGTACAACTTCTTGAAGCGCATTTTTCTTCGTGCGAATGTCTTCGATATCTTTTCCTTCAAGCGCTGCTTTCAACGCATCTTTTGCTTCTTGTGCTTTTTTCACATCCGCTTCGTCTACTTTTCCTTCTAATTCTTTTAATGTCTTTTCTGTTGTGAAAATGAGATGGTCTGCTTCGTTGCGAAGTTCCACTTCTTCTTTCCGCTTCCGATCCGCTTCTGCATTTTCTTCCGCTTCTTTAATCATGCGTTGAATTTCTTCTTCAGAAAGACCAGAAGAAGATTTAATTGTAATAGACTGTTCTTTATTTGTACCTAAGTCTTTTGCACGCACGTGCACAATACCATTTGCGTCAATGTCAAATGTAACCTCAATTTGCGGCACACCGCGCGGAGCTGGCGGAATATCTGTTAATTGGAAGCGACCGAGCGTTTTGTTGTCGGCAGCCATTGGGCGCTCACCTTGTAAAACGTGAATGTCTACCGCTGTTTGGTTGTCTGCTGCCGTCGTGAAAATTTGTGATTTACTTGTTGGAATCGTTGTGTTGCGCTCAATTAATTTTGTGAAGACGCCACCCATTGTTTCAATACCGAGTGAAAGAGGTGTTACGTCTAATAATACGACGTCTTTCACATCACCAGCAATAACGCCTCCTTGGATCGCAGCACCAATTGCAACGACTTCATCTGGGTTTACTCCCTTATGCGGCTCTTTACCGATCTCTTTTTTGATCGCTTCTTGAACGGCAGGAATGCGCGTTGAACCACCAACAAGAATGACTTTGTCGATATCCGCAGGCGTCAATCCAGCGTCTTTTAACGCTTGGCGAACAGGTCCCATCGTACGTTCAACTAAGTGAGCGGACAATTCTTCAAACTTCGCACGCGTTAATGTCATTTCTAAGTGAAGTGGACCGTTTTCGTTTGCGCTAATAAACGGCAACGAAATTTGTGTTTGCATGACGCCTGAAAGTTCTTTTTTCGCTTTTTCTGCCGCGTCTTTTAAGCGTTGCAACGCCATTTTGTCTTTCGATAAGTCAATGCCATGTTCTTTTTTGAATTCTTCAACTAAATAATCGATGATGACTTGGTCAAAGTCGTCACCACCGAGATGGTTGTCACCAGCCGTTGCTTTAACTTCGAATACACCATCACCTAATTCAAGAATCGATACGTCAAACGTACCGCCACCTAAGTCGTAGACGAGAATCGTTTGATCTTCATCCATTTTATCTAATCCGTACGCTAATGCTGCCGCTGTCGGCTCGTTAATAATACGCTCGACTTCTAAGCCAGCGATGCGACCCGCATCTTTTGTCGCTTGACGTTGTGCATCGTTAAAGTAAGCTGGAACGGTAATGACCGCACGTGTCACAGGCTCACCTAAATATGCTTCTGCATATGATTTTAAGTATTGTAAAATCATCGCAGAAATTTGTTGTGGCGTATATTCTTTTCCTTCGATTTGTACTTTATAGTCTGTACCCATATGGCGTTTAATTGAAATGATTGTATTTGGGTTTGTGATCGCTTGACGTTTTGCGACTTCACCAACTAAACGCTCACCGTTTTTAAACGCAACGACAGATGGTGTCGTGCGACCTCCCTCTGGGTTTGGAATAACTTTTGGTTCACCGCCTTCTAATACAGCGACGCAAGAGTTTGTTGTACCTAAGTCAATACCGATAATTTTGCTCATACATAATCCCTCCCTATTGATTTACTTTAACCATTGCCGGTCGAATGACACGATCTTTTAGTTTGTAACCTTTTTGAAACTCTTCAACGACGGTGTTTGGTTCATAGTTTTGATCGTCGACTTGCATCACCGCTTGATGCACATGCGGATCAAACGGTTTTCCGACCGATTCAATCGCTTCGACACCTTCTCTCTTTAGCGCTTCAATTAACGCGCGATAAACCATTTCCATTCCTTGCAGTAACGATTTTGCTTTTTCATCTTCTACTTGTACTTGTAATGCGCGTTCAAAGTTATCTAAAATCGGCAACAAATCAGAAACTAAGCTTTGAGCACGATATTTTTCAGCAGCTTCCATATCTAAACGCACACGACGACGATAATTGTCAAAATCAGCATGTAAACGAAGATAACGATTTTCTGTTTCCGCTAACTTCGCTTCTAATTGAGCAATTTTCTCGTAGGCAAGTGATAACTCGTCTTTTTCTTCTTGTTGTACCTCTTCACTTTGCATTTGCTCTTCTTGCGCTTGCGCATTTTGTGCGTCTTCATTTTGTTGCTCAACCGTTTCATCATATGTACGCTGTTCTTTCTCCATCTTCTCACCTCCCTCAAACACTTGAAAAGCGGATGGGGAAATTCCCCATCCATAATATTGACATCGCTAATCTTTTTGATACCACATCGTTAATACGTTCGATAAGTCGGTCGCAACAAGATTCAACAATGAGATGACGCGCGAATATTCCATACGAGTTGGACCAAGAACAGCAATTGTGCCTAGTTTCTCTCCACCGACAGAATATGTCGCAGTAATCAAACTACAGTTTTCCATTCCTTCGACGTCGTTTTCCGTTCCAATTTTCACTTGGACACCTTGTTGTTTATGCTTTCTTAACAAACGATAAAACTCTTTTTCTTGCTCAATGACGTTAAATAAAGCACGAAGCTTATCAATGTCATTAAATTCTGGTTGACGAAGCATATTCATTTTTCCGCTTAAAAACATTTGTGCAGGCGCATTTAAATCTAAAGAAGTAGAAATCATACGCAACATGTGGTCGTAGCTTCGGATGTGTTCACGCAGAACATGCGCAACTTCCGTTTGAATTTTATCTGTCAAATCTTCTAAAGGCACGCCCGCCAACCGATCGTTTAAAATGTTTACCATCTTTTCGACATCAGATGTCGGAATAGAAGGTGGGAGCGTGACGACATGCTTTTCGACATACCCTGTATCTGTCACAATGATCGCAACAGCTGTTTCCGCATTCAGTGGAACAATTTGAATTGTTTTTAATTTATGTTCTTTCACTGAGGGGCCAAGCACAACCGTTGTATAGTTTGTTAAATCTGATAAAATTTGTGCCGATTTTTGAATAATTTTTTCTAGTTCATATATTTGCTCATTAAAAATCGAGCGAATCGTTTGTACATCTTTTTGTGTTAATCGGAAAGGCGGCAACAAATGGTCAACGTAATACCGATACCCTTTCTGAGACGGAACGCGGCCAGAGGAAATATGTGTTTTTTCGATAAAGCCAAGTTCCTCTAAATCAGCCATCTCATTGCGAATGGTAGCCGAACTAAACGTAATTTGTTCCTTTTTTGATAACGTCCGCGAACCAACCGGTTGCCCTGAACGAATAAAATCATCGACAATAATTTTTAAAATTAACAATTGGCGATCTGTTAGCAACGCTCATCACCTCTGTTAGCACTCTAATAAAGCGAGTGCTAAATCTACTATTAAGGTATCAAATTGCACTTGTCATGTCAAGATGAAACGCCAAGAAACGACTGAAATACTTCATTTCCTAGCAGTTTGCCGCGATGTGTGAGAAAAATAGCTTCATCTGTCTCCTCAAGTAATCCGTTTTGTTTTTGTAACGCAATCGCTTCGTCAAAGACAGCATGTACCGTTTTTCCGTAACGTTGGAAAAATTCGTCCTTGTTTATTCCCTCGATTTTCCGCAAACCGAGAAACATATGCTCTTCCATTTCTTCTTCTTTTGACACAACATGTGTATCTACATAAGGGAGTTGGTCTTGTTGAATGAGTTGAATATATTTTTTAATCGGTCCCGCGTTTACGTATCTTACGCCGTTCATATAACTATGCGCTCCCGCACCAAATCCGTAGTAGTACTCATTATTCCAATATGTCATATTATGACGGCTATAAAACCCGTTTTGTGCATAATTGCTTAATTCGTACTGTTTATACCCATGTTGTTCCATTTGTTCCATAATGATTTCGTACATATATGCTTCTTCTTCTTGACTCGGTAACGGCAATATATTTTTTTTCATCAAATTGTAAAAAACCGTTTTTGGCTCAATAATTAATGAATAGGCAGAAACGTGTTGAATAGGTAATGAAAACGTCATGTGCAACGTTTCTTTTAGTTGATCGATCGTTTGTGTCGGTAATCCGTACATTAAATCGATATTTATATTATGAAAGCCGATTTTGTGCGCCTGCTCAATTGTGGCAATTGCCGTTTCCTGCGTATGTGTACGTCCAATGCGTGTTAGCAGCTCATCATCAAACGTCTGCACCCCAAAACTTAGGCGATTGACTCCCCATTGTTTGAGCACATGCAACTGTTCGTCACTCACTCCATCTGGGTTCGCTTCAACGGTAAACTCGACATTCGAAGCGAGCGGAACAATGCGATGAATAGCGCGCAATAATCGATCGAATTGTTTGGCGGTAAGCGACGTCGGCGTTCCTCCACCGATAAATACCGTTTGTAATCGTGACGTCGGGAAACGTTCAAACGTCCGCTCCATTTCGATGATTAACGCATCAATATAAGCATCAACCGGTTGCTGATGTAAAAATACTTTATTGAAATCACAATAATGGCAAATGTGCGTACAAAACGGAATATGAATATATGCTGCTTGAATCACTCGTTTCACCCTTTTCTATATAAAAAACCGCAGAATGGTTCTGCGGTTTATTTTTGATCGTCCATCTTTAATACAGCCATAAACGCTTCTTGTGGCACTTCAACAGAGCCGACTTGCTTCATGCGCTTTTTCCCTTCTTTTTGCTTTTCAAGCAACTTGCGCTTACGAGAAATGTCACCACCGTAACATTTCGCTAATACGTTTTTGCGTAACGCTTTAATCGTCGAACGGGCGATAATTTTATTACCGATCGCCGCTTGAACAGGGACTTCAAACTGTTGACGCGGGATTAAGTCTTTTAATTTTTCAACGATCACTTTTCCTCGATCGTACGCCGAGTCACGATGAACAATAAACGATAACGCATCAACTTTTTCACCGTTTAATAAAATGTCCATTTTAACAAGCTTAGATGGCTTATAGCCGATTAATTCATAGTCAAACGATGCATACCCTTTTGTACTCGATTTTAAAATATCAAAGAAATCGTACACGATTTCAGCAAGCGGTAATTCATACATCAATGTGACGCGCCGCTCGTCTAAATATTGCATATCACCAAAAATACCACGTTTCTTTTGACATAATTCCATGACAGGACCAACGTAATCGTTTGGCACCATGATTGTCGCACGAACATACGGTTCTTCCACACGTTCAATTTTTTGCGGATCTGGCATATTTGATGGATTATCGACAGCTAGTTCTGTTCCGTCTGTTAAATATACTTTATATACAACGCTTGGCGCTGTTGCAATAATGTCGATGTTAAATTCGCGCTCTAGACGTTCTTGAATAATTTCCATATGCAAAAGTCCTAAGAAGCCACAGCGGAAACCGAAGCCGAGCGCTTGTGACGTTTCCGGCTCAAACTGCAACGCCGCATCGTTTAATTGTAGCTTTTCTAATGCCTCACGCAAATCATTGTAGCGCGCTGTATCGATTGGATATAATCCGCAAAACACCATCGGATTTAAACGACGATACCCTGGAAGCGGTTCGCTTGCTGGATTGTCCGCATGCGTAATTGTATCCCCGACACGCGTATCGCTAACATTTTTTATGGACGCTGTTAAGTATCCGACATCTCCGACGGTCAATTCGTCAACGATTTTCGCTTTTGGCGTAAATACGCCAACTTCAACAACTTCAAACTCTTTTCCTGTCGCCATCATTTTAATTTTTTGACCTGCTTTTACCGTTCCTTCGACAACGCGAATATATGCGACAACCCCGCGATACGGGTCGTACAACGAATCAAAAATGAGCGCTTTAAGCGGTGCATCTGGATCTCCGGATGGAGCAGGGATTTTTTGAACAATTTGTTCTAAAATTTCGTCGATCCCAATGCCAACTTTTGCTGATGCCAACACCGCTTCGGATGCGTCAAGACCGATGACATCTTCAATTTCTTGTCGAACTCGTTCAGGGTCGGCACTTGGTAAATCAATTTTATTAATCACAGGCAAAATTTCTAAATTGTTATCAATCGCTAAATATACGTTCGCAAGCGTCTGTGCTTCAATACCTTGCGCCGCATCAACGACTAAAATCGCACCTTCACACGCCGCTAAACTACGCGAAACTTCGTACGTAAAATCGACGTGGCCAGGCGTATCAATCAAATGTAAAATGTAATCTTCTCCATCTTTTGCTTTGTAATGAAGCTGAACAGCGTTTAGCTTAATCGTAATGCCACGCTCACGCTCTAGCTCCATCGAGTCAAGCGCTTGTTCCTTCATTTCGCGTTCAGATAGCGCACCTGTCTTCTCGAGAATGCGATCAGCAAGCGTTGATTTGCCATGATCGATATGTGCAATAATCGAAAAGTTACGAATGCGATCCCTTCTTTTTAATCTTTCTTCACGATTCATCTATATTCCACTCCTATAATTTCCGAAATACGCTAGCTTTGATTATAACAACAACGTTTGCAATATTCAACGCAAAAAAAGAAAAGGCGGATCGTTATCCTGCCTTTTGCATCAATGAGAGCATTTGTTCAACGAGCGAATGAACGAGCGTGGCTAGCTTTTGACCTGCCTTCGAAAACATGTTAAACGCCTCAATTTGTTGCAGTTTTTCTTTTTTTTCTTCAATCGATTGCCCAAGGACGGTCGTTTCTTCTTTTGATACGTGTACAACCCTCTCAAGCGACGGATCGTTATACCCTTTCATTTTCCGCATTCCTTCGTTCGCTTGTTGCATGCCGAGCAATACCCCGACTAAAAAGATGACGGCGATGAGTAAACTTTGTATCGTAAATTTCACCATCTTACTCACCTACTTTTTTTCTGCTGGTTGTGTCGCATTCACTTTTTCCGCCTGCCAATAATATTCACTAAACACGTCAGCAACAGCCGATACTGTTCGATACAACTCTTGAAACGTGTTATCCACACCACCAAACTCAATTAAAATGGCGTTTTCCGATAAATCTTGATTGAATTTTCCATTTGTACCGACTCCTTTTTTCTCAAACGTACCACGGCTTAACCCTGGATATTTTTTTTCTAGTAACTCATGCAATTTCGTCACAAGCTGTAAATTTTTTTCATACTTCGCATTTTCCCCGCCGATAATAAACGACACTCGTGCATAGTCCACTCCGTTAATCGTCACCGTCGTATCATTGCGACGCCGAGAATCGCGGTGAATATCAATCAAGTATTGCACGTCACGATTGTTTGCCATTGCTTCAACGACTGTTTTACGCGACATATCATATGCTTGATAATATTCCATGTTATTTTTCAATAACTTACCTATAAAATCAGTCGTATCAACAACGGTACCAATGCCGCGCTTTTCTAACTCTTCCCCTAGTTTTTTACCGACTTTCGTCACATTCACAGTCGGATGATGAGCGAAGTTTGGATTCGTGACTCCTTTTAACGCTGGCAAATACGATTCTTGTGTATGTGTATGATAAATGTAGACTACTTTTTTTCCTCCCGTCGTTTGAGAAGGAGCAGGCGTCGGTGGCGTTTCTTCCTCCTGAAGCTGTTCTTGCGCAGCTTCACGCTCAGCAAGCAACACTTCTAAAGGAGGGGGCGATTCATATGGGATATTTGTAAAGTCCGTTCCTTCCCCAGCTAAAATAATTTCACTATCATACAACGAAAAACCAGGAAGCTCTCGCCCGAGCAAACTGCGCGGATCGTTCAAATTGACACTTGTCGTCATTTGAAAAAAATATTGAGAATACGGCAATTGTTGTTTATCTTTCGGCAACGTTTGACGAAAGTACACATTTTCAAAAGAAAGCAAATGTACAAGCGATTCCGTTGAAAACCGATTCGTCACTTCATGAACAGAAGAAGAAGAAAAGCGATATGTCGATGTCGCTGTCATCGTGGCGACAACTGTCAACGTCCCCATAAATGTAAACAAGATAAATACAAGCCACTTTTTTATACTTGTTCCGTGAACGGTCACCATCATTTTCATCACTTCACCCTTTCAAAGCTTGTCTACTCTATCAATATGACAACGCTTTGAAAGATAGAACGGAAAAACTAATGCGTATATGCCCCAACGTTTTCTTGATCAATCCGATGATGCAAAGCAGCGTTCAACCCGCTCGCCAATATGTTCGCCATTTCCTCGATAAATACATCCACTTCTTTTGGCGTTACCATTAAATTATGACCGATAGGAGCAAGCACTTCATAAATCAACCGCCGTTTTTCTTCTTCATCAAGCATACCTACCATGCCTAAAAAAACAGAGCGATCCGCTTCGCTTGGTAAATCTTCTTCCGTTAACTTTTTTTTCTTTCCAAATACGAGACTCGCTGGAGCAAGCGCACGAGCAGCTCGCTCGCCTTCCTTCATCTCGCGACCGAGATGTTTTAATAACAAATCAATCGTATCGCTTGCAATCGATACCGCATCAACAACAGTTGGCACACCAATTGCAATGACCGGAATACCTAACGTTTGCTTACTTAACTCTTTTCTTTTATTACCAACACCCGACCCTGGATGAATGCCTGTATCGGAAATTTGAATCGTCGCGTTTACTCGTTCGATCGAACGCGCGGCTAACGCATCAATCGCAACAATAAAATCCGGTTGAATTTTTTCGACAATCCCCGCAATCACATCGCTCGTTTCAATTCCGGTCATCCCCATCACTCCTGGAGCGAGAGCGCTCACTGAGCGAAATCCGTCTTGAACGCTTTCAGGCTGTAACTGAAATAAATGGCGCGTCACCAATAAGTTAGACACAGCTAATGGACCGAGCGCATCTGGTGTCACTTCTGCATTCCCTAGCCCAACGACAAGGCAACTAGCTTCTTTTGGAATGCCAAGTTGCTGTAAAAAAGCATGAAAATGTTTAGCAAATAGTTTTTCTACTTTTTGTTGTAAGTCGGTGTCTTGCGTTCGAATACCTTGCGCTTCAATCGTTAAATATTTTCCAGCTTTTTTCCCCAACGTTTTTGCGCCTTCTTCCGTCACTTCTACAAATGAAAAATGAACACCATCTTCTTCCCAGTCACGAATCAATACCCCTTCAAGCGAAGTTTCCTGCTTGCTTTGTAATCGTTCTTCAATCGCTATTTCATGCGCTTCAATCGCTAAATCCGTTCGTACACTATACGGTCGTAAATCGATCATACAGCTTCCTCCATGTATTTTTTATCATTTGTTTTATCCATTTTCCCCTTTTTTCATACAATCGTACTTTTCCGGCTTTGCCCTATTGCATAATTAAGAGCAGTTTGGTAGAATATCACTTGTTCTTATTGTTCATCGAACTGTCGCGTATTGAACGTATATATTTGCGATCGGTTAACGGAGGTGAAAAAAATGGCAAACATTAAATCTGCAATTAAACGTGCAAAAACAAGCGAAAAGCGTCGCGCTCATAACGCATCTATGAAATCAGCAATGCGCACTGCAATCAAAAAATTTGAAGCGCTTGTTGAGTTAAAAGACGTGGAAAAAGCAAAAGAAGCTTTCGCATTTGCAACGAAAAAAATCGACAAAGCGGCTAGCAAAGGCTTAATCCACAAAAACGCTGCAAATCGCTATAAATCACGTTTAGCGAAAAAATTAAACAGCATTACAGCATAATGAAAAAACAGCTTGTCATACGCGGCAAGCTGTTTTTCTGTTTGGGAGGGGGAACATATGCATTGGGTGAAAGAACAGTTAAAAACCATTTCTTTATTTTCTCAACTATCTGATGAAGAATTAGATGCGATTGTACATATTGCAACCGTCCGCACATGCCAACCGAAAACGATCGTCTTTATGCAAGGAGATCCGCTCGATCGTGTCTTTTTCATCGTCCGTGGTACAGTAAAAATTTACAAAACAGATGTTAGCGGAAAAGAACAAATTGTATCTATTTTGCACGAAGGAGAGATGTTTCCGCACACCGGCTTTTTTGGACGTGGTACATACCCAGCGCACGCTGAAATGATGAATGAAACGACGCTTATTGTCATTCCTATTGAACAATTTGAACAAACACTCATTTGTTATCCACAACTATGCATAAAGCTGTTTCGCATCATGGGAGAAAAAATTATTGAATTACAAACACGGTTAGAAGAACTTGTCTTTCACAATACAGCTGAACAATTAGCCCGACTTTTCATCCGATTAGCGAAAACAAGCGGCGTGTATGTCAACGGCCGTTATCGTTTAAAAGCGACGCTTACAACTCGCGAATTGGCTAATATGATCGGCACCGCACGCGAAACAGTCAGTCGTGTACTCAGCCAAATGAAACAGCAAGGCTTCGTAACAACGGATGACAACGGCTACTATATCATTGATGTCGATGCGCTACAACAAAAGCGGTAGATTGTTCTCTACCGCTGTAACTTCAAAAAAAATAACTGCAACAACAACTGTTTATCCATCGCACTACTTTTGAGTGCATAATCCGTTTCAGCTAAATCATATAAAATGTGCATCAACTGCTGTTCTGAAAATCCGCTCGCATAACTTGCCGCCATTTTTACACGAAATGGATGAACACCTAACATCGAGGCAATTTGTTGTTGACCATATCCTGTTTTCATCAGTTCTTTCACTTCATAAATGAGCCGAAATTGGCTAGCCAACAATGCGACAAGCTTAATCGGCTCTTCATTTTGGCGCAATAAATCTTGCAATGTTTGTAGTGCAGCTGAAATGTTGCGTTTGGCGATTTGCTCTACAAGGGTAAATACGTTTTGTTCAAGTGTACGCGATACAAGCAATCGAACATCGTCAGCTGTAATGGAACGACGCTCAGCAAAAAGCGTAAGCTTTTCTATTTCGTTTGCTAATGTCGCTAAATCCGTGCCTGCTAATGTAAGCAATACGTCAATCGCATCATCATCAATTTGACATTGCCCTTTTACCCATTGTTTTAATTCTTTTTCATTCAACGGTTTCGCAACGATAACATGCGCTTTTTTTAATAATGCTTTCGTCACTTTTTTTCGCTCATCGAGTTTTTCATACGGACCGACAAAAATGACGCTTGAAAACGGAGCAGGTTTCTCAATATAAGTCTCCAGCCGTTTCACGTCGTGCTCTACTTTTTCTTTTCCTTTTTCCGCTGTTAAAAAATATGGATGTTTGACGATCACAACTTTCCTCTCTCCAAAAAACGGAAGCGTTTCTGCATCTTCAAGCGCTACTTCAATCGGCGTTTCTTCGCAATCATATGTACTGACGTTCCATTCACGCTCTTCGTCTGACAACGCATGACGAATGATTTGTTCATGGGCTTGTTTTATTAAAAAATGCTCCGTACCATATATAACATACAGTTGTTCCATGTTCTCTTCCCCATTCTTCATCGACTTTCTTTAAAGAACATACAACGTTTCGAAGCATTTTACAAGGGAGTTAGCAAACGAAAGTTGCCAACTCCCATTTATTTAAACGTTGGAAAACAAGCCCTAGGAACTTATTTGTCCAACGGGTATCATTATCTTTTCCGATCTGGCGCGAACTATTTGTGACAACTGTTGTCAACGATGTAGATTTTCTTTCATTTTTCCCTTATACTAATGGTGAGAAAATAGGAGGGATGGTCATGAACGAATTTGAAAAAAACGTTCAATGTACGCGCAACGATGCCGTTGATTCGGCTGTTGGCTTCATCGTATCATTCGGCTTTTTCGCCACCATGTTCATTATCGCCACACTTGTAAAATTTTTCGGCGCATAATGAACGTCCAAAAGAGATTGCTTGTTGCAGTCTCTTTTTTCTTGTATGTTATGGTGAGAACGTCTGAATGGTGCTTATCCGCTTATGAAAACGAATCACGATCGCTCCTTGTTCATCAGTACGAAATATGCGCACGCGATAATGACGTAAACGTTCGATGACTTCACGATGCGGATGACCATATCGGTTGCGTCGTCCGACTGAAATAAGTGCCAATTTCGGACGTATATGCCGTAAAAACGGTTCAGATGTTGACGTTTTACTTCCATGATGCCCTACTTTTAATATGTCGACTGGCAATGACGGGTACGTTCTCATAATTTGTTGCTCCCCTTTTTCTTCTAAGTCACCTGTAAATAGCCAGTATGCTCCCCCCATCAATGCATACAACACAATCGAACTGTCGTTTGTCGTCTCTTCATTTCCAAATGGAGAGAGAATGTAAAATTGCGCTTTCCCAACCGTCCAACGATTACCACTTTTCACCATTTGTACACGTGTTCCTTTATTTATCGCTTGCTTCATCACCGATTGTATGAAATCGTTTCGTTGCATGCCAACGATTAATTTTTGCACACGAACGGCATCGAATATATCGTTTGCATCCCCCATATGATCAAAGTCACCGTGTGTTGCAATGAGCGCATCAAGCGTGCGGACTCCTTTTGCTTTCAAAAACGGAACGATGACGTCTTCACCGACGCGAAACGATTGCTTCCTTTTTCTCCACGGCTCATCGCCAAATGACATCGTTCCGCCCGTATCAATCATATAAATCGCCTTTCGATACGGCAGTTCAATATATATACTATCTCCTTGCCCAACGTCTAACATGACGACTTCACCGCTCGGACGAAAAAACGGCCAAATAAAATGTGCGATCATAACAAAAATAAATGAAAAACGAAAAACAACCGCGCGCTTTCCGTATTCGAAAGAAAGAAAAAAAAGGAAAATGGAGATGATATAAGCAACAAGCAACAACAGTGGCGGACGACCGAGCGTAAGCACGAATGTATCGGCTAGTGCAAGAACAAGAGCGTTCGCATACTCAATCACAACTGTCAGTACATATATGATGAAAGAACTAACAAATGGCATAAACAAGTGGATAAGCAATGCTAAAAAGGAAAGTGGCAAAATAATAAACGAGTAAAGTGGAACAAAGATGATATTTAACGGAATGGATAAAAAAGACACTTCATAAAAATGATAAAGCAAAAGCGGTAATGCACTTATTTGCGCAATGAAGGACGTCATGAACAATCGGCGAACACTAGAGGATTCGTTTTGAATGAACGAAGAGCAAATAATTAAGGCAAAACAAACGAGAAAAGATAATTGAAAACCAAGATGGAATACTGTATACGGGTCTTTTCCTAATAAAATGAGGCAAGCGATACTTAACGCATCAAGCGTACGAAGACGAGAGGAAAAAAGGAGAAAACAGCTTGTCATGATGGCCGCACGCATCACTGACGGAGCAGCACCGGCTAAAACAGCATACAGCGGAATACATCCAAGCAATATGATCGTCGCCCGTTCCCTTGGAATGCCGAAGCGAATAAATAAGTAAAAACAACCACCGACGAGCAACGTCATATGCAAACCCGAAATCGCGAGTAAATGAATAAGTCCTAACTTTTGATAACCCGCCAACACCGTTGGCTCTATCTCGCTCCGTTCACCGTAAATCAACGCTTGCATAAACGCACTTACGTCATCTGGAAAATAATGTTGAATGTAGCGAATGCCTTGTTGTCGAATCATTTGTAATCGTTCTATCCATGTCACATTTGTACGCATACAACGTTCAAGTGAAGCTGGGCGAACGATCCAATGAATGTGTTGGTAAAACAAATAACGACGATAATTGAAGGCATACGGATTTGTCGGCAAAGAAGGGCGTTCAATCGTTCCTTTTAATAAGCACGCTGTCCCAATTTGAATGTCTTCCCATTTTCGTTTTTCCTCTTCTGTTCGAAGACGGTAGGCGAGTTGCAATCGTTCCTTTTGCCATTGGACAGTCGTTTTCACTTGATCGCCGTCAATATAAATCGGGGCAATAAATCGGACAAAAAATGTCGTTTCATTCCCTGAAAGCGTTGTCACATTATGCGCATCGACCCATTTGCTCCATAACGAGAAAAACAAATAACAACATACACAAGCGAAAAACAACTCCCGCTTCCTCCAAAGTAAAAAGAAACTGTACACAAATGATAATACAAAACAAACAGGTGATTTCGTTAGCATAGACAAGACGGCCAAAACGGCCGCCATCGCCACATAAACGATACGTCATCTCCCCTTTGCATGTAAAAATGTTGGAATCGAGTTTACATCAAACGGGACGTGCTTTACCGTTACTCCAGACTGTTCGAACAATTGCAAAGCAAACGGGTGGTTTTTATAGTCGTTCGCATAATACACAGCTTTCATCCCGCTTTGAATAATCGCTTTGCAACATTGTAAACAAGGAAAGTGGGTAACGTATATTTCCGCCCCTTCCGTTGGCACACCGAACTTCGCACATTGTAAAATGGCATTCATTTCTGCATGAATGGTGCGCACGCAATGGTTGTCGATCACATAACATCCTTCATCGATACAATGCGCTCCACCTGCGATCGAACCGTTATATCCCCCGGCAATAATGCGCTTATCGCGCACAATTGTTGCCCCGACAGCTAGCCTCGTACACGTGCTACGCAACGCTAATAAATGGCTTTGAGCCATAAAATATTGATCCCATGTAATTCGCTCCATCTACTTCTCCCCCTTGTCCATTATGCCCTTAGTTTATCGTCAATTTTAACGAACGACAATTTGTTCTTTTATTTTTTCAAGCGATTTTGGGCCGATTCCGCTTACATGCAATAAATCTTCGACTTTTTGAAACGGTCCGTGTTCCTCCCGATATGCTATAATCGCGGATGCTTTCGCGGGACCAATCCCTTGTAGTGTTTGCAGTTGATCAATCGTTGCTGTGTTAATGTTGATTTTTCCACTTGAACTGCTCGTTTGACTAGCTGTTTCCACAAGGATGTCCTCACCTTTTTTCGGCACGTAAATGACCATTTCATCATGCACTTTCATCGCAAAGTTCACTTTCGTCTCATCTGCTTCGTTTGTTAATCCCCCTGCCAGTTGAATGACGTCATAAATACGACTTGTTGATGCCACTTCATATACTCCCGCTCGTTTGACGGCTCCTTTCACATCGACAACAACGGATGATTGCTCCTCTACTTGCTTTTCTTGCTGTTCTTGTTGTTCTACCTGTTCTAAAGGAAGTGGTTGTATCGGCGTTTCCTCTTGTTGTTGAACGATCCAAATGATCGCTCCAATGACAACTGAGCCTATATATATCCAACGTTCATATGTTTTTATCCACTTCATGCTTTCACCCTTTCATAAAAAGCATTATTCGTGCATACATATGACGTATAGTGGTGACGGATAAGGGGGGAATACCGTTGAATATAGGGTTTATTGGAACAGGAAACATGGGAACGATTTTAATTGAATCGTTTATTAACGGAAATGCGGTAAAACCAGAACAACTGTTCATTACAAACCGGACGCTTGAAAAAGCATACAATATACAAAAACGTTACCCGGACGTTCACGTCATGGCGACGAATGAAGAAGTAGCAAAACACGCGACCATCCTTTTCATTTGTACAAAACCGTTGCATATGCCTGCCGTTTTAAAGAAACTACGTCCACACTTGACCGATCATCACTGTGTCGTATCGATTACGAGCCCAATTTCCATACAGCAACTGGAGTCACTCGTGCCATGTCATGTCGTCCGCGCCATTCCGAGCATTACAAATCGAGCACTCGCCGGAAGTACACTAATTACTGTAAGTGAACGTTGCACAGAGGCAGATCGGGCAACAATTGAACAGCTATTCCGCTCCATTTCTCGTCCAATATACATAGACGAGCCTATTACGCGCATCGCTTCTGATTTAACGAGCTGTGGCCCTGCTTTTTTCAGCTATTTAATTCAAAAGTTTATCGATGCAGCCGTTCAACAAACGTCCATTACGAAAGAACAAGCAACAACGTTAGCGACAGACATGATCATCGGGCTTGGGGCACTACTTGAGCAACAATTATACACCCTACCGACATTACAGGAAAAAGTGTGCGTGAAAGGCGGTATTACAGGAGCGGGCATTGAAGTGTTGGAAAAAGAAGTTGGGGACTTGTTTGTCCATGTTTTTCAAAAAACGCACGAAAAGTTTTATGAAGAAACGGAAAAGGTGCGCCAACAAATCGACAATATTCGCGATTAACAAAAAAAAATCCTGCTTATTTGTTAAAGAAAAATCCCAAAAGTAAGGCACTTTTGGGATTTTATTTTTGCGCGATGAAGAAAATGCGCTCGCTTTCTTTTGTCGGTTGCTGTTCTGTAAAATCTGCCCATACATGCAACAGGCGAAACCCTGCTTGTTTTAACCACATCACATATTGATCCACATCGTATGTTCGCTGTACGTGCATTTCGTCGACTCGTTCATACATGCCCTCTTCTAATTGCACAAAAAACGTGAGCTCATGTTCGACGCTATGTGGCCACGATCCTTCATAACAATTCCATATGTAACTCACTTGTTCATCGTTGCTCGCAAACGTTCTATGATGTAAAAAGACGTTTTCCATTTTAAATAAAGAATGCACATCAAATAAAAACAAGCCACCCGGACGCAATTGATCATATGCACGCGAAAACGTGGCGATCACGTCTTCTTCCTGTAATAAATAATTGAGCGAATCACAAAAAATAACGATCGTATCAAACGGCTCAAACGGACCAAATTCACGCATATCTTGCTGAAAAAACGAGAGAGCGACCCCGCGCTCTTCTGCTTTCATTTGCGCAATAGCCAACATTTGTTCTGACAAGTCGACACCGGTCACTTCAAACCCTTTTTCTGCTAACCGAATCGCAAGCTCTCCCGTACCACATCCGAGATCAAGCAACCGTTTTCCAACGTGATAGGAAGCAACTGTTCGTTCAACGAGTGCACACCACGCATCATACGGGGCATCGCTCATTAATTGATCATACCAACTCGCAAATCGTTCGTACGTCATGCTCCGAGATCACTCTCAATTTGTTCAAGTGGCGCATCGCCCCATAATCGTTCGAGATTGTAATATTCACGATCTTCTTTATGGAACACATGGACGACAACATCTCCTAAATCGACTAAAATCCAACGTGCTTCATCAAAACCTTCAACACGTTTTACTAAAACGTCATGTTCTTCCGCCTTTTCTTTAATTTCGCGCGCAATGGCTTGCACTTGTTTATCTGAATTGCCATGACAAATCATAAAGTAGTCGGCAACAAGCGAAATGCCTTTCATATTTAATGCCACGATGTTCTCTGCTTTCTTTTCATCAGCTGCTTGTACAGCAATGCGTAAAATATCTCGTTCTGTCATGAAGAAACCCCCTTTAATTTTTGTGCTATATCATTATACGTATGAAACGTATCTGGATAAATCGGTTCACGTTTGTCCATTAAAAATTGAATCGTATTTTGCAACGCCCGAAAAAGCGCACGATCCAAATGCTCTCGTGCTAACGCCCGCACTTCGTCAACACCTGGAAACGAACGATTCGGCTCAATATAATCGGCGATATATACAATTTTTTCAAGCAATGTCATATTCGGTCTTCCTGATGTATGATAACGAATCGCCTGTAAAATGTCTTCATCTTGAATGCCGACTTCCGTTTGAACTAAATATGCCCCGACCGGCGCATGCCATAACTCTGGGCTATACGCTAACAAATCTTGTGGCATTTGTTGCTCGATAATGATGCGCTTCATTTCTTCTTTTGTACGGAATTTAGCGTAGTCATGAAAAATCGCGGCTAATTCCGCCTTTTGAATATCAGCACCATATATTTTCGCAAGTTCAATCGCTGTTTCCATCACACCTACTGTATGAATGTAACGTTGTTCTTTTAATTGCTTGCGCACGATCGCTAACGCTTCTTCACGTTTCATACAAACGATTCTCCTTTATATATAATTGGACCGCTTCTGGCAACAAATACGTGACACTTTTCCCACTTTGAATACGTTCACGAATGAGCGAAGAAGAAACCGCAAATACCGGCACGTCTACTTCTATTATTGGATACGATGTACGAAGGGAATAGCCCGGTCGTTTCACTCCAACAAATTGCACAAGCTGAACGAGCTCATCAATACGATACCAATGTGGCAAATATTCGACCATATCCCCACCAATAATAAAATAAAATATCGTATGAGGATGTTTTTTCTTTAACAAAACGATCGTATCGTACGTATATGATCGCTCTTTTCGTTCAAGTTCAATCGTTTCAACGCGAAAGTGCGGCTGATTGGCAACCGCCGCATGCAACATATTGACGCGATGCACATGATCTGTCACTTTTTTGTCTTTATGTGGCGGAATGTAGTTTGGCATAAACCATATTTCATCGAGTTGCAACTCCGTTCGTACATCATCCGCAATTAGTAAATGCCCGTAATGAGGCGGATCAAACGTCCCACCTAAAATGCCTACTTTTTTCACCGCGTCGCTCCTATTTTGGTAACACAATTTGTTTGTGTTCACGTGATTCTTTATATAACACGATCGTATGTCCGATCAGTTGGACGACTTCCGCCCCTGCACCTTGCGCTAATTGTTCTGCAACAACTTCTTTTTCTTCATCGCAATTTTTTAATACACTTACTTTAATAAGCTCTCTCGCTTCGAGCGCATCCGCAATTTGTTTAATCATGTTTTCATTGACGCCACCTTTTCCTACTTGGAAAATCGGTGTTAAATGATGAGCTAAAGAACGTAAAAACCGTTTTTGTTTTCCTGTTAACATGTTTTTCCTCCTAACTGTTGAATAACAAGTTGTTCCATTCGTTTCGTATTTGGGAAAATGCCTGTCCATTTTTCAAACGCTAGCGCTCCTTGATAGACAAACATCCCGACGCCGTTTTGCACGCGCGCCCCTTTTTCTTTCGCTTCTTGCAACCATTTCGTCATCAGTGGATTATAAATGATATCGCTGACGATTGTATCTTTTTTTAAATTTCGAAGAGAAATTGGCATGGCATCGACATGCGGATACATGCCTACGGACGTCGTGTTAATGACGATGTCGTACTCCCCTAAACGCTCTTCTGCTTGTTCAAGCGAATACACAGCTGACTTTTCTTTTTTAATAAACGCTTCCGCTCTTTCTAATGTGCGATTACATATATCAATAGTGGACGCTTGATGGTTTAAAAGAGCAAAATAAATGCCACGCGCTGCTCCACCTGCACCGACAATCAATATGCGTGCGCCGAATAATTCAATGTTCATTTGTTCGCATAACGCCCGGACAAATCCTTCACCATCTGTATTATAGCCAACCCATTTCCCATTTTCATTAACAACTGTGTTGACTGCCCCCATTTGTTTAGCTGTTTCATCAAGCTCATCCATATATTCCATCACTGCTGTCTTATGTGGGATCGTCACATTAAACCCGGCACATTGCAACGCCCTTAAACCTTCTACCGCCTCTTTTAACATATGTGGCTCGACATGGAACGCATGATAATGCGCATCGATATGTAACGATTGAAACGCATCGTTATGCATAAGCGGCGATAACGAATGATGAACAGGGCAACCGATAAGCCCAAATAGTTTCAAATCCCTCTCCCCCTCTTCTGTTAAATGAGCGATTTGCGCAACATCACACCAACACCTTTTGGTGCATATGCAATGACTTGTGCCCCCGGTTCGTGACATGTCACCCAACCGAGCCCTGAAAAAACGATATCTGTTTTTGGTTCTTTTAACGTAAAATGATGGGCGACAAGTGGCGGCAATTGCTCGCAATAGCTTTTGCGCGGCGGCTGCAACAATTCACCAAGATGTCTCTCATACAATTCATCGGCATGCTCACGTTTCGTTCGATGAATAAATAGTTCATTTGACATATAACATACAAATGGACGTCTTCCCCCGCTCACATAATCTAGCCGGGCAAGTCCGCCGAAAAATAACGTTTGTTGTTCGTTTAATTGATATACTTTTGGTTTAATTTCTTTTTTCGGTGTAATCACTTTTAAATCTTTTTTATCGACGAAATGTGCCATTTGATGATGATTGATAATTCCTGGCGTATCGTAAAGCGCCGAACCATCATCGAGCGGAATTTCAATCATATCAAGTGTTGTTCCAGGGAAATATGACGTCGTAATGATGTTTCCTTTTCCTGTCGCTTCTTTAATGATACGATTAATAAATGTCGATTTTCCGACGTTTGTACAGCCGACGACATATACATCTTTTCCATTGCGATACTCATCAATCGCAACCATCACTTCCTTCATTCCATCACCTTTATTGGCGCTGACTAAAAAGACATCGCGTGGCTGTAAGCCGAGTTCGCGCGCTGTTTGTCTCATCCACCGCGTGACCTTTTCGTGTTTTACAGACTTTGGTAACAAGTCGACTTTATTCCCGACAAGTAACACATCTTTTTTTCCGACAAATCGATGCAACCCAGGCAACCAACTGCCATTGAAGTCAAAAATGTCAACAATTTTCACTACAAGTCCATCCGCTTGTCCGATGCCGTGCAAAATGTTTAAAAAGTCGTCATCTGTTAAAGATACATCTTGCACTTCGTTGTAATGTTTTAACCGAAAACAACGCTGACAAATGATCGGATCGCGTTCAAGTGCTGAAGGAGGCGCATACCCGACTTTCGTTTCGTCTTCTGTTTGAATCGTTACTCCACATCCAATACAAATGACTTGTTCACTCATTATCATCACTCCCAATGAATCATACCTTTTTTTCGCATGACATTTAAAATTCTTCGTTCAATATTTCGATTCATACGAGTAAAAAAGCCATCTGTTTGCGCGACAGGAACGACTAAAATCGTATGTAATCCGAGACGATTGCCACCAAATACATCGGTAAGAAGCTGATCACCGATGACGACGACTTCTTCGTTTTTTAACTTCATGTCGCGCAACGCTTGTTGGAACGCTCTCGTTAATGGCTTGCGCGCCTCGAAAATGAACGGAATGCCAAGTGGCTTGGCGAATGCTTCCACTCTTTTTTTATTGTTGTTTGACACGATCGTCACTTGAATGTCACTTTTCTTCATGTCTTCAAACCACCGAGCCACTTCTGGCGTCGCAAGCGGACGATCCCACTCAATTAACGTATTGTCTAAATCGGTAATAATCCCTTTGATTCCTTTTTGTTTTAAATGTTGAGGGGTGATTTCAAAAATACTTTTTGCATGTTCGTTCGGTAAGAAATATTTTAACATACTTCCTCATTCCTTCTTCGTTTTTTACTTTTTACATAAATAAACAAATTGTAAAATTTTTCGACAAAATCCGACGATTTTTGTGTTTTGTGGATAACTTTATACACATCATCCACACGTATTTCTCAAGTTTTTCTACACGTTATAAACAATTCATCCACATATTATCCACCACTATCTGTGGATAATTAGAACAATTGTTCTTATTTTCGTTTTATGGTAAAGTGAAGATAAACCTACCATTATATGTATACATGTATTCGTGTATACCTAAGGAGGCGAAAAAATGAAATGTTTGCCTGACGACTTATTAATTGAATCATACTACAAAGCGAAAGAATTACAACTAAGCAAAGAATTTATTCAACTGATTGAACGTGAGATTTTCCGTCGCCGTCTTCATCATAAACTGAAACAAACATCGTAATTGAGCCTCTATTGGCTCTTTTTCTTTTGCGCCAAAAAGCCGATTCGTTGTCCCATTTTTACTTCAAATGGCGGGACGATTTGTTCGTCTAATGTGAACACATCTTTTTCAAACAGTAACACAACCGTAGAACCGAATGAAAAATATCCGATTTCTTCCCCTTTTTTCACATAATCATGTTCATGTGTTAATTCAATGCTGTTGACAAACATCGCTCCGACTTTCACGATAGCCGTATACATGCCATTTGTACACAATTCCGTAATTCTTCTGTAATTTTTAGAAAGAGGAGCCTTCCCATATTTCAATCCAAGGCGGTTTACAGGGTATGACTTCCCACCAAGCTCCCACTGCTTCACAACTTCCCCACATATTGGACTATGAATGCGATGATAATGACTCGGACTTAAATACAAAATAATAAACGTTCCATGCAAATATTTTTCAGCTATTCGGTCATCACCGAGCATTTCACGAATAGAGTACGTTTTCCCTTTGACAATGATTTCTTTTTGTTCCGTAATCACGCCGACATCTTCAATAACGGCATCGACAGGGCTGACGACACTATCTGGATGTGCATCAACTGGACGAAGCCCTTGTTTTAACGTACGCACGAACAGTTGTTGGAGCGTTTCGTATTCATGTAACTTTTTTTCCATTTCTTCTTCATTAACTTTATATACTTTCGCATAAGATGGAATGACTAACCGACTCCATTTCGAGCGTGTGAACGAAGCGAGACATTTCGATGTCAACGGCTGATTTGTCAATTCAATAAATAGTCGATATAACCACTTCAACAACGACTTTCCCTCCTAAAGTAAAGAATATCCTTTACTAGTTTGCTTATTATCAATAAAATATTAGTAACCGAGTGATATTTTTGGCAAGTGGGTCGGCACGATTTCAATAAAGGAGTGAATTTATATGTTTTTATCGGATTATATTGATCATACCATTAAAAAACTTAAAGCGCATACGGCAAACGTATTGACGTTGACAAACTTAAGCTTAGGCGGTTTCGCCATTTTATTTGCGGTGAAAGGCCAGCTGAATGTCTCTGTATTATTTATTTTTTTAGCAGCACTTGCCGATCGTTTTGACGGAACAGTCGCTCGGAAAATGAACATCGAATCAGACTTAGGGAAACAATTGGACTCAATGAGTGATATTATATCATTTGGAGTAGCACCTGCACTATTACTTTATCAAGGATTATTGCACGAATTTGGCGCACCTGGCTCATTTTTTACGATTTTTTATATCGGTTGCGGAGCCTTTCGGTTAGCACGATTTAACATTACTGAAAGCAACGGATATTTCACCGGTTTGCCGATTACAGCAGCAGGTTGTTTATTGACGCTTAGCTATTTAACGATTCATTACTTCCCGCCTTACATCTTTATTTTTATTATTTTTACGCTTTCTCTTTTAATGGTTGGTTCATTCAAGTTAAAGAAAATTTAACCCTTGGAGTTTTCCACTTCAAGGGTTTTTTTCGTACAAATTTCCCTTTTCAAACATTCGGATAAATTATATGATAAACTTGGATTTATTTTTCAATCTACAACTAGAGGTGATATCATGGACCGTACGTCCTTAATCGGGCTCATTCTTGGCATTATCGCTGTCGGTGTCGGAATGGTGTTTAAAGGTGTAAGCCCATCTGTGCTCATTAACCCTGCTGCGATTTTAATCATTTTATTAGGGACAGCGGCAGCCGTTACGATCGCCTTTCCAACGAAAGAAATTTCGAAAGTGCCGAAACTGTTTGGAGTTATTTTTAAAGAATCAAAAACACCAAAAATTGAAGAACTTATCCCGCTGTTTGTCGAGTGGGCAAACATCGCTCGTCGCGAAGGATTGCTCGCTTTAGAGGCAAAAATTGCTGAAATTGATGACCCATTTTTACGCAACGGATTAAGTTTAGCCATTGACGGACAGTCACAAGAATTTATTCGCGATGTCATGACAGAAGAAATTGAAGCGATGGAAGAACGCCACTTAGCGAATGCTACTATTTTTACACAAGCCGGCACATATGCCCCAACGCTCGGGGTACTTGGTGCCGTCGTCGGATTAATCGCTGCGTTGCAAGATATGTCTGATATTGAGCGTCTCGGTCACGCCATTAGTGCGGCGTTCGTTGCGACACTTATGGGGATTTTTACAGGATACGTCCTTTGGCATCCCTTTGCGAACAAGCTAAAGCGTAAATCAAAAGAAGAAATTAAAGTGCGACAAGTAATGATCGAAGGTGTGCTTTCCATTATTGAAGGACAAGCACCTCGAGCGATTGAGCAAAAATTAGCTTCTTATTTACCGATGAGCGAACGTCAAAAACTTTTAGGACAAGGAGCTCAAAATAATGGCGAAAAAGCATAAAAAACATCATCATGAAGAACATGTCGATGAAAGCTGGCTCATTCCGTACGCCGACTTATTAACATTGTTGCTTGCGCTATTTATCGTATTGTTCGCAAGTAGTCAAATTGATTCAAAA
Organism: Anoxybacillus mongoliensis; assembly: GCF_014201515.1. GTDB lineage: Bacteria > Bacillota > Bacilli > Bacillales > Anoxybacillaceae > Anoxybacillus > Anoxybacillus mongoliensis. The sequence continues at coordinate 103,208 of NZ_JACHEQ010000002.1, forward strand.
AAGTTTATGGAAATCGCGCGCGCGTTTAATAGCGTATTTACAGGCGGGACAGGGGCGTTACAATATTTAAGCCCGATCGAAAGAGAAGAGATGGACTCTGTCATTAAAGACTCGCCAAATCAAAAGCCGTACGTTAAAATTTCAAAAGAAGAATACGAGGAATTAAAAAAGATTCAAAGTAAATTTAACGAATACGTCAAAACGAATCAACTAAGTGGGGAGTTATCTGTAGCGATGACAGAGGAAGGGTTACTTGTTACGATCGCAAACGACGTGCTGTTTGATTCAGGCAGTGCTGATATTAAACCACAATATCGCGATGTCGCAAAAAAAATATCGAACTTGCTTGTCATGAATCCGCCACGAAATATCGTCATTAGCGGACATACAGACAATGTGCCGATCAATAATGCAAAATTTGCTTCAAACTGGGAATTAAGCGTCATGCGCGCTGTTAACTTTATGAAACTATTGCTTGAAAATACAAAGTTGAATCCACAGTTATTTAGCGCAAAAGGGTACGGCGAATTTAAACCGATCGCCTCGAATGCTACCCCTGAAGGACGCGCCAAAAACCGACGTGTAGAAATTTTAATTATGCCACAAGAGCCGAAACAATAAAAGCGAGGGACACCCCCCTCGCTTTTTTCATCCTGTCAATATATCGCCATTCGGATAACGAATGTTTGTTTTTTTCGGCTTCGCAATCGAATAGACGAGCGTTAACGGACCTAATTTCCCAAACAACATGACGCCAATAATAAGCATTTTTCCGATCGTTGATAAATGCGGTGTCAAATTCATCGAGAGTCCAACGGTTCCAAATGCAGATACAACTTCAAATAAAAGGGCAAGAAGTGAAGCATCTTCGGTGAGTGTCAACATCATTGTCACAATAAAAATAAACAACATACTCATCGATGCGATCGCTAACGCACGTAAAATAATTGTATAACGGATCGTTCTCATCCCGATCACTGTTTCTTCTTTTCCTTTTAGAAAACTCATGACCGCAAAAACGATAACTGCAAACGTCGTTAGTTTAATTCCTCCGCCGGTCGATGTGCTTCCTGCTCCGATAAACATAAGAAAAATCATAAGCATCGCTGTCGGCTGTTCAAGTGATCCAATATCAATCGTATTAAATCCTGCCGTTCTTGGTGTAATGCCTTGAAAGTACGCGGCCCAAAGCTGTTCTCGAAGCGAAAGTGAACCGAGCGTTTTCGGATTATGATGTTCAAATAAAAATACGGCGACAATCGCCACAACATTCACAACAAGCGTCATGACTAACATGAGCTTCGTGTGGAGGGACAGTTTTCTCCAACGGCGTTGATACAATACATCAAACACAACGGTAAAACCAAGACCTCCGATAATTACGAGCAAAGAAACGGTAACGTTGACGATCGGATCGCCGACAAAGCGTGACAAATTATCAGGCCATAATGCAAACCCTGCGTTGTTAAACGACGCAATAGTATGAAAAAGACTATAATACAATCCTTTTGCCCATCCCATTTTCGGAACCCAATCGATCGCTAACAACGACGCCCCGACAAGTTCCATGAATAAAGAAAACAACAATAAGTTGCGCGCCAAACGAATGACACCGCCAAGCGATGGCTGATTTAGAGCTTCCTGCATCAACATACGCTGCTTCATTCCAATTTTTTTTCCGAGCACAATGACAACGAGCACCGCAAAGGTCATAATCCCAAGTCCACCAACTTGAATAAGCACCATTAAAACAATTTCTCCAAACAATGTAAACGTAGAGCCAGGATCAATCGGCGCTAGCCCGGTTACTGTTGCGGCAGATGTTGATAAAAATAGCGCATCAAGCCAGCTAATTTCTCGCTCCGTTGCGATCGGCAACTTCAACAATACTCCACCAGCAACGACGAGAAAAAGAAACATAAACGCTAATAGTTGCGGCGGCGTTAGTTTCAACGGTTTCATCATCGCCCTTCTCACGCTTCACCCTTCTTTCTTGTGTGTATTTACAGTTTACAATTATACGTCATTTTCTTTCACAAAACAAAAAATCATGTGTCCAAACACGAACAAGTTTTCTAATGCATATACATACATAAGCAACAAAATGACCACCTGTGAGGTGAACGGTGATGGGCACTATTTTTTCTGCACTTGCTTTGTTTATAAAGGAGCTCGTCTTTTTAGTTTCTTACGTAAAAAACAACGCCTTTCCACAGCCGCTCGATGCAAAAGAAGAAGCGATGTATTTAAAACAGATGGCTAAAGGAGATGAACACGCCCGAAACAAGCTAATCGAACATAATTTACGTCTCGTTGCGCACATTGTAAAAAAGTTTGAAAACACCGGAGAAGATCCAGAAGATTTAATTTCAATCGGCACGATCGGCTTAATTAAAGCGATCGAAAGCTATTCAACCGGAAAAGGAACGAAACTTGCCACTTATGCAGCACGTTGTATAGAGAATGAAATACTTATGACAATAGTGTGCGTTATAAAATGTAAAAAGAACGCTGTTTAAGCGTTCTAAAATAAGTGAATTTCGATATTTTCTTTATCAATAACACGAATCTCTTTAACAACTTTACGGATCAGCGTTTGTTTAATTTCAAAGTCAAGTTGTTCTTTGTGATGCAAGAAAAAGTCGATTGCTTCTTGCAAAATGTGTTCGTTTGGCTTGTTTTCTTGCATTTCTTTGAGTTGTTGTTCCAGCTGTTTGTATTGTTCAATCAGCTCTTTTTCACGTTGCTGCAAGTTGCGTATTTCCTCTTTCACTTCTTCAAGATCGAGTTCGTCGTCATCGGACATTGTGACAAGCGAAAGCAGGCGTTTGCGTCCTTTCCGCGTTCGGTCAATCTCTTTTTCAATCCGTGCGAGCTCCTTCGTTTCATAGCTATGTTCAACGTCAGCAACAGGCTGGAATTCTCGTATTCGCTCTGGATGGTTGAACAAATCAAGAAGGTAGATCCATACCTCATGTTCAATTTCATCAGCCCGAATGGTCATTCCACAACCAGGATTTTTTGCGCCAGCTGTATTTTTTATGTCTGTATACTCTCGAAAGTATTTACCCCAATTTTTTGCGTATCGGCCAGTCATCGTATTTCCACATTGTGCGCAGCGCAATAGCCCTGACAACAAGTATTGACGTTTCGGTGTTTTTGTGTAGCGTCGTCTTGCTTGCTCCAGCAACATTTGCGCTTGTTGAAATTGTTCTTCTGAAACGATAGCTGGCACATCGACATAGATCCACTCATCCTTATTACGCAAGCGCATCGGCACTTTTTCATTGCGATACTTATTCGCCAGCATGCCTTCTGTATTCCACTTGTTCTGCGGTTTTTTTCCCGTGTACGTTTCATTCATCAATATTTGCCGTACCACTTGCCGATGCCACACCGTTTTTCCCGTTTTTGTCGGTATTTTTCTCTCAGTCAAATGCAATGCAATGCCGTTTACGCCTTTGAAACGCTCTTGAACGAAACTGTCAAATATGAAGCGAACGATTTCAGCTTCACTTTCATTTATTTTGAGTTGTCCCGTCTGTTTATCGTAATCGTAACCGTATATTCGGTCATTCTTCACAACTTTTCCTTGTTTCGCTTTTCTTTTCCGCCCTGCCATCGTTCGTTCGCGAATTTTAGCCTTTTCGAACTCGGAAATAGCTCCGCGCATCGAAAAAAACAGCTTCCCTTCCGGCGTGTTTGCATACTCTCCATTGACAAACAGCAATTCAACATTGTATTTTCGAAACTCATCATCAAGCAGCAGCTGGTGCATAAGATTACGCGCCAGCCGGTCGGGATCATACACAATGACGGTATCGATCATTCCGTTTCGTATATCGTTGCGCAATCGTTCCAGTCCTGGACGTTCAAGAAATTCGCCGGAAAAGCCTTCATCGGTGTATATCATTACATCGTCCGTTTTCGCCTTCTTCTTCGCTTCTTCGATCTGATGAGCGATTGAATATCCTTTCTGTGCCGATTCTTCTGTCGATACTCTTGCGTAGATAGCTTTCATTTCTCTTTGCTATCTCCCTTCTATATATCTTCACTAAATAATGATAGCAGGCTTGGATGTTGTTGTCAGTATGCTTTCCTTTTATAACCCGTACATTCATCGCGCATACCTCCCTTTGTTTGAAGATATGCTAGCGCTGGTTGTACAAATGAAAAAAAACAGATAACATGTGCAAGCATGCTATCTGTTTCTTAGTCAATGATTATTTTGTATTTTTCAAAACAAATGCGTTTAATTTCTTCAATCTCTTGCGCGTAAATATATGCGAGAAACTTATTTCCATTCCGTTTTGCTTCAGAAAGTATATATCGTTTGCGATAGTATTCTTTTATTAGCTCGTCAATGCATTTTTGCAATTTGCATTCCCTCAACTTTGCATAAAATATCATTTAATAATTGAAATACCTCGCTACTTGACACATTCATTTTTTCTTTTTGAGCCTGCCGTTCAATTTCAACTGTGTATGATGACAAAAACGCATGTAACATGCCTAATTCTTCGTCATCAAGCGCAATATCATGTAATGTTTTCTTTTCGTTAAACGATGTAATTTTGTCTAAAATCGAATCATAAACATTCATTTTTTTCTTTGCTTCAAAAAATCCGTAATTGCGTTTTAATGCCTTCTTTATTTCTTTACGCATAATACTCATATGCAAAATGAGCATAGCTAATTCATCATTAGTTAGTTGCATATTTTTCTCCTCCTCGCAATTCAGATACGTATTCGTTTAGCTTTTCTTTTTCCTTTTCTGTAAGTTCTTCAATTTTCATCATAAGAAATGAGTTTCTACCGATTTTAATTCGTCGATCTGCAAATTGTTTCACTCGTTCCCAGTGCATACAGACGGACGGAAGTAAAATATAGCCCAGCCGATTTACGATGTCCTGTGCAATTTCTAGTTGTTTAAAAAAATAAAATCGCTGCGTGATTTTCGCGAATTTCACGACTGGAATGGACGGAAAATGATACAACAATGTACGTGGATCCTTTTCTTTATATCGCTCCGGCACTAGTGAGTAGTTCATGGGCAGCCCTCCTAACCGTTTTACGCGCTTTGTCGTGTATTTCCTCAAGTGTTTCGAAAAACTCGTTTCCTTCTCGTTCAGTAGACGGTAACGGGAAGCCTAGTACCATTGTGTCCGTATCGTACAAACCAAGTTTGAATATTTTCTTTGCCTTCCACATCGGAAGGAACTGTTTGTGCATGAACTCGCCCGTCTGATAGTCGGTGAAGTGAAGCGCAAAACCGCGGTCACCGATTTTTCGAACGTTGATTAACACTTCAACAATTTGCCGAATACGGCTGTCCACGTTGTTGATTGACGGCGAACAATATATTTGTACGCTTTTCATTTTGCGTGTAAACATCATAACTTCCGTTGCAATCGTCGCACCGTATTTCGACCATTTGCGGTTTGAAAATGCCATCTGTGCCTCATCCCAGCAGCATATGCTGCCTTGCGCTTCAGCTACCTTATACCAGTCTGTGTAATGCTCTAAAGGGATAGAATCTTTCAAACCATAATTGCTGAACAACTGAATATCACCGCCACGCGCACGCACTTTTTCTCTCCAATGATGCGCTAAAAGCGACATCATCAACGTTTTCCCAGCACCGAGCGGACCTTGTATGAAGAAATGATGTGCCACTACCGTTTCCCCCCCTTCTCAACACCATTCGGCGCGACAATGACAGGCTTCGGCGGTTTCGGAATAAGTGCTTCAATCGTGTCGATATAATATTGCGGATCAGCGACAAGAACCTTCCCTTGCATAATAAAGTTGATAATTTCGCGATACGGATCGGCTTTTCCGTGCAAGTATTCATTCTTCGAAAGACTTTCGAGTAACAAAATCGCTTTAATTTGCCATTCTTGCAGTTCTTGAGCTTTTGTCGTCATTTCTTCAAGTACTTGTTTTACGTCCGATATGTGCTGCACCTGCGGAAACAAATCATCAGAAATGACGCTTTGTAGCTTTTCGGCATTGCTTGTTCCTTGCATCACGATCCACCTCCGGAACAGCTTGAAATTCCCATCACAATGAAAGCGAAAAACACAAGTCCAAAGAGGAGAATCTTTGTGATGTCGAGCTGATTCGGAGGCTCTGGCTGGCGATACGACGTTATTTGTCGCAATACAATACTTTTTTCAAGCTCCGCAAGTCGTTTTGTTTCCTGGACAGAACGTGACGGCGCGCGATAGAAAAAATGCCGTCCTTCTGGTCCTGTCGTCACCTCACAATCATCCAACGGAATGTGGTACTTACCCGTTACATATATTGCATTATCACGAATATCAGAAATACGTTGTATATCACTTGTTTTCTTTTCATCATCAAAAACAATTAGAATGTCGTTTGTTTCTGGAAAGAATTCATCTTTTTCTTTTCGTTTGAAAAGTGCCATTAGATGACCGCCTTTCTTTGTTGTTTTTTCTTTCTATTTGAAAACTGGACAACCTTCCATCCAAAAAATGCGACCACACCAACACCGGAAGCTGCCCCAGCTCCGAGCGTAAACATGTAGAAAAACGCATCTACCACCACTTCACACCTTCTTTCAAGCTGTAATATAAACGCATAACAGAACGGAAAATAAGCAACGAGCCGAGAATGACAACTGACATCAGTGCCGATGAAATGACAAGCTGCCATGCGTTCGGCATATCGCCAAAAATCGCTAAATACTTTCCAACGTTTAGTCCTTGTGCTGTCAATTTCCCAACAGCTTTCAATTTCTCTATTGCCATATCTAAAAACGTAATAGGAGGGTTAAAAATTTTGTCGATAAAACCGCGAATTTGCTCTTTTATAGCCATTATTCCCCTCCTATCCGAATAGACGATAGCAACTTAATTGCGGCGATGGCGGTAAACATCCATAGGATGAAAAGCAATATATACGCGATCGGTTCAAGTTTCAATGGTTGCATCGCGGTGAAAATTTTGCCAAGCATTTCAGAATAGCCATTCCCACTTCCACTGCGTGGGACATATACGAGACTGGCAAGTGTTCGAGCAAAACCGACAAACAGGGAGACAATCATTTTCGCAAGTTCAAAAAACAGCATAAACAACTTCACTGCCAGAACACCGATTTTGTAGAGAAAATACAACAGACCGTCAATCAACGCATAGATGACTTCAAAAAAGCCAACAAACAGGTCAACAAGCCCTTGAAACAGTTTTTTTAATAGTCGTCCGATCCATTTGATACCGCCCCAAATGACATCGAAAAGTCTTCCGAATGCGTCGGTCAAAATCCCACCTACAACAAACATGTACATGTAATTCATTGCTATCACCTACTACGTTTGAAAACGTCGTATAAAAACGCGACAAGACGATCAGAAAACAAAAAAACGGTAAAAAGAAACAAAATAGGCGTGAGATATACCATATAGCGTTGAAAAACTATTTCCAATACGGCTTGCAATATACTAAAATTCATTGTTTCACACGCCTTTCATTACTAATTACTTTCTTGATAAAGTTGAAAATTGGTCGCCAAAAGATGAACATAAGCGATAAGAGAATAAACGGTGCGACCCACGCAAGAATGCTTATTGTCGTTTCGAGAAAGTCTTGAAAACTTAAAGGAAAGTCAATTTTTCCTCCTAAACTTGGGACATTAACGGCTTGTCCTTTCGTTCCATATTCACCAATAGGAATGAGCGTCGCTGCATATGCTCCAAAAAAGTCCGTTTTCATATCTTCTTTTTTTATTACGATTTGTTTTGTTGCTGCGTCTACCTGTGCATACTCTCTCCCTTCAATTAGTAGCTTGACTGTCCCTTTTGACGGGCTTGTCCATGTGACGACATAGTCGCCGTTTTCGTTTTGCGTTGTCGCCACACCAGCTAAGACTGGAACAGGCTCGGACGGCGTTGTTGTTTCAACCGTTACCCCTTGCGACTCGTCCCCTTCAATATTGACCGATGTCACCTTGTACGAATATGTCGTGTCCGGCGTGACAGTCAAGTCTATCCAGTACGTTCCGTTTGTTTCGAACATAGGCGTATAGCCATCCGATGTGTTTTCGGCGGAAACAGATGTCGTGCCAAAGAGTTGATCCCAAAAAGATTTTCGTTCGACATTTTTTCGATAAATCTTAACATGAGAAAAAAATTCGCTGTTCGGACGTGTCCACGAGAGTTTGACGCGGTCATACTTCGCGTCGGCTTGCAGGTCAGCGACATCTTCTACTGGAATTGTTGTCTTTGCAGTTGCTGTCTGTCCTTTCGATGAGTACCCATCGATAAATTTAGAAACAACTTTTACAGCGTATGAAGTGTTTGGGTTTAGATTAGTAAAGTTATATGACGTTGCCGTTTTATCTAAAGAAGTGATAAAGTTTCCATCTAAATAAATGTCATTTCCTATAAATCCTGAATCTATAGGATTTATCCATTGAGCTAAAAGCGAGTTAGTTGAAGGCACTAAACTTAAATTTATAACATTAGGAAGCGGTAAAGTTCGAACTGTTGTCGTGACGCCATTCGATTCATTATTGTTATTATCAACTGTTGTTATTTTTATGTCATAGCTAGTATCAGGTGATAAGCCATTGAGTGAATAATAATTTGTTGTTTTATCTAGCGTTGCTTTTAGAACGCCGTTTAGATATATTTTTGTGCTATTAAAATCAACATCAGTTGGTTGCTCGAACGTCAAGTCAATCTTTGTAGCGCTAACATTCGCTTTTAGATTTGTAATATCATGAGGTGGGATAGTGTCTTGTATTGCAAAAACATCGAATTCATATACATAGTGCTTCCTTGTATCAGTGTTTGTTACACTAACGTAATAAACATTATCAATTTGAGTTATATTTTTTTTTAACCCGACCCCAGATGCAGAAAAAGAATATAAAATACTACCTGATTGATTATAAAACCTCATAAGCATTGTTCTGTCACTTTTGAATTGATAAGCTATCACGCTTTTTGCGTTATCGAATTTATACCATAAGGTTTTTGTTGTTCCTGTTGAAATATCAAGCTGTATTCCCGTTGAGTCATCGTTATCCGTTACTAGATTAGTCGTGCCAACAATGCTATTAATATTGTTCCCAATATAAATAGTTTTTCCGTCTAAAAGACCGCCTGAGTAAGCGAAAGCATACCTTAATTGAAGTTGAGATCCCAGTAAAAGAAAACATAACGTAAGAAATATTTTTTTTAACATTTTTTTCAGCCCCCACTCCCATCTGGATCATCAGGGTGTTTTTTGTAGTATTCCGTACCATTCCAATCTGCTTGGTTTGGGGTTGGTGCGTTGTTTCCATTGTCGCCTGGGCTTGGCGGTGTGTCGTTGTTTTGGCTTGGCGTTGGTGCATTACCTGTGTCCGGTGTTCCTTCTTGGTCTTTTGGAACTGGCAATTGTGTTTCCGTTTCTTTTGGTTTTCCTGCATCCCAACCTTTCGGATCAGTTTCTCCTGGGATTGGCATGCTTGGAAAGTCAGGAAGTGTAGCAATTGGATCTGAAATATCCCATCCTCCTGTTGGGTCAGCACGTTCTTCAATGACAGGTGCTTCGCTTTCAATTCTTCCTTTCGTAAATCCCAATGTATCAAGCCCCGAATCAGGCATACTTGGCACTTTATTTTCAATTCCTCGTGTGTCTAATCCCGATAATTCAGCTGGCTCGGTTGGTGCACTTGGAGCTGATCCAAAGAGCGTTCCTATATCTGACACAAGTTGCGGTACAATTGTGTCGCGAAACGTTGTTGCTACTTGATTCCAGTTAGGTGCTGGGGGGATTGCGCTTTTTATTTCATCAAGTTTCCCCATATAATCACTCCATCCTGGACATGAGAAGAGCTCACATGAATTGCAAGAATTTGATTCACTACCTCCCATGTCATCATAATTCCCATACGATGACGAATCACATGTAGGATTGACTAAACCTGTTACTTGAATTTTTATACGTAAAAGTAAGTTATCACTTGCTCCAAAAAATTCAGCTAAATAATACCTATTACATGAAAAGTAAAATCCATTGAAGTAACTCCATCCATAATCTGATGCATTCTTCACTTTTGTATTTAACGGATTACTAAAAGAAGAATCAGCATAATCAGAAAATTGAACTTTCTTAATACTTGTTCCGGAGAAATAAACAAGAATAACATCAATTCCGTGATAATTCGGGTTATAATGCAGCGGCGTACTGATTAAGTTTTGCGGATCGTAAACTTCAATTACTTGAAACTCCCCTGCTGCTGAAGCAAAAAAAGGCTTGGAAAATGATACAAGGAGCAAGAAACAAAGTATGATGTTGATTTTCTTAAACATCTAAAATACGACACGCCCTTTCTATGGAAAAAGGAGGATCGCTCCTCCTTTTTTCTTGCTTATCGCGATGCAGCGCGACCGAAAATTGATTTGATAAAAGCAATAATTTTTGGTGCAAAACCTAATGCGATTGCCAAGAGTACGAATGGTCCCACCCAACCAAGTAAAGAGTTCACACTTCCAATCACATCTGCCACCGTAAAAGGTAAAGAAAGACCTGATAAATCAATAGCAGCTCCTAAAGCAGGCATGTATAATTCCTCCTTAAAATTAAAATTTTTTATATTCCACTAGCAAATGCTAGTTGAAAACTTAGTAACGTCGAATTTCGTAATCTTCGCCGTTTTGATCGTTTTCGTCAATTTTCTTTGTATTTGCAAATGATTTTTTTATCATCGCAATAAACATAGACAATGCTCCAGCTGCTGCAACGATCATAATGGCTGGCGCAACGTAAAAGAGCAGCCACTTGACGTAATACCAAAACTCATTTAGTCGTGCTGGTGTGAAAAATGTTTGAAATTCTGGCATGATATCACGACCTCGATCTGATCGCTACGATCACACCGTGGAGAAGCATTCCTACCGCCACAATAGCTATAATCAACATGATGAAGGGAGCAACTGTTTTCAACAAAAATCCGAATACACCCCAGAAAAACGCCCAGTCAAAAACGTTCCCGATGCTCGACATTATTACTCCCTCCTCGTTTCTTTATATATGGCGATAGATATAAACAAAAGCGTTAAAAATATTGTCCATGTGGCGATACCTGTCATCACATCTGCATTTCCAAAAACCGTTTTGAAAGCGTATGCTGCGAGTGTCCCAGTCGTCACCATCGCTTCACACCTTTTAGGGTAGATATGAGAAACATTACGATCGGAAATGATGCGATACAGGATGCCATGATGACGAGGTATGTCGCAAGAATGTCCTTTGGCGTCGCAAAGACAAGGGAATACATTTTTCTACCTCCTCATCATGCGTTCTAAAAACATGAAAATGAGTGTTGCAGCGATCAAAACAGAAATAACAATTTCACCGAGTGTGATTTCATGAATGATATGAATGTTTCCCTCTGGCGTTTCAATTGTCGTATGCGATCGTAAGTCGACATACTGTTGAACACCTTGTATATCGCCATTGGAAGTATTTTCGTTTTGAATTTCTTGAATTTCTGTTTCATCCATGAATATCACCTCCAAATTCAAATGTACAGAGAATTTTGTCGTTTTCATATCACCAAAAAATTTTGGTCATATTATGACAAAAATCGAGTGAATTTTGCATCACTCGATTTTAGATGGTCAAAAAAAATAAGTGATATTTTTCGGTGCATTGTGTCATTCATCGATGTGTGTCGTGAAAATTTGTAGATGTTATAAACATCTTTAAAACGCAGCACGTTTCACGTTCGTTTTAAAACTTCTTCCCGTTTTCGTTATGCCTGTTTCTATTGTTCTAATCCACTCTTCTAGCTCTGCCATACCACATCCAAGTTTTAGTAATTCATTTGGAAACTCGTTGAATTTTCTTTTCCAGCGTTTCATTTTTATCAAAGCTTTTTTTGTTTCCCCAAAAGAATATACACGTTTTTCTTTTCTTGTTGAATATTCCTGTGTTCCAACGTATGAACATAAATATATATATTGCTTTCCATTTGATTTCACTTGTGACAAATACATCTCATCTCCCCCTATCTCTTATCTGGAAGTCAAAAAGTACAAAAAAACTCCTGTTAAAGACGCGAAAATTAGAGAAAGCACCATCGATTCTATGATTTCTTTTATTGTGTTTTTCATTGTATTTCTCACAATTCTCTCCCCCTTGTTTTATTTTCTAAAACGGAAGGTCATCATCTGGCCATTTGCAGCATGCCCCCCTATTCGCAGGGTTCTTTGCATACTCTTTTGACTTTTCAATGAAAATTTCATCCAATATTTCAGTAAAAACACTTTCGATTTTTTCAATACCTCTAACATCACGTAAGAAATCTTGTAGATATGCTTCGAACAATTCCATATCAGCGTAATCAAGTTCGATTTTCGATCCGATGATTGTATTAGAAAATTCAAATAATTTCGATTCACAAAGAGGACAAGTGATAGGTTGCTTGTCCTCTTCAACCGAAAAACCTTCGCCGCACGTTGAACAAGTGTATATGTCCAGTCGCATTTTTCAGTCCTCCTTTTCTTCACATAGCACATAAAAACCACATTGACATTTCAGTTTAGGAATAACTTTTATACTCCAAACTTCAAAGTCACATTTGTCGCAAAAGAAACGATATATCACAAAAACACCTTCTTTTCCTTCATACATCTGTATTCATGTTCTAGTTCAGATATCGTCAATTCATATAGTTGTCGACCGTCTTCCATCTTTACTCGTCCCATTTGAATGAGTTGCCCAATTCGTTTATCTTTCACGTTCTCAATGGCTTCACGCAAATAGGACTTGAATGTTTTTGTCATTTGTCATCCCTCTTTTCTAGCTCTTTACCTAACGCGCAGACAAAGTAGCCTGCTCCATATCCAAACAAAGTACTCATAATCATTACTTGATCCATTTCATCCTTCACAATTGTTACCGAATACATTGCTAACATTATGCAAACTAACATGAAGCCCATCGGCATAATCATTTTTTTAAGCACCTTTTACACCCCTTTTTTGCCGTTGCAGCCAGTCAATGAAACCGGCTGCCTCCTGGAACGCTTTTTCAAATGGAACACGCTCAGCAAGAATTTTTGTTTTGTATGGTTGCTTGTCCTCCGGCATGTAGTTCGCACGCCAGGCATAAGCAAATTCCCCTTCGCGCTCGATGAAAAGATATGCACCAGCACCGTAGCGAAACTCGTACATTTCACCGTAGGCATGGACAAGAAAACCTTTTTCACGTGCCATTTCGTTTTCTTCCAGGCGCTTTATTAGCTGTTGTTTATGCTGTTTGATTTGTTTTTTTAAATCCAATGGCAATGTGCCTTCTTCATATATCAAACTTAGTTTTTTGTTTTTTATTTTTATTTGAATATTTAGATTATCTATTTCACAAAAAATTTTATATAACATATAGAGCCTCCTTATAAGTTACCTAGTTACTTCAAGTTACTTAAAAAAGGGTATTTTCCTATATATCGCTATATATGAGATTTACCTAGAAATGAGTAACTCATGGTAACTAAGTAACTAAATTTCCTCCTCAACAAAGTTACTAGTTACCTTAAGTGACTTATTTTCCTGTATTTCCGTAAATGTATCGCCTATAGGCGATTTACCCGAATTTGAGTAACTAGTGGTAACTTTGTAACTTTCGTTTGAAAGACCGATGCCGAAAAAGAATGTTTTGTTTCCGGTGGATTTTCGTTTTTCGAATCCTCGCAGCACTAAACGCGCCGAAAACTTTTGCTTTTTCATCGCAATCTCACTGTTTTCCTCGCACCATTCGATATATTCTTTGTAAAGATCGTTCAATTGCACTTTCGCGTCTGGATGGATCACGCAGCAATCGTTCAAGAAATTGCTAAGAAGATCCATTTCGTCTTTGTATTCATCCGTTGCGTTCTTGATTTCCTCCGGCTCTCCTAAGCCTTCTTTTTGCCATTTCAAGCATCCCTCGACTGCCCAGCGCAATATACCAGGAAGTTCGTTCATCAATTTTTCTGGAAGATGCTTGTCCACTTGTTCCTTTGGAATCGTATAGGTGAACGGAACAAGACGAATGCGTCGCCAAATTCCTTCATCATCTCCTTTAATGATCGGCTTGTGATTCGTTGTGAAGAAAATTTTGAACTCAGGCACAAACTCGAAAAATTCTTTCCGCAAAAAGCGCGCTGTAATCGGCTCACCGCCCGTTAACTGTTTGATGAGCGATTCACTCAGCCTTTGACCGTCCTCGCTTTCAACAGCTGATACAAAACGCGAACCGTGCAAACGTGCAATATCGTTATTTATCCCCGAATCGTTCATTTTCGCTGTAAAAGTGTTCGAGTTCGTCTGCTTTGCGTAATCTCCTAATAGCGCCTTCACCGTGTTTACAAACGTTGATTTTCCGTTTCTCCCTGTTCCCCATAGAAAAAACACCACTTGTTCGCTTATATCGCCTGTAAGAGTGTATCCTATCGCTTTTTGCAGGAAGTTAATAATGTCTTGCTTTACATCGCCACCATCACGGAAGATGGATTCTAAAAATGCAATCCACGTCGGACATTTGGCATTTGGATCGTATGGAATATGTGTGTTTTTCGTCATCATGTATTTGCGATCATGTGGCAACAGCTCACCTGTCCGTAAATTGACCACTCCATTTGCGCAATTCAATAAAAATTTGTCCATGTTCAACTCCTCCTGACTGATTGGTAACATCGCTTCCGCCCTAGCAATGGAATTTATGAATACAGAACTTTTTTCACTCGCCTTCGCCCATTTAAGTAGCTCATTTCGTGCATCGTTGTTTTCTTCATGTGCTGCTTCGGCGTACATTTCACGAAACGTTCGAATCGCGATACGTTCAATTTGCTTCTTTTTATCCTCCATCCATGTCTTTCCGTCCCAAATCAGCCATTCCTCAAACTCAACGCAATAACGCAGGTTTTGACCGTTTCGAGCAACAAGACGTTCGGCATTCCCCATTTCGGTCAAGTTGAACTTTTTCGGTTCTCCTTCTTTCCGTGCTGGGAAAGTCATCAGTGGCGGAGAAGAATAGTTCGTTCCACTTGGCTTATGTTTGAGTGCGCTATTCAGTGTGCTTGCAAATTCTCGCTGATCCAGTGGAGGAAGGAAAAAATATCGGTTTAAGAAACTCGCAATCTCGGAAACTTGTTCTGGTGTATAACCAAATTCGACAAGACGGCAGCAATGCGCGTACAGCGCGTTGTTCCGTCCTCCCTCATGCATCGGAATCGGAAAAGGACGTTGCATTTTATCAATCTTTTTTAATCGCTCAAAATAGATCGGCATCGGCGAAAGTTCCCCGTCTGCTATATGTACCCATTCGCGTCCGCCTGTATTTTCGTTTGGAAGAACAATCTGCCCGCGCCCGGAAAGTCGATAGTCGCCGATGAAACCGCCAGCCATAAGCACCGTGGCATCCTGCCCTTTTATTACGCCTGTTGAACGAAAGAAAAATTGAAACCCTCGTACTGTTTGAATCGCATGAAACTTGTATCCCTCGCGAAGGAGAGCTTTGAAAATCAACTCCCCTTCTTCTCGATCGTCAATGTCCACGCAATCGTACCCGTCCGGAATAACAAGACCTGTCCATCCTTTTTGCCGCAACCAAGAGCGAATCTCGCCTTCTGTCAAACCTGGACGATTTAGGTCTTGCCATCCTTTCATGCACGGTCGTTTTGCGACGCTATACGCCTTGTTTGGATCATTCTCCGTGTTCATACGCGAATAGCCGATTAAACGAATGATTTTCAACGGCTTTTTCGCGGAAGGAAAAAGCCGTTCAAGTCCTGCTTGTAAGTCAATCGCTGCTTGCATTTTCGTTCCTCACTTTCCTGTTGGAAATGTGTATTTGACTTGCTCTGTCCAAATGTCATAGAAAACAACCATTGTGTGCCCGTTTTCGTCGCGAATGAGCTTTCCAGCTGGGAAAACGGAAAAATCTTCGACTTGAATTGCACTCATATCAAACGTATTTTCAATCCATCGCATGACCGCAGGAACGTATTTTTCCATCGGATTTTCTTTTGTTTTTGCTTTTTTCATTGAAAACACCGCCCTTTTTTGATTGCGCGACTCCCAAAAAAGAGAGCCGAATATGGAAAAATGCCGCGAAACGTGTTATATTTTCAGTAAGAATGTTTTTTCTGTGCCTTGCAGTAAGTGTTGCCGCACTTGCTGCTTTTTTTATGACGCTTTTTCATTGTTTTCGCTTCCTTTTGCTTTTTCATACTGTTCCGGAAGCACTTTGGCCAAATACGCATACACTTCTTTCTCCACTTGGTTGAACAACGGTCCTTTTACAACGGTGATTTTCACCCCCAATCCCCTCCTAACTAGGCATATACCTTCGTTGCAAAATCTATCTTTATTCCTCGTTTCTGCATCTCGCTAACTAATTGCTCAAGCTCTGAACGACGCTTTTTTTTTGCTTCAATTTCTTTGAGCATTCCAATCACTGCTAAAAATTCTTTCGCTTCGATCTCTGCCGTTTCATAATCTTTGTTAAAAATCGCTTCAAGCATGTAATCAATACACAATAAAGCTTTATTTTTCTTGTCGATTTCTTCAAGATAGAACCCTTTTTTGAGCATTTCGACACCTTCTTTCGATATTTAATTTGATTTACAATGATTACAAAGAAATGTAAGTTCTTGTTTGATTGATTCACATGCATCAACAACGTATTTTGGAAGTTTTTCTTTTGTGCGCATGTTATACGTCAACGATGTTTTCTGCCCTTCCACTTGAACGAAAATGGTTGCCGTTATCTCATCGTCAAACTGTATCCCGACAACGCGATACTTTCCGTTTGAACTGTTCCATACCCGTTTGAATTTTTGCAAAAAAGATCACCCTCTTTTTCAAGCTGGATTAGATGAAACTTCGCGTACTGCGTAGCGAGAAGGTAAAAAAATTTCATCTTTACGCTTTTTGTACAGTTTTGCAATCTGTTCTGCGCGTTCTGCGCTCACATGTCGATGTCCATTTTCAATTTGCGAAAGATATCCAGCCGAAATATTGAGTTTCTCTGCGGCTTTTTCAATGCTTAAACCAGCCGCAATTCTGGCTTCTTTTAGCAGGTTCATTACTTTCACCTCCCATAATACTTTGCGTATTGCGTTGTTCAATTATTATATTACTTCACAAAACGCAAAGTGTCAACGCGTTTTGTGAAGTTTTTTAAAAAATATTTTTGTTTGCGTTTTGCAAAGGTATAATATTTTTTGAAATGATAGGGGGATTGTCATGAATCAAAAATTTGGAGAACGATTAAGAAAATTGCGCTCACAAAAAAAACTTAGTCAAAAAGAATTTGGAAAAATTTTTTCGCTTGCCGAATCAACAATTTCAGGATATGAAAACGGATCAAGAACACCAGATATCGAATTAATAGCTAAATTCGCTGATTTTTTCGGAGTGTCAATAGATTATCTTTATGGTCGGACTGATAATCCACATGAAACTATCGATAGTAAAGAAGGGAGAAACCTTTTCTTTTTCGACATGGACGGGCTGACAGAACAAGAGATCGAGGAAATTAAGAAGCATATTGAATTCATTAAGTGGAAAGCACGACAAGAAAAGGAGAAGACAAATGGGTAAAAAAGAGAGGCAACTTATTGCTGGTTTAGTGGGATTCGCGTTTCTCGCTGTAATCCTGCTGAACTATTCTAAGTTCGCTAACGTATATGCTTTTTGGGGAACGTTATTGTTTGGAATAATTGTCATCCCTGCCTTAGTTGAAAGAATGCTTCCAGCTAAAAATTCTCCAAAGAAAAACACTCCTCGGAAAAGTGCTTCAACAAAGAAATCAACAGCTAAGAACTCATTAAATGGGAACAAAAAGAAATATGGTGTCCGATCGGATGATGAAATCATTTCTCTACCGTTACGCGATCTAAACGGTTATGAATTTGAACGGCTTTGTTATTTATATTTCAAAGCAATGGGCTACAATCCAGAAATCACCCCTCCTGCACAAGACAAGGGGGTTGACTTAATTCTTACAGACAAGAAAGAAAAATTTAAAATCGCTGTACAATGCAAACACTATATAAATTCAGGAAGACAAATTACAGTTAAAGAGATTCGCGAATTAGTTGGGGCAAAACGTAATCATCGTTGCATAAAAGGGTGGTTTATTGCTACTACAACATATACCAATGCCGCACTTGCCGAAGCTGATACACATCATATCGACTGTTTTGCAATTGAATTTGTTGAGAACAAGATTGTAGCTTGGAAAGAACGTGAAGTAGTTAAACGCCAGGCGGCAGCTGCGAAAAAATAAAATCCCTTTTAGTCAAACTTAGGGATTTTTCTTTTTCTTGTAAATAAGAACGTATGTTTGTATAATAAAAGAAAAACTTGTGGGGGATGAGGTGGAATGTACTTATATAAGCCTTGTGACTTAGAAAAGCATATCTCGGAAGCATATCAGCAAAACGGCATCATCTATCCTTCCCAGCTGGATGAAGAGTATATCGCAAGGAAATTCGATATTTTGCTTGTCGAGTCAAAATTCGGATCGTTTGCGGAATACTGCGACGACTTGAAAATTGTAGGGCTTCACAACGATTTAGAATTGCTCAAGCGCCGTGAAGTATTTTTTCATGAAGTCGGGCATTTGTTTTTGCACGTCGGCGATCAATCGAAAATGGCGGACTCATTCAGATACTTTCAAGAATCACAAACAAAGCGATTTACGTTATTCGCTGCGATCCCTTATCATATGCTTACATATATCGATTTTTCACAAAAACGCGACTTCATCGTATATGAAATGCAGGAAACGTTCCGTGTGCCAGCTGAAATTTGTGAAAGGCGGATGGACTATATCGAAAATAAAATGCTTAGTGCAAAGCTTGCGTCTATTTGTTCATGATTGTTATTTATTATTGTTATTTTTTACCGCATACTATTGATATTAGAATCGAAATACTTATGCATTTACGTTCGCTCAAAAAAACAAAAAAAGATGTATCTCTTCACGATCCAATCGGGCAAGATCGCGACGGAAACGAAATTAGCTTGCTAGATGTATTAAAGTCGGAAGACGAGGACATTAGCGATATGATTGAAAAAAATAATGAGCTCGAAAACATCGCCCAACATTTGCACGTCCTTGACGATCGTGAGCGCCAAGTCATTGTTAGTCGCTTCGGCTTAAACATGCAACCTGAACGCACCCAACGCGAAATCGCCAAAGAACTCGGCATTTCTCGCAGCTACGTCTCACGTATCGAAAAACGTGCATTAATGAAGCTATTTCATGAATGTTATAAACATGATAAAGGAAAAAAAGGATCATAAACAAAAGGTGTCCCACACACTCGGGACACCTTTTTTCATACACGAACTCGTCGCTTATGACGCATTCGTTTTTCCATGTAGTAAACAGGAACAATCACAACTGCCCAAAATGTAAAGTGACCAAAAATAACAAGCAACGGATGGCTACTGCCGTGACGTTCTTTACGGGTAAATTCCCCTTCACGAAACTTTTCGGGTGGTGGAAATGCTTTGCTCGCTTGTGCTACTTTTTGCTCAAACTTCGGCTTAAACGCCTCCTCATTTGGTTTTACATTGACTGCTAGCCACTGCATACTTGCGAAAAATAACGCAAGCACCAACGCAGAAGCCACAAGCGCTCCTTTCCGCCAACTCCCTTCTTTTGTTTTAAACATTTTCCGAAACATACCCATAATCCATTGCCAATGTAATGCAATGTGAACGCCGACAAGCACAAGCGTCAAGTTCGCAAACACATCATGTATCTCACGCAACGCATGATTTTCGCCACTAAGAAGATGTGGAAACACAACTTTCGAAATCAGAATACCTGTCACAATGATCCCCGTCATCGAAAGAAGCAATAATACATTTAACAAAAAACTAAATCTCGTTTTCCCCGAAAGCGAACGATCAAACATTTTTTTCACCGTATGGACAACCCATTTGTAGTTTAATGCAACATGAACCAAAACAGCCACACCAATCACTAACCCTGTCACTTCATGAAATGGCAATCCATTAAACACCCTCGGATTCATTAACAGCACAAACGTCAGCGCCATCGCTACGTCTAAGATGATTTTGACAATATTTTTCTTCAACACATATCCCCCCGCATTCACATATCATTTATCGTATACCGTAAGTGTACGAGTCAATGGTGAAAATGAGGTGAAAGGGGGGGAATGTTTATCCCACTACGTTCAATTGAACTACTCGCCGCTTAACAACCTTACGGTTTGTTTGAAGCAGGAGATTCCTACAAACACCGAAGCACCCCTCAGTTATTTAGTAGGCTAGCCCCGCAGTTCCTGCGGTTAGAAGCCAAACGGCTTCATTCTTAATATTGATACTTGCGTTCACATCTCGGTCATGACGGGTATGGCAATTTGGGCATTGCCATTCACGCAAAGTGAGATGTTTCACGTCTTTATTTTGATATCCGCAATGGGAGCATAACTGGCTCGATGGGAAGTTTTTCGCCACCACAACCAATTGCTTCCCATACCACTTGGCCTTGTATGCGATCATCGCTTTGAACGTTGCCCATGACGCCTCGCAGATCGCTTTGGAGAGTTTGTTGTTTTTGAGCATGCTAGCAACTGACAAATCTTCCATCCCGATGATGTCGTGGTTTTTGACGATCTCGGTGGAGATTTTGTGCAAGTAGTCGTTTCGGGAATTTGTGATTTTCTCGTGTATGCGAGCAACCTTGATTCGTTGCTTATGCCAATTCGAACTCCCGATTTTGCGCCTAGAAAGAATGCGTTGAGCTTTGACTAATTTTTTTCAAGTTTCCGAAGAAATTTTGGATTCGCATACGTTGTTCCGTCTGAAAGAATGACAAAGTTCTTTAAACCCATGTCGATACCAACAGCAGTATGTGTTTTTGGGAGTGGTTGCACATCTGTTTTTACAAGAATGGATACGAAATATTTTCCGCTTGGATTGCGTCGAATAGTGACGGATAACATACGTCCTTCTACCTCACGACTTTTGGCAAAACGAACGAATCCTAGTTTCGGAAGCTTGATTTTGTTACCTACAATCGCTATATTTCCTTTCGTGTATTTCGTTGTATACGATTGCACCTTGTTCTTCTTTGACTTAAAACGAGGTTTGTCGTTTTGTTTTTGGAAAAATCGTGTGAATGCATCCGACAAATGTTTCAGCGAGGTTTGAAGTGCGATGCTGTCCACTTCTTTGAGCCAAGTGTATTCTTTTTTCAACTTGGTCAATTGCGAAGAACACGCCTGATAAGACAGTCCTTTCCCTGTTTTTTTGTATGTGTCGTTCCATCTGACGAGAAAATGGTTAAACACAAAACGTGAGCATCCGAACGTTTTATTAATTAGCACCTCTTGTTTTTTGTTCGGGTACATGCGAAACTTATACGCTTTATGCACGGGCAAGACTTTCACCTCCCGCTAGAAATGTTTTGAAAACCTTTCTAACAGAAACGCTCCTTGAAAACTTGTTTCAATTCCTCATAGGTACGATACAAACCTCATTCCCCTCTGAAACAGATATAACGCGGGCATTTTTGTTTCAATTCCTCATAGGTACGATACAAACACACAAAAAGTGTTGGAGTGCAAATATAACTGTGTTTTGTTTCAATTCCTCATAGGTACGATACAAACAACTTGACTCAAGTCTTTGTCAAACCCGAAAAGAACGTTTCAATTCCTCATAGGTACGATACAAACTCAATGATGACATTCTTCTATTTGTAAGATTAGTAAACGTTTCAATTCCTCATAGGTACGATACAAACTTGCCGCCGTTTTTCAAAATTGTCATTGCCACTTCAAAGCGTTTCAATTCCTCATAGGTACGATACAAACCAGTTTTTCAACATACTTATACAGCTCGTTATCGTCTTCGTTTCAATTCCTCATAGGTACGATACAAACTTTCAATTGCTTTCGCTTTGATTGTGTCCCAATTTTGAGTTTCAATTCCTCATAGGTACGATACAAACTAACTCATCTGTATCGCAATCGGTTCAATTGTTGCCTCAGTTTCAATTCCTCATAGGTACGATACAAACAGAAAAACCAAAGAGAACATCACGAGAAGAAGAATCATGTTTCAATTCCTCATAGGTACGATACAAACAAAAATCCGTCCGTCGCCTCGTCCATAATTGCACCCAGTTTCAATTCCTCATAGGTACGATACAAACTAGATGAAAGATACTCTTTGATGTCGTTCCATGTGTTCTGTTTCAATTCCTCATAGGTACGATACAAACTCAAAAGAAAGCGCAAGCACAACCTACGCAACAGGTGGGTTTCAATTCCTCATAGGTACGATACAAACGCTTCCACAAGCATCGCATATTCTCTTCCCGATGATCTGTTTCAATTCCTCATAGGTACGATACAAACTCGTGACATAGTTGATATTGTCGGCGATGAGGTCATTTGAAGTTTCAATTCCTCATAGGTACGATACAAACGTTTTCCTGTCGGTGAAGAAACAGAAGGTTGCAACAAAGTTTCAATTCCTCATAGGTACGATACAAACTCGCGCAACTTCACTTCTTCACGCTCAATAGCACGCCAGTTTCAATTCCTCATAGGTACGATACAAACTTTTTCAGGAACATCCAAGGCCGCTTTCAACTCGCTTCGGTTTCAATTCCTCATAGGTACGATACAAACACTACAACAAGGTATCCCTGTGATGTTAGAATACGGAGAGTTTCAATTCCTCATAGGTACGATACAAACATCGAGCTTTTCATACAAGTCATTAGAAATATCAACTTTGTTTCAATTCCTCATAGGTACGATACAAACTGGAAATCTTCTGGAGCAAAATAGTTACCTGCTTCATCTAGTTTCAATTCCTCATAGGTACGATACAAACTGGAAAAACTCATTTACAAGTTGCGGGGGCGAAGTTTTGTTTCAATTCCTCATAGGTACGATACAAACACAAAGATTCGTACGTAGTTTTAGAAACTGGCGAAGGTTTCAATTCCTCATAGGTACGATACAAACTCCAACCGATATTTACATCAGAAGGCTGATTCTCACGGTTTCAATTCCTCATAGGTACGATACAAACCGTTTCAGCTTTTTCCTCGTTGCCGATCGTTTCAGCATAGTTTCAATTCCTCATAGGTACGATACAAACTGTTTGGCACAGGTTCAACTTTCTGATCAAGTCCGGACAGTTTCAATTCCTCATAGGTACGATACAAACGAAATTGAACCGACTCAAAAGCGTACAGCAACAAGTGTTTCAATTCCTCATAGGTACGATACAAACAGTCATATCCATAGCAACATCTACAGCTACTTTATCTTTGTTTCAATTCCTCATAGGTACGATACAAACGTTGCGTGTCATCCGTGAAAGCTACGACAAGAATAGGTTTCAATTCCTCATAGGTACGATACAAACTTTCCGAAGCTCCTCTCTTTGCGACTGAATAACTTTCTTGGTTTCAATTCCTCATAGGTACGATACAAACCCAAAAAACTGTTGATAAATCAACACATGGAAAAGCTATACAAACTCATTATACATACATTCGAAAATTCAGTCAATGGTCTTTATGCCTTGATACGTCTAAAAAAGTTGCAAAATACAAACTGTCGTCGATCCCCCGGGGTTTTTGCAAGATTGGAGGTCGACGACTGTTGTGAAATACTTCACTTTCTATTTACAATACGGAACATACCAAATCCTTGTGAATTCCGTCCACCGATTCCCACACGATACAAAAACGTTAAATGTTCTGGAGAAGAAATAAGCTTATACCGCCCTTTCCACGCTGTAATGTAAAAGCCTTTAAAGCTCGTTACGATCCGATCGTTTTTTCGAACATCGACAGGTTCGATGAGTAACCGATCGCTTGGTGGAATCCCGTAATATGCTTCATATTTATTATGAAAATTCCGCTCAACTAAATGCGGAAATACTTCATCACTCGGATCAAAAAACTGTGTTTTTTTCTTCCCATCCACCGTTTCATACGTGCTGTATACAGTCATTGGTGACAACATTTCGATTTCAATTTCACGCTGCTCAATCGCTCGCTTTTCGGTTTCCACTCGCTCAATGATAACACGTTGATCGCCAATGTTCACATACGGCTGAAGAAGCAAATACTCCCCTAACTGCTGCGTTAATTCAGGAAGTATTGTTCCAATGTGCCATTGAATCGAATCAACAAAAGTAATCGTTTTCGCATCATATTGAACATAATGTTCGCCAAATAAGCGGCTAAAAGTAAACAACTTAAACGATCGTTTTTCTTTGCGAAATCCACGCTCGTGCAAAAAGTAAGCAAATGATTCGTCGCTTAGCGAATGATAGATTAGCCCCTGTAAGTATTGCTGATAATGGAGTGGCAATGTGACCGCCCCATCTATTCCCCGTAACGTAATCGTCAATCTCATTCGTCTTTTCCCCTCTATAAAATAAATTCCTCTCCGCCTTTTTTCAAACCAAATTCTTCACGTTTTGAATATTTTTGCGTGCGGAATGTATAAAAAATAACTGAATCAACATCTGGATCTATAATGTCTTCCAGCTCCGCTTTTAACTTCACATAGTTCGCTTCAGAAATCTCCCCTTCGAATACTGAGTTTTGAACCCAGTATAAATATTTACGTGCAATTTTCAATGCTTTTGAAACCCTTCTCTTATCAAAATCATATACAAGAATAACAAACATATATCGACACCTACCATAATGAGCGATATGGCTCATATTCTTTTTCACTGAGTAAATGTTTTTGAATTTTATAAAGCTCTAACCGAATAAGCCGTCGATAGGATACGGATTTCCCGAGATGCCGATGATTAACTGTTGTTTTCATCCGTTTGTCTAACTCTTCAATAAACTTTTTGCGTCCTTCTTCAGACAATAAAATTCCTTCCATATGCTTATCAAAATCTTTTTTCGTTATCATTTTCTTATTAATAAGCGTAAAAATTAAACGATCTACCATAATCGGCTTGAAAATTTCTGCAACATCTAAATTAAGTGAAAACCGCCGAAAGTTTGTCGCATGCAAAAAACCAATTCGTGGATCTAAGTATGTTTTATAGATTTCACTCAAACACATCGTATAGCAAATATGATTTCCGAAACTAATCATCGCATTTAAACGATTTAGAGGTGGGCGCTTCGAGCGTTTTTCAAACAAAAAGTCTGGATGATTGTTCAAAATGTCATCGAACATACGATAATATTTCTCACGTACATGCCCTTCTGTTGCCATCATTTCTTCAACACTAGTCCATTGTTCCAGCTTGGAGCAGCTCTGCTGAAAATCTAAAATCATTTCCTTGAATTTATCATTTTTCTCTTGTATGCGATTTTGATAATATTTCAACACTTGAATCATTTGTCCGATAGATCCGTCAATAAATTTTCGCGCTAGAATAAGACGTTTTTCAGGATGCAAATACGCTTCAGCCTGTTTCAAAACAACATGCCCCGCATTTAAGTGCTCCCGAGGATAAAATGTCCCGGTGTAATAACCATAATGATTAAAATAATGGATACAAATATGCTTTTGTGCCATTAACTCCAAAAACTTTTTCGTTACATTCACTTCACCGAAAATGTAAATATCGTTAATATCCTCGACAGGCAACACACGTTTCCGCTCAGATGTTTCAAAACAAACACTGTTGTCCTTCCGAAACAACTCTCCATTTTGAAAAATATAAAGCGTTTTCTTCATTTCTATTCCTCCGCCCAACAATATTCTCGGTAAGCACAACTACGGCAAAATCCGATCTTTTTCGGCTCTGGAGGTACAGGTGAACGGGCGATACTGCGAATATCAGCAATGGCTTCTTCTAATACTTGCTTCCCTTTTTCTGTCCATTCCACTTTAATCACTTTCTTCTCTTTTGGAAACAAAAGCTCTCCTTGAGCTGTTATTCCCATTTTCCGAAGTGTATCAAGATAATAAAGGAGTTGATAATATGCACTTTTTTCATAAGTGGATGATTTTTTCACTTCACCGACAACAAGTGTATCCCCTTCACGGCGTACACGATCCACTTTAATATTTCCAATGATTATTTCTTTTTTCTGACGTTGATAACTTGTTTCAGAAATAAACCGCCCTATTTCAAGGTTATCATCTTCTTGATCAGCTGCTATTTGGTGCACAATAAGCCAGACTTCACGCTTGCAAATAAAGTAATACCAAATATGTGTACCATTTACATCCATTACATAGTCCATGCATCCACCATCTCACTTGAGCGAATTAATCCATATTCGCAATGATAATATTGGTTTAATATGTCATTTGGTAATCGGAGCATTCGAGTTTTCTCGTACAAGTCACGATCTAAATTTTTCACAAGCTGGATTGGGGAAGAAATGACATACTGACGTACCTCTTTCTTCAAGTGTAAATAGTTTTCAAGTTTTGTTTCTAAATCTTTTTCTTCAATTACCGTTGAAATGTACTCTTCCCAAATAGCCATTGCTTGCTCATCTACTTCAACGAATACATCTACTGCCTGGTGAACATCTTTAATTAGTTGAAAGTCTGATACATAGTCGAACTCGCTCTTTTCTTTTGCATCAAATCTCAATCCCTCTATCGCCCGTATAATCCCTTCTGATACAGTAAATGATTTAGCATTTTGTACACTCTCAAAATACCGATAAATAATATCAAAAAATTGATGCTCTGAAACTGTCTCTTTCGGCAACGATTCTTTTGCGATTTTCGTATGAACAGATCCGTATACGTACTGCGACTCTAAAGTTCCGTTTCTTTCTACCGGAACAATATACACTTTGCCAAACTCCCTTGCTTTTCCGTTCCGGTTACAGCGACCTGCAGCTTGGACAATGGCATCAATTGGACCTATATCACGATAAACAATATCAAAATCAACATCTACTCCAGCTTCGACTACTTGTGTAGAAATAACAGCTACCTTCTTCTTATCTTTTAAAAGTTGCTTCATTGTTTCAATCCGTTGCCTACGTTCGTAAGGGACAATATTAGTAGAAAGGTATATCACATGATAGCCGTATTGTTTTAGCCAACCTTTTAATCGTTCATATACATCAATTGACGTTTTAATCGTGTTAAAAATGGATAAGTAACTTTTTCCCTCTTCAAATCGAAGTTGAAACTGTTCAATCCATTCATCCACATTACAAAATCCTCTTTCTCCTCTAAACGGATGAAGCTCCACACGCTCCATTTCCTTAAAGAAGTTAATCGGCTTTATCATGTCAGATTCTAGAAGCTCTATTGTCTCATCTTTTGGAAAAATTAAAGGCTGTGTAGCTGTTAGTAATAAAATTTTGCAACTAAATAATTCAGCCATTTTGTATAATACCGAGCGAAGCAGAGGCCAATATTCAACAGGTACATTTTGTATTTCATCAAGAATAATAATGCCTCCTGCAATTTGATGAAATTTCTTTAGTGCTCTATTTTCATAACCGATCAATGTATAAAATAATTGCACAAATGTTGTTACAATAAACTCAGCTTCCCAACTTTCCGTCAACAACAGTGCCTGCCTAACAGGTAATTCTTCATTATTTGTACGATACTGAAAATTAGACAAATGATGGTGCTTTACAAAATATCGCTGTTCGTTCCATGTGAAATCTTCCAATTGTTTTAACAAATCGTGAATGACTTTCTCGTTTTGGTCAATAACACTTGTGAACGGTAATGCATAAATAATTTTTGGTGTATAGCCTTCATGCTGTTCGGCATATTCTCTCCATTTCAAAGCAGCTGAAATCGACAACAATGTTTTTCCTGCGCCAGTTGGTGCCGTTAGTGTAAACAATCGTTGCTCTGGCTTTGTGTTCGCAATATATTGGAGTCGCTCCATTACAACATTGTACATTCGATTGCGCCATCCATTCGTCCCTTCTATTACTTCTGTATTGAAATGGATTTTACGGTATTGATCAACAAGATCTGAAGGAATGTGGACACGTGGCTGTCTTTTAATATTTGCAGCTGACAGTTTATCAGCATTAATTAGTACTGAATATAGCAATAAGGTATAGTAGTATAAATTATCCGTTACCTCTCCTCTCCTTTTCTTCTTAATAAAATAGTATTGACGGTATACCTCATCAAAGCTTTTTTCGTAGTCCTGCGTAAAGTCTTGAAGTTCCTCTTCCAACGAGAGAGGGACACATAACTTCTCCCATAGCGGACGCAGATCCTTTGTGATATCTGATATATGTTTTTTTACATCCTCAATCTGCTCCTTCAAAATACGAATACGATAGCGAAGAGAGTCTTGTACACTATCTTCATAAATATCTCGTGATTTTGTTACATCTAATGCTATATCGCGCAGATTCCCATGGTGATGCATAATTATAAAATATCCTAATAATGGAGCAAATTCAGACCAAGAAGCTACCAAGAAACTTGAGCGACATAAAAGGTGAGCTGCAAACAAAGCAGAAATAAATGAATGATGATGCAAGTCCCCTTGCGTTTCTCCGTTTTTTAAATAGGTTTGAAAATAGGATAAGTATTTGCCAAAATCGTGAGTCAAAGAAACAATCTTATTGATATATAGCAATACTTCTCGATTTTCTTCGGATAACGGCACGTGCTTCAGCATATCACTCGAATACTCATACACTTCCCATAAATGAACAACTAATTGTTTATCCGGGTTTGTATGGGATAGATACATGTTTTCGCCCCCTTAAAAATAGCGCAGCAATTCGAACGTCGCTGCGCTACATAAATAACACGTTTTCTTTTTCCCCACCGTACATGACAGTAACATACGGTACCTCGGGAGTAGCTACTAGTTGCCGCGATTGCTCTAACAAATAGTAATCGGTTTCTTGAATCATTCTTTCCTTTGTGAAGTGGCGAGTCATGAACTCTTTAACAATCCTTATTTCATTAGATAGCTGAATTGAGCGTTCACGTAACTGGGAAACGCGAGCAACAGAATGAATCGGCACTAACCTACCTGCCTCATTTTGTACCCCTTCCACCTCGGTAATCCATTCCAATTGCCCAATAAGTTCAGAAAGTCCCAAGTATGGAGGATAAATATAGCGATTTTCTTGTATTCGCTTCTTCACACTTTCATAAATAAACGAATCATCATGTGAAAAATAAATGCGGTATCGCAAATGTACTTCTTCTTTCCTAGGTAAAACAAACTCAAGTGGGATTTGTGTATGCCCCTTACTATTGTTGAGATGACTTTTAGATGTTACTAGCATATAATTTACTGTTTGAACCATTTTCCGGACGGGAGTACGTACAGAAAGTGCGATATCGCATTGATTCTCTGAAAACTGCTCATAATAACTATCTCTTTCCATTCCTAAAATACCCGCAATAATTCCTATAACCGTTGTTCGCGGCGGAAAAAAATATGATAGAGAAGATGAGTTCGTATCTATCTTTCGAAAATGTCCCATCTTCCCAACCAAATCAAAAATAAGCATGTTCATAAATGTCACCCTTTTTTACAACACTGAAACAAGCTTATCAGCCAACTCAGTCGGTATAAGATCAACCAATTTTCCTTGCAGCCCTTCATAACTTAACAATAAGTTGGAATCCTGCCAGTAATGAATATACGCAATCTCATCACGCACTTCTAACAACTTGTTTACTAGCGCATCCACATGAAGTTGCACCTCTGAAATGCTTCGCAATCCTTCTGTTTCTGCTAAACTCACTAAATCTCGCAAGTCCCCTACAAGGAATTCCGGAGAGTTATATTCCACACGTACATATAGGCGTGGATACTGACCGACTTTACTGCGAGTCGCACTTAATGGAATAGACTTGATAACCGCCTTGTCAAAAAGATGAATATCTTCATCTGTAAGCCTTGTATGTGCTGCACGATGACCACTAATTACCCCATGAAATGCTAAAAACGAGTAGTATACACGATAATCTTTTCCAATGTTGCCGCCATCGTTTTTATCATCCGAGCCAAAATGAGAAGTAATACTTGCTGACTCCACAAGCGTCACTTTATTTAATGAATATCCCCAGTTGAACTGAACAGGACCAATAAAAGTCATGGAGCTTCCCTTATCCTCAGATTTCAATGGCATTGTTGCTCCAAATACTCGAACGTCGATCAATTGATCAAGCATCCATGTTTGTTGTTCTTTTGATAATTTGTTAATATTTACTTTACCATCGTATTTCTCAAATAAACGTTTAATCCGTTCTGTCGCATTTACCGTCTCCCCATCCACTTTCCCTACAAAAATTTCTTTCCCAATTTGTTCAAAGTAATCACGAATATAGCGCTTCAATCGAACGTCGTTTACTAAGTTTATCGAGCGTTCATAGTCCATGCGTGGACGGTTTTCTTCATCAATGTCACCATTTGGATTTGTTAATTTCGCATCATAAAGAAATAAAATATCACTATTGTTCATCGCATCTTCTCCTCGCTTTCGACATTATTCTTCATTATCTAATTCTGTCTTGCCTTTTTTGGCGTTTTCTAAAATTCGTTTTGTTCCATAAGCATAACCAGACAGTAAATAAAAGACGCTTTCACGATCTGACAAACTCCATTTTTCCCGTAGTGCTACATCTAGTAAATGCTTGTGCGCTGCATAAATCGACTCATTATACAAAGACGCAATTTTCAGTTGGCGAAGTTTTTCAAACACTTCAGTAGAAAGCATCATCACTTTTTGCTTGTTCATTCCATGGTAATTAATTTTTGATAAAATAGGTTTACTCGCTGTTTTCCCTGCTCTAGCTTGTCCAAGAGCTTCTGACCGTTCGTTAGATCTCTTAACCTGTTCTGCCCCAATTCGAGCAATTAAATAACCGAGCAAAAATAACGCTCTTTGTGCAGTCATATAGTTCATCGTTTCCATATATTCCGCCATTTCTGCATCAGGCAAATCATATAAAATACCTGTCATTTCTCTTCCCTCCTTTATTAAATTAAGCCTGTACAAGAGCTTCAAAAATAACTGTGCGTGTATCATCGAATCGATAAGTTGAAAATCATTATATTCTTTTTTGCTATTGTATTGATAAAGGTCGTAATTTGCATACATATGAACTTTAGCCAATTGCACAAATTGCGTGACAAGCCATTGATAAGAAATAGACTTATTTGTTAACAAAGACTCATAAACATACAATATTTTTCGTTTTTCTAAGTTTTCTCCTCGTTGGGTACGCATTGGAATTAAATAATAAATAGCATCTAACCCTAAATTAAATTTTCCACTACTAAAAAAGCGACGCCCAATATCTTCAACATTTCTCATTCCTCTCCCCAGAGCTCGTAGATAAGTCAAAGGGACGTCGGATATCAGTTTGTTAATCTTTAGAGAAGCTTTCGATTTTGTATAAAAAAGAAAATGTAGAGAAATATAATTATCCATTTGCTCTTCAAATAACTTGTAATCTTCAATATCTCTATACAAAAACTCTGCTGTCTCAACTGTTTTCACTGTACGAATGAATCGTCGGATACGTTCACTAATGTCTTGGAGAGGTGTGTTCGCAAATGGAACATCATATAAAAAGTCTGGGATAATATAGCAAGGGAGGCCACTAAAGCGGGTGTTAAAATCTCTAAGGATGTATGCTTCCCCAGCCATAATTGCTTGATAGGCTTCTTTGGAAATTGATAAATTTTTTACAAACGATTTTTTATCCAAGTCACTCGCAAAGCTGATTTTATCATTTATGTAGTAGTTAAACTTTAATTTTGTAGTTTCGCCCGTAACAGGAGCTTTTTTATTTGTAAGCGCACATATACCTTCTTCTGCGTCCTTAAATACACTAAACTTTTCAGAAATCACCAATCTCTCGTACTCTGGTTGCTTCACAATAAGCTTGCCATCAATAGCTAAAGAATATAAAAGAACATCTTTGCTGTTTACGTGTGCTTCTTTTTCAACAAAATGCTGAAACTGCTTAGCTACCTCACTAACTGCTTTTTTTCCGTCTACTTCCGTCAACGTACCGCCAATATAGATTGGATTAAACACATAACGATATCTCTCATCTGATTTTTTAGTAGCGCCAAGATCAAGAAAGAACAATTGATGAGCTTCTTTTAGAAGACGATAATAAGAGTCTTCTCGATCCCAGCGCTCAAGTAAGTTCGGAATTGTTTGTCCTAGTAAATATTCGATGTTTCTTACAGTACCGTACCACTGCGGGCTTGCTGCTCCATCTGCTGTTCCGATCCACAAGAGATCGGTAGAAGTAGATGATCCGATCTCTTTTAGGGACAGTTGAACCTTTTTCGTTTGCAGTGACAGATCGATGATAACGGCATATTTTATAGTATCATCCGGCTTTTCAAGCGGTAACGTTATAGCTTGTACTATAGAAGGATTTTCATCGATCATATACTTATGACCTAGAGAGTAAATAGTTTTAATCATAGCAACCACCTACTTCAGTGCAAAATAGCATAAAAATAAATTTTGTCTAAAAAGATATTTTTATATCTCATCCTATGTAACGATTCTACCGAAAAAGAAAAGAAAATGTTGTCGTTTTTTGTCAAATAAAACTAAATTTCAATAAATTTTCATAATTTAAAACATGACATATTCAATCATTATATTAATAAATTCGAAATCAGAAGCTCCCAAATATCCATCTATCTTCTTCATTTTCTTGACATAATATTTAAATATACAAATAATAGGAACGGGAGCAAAAAATATAGAGGACAAAGGAGGAAGTTCATTTTGTTTAGAGCCGTATTTTCTTTTCTCATCTCTTTCACTATTCTCTTTGCTTCTTCTGCATACGCCCATCCCGGAAAAACAGATGCAAACGGCGGGCATACTTGTCGAACAAATTGTGAAAAATGGGGGCTAAAAACGGGAGAGTATCATTATCATGATAAAAACGGCAACATTATTCGCCAAAAAAGTAAAGCCACGGGTGTTCCTGCTATTCGTGTAAATTCAAAACATATCGTAAAAGTCATTCGTGTAGTAGATGGCGACACGATCGATGTACGCTTCTCTAACGGTGCAACATCGCGTGTTCGTTTCATTGGTGTTAATACCCCAGAAACCGTCCATCCTCAAAAACCAGTCGAGAAATATGGGAAAGAAGCGTCTAACTATACGAAAAAACGATTAACTAACAAAACTGTCACACTCGAATTTGATGTCGGGGTAAAAGATAAATACGGTCGATTCCTAGCATACGTTTGGATTGGAAAAGAGCTTTACAACGAAACGCTCGTCAAAGACGGATACGCACGCGTGATGACAATTCAACCAAATGTCAAGTATCAACAACGTTTTCTTGAGGCTGAACGAAAAGCACGCCAACAGAAGAAAGGTCTCTGGAACGCATAAACAACATAAAAGCTGTTCCGAAGTGTTGCTCGGAACAGCTTTTTAATCCTTATAGGTACGATACAAATTCTCCTTTCGCCTGAATGCCCATTTGGCGCAAATGATCGTTTCAATTCCTCATAGGTACGATACAAACTGGCCACTTGCGACGCATATCCTGTCGGCAGGCGGAAGGGTTTCAATTCCTCATAGGTACGATACAAACTTTGTCCGCATGGTTTTATACATTGGGGGTTGCACAAGGGTTTCAATTCCTCATAGGTACGATACAAACCATGAAATCAATCCGAATTTTAACACCTCAACTTGATTGTTTCAATTCCTCATAGGTACGATACAAACTGAAAGCAAGCCTAAAAAATTTTCTTACATTATCTTTGTTGTTTCAATTCCTCATAGGTACGATACAAACGTAGTGTTTATTTGGTTTGTACCGATCTTTATTGCGGTGTTTCAATTCCTCATAGGTACGATACAAACTTGCCTAAATTATAATGTTCTTCGTGTATCCATATCGCAGTTTCAATTCCTCATAGGTACGATACAAACCCCTTCTGCTGGATATTGACGTGGTTGGTCGTGCACAAGGTTTCAATTCCTCATAGGTACGATACAAACCTTTTCAGCGTTCTGATCGTCTTGAGTGGATAAAGTTTTGTTTCAATTCCTCATAGGTACGATACAAACTAGCTGGGTCATCATGCCATCCTTTACAGAAGACAAGTTTCAATTCCTCATAGGTACGATACAAACCGGGATTGGTTGGAAATGTTTCAGATATTAGATGGGAGTTTCAATTCCTCATAGGTACGATACAAACTCTTGGCTGAAGCATTTTCTCGAATCGGAAAACAGTTTCAATTCCTCATAGGTACGATACAAACGCGAACGACCATGCGATACTGTGTCCAGCAATGATTTTGGTTTCAATTCCTCATAGGTACGATACAAACCTTCATTCGTTAAGCTGACTTCTCTGCGCTCCAGCGGGGTTTCAATTCCTCATAGGTACGATACAAACTCGTTTGCAAAGCAAAAAATACGAAATAAACGAGAACAGGTTTCAATTCCTCATAGGTACGATACAAACGCACTTCGTCCGATCTCGAATGGTGCATATTCCTTCGTTTCAATTCCTCATAGGTACGATACAAACAGGCTAGGCACTTCGAGGAAATTTCCATATCTGACGGTTGTTTCAATTCCTCATAGGTACGATACAAACTAGTATGACCATCGAAAAAAACCGCAATACCACCGAATCTAGTTTCAATTCCTCATAGGTACGATACAAACTGTGCAGCTGGCGGAGCACTCGGTTGTGCAGCTGGTTCTGGTTTCAATTCCTCATAGGTACGATACA
The DNA here is from genome assembly GCF_014201515.1 of Anoxybacillus mongoliensis. Classification (GTDB taxonomy): domain Bacteria; phylum Bacillota; class Bacilli; order Bacillales; family Anoxybacillaceae; genus Anoxybacillus; species Anoxybacillus mongoliensis. The sequence goes on from NZ_JACHEQ010000002.1 coordinate 137,924, forward strand.
AACTTGATATGACGCGGATGTATAAAAAATTGCATGCGATAGTTTCAATTCCTCATAGGTACGATACAAACTTGTTGCCGATCAAATGGATGATATAAATTACGTAGTTTCAATTCCTCATAGGTACGATACAAACCGAAACGCGGCGCAGAAGGCGGAACATCGAGAAACTTTAGTTTCAATTCCTCATAGGTACGATACAAACATAAGAAAGGGTGTTAAGTATGGTTGAACAAGTATTCTTGTTTCAATTCCTCATAGGTACGATACAAACACAAATGCGATCCATGCTGTTTTAAACGAAATGCCTAGTTTCAATTCCTCATAGGTACGATACAAACAAAACTCGCTGACGCTCGTTTTTTGTCCGCTTACTCGGAAGTTTCAATTCCTCATAGGTACGATACAAACCGTTTCAGCTTTTTCCTCGTTGCCGATCGTTTCAGCATAGTTTCAATTCCTCATAGGTACGATACAAACTAAGCAGATTGAACACGCGACTGGTCAAGTCCCGACTGAGTTTCAATTCCTCATAGGTACGATACAAAACGCGAAAGCACAAGCTAATATGAACGCATTAAAAGAGTTTCAATTCCTCATAGGTACGATACAAAACCTTTATATCAGTCACATTTTCCCGAAACGTCAACGGTTTCAATTCCTCATAGGTACGATACAAACCAAAAAAGTGTTGATAGATCAACATATGGAAAAGCTATACAACGTCATTATACATACATTTGAAAATTCAGTCAATAGTCTATATCCGTTGATACAACTGAAAAAATTGCAACATACAAGTTATCGTCGATCCCCCGGGGTTTTTGCAAGATTGGAGGTCGACGACAGTTGTGAAGTTTGTCACAAATGAATTGTATTAAAAACAGCCTCCGATTTGGAGACTGTTTTATGCTTCGGCGTTCACTTCCGCGATAATAACAAAGCCGATGACGGCTGTAATGACTAGGCCTGTAATCATCCACATCATCATGCATTCCCCCTTTGCCCATTTTCTTTTATTTTACACGTTTTTGTTTCGTTCGAAAATGGGGTTTATGCTTCTTCTTCTATTTTTCGTGCATATATGTGTGAACGGTGAGAGAAAAAAATAGAGGCGAGCATGAGAATAAACACGGCTCCAAGCACAAGCGGCCGCTTTGCTTCGTCGATAGCGTTTGGAATCAATGTTCCGATATATAAAAACGCACTAAGCGCAAATAAAACGAGGCTGTATGCTTTATAGTCACGCGCTTTTCCTAACCAATGTCGCTTTTGTTGTTCCAAAACAACCGTCCCCCTTTCCTTCTTTCAATGTATCATAGAAAAGAAAAAAGGGGACGATGTAATTTATGCCAAAGCTTGTGCTAAATCTTCAATTAAATCATCGGCATCTTCTAAACCGACAGAAATGCGGATGAGCCCGTCGGTAATTCCTAGTTCATCGCGGCGCTCTTTCGGAATCGAAGCGTGCGTCATTTTTGCCGGTAGAGAAATTAAACTTTCGACCGCTCCTAAACTTTCTGCTAGCGTAAAATAGCGGACGCGCGTTAATACTTGTTCCGCTTTTTCAGCGCTGCCAACGTCAAATGACACCATGCCGCCAAAGCCGCGCATTTGTTTTTTCGCTACATCGTGATTTGGATGCGACGGAAGCCCAGGGTAATACACACGCGTAACAGCTGGATGATTTGTTAAAAATTCAACGATTTTGCGTGTATTTTTCTCATGTTCTTCCATGCGAATGCCAAGCGTTTTGATGCCGCGCATTAATAACCATGAATCTTGCGGGCCGAGAATGCCGCCAGTCGAGTTTTGGATAAAGTGCAAGTCGGTCGCCAGTTGTTCCGAGTTAACAACGACAAGTCCAGCAACGACGTCGCTATGACCGCCTAAATATTTCGTTGCGCTATGCACGACAATATCCGCACCGAGTGCAAGCGGTGTTTGCCAATACGGTGTGCTAAACGTATTATCGACGATCGTAAGCAAGCCGTACTGCTTCGCAAGCGCGGAAACCGCTTGTAAATCGGTAATTTTCAGCAACGGATTCGTCGGCGTTTCAATATGGATTGCCTTCGTGTTTTGTTTTATATGTTTTTCGATCTGAGAAATATCACTCGTATCGACAAATGTCGATTCAATGCCGAGACGGTTTAATACTTTCGTCATGACGCGGTATGTGCCGCCATATACGTCGTCAGTTAAAATGACGTGATCGCCACTATTAAACAACATCATGACGGCAGTAATGGCTGCCATACCTGAGCTAAACGCAAAGCCCGCATATCCTTCTTCCACATCTTTAATGAGCTCCTCAAGCGCATGTCGCGTTGGATTACCTGTACGTGAATATTCATATCCTTTATGGACGCCAACCGCTTCTTGTTTGTACGTACTCACTTGATAAATGGGAACAGAGACAGCCCCTGTATGCGCATCTCCGGCAATGCCACCATGAATCAATTTCGTTTTTCTTCTCACGTTACATCCCGCCTTCATAAATATGTTTACTTAAATATCGTTCGCTGCTATCTGGAAAAACGACGACGATGTTCGTTCCTTCTTCCGCCTGTTCCGCTTCGAGTAAAGCGGCATGGAACGCGGCACCAGATGAGCTACCGACAAGCAGTCCCTCTTTTTGCGCAAGCTCTTTGACGCGCCGAAACGCATCGTCATCTAAAATCGTATGAATCGCATCAAAATAGCTCGTATCCATATATGGTGGCAAAAATTCCATGCCAATCCCTTCGGTGCGATGTGGACCCGGTGCTCCACCGTTTAAAATCGATCCTTCTGGTTCAACAATAACCGTTTTAATTTGTGCATTTTTTTCTTTTAAAAATTGTGCCGTTCCCATAAATGTGCCGCCTGATCCAGCACCAGCAACGAAAACATCAATTTGCCCATCCAGTTGCTCCCAAATTTCTGGACCGAGCGTTTTATAGTACGTGCGTGGGTTAGCTGGATTTTCAAACTGTTGCGGGCAATAGGAGTTTGGAATTTCAGCGGCGAGCTCTTTCGCTTTTCGAATCGCCCCTGCCATTCCTTCGTTCGTTGGCGTATTGATGATGGTTGCGCCGAGTGCGCGCATCAGTTGTTGTTTTTCGATGCTAAATTTTTCTGGCACGCAAAAAATGACGCGAATGTTTTTCCCGATCGCAGCAAGCGCAAGACCGATCCCTGTATTGCCTGCCGTTGGCTCAATGATTGTTCCGCCTTCTTTTAACTTTCCTGTCGCTAGCGCATCGTTTAACAATTCTTGTCCTAGACGATCTTTGACGCTTCCCCCAGGATTTAAATATTCGAGCTTCGCAAATAGGCGCACCCCTTTTGGAAGCGGAAATTGCGTAATTTCAACCATTGGGGTACGTCCAATTAATTCATGCACGCTTTTCGCTACTTTCATGTTGTAACCTCCCAAAAGATGAAAAGAAGGAGAGGGGGGCTCTCCTATTTGTTTAATTCATTTACCATCAATTGCACAAGTTCAGATGAATGAAGGGCTGCTTTTTGTAAAAATTGTTCAAACGATACGTTAGACTCTTTACCAGCGATGTCTGATAATGCGCGAATGACGACAAACGGGACGGCAAATTGATGGCATACTTGCGCAATCGCAGCAGCTTCCATTTCAACAGCATATAAGTCTGGAAATTGTGTGCGCACAAAATCGACGCGCGCTGGATCGTGCATAAATGAATCGCCTGTCGCAATTAATCCTTTTGCCACTTGAATGTCACGAATGTGGGCTGCGCTCGTTTCAGCCGCTTGTACTAATCGCTCATCGGCAACATATCGCGCTGGCATGCCTGGCACTTGACCGTAAGCGTACCCGAATGCAGTGACGTCAACATCATGATGAACAACTTCTGTCGAAATGACGATATCTCCGACGTTTAATGATGGAGCAAAACCGCCAGCAGAGCCTGTATTAATTACAACATCTGGCGCAAAACGTTCTAATAAAATGGTTGTCGACATCGCCGCGTTTACTTTCCCGATGCCTGATTTTAATAAAACGACATTTGCCCCATCTAACGTGCCGCTATAAAAAGAACAATTCGCCACCGTCGTTTCTTTTCGATCGGCAATTTTTTCGCGCAAAATCGCCACTTCTTCTTCCATCGCTCCAATGATTGCTATTTTCATCGTTTCAACCTCTTTCACTTATTGTTTGACAGCTTCCATCAACCAAACGAAACGATTCATTGGCGTAAAAGTGACAGTAAAACCATTTATTGTAAATATACGTTCAAGAATAGGAATTGTCGTGTAATATTCACGTTGTAAGTCTTCTGCTAAGTCGACAAATCCTTTTTGTTTTGCTTCTGCAATCATCGCCTCATACGCCTCGCGATCAATGAACGCTGTATCAGCAAACACTATTTTACCACCTTTCCGAAGAAGTGCGCTATATTTGCCGATCGCTTCTTCTTTTTCCTTATCTGTTAAATGATGAAAAGCGTATGTGCTCACGATCGTATCGACCGGTTCATTCGGCAAAGAAAAATGTAAAAAGTCTCCGTCTTCAATCGACACATTCGAAAGTTTTTCTTTCGCAAGTTCACGCATTGGTGCAGACGGTTCAATGCCATATACCGTTTTGTTCGCCTCAATTAGTTTTTTCGTTAAATTTCCTGTCCCAACGCCAAACTCTAAAACGACGTTCCCGCTTTTTTCAACAACTGTATTTAAAATCGTTTCATATCCGTCAAATACGTCACGGTATTGCTCATCGTGCCCGTATACAGACGAATCGTACGATTGTGCCCAATTCTCAAAGATGTCTAAAAATTCACGTCCCATGATGTCACACTCCATAAAATATAATAATTCCTATAAGTATAGTATGAATTTAATGTACTGCTGTTCTCAATCTACCACATTTTTTTTAGATGTTCAATGGAAATATGTTAAACTACGTGTAGAAAGGAGGAGAACGATGATTACGTTTGATCTCATTCAAGATAAAGTGGAATTTTTCGAAGCGACGGACTTAGCGACGTTAGAGAAAAAAATTAATGAACAAATCGAACATAACAAAGCAATTATGCTTGAAGTGCATCATGTTTCGTATCACATGCAACTGTTAGAAAACGGACAACGTCTATATAGTGCGATGGTGCATTTTAAAGCAAAAAAATAGAGCGTCACGGACGGCGCTCTATTTCTTTTAATTGTTGCACTTTTGTTGGTTTCCACCCTTCATTTGTCACCCATTCGATAAACACTTTATAATGTTCTGTTTTATCTTTTTTGGAGACCGTAGCAACAGCATGATTCGGGCTTCCGCCATTTCCAATAAACCAAACGATCAAATCAGAAGAAGAAATGCCTGTCGCATAACTAATCGCATCAATCATTTCTTTCCAGTCAACCGAGTTTTTATCGTACGTTGTTACATGCGGTTCCGATTGCGTTGTACCGATCGGTTGCCATGATGGGTTAACAATTTCACGAATGACATTGGAATTTGGGTCATCGACAACCGTTTCTTCTACTTTCTCATTGTTTTCTTGTTGTTCTGATGGTTGTTCTGATGGTTGTTCATTCGCTTCTGATTCGTTTGTTTCGACTTCAACTAGTTGCGGAGATGTGTTTGTTTCTTTTACTGAACGGTCGTTAGCAAACAACCATTTCCATCCGAAAAATAAAATAAGCGCAAATACGATCGCAATCAACGTATTCAATATACGATTTACTTTTCTTTGTTTTGAACGTTTCGCAAAACGGCTGCTCACCCTTCATTCATTCCTTTCTGTTCCAACTCGTATGTGGCACGAACGATATCGGCAAAAATGGCGTTCGTGACAGAGGCAGCTGATGCTGTTTCTAATTGTACCACAACGAGCGCATATTTTGGACGGTCAGCTGGAAAATAACCTGCAAACCATTTGTTTACGAGTTTTTCTTTCCCCGTTTCTGCTGTTCCTGACTTTCCTGCTACGGTATAAGGCAATGATTGAAATGCACGACCTGTACCTTCTGGATGCATCACAACAAGTTGTAACAGCTCTTGTAGTTTGTCGATCGTCTCTTGGCGCAAGGAGTCGGTTGTTAGTCGCTTTTCATCAAAAGTGAAAAATGTTGTGCCGTTCTTATACATCATTTTTTGGGCGATGCGCACTTGTTTTGCCTCACCACCGCGAGCAATGGTTGCCATCATATTCGCTACCGCAAGCGGTGAAACACGGACATCTTTTTGACCGATCGCCGTTTGGGCAACAGCAAGCGGAACGTGTTTATCTCGTTCATCCGTCCAAATTTTCCCTTGTTTCTCTTCGCGAAGTGGACGAAACGATTCAAAATGATATACATCTCCTTCCCAACCGACGCGTGGAAGCAGACCGAGCTTTTGAGCATATATATCAAACATGTTTTTATCCATAGCGATCAACTGTTTTCCCAACTCCGCAAATGTGTTGTTGCAACTGATCGCAAAGCTCTCTTCAAATGAGCGCATGCCTTTCTTTTTTTCTTCCGGCTCACCGTTAATTTTTCGATCACAGTTAAACGTTTGTCCATGGACAAGTCCGTTTTCAAGCGCTGCTGCTGCAACGACTACTTTAAACACAGAGCCCGGTACTTGAGGAAGAAGCGCTCTGTTTTGTGCCGCCTCGTTTTTATACGGATTTCGTTCATCCATTGCCGGGGCGCTTGCAAGCGCAACAATGTCGTTTGTTTCAACATCGAGCAAAACGACAGCCCCTTTTTCCATCCCATGTTGAGCAATGATTTGTTCGACATGTTGCTGCATGGTACGGTCAATGGTTGTTTGTACTGTAATCGGATAAAATGGATTTGCTTGCTCTGTATATTTCACATCCATGCCAAATAGCGGTTCACCGCGAGCATCGACATGATACAGTAGTTTCGTCTCCCCATCTGGAATGAGAAATTCATCAAAAGAACTTTGTAGCCCAGATACACCAATTTTCGTTTTCGGTGACAATGTTCTATCTCGGTATCGCTCTTTCAGTAACTTTTCATTTTCCCCAAGCAATCCAATGACGTGTTGAGCATATTTTTGTTCTAATTCATACTGTTTATGAACAGCGATGACACCGGGAATATGCAGCTCGTTAATACGTTCCATTTGCCACGGTTGAAGTTGAATCGGTTGTTGACCATTATGCAAAATGATTGGACCTTTCGCCTCTTCAAGCTGTCTTTTGATCGTCTCTTTTGGCATGGAAACGATCGTGGCAATTTGATCGATGGGCCAATCCATTTTTTTTAAAAACGGAAATAAGACGAGCGTAGGGATGTACTCATAGGTAAGCGGCTGACCATAGCGATCGACGAACATCCCGCGCCCATCATCAATAATGAGCTGTTCCGTTCGTTGAGCGACGCTTTCTTCAATTAAATTAATCCCATGAAACGACTCCGTGCTTACAAGTTGCAGTTGAACGAGCCGACCGATCAAACTGAATATGACTAGTTGAATGATTGTTAATATGATGACCATCCGTTTTTTTACCATAAAAAACACCTCGTCTTCATTGTCGACGAGGTGTCGTATTTTAAAACCTATTTCACTGCGATGATTTTTACAACCATGTCTCCGCCAGGCGTATGAACGGTTACTTCTTCGCCAACGCGACGACCGATGAGCGATTTAGCAATCGGTGAATCGTTCGAAATTTTCCCTTCAAACGGGTCCGCTTCTGCACTACCAACGATCGTATACGACTCTTCTTCTCCATCTGGAAGTTCGACAAATGTGACTGTTCTTCCAAGCGATACGATGTCTGTACTTTCTAAATCTTCTTCGATAATTTTCGCATTGCGAATCATATTTTCAAGCATTTGAATGCGTGACTCCACGAACGCTTGCTCATCTTTTGCCGCATCGTACTCGGAGTTTTCTGATAAATCCCCGAAGCTACGCGCAATTTGAATGCGCTCGACGACTTCTTTTCGCTTGACTGTTTTTAAATATTCAAGTTCTTGCTCGAGTTTCTCCTTCCCAGCTTTCGTCATTGGGTATTCTTTTTCCATTGACATGTCATTCACTCCTTTTATTTATGTATGGAAAATGTACGAACGAGCGGTTCGTACAAAGACAAAAAGTTTACATATTATCTATGCTATGGTATTACAAAATAGAATTTTGTTCAAGAATCGTTTGAATTTTTGTAACCATTAAATCGATGGCAACGTGATTATGACCGCCTTCTGGGATGATGATGTCGGCATACCGTTTCGTCGGTTCAATAAATTGATTGTGCATCGGACGCACGACGTTCACGTATTGCTCGATAACCGACTCAAGCGTGCGCCCACGTTCTTTAATGTCGCGCAAAAGACGACGAATGATGCGAATGTCGGCATCCGTATCAACGTACACTTTAATATCCATTAAGTTGCGCAATCGTTCGTCTTCTAATACAAGAATGCCTTCTAAAATGATCACATCTTTCGGCTCGACGCGAATGACTTCGTTTGAGCGCGTATGAAGGGTATAGTCGTATACAGGTTTATCAATTGGTTCGTAATTCAACAGTTTATTAATATGTTCAATAAGCAAGTCATTGTCAAAAGCGAGCGGATGATCGTAGTTTGTTTTTAATCGTTCTTCAAACGGTAAATGGCTTTGATCTTTATAATAAAAATCTTGTTCAAGCATTAAAATAGAATGCCCTTGAAAATGTTCATAAATCGCTTTTGTAACGGTCGTTTTCCCCGAACCGGAGCCTCCTGCAACTCCGATGACAACCGGTTTTTTCCTCATGTTAGTGCCCCTTTCTCATCATGTTGTATGGGAAAACTTCTCGATCGACTTTAAAACGAACAATTTGGAGCGGATGACGGGCAGCATCAAGCTCATTCCCTTCTTCATCCCAAATTTTTTCAATAACTTGTGTAAAGTTTTCAATTTCAGGTCCGAAAAATTCAACTTCATCGCCTGGTTTAAAGAAATTGCGCTGTTGTAACGTCACGATGCCTGTTTGTTTGTCATAATCAAGCACAAGACCGACGAAATCGTACGTCGTTTTTTTGCTATGAGTGCCAAACATTTGCTCTTTATAGCCCGGAACTCCTTCAAAAAAGGCTGGTGCGGTGTCACGATTAGCACATTTATCGAGCTCATCTAACCACTCTTTTCGAATGACGAAATTGTCAGGGTCTGCGCAGTAGGCATCAATAACTTTGCGATAAACACTAACGACCGTTGCCACATAGTGAATTGACTTCATGCGCCCTTCGATTTTTAAACTATCAATACCAAGTTCAATCATTTTTGGAATGGATTGAATTAAGTTCAAATCTTTCGGGCTCATCGCGAACGGATCGTCCGTCTCGTCAAATAACGCCAGCGCTTGATCTCCCTCAAGCTTGTACAAATCGTAATCCCAGCGACACGATTGACAACAGCCACCACGGTTAGAATCACGCGCGGTCATATGATTGCTTAATACACATCGACCAGAATACGCAATACACATCGCACCGTGAATAAACGTTTCAATTTCAATATCGACTTTTTCTTTTATTTCACGAATTTCTTCTGCGCTAGTTTCACGGGCTAAAACGACACGCTCAAGTCCTTCTTCTTTCCAAAATTGTACTGCTTTCCAGTTCGTAAGCGACTGTTGAGTACTTAAATGCACTTCAAGTTTCGGTGCAACGCGACGCGCGGTTTCAATAATAAGCGGGTCAGCAACGATAATGCCGTGCACACCAACGCTCTCTAAACCGCGCAAATAATCTTCAAGGCCAGGAATGTTTTCGTTATGGGCGTAAATGTTCGTCGTCACGTAAATTTTCGCTCCATATTGTTTCGCAAATTGCACACCTTCTGCCATTTCTTCAAGCGTAAAGTTGTCGGCATTTGAGCGGAGACCGTATTCTTGTCCACCGATAAACACAGCGTCTGCCCCGTAATGAACCGCTACTTTTAGCTTTTCTAAGTTGCCAGCTGGGGCAAGTAGCTCTGGTTTTTTCACAATGACACGCTTGCCGTCAATGATTTGTGATATGCTCATATGTCTCCCTCCTTTTTCAATATACCGTTTCTTTAAAGAAAAAGCCGGTGTCTAATGGACGATGCTTCGGTTGAATCGCTTCAATGCGCGCAAGCAGTTCACCTTTTTCTTCTTCGTATTGTTCGCGGTTTTCTGCGCACAAATCGATGGCTCGTCGATATAGTTTCGTCACTTCTGTAATATAATCCGACTCATGAAGGACACCGTCAATTTTAAAGCTATCGATTTCTGCGTCAATCATGTCCCCTAGCTCGTCAATAATGCAAATATCATTTGGGCTCATAATGTGCGTACCGTTTTCATCTTCGAAAATCGGATATTTATTGTCGCGTTCTTTATCGTATAAAAAGAGCCCTTTCGCATACTTCATTTGTTGTACTTCCATAAACTTTCCTTGATATTCAAAATAGTTGCCGATGAGAGAACGTTTCGATTGAAACATGCATGTCATCCCATGCACTTGCACTTCAATTTCCACTTCCGCATGGTGTTTAATATCAATAATTTCTTCCATATTTAATTCTCGGGCAAGAACAGCACGTTTCGCTCCTTTTCGTCCCCAATAGTTGCACGCATACCAGTTTGTTGCTGTCGTTTCTGTATTCCAATGAAGCTTCATATGCGGTGCCACTTCTCGCACCGTCATTAACACCGCTGGGTCGCCAAATACGATGGCATCCACTTGTTGTTCTGCTAAAAAGCGGACATAATCACTCAGTTCATCCACTTTATCGTTATGAAATAACGCATTCATCGCTACATACACGCGCACACCGTGCTTGCGTGCCACATGCATCGCATCTGCCACGTCTTGACGTGAAAACTCGCCTGCTAAACGCAAACCGTACCGTTGTTCACCAATGATGACGGCATTCGCTCCCGCTTGAGCAAGTTGCTCGATATGTGCAACGCTCGTTGGCGTAACAAGCAATTCTGGTTTTTTCATTTTACTCACCTCGTTTTCTCGATATCGCCATTCCGTCACCGATCGGAATGATGATCGTTTCATAGTGCGGATGTGTCATCAACCATTCGTTATATGCTTGGATTTTTTTTACGAGCTGGCGTATCCGTTTTTGTTCAATTGATTCATTTGTAGCGACAAGTCCTTTAAACAATACGTTATCTGTTATAATGATTCCTTGTTCGCTTAAAAGTGGCTCGTACAACTCAAAAAAGCGGCGATATTGTCCTTTTGCCGCATCAATAAACAAGACGTCAAACGGAGCATACTTTTTTACTTCATCGCTCATGTCAAGCGCGTCGCCAAACAATAACGTCATTTGTCCATTCGTATTCGTTTGCGAAACATAGCCGAGCGCTTGCTTATAGCGTTCTTCGTCACGTTCGATCGTGACAATTTTTGCATTCGGCAACGCTTTCGCCATCCGAATGGCAGAGTAGCCAATTGCTGTGCCAATTTCTAAAATGCGCTTCGGTTGAACAAGTTTTAAAATGTGCAACATCGTTTCGATGCCGAGCGCATCCATAATCGGAATGCCGTGGTCACGTGCATATTGTTCCATCGCTACAATTGCTTCCTCTTTTTTAGGAAGTAATGATTCCATATATTGAATGATTTCCTGATTTACCAACGAACCGTCCTCCTCGTAAAAACAAGAGTTCAAGCGAGTTGAACTCTTGTTTCGTCACGATCCATAACTTTATATATACTATCATAACTGAAAACAAAATGCGAACGTTTTATTGCTTTCCGATATATTTTGCCTTCTCACGATTATGTTCGTCAAGTGTTTTTGTAAAAATGACATCTCCTGTTGGCGTCGCTAAAAAATAAAAGTAATCTGTCTCAGCTGGATGGAGGGCAGCGTAAAGCGACATTTCACCTGCATTTGCAATCGGACCTGGTGGAAGCCCTTTGTGTATATACGTATTGTACGGTGAGTTTACTTCCAAGTCTTTGTAATATACACGTTGTTTATGCTTGCCGAGCGCATATAAAACGGTTGGATCGGTTTGAAGCGGCATACCTTTTTCCATTCGGTTGTAAAACACGCTTGCAATTTTTTCACGATCCGCTTTTTCTGTGGCTTCTTCTTCAATGAGTGATGCCATCGTTAACAATTGATGAACCGTCATGCCGCGCGCTTCCATATCTTCTGTATATTGCGCCAACACTTCTTCCGTTTTGGCAATCATCGTTTCAATGATTTCTTCGAGCGCAGGTTTTTCTTCTGTAAAGGAATATGTCGCTGGGAATAAATATCCTTCAAGCGCATAGCGAATGTTTTTATTTAAAATATCCGTTGTTAAAACGGAGGGATATTTTTTTATTAGTTCATCAATATAGACACGATTAGTTAATTTCGCCATAATGTCTTCTGATGAATAGCCTGTTTTTTGCGAAATGATCGTTGCAATTTGCGTCAGCTGTTTTCCTTCTGGAATCGTAATTTTTAATTTCGCTTCTTTGACGACTTTTCCTGTTTTTAGCTTGTCTACAATTTGCGCTAACGTCATGGCTTTTGTAAATGTATAATTGCCCGCTTGAAAGTCAGCGTGGTTTTTAAATTTCACATAATAGCGAAAAATGTTCGCATTTTTAATCACACCGTTTTTTTCTAATGCATTCGCAATCGTATATACCGATGAACCGATTGGAATTTCTACTTGAATTGGTGTTTTATCGTTCGGATCAACCGGCTGCAAGGCAGAACGAATATATACAAACAAGCCAATGCATGCAGCAATTATCACTAATAACAAAGGCGTGGTAATATACAAGACAATTTTTCGCACCGTCTTCGCTTCGTGTTCTTGTAACATACTTCATCCGTTACAGAAAACTTACAAGACTTTATAAGAGACTTATAAAAGTCTATGTTTCCTTCCTTGTTCATCGCGCCCGATTTCGCGAAACGCTACTCTCGTTTCCTTGGCGCTCCGAAGGCTTCACTTCCCCACTAACGAATGGGTACATGTTGTGCTTTACTTGGCATAGTTTTTCAAGTTGATGCTCGCGTTGAGGTCGCGATCCATTTCTATCCCGCACGCTTCACAGCGATACGTCCGTTCGGATAGAGAAAGCTTCTCTTTTACATGACCGCAACAGCTACACTTTTTGCTTGACGGATAAAAACGATCCGCCACGATCAACTCGATCCCATACCATGCACATTTGTACGTCATTTGCCGCTTGAACTCGTGGAATGTTTGTTGTTGAATCGCTTTCGATAGCTTCCGATTTTTTAACATGCCGCTTGTATTCAAGTCTTCCATCACGACATACGCTGGCTTGGTTTTCACCAACGTCGTTGTGATGTGGTGGGTGTGGTTAAGCTGGATATGTTTTAGCCTTCGGCGTTTTTTCAAAACAAGGAATTCTAGTTTCTTGATGTTTTCCGTTTTTCTGTAACGGTATTCCCCCCTTTCTGTTTGAATTTTGTTCATTTCATATTTTCGCGATATTTTTCTTTGCATTCGCTTCATTTGTTTTTCAAGCTTTTTCACTTGAGGCATGTGATGGATGTTTGGAAATGTCATCCCATTGCTGACGGTAGCGAACGATTTTATCCCTAAATCAATGCCGATGACTTCGTTGTATGTTCCATGTTTCACTTCCGCTTCCTCTACACCGACCGTTAAAAACCAGTTCATCCCGTCAAACACGATGCGCGGATTGACATACTTTATATTTGCACCGTGAGGAATACGACCTCGTTCCGCAAGGCGTATCCAGTTGAATGTCTGTTTCCTTTTCTTTTTGGAAGAGGTGAGTTTTTCTAGTTTCACATGCGTGTCGGTGATTTTGATTTTGGCGGTGTCTTGATAAAAACTTGGGCGTGTTCGCTTTTTTGTTTTAAACTTCGGAAACTTCGCTCGTCCTTCAAAAAAGTTTTTGTAGGCTTGACACGCATCTTTAATTGCTTGTTTTGTAATGTTGTTTGAGAATTGATTGAGCCAACTGTACTCTTTCGTTTGTTTGAGCTGCGTTAATCTTTTTCTTAATTCACCATCACTTAAAAACTTGCCACCTTGTTTATCATTTTCTTGTTGTTGTGCTAATGCAAAGTTATACGCCCATCTGGCAACACCTGCGCATTGGAAAAGCTTCGTCTTTTGCTTATTATTGGGCAGAAGCATGACTTTGTACGTGCGAATCATCTTCTTCCAGCCCCTTTTTGACTTTTTTCACATAAAATGATCATCAGATTTTTATAAAATTTTTATAAATATTTATACATTTATCATTAACAGTCAAAAGCCTCCCCTCACTTTTGACATTATACTACAAATAATGACATGACATAAATAAAAAAAGAAGCTGACGTATAGCCAGCCTCTTATTCTTCATCTTCTTCCTCTTCACCGAGAAATGTGTTTAGCATTTCTTCAATCATATCCCATTCTTCTTCTGTTTCGATCGGCTGCAATTCTCCTGCCTGCCCATCTTCTCCTGGGATAAAAGAAGATGCGTGAATTTCAATTTCTTCGTTGTCATCTTCTTCTGCACCGATTGGGTAGTACAAGACGTAAGATTTTCCGAACTCTTCAGATTCAAATGTAAATAGTACTTCGCAAAGTTGTTCGTTGCCGTCTTCGTCAACGACTGTAATGTGTTTTTCACCGTGTTCCATCATGTTCACCTCAATTGTTTATAGTCCAAATACGATTGTAAAATCATCACTGCGGCCATTTTGTCGATCACTTGTTTTCGTTTTTTTCGACTAACGTCCGCAGCGACTAACATGCGCTCTGCCGCCATCGTGGACAATCTTTCGTCCCACAGTACGACAGGAAGTGAAAACGTTTGTTTCACTTTTTCGGCAAAGCTTTGTGTCGCCTCGCCACGCGGTCCGATCGTGCCGTTCATATTTTTCGGAAACCCGATCACGATTTCTTCGACCGCATATTGCTCAATCAATTGCCGCAAACGTTCAAAGCCGTACTCTCCGTGTTCTTCATCGATGCGAATCGTCTCGATGCCTTGAGCCGTCCACCCTAGCTCGTCGCTCACGGCAACACCGAGCGTTTTTGTTCCAAAGTCTAGTCCTAAAATACGCATGTGTCTATTCCTCACGATGTGTTCGTAAATAGAATTTCACTAATTCTTCAATTAATTCGTCGCGATCGACTTTGCGAATTAAGTTTCTGGCATCTTTATGGCGAGGGATGTAAGCTGGATCACCAGACAATAAGTAGCCGACAATTTGGTTAATCGGGTTATACCCTTTTTCCTGCAATGCGTCGTATACGGTAAGCAACACTTCCCGAACATCGACGTCCATCGGTTCTTCCGGAAAGTTAAATTGCATTGTATTATCAAACGAACTCACCGTTTTTTTGCACCCCACTCTCACGTTCCACGAAATCTGGCATATCCATCCTTACATCCATTGTACACGATTTCCACCGTTTATTAAACAGATTTTACCCACTGTTCGACAAATTTAAGCGCTTCGTCTACTTTATTCGCATCTTTTCCGCCTGCTTGTGCTAGATCTGCACGGCCACCGCCACCACCGCCGCAACGCGTCGCTACTTCTTTAATGAGTTTCCCTGCGTGATAGCCGCGGTCGATTAAATCGTTTGTTACACCAGCAATTAAGTTTACTTTATTTTGTTGTACAGAAGCAAGCACAATGATTGCGGATCCTAATTTTTGTTTTAAATCGTCAACCATTGCACGTAAGCTGTTCATATCAGCGTTATTTACTTTGCTGACGACAAGTTGAACGCCATTGATTTCTTTCGTTTGGTTGACTAAGTTTTCTGCTTCCATATGGCTTAAACGAGCAGCAAGCGATTCATTTTCGCGCTGCAATTCGCGCATATCGTTCATGAGTGTATCGATGCGCGTTAACACATCTTTCGGATTCGTTTTTAATTTTTCCGCTACTTCTTTTAACAATGCAATTTGATCGTTCATTAAACGATACGCTGCTTTTCCTGTCACCGCTTCAATACGGCGTGTACCTGCGCCAATGCCCGATTCAGAAACGATTTTAAACAAGCCGATTTCGGCTGTATTTGTGACATGGCAACCACCGCAAAGTTCTAAACTATAATCACCTACTTGTACAACGCGCACGATGTCGCCATATTTTTCACCAAATAGCGCCATCGCCCCCATTGCTTTCGCTTCGTCAAGTGGTTTATAGTCGATCGCAACAGGGAGATTGCGCCAAATTTGCTCATTGACAATCGCTTCAATTTTTTCAAGCTCTTCTTGTTTTACTTGACCGAAGTGCGTAAAGTCAAAACGTAAACGATCAGGCGCAACAAGTGAACCGGCTTGGTTGACATGCATGCCAAGCACATCTTTTAACGCTTGATGCAACAAGTGGGTCGCTGTATGGTTTTTCACGATATTAACGCGCGATTCTTCATCGATACGTGCGATATATGTGCCGTTTGTTTGAATAACCCCTTGTTCGACGACGATGTGATGTAAATGTTGACCGTTCGGTGCTTTTTGGACATCTTTTACGTACGCTTTTCCTGTTTCCCCTTCAATCCAGCCACGATCCGCAATTTGTCCACCACTTTCTGCATAAAACGGCGTTTCACGTAAAATGATTTGCGCTTCTTGTCCTTCGCTTACCTCGTTGACAAGTTGTCCGTCTTTTACGATTACTTCAACGACAGAAGAAACAGAAAGTTGATCGTAGCCGACAAACGTACTTTCTACTTTAATGTCGCCTAATACGCCACCTTGTACTTGCATCGAATCCACATCTTGACGCGCAGCACGCGCTCGCTCCCGTTGACGTTCCATTTCACGCTCAAAACCGTCGTGATCGACTTTCATCCCTTCTTCTGCCGCATACTCTTCCGTTAATTCAACAGGGAAGCCGTATGTATCGTACAGGCGGAATACATCTTCACCGCTAATTGTATCGCTACCACGTTGTTTTTCTTTTTCAATGACGCTTGCTAAAATGGCAAGTCCTTCGTTTAATGTTTCGTGGAAGCGCTCTTCTTCATTTTTAATGACTTTTTGAATGAACGCTGCTTTTTCTTTTACTTCCGGATAATAGTCAACCATAATTTCACCGACAACCGGAACGAGTTCATACATAAATGGACGTTGAATGTTTAATTGTTTCGCATAGCGAACGGCACGACGCAATAAGCGGCGCAACACGTAACCGCGTCCTTCGTTTGATGGAAGCGCACCGTCTCCAATCGCAAATGTTACAGTACGAATATGGTCTGCGATCACTTTAAATGCCACGTCTTTTTCAGCATTTGTACGATATGTTTCACCTGAAATTTGTTCGGTTGCGCGGATGATTGGCATAAATAAATCGGTATCAAAGTTTGTCGGAACGTCTTGTAAAATCGAGCACATTCGCTCTAATCCCATGCCTGTATCAATGTTTTTCTTCGGAAGCGGCGTGTACGTACCATCAGGATTATGGTTAAATTGCGAAAAGACGAGATTCCACACTTCTAAATAGCGCTCGTTTTCTCCCCCCGGATATAATTCCGGATCGTTCGGGTCGTTGCCAAATTGTTCACCGCGATCATAGAAAATTTCTGTATTTGGTCCACTTGGACCTTCCCCGATATCCCAGAAATTCCCTTCCAACCGAATAATGCGTTCTTCCGGCAACCCAATTTCGTTATGCCAAATGTCAAACGCTTCTTCATCTTCTGGATGGATCGTAACAGAAAGACGATTCGGATCAAAGCCGATCCATTTTTCGCTCGTTAAAAACTCCCATGCCCAATGAATCGCTTCACGCTTAAAATAGTCGCCAATCGAGAAGTTTCCGAGCATTTCAAAAAACGTATGATGGCGTGCTGTTTTTCCGACGTTTTCAATATCATTTGTGCGAATCGATTTTTGCGCATTACAAATGCGTGGATTGTCTGGAATGACGCGACCATCGAAATATTTTTTTAATGTGGCCACACCGCTATTAATCCATAACAATGATGGATCATCAATTGGAATGAGCGATGCGCTCGGCTCAACTGCGTGCCCTTTTTCTTTGAAAAAGTCTAAAAACATTTGACGAACTTGAGCAGATGTTAGCTTTTTCACGTTTCCTTCCTCCCTTATAAAATATAAAAAACTCCCATCCCTGCTCAGGGACGAGAGCTTGCTCGCGGTACCACCCTGTTTATGGACAAACGTCCATCACCTCAACCGCCGTAACGTGGCTTCGTCGGCAGGGTTTGCCTGCACTCAGGATTAGCGTTCTGTTACCCTTCATCTGGAATTTCTTTCAGCCGCGGAAATTCCTCTCTGTGCGCCAACATGCGCTTTAAGATGGACTGTAACATACTCGATCCGTCATCGTTTTTGTATGTATTACTCTTGTGAAAATTATAGACAAGCCCCTTTTTTTTGTCAATTTGTTTTCAATGAACGAATATGCACAAATGTCGCCTTACCAATCGCAACGATTGGAACAGCAACAATTAAACCGATGATACCACCGATTTCCCCGCCAACAAATAGGGAAAACATAATGATCAACGGATGTAAATGTAAGCTTTTCCCTACAATAAGTGGAGATAAAATGTTTCCTTCAATAAACTGCAATAAAAAGACGATGCCGACAGTAAGCAGTAATTTGTTTACCGATATGGTTGCGGAAATAATCGCTGCTGGAATGGCGCCGATAATTGGTCCGAAATACGGAATCACATTTGTGACCCCAACGATGATGCCAAGCAAAAGAGGATATTTCATATCAATGAGCCAAAACGAAAGCGTAGCAGCTGTTCCGATCAATAAACAGACGAGCAGTTGTCCACGAATATATCCACCGAGCGTTTGATCAACATCACGTAAAAATTGCATACCTTTATTGCGCCATTTTTTCGGCGTCCATTCCCATGCCGCTTTTTTGATAAGCTCCACATCTTTTAACATGTAAAATGCGATAAACGGAATAATAAAAAAGACGATGACTCGATTAATTAGCTGTTTTAACCCGATAATTGTTCCCGTAACCGCCCCGCTAATAAACGTTTCCGCTTCTGTAATCATCGTTTCAATTCGTTTATGAACATCGTAAGGCCATGTGACCGTTTCTTCATGAATATAATTCGTCCATTGTTCATACGTGCGGACAAATATTGGTAAACTTTTATTTAAATCTTCAAGCTGGGCAATAAATAATGGCATGCCTTTATAAACCGCAAAACCGATTCCTCCAAAAAATAACGCATAAATAGAAAGAATAGCGAGCGCTCTCGGCATGCCGCGTTGATGAACGTATTCGACGACAGGATGCAATAAGTATGTAATAAACGCGGCGATAAGAAAAGGGGTCATAATTTTAATAAATAAATGTAAAAACGGGAGCCATATCGACTTAAGCTTTACAATAAAATATAAACAAACTAAAATGAATAGCAACTTCGTTAACCGAACGAAAAAATGGAGATGCGGGTGTTCCAAACTGATCCCTCCTTTACTCATATAGTGTGGGTACAAATAGAAGATGTTATACAAAAAACGGCAACCTCAAATGAGATTGCCGTTTTTCATTACATGAATGGACGTAACATTTGTTTGCCTACTTTTCGCACGTTGCGCATATTCATGCCACCGTTTCGTTGCGCTAATTGGTATGCTGCTACTCCTGCACCGATCGCAATTAAAGAAGCGATTGCTCGATTCATCGTCATTCTCCTTTCATTACGAAAACAAAGTTCGTTCATGTTCGCTAAATAAATCGTCAAGCGAGCTAAGCGTTCCGTCTTCTTCGACTTGATGCGTATAAATCATTCCTTTTTGAACGGTTAGCTCAATAAAACAATTCCAACAATAATACTGATTGACGCCGATTTTCCCTAAATCTTTACTTTGACAGTTCGGACACTTTAACATAAAAAGGCACGCTCCTTTTTATTTTTTCTTCTATCTTTGTCATTTTTTTACGTAAACATACATCATTGAAAAAGAAGCGTGCCGATATGTGTGTGTCCATTGTTATGTTACGTCATTTTCCATAAAGTCATACGGGGTAACACCTTCCATTCCAATGTTTGCATCTTCCATCGGAAGCAGTTGTTGTTCAGGAGAAATGGTAGCTGTTAATTTTTCGTATAGCGTCGTTTGTCTCGTCCCGTCATCTGTTCTCATCACCCCGAGTTGGAACGCTTCTTCTTCACCGCATAAAATTAAATACTGCTTACTTCGCGTAATGGCTGTGTATAATAAATTGCGTCGCAGCATGCGATAATAACTTTTGACAACAGGCAAAATGACGATCGGAAATTCACTTCCTTGCGATTTATGTATCGAACAACAATACGCGTGCGTAATTTGGTGCAATTCTTGTTTCGGATACGTCACTTCATTTCCATCAAACGAAACGACAACGAGATCTTGTTTTTCGACATTTTCATTCGCATAAAAAATAGCAACAATCTCACCGATGTCCCCATTAAATACGTTTTCATCCGGCTGATTGACCAGCTGCAACACTTTATCGCCTACACGATAAACGACATCACCAAAAGTAAGCTCTCGTTTATTGTCATGTTTTGGATTAAATAATTGTTGTAACGTTTCATTCAGTCGATCAATTCCCGCATGACCACGATACATCGGTGCGAGCACTTGAACGTCCTTCGCCCGATATCCTTTTTGTTTTGCGTTTTCAGCTACTTTTTTTACAACGTCAACGACCTGTCCACTCGTGCAACGAATGAACGAACGATCTTTTTGCGGAATCGTCAAATCATGAGGAATGTTTCCATCTTTAATCGCATGAGCAAGCGAAATGATCGACGAACCTTCCGCTTGACGATAAATGTCTGTTAGTCGAACGGTCGGAACGACATTTGCGCGAAGCAAGTCTTTTAACACTTGTCCTGGTCCGACAGACGGCAGTTGATCCTCATCGCCAACGAAAATGACTTGCATCGATGATGGAACAGATTTTAACAACTGATTCGCTAGCCACGTATCGACCATAGACATTTCATCAACAATTAACAACTTTCCGCAAATCGGCTCATCTTCTCCGCGCTGAAATCCATCACCACTCCAGCCGAGCAAACGATGAATCGTCATTGCCGGCAAGCCTGTCGATTCTGTCATTCGCTTCGCTGCTCGTCCGGTTGGAGCCGCAAGTAAAATCGGAAACGGCTCGTCCGCATCATAGCTCGCAGGATCAAGCGATAATCCATGTAATTTAGCGAATAAATGAACGATGCCGTTAATGACCGTTGTTTTTCCTGTGCCTGGTCCGCCCGTTAAAATGAACAACGGAGAACAAAGCGCTTGCTGAATCGCCTCTTTTTGTTTTTGCGAATATTGGATATTTGCTTCTTCTTCCCATTCACCGAGCGCCAGTAAAAATTCCGCTTCAGAAAACGTAGTCATGCCCTTTTGCTCAAGCAGTCGCTTTACGTTTGACACGATACCTTTTTCCGCAAAATATAGCGAAGGAATGTAAAAACGGTCTTCTTCCACAATTAATTTTCCTTCTTCAGATAAATGAATCATTTCGCGGGAAATGCAAGCGACATCGACAAGTTCTTGACGTTTTGCTTCTAACAGTTGTTTTACTTCTGTAAGCAGCTGTTCGTACGTCATATACACATGTCCTTCTTGCATGCAATGTTGCTCAATAACATATAAACAACCGGCCCGAATGCGATCCGGATGATTCCCAGAAATACCGAGCTGCAAGCCGAGGTCATCGGCGCGACCAAATCCGATCCCTTCAACATCTTCTACAAGCTGATACGGATTTGTGCGAATGATTTGTAACGTTTCATCTTTGTACACTTGATAAATTTTCATCGATAACTGCGGTCCGAAGCCAAATTGCGATAAAGCAATCATAATTTGTTCTAATCCTTCATGTTCGCGCAACGTTTCATATAGCTGTCTCGCTTTCGCTTTTGTCAACTTGGGCACGCTTGCAAGCACATCAGGATCTTCTAATATTTTTGAAATCGCTCGCTCACCTAACGTTTCTACAATCGCAGTAGCTGTTTTTTTACCGATTCCTTTAAACATGCCGCCCGATAAATATTGAATCACTCCTTCTTTCGTTTCAGGAAACTCTTTTCGAAAATGATCGACAACATATTGTTTCCCAAAGCGCGGATGTTCTTTAAATGAGCCGAAAAACGTATATGTGTCATATTCACCGAGCAAAGGGAAATAGCCTGTTACAACAACATCTTTTTCGATATGCGCTTCATTTGTTTCTTCCACACGCACACGAATAACCGAATATAAATTGTCTTCGTTATGAAAGATTGTACCGACATGGACGCCTTTAATAAACGATCGTCCGTCGAAGTCTAACTGTTGTTGCAACGCCAGCCCCCCCTTTTTTACTGTAATGCTTGTTCCATTAGCTTTTTCCCATGACCTGCTAGCAAATGATCTGGCTGAATGGCAAGCGCCTTTTCAAACATCGCATGTGCTGTTTTCGGATCGTCTTTGTATGCATACGCGACACCTAAATTGTAATACGCATCCGCATGTTGCTCGTTTAAATGAATCGTCCGTTCAAAATATGTCATTGCCTCATCGACAAACTGCAATTGGGCTAAGCAAAGCCCAAGCTGAAACGTCGCTTCCACATCACGCTCATTTAATTCTACTGCCCGCTGAAAATACGGCATCGCTAAACGCGGTTGCTCTAAGTACATGAGCGACATGCCAAGCATAAAAAACACATCGCCGTCCGTTAATCCCGCTTGAATCGCTCGTTCAAATTGTTCTTTTGCACGTTCGAACTGTTGACGATTGTAATAAATTGATCCGAGCCCGTAATATGCGGTTGCGGCTTTTTCATCAAGTTCAAGCGCTTTGTGAAAAAAGCGCATCGCTTTTTCTTCTTCCCCGACCGCTGCTAATACGTTTCCAAAATTAATGTAGCCAACAGGGTCGTTTGGTTGTCGTTCAATTGCTTCGTGAAAGCATTTAACCGCTTCTTCATATTTTCCTTGCTGCATATATTGAATGCCTTGCGCATTGTAATCCATTTCTCTCACCTCATATGCATATTATAACAAAAAAGCCTTCAACTCGTCTGTTGAGTTGAAGGTTAGCCAACATATGTCAGTCTTTCACCGTTGCGAAATACTTGATCGATCGTTCCGCCGCCGAGACATTGTTCACCATGATAAAACACAACCGCTTGACCTGGGGTCACTGCGCGCACGCGTTGGCTAAATGATACACGCGCTGTCGTCTCATTAATCATTTCTACTGTCACCGGTACATCTGGTTGGCGATAACGGAATTTCGCTGTACATGAAATCGGTTCATTCGGTTTTCGATCGCTGACCCAATTGACATTTGTCGCAATGATCGCATCAGAATAAAGCAATTCGTTATCGAATCCTTGTGCGACGTATAAAATGTTGTCTTTTACATTTTTCCCAACAACGAACCAAGGCTCTCCGCTACCACCGATACCAAGTCCGTGGCGCTGTCCGATCGTATAATACATTAAGCCATCGTGCTTGCCTTTCAATTGTCCATCGAGCGTTTGCATCTCGCCAGGTTGTGCAGGTAAATAATTGCTTAAAAACTGTTTAAAATTGCGTTCGCCGATGAAACAAATGCCTGTGCTATCTTTTTTTCCTGCTGTCGCAAGTCCCGCTTCTTTGGCGATTTCGCGCACTTTGGACTTTTGTAATTCACCGATTGGAAACAACACTTTCGATAATTGTGCTTGCCCGAGCTGATTTAAAAAATACGTTTGATCTTTGTTTGCATCTAATCCACGCAACAATTTGTATTCTCCATCACGATAAGCAACGCGCGCATAATGCCCTGTTGCTAAATAGTCCGCACCAAGCGCCATCGCATGTTCTAAAAACGCTTTAAATTTAATTTCTTTATTGCACATCACATCTGGATTCGGCGTGCGCCCTGCTTTATATTCATCTAAAAAGTACGTAAATACTTTTTCCCAATATTGCTTCTCAAAATTAACTGCATAATACGGGATACCAATTTGGTTGCACACACGCACAACATCTTCATAATCTTCTGTTGCGGTACATACCCCGTTTTCATCGGTATCGTCCCAGTTTTTCATAAAAATGCCGATGACATCATATCCTTGTTGTTTTAACAATAATGCTGCTACCGATGAGTCAACTCCACCGGACATTCCAACAACAACTCTTGTCATTATTTTCCCTCCTTTCACGCTTTTGTTAGTCGCTTCACAATTTTTGCAATATCATACGCAGCACGTTCTATTTGTTCCAACGTATTTCCATATCCAAAGCTAAAACGGACAGAAGAACGAATACGCTCGGAATCATTTCCGTACATCGCTACTAACACATGTGACGGATCAATGGAGCCAGCCGTACATGCTGATCCGCTTGATGCAGCAATACCTGCTAAATCTAAATTGACAAGCAATGCTTCTACATTTGTTCCGAAAAATGCAACATTTAATACATGTGGCAAACGATTTGTTTCATGACCGTTCACCGCATAATCAATCCCTTCTCGTTCAAATGTCGTCAACATGATATGTTGAAACTGTTCATATAACGCTCGTTTTTCAGACATCGTTTGTTGTGCGAGTTCAGCTGCTTTTTGAAATCCGACAATACCGGGTACGTTTTCTGTCCCTGCACGTCGTTTTCTTTCTTGCTCTCCGCCGTATATGTGTGGCATCAGACGAACCCCTTCACGTACGTATAAAAAGCCGACTCCTTTTGGTCCGTTCACTTTATGGCTAGATACGGAAAGTAAATCGATGCCGAGTTCGTGCACATCAATCGGAACGAGACCATACGCTTGTACCGCATCTGTATGAAAATACGCATCATGGTCGCGAAGTAATTGGCCAATGTCGTGAATCGGTTGCAATACGCCTGTTTCGTTGTTACCAAACATAATGGATACAATAATTGTATCATCGCGCAAAGCACTTTTTACTTGTTCAACTGAAATCATACCATGCTCATCCACAGGCAAATACGTCACATCAAATCCTTGCTTTTGTAAATATTTACACGTATTTAATACGGCGTGATGTTCGACAGACGTTGTAATGATGTGTCGTCCTTTTTCGCGATTCGCCATCGCTACACCAATGATCGCTAAATTATCCGCCTCCGTTCCACCGCTTGTAAAAATAATTTCGTTCGCTTTTGCTCCAACCGTTTTTGCAATCGTCTCCCGTGCCTCATCAAGCGCTCGGCGACTTTCGCGCCCGAACGAATGAATGCTTGATGGGTTGCCGAAATATGTTGTCATGTACGGTATCATTGCTTCCACGACTTGCGGATGGACAGGAGACGTCGCTGCGTGATCTAAATAAGTGCGCTCCAAATACATTCTCCTTTCTTAAATGTAAAACATATATGCATCACCATGGTCGTCCGTATGGCTTGCTAAGTCTTCTAACGTCGTGCTATCTAACACTTCTTTTACCGCATCGCGAATACGCATCCATAGTTCCCGCTTCGCTGGTTCTTCATCTTCTAGTTCTTCAACGACTTGCAACGGTCCTTCCAACACACGAATGACATCACCTGCAGTAATTTTTGACGGTTCATCCGCTAAAATATAACCTCCATACGCTCCGCGAATACTTTTCACCAAACCAGCATTTCGCAATGGGGAAATGAGTTGTTCTAAATAATGCTCGGATAAGTTGTTCATTTGAGCAATCGATTTTAATGAAATCGGTCCCTCTCCATATCGTTTAGCCAACTCAATCATAATCGTTAAACCGTATCGACCTTTTGTAGATATTTTCAAACGAATCATCCCCTCATCAACTGTCAAAAGAAACACAAGCCATTATAACATAAAAATGCGAAACAGAGGAACGTTACTGCTTTTTTCGTTCGTTTAGCCGTTCGTACACATGAGCGAGCTGTTTTTCTTCTCCGTTTTGTTTCGGTTGATAATATTGCACCCCGATTAAATCATCAGGCAAGTATTGTTGTGCCACCCAACTGTACGCATAGTCGTGCGGATATTTATATCCTACTCCCCGTCCAAGAAGTGTGGCGCCTTTATAATGGGCATCTTGCAAATGAAGGGGAATGGATTGGCCTTTGCCGCTCCGCACATCCATTAGCGCTTGATCGATTGCCTTATAGGCGCTATTTGATTTCGGCGATAAACACATGTCGATCGTCACAACTGAAAGCGGAATGCGTGCTTCTGGCATACCGAGACGTTCTGCGGCTTCGATCGCGCTCATCACTTTCACGCCGATCAGCGGATTCGCTAATCCAATATCTTCATAAGCTATAACCGCGAGGCGACGACAAACAGCGGTAAGATCTCCGCCTTCAAGAAGCCTTGCTAAATAGTGAAGCGCAGCATCAACATCGCTACCACGAATACTTTTTTGAAAAGCGGAAAGTAAAGAATAATACGTATCTCCTTGTTTATCATACGTCAATGCCCTTTTTTCTACACAAAACGAAACGGTATGTAAATCTACAACGGCACGTTGATCGTCTTGCTTCGTTGCATATACCGCTTCTTCCAATAACGTTAACGCTGTGCGCGCATCGCCGTTTGCTCCTTCAGCAATCATCGAAAGCGCCTCATCGCTAATGTCAATATGCCAATCACCTAATCCTCGTTCACGATCGGTTAGAGCGCGGTGTAATAATTCGAGCGTCTTCTCTTTTGTTAATGGCTTCAACTGTTTAATTTGTCCTAAACGACTTCGAACAGCCGGATTAATCGAATGAAATGGATTTTCCGTCGTTGCTCCAATAAGCGTAATCAGACCGTTTTCGACATGTGGCAATAAATAGTCTTGCTGCGCTTTCGTAAAACGATGAATTTCATCAATAAATAAAATGACGTTGCCTTCAAGGCGAGCATCTGCCACAATTTCTTCGATTTCTTTTTTTCCTGCCGTTGTCGCATTTAACGTATAAAACGGTCGTTGCATCGTTCCAGCAATCGCATAAGCGAGCGATGTTTTGCCGACGCCAGGCGGTCCGTAAAGCAACAACGATGGTACATAGCCATTTTTAATCATTCGATATAGCGCTGTATGTGAACCAATGACATCATCTTGTCCGACCACCTCATCGATGGTGCGTGGACGCATACGATAAGCAAGCGGCTCTTGAGCAAACAACATCATTTTCTCACCTCACAATGCTAGCGCTGCACGTAAGGCAGGAACAAACTGGCACATATTACTATGTTGTAAATATAAAAGAAACGCATCAATAATCGCTTTTCGCGGTTCATCTCGTTCTACTTCTTTTTTTAATTGTTTTAGTAGCTCCACGATATCATGATCACCTGCTTCTTCGATCATCTCCTCAATAAGCACAAATGCACGTGTTTTTTCCGCTTGAGCATCGTGACTAAGGAGCGGCATGTCGTGCTGTAAACTGTCGACAAGAGTATCAAGTCGCTCGATTAAAAAAGGGGCTAATCGTTGAAAAGGAAACGCCTTTTGTTCAAAAAGGGCAAAAAATAAATATTCTTTTAACATGCCATTTAACATCACGGCACAATCAAGCACATACGGACGAATACGTTCCCCGTATACATCGATAAGTGATTGAACGTACCAGTCAAATAAATGGGAACGAATACGTAAAACAAGCGCGTGAACGTCTTCGCTAACTTTTTGTGCATGATCGCCCATATGCATTTGCACAATTTCTTTGTGTTGCTCAAACGCTTCAATTTGTAAAGAAAGTTGTTTTAAAAATTTTTCACGTGCTGTCAGCGATCGATCAGAAGCGATACGTGCAAATTGTTGAAACAGCTGATCGTAATGATATTGAAAAATGGACAGCACAATTTCCTCTTTTGACTTAAAGTAATTGTATAGCGATCCTTTTGCTAACTGGCTATGTTCAGCAATTTCTTGCATCGTTGTGGCGTGATATCCTTTTTCAGCAAACAGTTTCATCGCCACTTCAATAATTTGCTCTTTTCTGCTCACTCGACCTCATCCTTATTGTTCATTTCTCGTTCTATTATAACATAACAGGCTGACCGAATTTCAGTCAGCCTGCCATCCATTATGCTTGTCGTTCTTTTTTCGCTTGACGGAAGAAAAATAGTTCATATACAACAGGAACGAGAATTAACGTTAATAACGTTGATGACGTCAATCCACCGATGACCGTAATCGCTAATCCTTTAGAAATGAGCGTCCCTGATGATTTCGTAAGCGCAAGCGGAATGAGTGCGGCAACCGTCGCAAATGCTGTCATTAAAATTGGACGTAAACGCGTTTTTCCTGCTTCAATGAGCGCTTGACGAATCGTCATTCCTTTTTGCTCACGATTTTGCCCGATGCGGTCAACGAGAACGATCGCATTCGTTGTAACAATTCCAATGAGCATGAGTAAACCAATCATGACGCTGACGGACATCGGTTCATTCGCAATAAATAAGCCGAGCAACGAACCGATTGGAACGAATACAAGCGATGATAAAATAATAAACGGAATGCGCGCTTTTCCGAACGTAATAAGCATCGTAATATACACAAGCCCAATGGCTACAACCATCGCTAAACCGAGCTGTTGGAACGTTTCTACTGTTTCATCGCTTCCACCGCCGCCTTCAAATGAGACGTCTTTTGGTAAATCAATTTCTTTTTTCACGCCATTGATGACATCTTGTGTGACTTTTTGAATGTTGTCACCAACGACTTGAGCAGACACACGTGCGAACACTTTTCCGTCGAGTTTTTGAATCGATGTAAATGTATCAACTTCTTGCACGTCTGCTAATTGCTTTACTGGCACTGGACCGAACTTTGTGAAAATAAGCGTGTTTTCTAACTCTTCTATCGATGCCATTTGTTTATCATATGACAATTGTACCGTCCGTTCTTCCTCGTCTAACGTCAACGTACCGACTTGAACGGGACGAGTTTGATCGGCAATTGTACCGAGAATTTGGAATCCTGATACACCGTATTCCATTGCTTTGTTCGTATCAATGTTAACGACGACTTGCTTTTGTTTATCTGTAAAGTTATTTGTGACATATTTCAAATCGTCGCGCGTCTTTAGATACGCTTCTACATCTTTCGCTGCTTGTTGTAACGCATTTAAGTTGGTCGAGTACAAGTCAATATTTACGTTATTGTTTGACGGCGGCCCGCCTGTTTGCAACTCTTGAACACCGATTTTTGCACCTTTTACTTCCGTTTGAGCGATCGTTTCCATTTCTTTTTCTAACTTTTTAATAAATGCGCTCACGTTCGTGTCTTCTTTCAATGTGATAAAATAGTTCGCTTGGTTTTTCCGCTTTAATCCGCTACGGAAATCGCGGCTACCGATTCCTGCAGTAACTTCTTCAATCTCCTTCATTGAAGCAAACATATTTTCAATTTCCAACGATACATCGTTCGTTTTTTCTAATGGAGTAGACGATGGAAGTTCGACGGCAGCGATTAACGATTTTTGTTCTTCGTTTGGAATAAATGTAAAGCCTAACTTCGGTACAATAGCGAATGAACTACCGAGCAATAAAACAGACAAAAGCAAGACGGTTTTTTTATGATTCAACGCCCATTCAATCGCTCTACCGTAAGCTCGTTGCAATGCCCCTTCTTTTTCTTCTGGCGGCACTTTTTTAAACGAAAATTTCGCTAAAATTGGAACAATCGTAATGGCAACAACGAGCGACATTAAAAGCGAAAACACAATCGTTAACGCAAATGGTAAGAAAAACTCACCTGTCACACCACCAACAAGGCCGAGAGGTAAAAACACAACGACTGTTGTAATGGTCGACGATGTAATTGCCTTCAAAATTTCTTTCGTTGAGTCTTCAACAAGTTCATCTGTCATCCCCGTTTTCGATTTGCGCACGCGTCGGAAAATGTTTTCGATAACAACGATGCTATCGTCTACGACACGTCCGACCGCAACCGCCATTCCACCTAACGTCATAATGTTTAAAGAAATATCCATCCGCTGTAAGAAAATAGATGCGACTAATAATGAAAGTGGAATGGAAACAATTGCAATGATCGTTGCACGCACGTTTCTTAAAAAGACAAGCACTGCGATGGATGCAAACAATGCACCGAGCAATCCTTCTCTCACAAGCGTTTCAACGGA
The DNA here is from genome assembly GCF_014201515.1 of Anoxybacillus mongoliensis. Lineage (GTDB taxonomy): Bacteria > Bacillota > Bacilli > Bacillales > Anoxybacillaceae > Anoxybacillus > Anoxybacillus mongoliensis. The sequence continues at coordinate 167,923 of NZ_JACHEQ010000002.1, forward strand.
CTTTTTAATTCCTTCAGCAGAATCAAATCCTATGGCATAGTCGATTTTGTCTTTATATTTGTCAAGCACGTTTAGCACTTTCTCCGCCACTTCAACCGTGTTCGCATCTTGCTTTTTCGTAATCGCCATTGATAAAGATGGTTTTAAGTTGTAGCGTGTAATTTCTCCTTGCTCTGTCACTGCTTCAATCGTTGCAACATCTTTTAACGTAATTTTTGCAGAAGCTTGCTGGCCACTTGCTGGTGCCCCTGGTGATGCGTTCATCATTGGCGAAGACAACGGTAAATTTTCAAGTTGTTTTATCGTTTCAATTTTTTGTTGTACGCGAATCGGAATTTGTACCGTTTCTGTTTGAACATTTCCGGCAGGGAACGCTAAAAACTTTTCATTAATTTGTTCTTTAATTTGCGTTAAACTTAAGCCATACTGTAATGCTTTTTGTTTATCAACTGTAATTTGAACAATGTCTTCTTCCATTCCACCGACAGAAATGGAGTTAATGCCATTAATTTTTTTCAACTCTGGAATAATTGTATCATCTAACAACTGCTGTACGTTCGTATCCCCTTTTGCAAACAAAGAAATGTTATAAATCGGGAACGTACCAAACGAGAACCGATTCACTTTTGTTTGCACGTTTTCTGGTAAATTGGCTTCTTTCATGAGCGATTCAACTTGTCGTTCAACTTCGTCCATATCCGTGTTGAACGGAAACTCTAGGTTAATAATAGAAATACTTTCAAATGATGTACTCTGAAGCTTCTTCACCCCTTCGATTGCTTTAAACTTTTCTTCTAGCTTTGTCGTCACTTGCTCGTTCATATCTTCTGGTGAAGCGCCTGGATAAATGACTTCCACAGATAGTTGTGGAAACTCAATATTTGGCAACAAATCGACTTTTAAAGAAGAAAATGAATATAGTCCGCCTAATATGAGTAGAAATGAAATAATAAATACGGCGACCGCATTTTTTAAACTAAACCTCGTTAAAAAGTTCATCCCGCTCTTCCTTTCTTTCTCAAAATATGACCAAACAGTCGTTTTATTACGACCATACAGTCACATTTTCACTATAATTCAATTTCCTTTCCTTTGCAACTAATAATGTGCTATAAAGAAGCGCAAAGGATTTTTTCCCTTGCGCTTATTGTTGATCCACACGTTGAATCGGAATGTCTTTTAATAATTGTTGTATGACATGTGCAGCCATAATGAGACCTGCAACAGATGGAACGAACGCATTCGATGACGGCGGCATTTTCGCCTTGCGAATCGTTGCTTCATCGTTTCCTACTTCTTTGCGAACGTCTTCTCGAATGACGATTGGGCTTTCATCTGAGAAAACAACGGTAATACCTTTTTTAATTCCTTCTTTTCGCAATCTTGTGCGAATGACTTTTGCAATCGGATCCGTATGCGTTTTTGAAATATCAGCGATACGAAAGCGAGTTGGATCCATTTTATTTGCTGCTCCCATGCTTGAAATGATTGGAATATTGCGTTCTAAACATTGTTTCATTAAATGGATTTTATACGAAATTGTATCCGATGCATCAATGACATAGTCAATGTCATACGAAAAAATTTGTTCGTACGTTTCTTCCGTGTAAAACATTTTTAACGCAATCACTTCACACGCTGGATTAATGTCAGCAATGCGCTCTTTCATCACTTCTACCTTCGGACGTCCGACAGTTGACAATAGGGCATGAATTTGACGATTGACGTTTGTAATGTCAATATCATCTTTGTCAATTAAAATAAGACGTCCAACACCTGAGCGAGCAAGCGCCTCGACTGCGAACGAGCCGACACCACCGATACCGAGAATCGCAACGGTACTTTCACTTAGTCGTTTTAATCCGTCTTTTCCGATCGCAAGTTCGTTACGAGAAAATTGATGTAACATGTTTTTCCTCCTAATATGTAAGTATTTCAATCGGATATACATGCATTATGGCACAAAAAAAGCCTCAACGTAAAGCATGTTCTTTACGTCAAGGCTTTATTCGTTTTTGTTGCTTAAGTCCCAATCGTGCCGTCGCTGATGGCCTTTGTTTTGAACCCGCTCTCTCACAGGTGGGTGCCCTGTTTCAAGCTTATGTACGTCCTCGGTATGTAAATGAGGCATGTACGCCACCTGAAAACCCGGACTCCCGTATCACACATTGTTCGGTCAAAACAATAGGTGATACGACAAACACATCAGGACTTGTTGTTACTTGTATGTTAGCATACTTCGCATGCATTTGCAACGTTACAAATTTAGTCTACTTTTTGAACGTCCTTCACTTGTAAATGCAATTCATCTAATTGCGCTTCACTTACTGCGCTTGGTGCTTCTGTTAACAGACAGCTAGCACTTGCTGTTTTCGGAAAGGCAATCGTATCACGCAAGTTAGAACGACCCGCTAGCAACATAACAAGACGGTCTAATCCAAGCGCAATTCCACCGTGCGGAGGTGTACCGTATTCAAACGCTTCAAGCAAAAAGCCAAACTGTTCTCGCGCTTGTTCTTCAGTAAAACCGAGCGTTTTAAACATTTTTTCTTGTATATCGCGCTCGAAAATACGGAGCGATCCTCCACCTAACTCATATCCGTTTAACACAAGATCATACGCTTGTGCACGAACGCTCGCTGGATCTGTTTCAAATTTTGGCACATCTTCACGAACAGGCATGGTAAACGGATGATGTGCCGCATAATAGCGACCTTCTTCTTCATCGTACTCAAAAAGCGGCCAGTCTGTAATCCATAAGAAATGAAACGCTGATTCGTCAATTAACTTCAAATCTTTTCCTAATTTTAAGCGCAACGCACCGAGCGCATCTGCCACGACTGATTTCTTATCAGCAACAAATAACAACAAATCGCCTGTTTCTGTCTCAAGCGTTTGCATCATTTGCTTTTGTTCATCTTCATTAAAAAACTTAGCAATTGGACCTTTCAGGCCGTCTGCTTCAACTTTCAACCAAGCTAATCCTTTTGCTCCATAACGAGCGACATATTCCGTTAACGCATCAATATCTTTGCGAGAATATTTGTCCGCTGCGCCTTTGACGTTGATCGCCTTCACTTGTCCACCGTTTTGCACTGCACTGGCGAACACTTTAAAGCCACAATCTTTCACTTGCTCAGATAGATCGACAAGCTCAAGTCCAAAGCGCGTATCTGGCTTGTCCGAGCCGAAGCGAGCGATCGCTTCATCGTATGACATGCGCGGAAATGGAATAGAAATGTCGATGCCTTTTGCGACTTTCATGACGCGCGCCATCATGCGCTCAATCATTGCTAAAATATCGTCTTGACTCATAAATGATGTTTCAATATCGACTTGTGTAAATTCTGGTTGACGGTCAGCACGTAAATCTTCATCGCGGAAACAACGAGCAATTTGATAGTATCGTTCAAAGCCAGCGACCATTAATAGTTGTTTAAAAATTTGTGGTGATTGTGGCAACGCATAAAACTCGCCTGGATGTACACGGCTTGGCACTAAGTAATCGCGTGCTCCTTCTGGCGTACTTTTCGTTAAGATTGGCGTTTCTACTTCTAAAAAGCCTTCTTCATCTAAAAAGTCGCGAATCGCTTTCGTCACTTGATGGCGCATTTGAAACGTTTGAAACATCACCGGGCGACGTAAATCTAAGTAACGATATTTTAAGCGAACATCTTCTGATACGTCCGTTTTGTCTGAAATTGGAAACGGCGGCGTTTTTGCTTCACTTAAAATCGTCACATGTGTCGCATGTACTTCAACTGTTCCAGTCGGTAAATTTGGATTGACTTGCCCTTCTTCTCGTTGAACGACCGTTCCTTCTACGTCTAACACGTATTCGCTGCGAATCGTTTCTGCGACTTGCAACGCCTCTTTCGAGACATCTGGACTAAACACAATTTGAACAATGCCTGTGCGGTCGCGCAAGTCAATGAAAATAAGCCCTCCTAGGTCGCGACGCTTTTGCACCCATCCTTTCAAGCGCACCGTTTGACCAATCGCTGTATCTGTTACTTCTCCACAGTAATGCGTCCTTCCGAACATACTTTCCCCTCCTATTGCAATACGTTTTTCATATGTGAAACAAATATGTCAAGGGATACTTCTTGCTGTTCCCCTGTTGCCATATGTTTGACGTTAATGACGCCTTTTTGCAATTCATCTTCACCTAAAATAGCAACGTATGCCGCATGCAAACGATCGGCTGCTTTCAGCTGTGCTTTTACTTTTCGATCTTGATAATCTTTTTCTGCCGCGATGCCTTCTTGACGAAGGGCAGCGACGAGAGCAACCGCTTCTTCTTTTGCTTGTTCTCCTAATGCCACAACATAACAGTCAATTCCTTCTGAAATCGGTAATGAAATACCCTCAGCCTCTAATGCAGCAAGCAAGCGCTCAATGCTTAAAGCGAATCCGATGCCTGGCGTTTCAGGCCCGCCAATTTCTTGAACGAGACCGTTATAACGTCCACCGCCGCATAATGTCGTAATGGCTCCAAATCCTTCTGCCTCACTCATAATTTCAAACGCTGTATGATTGTAATAATCTAAACCACGTACAAGCCGAGGATCGACTTCAAATGCGATGCCAAGCTTTTGTAAATACATTTGCACTTTTTCAAAATATGTGCGCGACTGTTCATTTAAGTAATCAAGAATCGACGGAGCTGTGCGCATAAGTTCGTGGTCGCGATCTTTTTTACAGTCTAAAATACGCATCGGATTTTTATGTAACCGCGCTTGGCAATCATCGCAAAACTCATGAATGCGAGGTTGGAAATGATCGATGAGCGCTTGTCGGTGCGCTTTTCTACTTTCGACATCGCCTAAACTATTGATCACAAGTTTCAGTTTTTTCAGTCCGAGTGAGCGATATATATCCATCGCTAAAGCAATGACTTCGGCATCAATCGCTGGATCGTTACTTCCGAGCGCTTCGACACCAAATTGGACAAACTGACGAAAACGACCTGCTTGTGGACGTTCGTAACGGAACATCGGCCCCATGTAATACAGTTTCACCGGTTGATTCGGATATCCGTACATTTTATTTTCAACAAATGAACGGACGACTGCTGCCGTTCCTTCTGGACGAAGCGTTAAACTGCGACCGCCACGATCTTCAAACGTGTACATTTCTTTTTGAACAATATCCGTTGTATCGCCGACACCACGTAAAAATAGTTCCGTATGTTCAAAAATTGGCGTGCGAATTTCTTGATAATTGTAACGACGACAAAGTTCGCGTGCAATTCGTTCAATATATTGCCATTTTGCCGCTTGTTCTGGCAAAATGTCTTGCGTCCCGCGCGGAATTTGAAATGACATATCATTCCCTCCTTTAGTTTTTATGCAAACAAAAATCTCCCACCCCTAATAAATTAGGGACGAGAGATGAATTCCCGTGGTGCCACCCTAGTTGAAGCGCATGCTTCCACTTTCATCCGATAACGCTCGGAAAGCGTTCTCTCCTACTAACGATGACGCGTTCAAAGAGAAACCTACGGAGTGTTCGTTCGTTAAGTCATCATGGAGAAATGCTTCCAGCCTACGGCATTTCCTCTCTGGCCATGTGTACTCTTAACTACTTTTCTCCATCATCGGCGAGATGTTGAATTTTCTTTTATATTACGTACGAACAAACCATTTGTCAAGACGACCTTTATTTTTCGAAATAACGAAGCAATCCGCTACAAATCGCTTCTATCGCTGCCTGTTGATATGTTGGGGATACGACGAACAGCTCCTCATTCGGATTGCTTAAATAGCCGAGCTCAAGCAATACAGAAGGACGGCTATTTTCGCGCAAAACATGATAATTTCCTACACGAACCCCACGTTGCTGAATGCCTGTTAAGCGACTGAGGGGATGAAAAAGCGCATCTGCAAGCGACCGATCGATTGATTTATAGTAATATACCGTTAATCCGCTCGCCGTGCGATTTAACGCGCTGTCGTAATGAATGCTAATGAACGCATCTGCTTTATTGTTCGTAGCTATTTGTACTCGCTCACTTAACGATAAAAATCGATCGTCTTCGCGCGTTAAAATGACGTTAACCCCCATTTGCTTCAGTTTTTCACTTAACAACAGCACTGTTTGTAACGTTAACATTTTTTCAATTGTCCCATTAATACCTGTTGTACCGTAATCTTTTCCGCCATGTCCTGCATCAATGACAATCGTTTTTCCTACTATTGTTTGATTTTGAGAAGGAGTGGATGTTTGGTTTACTTGAACGACCCATTCGGCCACATATCCAATCGTTTCAGCATCCACTTGAATGACATACCATTGCCCTTCTTTTCGAATGACTCCGAACTGATCGCCACGTTTTGCTTTCGAAATCACAGGCGATTGGGTAGAAGGGGCAGAACGAATATTTGTATTGTCGTATAACATTTGAACATATGTATCGTATGTCATTTGTTCACTATTTTGCTCAGCGTTTGCTACATACGCCCGATTCACCCATCCTTCTTTTCCTTCCCAGCGTACGTATATCCAATCACTTTGTGTCATCGTCGCCGTTCCTTTCTCGTTGCGATTGACATAACCGATGACCGCATATGTCGTTCCTGGTCCTTTGCGAATACGTAAACCATCTACTTGGCATACGACAAGTTGTTGTATTTGTTTTTTCGCTTCAACCGATTCGTTTTGCATTTGAACGTATTTTCCATGCACCCAACCTGTTCGATTTGAGGCGAGCCGGATTTGTAGCCATTCTCCTCGCTTTTGAACGACAGGATATTGCTTTCCTTTTGCTACTTTTTCTTGTACCGCAAACGTAAATCCCGGGCCGGTACGGACATTGAGTTGGTTAACAGCTATGCGCACATTCATCGCTGCTTCCGCCGTTTGTACGATCAGCAACAAACAACAAAAAACGAATAGTAACGTCATAAGCGATTTTTTCATGTTGCAAATCCCCCTACGTTGTCAATGGTCGCTACTTTATTTCTTCACAAACAAAAAAAATCCTTCTTTGAATGAAAAGGTAGAAAAATTGGGAATAATACGAACGATATTTGACGCGAAAGGAGCTTAATGATGCGCCATAGTGAAAAAGGGGAATTTATTCATTCACAATCACCACTTATGCACGTCGATTTTCATGCATTTGTTCAAAAAGAAAGCGAGCTCACATCGTTCGAACTCGCTTCTGAATTTGGGCTTACTCTTCGTGATGTACAAAAAATAAAAAAATATTTAGCACGAGGATAAAAAAAACCGAGCTCGTCCACATGCGAGCGCGGTTTTTATTTGCTTTCAACGATTAATGTCACCGGTCCAACGTTTGTCAGTTCTACATCCATCATCGCGCCAAATACACCTGTTTCTATGTGAATTCCTTTTTGGCGTAATTGCTCATTAAACGCCTCATAAATATGTTTCGCGTGCTCTGGTTTTGCCGCATCCATAAAATTTGGTCTTCGTCCTTTGCGACAGTCTCCGTACAACGTAAATTGTGAAATCGATAAAATCGATCCGCCTACATCTAAAAGGGAAAGGTTCATTTTGCCATGTTCATCTTCAAATATGCGCAAATGAGCAATTTTGTCGGCAACAAATGCCGCATCCTCCTCGGTATCATGATGAGTAATGCCAACTAATAGTACAAGCCCAAACTCAATTTCCCCGACCACTTCTCCGGCTACTGTTACTTTTGCATGTTTTGCTCGCTGAACAACGACTCTCATTGCGTCAACCCTTTCTAGTTCATAATCCGTCTCACTGAATAAATGTCTGGAATTTGTTTAATGCGTTCCACTACTTTTTGAAGATGGCTCACATTATGAATAAAAATCGTCATATGAATCGTCGCCATTTTGTTGCGATGATCCGTTCTTCCAGAAACAGCTGAAATGTTCGTTTTCGTCTCATTGACAGCTTGCAATACTTCATTAAGCAAGCCACGTCGATCATAACCAGTAATCTCAATATCGACTGTATATTCTCGTTGACAGTTCGCCCCGCTCTCCCATTGAACAGGAATAAGTCGCTCTTTCGCCTCCTCTGCGAGTACATTCGGGCAATCGGCACGATGAACAGAAACACCACGTCCTTTTGTAATAAAACCGATAATTTCATCGCCAGGCACCGGATTGCAACAGCGAGATAAACGAATAAGTAAATTATCTACTCCTTCGACGCATACACCAAAATCACGTTTTTTCATTGGGGTAATGGTCTTCGCCTCTTGGAGCATGTCCGACAAGCGTTTCGCTTGTTCTTCTAAATCGCGTTGTTTTCTCCACTTTTCTGTTAAACGATGCGCGACTTGAGCAGCTGTAATGCCGTTATATCCAACAGCAGCATACATATCTTCTTCATTAGCAAAGTTAAATTTTTCTGCCACCCGTTTCATATTTTCAACGGTGAGCACTTCTTTTACATCAAAGCCCATGTTGCGAATTTCTTTTTCAACAAGCTCTTTCCCTTTTTCCACATTTTCTTCACGGCGTTGCTTTTTGAAAAATTGGCGAATTTTATTTTTCGCATGCGATGTTTGGGCAATTTTTAACCAATCTTGGCTCGGACCGTATGAATGATTGGACGTTAGAATTTCAACAATATCTCCTGTTTGTAGTGGGTGATCGAGCGGAACCATTTTTCCGTTTACTTTTGCCCCAATCGTTTTATTTCCGATTTCTGAGTGAATACGATACGCAAAATCAATTGGCACTGAACCAGCTGGAAGTTCGATGACATCACCTTTTGGTGTAAAAACAAACACCATATCGGAAAATAAATCCATTTTCAACGTTTCGACAAACTCTTCCGCGTTGTTCGTTTCGTTCTGCCATTCGACAATTTCGCGAAACCATGATAGTTTTTCTTCAAACGTGTTCGGGCGAATCGTCTTTCCTTCTTTATATGCCCAGTGAGCAGCAATTCCAAATTCTGCAATATGGTGCATTTCGAACGTCCGAATTTGCACTTCAAGAGGCTCGCCTTTCGGACCGACAACGGTCGTATGAAGCGATTGATACATATTCGGCTTCGGCATGGCAATATAATCTTTAAAACGCCCTGGCATCGGTTTCCAACATGTATGGATAATGCCAAGTACCGCATAACAGTCTTTAATGCTTTCAACAATAATGCGCACAGCAAGCAAATCGTAAATTTCGTTAAATTGTTTATTTTGCAAAACCATTTTGCGATAAATGCTATAAATATGCTTCGGACGTCCAGAAATTTCAGCTTGAATACCAACTTCATGTAACCGTGCACGCATTTCTTGAATAACTTCTTCTAAATATTGCTCACGTTCCGCTCGCTTCTTTTTCATTAAATTGACGATGCGATAATATTGTTGCGGGTTTAAATAGCGAAGGGCTGTATCTTCAAGCTCCCATTTAATTTTTGAGATTCCAAGTCGATGCGCAAGCGGTGCAAAAATTTCAAGCGTTTCATTCGCAATGCGACGTTGCTTTTCAATCGGCAAATGTTTTAACGTGCGCATGTTGTGCAAACGGTCCGCCAACTTAATTAAAATGACTCGTATATCTTGCGCCATCGCCAAAAACATTTTGCGATGATTTTCTGCTTGTTGTTCTTCATGTGATTTATATTTAATTTTCCCTAGCTTCGTTACACCATCAACGAGCATCGCCACTTCTTTTCCAAATTCTCTTTCTAAATCTTCTTTCGTCACGTGTGTATCTTCGACGACATCATGCAAAAATCCAGCCGCAATTGTCGCAGGATCCATTTCTAAGTCGACTAAAATACCTGCTACTTGAATCGGATGAATAATATACGGTTCGCCAGACTTCCGATATTGCTCACGATGTGCTTCTTTCGCAAACTTATATGCCCGTTCGATAAACTGTACGTCGTCTTCCGACAAATAACGGCTCGCCTTTTCAATGACTTGTTCTGCCGTTAATACTTGTTCATTTGCCATGCAATCACCTTTTATTTTAAACGTATTTACAATATTATCATGAAAATTTTTTCAAATGTAAAGAGCAACATGCGAAAAAGAGGAGCGTTGTGCCCCTCCTTCATTAAAATTGCATTAACGTTAAAATATCGTATCCTTTTAATTTTTCGCGACCTTCTAAATACGTTAACTCAATTAAAAATGCAATGCCTGCAACAACACCACCGAGCTGTTCAACAAGCTTAATCGTCGCCTCGATCGTGCCGCCAGTTGCTAATAAATCGTCTGTAATAAGGACGCGCTGTCCTGGTTTAATCGCATCTTTATGCATCGTTAATACGTCCTTGCCGTATTCTAAGCCGTATTCGACACGAATGACTTCACGAGGCAATTTGCCTTCCTTACGAACAGGGACAAATCCAACGCCAAGCGCATAGGCAACTGGACAACCGATAATAAACCCGCGTGCTTCTGGTCCCACAACAACATCAATTTTCTTTTCACGTGCATAATTGACGATTTGATCTGTTGCGTATTTGTACACTTCCCCTTTGTCCATAATGGTTGTAATATCTTTAAATTGAATACCTGGTTTTGGGAAATCAGGAACAATCGTGACGTATTGTTTTAAATCCATTGATATTTTCCTCCTCATACAATGAATCAAACCAACGTTTCAGTTGGGAATAAGATGAGTATAAAAACATATGCTCAAGTTCGGCCTGCGCTTGCTTTAATCGGTAAGAAGGCGATTCTGTTAGATCCCGCTTTTGCACATGACGGGCTAAAGAGACGATCCCGTTTTCAATTGTAATAAATCCAAGCTCTTTAAACACTTGAATCATAAACAAAATCGCTTCTTTTGTCCACCCGCGCGAGCGAGCCAAATCGTCAGCGTAACGTCGCATATCAAAAGGGCTACGCTTATGCAAAAAGGAATACAACCACTTAAAATGTTCACGCGTCGGCAATATACTAAAGAAGTGATTCTCCCTTTGATAGAATAACGCATAAATGCGTTCAGGTAAACTACAACTTAATAAAACTTTGACGATTTGCTGTGACGGAGGCATATCAAGAAAAACGACATATTTTCCACTCACATCAATCGTCGCTTCTTGCTCGCTTTGTACATGCACAATTTCGTCGGCATATGCCGCCAACTGCAGCACATCTACCGTGTCGTGATGAAAAGCGATAAATAAACGTTTGTCTTTTGGGAGCGATGCTATAAACTTACTTGGATGACGAATGTGGCGCATATCAAACAATTGCCATTCATCCACAGCTACATCTTGAATCATTAACTGCGGCTTTCGAAAGTTATTCCATTCGTTAATGGTCAGCTCTCCTACGACCGAAAGACGAGCGTTCGGTGCAATTTCATCCCCAACATGTCCGAAGCCGAATCCGATCGCTTCTAACGTTTTTCCATCTTCCGCTAGCAACAATTTTAAGTGGTTCTGATCCGTTCCGATTTTTCTCAACGTATCTAGTTGTACATGTTGGAAAAGGACACGCGGTTTCGGATTTCCCATCCCAAACGGTGCAAGCCGATTCATTTGTTCAATTAATTCTATCGAAACATCGGCAATCGAACAACGCAGATCGACATGTGTAACAGGAATCAAGTGTTCTGCTGTCAATTGTTGCTTCGCTGCTTCGTTTAGGCGACGACGTAATTCATCTACATCATGAAAAGAAAGCGTCATACCCGCAGCCATCGGATGTCCGCCGAAATGGGGTAAAATGTCGCGACAGTTTGATAAATTCGCAAATAAGTCAAATCCCTCAATACTCCGCGCTGATCCTTTGGCTATCCCTTTTTCTTGATCAATGCTTAACACGATCGTCGGGCGATAAAACTTTTCGACTAAACGAGATGCCACAATGCCAATGACACCGACATTCCAACCTTCTTTCGCCACAACTAACGCGCGATCATCTCTATAATGTTGCTCGACAAGTTGAATCGCTTCTTCCGTTATCTCATTGACGAGTTGTTGGCGCTCGCGATTCATCGCATCAATTTGCTCAGCTAGCATGTCCGCTTCATTTGCATCTGTCGTCAACAACAGCTGAACAGCTGGATCAGCGCAATCGAGACGTCCTGCTGCATTAATGCGCGGACCAATCATAAAGGCGATCGTATCTTCCGTCACATCTGTATGTGATACACCGCATTGTTTACAAAGTGCTTGTAGACCGAGGCGTTTCGTTTGACGAAATTGCTCAATCCCTAACCGAGCAAGTAAATGATTCTCGTCTTGAAGCGGAACGAGATCAGCAATCGTTCCAATTGCGACAACGTCCAGCCATTCATACGGCACGCGCCCAATGAGCGCATGAGCAAGCTTAAATGCTACCCCGACGCCCGCTAAATGTTTAAACGGATAGTTTGGACTTATTTTTGGATGAATCGTTGCATATGCTTCCGGCAACACCGGACCGGGCTCGTGATGGTCCGTAATAATTAAATCGATACCGAGCTGTTTGGCTACGTTAGCTTCATGTAAAGCAGAAATACCTGTATCAACTGTAATAATTAACGATACCCCTTGTTCCTTCGCAAATTTGAATGCTTGTTCATTTGGCCCGTACCCTTCGGAAAAGCGATTCGGAATGTAAAAAGACACATTCGCTCCTTTTTCTCGTAATGCGCTGACCATCACAACAGTACTGCTTACTCCATCGGCGTCATAATCGCCGAAAACAAGAATACGTTCGCCATTTGCAATTGCTTTCTCTATTCGCTCGACCGCTTTTTCCATGTCGTTTAACAAAAATGGCGAATGAAACGATTGCTTTCGCTCAAAAAAAGAACGAGCGGCTTCAACGGTATGATAGCCGCGGCTGACAAGCAATGAAGCAACGAGCGGAGCTATATGTAACGCTTGCGCAATCATTTGCACTTGTTGTTCGTTTACTTGTTTGATGTTCCAGCGGGTTTTCGATGCTAACATATCATTCACCCCTCAACCTTTTTATTATACAAAACAATACGCTGTGGGGCAATTTATTGTTCATCATATGGATTCATATGCACCATCACATTATGCACTTGTGGAAGCGACAACAGTTTTTCTTTTACCCTCTTCCCAATTTCATGTGCCTCTGAAACAGTTAAATGTGGTGCGACAGCAATTTTTAAATCAACAATAACGTAATGACCATGTTGGCGTGCAAAAAGGGAGTCGATACGCTTGACCTCTGGAAACGAAAGAACAGCTTCACGCAAATGTATCGTTTCTTCTTCGTGCCACACATGATCAAGCGCATGATGAATCGACTCTGCTCCTAGCTTCCACGCCATTTTTAAAACAAGTAGCGAAACGAATAGCCCCGCAACGGGATCGGCATAAACGAGCCATGGTGCATGTAAGGTTTCACCTAACATTGCGGCGATAATCCCAATGCATGCCGCAATGGAAGAAAAAACATCCGAGCGATGCTCATACGCATTTACAATAATGGCATCGCTTTTAATTTTTTTCCCTAACGCATATTTATAACGAAACATCGCTTCTTTTACGATGATGGATAAGATGACCGCATATACAGCTATCATCTTCGGCGGTTCAATCGAGTGAAAAAATGAAGAAAAAGAAGAAGTACCAATTTCTACTCCGACGAGAAAAAGCAAAACCGCCACAATAATGGCAGCAATCGATTCCGCCTTCCCATGTCCATACGGATGATCATCATCGGGTGGTTGTTTTGCGACACGTAACCCAATCCATACAGCAAGCGATCCTGCTACATCAGAAGCAGAATGTACCGCATCAGCGATCAACGCCTTACTGTTTGCAATCACTCCAATCCATCCTTTGATTACCGCTAAGACGACGTTGCCGACAACGCCAATCATCGCGGCAAATTGAGCTTGTCGAAAACGCTCTTGTTCATTCACCCCATTCGCTTCCTTTCCCTTGTGTTTTTTTTAGTGTATCCTATTCACGCTATGAAAAAACGTCGCGGCATGCGCCACGACGTTTATACTTCTGGTTCTGCTTCTAATTGGTCGCGTTTTTGTTTTCCCTTTTTCAATTGCTTTGCTTTCCAAATAAGCCATAATTGTGCTGCGATAAAGAGCGAAGAATATGTGCCGGAAATTAAACCAGCAAGCAATGCGAATGAGAAATTGCGAATCGCTTCACTACCGAACAATAAAAGTGCGACAACGGTAAACACAACGGTTAAAACCGTATTTACAGAGCGTCCAAATGTTTGTTGTAACGCTTTGTTGACGACATCTTTTAAATCGTCAACCGTTTTCACTTTCCGTTTTTTCATTAAATAACGAATACGATCAAACGTCACGATCGTATCGTTAATTGAATAACCAACGATCGTTAACACAGCTGCAATAAACGTTAAATCGACTTCTAAACGAGTTAAACTAAAGAAAGCAATGATAAAAAACGCATCATGCAATAGCGCAACAATAGCTGCAATTGCCATATACATTTCAAAGCGAACCGTTACGTAAATGATGATACCGATAGACGCAATGAGTACGGAAATAAACGCATTGCGCGCCAATTCTTTTCCGACTGTCGGCGATACGGTACTTACGTTCGGTTCTACCCCGTATTTTTCTTTAAAATGCGATTTCAACTTTGAAATTTCTTTTTGATCAAGTACCCCGAGAAAACGCACAATCGCCATTTCGTTGTTATTGCCAGACAGAACAATATCTTTCGGTTCGAGTTGCAATTGTTTTAACTCTTGCTTCACTTCTTCTGTCGTTAATGATTTTTCGCTCATTAAATCAACGCGCGTACCACTAGAGAAATCGATTCCTAAATTCAATTTAGCCGTTAGCAATAATACAAGCCCGATAGCAAACATGGCTCCTGAAATGATGAAAAATAGTTTACTTCGTTTCACAAAATCGAAACGCTCAAACTTCGTCGGCACATCTGTATCGTCTGTCACTTTCGCAATGTCTAATACGTCTTTTGGATTGACGCCAAAGTAATGTAGTTTTTTATCAAATAAACGGCTTTTCACCAATAAGCCAAGCAATACACGCGTCCCATACACCGCTGTAATAAAGCTCGCTAAAATGCTGATGATGAGCATTGTCGCAAATCCTTTGACAGAGCTCGTCCCATACGCAAACAAAACCACACCAGCAATAATCGTTGTAATATTTGCATCTAAAATGGTACCGAAAGAACCGCGATTACCGATGCGATATGCTGACATGAGCGATTTTCCAAGCTTTAGTTCATCTTTTATCCGCTCGTATGTAATAATGTTTGCATCGACCGCCATACCAACCCCGAGAATAAGCGCCGCAATTCCCGGTAGCGTCAACACTCCGTTCATCCAATCAAAGACAAGCAAGATGAGATAAATATATACGCTTAATGTAACGACAGCGACAATTCCCGGCAAACGATAAAAAATAAGCATAAACAAAAAGACAAGCGCAATGCCGATGACACCAGCAAAAATCGTTTTTTGTAACGCTTGTTCACCAAACTGCGCGCCGACTGATGTGGAATAAATTTCTTTTAACTCAACAGGGAGTGCACCTGCATTTAATAAATCAGCTAATTGTTTTGCCTCTTCAACGGTGAAATTCCCAACGATTGAAACATCTGTCTGGTTGAACACTTCGTTAACTTGTGCTGCTGAAATAAACTTCGGATGCTCTTTCCCGACTTCCTTTGCGTACGAGTCAACACCTTCGTTGAAATCAAGCCAAATGACAAGCACGTTGTTTGGTGCCATACTTAATACTTTTTGTGTGACTTCTTTAAACTTGTTGGCATCTTTTAATTTAATTGCAACGCTTGGTTTTCCTTTATCGTCAAACGTTTGTTTTGCGCCTCCTTCAACGAGGTCGCTCCCATCCATCAATACGTTATCATGTACATCACGAAACGTTAACTTCGCCTCTGTAGATAAAATTTCACGAGCTTTATTTTGATCCTTCACCCCTGCTAATTGAACGCGAATACGATCGTTCCCTTCTACGTCAATGCGTGGTTCGCTCACTCCAAGCACGTTAATGCGTTTATTTAACGCGCTTACCGTACTAAGCAACACGTCTTTCGTAATTTTTTCTCCTTCTTTTGTCGGCTTCACTTCGTATAAAATTTCAAAGCCACCTTGCAAGTCTAAGCCGAGCTTAATGTTTTTTACGATTTTCTCTGCTGTTGTTCCCATCATGCCGCCTAGTAAAACGACAAGAAGGAAAAAAGCAATGATGCGACTACGTTTTACCATAAAAATCCTCCTCTATTCTGGCACTTGCCAGAATTTTTACCAACAAAACAAATTATGAATGACAGTACACTTTCTGTCAATTTACAAACAAACAATTAAAACAATTGTTGTAATTCCGAAAGCCCTTCTTCTGTAAACCAACGATCGTGTTTTTGCTCCTTTTGGACAACATACGCCATATAATCGCTTGCACGCAACGATAAAACGTCGTTTACAAACTCATACAACCGCTTCTCTTCTTTGTTTTTTTTCCATTTTTTAACCATTAAACAATTCCATACATCTTCAATCGTTGCTTGCTCATAACCGAGCAACTTTAACTCATCTACTTTACTTTGTAGCGCTGGCATTAATTGTTCTCGATCCACATTCATCTCCTCCATTTTGTCATGCTTGGCCAACATGTGCATATATTTCATTGTATAAAAGATGACCTCATTTGAGAAGGTAGGGAGGAACATGTCCAAATTTTTGAAAGGAACGATCATTTTAATTGTTGCAGGATTGTTAACACGCATACTTGGTTTTATTAATCGCATCGTCGTTGCTCGTCTCATTGGTGAAGAAGGCGTCGGTTTATATATGATGGCAGTTCCGACACTTGTATTAGCGATTACGATTACACAGTTCGGCCTCCCTGTCGCTATTTCAAAGCTTGTCGCCGAGGCAGAAGCGGTGGGCGACAGACGAAAAGTAAAAAAAATATTAGTTGTATCTTTATCCATTACAATTGTTTTAAGTGTCATCTTCTTCCCAGCCCTACTCGCCATCGCTCCCATTCTTTCTAACACATTGTTTACAGATGCGCGCGTTTATTACCCGCTCGTTGCCGTTGCACCGGTCGTCCCAATTGTCGCTGTGTCTTCCGTTTTGCGTGGATATTTTCAAGGAAGACAACAGATGAAACCATATGCGTATTCTCAATTACTTGAACAGGCAGTGCGCATCACGCTTATCGCTGCTTTTACAACCGCTTTTTTGCCATATGGGGTTGAATATGCAGCAGCAGGGGCGATGGTTTCTGCAGTCGTTGGGGAGTTTGTATCACTCGGTTATTTATTCATTACGTTTAAACGAAAAAAACCGATTCGCATTCGTTATCGCTTTTTCGCTTACGTAAAAGAAGGAAAGGATACGTTCGTTTCACTCATGCGCATTGCTGTGCCCACGCTTGGAAGCCGAATGATTGGATCCATCGCTTGGTTTTTTGAACCGATTGTTGTTGCACAAAGTTTGGCTCTTGCCGGCATCACTGCCATCCATGCGACAAAACAATACGGCGAGCTTACTGGGTATGCGCTGCCCCTTTTGATGCTTCCATCATTTATTACGTATGCGCTCGCCACTTCACTCGTTCCGGCTATTAGTGAAGCGGCTGCTCAAAAACAATATCGTCTAATCGAGTATCGCCTACATCAATCTGTACGGTTATCACTTTTAGCCGGGGGACTGTCTATTGTTGTGTTGTACGTATTGGCAGAAGAAATGATGCAACTCATGTATGGGGCAAATGAAGCGGCGATTTTTGTCAAAGTGATGGCCCCGTTTTTCATCTTTTATTACTTACAAGGTCCGTTGCAAGCTGTATTGCAAGCGCTCGATTTAGCAAAAGAAGCAATGACAAATAGCTTGATCGGTGCTATCGTCAAAACAGCGCTTATTTTTTGGCTCGCCTCCCAACCATCGCTTGGCATCATGGGGGCTGCGCTAGCTATCACGGTTGGTATCATGATTGTTACATTGTTACATGCAGCAACGATCATGAAAGCCATTTCGCCTTCTTTGCACGTAAAACTATATGTCGCGCATTTCATCGTCATCGTTTCTGTGGCGACGGTTGGGCATTGGATCGTTCCGTTTTTACCATTTTCATTGCTTGTCAAAACCATTGTCGCCATCACGATCATGACGTTCATATATCTCACTCTCGCTCAAGCGTTTCGCCTAATTGAAAAAGATGAGTTTCGCCAATTGTTCCGATAGTCACTCATCTTTTTCGTCAATATAAAACATTCCATTTTCATATGTACAATACGAAATGTTATCAATCCGCTCATATCCGCGCTTTTTTAGTTGCTTCATTAACCATGCACTCGTTCGATTGATGAGCGCTAAATGTTCTTCTTGAATAATACCGTCTTTAATAAGCGGCAGCGCTAAAGACGGTGTTTTCTTTTTTCCTTTTTCTTTTTCAAATACGGACAGTTTGCCAGACGGCTCTAAAATGGCAAATTCGACATCCGCAATGTTTTTAATATTTTTTTCACGCAATTGAATAAGCAAATCATCAAAGTTGTATCGTTGTTTTCGCATCGCTTTTTCATCAATTTTTCCGTTGTTAATAATGACCGTCGGTGACCCATCAACGAGACGACGAAACATTTCGCTTTTTAAAGAAAAATATGCAAAAGCAATCTGGGCAATCGTCAATACAATCATCGGCACAATCGTGTGAAAAATCGGGTCTCTCGGCTGTTCAATCGCAATGACTGCCATTTCCCCAATCATGATAAAAACAACTAAATCTAAGATGCTCAACTCGCCAATTTCTCTCTTTCCCATGACACGAAAAATAAATAAAATAACGCCATACAACAATAACGTCCGTAAAATAATCGTTACGTACTCCACGACGATTCCCCCTTCTTTGTTCTACGTTTTTATTCTAAACAAATGGACGACCGAATATGTTTGTACTAAATGCAGGAAGGAGGGGGACGAATGATTCGCGCTATTTTTCATGGGGTCATAACGATTTTTATAAGCTCTATCTTATGTAGCTTTATATTCGCTCTTTTGTTGAAATTGACAAGTTATGATGAAACATCATTGCAATGGGTCATGCACGGTCTCGCATTTTTATCGTTATTTTTTGGTGGGTTTATTGCAGGTGGAAAAGGGAAAGAGCGCGGTTGGATGCTTGGTGGAGCAACTGGCATCATCTTTACAACAATCATTTTTTTATTTCAATTTCTCGGCATGGACCGAACGTTTTCAATCGAACAGTGGGGATACCACGCAGGGTTTCTCGTCACAGCCATCATCGGCGGGATGATTGGTGTTAACGTAGCGACATCTCGTTCACGAAGCGCATAAAAATAAGACAGGCAACAAACCTGTCTTATTTTTCATTCACGACTTCACGAATGGCTGCACGGTCGTATGTAAGACGTGAGCCGTCACCCGCGCGAATGACGACCGTATTTTCATCAAGTGAATCGATGATGCCGTGCAATCCGCCAATCGTAATGACTTTGTCTCCTTTTTGCAAGTTCGCCTGCATTTGTTGAACAGCCTTTTGACGTTTTTGTTGCGGACGGATTAGCAAAAAGTAAAAAATCGCAAACATTAAAATGATTGGTAGTAAGCTTGCTAAGTTTTGCATATTTTCACCCCTTTCTAAAAGTTTTTCGCATTCGGCTTATTAAAACCATATTGTTCAAAAAACTGCTCACGGAAATCACCAAGACGATCTTCGCGAATCGCTTGTCGCACTTGCTCCATTAATTTTATCAAAAAGTACACGTTATGGTAAGATGTAAGGCGGATACCAAACGTTTCATCGCATTTAATTAAATGGCGAATATATGCACGCGTATAATTGCGGCACGTATAACAATCACAGTTTGGATCAAGCGGTGAAAAATCACGCGCATATTTGGCGTTTTTGATGACGACGCGACCTTCACTTGTCATGACCGTTCCGTTACGACCAATGCGCGTCGGTAACACACAGTCAAACATATCAATACCACGAATCGCTCCGTCAATGAGCGAGTCTGGTGAACCGACACCCATTAAATAACGCGGTTTATTCGCTGGCAATAACGGCGTTGTAAATTCTAATACGCGATTCATCACTTCTTTCGGTTCGCCAACAGACAAGCCACCGACCGCATATCCTGGGAAATCGAGAGACACTAAATCTTGCGCACTTTGTTTACGCAAATCTTCAAACTCGCCACCTTGGACGATGCCAAATAAACCTTGCTCATTCGGGCGCTGATGCGCTTTTAAGCATCGCTCTGCCCAGCGGCTCGTTCGCTCAACTGACCGCTTCATATATTCATACGTTGCAGGATATGGTGGGCATTCATCAAACGCCATCATAATATCAGACCCAAGCGCATTTTGAATTTCCATTGCTTTTTCTGGTGATAAAAATAATTTATCGCCATTCAAATGATTTCGGAAATATACGCCTTCTTCTTCAATGCGGCGAAATTCGCTTAAACTAAACACTTGAAACCCACCAGAGTCCGTTAAAATGCCACGATCCCAGTTCATAAATGAGTGGAGACCACCGGCTTCTTTGACGATGTCATGCCCTGGTCGGAGCCATAAATGATACGTATTGCTTAAAATGACGCCTGCTCCCATTTCCTTTAATTCTTCGGGCGAAAGCGTCTTTACAGTCGCAAGTGTACCGACAGGCATAAACATCGGTGTTTCAAACGAGCCATGCGGCGTATGAAGAATGCCGAGACGCGCTCCCGTTTGTTTACATGTTTTAATGAGTTCGTAACGAATTGGTGTCACATATAGTCCCCTTTCTCAACTTATATAATAAGCATCGCATCGCCGAAGCTAAAAAATCGGTAACGCTCTTTTACTGCTTCTTCGTAAGCGCGCAACACATGCTCTCGACCTGCTAACGCACTAACGAGCATAATGAGCGTTGACTTTGGCAAATGGAAATTTGTAATCATTCCGTCAATGGCACGAAACGTATAGCCCGGATAAATAAAAATATCCGTCCAACCGCTTTCAGCAACAAACGTGCCATCGTGACGGGATGCGATCGTCTCCAATGTACGTGTTGAAGTCGTCCCGACAGCGATAATGCGTCCGCCTTTTGCTTTTACATCGTTAAGCAAGTTCGCAGTACCTTCTGACATTTGATAAAACTCTGCATGCATGTCATGTTCTTCAATGTTTTCTACGTTCACCGGGCGAAACGTCCCTAATCCGACGTGCAACGTAATGAAAGTAAGATGTACCCCTTTTTTCCGTACATCTTCAAGAAGTTGTTCTGTAAAATGTAACCCTGCTGTCGGAGCCGCGGCTGAGCCCGCTTCACGTGCATAAACCGTTTGATATCGTTCGCGGTCATGAAGTTGTGCTTTAATGTACGGAGGAAGCGGCATTTCGCCAAGCGACTCAAGTACTTCAAGAAAAATGCCATCATATGAAAACGAAAGAATGCGTCCCCCGTGTTCTAGCTCTGCTACACATGTTGCACGTAAACGACCATCACCAAATGAAAGCGTCGTTCCGACTTTTACACGCTTCGCTGGCTTGACAAGCGTCTCCCATTGATCGCCATCAAGCTGTTTTAATAAAAGCACTTCAATATGTGCCCCTGTCCCTTCTTTTTCTCCGTACAGACGAGCTGGCAATACGCGCGTATCGTTCAAAACAAGGCAATCGCCTTCTTTCAAATAAGATAAAATGGAACGAAATGTTGGCTCATGCGTCACTTCGCCTGTTCTTTTATCGAGCACCATGAGACGTGACGCTTCGCGATTTGGAAGGGGGGTTTGAGCAATGAGTTCTTCAGGCAAATAAAAATCAAATAAATCGACTTTCATATCCACGTTCCTTTCTTTATTCCATTAGCGAAAACGACCGATAATGTAAAAAATAAGCGATAAAACGACACTTAAAATGATTGATGTCATGATCGGGAAATAAAATGTTGCATTTTCTTTTTTAATGACGATGTCTCCTGGCAAACGCCCAAGTTTAATAAATTGCATCAAAAAACCGACAATGATAAGAACAACACCAATGAGCATGATTGTTTTTGGTAAGTTCGTCATTGCGGCACCTCCAAACCGAAATGGTTGTATGCAAGCGGTGTAACAATTCGTCCACGCGGTGTTCGTTGTAAAAAGCCGATTTGCAACAAATACGGTTCATATACATCTTCAATCGTTTGCGCTTCTTCCCCAATCGTTGCTGCAATCGTTTCTAATCCGACTGGCCCACCTCGGAATTTTTCCATCATGCTTTTTAGTAGTTTATGGTCAAGATGGTCTAATCCTAAACGGTCGACTTGTAATTGCTCGAGTGCTTCCTTTGCTAAAAGAAACGTAATTGTTCCATCCCCGCGCACTTGAGCAAAATCACGTACACGTCGCAACAATCGGTTTGCGATACGCGGCGTACCTCGCGAGCGACGTGCAATTTCAAACGCCGCCTCTTCCTCAATTTCTACCGCAAAAATGTGCGCTGTTCGTTTTACAATATGGGCGAGTTCCTCCGAAGTATAATATTCTAAACGACTTAACACACCAAAACGATCACGAAGCGGAGCTGAGAGTGCACCAGATCTTGTCGTTGCCCCTACGAGTGTAAATGGCGGCAAATCGAGACGTACGGAACGAGCAGCTGGCCCTTTGCCGATGACAATATCTAAACAAAAATCCTCCATTGCTGGATACAATACTTCTTCCACCGCCCGCGGCAAACGATGTATTTCATCAATAAATAGTACATCACCAGGCTCAAGCGTTGTTAAAATCGCAGCTAGATCCCCTGGTCGCTCGATCGCTGGTCCGGCTGTTGTACGCAATTGCACACCCATTTCATTTGCAATAATAGCGGCAAGCGTCGTTTTTCCAAGCCCCGGCGGTCCATACAACAACACATGATCAAGCGTCTCTCCACGCATTTTCGCCGCTTCAATAAATACGGTTAAATTTTCTTTTACTTTTTGCTGTCCAATATATTCCCGCAACTGTTTGGGGCGAAGACTGTATTCAAGCGATGCATCATCATAGTCGGCTTCGCTTGAAATGAGACGCTCTTCCATCATGCATCCCCCTTACTTACCTCAGTAGTTTTTGTAAAGCGAGCTTAATATATCCTTCTGTCGATAACCGCTCTTGTTTTAAAGTCGGCACGACTTTTTGAATTTCTTTGTCCGAATAACCGAGCGCCTTTAACGCTTCGAGCGCTTCAGAAAGCGAATCTGTCGCTTCAAACGGTTCTGTAAATAAATTTGGGAAAGCATCAGGCACAATGGCTTGCAGTTTTCCTTTTAAATCTAAAACCATTTGTCGCGCTGTTTTCTTTCCGACACCTGGAAACTTACATAAGAACTTGTCATCTTCTGCTTCGATCGCTTCAACAAGCTGTTCAAGCTGACCAGCCGCTAAAATGGCGAGCGCCCCTTTTGGTCCAATGCCTGATACTTGCAATAGTTTAGCAAATAACATTCGCTCTTGGCGAGTGTGAAATCCGTAAAGTGCAAGCACATCTTCACGTACGTACTGATATGTATAAATGATGATTTGTTCCTGTTTGTTGATTTGAAATGAAAACGGATTTGGGGTAAATATTTGATAGCCTATGCCATTATTTTCAACGACGATATATTCCGGGCAAACGTAATCAACGTATCCACGAATAAATTCAATCAACATCTCGTCCTCCTTTTCTCACGCCTTTCATTTTAACATAAGATGAGAAAAGCGGAAAGCGTAGGGTAAGGCACAATCAAACATATAAGAAAGCCCGCTGATGTGCGGGCTTATTTTCCAAACGGCTCGTACGCTTCAATGACACGTTTGTAATTTCTTTTCGAACGAACAGAAATGCCTTTTTCTAATTTCTCCCGTTCGTGACTTTCAAGTTTTTTTACATCGATTTGAAAAAACGATTGAATGACGCGAGATGATTCACCTGGCTTCCCTTCAAAAATAGAAAGTGTGCCATCTTTAGTAAGACCGAAATATCCTGCTTTCGTTAATGGGGATAAATCGTCAACATATCGTTGAAAAACAATTTGCTCGTCATCCATATTGATCAGATGCCAATCTTTATATTTGTTCCAAACGTCTTTCATCGATGTCACCGTTTCTTCCCTTATTTCCTCACTCACTTCCCCATCCATATATACTGTTTCTAAAATGATTGTCATGTGCACAGGTGGCGTATGTTGTGCAATAAATAAGCTGAACAATAGTGTAAGGATCATGATTTTCACCTCATTCATATGTTGACCATTTTCTCCAAAATTAAACGGTCTTGCTACCGCAAGACCGTTATTCTAACATGGATTCATCTAAATTATGGTAAATTTCTTGTACATCGTCATCATCTTCAAGCATATCAATCAGTTTTAACATTTTCGTTAAATCGTCACCCGTTAACGTCGTGTACGTTTGCGGAATCATTGTTATTTCGGCTGTCGCAAACGTAAATCCTTGCGCAGCTAACGTATTTTTTACTTGCTCGAACTGTTCTGGAGATGTATAAATTTCAAATGAATCTTCTGTCGTTTCCATTTCATCTGCCCCTGCTTCAATCGCTTGTAACAACATCTCATCTTCATCTATATCTAAATCTTCACGTGCGATGACTATTAACCCTTTTCGGTCAAACAAATACGAAACGCATCCTGTTTCCCCTAAGTTTCCGCCATTTTTTGAAAATGCGACACGAACGTTAGAAGCCGTCCGGTTTTTATTATCAGTTAAGCAAATAACCATGACCGCTACGCCGCCTGGTCCATACCCTTCATAACGAATTTCTTCATAATGTGTATGCTCTTGATTTCCTGTTGCTTTTTTAATTGCACGTTCAATATTTTCATTCGGCATGTTCGCTGATTTTGCTTTTTCAATCGCAAGGCGCAACGTAGCGTTTGTTGTTGGATCGCCACCGCCCATTTTTGCCGCCACATAAATTTCCTTCGCCAACTTCATAAACAGTTTTCCGCGTTTCGCATCTTGTGCGTTTTTGCGACGTTGAATATTTTTCCACTTAGAATGTCCTGCCATTCGGATCCCCTCTCATATGTGAAAAATGTCCATAAAAACTATAACAAAAATGTATAAAAAAGAACAGGGGGAGCCCCTGTTCTTTTATCCACGATTCATGAATGGACGTTCGATCACGTCGCCCATATCGTTAAATATGTCGCGAATATCACGCTCTAGTTGATCCATTGGACCACCGTCGCGAATATCGTTATCGAGCGTACGAATACGGTTGTACATGCTTTCATTTGCAACCACGCGGACATTTTTGCCCGCCGTATATGGAGCGATCGCTTGACGGACGAGACGTTCAATTTGCGTTGTATTCTTTTCTGTCGTTGATACTGCAACAACGACACGTTCCCCTGAAACGACGGCACGGGCGTCTTTTACTTTAGCAACGCTTGCAGCACGTTTCGCAATTTTTTCAGCTAACGCTCCGTTATAGTTACGGTAATACGATGGGCGCGTACGTTCATCCATCGCATTTAAATGCCCGTGATAGTTGCGATCAGCGCGACTGAAATTGCGATCCACTTGCGGTGTTCGCATCGTTTGATCCATGCCGCGATCGAGCATTTCTGTAATCGGTCCGTCGTTGTCACGCACTTGACGAACGTTTCCGTTTAGACGCTCTGTACCGTAACGGCCGTATTGAAATCCAGTCATATCGTTTTCGTTTGAGTAATATCCAATCGGACGTGCGCGATCGGTATAACGTGTATCAAACGCTTGGTTATTACAAGCAACTAACCCGCTAAGTGCGATGACTGCACTAAGAGCGAAAATTCGCTTCCGCAAAGGAAAAACCCCCTTTTTGCTTTTGTAGACTACCGTCTACATCATTAGCTTGTCGCAAAAAAGAGGTTTTATCGCTGTTAAAATTTTGGCGGGGCGATCGCTAATTGCCGCTTATGATGCGAACGTTCATGAAGCCGTTCGATAATCGCGCGGTCGCGTTCAGGAATAGGCTCGCCTTTTAAATATTTATCAATCATATCATATGTTGTACCCATTTCGTTTTCATCTGTCTGTCCTTCCCAAAGACCTGCGCTAGGCGCTTTTGTAATAATTTCTTCAGGTACACCAAGAATACGAGCCATTTCGCGCACTTCGCCTTTTGTAAAATGGACGAGCGGGACTAAATCAACGCCACCGTCACCGTATTTTGTGAAATATCCTGTATGCCATTCTGCCGCATTGTCCGTTCCGACAACAAGATAGCCGTAATTGTTAGCGACCGCATACAACGTCGTCATGCGCAACCGTGCGCGTGTATTCGCATCACCAAGGCGAGCAGCTTGCTCGTTCCATTGTCCTTTTTCTTTTAACTGCTTCTTGATTTCACCAAATAATACACGATGCGTTTCGGTTAAGTCGATGACATGATAGTCAATGCCGCAACTTTCCACAACCTTTAATGCATCTTCTTGATCTTTTGGATTGCTTTTACATGGCATAATGAGCCCTAACGAGTGATTAGGAAACGCTCGCTTAATTAAATGAGCAACAACTGCCGAATCAATGCCACCACTAATGCCGACAATGGCTCCGTTCATCCCTGCTTCTTGTACACGTTCACGAAGCCATGCAATTAATTTTTCAATTTTTTGTTCCATGTATGTACATCCCTTTCTTTTTCACATCATCATGTTCATTTTATCACACAAACAACAAAAAGAAAAAGAGGCGACTTATTGCCCCTCTTCTTCCTCACGATAAGGAACAGAAAAATATGGATTCATTCCATGCGGTTGCCCCTGCCACCCTTGTTGCCATCCGTACGGACCATATGGCATATACATTTGCTGTGGCATCATCGGCACGTTTTCACCATACATTTGTTGTGGATATGATGCTTGTTGCGATTGTTGTGAATACTCCCCTGCACCTGTTGGCATCTGCGGCATCATCGGTTGCGACTGTTGAGAATATTCACCTGTTGGCATTTGTGGCATGTATGGTGTCGGTTTCGGCTCACCACATCCGCAATCATCGTTGTTTGCCATGTTTTGTGGATATGTCCACGGCATCATTGGATACATCGGTGGAAACCACGGATAAAAACCGTATCCCGGCATGATTGGTGAAATGGGAATGCAAGGCATTGGAACAGGTTGCGGCTGTGGCTGAATCGGTTGTTGTGGTTGTTCCTGCATGATTGGCGCTTGTATTGTTGGAATCGGTGGAATGTCTGAAAATGGCGGCATTTGCATATCTTCATCAGGCTCCATCATATTTGGCATAATATTTGGCGGCTTCGGTGGCAAAAGCGGCATCTCTTGTTTCGGTTCTTCTTTTTTTTCTGGTGCCTTTGCAATTGGAATTTCTTTTGCTATCGGTTCAACGTTTTGCGGTTGTTGTAATGGTTGCTCTTTTTTGTTTACATGAATATCCACATCAACTGAAACTTTCGGTGTTTCCTTTTTGACAGGTTTTACTGGTGTGGCTGGTGTTGGTACTTTAATTTTCATACCTGGCATAATGTAATTCGGATCACTTAAATGAGCGTTCATTTTTTTTAGCTCTTCAAAATCGACCCCATATTTTTCCGCGATTTTCCAAAGCGTATCCCCTTTTTGAACGATATGAATTTTCACGTGTTTCCCCCTCCTATGTTCAGACGTGACGTGTATGTCATGTTCAGCTTGTCGCTACTAGGCTTCAACATAACTTATGAGCAGAAAGCTTTTTTTATGATAAAAATAAAAAAGACCGGCAAAAAAATGCCGATCTTATGCACGGGCTAACATGCGCTCAAGTGCTAACATTGCGCCTTCTGCGACGTCTTTTGACACGGTAATGCGGTTTACCACTTTTCCTTCAAGGAGCGATTCGAGCGCCCAAAGTAAATGCGGTAAATCAATGCGATTCATCGTTAAACATGGACACATATACGGATTTAACGACACGATTTCTTTATCTGGATGTTGCTGAATGATGCGATTCACTAAATTCATTTCTGTTCCGATCGCCCATTTGCTTCCTGCTGGTGAGTTAGCAATCGTTTCGATAATGTATTTCGTCGACCCCGCATCATCCGCTTGTTGCACCACTTCCCAGCTACATTCTGGATGAACGATAATTTTCATATCTGGCTTTGTTTTTCGAATATGTTCAATATGTTTCACTGTAAAGTTTTCATGAACAGAACAATGCCCCTTCCATAAAATTACTTTAATCTGTTGAACATCTCCCTCGTATTGTAATGTATTTGTAGCCGGGTCCCATACAGCCATTTGTTCTAGTGGAACGCCAAGATCGTATGCTGTATTTCTTCCTAAATGTTGATCAGGCAAAAAGAAAATACGTTCCTTTTGTGTAAACGCCCATGCGACCATTTTTTTCGCATTTGATGATGTCACTGTTGCCCCACCATGCAAACCGACAAACGCTTTAATCGCAGCTGTAGAGTTGACGTACGTTAACGGTAAAATCGTATCTCCGAACAATTGTTGCAATATTGGCCACGCTCGTTCAACTTGTTCAATTTCTGCCATATCAGCCATCGAACAGCCTGCACGCATATCTGGCAAAATGACGATTTGTTCGTCACTCGTTAAAATATCAGCCGTTTCCGCCATGAAATGTACGCCACAAAATACAATATATTCAGCTTCTTTATTTTTCGCTGCCACTTGCGCCAATTGTAATGAATCGCCTGTCGCATCTGCAAATTGAATGACTTCGTCTTTTTGATAATGGTGGCCTGGGATAAATAAACGAGCGCCGAGTTTTTGTTTGACACGAGCCACTCGTTCTTCCATTTCTTCAACCGACAACTGTTTATACGTCTCTGGCATCGCATCTTGTTGTTGCATCAATTGTAATACGTTCATTCTTTATTCCTCCTACTGCACGTTTAAACTAATGTCTAGCGCTTTTGCTGAGTGCGTTAACATGCCTAACGAAATGTAGTCAACCCCTGTATCCCGGTATTGTGCAATATTTTCAAGCGTAATTCCGCCTGAAGCTTCTGTGATGATCGACGATGGAACGAGTTGGACAAATTCACGAATTTCTTCTGGTGTACGGTTATCAAACATAATGATATCCGCTCCTGCTTCAACCGCTTCGATGACTTGCTGTTTCGTTTCCGTTTCTACTTCAATTTTTACCATATGACCAAGTTGGGAACGAACACGTTCTACTGCTTTTTTAATCGATCCGCAAAACGCAATATGATTATCTTTAATCATCACTCCATCATATAAACCGAAGCGATGATTATATCCACCACCGCATGTCACCGCATACTTTTCTAACATGCGAAGCCCTGGTGTTGTTTTTCTCGTATCACAAATGCGTGTATGATTGCTGTTAAGTGCTCGAACGGCTTGGTTTGTCAATGTGGCAATACCGCTCATGCGCTGAAGTAAGTTTAAAATGACGCGCTCACCTGATAAAAGGGGAATCATTGGGCCGGAAACGACAGCAATCGGTTCCCCTTTTTTCACGTGTTCTCCGTCCCGTTTATATAATTGACATACAATGGATGGGTGTAATAACTTATATCCGATCTCAATAATCGATACACCTGCGATGATTCCATCTTCCTTGGCAATAAATATCGCCCTTCCTTCATCCATCGGAGAAAAAATAGTTTCGCTCGTCATATCACGTTCTCCAATATCTTCTAAAAAAAACTGTTTGAGTAGTTCTTTTAACTTTAGCTCATTCAACGGAAGCCCTCCTTCATGAGATGCTCTGCTTTCGTGCGTATGATACGTCGCTTTTCCCAATACATTTTTTCAAACGGTTGATCGCTTCGGTAGTGAGCACCGCGACTTTCTTTTCTTTGCAAAGCCGAAGTCGTGATAAGCCATCCAACGATTAACATATATACGATCGTCCGCTTCTCATCGTCATGCTCAGGTGCCATGTTTACAAGTTCATGAATTGAATATTGTTCAAACCATTGTTTTGCTTGAAACAATTGGTCATAATCGCGAACAATGCCGACATATTGCGTCATTACATGCTGAATTTCGTCTTTCGTTGGTAACACGATACGTAAGTGATTTTCTTTTCTTTCACTTTTCTTTAACGTCCGATATTGTCCCGTTTTTTGCAATAAGTGAAAAGCCAATCTTCTACTAAAGACAAGCGCTTCAAGCAGCGAATTGCTCGCTAAACGGTTTGCACCATGTACACCTGTACATGCCGCCTCTCCAACTGCATACAATCCCGGTAACGTCGTTTCCCCATCCATATTTACCATGATCCCTCCCATTAAAAAATGGGCTCCCGGAACAACAGGGATGAGTCCACTACGCCAATCGATGTGATAGCGCTCACAAAGAGATGTGATCGTCGGAAAACGGGTTGGGAAGTGTGGAATCATAGAAATATTTAAAAATACGCGATGACCGTTTTTGATTTCATTGT
The DNA here is from genome assembly GCF_014201515.1 of Anoxybacillus mongoliensis. GTDB lineage: Bacteria > Bacillota > Bacilli > Bacillales > Anoxybacillaceae > Anoxybacillus > Anoxybacillus mongoliensis. The sequence continues at coordinate 198,214 of NZ_JACHEQ010000002.1, forward strand.
CAATCGCCCGGGATACGACATCACGTGGAGCCAAATCTTTTTGTGGATGCACCCCATCCATCACTTGACGACCGTCATCGGTCACTAAAATGGCTCCCTCACCGCGCACCGCTTCGGAAATGAGACCAACCGCCTTTCCATTCACGTAAAGCATCGTCGGATGAAACTGCACAAACTCCATATCCGTAACAGCTGCACCTGCGCGATACGCCATGGCAATTCCGTCACCTGTTGCCGTTTCAACGTTCGATGTAAACGTGTACAACTGTCCAACTCCACCTGTTGCAATAACCGTTGCATTGGCGGTATACGTTCTATGTTTCGTTTGTACACCCACACAATATCCATCGGAAACGAGTAAATCAATCACAGGATCGTTTTCAATAAACGTCACGCGTCCGGAAAGCTTCTTAAATAAAAATGATACCATATTTTTCCCAGTCGCATCGCCTCCAGCATGTAAAATACGCTTCATGCGATGCGCACCTTCTTGCCCAAAAAGGAGCTGTCCACGTTCATCCACATCAAATGAAAAACCGATGTTCATAAAATGTTGAATTGCCTCACGTCCTTCTTGAACTAAAATACGTACCGCCTCATCATTATTGTGTTCACATCCTGCGATGATTGTATCTTCATGGTGAGACAACCAATGATCATTCGGATGAATGGCAGCAGCCACTCCCCCTTGAGCAAGCCAAGAATTACTTGTTTCTTTATTTGACTTCGTGAAAATAATCACATTTTTATACTCACATAAATGGTAGGCAACCATTAACGCCGCAAGGCCGCTACCAACAATAATCACATCCGCTTCACGCATGGATGTTCCTCCATTTCATACTGTCTTGACACCTATATTGACATATATTTAAACTGATGACAAGACTTTTGTTTTGGAAGTTGGTGAACGTGATGATTTATTTAGATTATGCTGCAACGACGCCAATGAGTGAAGAAGCATTAGCCGTCTATGTAGAAAGTGCAAAAAAATATTTCGGAAACGCAAGCAGTCTTCATGATATCGGAACAACGGCAAATGAGCTGCTTACCGTTTGCCGAAAACAAATCGCTCAACTCGTTGGTGGTGAAGAAAAAGGAGTATATTTCACAAGTGGAGGAACAGAAGCAAACGTTCTCGCCATTCGTTCGCTCGCTTATGCCTACTGTCATAAAGGGAAACATATTATCACTTCAACCGTCGAACACGCTTCTGTTCATGCTGTATTTGCTCAGCTTGAGCAAGAAGGATTTACCGTTACGTACGTGCCCGTTGATCGTTTCGGGCAAGTGAATATTGAAGCGCTTGAACGGGCATTGACAGAGGAAACGATTCTTGTGTCTATTCAACATGCGAATTCCGAAATCGGTACGATTCAGCCGTTAAAACGAATTGGAGAGTTATTAAAGAAAAAACAAATCATCTTTCATAGCGATTGTGTACAAACTTTTGGTAAAATACCGATAGATGTGAAACAGTTCCATCTCGATAGCATATCTATCTCTAGCCATAAAATTTATGGTCCAAAAGGGGTAGGTGCTGTTTACATGAACCCACGCGTGCGTTGGCACATGTGGCTACCAAACACAACACATGAAGGCGGATTTCGACCGGGAACTGTCAACGTGCCGGGCATCGCTTCATTTACAACCGCTGCGCTTGAAGCCGAAAACAAGCGAAAAACAGTTCAACAACACATGAGTGAATTGCGTCGGTACTTTGTTGAACAAATCGCCCAAAAACAACTGCCGATAACCGTGTTTGAGCATCCAACTGACCAATTGCCACAAATCGTTGGCTGTCTCGTTCACGGCTTTGAAGGGCAATATGTCATGTTGCACTGCAATCGTCATGGAATTGCGATTTCTACTGGCAGCGCATGTCAAGTTGGAAAACAAGCACCTTCAAAAACGATGATCGCGATCGGTAAGGAGGAAGATGAAGCGAAGCAATTCATTCGTCTATCGTTTGGTGTACGTACAACAAAAAATGATGTAGAAACGGTTGTTTCTGTACTTGAACAGCTTCAAAAAGAAAGGATGTCAACATGAAAAAAGAAAAAAAATTACTAGGGGAAGAACGACGGGCGCTTATTTTGCAATGGCTAAAGGAAAATCACCGCCCGATGACAGGCACGGAATTGGCGAATAAAACAAACGTAAGTCGTCAAGTCATTGTTCAAGATATTTCCTTATTAAAAGCAAGAAACGAACCGATTATTGCAACAAGTCAAGGGTACTTATATTTATCATCATCTTCTACTCATATGCACACGCGCGTGATCGCTTGTTGTCACACACCCGAACAGACGAAAGAAGAACTGTATATGATTGTCGACCATGGCGTCACTGTTAAGGACGTCAAAATTGAACATCCGGTATATGGTGACTTGACAGCATCCATTATGGTAAGCAATCGGTTAGAAGTGGATGAGTTTATTCGGAAAATTAACGAGACGAAATCCGCCTATTTATCTCAACTGACCGACGGCGTGCATTTGCACACACTTGAAGCCGATTGCGTAGAAAAGTTAGATGAAGCATGCGCTGCTTTAAAACAAGCAGGATTTTTGATCGAATAAAAAACATCCCTTTCACACGAGGGATGTTTTTTTCACCGTATAATACGGATAACTACCTAATAGTTGCACCGTACAGCCAAGTGCTTCTAGTTCTGCAATCGCTCCAGGGATTAAAACGTCATCCATTTTTTGATCGATATCGATGATAAAAAAGTAATTTCCAAGTCCTGTTTTCGCTGGTCGTGATTCAATTTTTGTTAAGTTGAGCTTTCGCCACGCAAACGCCGATAACACTTGATGAAGTGCTCCTGCTTGATCTTTCGGCAACATAACCATCAACGTTGTTTTAAAACCGTCTTCTTGATCTTTTACAGGCAATAAACAACGTTCACGATGCAAAACAATAAAACGCGTATGGTTGTAGTCATAATCATGAATGTTTTCTTTCGCAATCGCTAAACCGTATTGTTTTGCAGCAAGACGATTGCCAATCGCTGCGATTTTTTCATTCGGATGTTCGCTCACATATTTAGCTGCTGCACTTGTTGAAGTGACGTATTCGTACGTTGCATGCTTTAAATGGCGATGTAAAAACTTATGGCATTGTGCAATGGCGTGTGAGTGTGAATAAATGCATTCAACATGTAACCAATGTTCCAATTGGGATGGATGAACAAGCAAATGTTGCTCAATTGGTGCGATAATTTCCCCTACAATTGGCAAATTGCATTCATGAATTAAATAATCAATCGTCAAGTTGACAGAACCTTCAAGCGCATTTTCTAACGGAACGACGGCCAGCTCTACTTCACCGTCACGCACAGCGTCCATGCATTGCGGAATCGTATGATATGGAACGTTCGGGATATGAGGGAAAACGGCTTCAACAGCCGCATGCGTGAACGTCCCTTTTGGTCCTAAATATCCGATTTTCACATGTCTTCTCCTCTCTACGCCCCTGATCCAAGAATCTCTACTTTTTCAACAAAAGGTAGCTGTTTTAGTTGCGAAAGTAGCTCATCAATTGTCATCGTCATCTCGCTTGTACTGATCGATAGCGTCACATTTGCACGCCCTTGAAGCGGAATCGTTTGATGAATCGTAAGCACGTTACAGTTGGCTGCTGCAACAACGCTTAATAGCTTTGAAAGGGTGCCTGAGCGGTCTTCTAAATGGAAAAAAAGCGTAATAATTTGTTCACGAACCATCGTATGAAATGGAAAAACGGCGTCGCGGTATTTATAAAAAACGCTTCGGCTCACATCAACAAGTTGCACAGCGTCAGCGACGGAATCAACTTTTTTTCGCTCAATTAATTCTTTTGCAGCCAATACTTTTTTCATCGCCTCAGGCAATACATCTTCACGCACTAGGTAAAACTTTTTATCCACCGCACAAGCGCCCCCTTCCGCATTAATCAACAAATTCAAATTCGTAATTCAACAGCTTCACAATATCCCCATCTTTCGCTCCGCGAGCGCGCAGCGCATCATCCACCCCAAGTGAGCGCAACTGACGCGCAAAACGACGCACGGACTCTTCTCGTGAAAAATCGGTCATTTTGAACAGCTTTTCAATCTTTTCCCCTGATAAAATAAACGTTCCATCATCATCGCGCGTAATATGAAACGGGGCTTCTTCTTTTTCGAGCTTGTAAACAACGCGATGAATCGCTTCTTCTTCTTGTGGATAAAGAGGAAATTCTGGCGTCGTCTCAAGCAAATCAGCAATGGCAAATAACAGTTCACGAATCCCTTGACGAGTGACTGCTGAAATAGGGAAAATCGGCACATCTTCGTTTAATTTTTGTTTAAATTGTTGCAAATGTTCCTCCGCATGTGGCATATCCATTTTATTCGCCACAATAATTTGCGGTCGCTCTGTTAGACGTAAATTATATTGTTTTAATTCTTCGTTAATGACTACATAATCTTCGTACGGATCTCGTCCTTCGATAGCAGCCATATCAATGACATGAACGATGACGCGTGTTCGTTCAATATGACGTAAAAATTGATGACCTAGTCCAACTCCTTGATGAGCACCTTCAATGAGACCTGGTAAATCAGCCATAACAAAGCTACGACCATCTTCCGTTTCAACGACACCTAAATTCGGAACGATCGTCGTAAAATGATAGTCTGCAATTTTTGGTTTCGCTGCTGAAACAACGGACAATAGCGTAGATTTACCAACGCTTGGGAAACCGACAAGTCCGACATCGGCAAGCAGTTTTAATTCTAACGTCACGTATCGTTCTTGTCCCGGCTCACCATTTTCAGCAATTTCTGGCGCCGGATTCGATGCGGTTGCAAATCGAGTATTTCCCCGTCCACCGCGACCACCCTTTGCTACGACAAATCGTTGCCCATGTTCTGTTAAATCAGCAATGACTTCTTTCGTCTCATCATCAATAACAACCGTTCCTGGTGGCACTTTGACAATTAAATCTTCGGCGTTTTTTCCATGTTGATTTTTCGACATGCCATGTTCACCACGTGGCGCCTTAAAATGACGTTGGTAGCGGAAATCCATTAACGTTCGCAATCCTTCATCAACAACAAATACGACATCCCCGCCTTTTCCACCGTCTCCCCCTGCTGGACCGCCTTTTGGAACGTATTTTTCGCGCCGAAACGCGACCATTCCGTTTCCACCGTCGCCACCTTTCACATATATCTTCACTTGATCAACAAACATCGTTTTCCTCCTCCGATCTTTTCACCTTTTATTTAAAAAGATGAAATAGTTACACATATCGTTAGTTCGTGTTCTTGAATGACGCAATCACAAAGTGTGAGCGCATCATATTGCTTATGGTTTTGAATCCATGTTTTTACCGTCTCTAGCTGTTGGAGCATGCCACGATAATCAAAAAATAATCGTACATTTTTCTCTGTTAAATCGATCGTAATCGTTATATAGTTTTCAACATGTGGTGAACAACATTCCTCAAGCATATGTAAAAATGTTTGACACCATGTAACGAGCATATGATCATATGCATGTAATGAACGTGGCTCTCCTAACACTTCATACTCCAGTTGAATATGACGTGCTTGCCAATGGTACGTCATAAGCAATTCAGCGAACCGCTCTATTTGTAAATTCGTTAGCTTCGCTTCATTTTCTGCCTCAATGATAATTTGTTGAATGATCTCATTCACTCGATCAATCCGCTGCAAAGATAAATTTCCTTTAATTAACTGAATTTTATTGAGCCAATCGTGCCTGGAATGACGCAATGCTTCCACAACCGTCCACCGCTTCTCCATCATTCATTCTCCCATAAACAGTTTGACTATAATTATAGCATACGTGAACAAAAAGAAAACCCTAACCAAGTCGGTTAGAGTTTTCCACTTCTTTATGCTTCTTTTACAACAGGATAAACGCTCACTTTTTTACGATCGCGACCCATGCGCTCAAAACGAACGATGCCGTCAACTTTCGCGTAAAGTGTGTCGTCGCCACCGCGTCCTACGTTCAATCCTGGGTAAATTTTTGTTCCGCGTTGACGGTAAAGAATAGAACCGCCTGTGACGAATTGACCGTCTGCACGCTTCGCGCCAAGACGTTTTGCGATCGAATCACGACCGTTCTTTGTTGAACCTACCCCTTTTTTCGATGCAAAAAACTGAAGATCTAAACGCAACATGTCGTGTCACCTCCTACAACGTTTTCATCGTTATGTTGACGTATTTACCGTAATCACGCTCAATCGTTTGGAGCGACACGATCATTCCTTCAAGAAGAAGTTGCACATCGGCTAGCACTTTGGCATCTTCAATTGTCGGAAGCTCGCAATGAAGATAGCCGTCCTTTCCTTGTTGAATGATCGGTTTCACATTCGTCAAGGCGACGATTGCATTGACCGCACCAAACGAAACAGCTGATACACCTGCACATACAATATCTTGTCCACGCTTCGCAAACTGAGCGTGTCCGCTAATGGTAAAGGAACGGATCGTCCCTTCTGCCGTTCGATTAATCGTTATACGAATCATCGCTTACGCCTTATGCGTTAATTTTTTCGATGACAACTTTTGTGTATGGTTGGCGATGACCTTGCTTACGACGATAGTTTTTCTTTGGCTTATATTTGAAAACGATGATCTTCTTTTGACGACCATGTTTTTCAACTTTCGCCGTTACTGTTGCGCCAGCGACTGTAGGATTACCAACTTTTACGTTTTCGCCACCTACAAATAACACTTTGTCGAATGTTACTGTTTCGCCTTCCGCTGCATCGATTTTCTCGATGTAAATTGCTTGGCCTTCTTGCACTTTAATTTGTTTTCCACCAGTTTCAATAATCGCGTACATATTTGCACCTCCTAAATTAGACTCAGACTCGCCAGCTGCGAGGCGGTTCAAGCGAACGCTTAAATAGCCTTAGCTGAGCGGTTGTAGCACGGGTGCTACACAACATAGAAGATGATAGCATAAAAAGAAAACAATTGTCAATACATATAAATTAAATGGCCGATCGGTTCATTCGTTCGTTTCTCATGGAAATAAGCATACAACAATTCATTTTCATCGAGCTCCATTTCCATTTGATTTTTCTTTACGAGGATCGCATGTTTTTTTCCGCGATGAAACAAAAGAAGAACGCGAAATAACGGATCATTTGCATCGACGACAAGACGCTTTAACGCCCGATATTCGATTCGTTTTCCGTAGTAACGTTCAAGTAAAAAACGGATCCATACGTACGTTCGTTGCTTCCATTCAACCCAAATAGCATGTGCTAAAAAAAGACCGATAATCCATAAATTGATTTGCAACGGCACAAAAATAAATAAAGCAATAAAACATGCGATTAAAAACAAGGATGACGCATAAAGCGTTTGTTCATGCGCGCGTCGAAACGATGTACGCATTGTGCGGTAAAGGAACAATAACTTTCCTCCATCGAGCGGCCAAATCGGTAATAAGTTAATAAGTAAAATGGATAAATTGTACTCAAGCAGTTGCTTATACCACTCATCCGATAATATGTTGGCGCTATGTGCTATATATGCAATAAAAAAAATAACAATATGCTGAAATGGACCTGCCAGTATGACGATTAATTCTTCATGGAACGGACGATTCCCATGCTCATCCATCTCAGCTACCCCACCAAACGGCAAAAGTAAGATGCGTTTCACGCGCCACGAAAACAAATGTGCCGCTATAACGTGTCCAAGTTCGTGCCAAAGCACAATCCAAAACAACAAAAGGAGCATCTGAAATTGAGCAGTCATAATCGCCATAAGCGCAATGAACCAAAAAAGCGGATGAATATGAATGTTCATGAAAATAGATAACCATTTATTCAAAGGAAATCACCTGAACCGGATCAATAAAATGATCCCCTTGTTTAACAGCAAAATAAAATATACGCTTTTGATCATTCTCCTCCGCTTTTCCTACTTCTTTCCCCGCCTCAATAAAATCATATAGCTTTACAGAAATAGCTGATAATTTTCCATACCACGTTTCACTTCCATCTGCATGTTGAATAATGACTGTTTTTCCATGCGGTTCTTTCACTCCTGCAAATACGACAATCCCTTCTTCGACTGCTTTAACCGTTTCATCAGTTTCGATAACAACGCCTTGTCCATTATGTTCAAACGTTTCTACAACGCGCGCTGAAGCAGGGAAAGCATATGCTGCTGTTGTTTCTTGTTGCTTTTTTACTGGAAAAAACGCAAGAGGCTTGCCGAATGTTTTTTCATACCATTGAGCAACGGTTGCAAATTGAAAATCTTTTTCCATCACTTGTTTGACAAACGTACGAGCTCCTTCCATTCTCGGTGAGTCATATTGAAATAAAATCGCAACACTAAAAAATAATAGTGCCGCTAGGAAGCTTTTAAATAAAAATATATCTTTGCGAAACAGCGACGATTCACGCTCCCCTTCGTACGTCACAACCGTTGGACTCCCGTATTTTTCATCTTCGTTCCAATTCGTCAACATCGTTTGAACGTAACGTTCACGCTCCTTTTTCCGCTTGGCAATTCGTTTTCGAATATGTTCAATTCGATCGCTCACACTCCCACCCCTCTCGTCCTATTTGTATTATATGTATGGGGAAATCGGGAAGATATGAATGAAAAAAGCACCTCCAACCGGAAGTGCTAGCGAGCGCTAAACAATTTTCTAATTTTCGAGAAAAAGCCTTTTTGTTCTTCATCATCAAGCGACATGAGCGGCACTGATTCGCCGAGCAGGCGCCGAGCAATGTTGCGATATGCTAACGATGCTTTGCTGTTTGGGTCGAGAACAATCGGCTCACCATTGTTTGACGCTTTAATCACATGTTCGTCATCAACAATAATACCAAGTAAATCAATCGATAAGTGCATGACAATTTCATCAATATCTAACATATCATGATTTTTTAACATATGGCTACGAATACGATTAATAATTAAACGCGGTCGCTTCATATGCTCTTCTTTTTCAAGCAGACCGATAATTCGGTCAGCATCGCGAACAGCCGAAATGTCTGGCGTTGTAACAACAATCGCTTCATCCGCTCCCGCAACAGCATTTTTATATCCTTGTTCAATGCCTGCAGGACAATCAATTAAAATATAATCGTAATCTTGTCTCAAATCGTCAATGAGCTGTTTCATTTGTTCCGGCGTAACCGCAGATTTGTCGCTCGTTTGGGCAGCTGGTAATAAATACAGACGATCTTCAAACCGCTTATCTTTCACGAGCGCTTTTTGCACGGTGCAACGCCCTTCGACAACATCGACAAGATCATAAATGATGCGATTTTCTAACCCCATAATGACGTCAAGATTGCGCAAACCGATATCGGTGTCAACAAGACAGACGCGCTTTCCTAATAGTGCTAGCGCCGTTCCGAGATTTGCTGTCGTTGTTGTTTTGCCAACGCCACCTTTGCCAGAAGTAATAACAATCGCTTCTCCCACTGTCAAAAACTCCCTTCTAACCGAGTTAAATGCGGACGTAAATGCATTAATAGTTGGAGTCGATCGACAACAATTTGATCATGTTCGTCAATATAAGCACACTCCATTTCATTTCCTTCGTCAGTACGATAGTCTGGTGCTCGATTCATCACATCGCTAATGCGCAACTGTGTTGGCTTCATGACTGAAGCAGCAATGATCGCTTGACGATTTCCATCATACCCTGCATGAGCAATGCCACGTAACGCTCCTAACACAAAAATATTTCCTGTCGCAATGACGGTTCCGCCAGGATTCACATCACCGATTAAAAGCAAGTCCCCATCGATATGTAGCACTTGTCCAGAACGAACAATTTTCGCAACAGACACAATTTCATTTTTCTTTTTCCACTCCAACGCCTCTTGTTTCGTCATGACATTGCTTACAATCGAGTGGACGATTAAATTTTTTCTCATTCGGATGACGTCGCGCAATCTCTCTTCTTGTTCACGCGTCAAATATCGGTTGCCAACATGCACGTGCACCGCAACAAGCGGACCTTCCTCGTCACGGGTTGTCGTCACCAACAATTCGTCCACTTGTTTTAATAGTTCGTCATAGGCGCACGTATCATCGAGATGCAGCGTCAACCCTTCTTTCGTCCCTTTCATCGACACATATGCTCTTTTCTCTTTGCCAGCCACGACTTTCACCTCAATACATATTTCTCCGCATTTTTTTTGTATTCCTTCACACTGGCGACGATTCATCCCGTTTCTCATGCCACTTTAACAACGTTTGCTTTAGCGGATAGGCGATGAGCAAAATGACAATTGTATGAATAAACAACGTTGGCAAAAAGCGTGCTTGAAAAAACGTTGAAACAGACATAGTCGTTCCACCAATAACGAGCTGAATGGCGTATACATACCATTCCACACATGCGATCGCCACAATGGCAAAAAAAGAAGCTGTCCATGCGTTTTTATGCAAAACGTTCATCGCTTTTGCAATTAAATAAGCAATGAGCGAAAAGGCAAAGGCATAAGCACCTAATAGTTCCGTATATGTTACATCGTATAATAGACCGAAGATGAATCCGTACATCATTCCTTCTGTTTGTCCAATAAAAATCGTAATAAACACGATAAAAACGAGCAACATACGCGGTACAAGCAAATAAACATCAAATAATGGCTGTGAAACCAATTGAACAATAATGCTTTCTAATAAAAATATAACGGTCACAAGGGAAGGAAGAAACAAGCGGCTCATTGTTCTTCCTCCTCTTGCGACATTTCAATTTTTCGTTTCACAATGATCACATCATCAATGTCATAAAAATTCGCTGCTGGCTTGATATAGGCAATTTGTGTAAGCCCGTATTCATCCGCAACGACTTCTTCAACTTCTCCGATAAACAATCCTTTTGGAAAAATCCCACCAAGTCCTGATGTAAATACGCGCTGCCCTTTTTCTATTTTTGCATCATATGGAATGCGCTTTAACAGCAACGCTTCTCTCTCTTCATCGTATCCTTCTATTAAGCCGAATACGTTTTCATCTCCTTGAATAAATGCGGAAATGCGGTTTTGTCGATTTTTTGCGCTCAGCAATTGCACCGTTGCGCTAAATGGGGAGACGCTGCGCACTTTGCCGATTAACCCTTGAGGTGTAATAACAGCCATATCTTTTTTCACACCGTGCTGCGACCCTTTATTGACAATTAACGTCTCTTCCCAACGATCTGGATTGCGCCCAATGACTGTCGCTTGAATAGCAACAAAGTCACGTAAACTTTCCTTTTTATTCAAAAGCTCACGTAAACGTTCGTTTTCTTTTTTTAGCGACTCCACTTCTGATTGCAAAAGAACGTATTGCTCTAAATGTTCTTTTAAACGTTTGTTTTCTTCATATGTATGGCGCAAATCATTCACATTTTCAAAGAAGCCCGCAACAAACTGTGCGGGCTTATGCACGATCGATTGCATAAAAACAACGGTGTCTTTCACGAATTTTTCCATCCAACTTAGTTCGTTTCGCTCTTTTAATGAAAAGCCGATCAAGGCAACGAGAACCATGATGCTGACAAGCAATATAATGAGCCGTTTATTTAAGAAAAACTTCGGCATGAGAACACCTTCTTACACATTAGCGATGGTCTCGCGCTTTATTTTTAAATAAATGGATATGATCAAGCGCTTTTCCTGTACCGATCGCGACGCAGTCGAGAGGATTTTCAGCAATAATGACTGGCATGTTCGTTTCTTGGCTAATGACTTTATCTAAATTCCGTAACAACGCTCCCCCACCTGTTAAAACGATTCCGCGATCCATAATGTCGGCAGCAAGCTCTGGAGGCGTTTTTTCTAGCGTATTTTTCACAGAATCAACAATCGCATATACGGTATCACGCAACGCTTCAGCAATTTCCTCCGCATGAATTTCAATCGTTTTTGGCAAGCCTGTTAACAAGTCGCGACCGCGAATTTCCATGCTTCCGATTCCTTCTGGATTTCCTGCTGAACCAATTTCAACTTTAATCGCTTCCGCTGTACGCTCCCCGATCATTAAATTGTACGTTTTGCGGATATATTGGATAATTGCTTCATCCATTTCGTCACCCGCAACGCGAATCGATTGGCTCGTCACAATGCCACCTAAAGAAATGACAGCAACTTCCGTTGTGCCACCCCCGATGTCGACAACCATGCTTCCTGTTGGCTCCCATACTGGTAAGTTTGCCCCGATTGCCGCTGCAAACGGTTCTTCGATCGTATAAGCATCGCGAGCACCTGCTTGTCTAGTCGCATCGATGACTGCACGCTCTTCTACTGCCGTAATCCCTGACGGTACGCACACCATGACGTATGGTTTTCCAGCAAACAATCCGCTATTTTTCGTTGCTTGTTTAATGTAGTATTTCATCATAATCGCTGTCGTTTCGTAATCTGCAATGACCCCGTCTTTCATCGGACGAAGCGCAACAACATTTCCTGGCGTACGTCCGATCATTTGTTTTGCTTCATTTCCAACCGCCACAATTTGTTTCGTATCTTTTTGAAGCGCGACAACAGAAGGCTCACGCAAAACAATTCCTTTTCCTTTGACGTATACGAGCGTATTTGCAGTGCCTAAATCTATTCCGAGATCTCTTGATCCAATGCCAAACATATTCGTATCTTCCTTTCTGAAACAAAATGCTTTCAAAAACTCATGACATTTATTATAACGCAATTGCAATGAAAAGAGAATGATTTACACATATCCTTTTTCTTTTAAGCTTACATATGTTTTGTCGCCAATAATTAAATGGTCAAGCAACTCAATGCCAACGAGACGACCGCATTCTGCGAGCCTGCGCGTCACTTCAATATCTTCGCGGCTCGGTGTTGGGTCTCCTGACGGATGATTATGAATACAAATAATGGATGCTGCTGAACGTTTAATTGCCTCTTTATACACTTCGCGCGGGTGGACAATCGATGCATTTAAACTACCGATAAATACAGTCTTTTTATGCATCACTTGGTTTTTCGTATTTAAATATAACACAACGAAATGTTCTTGGCTCAAAAAACGCATATCTTCCATGACGTATCTTGCACCGTCTTCTGGAGAACGAATGACGTAACGGTCGTCATATTGAAGTTGATGCACACGACGACCGAGTTCAAGCGCTGCAATAATTTGAATCGCTTTTGTTTTTCCGATTCCTTTAATACTTGTCATTTCTTCAATTGTCGCATCTTTTAGCTGTCGAAGTCCTTCAAAATGGGTGAGTAAATGTTGTGCGAGCGTGAGAACGGAATATTGTTTTGTCCCCGTGCGAAGCAAAATAGCTAACAATTCTTGATTTGATAGGCTTTGCGGTCCTTCGGAAAGCAAGCGTTCACGCGGGCGTTCATCGGGCGGAACATGGCGAATAAGCATACGTTCCCCCCCTCTATTTTAACCTTTTTTTAGCGAAATGGATAAAATCCGAATTTTTTTAATTCACGAGCGAGCCTTGCGATCGGCAAACCAACAACGGAAAAATAGTCACCCTCAATTTTTTGGACAAAAAGTGCTCCGCGCTGTTGAATGCCATATGCTCCCGCTTTATCAAGTGGCTCTTTTGTCGCAATATAAGCCCGAATGTCTTCATCTGAAAGTGGCCAAAATGTAACGTTCGTTTTTACAGCAAACGTCACGCACTCGTTTGCTGTACAAATCGCTACCCCTGTCCATACTTCATGTGTTGTTCCAGATAGACGTTTCAACATCCGAAAGGCGTCTTGTTCACTTGTTGGCTTTCCAAGCACTTCTCCTTCACATACGACAATCGTATCAGCACCGATGACGCACGCATCACTTGCTTGTTGCCATACCGCATTTGCTTTTTTATACGCGAGCTGTTGTACAATTTCATCTGGGGATAACTTAGCATCAAATGATTCATCGACATCGCTGACGAGGATGTCAAACGGAAGTCCAAGCATACGAAGAAGTTGTTTGCGACGAGGAGAACTAGAAGCTAATACAAGTTGCATCGTCATCACCTTTCTGTCATGAGCGTTTGTTTCAAGGAAGATACACTTGTATCGTACCAAATTTATACACAATATACAACGGTTCGACAAAAAAAAGAAGCTGTTCGCTTCTTAATGTAAGACGTGTAATATATGTTGCTGTGCTTCCCATAATTGCTTTTGGTCATTTGATTGACGAAAAGTAAAAAGCGCTTCATATGCTTTTTTCACTTGCTCATTGTGAGGCGAATACGATTGTAGCCGTTTCCATTGTTCATTTTGAAGTTGCTGTCCATTCAACAATCGACTAATAACGGACACGATCATCACAAAAGGTTCACTTTCTTTTTCATCGATGGATACATTCCACGGTTTTACGTATGTGTCAATTCCGAGCGATTCATATAAACTTGCGATCTGCTTTGCCTCCTCTTTTGTCAATGCCATGCCTAAAAATACATAAACAGGCTGTTTTCCAATTATTACACTCGGACGTTGTTGTGCCTTTATTTTTTGTACATATACATTTGCTGCTTTTTCATCTTGAAACACCCCACCTTGAACGACGAAAATCGTCTCTGTTCGTTGTGAGGTTGGCACTTCTTCATTTTGTTCTTGTTGTAACGTCGTTGTTGAAGTCGGTTTGCTCTCTGTTGTCGGGATGATTGTTAATACAAGTAAGCCGAAGCTTGTCCCAAGAACAACCGCTAAAGCGATCGCTAATACAAAGGAGCGCCAAGGTGATCTTGTATATCGTTTACTCATTTCAAATGGTATGAGCTCATCTTGTTTTTCACTTTGTTCATTGCTTTCCTCGTTCGACCATTGGGGCAATGTATTTGTCACTGACGTGTACGGTTGCTCTTTTCCGTTCACTTTAATCACGATCGCTTTTTTCGCTGGCTTGTCCATTTTTTTCCCTCCCGCTGTCATTCTTCGCCCATCGTAACATAAAAAAGAAAAAAAAAAACGAGACATTTGTCGTCTCGTTGCGGAAGGTTTTCGTCAAATTTCGCACTATCGTTCTTGGATGTCGTTGACCGACAATTGTTCAACTGGCACACCGTTTTCTTTACAAATTTGCTTCGTTTCCCCTTTTAAACAAACGGCATATGTGATCGTACCATCACTTTGCTTTGTCACAATGACGTATGAATCGTCATTTGGTGGCAAACGTTTCGATGTGTATGGATCGATAATCCCTTCGAGAACCCCATCATCAACTAATTGTTTGTACGTCAATATCTCACTTTGATTTGGCGTTAAAAACTCTACTTTTTGCGCACCAACGTGAAGCCGTGCTGCTTCATAGAGCGTATACGCTGTCGCAACAAACGCCCGATCACGCGACTTTTTAATGACCTCAACGACAGACACAGTCGCAATCATGACTAAAATACTTAAAATGACAATGACAGCTAACAGTTCGATTAGCGTCATTCCTCGTTCATCTTGCATCCAACCGACCCCTTTATTGTTCCGTTAATGAAGGAAACGGATTTCGCTTTTCGCTCGGTTGCGGTAAATCAAGCGGTGGCAATTGCTCAATCCATTGGCGCAATTCTGGTGCGTAAAACGTTGACACAGTTAAGGAATAAGACAGTTGTGGCACTTCATCCATGACCGTCGTCCACTCCTCATATCCTGTGAACGATAGCGAATCAACGGAAACGATGCGCTTTGATCGCTCTAACACGTCGATAAACTGTTCAAGTGCAAAATAAGAAGGAGAACGAACAGATAGATTGACTGTCAATTTTTGAATCGGCGTTGGAGGTCCTTCAACGTTTTCTCCTTCTTGAAAAGTAAGCGACAATACTTCACTATTTGATACGACCTCTGCTTTTTCAATGTCTAATAAAAATTGCTCAACAAACGGTTGAACAGGAACACGTTTTTGTAGTTCAACGAGGCTCGTACGCAATTCGTCCGATGTTTGTTTACTTTGTAGCGTTTGTAACAACTTTTTTTCCGTTTGTAATTCTGTTTCCAGTTGTTCTTTTCGGTCATCAAGCGGTTTGTACACATATATATATAGCGCAAATGATAGTAGCGTAAGCAACAAGAGGGCGACCGTCACGATAAGTCCTTTTCTCATTTTCCCCCTCCTTGTTGCTGTTTTTTCCATTCTTCCATATTTAATTGAATAGAAAATTGTCCGATATATCGTGGCATTGTTCCTTCTTCTTCAGCCTTTTCTTCTACTGCGGTTAAACTCGTCAGTTTTACATCAGTGATAAACGATGCATCTTTTAGAGCTTGTAAATAGGCGGCGCTTTCACGTGTTGTATCAAATTGAGCCGTCAATTGAATGGCACCGTCACGGGCATACGAAACGTTCATTAAAAAGCCGCGTTCAGGCAACCGTTCAATCAGTTCGTGCAATAGCGCGATCGTATGAATCGGATATTGTTCCGCCCATTGAATCGCTTCTTGTAACTGGACTCCGACGGATGCGTTCGTTGCTGTTTTTTGTTTTTCTTCTTCAGCGATGCGCAACGCTTTCGTTTGATCGAGCTCCGTTTTTAATTGCGCAATTTGTTGTTCCATGCGCTGCACAATGAAATAAAATGTTGTTGCACCAACAATGAACAAGACCGCTATCACAATCGATAAAAGCGGCATGAAACGGGATTTCCGTTCTCGTTTTGGGAGTAAGTTAATTTCTACTAACATGTGCATTACCCTCTTTTAATCCGAGTCCAATTGGTAAGTAGTAAGTAGGGTCGATCGAAAGTGGCAACGTTAACGTTTCCACTGCCACATCAAGACGCTCTTGTAACAAGTGGGAAAACGTATGAATGAGCGGATGATCGCCAGTAATAACGATGCGGGTAATTTGCGCCTCACCTTTTTGCAGTGAAAAACGATAAAAGTTCATGACACGCTCTAGCTCTTTGTATACATCTTCCAGTTGACGTTCAGGTTGTCCTTCCTTTAACCATTTCCATCCTTCATTCGTTTTTTCCCAATATGTCCATTGTGAATCAAACGCTAACTGACGAGTAAATATCGGACGATGCTGATGAAAGACACTGACGTTTAACGATGATAAATCAAATTGAACAAATAAAAAGTGATCGATGTCGTTCGCTAAATCAAACGTGTAAAATAAGCGATATAAACTAAGCGGAGAAATATCGGCCACAATCGGTTTTAATTTAACTGCTTCAAACAGTTCTGCATATTGCATCACGTTTGCTTCTGGAGCTGCAAATAATAAAACGTGGAGCGCTTCTTTCGTTTTCTCAAGCACCGCATAATCAAATACCGCATCTTCAAACGGAAGTGGAATGGTCGCGCCAATTTCCATAAATAAATAACTGCGTATATCTTCATGCTCCATTTCTTTCGGTAACGGAATTTTACGAATGACGATAAGCGGATCAGGCACGAGAAAACGGACGCGACGACGTTTTATGTTCCACATATCGACGCATTGCTCCATAATGTGAGCGAGTTGCTCTTCATCAGCAATTTTCCCGTCGCGCACAATTCCTTCTGGAAGCGGCCATTCCTCGCATGTATGCAATATGAGCGGTTTTTGTTGTTTTAGCTCTACATAGCGAATGACGTGGTCTTTTATGACAATGTTGCCTACTTTATTTTTCATCGAAAAAAGCCGCATAGTTTGTTCTCCTTACATCATAACCTTTACATACATATCAATCATCGCTTCACCAAAAAAATAGGCGATCAGCGTACCAACAACAATGGCTGGTCCAAATGGCATCGGCTCGCCACGCTTCACACGCCCTATTGCCATGCCAATCAGACCAAACATCGTTCCAACGAACGTCGATAAAAAGAATGCTAAAACCGTTAATTTTACCCCAAGCGCCAAACCGATCACTGCAAATAGTTTAATATCTCCACCGCCCATTCCACCTTTACTCACAAGGGCAATAAGAAACAACATCATAAATCCAACAAAACTACCGAGCAAACTATCCCACCAAGGAGTAAGCGGCACGAGCCATATGCGCTCAATGAAAAGAAGTGGCGCAAAAAATAATAAAACACGGTTTGGAATAATCATATAATGCACATCAGAAACGAAAATAATAACGAATAAAGAAATGAGCGTCCAACTAACGGCTACTTCCGCTGACCAACCAACAAGAAACGGGGCGAGCGTAAACAATATAGCCGTGGACAGCTCAACGAACGGATAAACAAAGGAAATGCGCGCCGAACACGCGCGACATTTCCCTTTTTGTAACATATACGACACAACCGGAATTAACTCTAACGCTGTCAACGTTCGTTTACAAGATGGACAATGCGAACGCGGCGCAACAATCGACTCCCCTTTTGGCACCCTTAACCCAACAACGTTATAAAACGAGCCGAGAAGAAGACCGAGGAGGAAGGAAATAGATAATGCACTATTCAAGTTTAACGTCACTTCTCTTTAAATCGTCTACGTTTTTCTTTGTGATATACTTATGAGCTGGATTTCCATCATCAACCAACTCAACTTCATAGCTGAAATTTCCTGTTGTTGTATTTTTTGTGACGAAAACTTTGCAGTTATCCTCATCATAATTTCCTTTATCACCAGGTGACTTCGGTGTCTTTTCTAAATATCCCCCATCAACCAATTCTTTCATTGTAAAGGATGTTTTGGCTGCGTTTGCAGCATCAGCTGTAACAGCTATTCTTGCTGCATTAACAAGCTGTTTAGCGTTGGCGATATGAGCGTCTTTTTTCGAGTTATCAATAATTGCCCCAATGCTCGGAATCGCAATCGCTGCAATAATTCCTAAAATAACGATTACTGCCAGCAATTCAATTAATGTTAAACCTTTTTCGTTGCGAATGAATTTCTTTAACATAATTCCTCTCCTTTGCAATTTTTTGTTTTCTCTCATCATTTTACACGATAACCAATCTAGTTGAAAAGTACTAGTTTTATTGTTGAATATGATTAAATATATCAAACATCGGGACTAAAATGGATGTGACGATTGTCCCAACGACGCTAGCGAGCAACACGATCATGAGCGGTTCAATTAATGATTTTAACCGATCGGTCGCTGCTTCGACTTCTGCTTCGTAAAAATCGGCCACTTTTGCAAGCATCGCATCTAATGAACCCGTTTGTTCTCCAATCGCAATCATTTGCGTCACAAGCGGAGGAAACGCCCAATGTCGCTTCATCGGTTCCGTTAACGATTCTCCGCGCTCAAGCGCATCACGCGATGTGCGAATGACGCGAGCAACAACTTCATTTTCAACGACTGCTTCAACGATCGCAAGCGCTTGTAAAATAGGGACAGCGCTTGAAAAAAGGGAACTTAATGTACGTGTCATACGTGCAAGCACTGCTTTTTGCATCATGCTGCCGAAAATCGGCATGCGTAATACGATCACATCTAAATAATATTTCGTCTTTTTTTGCTTCTTTAACAACAGAAGTAAGCCGTACATCATAAACATAAGTAAAATAACGCCCCACCAGTACGTTTGCATCACTTCACTTGCACGTAGCACAAACTTCGTAATCGCTGGCAACTCCGCTCCAAAATCTGCAAACATCGAAACAAACGTCGGAACGACTTGAACGAGCAAAAAGATGACAACGATGACCGCAATAATCCCAACAACAACGGGATACGCCAAAGCGGAGACAATTTTTTGGCGTGTCCGATGCACTTTTTCAAAATGATCCGCAAGCCTCTCAAGCGTTTCTTCCATACTTCCGCTCGCTTCTCCAGCCCGAATCATATTGATGACAAGCGGTGGAAAAATGTTTGGGTGATTAGTCATCGCTGTAGATAACGGTTGACCGCTTCGTAATTGCTCTTCAATATGCGCCAACGCCTTTTTTAACGCTTTACTTTCCGTTTGTTCCGCTAAAATACGTGTAGCATCCACAATCGTTACTCCTGCTTTTAAGAGCGTCGCAAATTGACGCAAATAAATAACGAAATGTTGCAGTTTGACGGGATTACCGAACGTAATTTCTTTCGTTAATAACGTTTGTGGCACTTCGCGTACATCAATGACTTTCAACCGTTGTTCACGCAGTTTTATCATCACATCGCGACGCGACGAAGCAACGATCGTTCCTTTTTTCACTCGCCCGCGCACGTCGCGCGCTTCATAGCGGAATTGCGCCATGTTTATCATCCTTCCTGCAAATACGGCTCGACCGATTCTTTTGCGATCAATCCTTGCTGCACAAGCTCTTTAATGCTTGCCTCAAGTGTATGCATACCAAGTGCGCGATTCGTTTGCATGACGCTCGGAATTTGATGAATTTTTCCATTGCGAATTAAATTAGCAACAGCTGCATTGTTGATTAAAATTTCTGTCGCTGCAATTCTTCCATTTTTTTGTGCGCGCGGAAATAATCGTTGCGAAATAATCGCAACTAAAACTGTCGCCAACTGAATGCGAATTTGTGCCTGCTGTTCTGGTTGAAACACGTCAATGATTCGATCAATCGTCGCAGGCGCACTTGACGTATGGAGCGTACCGAATACGAGATGTCCTGTTTCTGCGGCGGTAATTGCTGTTTGAATCGTTTCTAAATCGCGCATTTCACCGACTAAAATGACGTCCGGATCTTGCCGAAGTGCTGCCCGCAAACCGTTTGCAAAATTGTTCGTATCGGTCCCAACTTCGCGCTGATCGATGACACATCCCCCATGTTTATGCACATATTCAATCGGATCTTCAAGCGTAATAATATGTTTGCGCATCGTTTTATTCATATAGTCAATCATCGCAGCTAACGTCGTCGATTTTCCGCTTCCCGTTGGTCCTGTGACGAGAATCAGCCCTTGGGGTTTTGTTACCATCTTTTTCAATACATCTGGTAGTTGCAATTCGTCAAGCGTCGGAATTTTTGTCGGCACAATACGGATCGCAAGCGATATACAGCCTCGTTGTTTAAACACGTTAACACGAAAACGCGAAACGCCTGCGAGGCTATATGACAAATCCAGCTCCCCGTGCTCTTCAAAATAAGACCACATTTTTTCAGGAACGATCGCTTTTGCCATTTGTTCCGTATCGACTGATGACAACATGTCTTGCCCATATCTTTTCAAATCTCCGTTAATGCGAAAAATAGGGGGAATACCGACCGTCAAATGAATATCGGATGCTTTTAACTCAAATGCGGCACGCAACATCGCATCTACTTTTTGTTTCATCTTCATCACCCTAGCCAATACTTACACGCAACACTTCTTCTGTTGTCGTCAGTCCTTGCTTTACTTTTAGTAGACCATCATCAATTAAAAAAATCATTTTATTTTTTATCGCGATTTCACGTAATTTCGAAAGTGGTTCCCCATTTAAGATGACTTTCCTCATGTCATCAGACATAACCATTAGTTCATGTAGCGCGATACGCCCTTTATACCCGGTCATATTGCACGTCGGACAGCCCCGACCGCGCATCACTTTTTCAATTTTCAAACCACGCCGGGCAAAAATATCTATTTCTCGCTTCGTCGGTTCGTGTTCTGTTTGGCAATCGCGGCAAACACGACGCACGAGACGTTGGGAAACAACTCCTGAAAGTGATGTCGCAACTAAAAACGGCTCCACGCCCATATCAATTAAACGAGCGACCGTGCTTAATGCATCGTTTGTGTGTAACGTACTTAACACAAGATGTCCCGTTAAAGACGCACGAATGGCTACCTCCGCTGTTTCGCGATCACGAATTTCCCCGACCATAATAATGTTCGGGTCTTGCCGTAAAATCGAGCGCAACCCTTCTGCAAACGTCATCCCGACATTTGGATTCACTTGAATTTGGTTAACCCCCTCAAGCTGATATTCGACAGGGTCTTCAATTGTAATAATATTCACATGTTCACCGTTTAATCGGTTTAATGCCGCATAAAGCGTGGACGATTTTCCTGAACCGGTCGGTCCCGTAATTAACACGATACCTGTTGGTTGTTCGATCAGTTGAATAAACCGTTGTAAATTCAGTTTATTAAATCCAAGTTTGTTTAAGTCGTTTAACGTTGCTCCTAAATCAAGCACGCGCATAACAATTTTTTCACCGTAAATCGTCGGCAACGTCGATACGCGCAAATCAATTGGATGAAAATCAATATTCATTTTAATGCGCCCATCTTGTGGCACGCGATGTTCTGTAATATCCATATTTGCTAAAATTTTAATGCGTGCCGTTAACATCCCTTGCATATGTTTCGGCAACGCTCGTTCTGTACGTAAAATTCCGTCAATTCGATAACGAATGACGACTTTTGTCTCATGGGGGTCGATATGAATATCGCTTGCTCGTTGTTCTACAGCCATTTGTAAAATTTGATTAACGAGCCGCACAATCGGCGAATCGTCTTCAACAAGTTTCTCTTGTTCGCGAGGCTCTTGGACCGATGCAATGTTTAAAAATTCTTCAACCGAATCATCAATATCGTAATATTTATTAATTGCCCGTAAAATATCATCTTTTGATGCGATCGCCACTTCAATATGAAAACCGGTCGATAGACGCAAATCATCAATCGCAAAAAAGTCCATCGGGTCTGCCATGGCGACAAATAGCCGATCCCCTTCTTGCTTTAAAGGAATGAGCATATTGCGTTTCGCAAATTCTTTTGGTACAAGGTTCATTAATTTCGGATCAATCGGATACCGATATAAGCTGACGTGCGGGATGCCGAGCTGAAACTCTAATACTTCAATTAATTGTTGTTCGGTAATATAGCCGCGTTGCAATAACGCATCGCCTAATTTTTGCCCAGGGGCTTTTTCTTTTAACGTTTCTTCAAGCTGTTCTTTCGTAATGAGCCCTGCTTCAATTAACAAATCACCTAATCGTTTTCGCTCTTGTTTTTTCATGAGGTCTCATCCTCATTTCCTTTGATTTGCTCGTTTTCATTTCCCCATATATCTTCTTGTTGTGATGGTTGTGCTGAAGGTGTCTCACTTGGGGTTGGACTCGCTTCGTTATTTGCTCCCGCTCGTAATCCACGCACTTCGACGCGATGAACAGGCGGATAAAAATCTTCTGAAACGAGAACCGTTTCAACTAACGTGCGGTTTCGATCGTACACTTCTTTATATAAGCGAATAAGCATTCCTTTTTTTCCTTCTTCTTTTATTCGCTTTTCGTTCGGCTTCAGCAATGCGCTATATTGCACAATTGTTTTCGGATCATAGTACTCAATAGGATCTGTTTTTAATACGTATTGATATATAAATGGCGCACCGATTAAAGACGCTCGCATGTCATTTCCTTCGATCCCCCACTCAAAAGTGTATGCCCGATCGTTTGGATTAAAGAAAATAAAATCTTTTTTGTCTTGTTCAACAGCTGCTTCAAATCCTGCTTTGACTCCGTTTGGTAATACGGTACTCGTATGACGTTCAACAATTTCAAAGTTCGTTGGTACAATCACTTCATATAAAACTGACGCAAATAACGTCATTGCTTCTTTTGATAAACTTATTCCTTGTTTTTTGAAAAAGTCCAAAACAGAAAATACTTGCTTTGGCTCAATAACAATTGTTGATGTCGGAATTATACGAAGCTCTTCATGTAAAGGAATAACAGCTTGCGACAATATTGTTTGTTGTTGCATGTCTTCCCGCACGTATTGAACAAGCGATAGTTGAGTAGATGTGAGTGAGGCAGCTGCTTGTTCCAAATGAGTTTTCACCTTTTCCACGTCAATCCAATCTTTTGATGCACCGATAGAAGAAATGGCATCTTGCAATGCTTCGGCATCAACAGAAACGAGGAGAGGGGCGTGCTTCCCGCTCACCGCTTGTTTCATGCTCTCCTCAATATGAAACGTAAAATGATTCGTTTGTACCGTTACCTCTTTTCCTTCCAGTACAAGCGCCATCTTTGCTGATTGCTTCCATTCGTTCACTTTTTGACTCATTTGTTCATGCGCTTCTTCATATGAACGATTGGATACGTCAATCGGTCCGATCATCGTTCCTTCGGCAAATTTGTCTCCGCTAGCAAACGACTCGTACGCCCACGTTGCCAATTTTGTACTAGCAAGTAAATATGAAACGGTAATGAGTAACGTAAAAAATAGCTTGAATGAAACGATTCGGCGCACGGCATACGCCTCCTTATTCAACGTTCATAGACAATTCAATAACAACATCAGGTCCTTCTTCTTGCGCGCGCATGACGTCTTCTTTCGTTAAAATTGTATCTTTTGAAATAAGCACTTGACCATTTGCGTCAAAAATATCTTTTAATACTCGTTTTCCTGTTAACATGTCGATTTGTTTTTTGCGCAGTTCATCAATCTCATTTTCAAATGATTTTGGAACAATTTGTTCAATGAGCGGTTCTACTTGTGTTCCCTTTAGTGACAACAACGCATCAACATTGGAAACAAGCGTTTGTTGCGCATCTTCATGAACAATTAATAAATCTTTTCCGTATGTAATGACATGATCGGCACGAACAACACGAGAGTCGTTTCCGATTTGTACTTCAATACCTGTAATTTGTCCCGTCTCTTCGTCAATATAAAATTCTGTTGCTTCCCCAAGCAATTGTCCTTTTCTCGTCATCACTTTCGCTTGTTTAATCGCAATTTTTTTATTGACAAGCTCATTCGCAATAGGAATGACGTTTAAATCGAGAACAGCTCTTTCTTCTTCAACCGTTACCGCAAATTCGCCAATTCCGATCACATTTCGAAACGGAATCGCTTTCATACTAATTTCCCAATTTTCTTGATCAACAATTAAAAAGTCGACTGTTCCTTTTTCTGGGTTTATGACAAGTGACTTCACTTGTCCAAGTTGAACTCCGTTTTGAATGCTAATGACTGGAAGACCAATAACTTGTGCACTACTTTTCATTTTTTCCACCCCATTTTTTGTTCAGCGTAATGAATCATGTGTGCTAATTGTTGTTGAATAATTGGATAAGGCTCATATTGCCCGTACAATTGTTTCGCCACATCATATAACTTGTCATATTGTTTCGAAGCAACGTAATGCTCCATTAATACATTCGCAAATGTATAATAATCTTGCTCATGTAAACGAGGATGTAAATGTTTATAAATTAGCTGTTCATATTCCTCGTCCGATAACAACGGACGCATGGCGTATAAAGAAGCTAGTAAATTTTTCATGAACGGTTTTGGAAGCATGCGTATCGCTTCATCGTCTTCTTCTATCGCTATTGTTTCATCATATATAGATGGTTCTTCGTCCACATACACGATGGCTTCTTCGACAATCGGTATGCTTTCTGCTTCATCTTGCTGTTTTTCACCAATGGCATCTCCTTCGATGACTGGAATCATTTCCATCTCATTTTTCTTTTCATCTACTATGCCATCATCTTCTATAACTGTCTCGATTTCATTTTTTTCATCGACAAAATACTCAGTCATCTCGTCAACAACAAGCTCGTCCATGTTAAGCAACTCATTTTCTTCTGTTTCAAACAAAGGTTGATTATATGTTAGCTCATCGTTTTCTTCGTCTGACAAATCAACCCATTGTTCATCGTCCAGCTCATGATGTTCGTTATTTACATCTGTACCGTCATTGTCCACTATATGTAGCGGTTCAATCACATCGTCCATTTCGGCTAATGGTTCAATGATATGATCGTATTCATTATTGCGAAGAGGCTCAACGGAACCATGTTGTTCAACCTCTTCTAGCCCGTTACTTTCAAGCCACTCGAATTCCATTTCTTCCGTTTGTTTTTGTTGGAGGTCACGTTCTTCTTCCTGCTTTTCTTCCGCCACTTCTTTGATGATAAATAGCGGTTCTTCTTTCTGCTCACCTTCTACATCGTTCACTACAATTAAATCGTGCTCATGAATACGTGCATAAAATAAATGACCGAGCTTTTGTTCAAGTAAATATGTGCTAGCAATTACTAAAAGTAAAAGAAATAATACCGCTTGCCAAAGTGGAAATTGTTTTACAGCAATCATGCCAAAGACGCTTAATAAACAAGCGACCGTTAATAAAACCACGATCCCTTTTTTTGTCCACCCAAAAGGCAACCGAATATAGATGGGGATTAAGATGAGAAAGAAGATA
Source organism: Anoxybacillus mongoliensis (assembly GCF_014201515.1). GTDB lineage: Bacteria > Bacillota > Bacilli > Bacillales > Anoxybacillaceae > Anoxybacillus > Anoxybacillus mongoliensis. The sequence continues at coordinate 224,209 of NZ_JACHEQ010000002.1, forward strand.
GTGAAAAATAAATATGACAACTTGTTCCCCCCATTCACAAATGATACAACACCTAACTCTAACATATTGTATAATAAAGTTATGTATTTTAAAAGAAGGGGAAGGAAAATGTGTCAAAAGAAAATGAATATTTTTTATGATAAACATGGTTTTACGTTAATTGAAGTACTATTATCCATTGTTATTTTATCATTTGTTGTGAGCGGCATGTTCATGTTTTTCACTAATGCGATGACATACACAGCGTATAGCCAATCAAAAACCGTTGCCGTCAATATCGCTCGTGGGGTTATTCATTATATGGAACGTCTCGATTTCCAAACGATCAACGCCTATGTTCATGACCATATGACAGAACAAACACCGTTCATACGCTTCGATGCTTCGTCATGTTCCAATACATCGTTATTTCCTAACGAAGACGTATGCCAAGCTGTTTTTGCACCAACGGTTAACAACGTAACATATGATGAAGAAGACGTACAAGCTTGGTTAATTCCATACGATCAAGCCATATGGTCACAAATAAAAACAAACCCACCGAACGAGTTTCCTGACCCTTTAAAGCAAACGATTCAAAACGAGAAAGATATAAAAGAAAATGTAAGCAACTATTTACTTCGTTTATATATCACCGTCCGCTCAAATAACGAAGTGATCGTATTAAAAGGGGTGATCGCCAATGAAAGTATTCGCTAATGAACGAGGATTAACACTTATTGAACTACTTGTCGGTTTAGCGATCACATCGATTATTGCTGCTTCTGCATATGGCGTATTTACAGCCGGAACGAAGGCGTATAAACGGATTGGTATTGAAAGTCAATTGCGAAGTGAAGCAGATATATTGATGACAACGATTTTTAACGAACTATACGCCCTCGCGCCAGACGGCTTAAACAAAAATGAATCAAACGAGCATACACTGACGTTTGTCAATAACATAAAAAAAGAAATTGATACAAATACAGGTCTTGTCGAAGAAAAAGAAAAAGAAGGTCAAACGTTGCAAATCAAGATAGATCAAACAACGGGAACATTACAAATAAATGACAAACAAATCACATCAAGCAATTTACGTATCGTTCCTGAACAATCAACGCTCACTTATACGTGCGTACAAGAACAACAAAACATATGTAAAAGCGGCGTCATTTCGATTCGGTTATCGATTCAAGATAACGATCATCGAGATCCCGACGATCCGCTATATATTGAACCGTTTACGTTGCAATCACAATTCGGGTTTTAAGGGGGGAGAGAGGTGAACGAGAAAGGGTATAGTCTTGTACTCGTTATGTTAACAGTCACTGTCTTTTTTATTATTGGAGTTACGATTTTATCCGTTAGCATATATCAAGCAAAATTTACTCAAGTGCGCGTAGAGGATGTCACATCGCTTCACGATGCCGTCAAAAACGTAGAAGAAACGGTTGCTGAGCTGAAAGCGAAAGTCGAACAGTTAACGTTATCTACCCCCACACAACTTGATCTCGATTTAGGAAATGCACAAGCTGGTTTTTTGAGTGAACTCATAAAACGCCATAGCGTCACAATTGAAGATATCACCGATGCAAAAGGAATCGTGCGTAATAAATTATTTACACGCGTTTTTCGTATATCTGCCCCGTACGGAAACAAAACCGTTACACGTGAAGTCATTATTACGAACGCACCGAGCTTTTTAAAATATGCCCTTGGTTCGCGTGAAAATGTCACATTAAATGGCGGAGCATATATTGACGGCAATATATACACGGGAAAAGATATATATGTCACAAACGTTACTAACTATATTTACAACTCGACGCTTTATTCCGTAAAAACAACATTCCCAACGACAAGTGAAAAAAGTATATTGTTTGTTGAAGGCAACCGCTATGCGTGCGATCATGGAAATGGAGCGAGAAGTTGTTACACCATATCAACTGCATTTACAAAAAACATGAATGATTTTACAGCACATTCACTATCGTTCCAATATCAAGGACCGAGCGTTCAAAAAGAACAAGATGACTTTATTGACGTAAATTTTGATTTGACATTAAAAGACAAACTACTATCAGCGGCTGGTATTGATGGATTTGACCCGAGCAAACAAGCGCAATATCAAACTCTTATTTCTTTACCATTATCCGAGCTTGTCGAACAAATAAAATCGTCATTTGTGACTGTTGTTGTGAATGACCCAAGCGATTTACCAACCGCATTAGAAAGTGCGATTGCTAGCGGGAAATCCATTTTTCTTGATACAAGTACCGTTCCGTATGTCGATATTACGTCGTTAACTTTAAATGATGAGCAATGGCTCATTGTAAACGGCGATTTGACTTTAGAAAATGCAGGCAGTTCCCCTTTACAAATGAAAGGAAACATGATTGTACTCGGCAATTTAACGATTACAGGACAAGTGGCATTCGATTCTACCGTATACGTCAATGGGAATACGTCCATTTACAATACAACAATTAGCGGCTTAAATGGGAAAGAAGTTGTGTTATTAACAAAAGGGGAACTCGAAATTGCTCGTGTCAATGAATTTACAAACAATTTTTCATTCACAACACCAAACTTAAAAGGATTTTTCTATACAGACAGCAATGCCATGATTTATGCTGTCGGATCATATATAAATATTGAAGGTGGGCTATTTGCTCGCGGCAATAGCTCCATGATTCCGTACACAGATGAAAACGGGCTGATTGTGAATACGTATCGCGGCGAAACGAATGATAACGGAACAAATCTTTCGTTTCAAACGCCTATCTCATCAGAAGAAGAACAAAAACAATATGCACGTTTTGTCGTGAAACATAATAAAGATGTGTTTATTAACCGCGGTCTCGGATTGCCGCTTGTTAAACAACTCGCCGTTATCGTTGATGAAATACGCGTACAATGAAAAAAGGAGCTACTTGGCTCCTTTTTCCTTTAGCTGCTTTATAATGTTGTCGTGTTTCCAATATTGCGCGAGGGAAAGTGCGGTGTTGCCAGTGTTGTCTTTCACATGCACATCAGCTCCGTAGCGAAGCAAGAGCGTCACTAATTCATCATAACCATACTCGGCTGCAACCATTAATGGCGTTTTTCCGATATTTGTTTTCGCATCCACCTTTGCTTTTTTCTCTAATAAATATGTGGCTACATCAATAAAGTTTCGTTCCACCGCTTTATATAGCGGCGTTTCCCCCGCTTTATTCCCCAGCTCTACATTTGAGCCATGTTCATATAAAAAGCGAACAACATCGATATTTCCCGCTTGCACCGCAAGCAATAACGGCGTTTCGCCATGTTTGTTTACCGCATTGACGTCAACGTCGTATTGACAAACGAGCTGTACAAGAGCAAGATTCCCGCTCCCTGCCGCAATATGCAATGGAGTATTATGTTGTTTATCTTTTTCACGAACCGTTTGTTCATTTACGATTTGTTTTACGATTTCTATATTTTCTTCATTTCCTTGGGCTAAAGATGAAGCAAGTGCAAAATGTAGGGGAGGAAGCGGCATAACAGCCGACTTTCCTCCAGCTTTTAATAGTTGTGCTGCAATATCGCGCTGACCGGTACGCATCGCCACATCAAGCGGTGTTTCATGTTTTATTTTAAAATTAATATTTTTTTCTTTTTCCATATAGTCGCGCACCGCTTGAATGTTTCCTTTCTCAATCGCTTGTATAAATCGTTGTTGTTTTTCTTCTTTCGATGAAAAACATCCGCTTAGCAAGCTGATGATGACAAATAGCGTCATCACTTTTTTCATACGTGTTCACATCCTTCGTTAGTACAACCAGCCGTTTTTATTTCCGCCTTTCGTTGGGTCTGTCGCATGTTCAACGACGCGAATGACCGTTGATGCCGTCCACGTTTTACCGTTTTCATCGGTCAATTTTACTGTTAATGGCGTTTCACCGAGACGTTTCGCAGTTACCTCTCCATTTTGATCAACAACGGCATAGTAGCTGTTTTCGATTGTAAATGAACGGCTCACAATTTTTGTTGTCGCATTTGCTGGAATTGGTACAATGTACGGTAATACATTGATCGTTTTTCCTTTTTGTACAACTAATGTGGATGGAAGCGAAATACCTGTTAACGGTGAGCCGACATGAACAATGGCTGTTCCAATGACACCGTTATGCGCTTGCGCGGTAATTGTCACTTGTCCTGTGCTCACACCTGTAATCTTTCCATTTTCATCAACCGAAGCGATATTCGGATTCGATGACCGCCATTCCACCGCTTGATACGTCGCATTATTTGGCGCAACTGTTGCTGTGAGCGTAGTTGTTTCGCCAATATTTATATTCGCAACTGTTGGCGATACAATAACGGCAGTTACTGGGATCGCTTGAACGGTGACAGTAACCGTTTTTTCAATGAGCTCATCATTTCGATTAAACGCTTGAACGGTTAGTGTTGTTACTCCTTCTTTTAATCCGGTAATTGTGCCGTTTGCACCGTTAATTTCAGCATACAAACTATTTCCTAGTGAATAAGATACGGCTTTTTTCGCATCTGCCGGTGATACGGTAATTGGAATTGGAATCGTTTCACCAACATGAACGGTAAAATCGTTTATTGTCATCGAATCAACTGGGATGCGTACGATCACCGTCATCGTTGTTGTTTTTACGTTACCAAACATATCTTTTACTTTTACTGTCACTTGTGCCGTTCCTTCTTGTACTGCGGTAATGACGCCGTTTTGATCGATTGAAATGATTTGTCCGTTACTGTTTTCGCTCCACTCCACTGAGGCGATCGTTGCTTCTTGCGGCAAAACGTTTAACAATAAACGCGCATTTTTCGGCACACCACGATTTACAAACATCGTGCTTGGTAACGTAATATCTGTAATTTTATAATCGGAAACGAACGACAGAGCGTTAAACGTTAAATTGACGACTTGTGTATTCACATCTTTGTACGTCAGTTTTGCTTGCGATAACGAAAACGTTCCTTTTGTTGTCGGTTTCACTTGAATCGCGAACGTTTGTGGTTCAGCGATATACGTCGTTCCTGATTTGATAAACGAAATGTCTGGCAATACCCCTTTAATTGTATATCCTTCTGTGATTGTCCCTTGTTTTGTAAATCCATTCGGCAAAGAAACGACTTCAATGCCTGCTGACAATTTTTCTTCAAATGCAACGTTTGTCACTTTTAACAACGTATTCGTCAATAACGATAATGGTTTTGGTGTGATTGTATACTGCATCGCAATCGATTCATCGACTGGAGTAAGCGTTTTTGAAATCGTTCGACTCACTTCAATATTTGCCGATACTTTTTCAATAATCACTTGAAATTCTTTCGTTACTTTTGCACCGCGTGCATCAGTTGCCTCAATTTTCATTTTCGCTATTCCACCGTTTGGCATGTTGTGTGGAAGCGATTGAATAATCGTTGTGCCGTTTGGTACGTTGTTTTGTGCATACACTTCTTGATCGTTTAACCATACTTTCGTAGAAAACGTTCGGTCGACTAAATCTAAATCTTCTACTTTATACGATAGTTCAATTGGCTGATTGCTCGGAATTTTTTCGTTTTCTTGCGGCGTAATAACCGTTAATTGCGGTGCATGGTTCGAACCGAAAAACGCACGATACATTGTATTGACGAATAGTTTTTGTTCTTCGTCTGGAAATGCTGCTGTTGTCCCTACATGCCCCGTTCCTGAATATGTGACGTTTCCATTGGAATACGTATAATAATGGTTCCAACTATCGTATACATCACGAGGAGATCCGTCAATATTGTACCAAGGGATCACACTCTCATTTTCTAAATTTAATGTATAGTATTGGTTGTGCGTTGTTGCGATTGTAATGCTATCACCTAAGGCAAATGGATAGTTTGTCATTAAACCACTATTCACTTGTTTTGTACTTGTCGATGCATTTGGCGCACCGTTTCCTAAATCCGTTTGCGGTTGAATTTGTTGCACAATCGGGCCGAATTCATTTACCCATACGTTATTTGATCCAAACATCACATCGTGTGTAAACATGACACTTTGACCAGATTGAATAAAGTTTTTAACGGATTGAACTGTATTTTGATTTAAAGAAACAACAGAACCGCATCCGTTATAACAATCGGCAAACCCGAAAATAATCATGTCATATTTTCCATTAATGACTTCATGTGAATAATTTGGCTCGTACGCCTTGCTTTTTTGAAAATCTGTTAATGTTGTTACGTCAATGCTAATGCTATATTCGTTTGCACGACTTAAAAAATTCGGGTTCATGTTTTTTGTATTTAATAATGAACTCGCATCGTTCCCTTTGCGTATTTGTAATACTTTGATCGTTGCTGGTACATTTTGAAACTTCACAAACCCTTTTTCATAATCTTTTAACGCGCTTGTTTCATCAACAATTTCCACTTTCCAATAACGCGGACCAGAATAACCTGCTGGGAGTGTGTACGAAATCGTTCCTGTTGCTCCTTGCACTTGCTTTGATGCAACAATTTCTTCACTCGTATATTTGTCGTTAAAATCGGAGTCGATATATAAGTTGACAGTCAGTAATTTATTTTGAAATTGTGTATAATTCGTAATTTGATATGCAAATGACAACGTATCTCCTTTTGTATACACCTGTGTCGAAGATGGAGCATTTGTTAACACAAAATGAGGACGTTTCGTGCCATTTGTCGCAAAATAGTTTTTCATATTCGTATTCGTTGTAAAGAAAATGACGTTTGTTTTTGACTTCCATGCATTGGATTGAGAGTAACTATACAATTTACTTGTTGGATATTTTTTTACGCTACTGTCATGAAGAAAAACAGGCAATCCTTTGTCAATATAAAATTGTTTTATTTGTCCAGCTTTCAAATCTGTCACATCGTTTAAAATATTCGTTGTATTATGGGATGCACTTCTATTGCTGCTCGTGGTCATGCCTAGTTTTGTTGGATTATAATCTCCGCTCGAAATCACAATCGCATCATATTTACCGTCTAATTCATCACGCAAAGCGACAAAACGTTTCATCGTCATCGTCGTCACGTTAATATTGGACGTACTTCCTAGTTCTTGCTTTAACGGTGATGAAGATAATTGGTTGGCATGACTGACAATTTCAAGAACATTGTATGTGATATTGTCGTTCGCACGTACAGTGATGACAGGAATGAATAATGGAACGAGTAAAAGAAGCGTTAAAAATACCGAAACAGCCCTTTTCACCTACCTCTCCCCCTTTCAAAAATCCTACTTTTTATCTATTATACCAGCAATTTTCGTCTTACTTATATTTATTTTTTATAAAATTTCGTACGTTTGAGATGAAATAAAGTGAACCTGTAATTAAAATGATATCGTCCTTTGCGATTTGTTTTCGTTTTTCTTTCAGCCATTGTTTCCAGTCATTTGTGTATTGTACATTCGGATGCATCGCTTGTTCCGCAAGTTGCTCGGCGGAAAGGGCACGTGGAAAATCAAACGTTGTAAACGTCATCGTTTCGGCAATCGATTCTAGCTTTCGAATCATCGCTGTGACCGGTTTATCACCTAGCGCTGTAAAGAGAACATGCACACGACGATTCGGATAGTGAACGTTCATCGTCGCCACAAGGCTATCAATTCCCTCTTCGTTATGTGCTCCATCAATGATGATCAATGGACGATCGTTCATCTTTTCAAATCGTCCGAGCCACTCCGCTTTTCGAATACCGTGATACATATGTTCACGTTCAATCAAAAACGAATAATACGTTCGTAAATAATCGGCAACCATTAACGCCAGCGCGGCATTTTTCACTTGATGTGCCCCAAGCATCGTTGTCGTTATATCGTGATATGTCGTAAACGGCGTTTGTAACGAAAAACGTTCCCCACTTGCCGTTGGTTCATGGGAGAAAACGGTAAAATCACGACCGAGCGCATACGTTTTTGCTCGCACAGATGCCGCTTTTTCTTCTACTACTTGTAGCGCCTCCGGCTGATTGATCGCAGTAATAACAGGGATTCCTGCTTTAATAATTCCCGCTTTTTCAAACGCAATTTGTTCAAGTGTATTCCCTAATATATGTATATGATCGTAGCCGACGTTTGTAATCACTGATAAAAGCGGATAAATAACGTTCGTTGAATCTAAACGGCCCCCAAGCCCTACTTCAAAAATGACGACGTCTTGCACGTTCATTTTCCCAAAATAGTAAAGCGCCATGGCGGTAATGACTTCAAATTCTGTCGGCCCACCTAATTCCGTCTGTTCTAACTCCTCTGCTAAAGGTTGAATGATTTGCACTAGTTTGATCAGATCGACATCGCTAATCGGCTGCCCGTTTATACTAATGCGTTCATTAAATTGTTCAACATACGGCGATGTAAACGTTCCGACACGATACCCTGCTTCTTGTAATATATGACGTAAAAAGCAAACGGTTGATCCTTTTCCATTCGTCCCACCGACATGAATCGCTTTGATGCGACGCTCTGGATGATCGAGCTTTTCCATCATCCATTCCATTCGTTTTAGTCCCGGTTTGACCCCTAACTTTAACCGTCCATGAATCCATTCAACTGCTTCTTTATATGTACGAACCATGAAAAATCCCCCTTCTATCAAAGTGAAAGACGAATCCAAAATGGATTCGTCTTCATCATAAAACTATTGTTTTAATTGCGCAAGACGGGCGCGGACAGCTTCGCGTTTTTCGATATAGTCACGCTCTTTTTTCCGCTCCTCTTCGACAACATGTGCTGGCGCTTTCGCTAAAAATCCCTCATTGCTTAGTTTCTTTTGCACACGCTCCACTTCTTGATCGAGTTTTTGTAACTCTTTTTCGAGGCGTTTCACTTCTTCTTCAATATTAATTAATCCTTCGAGCGGCAAGCTTAGTTCCGCACCTGTCACAACAGCTGTCATCGCTTTTTCAACGGTTGGAATCGTCGTGTCGATGACAAGCTCACTAGGGTTACAGAAGCGCTCGATATATGAGCGGTTTTTCTGAAGGGTATTCGCAATTTGCTCGTCTTTTGCTTTAATGTGCAACGTAATTGGCTTGCTTAACGGCGTATTCACTTCTGCACGAATGTTACGCACCGCTCGAATAATATCAACAAGCAAACGCATTTGTTCAGCCGCTTCATGATTGCTTAGTTCAGGACGAACTTTTGGCCACGGAGCAACCGTAATCGACTCTCCTTCATGCGGAAGCTGTTGCCAAATTTCTTCCGTCACAAACGGCATAAACGGATGAAGGAGACGCATCGTTTGATCAAGCACATAAGCAAGAACAGAGCGCGTCGTTTTCTTCGCTTGTTCATCGTCACCGTATAGTGGCAATTTCGCCATTTCGATATACCAGTCGCATAAGTCGTCCCAAATGAAGTTATATAACACGCGACCGACTTCACCAAACTCGTATTTATCGGCAAGTTTTGTCACCGTCTCAATCGTTTCATTTAAGCGTGTTAAAATCCAATGATCGGCAACCGATTTTTCACCATGTAAGTCGATATCCTCGTACGTGAATCCTTCCATGTTCATAAGCGCAAAACGAGAAGCGTTCCAAATTTTATTGACAAAGTTCCATGTCGCTTCAACTTTTTCGGTGCTAAAGCGCAAGTCTTGACCAGGTGCGCTTCCTGTCGCTAAAAAGTAACGAAGCGAGTCGGCACCGTACTGATCAATGACATCCATCGGATCGACGCCATTGCCAAGCGATTTACTCATTTTTCGTCCTTGTGCATCGCGTACTAGTCCGTGAATGAGAACATCTTTAAACGGTCGTTTGCCTGTAAACTCAAGCGCTTGGAAAATCATGCGCGATACCCAGAAGAAAATGATGTCATAGCCTGTAACAAGCACATCTGTTGGATAATAACGGTTATAGTCTGCCGATGTTTCATCTGGCCAGCCCATTGTTGAAAATGGCCAAAGCGCTGAGCTAAACCACGTATCTAATACATCTGGGTCTTGTTCCCAATTTTCAATATCTGCTGGTGGCTCGTGTCCAACATATACTTCGCCTGTTTCTTTATGATACCATGCTGGAATGCGATGTCCCCACCAAAGTTGGCGAGAAATGCACCAATCGCGGATATTTTCCATCCAATGTAAATACGTTTTTTCAAATCGCTCTGGAACGAAATTCACTTTTCCTTCTGTTTTTTGTAGTTCAATCGCAGCTTCAGCAAGCGGCTTCATTTTGACGAACCATTGTGTCGATAAATACGGTTCTACGACAGCACCGCTTCGTTCACTATGACCGACTGAATGCATATGCTCTTCGATTTTAAATAGCACACCTTGTTCTTGTAAATCTTTGACAATTTGTTTACGGCATTCGAAACGATCGAGTCCCTTATATTGAAGCGCATTGTCGTTCATCGTACCGTCTTCATTCATGACAAGAACGCGCGGCAAGTTATGACGGTTTCCGATTTCAAAGTCGTTTGGATCATGTGCTGGCGTAATTTTCACCGCTCCGGAACCGAAAGACATATCGACGTACTCATCACCAATAATCGGAATTTCACGACCAACGATCGGTAAAATGACTGTTTTTCCGATAAGATGTTTGTAGCGCTCGTCTTCTGGATGAACAGCAACGGCTGTATCGCCGAGCATCGTTTCTGGACGAGTCGTTGCCACTTCGATATAGCCTGAGCCGTCTGCAAGTGGATAGCGCATATGATATAGGGCACCTTGCACATCTTTATACACGACTTCAATGTCCGATAATGCTGTTTTTGTAACCGGATCCCAGTTAATAATGTATTCGCCACGATAAATAAGTCCTTTGTTATATAGGGAAACGAATACTTCACGCACCGCTTTTGATAATCCTTCATCAAGCGTAAAGCGCTCGCGCGTATAATCGAGACCAAGCCCTAGTTTCGCCCATTGAGAGCGAATGTGCCCTGCATATTCTTCTTTCCATTTCCACGTCTCTTCGACGAATTTTTCGCGACCTAAATCGTAACGTGTTTTCCCTTCGTTGCGAAGCTTTTCTTCTACTTTTGCTTGCGTCGCAATCCCCGCATGGTCCATGCCCGGAAGCCATAAAACGTCATATCCTTGCATGCGCTTCATGCGCGTAATAATGTCTTGCAACGTCGTATCCCACGCATGTCCTAAATGAAGTTTCCCTGTCACGTTTGGCGGTGGAATGACGATCGTAAACGGTTTTTTCGTTTCATCGCTTGTTGCTTCAAAAAACTTTCCTTTTAACCACCATTCATAACGGTTTGCCTCAACAGTACGGTGGTCATATTTTGGCGATAACATAAAAATCCCTCCTTCATTCAAATAAAAAACTCCTTTCATCCGAAAAGGACGAAAGGAGACTCTTTCGCGGTACCACCTTTTTTCTTAAGCTACGCTTAAGCACTCAAATCGATAACGGCGATGCACCGGCTTCTTCTACTTTCGTTCGAAGAAGCAGCTCCAGGGCGACCTTCCGACGACCACAAACCTAGGAAATCTCGCAGCTACTGATTTCCCTCTCTGCCAGGCGGGTTGCGCCGTACTCTTCCCCATCTTCGCTTTTTTTCTATTCATACATAATACTATATAAAAATCATATGAATCGTCAATAAGGTTTGCCACATTTTCACTCCTTTATACATATGATAAAAAAGAAAAGCTCCAACATATGGAGCTAACCATTTGAAAAGGAAGTGAGCATATGCGTAAGCGTTACAATCCGTACGCTTGGCCACCGTGGTTAAGAAAACTTCGCTTCATTGCTGAACAATGCATCATTCCGATTACCGTTGTTCAAGCAATTCGCACGATTTTATTTCCAACAACAATTGATGTCATTTTACTTGCTATTTTCATTCTTCTTTCATTCGCCTTACATTATGATTGGATTTGATTCGTTTGTTTTTCTTCTTCCCATTTTCCAATGACATATTCGATATTTTTCATTTGCCAATACGCCTGTTGCCAAACGGCGATGAACTGTCGCTCATGACGTTGTTGTTCGTACCGATGAATGAGACGAACAAAACGATGAGGATCAACAAGTAAATGAAAAAATAGTAACCGCTCATCTTCTTCAAGCGCCAATGTTTGTTCATATTGTGAAAGCCATGGTACTGCTTCATCACATGCTATCGGATACGTGTGCAAATATTGGCGAAAAAAGAAAAGTAAATCATGAAATGGAGGTGCCCAGCGTGCTCGTTCGAAACTAATAAAATACGATGTGCCATCATCTCGCTCGACATAATGGCGAAACGATGGGCGACCGTGAATATAGCAAATGCGCACCGTCTTTTTTTCTCTCATTCGCTCACGCCACTCATTTAACGTATGTTCAGAAAACGAAATAGCGCGCATAACGTCGAGAAAATGGGTGCAGCATTGCAGTTGAAATGGCGACATATACCATTGTTTTTCACATTGTTCAATATACTGAGTTAATGTTTGTTTTGTTTTTTCAAGTGAGCTTTTTCGTTCGTTATAATACGATTCAATTTCCGTTTCCATCGTTTGCATTTCCTTTAACGAATGTTTATGCCATCGCGCCAAATCGTGAAAAAATGACGATGTTGGATCCGTTTTTTCTTTTAACCAAGGCATCATATAATACCATTGCCCATCTCGCTTTTTCGTTTCGTAAATCGGAATGGCAAGAGGGATGCGTAAGCGATGAGCTTGTTCAATTGCCTGCCAATGTGCCAATGAATCGATTCGTTTGAGCGCATATGTTCTATTTGCCATTTCCCATTTTTGTATACGTTCATGTTGTCGTTGCACCGTTTTCATCATCATGCAACCCTTTTACACTTTACTTGGCGTTGGAATGTATAACAACTGCCCTTCGTGTATATCTGCACCGCTTTCTAAATGATTTGTCCGCAACAACTGTTGGACAGATACGTCGTATCGCTCGGCAATCTTGTCCAACGAATCACCTTGTTGGACGATGCAAATTTTCAAACGTGCAAACGCCTGTTCTTCGTTTTTCTCGAATAGTTTTGTTAAATATAAGGCGTTTTCATTTCGTTTTTCGTTTGTATCTCTCCCTTTCATTTCAAGTTGAAACGATTGTTTTTCTTCTTTTTGTTGTTCAGCTCGTTCTACTTCATGTTGATCTTCTACTTGTTCATTTTCTTCATGAAACATATAAAATGGTGGGACGTTAACGATATTCTCTTCTTCTTCCGTTTCTTCTTCTTGCTGTTGATATGCTTCTTGCCGTGCAACGACTTCAAACGGCTCGAAATCGTCTACATTGTATGGCTCCCATTCATCATCTTCACCATCATCGTCCATTTGAATACCATGAATGGCCACTTCTGCAATAAGACGTAATTCATGTTGCTTTAAATCATAATCAAACGATTCAATCCATACATATACTTGTTCGAGGTCGTCAATTCGCTCTTTTGGTACGGTAACGTCAATCGGAAATTGATGCAAAAATTCACCAATTTGTTCATCATTTATACGGACATGCTCAACGTAGCGAACGGCCTCAACCGATGGATCGTCCTCTCCATCTTCTTCTCGTTTCGCATACTCCCCTGACAGTTCCAACACCCCGCGAATATACACATAATCTTCTTTTTCCTCAATCGTAACGGTCGGTTGTAGCGAAATCGATAATAACTGATCAACGTGATGTTCACGCCGAAAGGCAATCGCTTCTTCAATTGAAAAACGCAACATGCTCATCTCTCCTTCAACGTCCAAGTCATTTCACATTACTATGAGTATGAGAAGGAAAAAAGAAGTATGCATAAAAAAAGCGACGCCTTATAGGCAATCGCTCATTTTCGCAAACGCACGACGCGCTGCTTCTATTGTTTTTTCGATGTCTTCATCCGTATGCTCGTCAACGGTGACAGGAATGTATCCTGCCATGTTCTTTAATTTAAATATTCATTTTCCCACTTTTCTTGTTTTTCTACAGGGCTCATTTCTGAAAGATCGTCATATCCGTAGTTGATTCTCATTCGACCTGTGTTATCCAAAATGTAAGTTAAATTTGTCCATGGTTCTTGGTTTTGCACTCTGAACTCATTCCAGAGTTCTTCAAAACATTCATTGAGCTCTCGCTTTAACTCTTTATAAAAGCGTTTGTCTACTTGAAAAATATCCGGGATATCTAAGCTATATACAGGCTCTGCTCTATTTACTGGATAGTAATAAAAATATACTTGAGAAAATCCTTCCCTAACTTCAGCGTACAGCAATATTTTTTCCCAGTCTTCTGGAATCATATCAATTAAGATATTCGCAATTTTTTGGTATAATACTTCCATATTTTTAGTTTCCAAATCTATTTCCCCCCTGCATAATTAGTTAAGGTAACTTCGTATTTCTTTCCATCAATCCTGTATTCCACTTCGAATTTAGCAGGACGCGAAGAATCTCCCTTATAAATAGGTTCAATTTTTACTTCAACCGTTTTCCCCTCTTCTAAAGCTTTTTTCCAAGTATTCTCTAGGGTCTTATACTCACTCCTATTTAGCGTAGCATTCATTGGTACTAAGTTATCAATATCGCCAGACCCTTTAAATATACTTGCTATTAAATGACCACCCTCATCGTTTGGAAATCTATCTTCCCTTCCTACTACTTTTTGGGCGTATGAATTTCGGCCAGCTTTTCCTAACTCTAATTTAGCTTCAACGCTAGAAATACGCCCCTTATCATCCGTAGTATATCGATATCCTTCTTTTGTTGCGTACTCTACATTTGACTTTAACGCCTTTTTACGATTGATCCTTGTGTATTGTTCACCATATTTAATATTCTCTATTCCCTTGAAAGCTTTCTCTGAAACACCTTCATTCCGACTTAGTTGCTGGGACAAATCGCTTGCACTTTTGGAGAAGTTTGTGATTCCTGTTTTCATCATCACTCCTCCAACAGTCATTCCTGCAGCACCGGCAGCCATTGCAGGAACCCCAGCAAACGCTCCACCTCCGCTCAAACTAACTACTGCTCCACCTGCTCCGATCACAGAGGATATCTCAGTTACTTTCATCCCACCTATCGTCCATACCGCATGCCCTACCATCTGACCTGCTTCGTATGCGACAGGGTGTTTGCGATCGTAAAATCTTTGTTGCACAGCATTAAATGTTACATCCGCCAACGCTGCATCGCCTGCGCCTCTAACAAACTCTATCGTGCTGTCGATCGGGTGTTTTGAAAACTCGTGGATGGATTTTTCGATGTTTTTTCTTACTTGCCGAACCGTTCGCTCGGCGTTTTGTCCTGCATTGATTATACCATGAAGCGCCTGCTTAGCGGCATGCTCTGCTTTCTTTTCTAGTTGATGTGCACCGCGTTCGATCGTTTTCTCCGTATCTTTGATCTCTTGCTTTATCTTATGTCCAATCGGATAAACCACTTCGGACACAGCTTTTTTCACATCGTGAACGACGTGCTTTGCCACTTGCTCCGCCTTCTTTTCCGCCTCGTGAAACGCTTTTTGTGCCTTCTCGCTAATATGTACCGTATCTTTCACTGCTTGTTTCGCGGAACGTTCCACTTTCTTTTCGATCTTTTGAGCTGCTTTCTCCGTTTGTTTCACCTCGTGGATAACGTGCTTTACCGCTTGTTCCGCTTTCTTTTCCGCTTGATGAAAAGCTTCCTTTGCCTTTTGGCTAATGTGTACTGTATCTTTTACGACCTGTTTCACCACTGGCTCGACTTTCTTTTCTACTTGCTGAGCGGTTTGCTGAATGGTCTTCTCTACTTTTTTGACGTCATTTGCGACATGCTTTACCGTCTGTTCTACCTTTTTCTCGACAAAATGTCCTAATTTGCTTAATGAACTCCAAAAAGACATCTCTCCCGCTCCTTTGACGCTGTCCTTTTGTTAAAACAACGTTCGTTGATAAGCCATGCTCGATGAAAAAAACCACTCCTTTCGCATGTAATCGAATGATGATTGAATAATAAAAAAAAAAACATCAATTCTGTCAATAAAAATTTTGTTCTATCCTTCTATATTTTTGATAAAAAACAGAGAGCTACTTACGCTCTCTGCTTCTTGTAACCATTTGCTTCCCTTTTAAGACATTAGTTTCGCAAACGCACGGCGTGCTGCTTCAATTGTTTTTTCAATGTCTTCATCGGTATGTGCAGTCGATAAAAACATGCCTTCAAACTGCGACGGTGGCAAGAAAATGCCTTCGTTCGCCATTTCTTGATAATAACGAGCAAATAAGTCTAAATCGGATGTTTTCGCTGTTTCGTAATTGATGACACGCTCATTTGTAAAGAACATGCCGATCATCGAACCAGCTTGGTTAATCGTATGTGGAATGTTATATGCTTTTGCCGCTTCGCTTAATCCTTCCGCTAAGCGATTCGCTTTTTTCTTAAACTGCTCATACGTTTCTGGCGTCAACTGACGCAACGTTTCATACCCTGCTGTCATCGCCATCGGATTTCCTGATAACGTACCCGCTTGATAAATCGGACCGCTCGGCGCAATTTTCTCCATAATATCAGCCCGACCACCATACGCACCGACTGGTAGCCCACCACCGATGACTTTTCCAAGACATGTTAAATCAGGGGTGACACCGTAATATCCTTGGCCGCTATAATAGTCAACACGGAAACCTGTCATCACTTCATCA
Source organism: Anoxybacillus mongoliensis (assembly GCF_014201515.1). GTDB lineage: Bacteria > Bacillota > Bacilli > Bacillales > Anoxybacillaceae > Anoxybacillus > Anoxybacillus mongoliensis. The sequence continues at coordinate 240,788 of NZ_JACHEQ010000002.1, forward strand.
AAAATAAGAAGCGCACCGTATTCGTTCGTCACATCCCGTAAACCTTGTAAGAAGCCTGGCTCTGGCGGAACGACTCCCATGTTTCCTGCAACAGGTTCGACAATAACTGCCGCAATATCTTCACCGAACTTTTCAAACGCATAACGCACACTTTGTAAGTCGTTGTACGGTACAGTAATCGTATGTTGGGCAACTGTTTCCGGCACCCCTGGGCTATCCGGCAAACCGAGCGTCGCAACACCTGACCCTGCTTTAATTAAAAGCGAGTCTCCATGCCCGTGATAGCAGCCTTCAAACTTTACAATTTTATTTCGTCCTGTATAACCGCGCGCTAGGCGAAGAGCGCTCATCGTCGCTTCAGTTCCTGAGCTTACCATGCGGATGATTTCAATAGACGGCATACGCTCCATGACAAGTTTAGCGAGTTCATTTTCAATTAACGTTGGAGCCCCAAAGCTTGTCCCTGTTTCTGCTACCCGTTTGAGCGCCTCGACAACTTGATCGTTTGCGTGACCTAAAATAAGCGGTCCCCAAGATAAGACGTAATCAATGTATTCGTTGCCGTCAATGTCATAAATTTTTGACCCTTTTCCGCGCGCCATAAAAATTGGATCCATTTTCACCGCTTTAAATGCGCGCACTGGACTGTTTACACCACCAGGCATAAGCTTTACGGCTTCGGCATATGCCGCTTTTGAACGTTCATAGCTACGCATTATTTATCCTCCTTTAACCAACGAGCAACGTCTTTTGCAAAATACGTTAAAATTAAATCCGTTCCTGCTCGTTTCATGCTTGTTAACATTTCTAGCACAACTGCTTTTTCATCAATCCAACCATTTTGAGCGGCTGCTTTTACCATCGCATATTCTCCGCTCACATTGTAAGCAACGATCGGCAAATGGAAATGATTTTTGAGGTCGCGAATAATATCTAGATAAGACAGTGCCGGTTTCACCATTAAAAAGTCGGCTCCTTGATCTACATCCGCTTGCGCTTCACGAAACGCTTCTAGACGATTAGCCGGATCCATTTGATACGTTTTACGATCGCCAAACTGCGGGGCACTATGAGCAGCATCACGAAACGGGCCGTAAAATGCCGAAGCATATTTGACCGCATAAGACATGATCGGTACATATGTGAATCCTTCTTCATCTAACGCTTGGCGAATCGCCGCGACAAATCCGTCCATCATATTAGACGGTGCGATAATGTCCGCTCCGGCTTTCGCTTGGCTTACTGCTGTTTTCGCCAACAATTCAAGCGTATCGTCATTGACAATCGTTCCGTTTTCTACGATACCACAATGCCCATGGCTCGTATAATGGCATAAACATGTATCCGCAATAACGACAAGTTCCGGAAACGCATTTTTTATAGCTCGAATAGCGAGTTGAACAATTCCATGTTCGCAATATGCTTGTGAAGCGACCTCGTTTTTTTCGTTTGGTACACCAAACACAATAATAGAACGCACGCCTAATTGAACAGCCTCGCGCACGTCTTCAAGCGCATAATCAAGCGACTGTTGATACACGCCAGGCATCGAAGGAACTTCATTTTTTATTTTCTCCCCTTCGACGACAAAGATCGGATAAATCAAATCCTCTATATGCAGATGTGTTTCACGTACTATAGCTCGTAAATTAGCCGTTTGGCGCAGACGGCGATGACGTGCAAATTGCATATTATTCACCCCTTGTAAAGTATTGATTAAGTTCTTCAATCATTGCATCTATCGTATATGTATGTGGACAAACGTGAACAGAAATGCCTAAATCAAGGGCTGTTTGTTTCGTAATCGGACCGATACATGCGATTGTGACGAAAGACAAATCAACGTTTTCCCCTGCGATCGCTTGTGCAAAACTATGTACCGTCGATGAGCTTGTAAATGTGATCGCATCAATCATTCGTTGCTGAAGAAAATGAATAAGTTGTGGCTTTGCTTCTTCATTGTACGTCGTTTCGTACACGACCCAATCTGTCACGTCTGCCATGTTACTTAATTGTTCTCGCAACGTATCGCGCGCTAAGTTTCCTTTCACAAGCAACACGCGCGTATCGGTAGAAAGCAAAGGTTGTAACGTTTCCGCTAAGCTCTCGGCAACGAAGTCGTTTGGAATCAAATCGACAACAACGTTTCGTTTTTGCAATGCTTTCGCTGTTTTTTCTCCTACTGCAGCCACTTTCGGCCACGTTGGCGGATTTATTTCCCCAATCAGTTCAAAAAAATATTTTACACCGTTTTGGCTTGTGAAAATGATCCAATCAAACGTATGCCATTCATGCAATAAGTGTTGATCCACTTGTTTCGCTCGTCCAATGCGAATCAATGGTAATTCAATCGGAATCGCACCGTATCGTTCTAACGTTTGCGATAACGCTTTTGCTTGCGCTTTCTCACGCGTTACAAGCACCCTTTTCCCCTTAAGCATTTATTGCATCTCCTTTAACACACGAGCAATCAATTGTTTTGCACCACGTTCAATTAAACGTTGTGCCGCTTCGATCCCCACTTGTTCTGGCTCTGTTCCGCGCACAATTTCTTTTAACACTTCTGTTCCATCCGGCGTAGCAACGAGGGCTGTAAGGACGACGACATCTCCATCAACATATGCATATCCAGCAACAGGTACTTGACAACCACCTTCAATGCGCTGTAAAAATGCCCGTTCAGCACGAACAGCACGTTCTGTTTGTTCATCGGTTAACTTGTTTAGCCAATGCAATAGTTCCTCATCATTTTCTCGACACTCAATCGCCAACGCCCCTTGTCCAACGGCTGGAACACATATGTCTGTTGGTAAATATTGTGTAATCACTTCTTTTTCCCAACCCATGCGATGCAACCCAGCAGCTGCTAATATAATCGCATCGTACTCATCTGTTTGCAATTTAGCTAAACGAGTATCGACGTTACCGCGAATCCATCGAATTTGTAAATCCGGACGAACGGCTAACAGTTGCGCGGAACGGCGTAAACTGCTCGTTCCAACAACCGCTCCGCTTGGCAATTGCTCAAACGGAATATGCCCTTTCGAAATAAGCACGTCACGATGATCTTCACGCTTCGGTATGCATCCGATCATTAATCCGTCAGGCAAAACAGCAGGCATATCTTTCATACTATGAACGGCAAAATCAATTTCTCCGTCTAACATCGCCTGTTCAATTTCTTTTACAAACAGTCCTTTCCCCCCGACTTTCGATAACGTCACATGTAGAATTTGATCGCCTTTTGTAACGATTTCCTTCACTTCAAATTCAAACGGGGCACCTAGTTGTTTCAGTTGTTCAATGACCCAATTCGTTTGAGTTAGCGCTAACTTACTCCGGCGCGAACCAACAATAATTTTTCTCATTTTTCTTTCCTCCAACAATCGCTAAAAATGAAATTGCGATAACGTACCAAACAAAAAGAAGTTAATTAGTAAAATAAGAAAGGAGCCAATATTCCAAAATGCCATTTCTTTTCCTTGTATTCCTTTGACAGCTCGCTTATATAAATAAAAACTGTATGTTGCAAATACAGTAAACGAACCGAGCACTTTCGCGTCATATAAAACGAAATGATCTACTTTCATATATGCCCAAACAATACCTAAAATTAAACTTAATAATAATACTGGCACGCCGACACCGTTTAACACATAGGAAAGATCGTCGAACTTGGCTAAATCGCCAAGCCGCCATAATCGTTTTCCCCACTTTTTTTTCTTCAATAACTCATATTGAAGTAAATATAGAAGGGAAAACATAAACGAAATTGAAAACGCTCCATACGATAAAATGGCCATCGTAATATGAATAAATAACAGTTCAGACATCAATTGTTCCGCGATGCCAACGGTGTACGGCGTCGGTGCGAACGTGTGCAATGAAAGAATAAAAAACGCTAAGACGTTTGTAAAAAAGACGAGAAAATCAACGCGCAACCATCCGTTAATCGCAAGCGACAACGTAATAAGCAGCCACGCGTAAAACGATAGCCCCTCCGCAAGCGTTAAAACAGGAAATCTCCCCGTCTCGACCATTCTCGCAAAAAAGAAAAATGTTTGCATCCCCCAAACAATAGAAAGCAACCCGAAAGCAATACGATTTGCCTTCCGGTTGTGATGAAGAAAATCGATAAAATAAAACAAAACGGACGATGCATGTAAAAGAAGCGAGAGTTCGTACCATCTCGTCATATCAAACATATACGATCTTCCTTACGATTGAAAAGATGGTTCTGTTGCTCGCTCATGAACACAGCTCATCTCTTTTTGTTGCTGCTTCACTTGTTGTTCAATATTGAAAATTTTCATAAACAACTGAAGCGCTTCTTCTGCATTGTCCTCTGCAGCCAATTCTTTTGCGCGCAAAATCGGATCGCGCAACAATTGGTTGACGATACTTTTCGTATGCTTGTTTAACACTTTTTTATCTCGTTCTGATAAATGCGGTAATTTTCGCTCTAAGCTTTTCATCGTTTCTTCCTGAATGAGCATCGCCTTTTCACGCAAAGCTGCGATAATTGGCACAACACCAAGCATATGCAGCCATTGTTGAAACTCATCCATTTCTTCAGCAATCATGCGCTCGATTTGCTCCGCTGCTTTTTTCCGTTCGGCTAAGTTCGCTTCAACAATATCTTGTAAGTCGTCAATATCATATAAAAAGATGCTATCTAGCTCAGCAAGCGCAGGATCTAAATCGCGCGGTACGGCAATATCAATCATAAAAAACGGGCGACCTTTGCGCATTTTTTCAATGACTGCCATCGTTTCTTTTGTAATGACATATTGTTTTGCACCCGTAGAACTAATTAAAATGTCCGCCTCTAATAATGCGCATTGCAATTGTGATAATGGCTTAGCATCCCCATTAAATCGTTCGGCAAGCTGCTGTGCTTTTTCAAACGTGCGGTTCACTACCGTCACGCGTTTGACACCGCTACCGTACAAGTTTTGCAATGCCAATTCTCCCATTTTTCCGGCACCTAATATAAGCACATGTTTATTTTTTAAATCGCCAAAAATCTTTTTCGCCAGTTCCACCGCTGCATAGCTGACAGATACCGCGTTTGCACCGATTTCTGTTTCCGCATGCGCGCGTTTAGCGAGCGTAATCGCTTGTTTGAATAGTTGTTTAAACACCGTGCCTATTGTGTTTTCTTGTTGCGCTAAAAGAAAACTTGTGCGCACTTGCCCAAGAATTTGTGTCTCGCCTAAAATCATCGAATCAAGACCGCAGGCAACGCGGAATAAATGTTCAATCGCTTCACGTTCTTCATAAATGCGCAAATACGGAGCGATTTGTTCTTTATCGAGCCCAAACCAATCCGCTAAAAATGTTTTTATATAATAACGCCCTGTGTTTAATTGATCGACAACCGCATAAATTTCCGTTCGATTACATGTCGATACAATGACGTTTTCTAACATACTTTTTTGCTTTTGTAGCGCTTTCATCGCTTCAGCAAGTTCCGTTTGATTAAACGTCAATTTCTCACGAATTTCGACAGGGGCTGTACGATAGTTCACGCTGACAACAACGACATACATTTCCCATCACCCCGAATTTTAAGTCATCTCATTTCATTATAGCACGTCTATGTTGTTTTTTCCTTATAAAGTGTGAATACAATTTGACAACTTTCGATCTTTCTTAAATGGCGCTCATTTAGTAAACTAGTGAACAGATGCTGTTTTAAGTGTCGCACGGAATTGGGGGAATTTCAATGAAAAAACGTGGTATTTTTTCCGGCATCATTTTAATTGGTTTTGGGACATACTTTTTACTTGAACGCTTTTTGCTTTTTCCATCTTTTCATACGTGGTCAACATTGCTGTTTATTATCGGGATCGCTTTTTTAGGTCAGGCGTATATCGGAAAAGATTATTCCGCCATTTTATCCGGTGTTGTGTTTACAGGGGTTGGCGTTCATTTTTATCTTTCTTCTCGCCTTTCGTCGTGGCCAGATGATGTAAGCGTATTGACGTTAATTGTGGCGCTTGGGTTGCTTTTACAATACGTAAAAACGAAACAAGCTTTACTTCCTACCATTTTACTTTTTGCTTTATCATTCATTTTTTTATTTTCTCATCCGTTACAACAAGCGGTGACATCCGTAACGTTTGATTCACTCATCCACATTTGGCCATTGGCGTTCATTTTACTTGGATTGTACTTATTGTTCGTGAAAAAAGGATAATTATACAAAAAATGTGGGCAATTTCACCCACATTTTTTCTCTATATCCATTTTTGTAGTGCGCCCCATACCTCATCTTTCCCTTGTCCTGTTTCCGCTGAAAAAATAATGAGTTCATCCTCTGGAATGAGACGCAATGTTTCTTTTGCTATTTTCGCATGTTGTTGCCATTTTCCACGCGGAATTTTATCCGCTTTCGTCGCAATGACGAGCGTCGGAATGTTGTAATGCTTTAAAAACTCATACATCATCACATCATCTTTCGTCGGAGGATGACGCAAATCAACAATCAGCAACGCGGCTTTCAATTGTTCGCGCGTCGTAAAATACGTTTCAATCATTTTCCCCCACGCTTCACGTTCTGTTTTAGATACTTTCGCAAAGCCATACCCCGGTACGTCAACGAAATAAAAAGCATCATTAATACGATAAAAGTTTAACGTTTGTGTTTTCCCCGGTTTTGACGATGTGCGCGCAAAATTTTTTCGGTTAATCATTTTGTTAATAAACGATGATTTTCCGACATTCGAGCGCCCAGCAAGCGCAAACTCCGAGAGTTGGCCTGCTGGGTATTGTTCTGGCTTCACAGCGCTAATGACCATTTCTACGTTTGTAATTTTCATTTATCTCCACCTACCAAAGCATGTTCAAGTACATCATCAATATGTGAAACGAGAACAAACTGCAATTGTTTTTTTACGATCTCTGGAATATCTTCTAAATCTTTTTCGTTTTCTTTCGGTAAAATGACTTTCTTTAATCCGGCACGATGAGCGCTCAACACTTTTTCTTTCACGCCGCCAATCGCAAGCACGCGACCGCGCAACGTAATTTCTCCTGTCATACCGACAAAGCGGCTGACCGGTTTCCCTGTCAAAGCAGAAATGAGCGCTGTTGCCATCGTAATCCCTGCAGATGGACCGTCTTTTGGTACCGCCCCTTCTGGCACGTGAATGTGAATGTCTAGTTTTTCATGAAACTCTGGATCAATGCCTAATTGTTTTGCTTTCGAGCGAATGTATGTAAATGCTGCTTGAGCAGATTCTTTCATCACATCTCCCAATTGCCCCGTCAACGTCAGTTTCCCTTTTCCTTGCGCAATTGACACTTCAATCGCTAGCGTATCTCCGCCAGCTGCCGTATATGCAAGCCCTGTCGCTACGCCGACTTGATCTTCGCTCTCCGCCTGTCCGTAATGATATTTCGGTTTTCCTAAAAACTCGCTCACATTTTTTTCTGTGATAACAATTCGTTTTCGCCCTTCTGATACGATTGTTTTCGCTGCTTTGCGGCAAATGGAAGCGAGCTGACGTTCTAAGTTGCGCACACCTGCTTCACGCGTATAATAACGAATAACTTGCATAATCGCCTCATCGCGCATATGAAGCATTCGTTTTTGTAAACCGTGCGCTTCCATTTGTTTCGGCAATAAATGTTCCTTTGCGATATGCAGCTTTTCAATTTCCGTATAGCTTGGAATCGTGATGACTTCCATTCGGTCGAGCAGCGGGCGCGGAATTGTTGCGAGCGTATTCGCTGTTGCAATAAACATGACTTTAGATAAGTCATATGGCTCCTCAATATAATGATCGCTAAACGAATGGTTTTGTTCCGGATCTAACACTTCCAATAGTGCAGCAGACGGATCACCGCGAAAGTCGCTCGACATTTTATCAATTTCATCAAGTAAAAATACAGGGTTAATCGTTCCTGCTTTTTTCATTCCTTGAATAATACGACCTGGCAAAGCACCAACGTACGTGCGACGATGACCACGAATTTCTGATTCATCGCGCACGCCACCAAGCGATATACGAACAAAATTTCGATTTAACGTTTTTGCGATCGAACGAGCAAGAGATGTTTTTCCAACACCAGGTGGACCTACTAAACAAAGAATTGGTCCTCGCAATGAATGTGTTAATTGCTGAACAGCTAAATATTCCAACACGCGTTCTTTTACTGTTTCAAGTCCATAATGTTCTTCGTTTAAAATTTTTTCAGCGCGATGAATATCGTGAATATCTTCTGTTTGTTTTGTCCACGGCAACGCCAACAACCAATCTAAATAGTTGCGAATGACTCCGCTTTCAGCAGAGGCAGCTGGCACTTTTTCATATCGTTCTAGTTCTTTTAATGCCGTTGCTTTCACGTGTTCCGGCATGCCTGCTTGCTCAATTTTTTCACGCAACATATCAATCTCGCCAGCTTTTCCTTCTTTCTCACCGAGCTCTTTTTGAATCGCCTTCATTTGTTCGCGTAAATAATATTCTTTTTGCGTTCGTTCCATCGATTGTTTAACGCGCTGGCTAATTCGTTTTTCTAAATGCAAAATTTCTTTTTCATTATGAAGAATTTGAATGATTTGATGGACACGCTCTTTCACATCGACCGCTTCAAGCAATTTTTGTTTTTCTTCAAGCTTTAACGGCAAATGTGACGCAATAATATCCGCCATGCGTCCCGCTTGCTGAATGTCCATGACAGACGTATAAATATCTGCAGATAATTTTTTGGACAGCTTTATGTACTGCTCAAAATATTCAAGCATCGTTCGGCGCAACGCTTCAAATTCTATATCTTCTTTTTCGTTATCAACAAACGGCTCCACTTGCACGACGTAACACGGCTCTTCGCTTACCCACTTCACTACTTTTCCGCGCGAGACCCCTTCAACGAGCACACGAAACGTTCCGTTCGGTAGCTTTAACAATTGCTTCACACGTGCAATCGTTCCCATTTCGTATACATCTTCAAGTTCTGGATCATCAATTTGTACATCTTTTTGCGATGTTAATAACACAAGATTTTCTTCAACCATTGCTTTTTCTAACGCTTGTACGGATTTTTCTCGCCCAACGTCTAAATGTAATACTGTCGTCGGAAACACAAGTAATCCTCTTAACGGCAAGAGTGGAATGACTTTATTTTTCTTTTTCGCCACAACCCCGCACCTCCATCATACTTCTATTGCCCTATTGTATAGTACATTATAGCGTTTGTAAAATCTTTCATCGTAAAAAATCGACTTCAACGCTCGGTTGAAGCCGATTGCCTTTACATGAGTTCTGTTTTCGGTAAATGATGACGCATCGGGATAGAACGAACGTGTTCGTGAAATAAAAAAGAAAGAACGTCGCCAATGTGATCGACTGGAACGATTTCAATGCCTGTCACTTGTCTTAAAATCGACTGCATATTTTCGCGTGGAATAATGACCGTTTTCGCCCCAGCTTGTTTTGCTGCCTTCACTTTTGGAAAAACGCCGCCAACGGGCTTCACGTTCCCATGTACACCAATTTCTCCTGTCATCGCTATGGTTGGATTAATCGGTAAATGATAAATGGCAGAGTAAATACCAACCGCCATCGCCACACCAGCAGAAGGACCATCAATTGGGACACCACCTGGAAAGTTTACATGAATATCGTATTGATCTGCCGGCACACCGAGCGAACGTAAAACAGTAATGACGTTTTCGATCGAGCCGCGCGCCATACTTTTTCGGCGAATCGACTTGCCTTGACCACCAATTTGTTCTTCTTCGACAATACCGGTCATATTGATCGACCCTTTTTCTTTCGTTGGCAATGCTACAACTTCAATTTCTAACAGCGATCCGCTATTCGGACCGTAAACCGCTAATCCGTTTACTAACCCAACTTTCGCTTCCTGTCCCACTTTTTTCTCATAACGTGGCGATAATTGACTTGATTGAATGACCCATTCAATATCTTGACGTAAAATTTTAGAGCGTTTCTCAGAAATGACAATACCAGCTGCGATTTGTAACGTATTGACCGCTTCTCTTCCGTTGCGAGCATACATCGCCAGTTCATCAACCGCTTGTTCTTCAATCGGAACGTTTACTTTTTCTGCTGCTTTTTCCACAATTTTAGCAATTTCTTCTTGTTCTAACTCTCTGAAAAAGACTTCCATACAGCGTGACCGAATCGCTGGCGGTATTTCATTTGGCGTTCGCGTTGTTGCACCAACGAGCCGAAAATCAGCAGGCAATCCGTTTTGAAAAATGTCATGAATATGGTTTGGAATGTTCGGATTTTCTTCGCTATAGTACGCGCTTTCAAAAAATACTTTTCGGTCTTCTAACACTTTTAACAACTTGTTCATTTGAATCGGATGCAATTCACCAATTTCGTCAATGAATAATATGCCACCGTGCGCGTTCGTCACCGCTCCTTGCTTCGGTTGTGGGATGCCAGCTTGTCCCATCGCACCCGCTCCTTGATAAATTGGATCGTGCACAGAACCGATCAGCGGATCAGCAATACCACGCTCATCAAAGCGTGCTGTCGTTGCATCCAATTCAATAAAAACAGCATCTTTTCGAAATGGAGATAACGGATTTTTTTTCGCTTCTTCTAACACGAGACGAGCGGCTGCTGTTTTCCCGACACCTGGTGGTCCATAAATAATGACATGTTGCGGATTCGGTCCACACAATGCCGCTTTTAATGCTTTTATGCCATCTTCTTGACCAACAATATCATCAAACGTTTTTGGACGCACTTTTTCAGCAAGCGGCTCCGTGAGTGAAATGGAACGCATTTTCCGAAGTTGTTCCATCTCTTTTCTCGCTTCTTTATCGATCGAAATTTTTTGCGTTCGTTGACTTTTTAACAGGTTCAAAAAATATAGGCCGATAATAATCCCAAAAAACAACTGAATAAGTAGCGCAATGTTTGTCCAGTTCATGGCCGTTCCTCCTGCATATGTATTGTACGCATAGTATCTCCGAGCAGAGAGAGAAATAAACAAAAAAAGATCGACTTTCCGATTCGGAAAATCGACCTTTTTTCCATTTACGCAGATGTTTTTCGTTCGTACTCGACAATTGTTCCATCTTGTAAAATAAGCAGCGGCGCTTTTTCTCCGCGCACCGTTTCTGCTGTAATCACGCATTTTTGTACATCTTCACGCGACGGCAATTCAAACATGACATCAAGCATAATGCCTTCAATGATTGAACGTAAACCGCGCGCTCCTGTTTTTCGCTCAATCGCACGTCTCGCAATTTCACGAAGCGCCTCTTCTTCAAATTCAAGCTCGACATCGTCAAGTTCGAGCATTTTTTGATATTGCTTTACGAGCGCATTTTTCGGTTTGACTAAAATATCGACAAGCGCGTCTTCGTCAAGCGGTTGTAAGCTTGTAATCACAGGAAGACGTCCCACAAACTCTGGAATTAATCCGAATTTTAATAAGTCTTCTGGCAACACTTTAGACAATAAATCTTTTTCTTCAACTTCCGCTTGCACATCGGAGCTAAAGCCGATCACCTTTTTACCGAGACGGCGCTTAATAATCGGTTCTAATCCGTCAAATGCTCCACCACAAATGAATAAAATGTTCGTCGTATCAATTTGAATGAACTCTTGATGCGGATGCTTTCGTCCTCCTTGTGGCGGCACGCTTGCAATTGTTCCTTCTAAAATTTTTAATAACGCCTGCTGTACACCTTCACCTGATACGTCGCGCGTAATGGAAGGGTTTTCTGATTTGCGCGCAATTTTATCAATTTCATCAATGTAAATAATTCCTTTTTCTGCCCGTTCAATATCATAATCGGCCGCCTGAATGAGCTTTAATAAAATATTTTCGACGTCTTCACCGACATACCCTGCTTCTGTCAATGATGTTGCATCCGCAATCGCAAACGGTACGTTTAAAATGCGCGCAAGCGTTTGAGCGAGCAACGTTTTTCCGCTTCCTGTCGGTCCGATCATTAAAATATTACTTTTAGATAATTCGACATCATCAATTTTGCTGTTTGAATTAATGCGCTTATAATGGTTGTATACCGCCACAGAAAGTGCTTTTTTCGCCTCGTCTTGTCCGATGACGTACTCGTCTAAAATGTCACGAATTTCCTTTGGCTTTGGTACATCTTTAAACTCTACTTCTTCTTCCGATCCAAGCTCTTCTTGCACAATTTCTGTGCACAATTCAATACACTCATCGCATATGTATACACCTGGGCCAGCAACAAGTTTGCGTACTTGTTCCTGCGTTTTGCCGCAAAACGAGCATTTTAACTGCCCTTTTTCATCATTAAACTTAAACATGATTTCACCCCTTATTTCTTTACGATCATATGTACACGAAAAAGAAAAACGTTATGTATTCGTCATTTTATCATAAATCTTTAAAAGTATGCCAATAAAAACGTAAATGTGTACGAAAAGTTAGAAAACTTCCATTACTGCAACTATATGTGGAAAGAACAAGGCACATCATGCACCTTGTTCTTTCTCTTCTCATTATGCAACAACTTTGCTGTTCTCGACAAGGAAATCGATCGCTTTACGCATTTTTAAATCTTCTTTTAAGCCGTCCACTGTGCCTAAAAGCTCTTTTAACTTATCAACAGATAGGCTGTATAAGTTCGCCATTTCTTGCAATTCTTTTTCTACTTCTTCTTCTGTGACGTCGATGTTTTCTGCTTTGACGATCGCTTCAAGCGTCAATGTTACGCGAACACGTTTTTCTGCTTCTTCTTTCATTTGTTCGCGAAGTGCAGCTTCATCTTGTCCAGAGAATTGATAGTATAAGTCAAGGTTTAATCCTTGCATTTGTAAACGTTGTTCAAACTCGCGAATCATGCGATCTGTTTCATTTTTCACCATCACTTCTGGAATATCCATTTGTGCGTTTTCTGTCGCTTTTTGAACAACCGCATCGCGAAGTGCTGCTTCGGCTTCTTCTTTTTTCTCTTTTGTTAAGCGCTCTTTAATTTTTTCTTTTAGCGCATCTAATGTTTCGACTTCTTCATCTACATCCTTTGCAAATTCGTCGTCAAGCGCAGGAAGTTGTTTTGTTTTAATTTCATGCAATTTAATTTTAAATACCGCTGGTTTACCAGCTAATTGCTCTGCATGATATTCTTCTGGGAATGTTACTTCAATATCTTTTTCCTCCCCAGCAGCCATGCCGATTAATTGCTCTTCAAATCCTGGGATAAATGTGCCTGAACCGATGACAAGGGAATAGTTTTCCGCTTTGCCGCCTTCAAACGCCTCACCGTCAACGAATCCTTCGAAATCGATGACAACTGTATCACCGTTTTCTACTGTTCCTTCTTCTTTCACAACAAGCTCAGCGTGACGCTCTTGCAAGCGTTTTAATTCTTGTTCTACATCTTCATCTGTTACAGTGTCATCTAACTTTTCAACTTCAAGCCCTTTATATTGGCCAAGTGTTACTTCTGGCTTCACAGTCACTTTCGCAGTGAAAATTAAGCTTTTTCCTTTTTCCATTTGCTCGACGTCGATTTCCGGACGATCAACTGGTTCAATACCTGTTTCTTCAACAGCTTTTGCGTATGCCTCTGGCAATAAAATATCTAACGCATCTGCGTACAATGATTCAACGCCGAAACGTTTTTCAAATAAAGAGCGAGGAATTTTACCTTTACGGAATCCTGGAATTTGTACTTTTTTCACTACTTTTTTAAACGCTTCATCTAATCCTTCATTCACTTTTTCAGCGTCTACTTCTACTGTAAGAACGCCTTGGTTGCCTTCGAGTTTTTCCCATTTCGCCGACATGCTTCTTTCCCTCCAACTTCAAAAATTCATGTAAATGAACTACATATATGTAGGCATACACGGTTTTATGTGTAATACAACCACTATATTATACCATACAATTATATACTTTCAACAGAGAGCCATAATTTTTCTGCTTCATAAAGTTTGGAAACGAGCGGATTTGTCCATATCGTTTGCCCTGTTTCACATTGCTCAACATATGTATATAGCGCATTCGCCCATTGTTGTGCCGACTCTGTTGGAAGAAATGGATACATCACAAACATATAACGAAGCCATATTTGTTCACACCATTCATACATTGTCGGATTTTGCTTCGACCACGTTTGTTCAACAATGTCAAGCACTTGTTTCGTCCATTGTTTTTGTTTTTGTTCATCAATTCCGGCTGGAACAACAGTCATCGTTTGACCGAATTTTTTTACGGTCATCGGTTCTGTCACTTGTTCTCTCTTTAATATGTGTAACATTGTCGTTTTCACAATCGGGTGTTTCGTTTCATCACGCAAATAACGAACGAATATTGGCGCTAGGTGTGAAACGAGACGCAAATCAAGTTGCTGAAGGATACGAAGTTGTTTCGTCCATTCATTGCCTTGAAAAATCGATTCGTATTGTTTTGTCAGATGATCGTCATGCGAACGAATCATTTTTTCACTAAACTGTAAGAGCGGTAAAAACGGAGTGCAATCGATTCCTTTTCGTTGAAGTTTGTGAATAACTGCAACCACCTCGTCGTATTGTTGTAAATGGACGAGCATCGAAATGTATATCGCCCAATCCCCTTTGCCACGCTCTAACAGCTGTTCACATCTTTCTTTCGCTTCTTCTGCCTGTCCCATTTCAAACAAACAAACGACAAGTGCCATTTCCACATCATCATCATGCAATTGCAGTTGCTCTAACTGTACGAAATACGTATACGCTTCTTTATATCGCTTTCCTTTTAACGCATCCATTCCTTCCGCTAACAACCGCTCTTTTAAATAAGGATGCGGGACGATTTTTCGATTTTTCACATATACTCACCTTCGTTCACATTTGTCTTTAAGTGTAGCAATGTTTGCCGACAAACTCAACGAAAAACGCTCTCGACGAGTCGTCAAGAGCGTGCTTTTTCGTAAGCGATAATATATGGCTCATACACGAATGTTAAATCAATTTCATCCCAGCCTTTTAAAAGGAGCTGTTTTCGATACGGATCGATATCGAACGAGCTCGTAAATCCTTCTTCATCAAAAACAACTTGTTGTTCAAGCGAAATCGTCAGCTCGTAGTCTGACCGCTCCGCCTGTTTTAACAAATAAGCAACATCTTCTTTTGGAAGTTTAATAGGGAGCAAACTATTTTTTAAACAGTTATTGTAAAAAATATCGGCAAACGAAGGCGCGATAATAGCACGAAATCCGTAATCCGCAAGCGCCCAAGGGGCGTGTTCGCGCGATGAACCACATCCGAAATTTTCGTTTGCCACTAAAATCGTCGCTCCTTCGTTTTCAGGACGGTTTAACTCAAAATGTGGGTTTGGCGTTCCGTCCGGCAAATAACGCCAATCGTAAAAAAGAAATCGACCAAATCCGGTGCGTTCAATGCGTTTTAAAAATTGTTTCGGAATAATTTGATCGGTATCTACATTGGCTCGATCTAATCCAGCTACTTTTCCTTTATGAACGACGAATGGTTCCAATTTTCCCCCTCCTATCTCACCACTTCTTGATATAACGTGCGCACGTCGACAAAATGTCCGTAAATCGCAGCTGCTGCTGCCATTGCTGGACTGACAAGATGCGTACGCGCCCCTTTTCCTTGTCTCCCTTCAAAATTGCGGTTTGACGTTGAAGCGCAATGTTCCCCGGCTGGAACAGTATCCGGATTCATTCCAAGACACATGCTACAACCCGAATCACGCCATTCAAAACCTGCGTCAATAAAAATTTGCGCAATTCCTTCTTCTTCCGCTTGTTTTTTTACTTGTTGCGAGCCCGGAACGACAAGCGCTCTGACGCCTGGTGCGACTTTTTTTCCTTTTACAATTTGCGCCGCTTCCCGTAAATCGCTCATGCGTGAGTTTGTACATGATCCGATAAACACATGCTGCACCGCAATATCCGTCATTTTCATTCCTGGTTTTAACCCCATATATTCCAACGCTAACTGCACCGCTTTTTGTTCCGTTTCTGTCGCAAACTGTTCTGGATAAGGGACCGTTCCATCAATTGGAGAGCTCATCGCTGGCGTTGTTCCCCATGTCACTGTTGGAGCAATTTCACTTCCATCGATATGAACGACTCGATCATATACCGCTCCTTCATCCGTACGTAATTGTTTCCACTTTTCAACCGCCTGTTCAAACGCCTCTCCTTTTGGAGCGTATTTTCTTCCTCGTAAATATGCAAACGTCACGTCATCTGGGGCAATTAACCCAGCTCGTGCACCCGCTTCAATCGACATGTTACAAATTGTCATCCGCTCTTCCATCGACATACGACGAATCACATCGCCTGTAAACTCAAGCACGTATCCTGTGCCGAAATCTACACCAAACTTGCCAATGATCGCTAAAATGACATCTTTTGCTGATACGCCCGTTGCTAACGAGCCTGTAACGTTCACTTGCATCGTCTTCGGACGGTGTTGCCATAACGTTTGCGTCGCTAATACGTGTTCGACTTCACTCGTTCCGATACCGAACGCTAATGCCCCAAAAGCGCCATGTGTAGACGTGTGGCTATCCCCACACACAATTGTTTTCCCCGGCTGTGTCAACCCAAGTTCGGGACCGATGACATGAACAATACCTTGTTCAGGACTATTTAAATCGGCAAGCGGAACGCCGAACTCGCGACAGTTTCGCTCTAATGCCGTCATTTGATTTTTCGCCACTTCATCTTCAATGACAAAACGATTGACCGTTGGCACATTATGATCCATCGTCGCAAACGTTAAATCTGGGCGGCGCACTTTTCTCCCTTTTTGCCGCAATCCTTCAAACGCTTGCGGCGATGTGACCTCATGAACGAGATGTAAATCAATATATAATAAATCCGGTTTTCCATCTTCACGATAAACAACATGTTCATCCCAAATTTTTTCAATAATCGTCTTTGGCGCCACCATCATCCCTCCTACACATACACTTGCATAATGCGTTCAATCGCTACATCATCTAAAATCGCATCTTTTACTTTTTCGACCATTTCTGTCGTTGATAATACACAATCGCCATGTTTAGCGATGTCAGCTGTGCGATACCCAGCATCTAACACTTGCTTGACTGCTCGTTCAACGATATCCGCCTCTTCTGTAAGTCCAAATGATAAACGAAGCATCATCGCTGCTGATAAAATCGTTGCGAGCGGATTCGCTTTGTTTTGTCCTGCAATGTCTGGTGCAGAGCCATGAATTGGTTCATATAATGCAGGTCCGTCAACAGATAAGCTTGCCGATGGAAGCATGCCAAGCGAACCGGTTAACATCGATGCTTCATCGCTTAAAATATCACCAAACATGTTTTCTGTGACAATGACGTCAAACTGTTTTGGCGAGCGGACGAGTTGCATCGCAGCATTATCGACAAGCATATGTTCAAGTTGAACGTCTGGAAAACGTTTAGCCACTTGCTCAGCTACTTCCCGCCACATCCGACTTGACTCTAACACATTTGCTTTATCAACAGAAGTTACTTTTTTCTTCCGCTTTTGTGCAAGTGTAAAAGCGAACGTAATGATCCGCTCGATTTCTGCTCGTTTATAAAACAACGTATCAACAACAGCTTCTTCGCCTTTTTCTATGCGTCGCTCACTCGGTTTCCCAAAATACAAGCCTCCGGTTAACTCACGTACGATGACAAAATCTGCTCCTTCAATAACATGTGGTTTAAGCGGAGAAGAAGCGGCTAGACTCTCATAAAACGTAACAGGACGAATATTGGCAAACAAATTCATTTCTTTCCGAATTTGCAATAGCCCTTTTTCTGGCCGAACGTGAGGTGGATTATTATCCCATTTCGGTCCCCCAACTGCACCAAGCAATACCGCATCGCTTTGTTTGCATAAATGAAGCGTTTGTTCTGGAAGCGGCGTTCCTTCACGGTCAATCGCTTCTCCGCCAATCAATCCGTATGAAAAGTGAAACGTATGACCGAAACGATCACCAATCGCCTGTAAAATATTTACCGCTCCTTTTGTCACTTCTTTTCCAATGCCATCCCCAGGTAACACAGCGATACGATACATAAAAAACATCCCCCTTTGTTATTGCGCAGCGAGCGCTTGTTCTTCTCTCATTTTTTCGATGACAAACATGCGATTGACTGCATGAATATATGCTTTTGCTGATGCTTCTAGCACATCTTGTGCCGTTCCCCGACCGCTTGCTTCTTTTCCGTCGAGCGATACTTTCACATATACTTGCGCTAACGCATCCCGTCCGCTTCCGACAGATTCAATGCGATAATCAAGCAACGTCACCGGTAATTGCAACGCTTTTTCTAAAGCATTATATAGCGCCTCGACACTACCAGCCCCTGTCGCCGCTTCTTGAATGTCGTTTCCTTCCCCATCTTTTAATACAACAACGGCTGTTGGAATTTGATTTGTTCCGTATTGCACTTGAATCGAACATAATTGATAAAAATTTTTATACGTATCTAGTTTTTCATCTAAAATGAGTGCAATTAAATCATCATCCGTAATATCTTTCTTTTTATCTGCTAAATCTTTAAAACGAACAAATAAACGATTCACTTCTTCCTCCGTCAATAAGTAGCCAAGCTCTTGAATGCGCGTGCGAAACGCATGGCGTCCCGAATGTTTTCCGAGCACCATCGAATTTGATTGCACCCCGACAAGTTGTGGGGATATAATTTCGTACGTTGTTTTTTCTTTTAACACACCGTCTTGGTGAATGCCTGACTCATGAGCAAAAGCGTTTTTACCGACGATCGCCTTATTTGGCGGCACAATCATTCCTGTTAATTTGCTTACTAAATTGCTCGTTCGTTTAATTTCTTGTAAATTCAAACGCGTCTCTGCTTGGTAGTAATCTTTTCGAATATAAAGCGCCACCGCCACTTCTTCAATTGCTGCGTTTCCAGCCCGTTCGCCAATGCCATTAATCGTTCCTTCAATTTGCGTCGCTCCTGCTTCAATAGCAGCAAGCGAATTCGCGACAGCCATACCTAAATCATCGTGACAATGGGCAGATAGACTAATTTTTTCAATATTCCGAACATTTTTCTTTAAAAAAGAGAATATGTCACCATATTGTTTTGGAGTAATATAACCGACTGTATCTGGAATGTTAATGACGTTCGCTCCCGCTTCAATGACTTTCTCAATAATCGTTGCAAGAAACGGAAGATCGCTTCGACATGCATCTTCTGCTGACCATTGTACAATCGGGAAATATTTTTTCGCGTAACGAACAGACTCAACAGCTGTTTCAATAACTTGTTCCGGTGTCATCCGCAATTTATATTGCATATGAATAGGTGACGTTGCGATAAATACGTGTAATCGTGGTTCCGCCCCATCTTTTAGCGCCTCCCACGCCGCATCAATGTCCGACTGAACAGAGCGAGAAAGACCTGTAACCGAACAATTGCGAACCGTTTGCGCGATCGCTTGAACGGCTTGAAAATCACCTTTGGATGCGGCAGGAAATCCCGCCTCGATGATATCAACACCGAGGCGTTCTAACTGCCGAGCGATTTCTAGCTTTTCATGCAAGTTTAAGTTGACACCCGCAGACTGCTCGCCATCACGCAACGTCGTATCAAAAATGTTAATTTTTCGCACCGACCGTCACCACATCTTTCTGTTTAGCGTTGACAAACGGCATCATTTTTCGTAATTCGCGACCAACAATTTCAATTAAATGCTCGTTTTCTCGACGGTTGATCGCGTTAAACTCTGGACGATTCGCTTGGTTTTCTAAAATCCAACCTTTCGCAAACTTGCCTGTTTGAATATCTTCAAGCACTTTTTTCATTTCCGCTTTTACTGCGTCGTTAATAATGCGTGGCCCTGTCACAAAGTCGCCCCATTGTGCTGTATCAGAAATGGAATAACGCATACCTGCTAAACCGCCTTCGTACATTAAATCAACGATCAGCTTTAGCTCATGTAAACATTCAAAATATGCAATTTCTGGTTGATATCCCGCTTCAACGAGCGTTTCAAATCCTGCTTTAACAAGAGCAGTTAATCCACCGCAAAGAACCGCTTGTTCACCAAATAAATCCGTTTCTGTTTCTTCTTTAAACGTCGTTTCAATAACACCTGCTCGAGCAGAACCAATCGCTTTCGCATACGCCAGCGCCGTTTCTTTCGCTTCACCAGTCACATCTTGATAAATGGCAATTAACGCCGGCACACCAGCTCCTTCTGTATATGTGCGACGTACTAAATGACCAGGACCCTTTGGTGCAACTAAAAAGACGTCAACGTCGCTTGGCGGAACGATTTGATTGAAGTGAATATTAAATCCGTGCGCAAACACGAGCGCGTTCCCAGGCTGTAAGTTTGGTGCGATTTCTTCTTTATATACTTTCGGTTGATGTTCATCTGGAAGTAAAATCATCACAATGTCGGCTTGCTTTGTTGCTTCACTAACCGGTAAGACGACAAATCCATCTTGCTCTGCTTTTTCCCATGACTTTCCTTTACGCAATCCAATGATGACATCAACACCACTATCGCGTAAATTTTGTGCATGGGCATGACCTTGAGAACCATATCCGATAATTGCTACTTTTTTCCCTTGAATGTAAGCTTCGTTTGCATCGCCATTGTAATATACTTTTACCATAATAAAATCCTCTCCTTTTAAATAATAAATAGTGATTTATTTGTTGATGATGCGCGTTGTGAGCCGCGCGGAAACGCCGTTGTTCCTGTTCTTGCAACTTCCTTTAATCCGTATGGCTTTAATAAGTCAATGAGCGCATCAATTTTTTCTGGCTCACCTGTCACTTGAACGACGAGACTATCGCGTGCTACATCGACAATTGCGGCACGAAACGGTTCAATAAGCGTATAAATTTCCCCGCGCGTTGCCGGCGTGACCGCCACTTTAATTAAGGCCAGCTCTCGAACAATAATTGCTTGATCGGTAATATCGACAACTTTTAATACGTCAATTTGTTTGTTTAGCTGTTTTGTAATTTGTTCGGCAATGCGTTCATCATCTACATTGACGACAAACGTCATGCGTGAAATGCCTTCCGATTCGGTATGACCAACTGTGATGCTTTCAATGTTGTAATGCCGTTTTGTAAATAAACCTGTAATACGGTTTAATACGCCCGGACGGTTATTGACCGTCATTGTAATAATGCGCTTCACCATTTCACCCCCACCATCTCATGTAATCCTTTTCCTGGCGCAACCATCGGATATACGTTTTCACCTGGATGAACGTGAAAATCGAGTAAAACCGGTGCGTTCGTCACAAGCGCTTCTTTCAGTACGTATTCCGCTTCTTCCTCCGTCGTCGCCCGCATCGCTTTGATGCCGTATGCTTCCGCTAAACGGACAAAATCGGGTTGATTCGGAATGAGTGAATGAGAATATCGTTTTTCGTAAAAAATTTCTTGCCATTGACGAACCATACCGAGCGCTTGATTGTTGACGATGACGATTTTAATCGGCAAATTTAACTCTTGAATAACAGATAGCTCTTGCAAAGTCATTTGGAATCCTCCGTCGCCAACGATCGATATGACCGTTGCTTCTGGTTGTGCCAATTGCGCCCCGATTGCCGCTGGCAACCCAAATCCCATCGTCCCTAGTCCGCCTGATGTGACCCAACGATGCGGATGTTTAAATTTATAATATTGAGCAACCCACATTTGATGTTGACCCACATCTGTCGTGACAACCGCCTCACCATTTGTATATTCATGAATCATTTCAATGAGTCGCTGTGGTTTTAGTACGCCCGGTTCTCGTTTATACATAAGCGGATATTCTCTTTTCCATTCATTTAGCTTGTTAAGCCACTCTGATACATCTGGTCGCTTTCCGTTTTGTTCAATTAACTGAATAAGCGCTTCTTTCGCATCGCCAACGATCGGAATTTTTGTCGGTACATTTTTTCCGATTTCTGCTGGATCAATGTCGATATGAGCCACTGTCGCTTTTGGTGCAAAGTGAGCCAAATTTCCAGTCACCCGATCATCGAATCGTGCACCAATATTAATGAGTAAATCACATTCGTACAACGCCATGTTTGCAGTGTACGTTCCATGCATTCCTGCCATTCCAAGAAATAGCGGATGATCGGCAGGAAATCCGCCAAGTCCCAAGAGTGTATGGATCACCGGAATATGTTGTTGTTCAGCATATTGTTTCAACTGTTCATGAGCATTCGCATGAAGAACACCTGCTCCAGCTAGAATGACCGGCCGTTTCGCTTGGCTAACTGCCTCGACAAGCTTGCGAATTTGTAAATGATTCGGTCTGGTTGTGGGCTGATAACCTGGTAACTGGACTTCCTGTTCATAATCAAACTCCGCTTCTGCGACAGACATATCTTTTGGGATGTCGATTAATACAGGGCCTGGACGTCCAGTCGTTGCAATATGAAACGCTTCTTTAATGATTTTTGGCAGCTCATGTACATCGCGTACTTGGTAACTATGCTTCGTAATTGGCATCGTAATTCCTAATACATCAGCCTCTTGAAAGGCATCTGAACCGATGACATTTGATGCTACTTGCCCTGTAAAAACGACGAGCGGAATAGAATCCATCATCGCGTCCGTTAAACCTGTCACGATATTTGTCGCGCCTGGTCCTGATGTAGCAATGACAACACCAGGTTTTCCAGAAATGCGCGCATATCCTTCCGCTGCATGAATGGCACCTTGTTCATGACGTGTGAGCACGTGAAACACACCTGACTCATACAGCTTGTCGTAAATCGGTAATACAGCCCCTCCTGGATAACCGAAAATCACTTTCACGTTTTCTGCTTTGAGCGCTTCAATCAACATAAGTGCTCCACATAACGTTTGCTTTTTTGCCACTCTTTCTTTCACTTTCATATTCGCTGCCATTTTTTCACCCCTAAAAAAATGTGAAATAAGAAAAGCCTTCTCACCCCTCCATCGGTCCATGTGGACCAAAGGGGCGAAAAGGCTTGCATCCTTCCCGCGGTACCACCCTTCTTCGTGGCAAAGCCACCTCAGGAGCGTGCAACTATCGTCGCAACGCTCGTTTTAATAACGAGTGACGTGCACCCGTCCGTCCCTACTGGATTGTATCGTTCAGGACGGCACTCCGAGGGGAGTTCACGAACGGAGACATCACCGGCTCCCAGCTACCCCGGCTCTCTGTAGATGTCTAACCCGTTCGCTACTTATCCTCTTCAACGCTTTTTCTTTATTCGTTTGTTATCCAGCATTAACATTTTGTGTAGCATATACTTTTACGCCTTCAGAAACAACTCGTTTGCGAAACTGTTCTAACAATCGTTTCGTATGTTCACCAGGCACACCGTCACCGATCACTCGACCGTCGACTTTGACGACGGCAATGACTTCTGCTGCAGTTCCTGTTAAAAACACTTCATCTGCTGTGTACACATCGTGACGAGTAAACGGCTCTTCTTTGACGACATAGCCGAGGTCTTTGGCGATGTCGATGATCGCATCGCGCGTAATACCTTCAAGAGCCCCGACATATCCTGGTGGTGTATATAACACGCCATTTTTGACGATAAATACGTTATCTGCTGATCCCTCAGCGACATAACCTTGGTCGTTGAGCATAAGCGCTTCGCTGACGTTTGCTAAATGCGCCTCAATTCGCACTAATACGTTGTTTAAGTAGTTTAACGATTTTACTTTCGGGCTTAATACATCTGGACGATTTCGTCTTGTCGCTACAGTGATCACTTCGATGCCCGTTTCATACAAATGTTTTGGGAAGATTGCTAACGGTTCAACAATAACAACAACTTGTGGCTTTGGGCATTTGT
Organism: Anoxybacillus mongoliensis; assembly: GCF_014201515.1. Classification (GTDB taxonomy): domain Bacteria; phylum Bacillota; class Bacilli; order Bacillales; family Anoxybacillaceae; genus Anoxybacillus; species Anoxybacillus mongoliensis. The sequence continues at coordinate 264,544 of NZ_JACHEQ010000002.1, forward strand.
ATGGATCGAGCCCAAGATCGCCAACCCCTCGTGACACAACGACGCGAATGTATGCATCCTCAAAGCCGTTTTTTTGTACCGTTTGAACGATAATATTTGTTAATTCTTCTTTTGTGTACGGAATGTTTAATAAAATCGATTTCGCTGAATTGTATAAACGGTCAATATGCTCTTTCATGCGAAACACGTTGCCGCTATACACACGAATGCCTTCAAACACTCCATCCCCATAAAGAAAACCGTGATCATATACAGAGATTTTTGCATTTTCTTTTGTAACAAATTCATCGTTTAGAAAAATCCACTGTTCACTCAATGTTTTTCCCCTCTTCCCCTGTTCGCCGTCTCTTGCTTCTTCTGTTGATTGCGACTTTTGTTAGATTTATTTGAAAATTATCATACGCCCATTTACCAAAACAGTCAATACTATTTCATTGAATTTTTTGATTATTTAGATTAGTTTAAACGTTATGTATCCGCTTACATAATTGATATATCAAGGAAAAGAAAAGATGTAAAAATTTTTGAACATTTTTTGACCAAAGAAAATCCCCTTGCTTATGCAAGAGGTTTGTTAGCGTGTGTATACGCTGATGTTTATTCGATGAAGCGGAATCAGACGTGCTCTATCCAGCTGAGCATGTAAAATAAAAATCCCCTTGCCCAAGCAAGAGGATCTTTAGCGTCCCAGGAGAGATTCGAACTCCCGACCGACGGCTTAGAAGGCTTTGTCATCCCGCACTCAGCTTGCTTATCCACGATGCAGCTCGTGCGGTACGCTGATGTTTATTCGATGAAGCGGAATCAGACGTGCTCTATCCAGCTGAGCATGTAAAATAAAAATCCCCTTGCCCAAGCAAGAGGATCTTTAGCGTCCCAGGAGAGATTCGAACTCCCGACCGACGGCTTAGAAGGCCGTTGCTCTATCCAGCTGAGCTACTGGGACATATTATCGTGGTTTGGACAATTGTTATTGTAATGATGTTTATAAAAAAAGTCAATAGGGGCATTAGAATTTTCTTGCCCCTATTGTGTTGTGTATGTCGTTGTTAAATCATGAAGCAGTTGGCCGTCGATATTGTAAAAATGTACGGTTGTATTTTTTTCATCTATGTGGAGCATGGCGTATGTTTTTTCACGGCGCATGCGCGGCAAATAAATGCTCCCCGGGTTGATGAAAAGGACGTCATCGATTTGTTCACATCCTGCAATATGTGAGTGACCGAAGCAGACGATGCCAGCTCCGACTTCTTTCGCTTTATAATATACGTTCATAAGCGTCATTTTGACGTTATATAAATGACCGTGTGTAACGAAAAAGCGAACGCCTTTGATTTCTTCAACAAGATCCGTTGGGAAACGACGCTCGTAGTCACAGTTTCCTCGCACAACAAGCATGCCTTGCAAAGCTGCATGGTCGCTTGTTAACTCGGAGTCACCACAATGAATCATTGCATCGACATGTTGTTTGTGACGTGAAACGATCGTTTGTAATTCGTTTGTCAATCCGTGGCTATCGCTTAAAATTAATACATTCACGACTCATTCCCCTTTTCAAACAGCTTGTCCCATATATGTAAAAGATGTTGTAACGCTTTTGCCCGATGGCTGATTTCATTTTTCTCTTCTTTTGTTAGTTGGGCCATTGTTCGTTGTTTTTCAGGAACAAAAAAAATCGGATCGTACCCGAAACCATTTTCCCCTATCGGTTCTTCTGTTATATATCCTTCACATACGCCATCTACTGTCGTCACTTCTCCGTTTGGTTTGGCAACAGCGAGCGTACAATGAAAACGAGCTGTTCGTTGTTCAAAAGGCACGCCTTGCAGTTTTTTAAGCACTTTTTCAATGTTTGCTTGATCATTTTTTCCTTCGCCGGCGTAACGAGCCGAGTATACGCCCGGCTCACCGTCTAACGCATCAACGATTAATCCAGAATCATCTGCAATCACTGTTTCATGAAGCATATTGGCGATCGTCGTTGCTTTTAGTATAGCATTTTCTGCAAACGTCGTTCCCGTTTCTTCAACATCTGGTATGTCATTATAGTCAAGAAGAGAGAGAAGTTCGATTCCTTTTTTTGCAAAGAGCTGCTGAAACTCCGCTACCTTCCCTTTGTTTTTTGTGGCAATAATCATTCGCTTCACTTCGTCTTCTCCCCTTCCGAACGATGTTGCATAATCTGTTCAGCGATCGGGCCAAGCGCTTCTTTTTGAAGGATAATAAGCTCATGAATGCCTTTTTCAGCAACCGTTAATAAATCGAGCAATTGCTCATAAGAGAACGTCGCTTCTTCCCCTGTTCCTTGAATTTCAACAAAGCGCCCCGATCCTGTCATGACAATATTCATATCGACATGTGCTTTTGAATCTTCAACGTAATTTAAATCTAAAATAATGCCATGCTCTTCATCGATTCCGACAGATGTAGCAGCTAAAAAATCTGTAATCGGAATTGCCGACAATTTCTTTTCTTCAACCATTTTTCCGAGCGCCAATGCCATGGCAACAAACGCCCCTGTAATTGATGCTGTACGCGTTCCACCATCCGCTTGAATGACATCGCAATCAATCCAAATTGTTTTTTCCCCTAATTTTTGCAAATCAACAACAGAACGGAGTACACGACCAATTAATCGTTGAATTTCCATCGTTCGTCCTGACAACTTCCCTTTACTTGCTTCGCGAATATTTCGTTGCTCTGTCGCACGAGGAATCATCGCATATTCTGCGGTAATCCACCCTTTTCCACCTCCACGCATAAACGGTGGAACTTTGTCTTCGATGCTTGCTGTACAAATGACTTTCGTATCGCCAATCGAAATAAGTACAGACCCTTCCGGATGTTTTAAATAGTTCGGCTCAATATGTACAGGACGAAGTTCGTCATTTGTTCTACCATCTACTCTCACACAAAATCCTCCTCAATATATGTTCACGAAATAAGAGGCAGGAACACTGCCTCTCGACGATGAATCTTTATATAGTATAGCAAAAAATTGGTTTCAAAAACTACCTGTGTTCACATTTTGCGGTCTGGTGACAGGTTCTGATAACGGTTTTCCACTTTCGTCGACCAATTCTGCTTTTCCGTTGACTGTAATGGCGACGCTCTCTACCCCTGGCTGTTCTGTTAAAGACAAAACTAAACAATTGAGCACATGCGTAGACACGACATTTTTCTCCACGCTACCATAAATCGCTTCATTAAAGTTCAACGTCACTTTTCCATCTTCATATTTTGGCGCTTCTAACAATTTCGCATCTGCTTGAAAATCGCTTAACAACCCGGAGCCGTAACTTGGTCCTTTAATAAGTTCCTTCACAACTGCAGCTAACTCATCTTGCTCGCTATTCGGCACGCGTCTTGTTACCGGCACATAATACGTTTGTTTTCCGTCTTGTGCTAAAAAGTAGACGATAACAGGATGCGTATTCGTAATATCGACCACACCGTTCGTTTCAATGTTAATTCCGTCATCTCTGCTTAGTTCTTCGCTAATTGGCGTTCCATTGACCGGCATAACGTTTTGATCATGGCCGTTCATACGAATTTTCACTCGCTTTACATTATCAAATTGCGTCACTGTCCATGTGATTGCTTGTAAAATACGTTTTTCATCTTCTGGACGATAGTTCGCAAACTCCTTTGAAAAATCGATGACAAGTGTGCCGTCTTGTTTTAAATTGACGCTCAATACTTGCGTATCTGCCGGAAGCACAGCACGAAATCCGTTCGGGAGCAACTCTGAAATCGGGCCGTTTTCCACTAAATATTCAAGTACTTGTTTGGCTGCTGCGTTTGTCTTTGGTAAGGCAAACGTTTGTGGAACGACGAAGCCGTTTTTATCAATTAAATACAGTTCGCGTTGCACCGTTTCTGTCGCTTTTTCTTTTTCCGCTGCTTCTTTTTCTTGCAACGCTTGCTCATCTTCTACATACGTTACATCTTTTGGTGGGTCAATTTCTTTCGTTGCTTTTTCACCTCCGAACAGCCCACATCCTGAAAGAATAAATATAAACATTGTGGCAATAACCCATACGCGACGCATGGACTCCCCTCCTCATACGGTTTGTACTACTATGTATACGAGCCGTCCAAAAAAATAGAACAAAAAATCCTTCGGCTAATGCGAAGGATTTTAAGATAATTGAATGGTTTCGACATGTTCAATGGGGTGACCGAACCATTTCGAAGCAATTTGTTGAAACGTTTCTTTCGATCCAGTAGTGAAAAATATATGCTCGCGGCGTTTAGTTCCCGTATAAAGCAGACCGCTATGATGTAAAATCGTACTCACTTCGCGTGCTGTTTCATCACCAGAACAAATGAGTTTGACATGCTCTCCCATATATTGTTGAATCAATGGGCTTAAAAGTGGGTAATGCGTACATCCTAAAATAAGCGTATCAATCGGTCGGTCTTTTAATGGTTCAAGGGACTCAGCAACAATTTGTTTTGCTTCTTCCCCTTCAAATTGTCCACTTTCAACTAAAGGGACGAACTTTGGGCAAGCTAAACTTTCCACGATCACGTCGCTATTAATGGATTTCAATGCTTGCTCGTATGCCCCACTTTTTACCGTTCCGATCGTGCCGATGACACCGATATGATAGTTTTTTGTAATTTTTAACGCCGTGCGTGCACCCGGATGGACGACACCAACCACAGGGATGTTGAGCGTATCGCGAATTTCTTCTAAAGCGACAGCTGTGGCGGTGTTACATGCAATAACAAGCATTTTCATATCATAACCGAGCAAATAGTTCGTCATTTCCCACGTAAACTGCCGAATTTCTTCCCGTGGTCTCGGTCCGTACGGACAGCGTGCTGTATCTCCTAAGTATACAATTTGTTCTTTTGGTAACTGGCGCATAATTTCCCTTGCGACCGTTAATCCACCAACACCTGAATCAATCACTCCAATTGGTCTTTCCAATGTATTCGCCTCATTCTTTGTTGATGTATGACAAAACATTTTTCATTATAACATATATCAAATCAATAGAAAACCGGCTGCCTAAAACGAAAAGGCGAGCCGGTTCTCTCTATAGTTTAAGTTCCCCCATTCGAAGCAATTCAACAACAGCTTGGGAACGCCCCTTTACTCCAAGCTTTTGCATCGCATTCGAAATGTGGTTGCGAACTGTTTTTTCGCTAATGAATAGTTCACTAGCAATCTCTTTCGTTGTTTTGTCTTGCAGCAACAGTTCGAATACTTCTCGTTCTCTTTTTGTAAGCAGCGGCTTCTGATTCAAGTGAATAACCCTCCTTGCTTTTACCAGACCGAAACGGATGGGTATATATTTAGTCAACATATCGTATGCAAGAAGGGCGTTAACGGTTACATGTTTTCTATTAATCGCGCTCGCGCTTCTTCGTCCCATGCCACTCCTTTTCCTGTCGTTTTTGACATTTGCACCATCGTCCCACGCCCTGTAAACGCAATTGCTCCATTTTGCTTTTTTCCAACATAATGTAAATCAACAGAAGAGTTGCCGATGTGTGCAACTTTGACACCGATTTGTAGCTGTTCACCAAAATACACTTGTTGTAAAAAATCGCATTGTAAATTCGCAACGACTGGAATCGCATCATGTTCTTTTCCTAACCAGTCGTTCATAAAGCCGAGATGTTCAAAAAATGCGATGCGCGCTTCTTCAAAATATACAAAAGGTACCGTATTGTTCAAATGACCAAACATATCTGTTTCTGAAAAGCGGACACGTACCGGATGAAAAAAAGAAAAACGTTGTCCCCATTCTTTTATGTCATTAATATACGATATTTTCACTTTCCTTCTCCCCCTCTATAAAAGCGACTTATTATCATATATCATATATGAAACGTAAGGCCGACTCCTGAAGAGTCGACCTTGTTGTTACACTTCATCGCTACCGAAGAAATTGCGAAACATTTGAATAGTTGCTGCACGGTTCAATGCCGCAATCGATGTTGTAAGCGGAATGCCTTTCGGACAAGATTGCACACAGTTTTGTGAATTTCCGCAGTTCGCTAGTCCACCATCACCCATAATCGCTTCAAGGCGCTCCGCTTTATGCATCGCTCCTGTTGGATGCGCGTTAAATAAACGTACTTGCGAAAGCGGTGCTGGACCGATGAAGTTTGACTTACTATTGACGTTTGGACAAGCTTCTAGACATACACCGCACGTCATACATTTTGATAACTCATATGCCCATTGCCGTTTGCGCTCTGGCATACGCGGTCCCGGACCTAAATCATACGTTCCATCGATTGGAATCCACGCTTTTACTTTTTTCAACGAGTCAAACATGCGACTACGATCCACTTGCAAGTCGCGAATAACAGGGAATGTGCGCATCGGTTCTAAACGAATCGGTTGCTCGAGCTGATCAACTAGTGCGGTACACGATTGGCGTGGTTTTCCGTTAATCACCATTGAACAAGCACCACACACTTCTTCTAAACAGTTCATTTCCCAAGCAACAGGCGTCGTTTTTTCCCCTTTTGCATTGACCGGATTGCGCCGAATTTCCATGAGCGCCGAAATAATGTTCATGTTCGGACGATACGGGATGACAAACTCTTCTTCATAAGGGGCTGTATCCGGACGGTCTTGTCTTGTGACGATAATCCGAATCGTTTTATTTTCGCTCATGATTTCACTTCCCCTTTCTTTTTCGTGTAGTCACGTTTGCGCGGCTTAATAAGTGATGTATCTACTTCGCGATAATGGAACGATGGACCATCCGGTGTAAAGCTTGCCATCGTTGTTTTTAACCATTCTTCATCATTTCGCTCAGGAAACTCTGGTTTATAATGCGCTCCACGGCTTTCGTTACGGTTGTAAGCACCAAGCGTAATGACGCGAGCAAGTTGCAACATGTTATAAAGTTGGCGTGTAAACGATGCTCCTTGGTTGCTCCATTTCGCTGTGTCGTTAATGTTAATATTTTTATACCGTTCAAGTAATTCTTGAATTTTCTCATCTGTTTTCAATAGTTTATCGTTATAGCGAACGACTGTGACGTTATCAGTCATCCATTCACCAAGCTCTTTATGCAAGACGTATGCGTTTTCTGTACCATCCATCGCCATAATTTGCGCCCATTTCTCTTCTTCTTGTTTTAAATAGCGATCGTATAAGGAAGAAGGCATCGCATCGGCTGATTTTTCAAGCCCTTTCATATACTCAACTGCTTTTGGACCTGCTACCATTCCACCATAAATGGCGGATAATAACGAGTTTGCACCGAGACGGTTGGCACCGTGCATTGAGAAGTCACACTCACCCGCCGCAAACAATCCTTTAATATTTGTCATTTGATCGTAGTCCACCCATAATCCACCCATCGAGTAGTGAACTGCTGGGAAGATCTTCATCGGCACTTTTCTTGGGTCTTCACCCATGAATTTCTCATAAATTTCAATAATACCGCCTAACTTAATATCCAGCTCTTTCGGATCTTTATGTGACAAGTCTAAATAAACCATGTTTTCGCCGTTAATGCCGAGTTTTAAGTCTACGCAAACATGGAAAATTTCACGCGTTGCAATGTCGCGTGGAACGAGATTTCCGTAAGCTGGATATTTTTCTTCTAAGAAATACCAAGGTTTCCCATCTTTATACGTCCAAACTCGTCCACCTTCTCCACGAGCTGATTCACTCATTAAGCGAAGCTTATCGTCACCCGGGATGGCTGTCGGGTGAATTTGAATAAATTCCCCATTTGCATAATATGCCCCTTGTTGATAAACGATCGACGCTGCCGAACCTGTGTTAATGATGGAGTTTGTTGACTTACCAAAAATGATTCCTGGACCACCTGTTGCCATGATGACTGCATCAGAAGGGAATGCTTTAATTTCCATTGTTGTCAAGTTTTGTGCGACAATACCGCGACATACTTGCTCATCGTCTAAAACAGCACCTAAAAACTCCCAACCCTCATATTTTGTTACAAGACCTGCCACTTCATGACGGCGCACTTGTTCATCAAGCGCATAAAGAAGCTGTTGTCCTGTTGTTGCTCCTGCATATGCTGTACGGTGATGTTGTGTGCCTCCAAAACGACGGAAGTCAAGCAAGCCCTCGGGCGTACGGTTGAACATGACGCCCATGCGATCAAGCAAATGAATAATGCCAGGGGCAGCTTCACACATTGCTTTTACCGGAGGTTGGTCAGCTAAAAAGTCCCCACCATATACTGTATCATCGAAATGCTCCCACGGAGAGTCTCCCTCCCCTTTTGTGTTGACCGCACCGTTAATGCCACCTTGTGCACAAACAGAGTGAGACCGTTTCACGGGAACTAATGAAAATAAATCTACTTTTACACCTGCTTCGGCGATTTTAATGGTTGCCATTAAACCGGCAAGACCTCCACCAACGACAATAATTTTTCCTTTACTCATGTCTCCTCACTCCTTCTTGTGGATTAAACGAATGCTAAAATCGCGCGTATACCAACGATCGAAAGCGCGACAAAAATCCCCATTGTCACGTATGTAGAAATTTGTTGTGAACGAGGAGTCACTGTAATACCCCAGCTAACGAAAAACGACCATAACCCGTTCGCAAAATGAAATACTGCAGAAACGATTCCGACAATATAAAATGCAAGCATAAACGGGTTCGCAACGATGTTCGCCATCATGTCATAGTTTACTTCTGCACCAAACGCAGCCTGAACGCGCGTTTCCCATACGTGCCAGACGACGAAAATGAGCGTAATAATCCCGGTTAAGCGTTGCAACATAAACATCCAGTTACGGAAATATCCGTAGCGACTTACATTGTTTTGTGCTGTAAATGCAATGTACAGTCCGTAGATGGCATGGAACAATAGCGGAAGAAAAATAACGAAAATTTCTAAAAAGTACCGAAACGGTAGTTGCTCCATGAACTCTGCCGCTCTGTTGAACGATTCTGCTCCTCTTGTTGCAAAATGGTTAACTACTAAATGCTGTGTTAAGAACAGCCCGACTGGAATGACTCCGAGCAATGAGTGGAGTCGACGATAAAAAAACTCGCGATTTTGTGCCATACATAACCCCCCTTAAATTTTTCATCTTCCTTTTCTATGCGCTCCCATCCACATCTACTAGACTATGATCAACAGAGGTGTAAACACTTCCATTTCCATTGATCATTGTCACATTCATTGTACTCCCAGAATGTAGGAGCGTCAAGAAAAGGTGTTCACGAAATGTTCAATCATTTCAAATTTTAAAATAACTACACTTCTAGTGAAGTCCGAAATAAGAGAAAAGTCAATACTGTTTTTCACGTTGTTGATCGCTATAATGAAAAATAGAGAGGGGAATTGATCGTGAGCGGATACGAACAATGGAAACAAACGAATATTTCTGCTTTTAGCGACTTTTTGTTTCGGCAAGAACTACTACCAAATTTATTTGGAAAAGAAACTCCATTTATTTTATATTGGGCAGGAAAAGAGTTAGCGAGAAAGTACCCGCTAGCTACAATCGATGATGTCATTACTTTTTTCGAACAAGCTGGTTGGGGGAATTTATCACTACTTGAGGAGAAAAAAGATCAATGCGAGCTCCAACTCGATGGTCCGCTCGTTGCCATGCGGTTCGATTATGGTGGAGAGTGCACGTTTCAACTTGAAGCGGGTTTTCTTGCTCAACAGTTCGAACAGCAAAAAGGATATGTAACGGAAGCGTTTGAACAGCAAAAGCGACGCGTCAAAACCGTTTTATTCACTGTCAAATGGGATCGTAAAGATGAAAGCTGACCGACGATGGTCAGCTTTCATACGTTCGGAGCGCTTCGTAAATTTTTTGCGCGACATGTTTTGGGATGTTTGCTTCTTGTAGCTGTTCAACCGTTGCTTCTCTCATTTTTTTTATCGATCCGAAATGTTGGAATAACGCTTGTTTTCTTTTTGTACCAACCCCTGGAATTTGATCAAGAATGGAGTGAAATGTAGATTTGGAACGAACTTGTCGATGGAATGTAATCGCAAAACGATGCACTTCTTCTTGAATGCGCTGCAACAAATAAAATTCTTGACTGTTTTTTTCTAACGGAATGACGTTCGGTGGATCACCAAACAATAAATGTGATGTGCGATGCTTATCATCCTTCACTAAACCTGCAACAGGAATCGACAACCCTAGTTCGCATTCCAACACTTCTTTTGCGGCTTGCATTTGTCCTTTCCCACCATCGACAATGATTAATTGAGGAAGCGGTAGACGTTCGCGCAACACGCGCGTATATCGTCGGCGAATCACTTCCCGCATCGACTCATAGTCGTCTGCTCCTTGCACCGTTTTTATTTTATATTTACGATATTCTTTTTTTTCTGGTCTTCCGTCAATAAATACGACCATTGCTGCAACAGCGTCTGCCCCTTGAATATTTGAATTGTCAAACGCCTCAATACGATGGGGAGCTTGAATCCCCATCGCTTCACCTAATCGTTCAACTGCACGAATCGTCCGTTCTTCATCACGTTCAATTAAAAAGAACTTTTCTTGCAAAGCAATTTGTGCGTTTTTGCAAGCTAAATCAACGAGCTCTTTCTTTTTGCCACTTTTCGGCTGTGTGACGTTCACCTGAAGCAAATTTGTCGCCATTTCGCCATCGATGTCGCGTGGCAATACAACTTCGCGCGGCTTTAAATGATACTCTTTGCTGTAAAACTGACCTAAAAACGTTAAAAACTCTTCCTCTGGTTCTTGATACAAAGGAAACATCGACACGTTTCGTTCGATGAGCTTTCCTTGGCGAATAAAAAATACTTGTACGCACATCCATCCTTTATCATATGCATATCCAAAAATGTCGCGATCCACGAAATCGTGCAAAATCATTTTTTGTTTTTCCATTAATGTTTCAATATACGCAATTTGATCCCGATATTCTTTCGCCCTCTCAAACTGTAACTGTTCGGCCGCTTCCATCATTTTTTCTGTCAATGCCTCTTTTACTTCTTTATACCCACCGTTTAAAAAACGAGTAATTTGTTCAACAATTTGTTTATTTTCTTCCTCTGACACTTTATATTCGCACGGTCCTAAACATTGCCCCATATGATAATATAAACAAACTTTTTTCGGCATCTTCTCACATTTTCTTAATGGGTATAGACGATCGAGCAGTTTTTTCGTTTCGTGCGCGGCTTGAGCGTTCGGATACGGCCCAAAATATTTCCCTTTATCTTTTTTCACCGTTCGGGTGATGATAAGACGCGGATGCGTTTCTCCAGTAATTTTAATAAACGGATAGCTTTTATCATCTTTTAACATGACGTTATATTTCGGATCGTATTTTTTTATTAAATTCATTTCTAAAATAAGCGCTTCTAAATCGGAAGACGTCACAATATATTCAAAATCAGCAATTTCATTGACTAACCGAAGCGTTTTTCCGTCATGTGTACCCGTAAAATAAGAACGGACACGATTTTTCAACACTTTCGCTTTTCCGACGTAAATGACCGTTCCATTGGCATCTTTCATTAAATAACATCCCGGTTGATCGGGCAAAATAGCTAACTTTTCTTTCAATCGCTCATTCACGTTCTTCCCCCTCTCGCCATTCATATACGGTGATGTGCCCATACACAGGATCAGATAATAAGCTCGATTCATACGTTCGAACTGGGTGAATATATGGTCGAACGTCTATTCCTTGCGCTTGAAACCCTTTAATGACATGATCGGTGACATACACTTTCGCATGTGGGAATGCCGCTTTTTCTCGCTGGAAAACGTCAAATGAAAATACGCGTTCATGTGGAAAAGAAACGCTTAAATATTCAAAAACACGCGTCTCTTCCCATGTGAATATAATAAAAGGCTTTTCTTTCTGTTCAAAATCATACGCCAACTGATACGTCGCTGGCAACTGTGTCGCTTGATGCTTGACCGCTTGCATGCCGAGCATCGTTTGTGAGAGGAGCAAAACAAACACCACGGTAAGCCGTAGACGTGATGGCGATTGAAGGGCACTAACGAACAAAAAGAATGAAACAATAACGATAATCGGCAATATATGTCTTGGTTTTTCAATGTTTTGTGCAAACAACGCCCATAAAAAATACGTCAGTAAAAGTAGACGATATAAAGGTGGAATCGCTATTTGTTTCCACATCATAGCTAACAAAATAACAAAACAACTTAGTAGCCATATCGACTGTTTCGCCATGCCTGTCCAAATGATATTATAAAAGATAAGCACAACAGCTCGTTGCCAAAACGGCGCTTCATCTGTCGACACCGTTCCCCCCCATTGCGTAAAATGACCTGTTGTGAATGAAAGAGCCAACTGCCAAAACCCTGTACCTTCTGTTGCAGCGACTGCACTAATCCAAATGAATTGAAAAGCAATCGCTACCAAACTGTATAGCAAAAGCTGTTTTACACGATACTTCCGCTTCCACCAAACATATAAAATACCGATGCCAAAAGGAACGTAAGATAAACGAATGCCGAGCATAACGCTAAATAGCCATAGCGGTAGCAACTGCGCATAAAGCCGATCCGAGTGAATCGCACGTTGTAAACTCCATACATACCACCATAAAACAGCGAGTGCGCTTCCTTCCGACATCGGTTGTGAAACGATAAGCGTGACATAACTAAGCGATTGAACAAGTGCAGTAACAACCCACGTGTATTTTTTTTTCACAAATGTTTTTGCAAGCAAATATATTGGAATTGTGGCACTTATCATAAGCAAACCGTTCCAAATCGCCAGTGCCTTGGCAGGATTGTCGACAAGTGAATGAACGAGCATCCCTCCAAAAATAAAATACGGATATCCCGGAAAATGCGGTTGCATCGCAAGCAAATCATACCGATCAAGCGCTAAAGCAAAATCTACTTCGTCCCATGTTGCAGCGAATGGACTAGCATATACGATGTATGATATATAGACAATAAGCAACAAAACAATGGAAACCATTCTCACAATCAAAACCCTCCTAAGCAAAAAAGTACAAGGCTTCCCCTTGTACTTTACATCACTTGTTGTTCAAGCACCTGCTCATTTTTTTCGCTCTTTTCTTTTTTTCCTTCTTTTGCACCATAACGTGTTTTTACGAGTAAATAAATAACAACGAAATAACCAACGTATGCTAATACTTCTTCCAAGGATGGCATCGACGAATAACCAAATAATGCTTTAAGAAAAATGCCTACGTCGCCAGAAATAATTGGTTCATGTCCTGTGTCGCGTACAAAATGCTCATGGTCAATCGGATGTTCCGGCATAAACCACGTAATGTCGTATACATGCGGCATGACGCTACCAATGATTTTCAAATCTTGTAGCATCGAAACACCTTGCACAAGCAAGCCGGCCGCAATCAAAATAATAAACGCACCAGTCACTTTAAAAAACGTTTTTAACGGCACGCGCATCGTTCCTTTAAAGAACGTGTAGCTTACAATAGCTGCAATCGTTAACCCTGTGATTGCCCCCCATCCTTGTACTGCGGCTCCGATATTTCCCCCTGTAATCGCCGCAAAGAAAAAGACCGTTTCGACCCCTTCGCGCAAAACAACTAAAAATGAGTGCATCACCATGCCAAATACGTCCCCTTTGGATACGTATTTGCTCATTTTTCCTTCCATACTACTTTTTATGTCTTTACTATGTTCCGCCATCCAAAAAACCATTTGTGTCAACAAGATGGAAGAAATGAAAATAATACTTACCTTTAAATACATTTCACTCGCCATCGTTGAAAAGCCGGTTAGCACAACTTGGAATAATAAAGCGACGATCGCGCTTGCAAACACAGCTAATCCTGCACCGAGCCAAACATATTTCACATAGCGTGATTGATCAATGCGTTTTAAGTACGATGTAATAATCCCTACGATTAATAGTGCTTCTAATGCTTCACGAAATGTAATGAGCAGTGCTTGAACTTCCAATCTACACGACCCCTTTCTTTACTTTCGTTTTCTTATCGCGTACACTACAACAGCAATAATAACTCCGATAATTACAATGATCGGTATCCAGTTTTTTAAATCAGACAAATCTGTCCATTCCTTCTTTTTCGCTGCAGCTAATCGGTCTAAATCCTCTTCTGTAAAATGACCTGTTTCAACATCCTCTAATTCAAATTGATCTTGTAACGCTTGTAAAATAGTTTTTTTACTTTCTTTGAATTGATCGATATTTGACTCTTTTTTCCCTACTCCAAACAATCCAGGATTTCCGAGCGATTGAAGGGCAACATCAAACTGTTGTTTTAATTTTTTATCTAGCTCCGCATCTTTTTGTTGCACGATTGGGGAAAGGGCTTTATATGTAGCAAATGCTTTCGCTAATAATCGCTTGCTCGTATCGTAATGATCGAAATTTTTCTCTACATTTTCTAAACGGCGTGCTACATTGAGCACGAGCACTTTTTGCATCGCTGAAACAATTGTATCTGCATCTTTATTTTCAATCGCCTCTAAAATGATGGTGGACGGTTCAGGTCCCATATGCATATCGATTTCTTTTTGCACCGTTTCATAAATCACTTTCACTTCATCAAATTTTTTCTCTTGCACTTTCGCGACCATTTCTTTATACGCTTCAGCAACTGCTTCTTCGTTCGGGTCGCCGTACGAATAAGCGAACGAAGACATAGGGGCCGAAGTGAAAATTAATATCAATGACAAACAAAAAAATAATATCGTTCTCAAACCGATCTCCTCCTTCGATGATAATGATAATAATTATCATAAATGTTGTCAAGAAAAAATGCTAGAGAATCTCTCTAGCGTTGCTGAACAGAACGTATTTGTTTTCGTTTCACCGGGCGACACATTTCTTTCACGATCGCAGGAACGACATGTTTGAGATAAGCTGTAAACTTAATAAACGATTGACCTGTCGTTCGCACTTGATATACAATCGGCACTTCTTTTAATCGAAATCCTTTGCGCACTAAATTTAATGTCAATACTTGTGCATAGTTGTAATCATGAATAATTTCTGCTTCTTCCATCGCTTGACGCGAAAATGCTCGCATGCCCGATTGACCGTCGTAAATCCACGTTTTTAATAACAACGATTGAAGGAACGTAAATATATAATTTCCGATGCGGCGATGCCATTTCATCCCATAAATCGTTCCTAAAAAACGGGACCCCATCGTGTAATCCGCTTCGTCACGTAAAATAGGCATAATAAGGTCAGGAATTTGCTCTGGTGGATATTCGTTATCGGCATCAATCATTACACCAATGTCCGCACCGAGTTTAATGCATTGTTGTAAACCGGTACGCACAGCTGCACCTAGCCCTCGATTTTGTTCGTGTCGGTAAATAAAATCCGCTCCCGCTCGTTTCGCTACATCAACAGTACGATCCGTTGATCCATCGTCTACAACAAGAACTTGTACTTCTATATTCGGGTGAATATATCTTGGAATACGACGAATGACTTCCCCAATTGCTTCCTCCTCATTGTGTGCAGGTAAAAATACAATTACTTTCATCGCTCCCCCTCTTTCTTTAGCGCTTCAACTAACACAGGGCCACGGCTATGGCTCGGATATGGCGCTCCTAACAAATAAGCGATCGTTGGAGCAAGAGAAACGAGGCTATATTTTTCATCAATCCGCTTTCCTTTTTCGATCATCGGACCGTACATGAAAAATGGAACGTATCGTTCTCCTTCATCTAAATGACCATGTCCACCGATTCCGTCCGCTTGTCCATGATCCGCACAAACGATAAGCGTCGTGTTGTCCATTTTCCCTTGTTCATGCAACCATTCAACAAATTGTTGAATCAATTGATCCACTTCTTCAATTTTTTGCACATACTCATCATAATGTACACCGCGGCTGTGTCCTGTTTGATCCGTTCCAATGAATTGAACGACGAATAAATGTAAATCTTGTTCTGTCATGATTTGTTTCGCTCGCTCCATAATGTTACGGTCTGCGACATCGTTATGCATGACAGCTGTAACGGTTTCGACATCATTTCCTAGGGAATCGACAAGATGAGCGATACCGAGAACTTTTCCTTTTTTTCCTACTTTTCGGAGAGCATCAAAAATACTTTCGACACGAATCCCTAGTTTCCATACCATATTTGAACGAATGCCGTGTTCAAACGGATATGTTCCTGTGAGCATCGATGTAAAGCATACAACCGTTCTTGCTGGATATACCGTTTCCATTTGCGTAAAATCCGTTCCATTGGCACGAAGCGACTTTAAAAATGGGGCGTTTGCTTGTTCAAAACGATCTTTTCTCATTCCATCAACAACGAGCACGATGACGCGATCGCTTAACGGTTTCTCATTTGGCGGCACGTTATTTGTGTAATGATCGATTATTTTTGGTTTCCAATCAAATAAATAACGATGCAAAATAAACGACCATACAAAAACGAATACGTAAAAAGCGATAAATGACGGAGTATGTACATCATGGTGTACCCCGTATTCCCATACAGAAAGAAGGAGTAATGCTTTTGGCAATTGCTCTTGCGCATTCCCGCTCGTTGAGTCGCTATTTTTCAGCACAAGTTTCCAAAAACGAGTAAAATTCAACCATGTCGTTCCAATACGTAAATGATAGTATAATGTTCCCCAGAAGAAAACGGTAAAAAAGAAGTAAAGACTAACAGCAAGTAAAAGTAAATTCGTCGGTACGAACGACCAAATCATTAAAAAAATGATGTACGGAATCCACAAATAGTTGCGTAAAAATAACGGGTAGTCGTATACATAGTATAAAACGAAAAGAGGGATCGTTAACAACAAGCTACTCCCTAATCGCTTTATTTCTTCCAACGTGATGCCATCAAATAAATGGAAAAGAACCATCGTTCCGATAACAAAAATTGGAGTAAATGGTTTTCCTTCATTTAATAAATTCCAACACCTTGCTGCTATTTTTTCAAACTTCGATGCTTTTTTCACGCTACGTCCTCCTTTCGAATGAATGTCCATAATGTCGGGATGCGCCACCATACGTATAGCCCAGCGACATAGGAAAATAAAAATTTAAATAAATGGGTTGCTAGCGCAAGAGCATATGCTTGTTCCCAATCTGAGTGAATGCGCGTTAATGCAAACGCCATGACAGCCTCATATGTCGCTAATCCCCCTGGAGTCATTTGAAATACTTGTCCACCAACGACCATACTATTTACCCATAACGCCTCAGTAAATACCAGAGGAAAAGCAATCATTTTCGTCATTTCAAACAAAACGACCGCTTCACATACCCAACTAAAAACAATAGCAACAACAATCGGTACAAAGCGACGGCTTTTCCATATCATGTTCCAATGTTGTTTATATTTTTGTAACCATGACAAATCGATGCGTCGAAGGACGAAAAACAAAACAACGCCCCCACCAAAAATGAGGGGGACAATTATGGCGGAACGAATAACGGTGTGCATATAAACGATTGCACCAAAAGAAGCAAAGAAAAACAAAACGATCAAATCCAGAAGGCGTAATATAATAACAGACTCGGCAACAATCATAAATGGGATGCGATCTCTCCTTGCACATATACCAATGCGAGCAACATCGCCCATTTTAATCGGGAAAATGTGATTAATAAATAAACTAGCAAATAATCCATCGATACACGTTTGAAAGCGAGCCTGAGGCAAATACGATTTCCATGCTATAGCACGTAACACAAAGGCGAGCCCATACATAATGAACATATAACTCGCATGCCACGGTTGCGAAACAAGCCTGTGCATAAGCTCAAACAACAGTCGTGCATCAAAATGGTGAATCGTCATCCATATAAACGCTACAATACATATCAAGCTAATGAGTCGCATCAAAATCTTTATTCGTTTAGTTTTCATATTGCTTCGCCCATTCAATTGTCTTTGCTAATCCTTCTCGCAACGATATGCGCGGTTCGTACCCGATTTTCTCTTTCGCTTTCGTAATATCAGCCCATGTGGCAACAACATCACCAAGGCGAGGTGATTCGTAATGAACACGCATATGTGGAAAATGAGTACGCAACTCCGCAAGCAATTGCTTCATCGTCACAGGCTGACCAGCCCCAAGGTTAAATACGTCACTTTCTTTTCGTTCTAGCGCTTGAATCATTCCAGCAACAATGTCATCAATATACGTATAATCGCGTGCCGTATGATCGCCGTAAACGGTAATCGGCTCATCACGCAACAATTGACGAATAAATTTACTAATCGCCATATCCGGCCGTCCCCACGGTCCGTATACAGTAAAATAACGAAAAATCGTCATCGTATACCCATACATATGTGCGTACGCATGACAAAACGATTCCGCACTATATTTTGCCGCTGCATACGGGGAAACGACTTGTCCATTTGCCATTTCTTCTTTTAATGGTTGAAACGCTCGGTCACCATACACAGACGAAGAAGAGGCGAATAGCACGTGCTGAACTCCTGCTTCCCCTGATGCCTGTAATACGTTTACTGTCGCTTTCACATCGTAATCAATGTATGCTAATGGCTCCGATAGCGATGGTTGTACGCCTGGTAACGCAGCTAGATGGAATACAACATTAGGGCGATGATGTAAAAAAATTTGCTTGAGTGCATCTGACTGTAAAATATCTACATGATAAAAATGAAAAAAACCGACGTCTTTTATTTGTTGAAGCTGGCGTTGTTTTCGGCACATTGAATAATATGAGTGGAAGTTGTCGATCACAACAAGCTCATGCCCAAGTTTAAGCAATTCTTTTCCTAGATGACTACCAATAAATCCTGCTCCACCTGTGATACATACTTTTGCCATTTGTATAACTCCTTCATCGTTCATCGCCCTACTATTGTATCACAACAAAAAAGCCGCTTGTCATGCGCGGCTTTTTTATGTTTATTGAACAATAGCACTTACAGCATCAAGCACAGCTTTGCTATATTGAGCAGCTTCATCTTTTTTATTTTCTGCAATTGCGCTATACCATTTTTCTGCTGTCGCAAATACTTCCGCTGCTTTTTCATCGCCTAATTTTGCTTTCACATCTAATTCAATCGCTTTTAAGAACATGTTTCCTTCTAACGCTTTTACTTTCGCTTCGACAACGTTATTTTCGTCTAACTGTGCCGGTGCTTTTTCATGATAGCCTTTCATTTTACCAAACAACGCTTTTGCAAATAATGCCCCTACTTCTTCTGCTTTAATGTTTTTGTAATCATTATTTAATGATAAAATTTCATCTAAGCGTGCTGTCGCAGCTTCATCTCCTTCAGCTAAAGAGCCTTTGATCGCTTGTAAAAAGCCCCATGCTTCAGCTTGTTGACCTTTTAGCTCATCTTCTGCCTTCCCTTCTTTCACACCTGCTTCAATTTTTTCAGCATATGATTTTGACGCTAAATAGTAGCTACGATAGATCGACTTATCCGTTAACTGAATGTACACTTTAAAATCATCTACGTTATTTGCTTTTAACGCTTCTTCTTGCGCTGTTAAACCAGCGTTAATGCTTTGTTCAAGGCTAGATTCTCCTGTTAATTGATAATATTCATCACGTTTCATCGCTGTTGGGACGAAAATTTCCGCTGCTAGCAACTTAATTTGTTCGAACAATGTTGTCGCTTTTTGTTGGTCGCCAGCTTCAAGTGCAGCTACAACATCTTTTTGCAATTTCTTTTGCAACTGATAAAAATATGATTGCGTCACTTTATCTACGATTTGGCGCGCTGGATGCACGTTTAGCTCTCCGCTTTTTCCACCTTGAATCGCCGCTTCAATCGTTTGAGCAAATGTACCATCTAGTTCGTTAATTGGCTTCTGCAGTTGCTCTGTATATGTTTTTTCTACAAGGTTCCAATCAACCGATTGTCCTTCTTTCGCCTTTTCTGTTTCAGCTTTGATCGCTTTATAAGCATCAATGAACGCTTGAACGTTTACTTGCTCTTCTACTTGCTCAGTTTCAGCTTGTTGCTCTTTTTGTTTTTCTTCTACTTTTGTTTCTTCCTTCTTCTCTGTCGTTTCTGTTTTCTCCGCATTTCCGCAACCAGCAAGCACACCACCTGCTAATAAAAACATGGCAAATACAGCTTTTAATTGACGTTTTTTCATTTCGTATGTATCCCCCTTTTTGATAACGATTATCATTAACCGTTACCATTATAGTAGAGAACGATTTTCAATGTCAATATAAAATTTCAAAAAAAATACCTCGGATCTCTCCGAGGCATGTCGATTATAAATGCTTGCTTAAAAGACCAACAAGCGCTTCTTTTGGTTGGAAGCCAACCGTTTTATCTACCACTTCACCGTTTTTAAAGACAAATAATGTTGGAATGCTCATCACACCAAATTTTCCAGCCGTTTCTGGGTTGTCATCTACATTAACTTTTACTACTTTCACTTTACCAGCAAGCTCGCGATCTACTTCTTCCAATACAGGTGCAATCATTTTGCAAGGTCCGCACCAAGGTGCCCAAAAATCAACGAGCACAACCCCTTCTTTTACTTCATTCACAAACGTTTGATCTGTTGCATTGACAATTGCCATTGTTCATTCCTCCTTAAACATTTCAGTTCCATGCACATAGTATACCATTGAACGTATTCATTACGCCAATCTTTTGCTTCGCTTCTACTATTTCCATGTCGCAAAAAAATATGCTGAAAAGAAAAGGCAAAGCATCATGCCTCGCCTTATGAATGAACTTTTAATTTTTTAAATTCTTCAATTAAAAGCGGAACGACTTCAAACAAGTCACCAACGATGCCGTAATCTGCTACTTTGAAAATATTCGCTTCAGGGTCTTTATTAATCGCCACGATGACTTTTGAGTTAGACATACCAGCCAAATGTTGAATCGCTCCTGAAATACCGCACGCAATATATAAATCTGGCGTAACGACTTTCCCTGTTTGACCAATTTGAAGCGAATAGTCGCAATATCCTGCATCGCACGCCCCACGCGATGCTCCAACTGCACCGCCAAGCACGTTTGCTAATTCTTTCAACGGCTCAAATCCTTCCGCACTTTTCACGCCGCGACCGCCTGCAACGATCACCTTCGCTTCAGATAAATCTACGCCCTCCGCTGTTTTTCGCACAATGTCCCGAACGATTGTGCGTAAATCTTTTATATCAACTTGTACATCCATAACGGCACCTGTACGACTTTCATCTTTTTCAAACGGAGCAATGTTGTTCGGACGAACCGTAACAAACATGAGACCATCTGTAACAATTTTCTTTTCAAACGCTTTACCCGAATAAATTGGTCTTGTAAAGACGATATTTCCTCCCGTTTCTTCAACAGCAACAACATCGGACACAAGACCAGATTGCCATTTAGCAGCAAGTTTCGGCGATAAATCTTTTCCGAGCGCTGTGTGACCAAAAACGATTCCCTCTGGTTTCTCTTGTTCTACAACAGCTTGCAACGCTTGAGCATAACCATCTGGTGTATACGTAGCTAATTTTTCATGTTCGATAACAATAACCCGATCTGCACCGTAAGCAATAAGCTCAGAAGCGAATGAGCGAACGCTCGCTCCGACAACGACAGTAACAACCTCTCCGCCTTCAGCGATCGTTTTCGCAGCAGAAATTGCCTCAAACGATACGTTACGCAATGCTCCATCGCGTACTTCTGCTAATGTTAATACTTTTCTTGCCATGCTCCCCATCCCCCTATTAAATGACTTTTGCTTCTGTATGAAGAAGTGAAACGAGTTCTTTTACTTGATCCGCAATGTCTCCTTGCAAAATTTTTCCCGCTTCTTTTTTCGGCGGCAAAAAGATTTCAATCGTTTTCGTTTTCGCTTCTACGTCGTCTTCTTCCAAATCTAAATCATCAAGCTCTAGCTCTTCAAGCGGTTTCTTTTTCGCTTTCATAATCCCCGGCAATGACGGATAACGCGGCTCATTTAACCCTTGTTGCGCCGTAACTAGTAACGGTAACGATGTTTCAATGACTTCTTCGTCACCTTCAACATCGCGCACTGCTTTTACGTTTGTTCCGTCAATTTCTAACTTCGTAATTGTTGTTACATAAGGAATACCTAGCAATTCCGCAACGCGCGGTCCAACTTGCCCAGAACCGCCGTCAATCGCTACATTTCCAGCTAAAATTAAATCGGCTTCTTTATCTTTTAAATATTCCGCAAGCACCTTTGCCGTTGTATATTGGTCACGATTTTCTACATCGTCTTCAATGTTAATAAGCACTGCTTTATCTGCTCCCATCGCAAGTGCCGTGCGAAGCTCTTTTTCTGCATCTTCGTTCCCAATTGTAACAACCGTCACTTCACCGCCGTGCTGATCGCGCACTTGAATCGCTTCTTCAATCGCATATTCATCGTATGGGTTAATGATAAATTCTGCCCCTTCTTCACTTACTTTTCCGTTTTGAATGACGATTTTTTCTTCCGTATCAAATGTACGTTTCATTAATACGAAAATGTTCATGCTTCTCTCCCCCTCTTATTTTCCTTGAAACTGTGGTGTCCGTTTTTCGATAAATGCTGAAATACCTTCTTTCGCATCTTCCGTCACAAATACTTGTCCAAACAGTTGCGCCTCTTTTTCAACACATTCATGAAATGTTTTTGTTCGTGCTTCGTTGACAAGTTGCAATACTGCTTGAACGGAAATCGGGCTCTTTTGAGCAATTTTCTGTGCAAGCTGCTTGGCTGTATCAAGCAACTGTTCTTCTGGAACCGCTTTGTTCGCTAGTCCCCATTGAACAGCTTCTGCACCTGTGATTGGCTCGCCCGTCCACATCATTTCTAGCGCTTTTGCCATGCCGACATGGCGCAATAATCGTTGTGTTCCTGCAAAACCAGGAATGATGCCAAGCTGCAATTCTGGCAAACCGAGTTTGGCGTTTTCCGCTACGATACGTAGATGGCAACTCATCGCCAACTCGAGCCCTCCGCCAAGCGCAGCACCGTGGATAGCTGCGATAATCGGTTTTGGAAACTGTTCGATTTTCTCCATTATTCGCTGTCCCGCTCGAGCGAGTTCAGCTGCTTGTTCGCTTGCCTCAATTGCCGTAAATTCTTTAATATCCGCACCAGCTGAGAAAAACCTTCCTTCTCCATGGAGAACGATAACACGGACTTCGCCATCTTCTTTTAATGCATCAAGTCGTTCTGAAAGCTCTTTCAAAACAAAAGATGCCAAAGCGTTCGCTGGCGGGCGGTTAAGTGTCAAAATCGTCACATACCCCTCTTGTTGAACGGAAAACATATTCTCCCTCCTTCATGTATGTCGGAAGGTTGTTGTGCTTTAAACACAACAACCTTTCGTTAACAATTGATGAACTGGCTTCGCTAATGCAACGAGATCATATTTTTGCTCATTCATTACCCATGTTGTTACCATTTCGTCAATCGTCCCGAAAATCATTTGACGGGTAAGCCGTACGTCTAAATCTGAACGAAATTCCCCTTTGTCAATCCCTTCTTGCACAATACGATCCACAACTTTTAAATATCCTTTCAAAATTTCATTAATTTTCAGACGCAACGATTTATTCGACTGGCGAAGTTCCAATTGGGTAACGATCGCTAAATGAGGATCTGCCGCTAACATTTGAAAATGTTTTTGAATCAACAAAAACAATTTCTCCGACGGACTCGAAATTCCTTCTATTTCTTCTTCAATTTTTTCGATAAAGTAACCCATTTTTTCTTGAAACAGTGAAATTAAAATATCTTCTTTATTTTTAAAATACAAGTAGATCGTACCGTCAGCTACACCTGCTTGTTTGGCAATTTTCGATACTTGTGCTTGATGGTAACCATTTTCAGCGATGACGATCACAGCTGCATCAATAATTTGTTTAAACTTCGGTTTATCGCGTTTCAACTTCGCATTCTCCCTTTCAAAAATATGAATGAACAATCATTCATATTTTTATTTTAAAGAGAGGCCAAAAGCGTGTCAAGAAAAAACGTACAAAGGTTATTTTTGTTTTTCTTTTTCTTCTTCAACAAGGGCTCGACGCAATATTTTACCGACCGCTGTTTTAGGCAATTCTTTTCTAAATTCATAAATGCGTGGCACTTTGTAAGCAGCCAATTTACTTCTCATAAATTGATCAAGTTCTTCTTCTGTGCACTGTTCTCCATCTTTGAGCACAATAAACGCTTTTACCGTCTCACCGCGATAAGCATCTGGTACGCCAATGACGACTGCTTCTTGCACTTTTGGATGCTCATACAACACTTCTTCTACTTCACGTGGATATACGTTATAGCCACTTGCGATAATCATATCTTTTTTTCGATCGACGACAAAGAAATAGCCTTCTTCATTCATATACCCTAAATCGCCCGTATATAACCAACCATCACGAAGCGTTGCAGCAGTTTCTTCTGGGCGGTTCCAATATCCTTTCATTACTTGTGGACCACGTACAACGATTTCACCGATTTCATTTACGTTAGCTTTTTCTCCTGTTTCTAATGAGATGATCATCGCCTCTGTATCTGGCCAAGGCACACCGATACTTCCTTTGATTCGTTTTCCATCCCAAATGAAATTCGAATGCGTTACCGGAGATGCTTCAGTTAAGCCGTATCCTTCAATGATTTTTCCACCTGTTACTGTTTCAAATTGTTCTTGCACTTCAACTGGAAGCGGGGCTGAGCCGCTAATACATATTTTAATTGATGATAAATCATATTTTTTTAAATTTGGATGATTGAGTAGCGCGATATAAATCGTTGGTGCACCTGGAAATAGCGTTGGCCGTTGCTTTTCGATCGTTTTTAACGTCGTTTCCACATCAAACTTCGGCAGCAAAATCATTTTATATCCTTCCATAATGGATAAGTTCATGACGGCCGTCATCCCGTATACGTGGAAAAACGGAAGCACACCCAGAATCGACTCGTTCCCGCGTTCACATTTATACATCCATTTCGTGCACATGAGCGTATTGGACGTTAAATTATGATGTGTCAACATCGCCGCTTTCGGAAATCCAGTTGTTCCGCCTGTATATTGAAGAAGCGCAACATCTTCGACTGGATCCACATTCGTCTCTTTTACTTTCCCACTCGCAAGCGATAATGCTTTGGTAAATAAATGGCAATATCCTTCATGTTTGACGCGTACAATCATCCCCGTTTGTTTCTTTTGTACAAACGGATATAACACGTTTTTTGGAAACGGTAAATAATCTTTTATACTTGTAATGATCACATGCTCAATTTTTGTATGCGCTTTCACTTTCATGATTCTTGGATAGAGTAAATCAAGACCGATAATGATTTTCGCACCACTATCATTTAACTGATATTCCAACTCTCGCTCGGTATATAATGGGTTTGTTTGTACGACAATACCACCTGCAAATAAAACAGCATAGTAGCTGATGACCGCTTGTGGACAGTTCGGCAACATAATGGATACACGATCACCTTTTTGTAAACCGAGCTGTTGCACATACGATGCTAACTTAAGTGCTTGTTCATATACTTCTTTATATGTCAGCTCCTTTCCTAAAAAGTGAATGGCTGTTTTGTGCGGAAACTGCTCCGCCGCTTCCCGCAAAAATTGTTGCAACGGCTTGCGCGGATAATCAATCGAATGAGGAACTTGCTGAGGATATAACGCTAGCCATGGCTTCTCCATTTCGTTTCCCCCTTTTTCTATAAGATTATTTATATTTTATAATATTTTCAGAAATTTTTGTATCAAAAAAATATAAAAGGACGTCTACTGACATCCTTTTATGCAAAAAATGTGAGATATATGACACCAATAAGCAAAAATACACCGCACAATACGAGCAATACTTTCGCTAGCGTTTCCATTTTTTCTCTCCTCACCGTATACTTGCTCCGATGACAAACGACAAACCGATCGAAATAACCATGGAAATAAATCCTACCGCTCGATTATCGTTAGCAATTTCATCGTCAATGTTAAACTTTGGTGTTAAAAACTCGTAAATAAAATAACCGATTAACAATAAAACGAAGCCGTAAACGCCCCAACCGATCATCGTTAACAGCGAATCGTGATGATCGATCGAATAACGAAAAATATTCGCAATGCCAAATATTTTTCCGCCTGTCGCCATCGCTACGGCCATATTTCCTTTTTTAATTTCTTCCCAATTTTTATATTTCGTCACAAGTTCAAAAATAGCTAAAAATAAAACTAAACATAAAATCACGACACTAAAATTGGCAGCAATATGAATCATTTCGTTTTCCCAAAAAGCGCTCATAGTTCCTCCCGTCATTGTAATTCGACAATGGTGACGCCTGTTCCCCCTTCAGTCGCCTCACCAAATCGAATGCTTTTTACTGAGCGATGATTTTGCAAATATTGTTGCACCCCTTTGCGAAGTGCTCCTGTCCCTTTTCCATGAATAATGGACACGCGTGGGTACCCTGCTAATACTGCGTCATCAATATACTTTTCAACGCGAAGCAACGCATCTTCATATCGTTCGCCACGCAAATCTAGCTCAAGCGGAACGTGATAATCGCGTCCTTTTACAGTCGCGATTGGTTTTGTTTCCATTGGCGTTGGACTGCTTACATACTCCAAGTTTTCTTCATGCACTTTCATTTTTAAAATCCCAATTTGCACGAGCCATTCGTTGTTCGATACTTTCTCAATAAGTTGTCCTTTTTGATTGAGATGAGTGACTTTCACCTCGTCACCAGGATGTAAAAGTTGCTTTTCTTTCTGCACTCGCTTTTTCTTTTTCGTGTCGATTTGCGGTATGGCTTCTTCTAGCTTTTTACGCGCAGCGATCAGTTCATGTTCTTTCATCGCAACTGCTTGTTGTTTTTGCATATCACGAAGGTTTTGAATGACTTCTTCTGCTGTTTTCATCGCTTTTTTTACAATGAGTTCCGCCTCTTCTTTCGCTTTTTCTAACAAACGCTCGCGCTGTTCGTTTAGTTCGTTCCACTGTTGCTCTAATTCATTTCTCAACCGCTCTGCTTCTTCACGAAGTTTTTCTGCTTGCTCCCATTCTTCTTCAGCTCGCTTTTTACTTCGCTCTAATGAAGCAATCATATTTTCAACTTCATTGCTTTCAGCGCTAATATATGTGCGGGCACGGGCAATAATACGTTCGTCTAATCCGAGGCGGCGAGAAATATCAAGTGCGTTGCTTCGACCAGGAATACCGATCAACAGTTTATACGTTGGACTTAACGTTTCGATGTCAAATTCGACGCTGGCATTCATGACACCTTGTCGATTGTAGCCATATGCTTTTAATTCGGGATAATGCGTCGTCGCTACAACGCGTGCTCCGCGGTTGTGCACTTCATCTAAAATAGCAATCGCTAAAGCTGCACCTTCTTGCGGATCCGTTCCTGCTCCAAGCTCATCAAACAACACAAGACTATGCTCGTCCACTTGTTTTAAAATATCAACAATATTGACCATGTGAGACGAAAACGTACTTAAACTTTGTTCGATTGATTGTTCATCCCCAATGTCAGCATATACCGCACGAAATACCGCTAATTGTGATCCGTCTAACGCTGGCACTTGCAATCCTGCTTGTGCCATAATTGTAAACAAGCCGATCGTTTTTAACGTGACTGTTTTTCCCCCCGTATTTGGTCCGGTAATCACCATCGTCGTATAATCGCTTCCTAGTTCGATATCATTTGGAACGACTTGATCAGGTGGGATGAGCGGATGACGCGCTTGCATAAGACGAATATATCCGCGCTCATTGATCGCTGGTTTTGTTGCTTTGATCGTTTTCGCGTATTTCGCCTTTGCAAATAAAAAGTCAAAGTGAGCGAGCAACTCGACATTTTGTGTAATTGTTGTCGCCTGCTCACCGACAAAAGCGGATAATTCGCTTAAAATGCGTTCGATTTCTTGCTTTTCCTTAACGCGCAATTGTTGCAGTTCATTGTTTAGTTCTACAACCGATTGCGGCTCAATAAATAACGTAGCCCCAGATGAGGACTGATCATGTACAATTCCACCGTACGTATGACGATATTCTTGTTTAACCGGGATGACGTACCGGTCGTTACGAATCGTAATGATTGCATCCGACAATGTTTTTTGCGCGGATGATGAGCGAATAATGCTCTCTAACTTATCGCGCACTCGTCCTTCAATCGTGCGCAGTTGGTGGCGCAGCGAACGAAGCCGGTCGCTTGCTTCGTCGAGTACATCACCGCTTTCATCGATACAATGATATATATGTTGTTCGAGCTCGCTTAGAGGAACAATTTGCTCCGCATATGCGATGATATGTGGCAGGTTGGCCTCCATCGCTTCTAAAAATTTTTTTAACTGTCTTGCCGTTCGCATCGTACTCGCGACATCGAGTAGCTCATGTGGACTGAGCGTTCCCCCGATGCTTGCGCGTTTCGTCTGAGGACGAACATCAAATATACCACCAAGCGGAACGTGACCGCGCAAACGAAGAACCGTTGCTGCTTCATCCGTTTCTTCTTGCCAACGTACAACTTCCTCAACAGATGATGACGGCGTAAGCGCCACAACTTTTTCTTTTCCTAACGAGGAAGACGCATATTCCGCAAGCTGTGCTTTCACTTTATCAAATTCAAGAATATGTAATGTTTTGGCATGCACCGATGAACCCTCCAGTTGTTTATTTTCGCAAAAAAGACATGAGTTGTTGGATATCCCATGTATTGATGACCGTTTCTTTCCGAATCCAACCTTTTCGAGCAAACGCCACACCAAGCTCCATATCATCAAGCATACGAACGTTGTGTGCGTCTGTATTAATCGCAATTTTCACACCAAGCTGCTGTGCTTTTTGTAAATAGGTATATGTTAAATCAAGACGATGTGGATTTGCATTTAGTTCTAGCACCGTATTTGTTTCTTTCGCAAGCTGCAACAATTCGTCTATATTTACATCGTATCCGCTTCGTTCCCCAATTAATCTTCCTGTCGGATGAGCAATCATATGAACGTATGGATTCATAAGCGCTTCTTTCAATCGTTTCATAATCGTTTCTTGCGGTTGCGAAAAAGCAGAATGAATCGACGCAATGACAAAATCGACCGTTCGTAATACATCATCTGGAAAATCCAACGTTCCATCTGGTAAAATATCCATTTCAATGCCTGATAAAATGACAAAGTCATCGTATTGTTCGTTCAAGCGAGCAATTTCTTCTTGTTGGCGTTTTAGTCGTTCAACAGTTAATCCATTTGCTACTTTTAAAAACTGTGAATGATCGGTAATCGCAATGTACCGATACCCTTTCTGTCGACATGCTTCTGCCATTTGCTCAATTGAAAACGCCCCGTCGCTCCACGTCGTATGCATATGCAAATCCCCGCGTATATCAGCTAAAGAAAGGAGTGGTGTCCCATCATATGCGTCGACCTCTTTTCCACTTTCACGCATTTCTGGTGGGATGAATGGCAAATGAAAGTGGGCAAAAAATTGCTCCTCTGTCGTAAACGTTTTCACTTCGCCTGTTTGAATGTTTTCAACACCGTACTCACTAATTTTTTCACCGCGCTCCTTTGCTAATTGGCGCATGCGGACGTTATGGTCTTTTGATCCGGTGAAATGATGAAGCGTTGTAGCAAAATGTTTAGGAGAAACGAGACGAAAATCGACATTGACAACATAATCGTATTGCAATTGCAATGATACTTTCGTTTCACCGTTTGCGACAACGTCATAAATATGTTCGAGTTGCAACAACTGCTTACGAACGAGCGCATCGTCTGTTGTTGCAATAATAAAATCTAAATCTTTGATCGTCTCACATACGCGCCGTAAACTACCTGCTCGTGAAAACTGAATAATGCCAGCGAAGTTTTCTAGCTGACGCTCGATGTCGGAAGCAACTTCCAACATAAACGCAATCGGCAACCGCTCAGGGCGTGCATTCATGTGGGCAAGTGCAGCTAAAATATTTTCTTCTGTTTTCGCACCGAAGCCGCTTAATTGTCGCACACGTTGGGCTAAACATGCTTCTTTTAATGTTTCGATATCGGTCACACCTAGCTCATGGTACAGTTTAGCAATTTTTTTGCCGCCAAGTCCCGGCAATTTTAAAAGTGGGAATAGCCCTGCGGGAATTTCTTTTTTTAATTGTTCAAGCACGTCGCTCGTTCCTGTTTTTAGCCATTGTTGTAAAACGGCTGCTGTTCCTTTCCCGATGCCTGCAATCGATGTAAAATCATCAATGTCTGTTAAGGCACGTTCATCACGTTCTAGCGCTGAAGCTGCTTTGCGAAAGGCGGACACTTTAAACGGATTTTCTCCTTTGATCTCCATATATAAAGCGATTGTTTCAAGCAAACGAATCGCTTCTTTTTTACTTTTTTCCATTTTATCCCCTTCCTTTCGACGAAAAAACTTCTCACAAACGGAGAAGTTTTCACGCCATATATTGTACAAGCATATGTTTTACGAAATTTGATAAAATCGGTGTGTGCTTGACGATGAAACTAGCAATGAATGAGTTGTGAAGCGGTTGTTGAATTGCAGAAACAGGAACAAGTGCACTCACATATAAAAGCACAAATAAAAGCAAATACACTTCCATAAATCCAAGCGCTCCACCTGCCCAGCGGTTGACGCTTTTTAAAAGCGGCAACTGAGCGACGAAATCTAACATCGAACCGATCATTTGCATCACAATTTTTGCAGCAAAAAATAAAACAGCAAATGCAATCGCACGGTAGTATGCTTCATCTAAATTTGTGCTTTCAATGAGCAATTTCATCGTTTCGCCATCACCGAAACTCGGATACGGCACCCATAATTTTAGTCTTGGTGCTAGTTGATCATAATAGTTGTATGCAACGATAAACGCGATCAAAAAACCTGTCATATGAATAAATTGCAAAATAAATCCTCGTTTCAATCCAATCATCAGTCCCATAAGAAGGATGAAACAAATGAGCAAATCAATCATCGCTGTCATCATCCTTTTCTTTATTCATTTTTCGCAAAAGGCGTTCGTATTCATCTTTTAG
Source organism: Anoxybacillus mongoliensis (assembly GCF_014201515.1). Classification (GTDB taxonomy): domain Bacteria; phylum Bacillota; class Bacilli; order Bacillales; family Anoxybacillaceae; genus Anoxybacillus; species Anoxybacillus mongoliensis. The sequence goes on from NZ_JACHEQ010000002.1 coordinate 295,455, forward strand.
TTTAATATATTCATGAACGATATTTACAGCCGTTAATACAGCAAGTTTACTCGTATCAAGCGTCGGATTTTTCGCGCTAATTTCACGCATTTTATCATCAACAATGGAAGCAACGAGCCGAATATGACTTGAACTTTCTGTTCCGACAATCGAATATTGCTGTCCGTATATATCTACCGTAATGCGCGTTTTTTTCTGCTCCGCCAAACTATTTCCCCCATTCATCCGATCTCCCGTTTCGGCAAAATTCTACCTTTTATCTTAACATGATTTGTAGATACATGAAAAGATATACGAAAAGAAGAGCGGGCATCAACACCCGCTCTCATCTAAAACCATTGCTCCAGTTGTTCGCTCGTTCCGTCTTTTTTCGCTACTTGTTTCATATATGCCCAATCTAGCCGCTCTTTATGAAGAAGAACCATTCTTTTTGCCCATTCGCAATCAGATTTCGATTTCCAATGGACACATGCGCGCAGGCGATCTAATATAATGTCTTCAATTCCGATGACATATACATGCAACCCATCTTCTAACTTCAACTCAATTACTTTATCATCATCAGCATCTTCTAGTACATCGTTTGGAATTTCCACACTAACAAACAATTCATCGTGATACCAATGTCTTCCTGACGGAGTGAAACCAAGTTGGTGAAGCAATTGTCCCGCTTTTTCACGATCACTAACAATTAAATCGATGTCTACGGTCGTGTAATCTCCACGAGTATATATTTCAACCGCAAGCCCGCCAACAATAATCGGACGTATGCGGTGTGGCTCCAACAGCTTCGTTAAAATGGCTGTAACTTGAACCATTTTTTCAAACGATGTTTTCGTTCGAAGCGACTGAAGTTTTTCTTTCGCCTCTTTAATCGAACTCATAATACCACACTCGTTCGTTCAAATATTTAATTTTTCCTTCTTGCTCCGCTTTTTTCCATCGTTTTATGCATAATTCATCTAATATACGCATTTCCTCTTTGTCGCGTGGACGTAAACGTACATGTTGCTCTCTTCCATCTTTTAATATATCTCGTTCCACATTTCCTTTGCGTGAAAAAATCCAATCGTTTAGTTCAGACATATTCATTTTTCTCACTTCGTTTCACTCCAACAACTATTTTTCACATTATATCACAAAAGAGCGGGCATCGACACCCGCTCTTATTTCATAAATGGCCACCAATTCGCCCGTCCAAACGTTTTTGCCATCACCGGAATGAATAACGGTAAAACGACAAGTGCATATAAGAAAAGACCTGTTAAAATAATCGTCGCAATTTGCAATAGCGATAATACGCCAGATGGATACATCGCCGCAAACGTTCCCCCTAAAATGATCGCCGCGGAAATAATGACCGTCCCCATATGACGCATCGCTTCAAGCATCGCTTCTTGAACGGTTTTATCGCGATATTCATTAAAGCGATCCATTAAGAAAATGCTATAGTCAATGCCGAGCGCCATTAAAATGACGAACGCAAAAAACGGAACCGCCCAGTTTATTCCTTCGTATCCAAGCATATTCACAAACACAAGTTCAGTAAATGCCATCGACGTATAATACGTTAAAATAAGCGATAACATTAAATACGCTGGCATAATAAACGAACGAAGAAGAACAATTAAAATGATCGCAATCCCTGCAAGCATAAATACCGATGTTCGAGCATAATCGGCAGCAGAAATATCATTTAAATCCGAATATATACTTGTTACGCCGCCAACGCCTACTTTCGCATGCTCAAGTTTTGTACCATTTACCGCTCGAGCAATCGCTTCTTTCACTTCCGCGATTTTTTTCATCGTTTTCGTTTCATACGGATTGGATGAGAAAACAACATCAAACGTCACGACTTTCCCGTCTTTCGACATATACGCTTCCTTCGCTTGTGCAAATTCCTCGCTCGTCAACAATTGTGGCGGCATATACCATCCTGCCATTTCTTCATCTGGCGCATTCGCTAAGTCAGAAACGTACTGTTTTGCGGACTGCAATCCATTTTCTACTTGTCGCAATCCATTGACGCTTTGATTTAGTCCTGAAATGAGTTGATCCATTTGACTATTTAGTTGTGAAAAACCTGTAAGCAATTGCTGTTGTCCGTCGTTTACTTTCGCTAGCCCGTTTGTCACTTCCGGCAAACGTTGAACGATTTGCCCTTGCCCATTTGCTGCTTGCTCTAATCCAGAACGAAGCTTTTCAAGTCCAACGACCACTTGATCCATTCCCGTAATAAGCGCTTGCTGTCCATTTACTACTGTCACAAACGATTCATTCGCTTGTTGTAAACCATATTGAACATTTTGTAACGCGTCGTTCACTTGAACAAGTGCATTAGATAACGTATTCATTTGTGCGCTCATCTGTTGAACAGCTTGCTTCACATGGGCATACTCCGCATCTTCACGCAAGCCCGTATGACGTTCTTCAATACGGTTTAACGACTGAGAAAGAAGCGGCAACTGTTCAGAAATGGCTTGCAATCCACTTTCAATTTGTTCATACTGTTCGCCGAGTTGACGCAGTCCACCGGTTGCTTGCTCATATCCTTTTCGTAATTCATCCGCTCCATCATGCAGCTTTTTCATATTCGTTTGTATCGTCTGTAATCCTTTTTCAAGATCAGCGGCACCAATCGCTCCGCTTCGTACCCCATCTTCTAATTGCTTTAACGCTTGCTGTAAATCAGTCATTCCCGTTTTCAATTTTGTCGTTCCGTTGACAAGCTCCTGAATGCCACCCGTCGCCTGCGCTAGCTTTGGAGCGGACTTCGCCATTTCGCTGCTCGCTTCGCTTAAACCAGACCGAATTTGTCCAATGCCGTCCGCTCCTTTTCCAAGCCCTTCTTTTAACTGTTCCGCTTGTTTTGTGACAAACAATTGATCAATCGGCTCTCCGAGCGGGCGGGTCACCGAACGAACAGCGTTCACACCATCAATGTTTGCTACTTCGCGACTAATTTTTTCTATTAAATAGTAGTATTGCTCGTCATCCATCGCTTCGTCATTTTTCATGACGATTTTCGTCGGCATTGCTTCTCCTTCGCTAAAGTGAGAAGAAATGATGTTAAACGCTTTGACGGAAGGATAACGATCGCCAATTTCCGCCATCGAGTTAAACGAAAGTTTTCCGTCATATGTCAATAAAATCGGCAATGTGATGATGGCGACAACCACAAGCGCCCATAACGGACGAGCGAAAGAAAAACGACCTGCCACATCCCACAATTTGCTCGGTTTATGCTCTAGTGCACCTTTCATCGGCCAAAACAACTTTTCACCTAGTGTAGCCATGAAAAACGGCACAAGCGTCACAAGAGCAACAAGCAGCACAACAACACCGACCGCGACGGCTGAAGCAGACTGATACAATTTAAACGTCGATAAGCCAATGGACGCAAAGCCGATCATGACCGCCAGTCCGCTGAAAATCACCGTTTTTCCTGCTGTTTTATACGTCGCAATAATCGCTTCGATTCGATCTTCTCGTTTCGCCAGCTCTTCTTTAAAACGGCTAAGCAGTAAAATGCAATAGTCTGTTCCAATTCCGAATAAAACAGCAACTAAAAATGTTTGTGTAAACGTAGAAAGTGGAAAATCAACACGATCAACAAGAAAAGCGACAATCGCTTGCGACACGATATACGTCAATCCGACCGTTAATAACGGCACAAACGGAGCAACGAGCGAACGGAACACAAGAAATAAAACAACTAAAATAAAAACGACAGTAATGCCTTCCGTTTTTTTCAATCCTTCTTGTGAACTTTCAATAACATCTTCATCAATCATCCAGCTACTTGTATAATAGTGGGGCACTTGAATATGTTTCACGGCATCATAAAGCGCTGTGCTCATTTCTTTCGCGGTTCGCCCATTTCGTTCTAATTGAAGTGAAACAAGCGCTGTTGTCTCGTCTTTTGACACCAGTTTTTCTTTTAGCTGTCCGTCATCAAGCGGTGACACAATTTGTATTAAGCCGAGCGCTTCTTTTTTCGCTTGCAGTTGTTCAACAGCTTTCTCTATTTCTTTCCAATCTTTTTCTTGTAATCTCTCTTTGCGATGGAAAACGAGGACGGCACTCATTTCCCCCTCCTTATTTTCTTGCTTTTGTACTTCTTTTAATAACTCGCTTGCAAGCGAAGACGAATAACCGTCTGGAACGGTAATTTGCCCCTTTTCGCGCACAAGTTGCGCCATATTCGGAGCAGTCATAACGAGCACGACAGTGGCGACAACCCACGCGAGTAAAACGACCCATTTTCCGCGAATAATCGTTTTCATTTGTTTTCCTCCATTTCTTGTAAAATCATCGCTAGTTTCTCATACGTTTGAATAAACTGCTCAATTTCTTCATGTGAAAGTTTTGTCATAATTGTTTCCACAAGTTCATACACATTTTGCTCTGTTTCTTCAAGCCATTTCCTTCCCTTTTCTGTCAGCGAAAGTGCAATAACACGACGATCATCTTCATCTTTGCCACGTGCAATCATTCCTTTTTCGACAAGACGGTTTGTCATCGCCGTAATCGCGCTTTTATTCACCGCAAACACGTCCGCCAATTCCGTCGATGTACACACCCCACGCTTATGTATGTAGCGCAATACATAATATTGATCGTGCGTAATATCGTCCAATTCACATTTCATCAACGCAGCCCCTCGTTTATGAACAAGAAACGAAACGGATAAATAACGTTCAATAAATTGTTGTATGCTTCTCTCCAACACTTCATGCCTCCTGTCAAAATAGTTCAATTGTTTAACTATTTAATAATATAACGATAAAACACGGAATGGTCAATGATGAAGTGATGTGTGATATAATGGTGAAAAAAGCGAGGGATACGCGATGAATCCAGAATCATCCAAACTGTATACGTATGCCGATTATGTTCAATGGGACGGGCGTTGGGAGCTCATTGACGGGAAAGCTTACAACATGAGCCCTTCACCAACATGGGAGCATCAATTTGCCGTCATGGAACTATCGTTTGCGTTTCGTTCGCATTTTCAAAATAAAAATTGCTACGTTGCCATAGCTCCGTTTGATGTTCGTCTCTCCGAAAGCGACGACTACACGTATGCAAAACATGTTGTGCAACCAGATATTTCAGTCATTTGCAATCGAAACAACTTAACACCAAACGGCTGTTTAGACGCACCGACACTCATTGTCGAGGTTCTTTCTCCGTCTACAGCGTTAAAAGTGTATTTGATAATTTAAAGTTGAGCCACTTTTGAAGGGTTCGATCACATAAAAAATGAGCCACCTGATTTCCAATTTTCATTACCTCCCTTATGA
>NZ_JACHEQ010000003.1 GCF_014201515.1 Anoxybacillus mongoliensis
CTTTCCGCTCCTTTTACACATGAGTATTTAGGAGCAGTATAACCATGGGAGAAGGTGTTCATACAGAAGTTACGGTTTTAAAGTGCATGTATATAAATCTCTATCTACTCGCTCCAAAAAAGCATATACACTCTCATTCAAATAGAGTGCTATAACCATAATCATTAATAATATACCCAAAGTCAATATAGTAATAATATTGATCATACATTCTCCCTCTTTCTTTTTCCTAAACCTTACCGGCTCTTTTTCTTCTTCCACTAATAGTAGTCAAGGGTGAATCCGACTTAACAACCCTCTTCCCCCCTTAAAAAGGTAGATATTGATGTGTTTCCGTATAATCTTCTTTGGACAGTAATATATCACCCCTCCTATAACTCGATGCAATCCCAATAATCAGTGATATAGCGGTGTTCAGCAGAAAAATCTTCCGCTATTCTCTTGGATGTGTCATCAGGATGAACAGAGATGATCTGCACATCTTTTTGTGCATGCCTATACTTAAGCAACACATCATAAAAATGATCATCTCCCGAAAGAAGCAAAATGCTGTCTAGCTGATGGAATTTTTCAAGCATTTTTTGAATGAGTTTTTGATCATCTATGTCATATTCTTTTCCATCAACAATTTCCTTGGCCTTTTCTTTACCATTCTTCACCTCTAACACCATAAACCCAGCTCGCTCCAAATCATCCTTCAACATCATTAGTTGTAACTGTACAAACTCTGTTTTTTTCTCTTCTTCATAGACAGGTAAAAAAAGCGATGCATATTGTCCCTTAATTCTTTCTTGAGCAGATATCCCATAAATTTTTGTAAATAGAGCATGATAATTGATTTTTAGATGATGAATACCTTTATAAATATTAGCTACATCCAAAAACACTCCTATTTTCTTTCGTTGTACACTATTCTCTTGGTTAAAGTAAAATCGAACAATCTCTTCAAAATCATTAAAAGATATTCCATCTTTCAAACGATTGTACAGCTTAAAAAAAGGTTTTTGATGATGGTAAATACTTATAACACTATTAGGGCAGTGTGAGTAGTAATAATTAAAAAACGAGGTAATTAACTTGGAAAAGGCCCGTAAATTTTGTTCCAATAATGTATAAGATCCACCCCGATTACATGTAAGTAAATCGTAACTAACAAAGAATATGATCTTACCACTCTTATCAAATAAAAAATCATCCAAACTAATATTTTCTACATCTACAGAAATTTTCTCATCCGTAATAGCGGTAAAAAACTGAATAAGTTGTATAACCCAGTGATCGTTATTGCCCATTTGTATGACATGAGAGTAGTCTATTGAGAAATTTCCACTACAGGAGTAAATCATCACTGGAATATAGCTCTTCATCCCAATTTGTTTCATTCTATCTATGTAACTTTTTGCATCACTTATATATCTCTCTATTTCTTTTCTATTCTTAACGTGATGACATATCTTCTCTAAATTTTTGATTTGAAGTGATATTCTTTTCAATGAATAGTCCTCATCTAATTCTGAAATAAGTCGATCCATCGCCTCGCTAGAATAAAACAATCTATCATTTTCGTAGTACTCAAACAATTGATCAATAGGCAAATATTCATAATTCGGCAATGCAAAAAAATTGGACTTTTTACCACACAGCATATAAGTTCTACGATGCACATTCATTGCGTAATAACAAGTAGCTGTGATAGAGTTACGAATCATCTTCTTGAAAGAAGGAAAAATTAACAACTTCCCATCCATTTCAATTAACACCCTCCCTCAACATGAATCAGAATTTGATTATTCTTCCACCCCCTCTACATTCAGTTGCATAATATTGTTCCACTCTATCACCGCCTTACGTATATTTACAAAAAATTATATCAAATACTACATAAATAATTTGTTGAATATTGTCGAATCGCGACTTAATAACAAAAGAATTATGTTTTTTCATTATTTAATTTTAATACATGTCAGTCTTCGATTTTCTAAAACAAAAATGGTAACTATTCACCCCGATAGTAGTATGTAAAAAAGCGCAACACAAATCGGGCATCTCCGTGATAGAAAATGCCCTAAGTGGTAGAAAGAACACGATCGAGCGTGTCGCCCGTCAACAGGAGGCATAACGAGTCCCACACGTTTTTTTCGTGTTTCGTCAGTGTGGAAACGATGCTTCTTGTGATACAAAAAGACTGGGCGAATGTTTCTTCGCGAAATGTACCCGAAATGTTCTCTTTCACTTTGACCATGCGAAGATCGCGTTCGGCTTGGTTGTTGTCAAAGGGAACATGCACTTCACGTAAGAAACGCAGCGCTTCTTCCTTTCGTTTCTGAAGCCGTCGAATAAAAGCGAGTGCTTTTTTCGGAAGAGGCTTCATCGTTTCCAATCGGTGCTGTGCTTTCATAAGGATGCGATCATACACTTGTTCCCATCGTTTCGCTTCTTTTTCGGAAAGTGCACCGTGATGGGCTTCAACGGCTTGTTTGGCGGCTAACAGAAACGTCGTCATACGCGATGCCCATGTATGTCCTTGTTCGATGAAGCCTTTTAGCTCACGTAAATGATGGGCATGGCAAAGGGCATGGGTGGCTTTTGTGTATTTTGGATACGTACCGAACCCATCGTGTATCATCGTTCCTTGATATCAGGGAAGAATCCCGATGTCATCGGTCGCTTTCTTTCCACGAGAAGCGTGAGGAGCCAAGTATGTATATCTCGATGTACACGCGACATGCACCCATGCGAGTTTCCCATTGATGCACAAACTTGTGTCATCGACATGCAGGATGTTGGATTCAAGTAAGGCGTCTTCGATGATGTCCATATTCGATTCCAGCGCTTCTCGTTTCACCATATTGGCAAGGGTTCCTGTACTAACCGAGTGTTGATATAACGCTTCGATTGTATCACTTAAACGCTTGTAAGGGATCAATTGGATATGATGCAAATAAACAACGAGTGCCGTGAGACGTGGACCGTATTGCACATGATTCGTGACATGTGGTGGAAACTCCGCTTGTTGAACACATCGGCAATGTGGACAGGATTTCACTTCACGCTCATGTTGTGTCACTTCGATCGTCACGGGAGGGAGATCGAACACTTGACGGACATCGACTCTGAACGGTTTGACTTCACACAAAGAAGCCCCACATCCTTGACACGTGTTCACACGATGGACGACACGATGATGTGGATGTTCCACTTGATGGAGCGTCGTTCCTTGATGCCCTTCTTGTCCGCCTGGCTTGTTGCCAGATGGCTGACGAGAAGAATGGGTGTGAAAACGGTCAGAAGATGGGGGCAAATGGCTATTGGAGCTGTTTTTTTTCGTGCGTGCTTCCAGCTCTTGAACGCGATACTTGAGTTGTTCATTTTCTTTGCGCAGCTGTTTGTTTTCTGTCAACAGTTGCTCAATGACTTGTTGTTGGTGAGTAATGAGCTGTTTTTGTTGTTGGACTTTGCCAATTAAGTTCTCTACTGTAAATACAGCTTGTTGTACCGTCAACATGCGATTCACCTCCTTGTCTATCAATATTCACATCATAGACAGGAAAAGCAAAAAATATTCAGCTCACTTTATGATGTGGCTGAATAGTTACCAAAAATGTATTATATGCTATTTGCATAATCGTATCACAGGCCAATCACTTTCCTCGTCTTTCCAAAAACATCTTCCATAAACGACAACTATCAAAAAAGAATTGAAATGCAAATTATTCAAACCTTTATCTTGATAAAACAAATAAAAAAGCATCTCATACACATGAGACGCTTACAATACATCTTCTTATCGCTCTGCCCTAATCGTCAAAATCGGCGTCTGTGTGTAAATGTCAAGATGAACATGTACATTTTTGACTATTTAAGAATGTACAAATTTACTCGTTTTCACTTTCCTTTTCTAAGTGATTTTTTAAACGATACGAGTTCCCTACGATGTTAATAACGGTTGCATGGTGTAAAATCCGATCTAAGATGGCATTGACTAACTTGGGATCTTAGAAAATCTCCCCCCAGTCTTTAAAATTGGCATTGGTCGTAAAAATCGTACTTTTCTTTTCATGTCGCAAATTAATCAACTGAAAAAACAGTTTGGCGTCTTCCTTATCAATCGGCAAATAACCAATTTCATCGATAATCAATAGCTTATATTTCGCGTAACACTTTAATCGGTTATCTAATCGATTTTCCATCCTCGCTTTCTTTAGTTGTAAAACTAACTCATGGTATTTGATAAAATACGTACTTGTTCTTTTTTTGGCTGCCGCAATACCGATGGCGGTAGCCAAGTGGGTTTTCCCCACTCCACTTTGTCCTAAAAAGACGATATTTTCTTTCTCTTCGATAAAACGTAAGGTGGTAAAGTCGAATATTTATAGTCTGTGGAATTTTTCTTTCACCTGCTTTAACGTCGCAACGATGAGAAAGCTGACAATGACTAATAAAAACCATGAACTTACTTTTCCTAAGTGAACGATGCTCCAAGCCTTCGTTTGGTTCGGGTATTGCCAAGCGCCAAAAAACGTAGCAATATTTTCCGCAATCCAAATAAAAAACCCGATGAGAAGAAATGAAAGCACAAGCGGCATGCGGTAACGAGTGCCATTTACTTCATACGTGACCGATGACGACCAAAAGACGATGATGACAAGTCCAATTAACCACCACCGAACGTCCATCCAATAATGATGGGTGAAAAAATTTAAATAAATCGCTGCAGCTAGTGGAACAACGATTGAAAATGGCGGCCATTTGACGAGCTCGACTTTTAACCGCCGCCACGCTTGGCAAAGATAGCTAGCGACACTCGCATACATAAACCCGCTATATAAAGGCACACCAAAAATTTTTGCATATCCTTCTTCTGGATAAGCCCAAGACCCTATGTGCACTTTAAACAGTTCAAGGGCAAGCCCGATGAGGTGAAACATCGTAATCACCTTTAGCTCATCTCTCGTTTCTAATCCAACGCGCACCATCCACCATTGCATGAAAAGACAAATGATAAGTAACCAATCATACCGCGGCAAGAAAGGAAGCGGCACTATTTTTGTCACGGCTAACGAGGCAAAAATGACAACGGGAAACAAACAAGATAGCGCTTGTTGCCAGCCAAAATGAACGAGCTGAATCAATGCTCTCATCGCTTTTGCCTCCCATTACATCTCGTCATCGCTTCGGTATTCTAAAATATCGCCAGGTTGACAGTCTAACGCTTTACAAATGGCATCTAATGTCGACAGCCGAATCGCTTTTGCTTTGCCGTTTTTTAAAATCGATAAATTCGCCATCGTAATTCCTACTTTTTCTGATAATTCCGTCACACTCATTTTCCGTTTCGCCAACATGACATCGAGATTCACAATAATCGCCATGTGCCCCACCTCAGATTGTTAAGTCATTTTCCGATTTGATTTCAATCGCTTTTTGTAAAAGCTTTTGCAGCACCGCGGCAAACACCGCGACGACCAGCGCTCCAAAGACTACCATCAATCCGATGATGATAATCCCTGGGGCATCATCCAAATCGGCAGTGAGATAAAAGAACGGCATGCCTGCGATATACAATAAACTAATGGACGTCGCGCAATGTTTTATATGCTTTAGAGCTTTTACCGATAAATCAGAAAACGCTTCGTTTTTGTCAATATAAGTTAAAATATGGAACGCTTGATACAACGCAAAGAAAAAAGGAATAGCGGTAACATAAAAAAAGATGACGATCGGATAGCGCAAATACGCTAATTCTGGCAACCACTCGGCATAAAAGTTAGGAAACTTAGGCAAGACAAATACACATAGCGCAACAATAGGAGCGCCGATAATAAAAATAGCGATTTTTAAAAAAAGTGTTTCTCGTTTCACAACAAGCACCTCACTTCCATCATTTCCATTTCATTTTAATCCATTGTTTATCGTTTTACAATAAATAATTATTGTTTTGGATAATTTTTTTATTCCAAAACAAAAAGCATTCCTCTTTTAGAGAAATGCCTGTTTCCATTAGATTATTCCATCGAGCAATAAAACTCAAAATAATGGTTACTCCATAAAGGATAAAGATGTTAAAGTTTCAACGTGCATTTATATAGTTTTATTCTAATACTCCCCTTTAATGACAAAAAACGACCCCCGAATCGTTCCGGCTAGTTTCGATTTTTGCTGGGCGAATTTAAACTTTCCTTCTAGCTCTTTCGGTACGTCCATGCCTTCCGAAAGCTTGAAACCAACCGCCCGCTTTTTACGGTCATCGACTGTATACATCACATTGACGACAAGACCATCTTCATAAAAAACGTAAGCAAATTGGATATTCTCCACTTGAAAACGTGACGTTTCTAAAGGCTTGGCCGCAAATTCAATCCCTCGCTCTTCTTTCAAAATTCGATGCACATAATCAATCGTTTCTTGACTTTCACTCGCCGGTACAACTGTAAATTCATGCTTGTATTTATTCATAAAATAACGGGCTTCGTTCGCACGCAACCCCGCAAGAGCATCTGCTACAGGCGAAGATTCTAAACCAACCGTAGATACGTTTTTAAAATCCACAACATAGGCCATTTCTATTCCTCCATTGCTATTTTCATCAGCGTGAATCATATCAAGCGTTAGAAGATGCCAAACCTAACACTCAACCGTGTATTCTTTAATTGTAGCGACAGATACACGGCAGATTCCAATAGTGATTATTCTTTTACGCCTTTCATTTCACAAGGCGAATATTTCTCGATAATGAGGAAAAGTTCATCGCAATGATTTTCTCCACTGTTACATATCTCACCGATCAACAAGCCCCTTAATCGTTTCGTCATACGCTTCGAGCGTTTCATTTAACACGTCGAAAAAGTCTTTCGAAATACCTTTTGGCAAGTTCACCTTGTTACTTTTCTTTACTACAATTTGGTTATTTTCAAGCTCCATCTGTATTTCGTCCCTTTGATGGATATCAAGCTTTTGGAGGAATTCAATAGGAAAAGTAACTCCTAGTGAGTTTCCGATTTTCAACACTTTCCGATCGGCATGTAGCATATGTCTCACCTCTATGTTATAACTGTTATAACAATTATAACATAGAGCAATATTTCAAACCGGACAACATTACTTTACAAATTTCGTTGAAAGAAAAAAGAGCGAGAAACATCGCTCGCCAAGAGGTACTGTGTATGATGTGTTCGATGGTTTGCTACTTTCGCCAAAAACTTGCACAATCGGCTTTCTCTTCGATATTAAAAGCAATCATTTTCTCTAGCAATTCATAATTTACTGGCTTATCCCACGGGATTCGAAACAATCCTTTCGTCGCGCTATAACCAGCTTGGGCGATTTCATCAGCAAAATACGTCATGCATGCTTCTTCCGGTGACACACTTACATGATGCTTTGCTGTGGAAAAACCGATAATAAATGTACCGTGATCGGTAAACATGGGCGTATTCCATTTGATTTGTGGTTTTAACTGTGGGAACGTATCACAAACCCATCGTAAAATTTCCTCTACTCGGTTGCGATGGTCGACATGATCGATCTTTGCTAAATATTGTTCAAAAACTTCCATAATTGTTCCTCCTCGCTACATCTCTCATCTTCATCCTGCTATCAACATTATGACATAAAACAATATGTCCATCATCCTAATATTACGCAAATAATTCGTCATAACTTTTTATCTTTTCTCATACAAATAAACCGTCCATATACAACAGGAGGCGATCATCATGGAGCGACAGGCGAAAGTAATTAGTATTATTAACTGGAAAGGCGGAGTTGGAAAGACGACCGTCACTCATCATTTAGCGACAGGACTGCAACATTTATCATCTGACGAATTAGAGCTACTCGGTCTTGAACAATCTCAACCGAAGGTGTTATTGGTAGATGCGGATGCACAATGTAATCTATCCATTTCATGTTTGACACCAGAGCGGTTTGAACAGTTAGCCTATCAAGAAACGCCACCGATCGGTACGTTGAAAGATTTAATTGAACATTACTTAAAAAACGAATATCCTCAAGTGGATGTAAATGATTTCATTTTAAAAGCGTGCGTGCGAAGTAAAAATGAGAAAGTGTATGAACATATTGATTTGCTTCCAGCACACGCTGAACTTATCCATACAGACATGGATATTGCCGTTTACTCACGGCCTCATTTTAAAGACCATTTATTTGGTTCAGATATTTATAAATTTCAAATGCTTCACCATATTTTAAACACGGTGAAACATGAGTATGATTTTATTTTTATTGACTGTCCACCAAATTTGAATTATATTACGCAAAATGCCCTCTATGCGAGCGATTATTATTTAATTCCAGCCATCCCTGATCGTCTATCTTCATACGGCATCTCAGCCATTAAAAATAAAGTAGATGAATTAAACGAAAGATTTCAATCGAGTGCAAAAGAATATAGCGATACAAAACTCATCGGCATCGTCCTCAATTTCATTCGCGAATACGGAAATCAGCCAAAACAAACACAAGAAAATATGATCAATACATTGAAACGTACGCTTTCATCTGACATGATCTTTCACAGCTATTTACCATACGGTGATGCCATCACGCGAGCATCGATGCTCAGTTATCCTGTATTTGCCGTTGAAAATAACCGCGCGAAACAAAGCGAATGCGTGAAAAAAATGACGCTTGAATTTTTAAACCGAATTGGTGGAGGAATTGTCGTATGAACGTAAACACATTAACACATATGTTAGAAAAAGCGCTCATTATTTTAAAACATTACGAACATTGCACTGTTGATGAGATGTTACAAGATCTTTCAGAAAAGTTACAAAATCAAACGATAAAAAAACAATCAACAAACGAAACAAACTATGCAAACGTCATTACACAAATGAAAAACATGACTAAAGAAGAAGCAACAGCATTTTTAATGACTTTTAAAAAAGAACAACTGCTTCATATCGGGGCACAAATGAATATAAAGTTACAAAAAAGAGAAACAAAACAACTATTGATTGAATCGATTATCACCCATTGCAGTTTTTCTGAACTATATAGCCAAATGGCGAAGCGAAAATTACAAAAACAAATGAGCGAACAGATATAAAAACTGTTCGCTCATGTTTGATACCACAACATCATTCCGATAACATCACTCGTTTCATTGCATCGTATGAAAGTGGACCGACATGTTTGCTACGAATGACCCCTTGTTCATCAATGATATACGAAGTCGGAATGGTGATCACTTCATATGTTTTACTAACTATTCCTTGCTCATCAAGCATAATATCGAATGATACTCCTTTTTCGTTAATAAACGTCTCAACGGCTTGATGATTTTTTTCTTTATTCGTCAAATTGACCGCTACAATCGCGACATGTTGTCCATACTGCTCATAAAATTGTTGCATCTCTGGCATTTCCGCGCGGCACGGAGGACACCATGACGCCCAGAAGTTTAAAACTACTTTTTTTCCTCGAAACTGAGACAGCTTCATTTTTTCGCCCTTTAATGTCATTAACTCGAAATCAGGGGCAATTTCTCCTACATCAATTCCAATGTTCGAACTCGATTGCTGTGAAGTTGTTTCTTTTGTCATATCCGATATGGATGGGAAGATGAAGACGAGAATATGAAACGAAACAAGCAGTTGCCATAGCTTTCTCGTCGTTTTTATACGTGAAGAAACGATAAAGAAAACAACAGCGACGACAGCTTGTAGCCAAATAAAGTGATTTCCTGGAAATTCACTTCCTTTCACCACACTGAATACGATCCAGTACCCGAAATATATAGGAGTAACCGAACGAATATAAACAGCGAACGGAATGTGCTGTTTTTTCAACTGCCAATATGTATACACGACAATAAATATTGCTGCTAAAACAAGACCAACAACGCCACCGTTAAAATAAAGGAGCGTTAACGGATTTTCTAGCACCACGTTCGGATGCACAATACCGTAACTCAATTTCCATATGACTAAACCATATATGAAACTGTTAAAAATAACATCCATCACATTTCGTTCCGCTTTTAAAACAAACACCCCGTAATAAAAAAACACGTACGTCATAAGCAAACTGACGATAAGCAATACATTTTCTCCTTGAATGACAATCGCTCCAAGCTGCAACGTATTTCCCTCTTTTCATTTCCATTTTTTCTTTTTTCAGTGCACGCATCCACCCCCCTCTATTATATTCACATATGTAACAATAGAAAAACGTGAAGTGCGTCAAAAACTTGCAAACTTCACGCTTTCCTCGTCTCTTATGTTTTTCGCGACTGCCTATACGCCCTCCACGACGTTCCAATTCGCGGCAAATGTTTCGCTTGCTCGCTTGAGTATACATACACAAATCCGGCCGTCTTTCCGTTTACGTCTGTCACGAATACTCGCTCATAATCGTTGTGCTTTCCTTCTCCGTCATATCCTTCAAGCCGATCCATTGCCCTTAGTCCTTTTTCGCTCACTGTCAGCCATTCCCCTTCCACCGGAGGAGCAGACGGATCAAGCACTAAAGCCGGGTACAAATCATAGACGCTATGAAGCCAACCACATACAGCACCTTTTTCGATATGTGTAACATACGGGGCAACGACACGATGATTCGCCTCCCCTTGCAGCAACGTCCCATATACGAACACTTGAAACGATTTCATCTTCGCTCACCTCATCATGTTACTTATAGTCATCCTGTTGTTTTTGCCTTTCCCAAAAGTGAAAAAATATGTGCTTGTAACTGTTTCTGGTATGGCTCAGACAATCGTTTTGCCCCTTCTAACAAAATGTTCGCATATTCATCAGACGGCGGAATCTCAGGTGTTTTTTTGTGAACAACTTCATACGTACTAGCTATTCGCATCGTTTTCGCTTGTTCGTCCCACACTTCAATTTCGCGACGCCGATAAAAATTCGGATGTCCTTCTCGTTTGTCCAACTGCTTAAAGTCCGGCACTTCAAACAAAATTCCCTCCACTCTTTCCCCCGGAGCATATACGATATCAGCGACTCCGCCTCGTCTTGTACGCGAATATACTGAAAATGCGAGGCGATAATCAAAAACAATTCCTGTTCCAACGTATTTAAAATTTGTCGTTCTTCTTAAGTCCGAAAACGACATGCAACTGCCGTACGCAAAATATAATGGCATATACATCCACACCTTTCATTTTGTTTATATGTGTCAACATATACGCAAAACCGCAAACAAGAACCGTATGTCACCCATACATCGTCCACATGCCGATATCAGAAAAACCAAGTCGTTTATAAATACGTCCTGCACTCGGATTATCATAAAATAAACATAACGTTTTGCCTGAGCGAATGTAGTCTTGGATGACACGCTTCATTATTTCGCTTGCATACCCTTTTTGACGATCATTCGGATCCGTACAAACACCGACAACCATTGCAGACAGCGTATTCTCTGCTGTTGTCGAGACAGACGACACCATGCGGCCATTCTCCTCGATATAATACGTGCGACCCGTGTTCGTCTCTAACGATTTGACAAGCATATCTCGCGATGAAGGAAGCACCGAAAACTCAGCAATGCGACTGCGCAACGCTATTATTCGATCCACATCATTGATCGTTGCTTGTTTTATTTCATAGCGGCTTTCTACTTCCGGAAATGTGATTTCGTTACATTCGCAAAAATACGTCACACGCTTTTTCCCAAGTGGCAAGAGAGGTTCAAATGCTGCAACAAGATCCGTTTTTCCAGAAAGTCGAACAGGATGAGCAGTATTTCTCATAATTTTAGCAAATCCCTCTATATCAAACTCCCCCGGAGCATATGGAATATACGAATCATAAAATCGCAACAACACAGCTCGCAACGCACCGTCCTCATCAAAGTCGCCCCACAGCTCTTGAAACTCCTGCTCGTATCCAAACGCTTCAATATCACCGATAATAAAAAGATTAAGTGACGGCTCTTGCTTTAAAAAAGAAAACACAACATGATGATCCTTCCTATTCAGCTTACGAATCATATCCATCTCTCCTTTCGATTAAATATTAATCCTACTATAGCAAACATACACACAATTTTTTGTCGAAATATGTAAAAAAACGAAAAAGATGAGGCTTGATTCTCGTCGCATACAAAAAGTGCACTCTCATTGTGATATAATGTAAAAAAGACAAAGAAGCAGGTGAGAGAGATGGAAAAAGCACAACACGGTCGTCTGTATTCATATAAAGATATTCAACAATGGGAAGGAAATTGGGAGCTGATTGACGGTGTCCCTTATTTGCTTGCATCGCCTTCATATGTTCACCAATATGTCGTGGGCGAACTGTATCTCGCCTTAGCTCCTTACTTCAAAGCACAAGGATGTCGCCTCATCTTATCTCCATTTGATGTACAATTCGATGCAGCTAAAAATGAAGAAGAAGCGCAAACCGTTGTACAGCCGGATTTATTCGTTATTTGCAACGTAACTCAACTGAAAAAAAACCGAGTACAAGGTGCACCCGACCTCGTGATCGAAGTGTTATCCGCTAGCACAGGAATTAAAGATCGAAATCAAAAATATTATTTGTATGAAGCAAATGGTGTGAAAGAGTATTGGATGGTCGACCCAAGCAATCGAACGATTGAAGTCATTGGCTTAGAAGACGGACGGTTTCAAAAACGGGCGGTATTCGGCCCGAAAGATGTGTTAACGTCTTTTTTGTATCCAGATTTAGCAATTTCGCTTGATTCCATCTTGCATATGGATGATGTGGAATAAGATAAAACCGGGCAGGGTTCCCTATCCGGCTTTTTATTTGCTTGAATTTAGTCGATAGTGCAATTTTCGTCCGTGCACGTTTTTCCTTCTTCCGCTAGCGATTGCAGCGATGAGGACTGCTGTTCTTCTGTCCACACTCTCTCTATCGCTTGTCGGAATACTTCAACAGGCTGGGCGCCAGAAATGGCGTATTTTTGATTCAATACGAAAAACGGAACGCCGCGGACGCCGAGTTGAGCCGCTATCGCTTCCTCATGTCGCACTTGTTCTGCATAACGACCATCATCAAGCACTACTTCCGCCTCTTTCCGATCAAGCCCTGCTGCTTCGGCGAGCTCCAGTAGCACGTTGCGGTCGCTAATTTGCTTCGATTCGGTAAAATAGGCGTAAAACAGCCGCTCTACTACTTCGTGAAGTTTCCCTTTTTTCTTCGCATATTGTGCTAGACGGTGGGCATCAAACGTATTGGTCGGCTTCATCGTTTCAAAACGGAACGTGAGACCCAGCGCCTCCGCTTGCTTGCCAATATCGGCATTGGCTCGCTTCGCTTCGTCTACCGAAATGCCGTATTTTTGCGCAATCATTTCGTGGATGTTGAGAGGCGTTTCTTTTTTTACATCCGGATCCAACTCAAAGCTACGGAATATGATTTCAACATTTTCCCGATGTGGAAAAGACGAAAGCGCCTCTTCTAACCGCCGCTTGCCGATATAACAAAACGGACAAACAAAATCGGACCATACTTCAATTTTCATCGTTACACCTCGGTTTTGTCCTCCAAAGCGGAGGGAATTTTCTTCCTTATTGTAACGAACACTTCTTTCTTACTTCAAATTATCTGCTTGAAACCGGTATCGTCACGCCATTTTGCGTCTGTAGACGCTTATTGCGGTTATATACGCAACAATGAGAATACCTAGACAACATGCGAGGGCGATCCATTGGATTGTTTTGTTTTGCATATCCTCCGCCCCCCTATACAATGGTAACCTTTGATAAATCAGCGCCTAGGCCTTTCAAAGAAGCATAGGTGAGTTTATCCATTACTGCGCCGTCAAAGCAGATGGTTTGGATAGCACGGTAATACTTCTTAGACAAAGTAAAACCTGGGTGGAACGAAGTATTTTTGAGTGTCGCGCCTTGAAAAGACACTTCGTTCAGCGCTGATTTGTTAAACTTGACACCGATAAAAGTCTGCCCTTCAAATCGTTTTCCTCTTAGGTCACAATATTTGAAGTCCACACCAATAAAAGTACAACGCTCAAACATCGTTTTTCTAAGGTCGAGTGCGTCAAACTTGACGTCTGTTAGTTTGGTGTCCGTGAATTTTGCTCCAGTCAGCCCTGATTTGCTAAAGTTGGTGCGTACAAGGATTGATTTCGTGAAATTCGCATCCGTCAAATCCGTAGCGTAGAATAGGCAATCTGTTAAATTAGCGCTGCTAAAGTTGGCTTCGCGCATATCGCTTGCCTTAAATAAACTCCCCGTTAGATCGGCTTCCGAAAAGTCGGAGTTGCGCAATGCACTCGCCACGAACTTTCCTTTATGTGCGATCACTCCTGCAAAGTCTCCCTTGGCTAGGTTGCTCGCACTGAAGTTTGTCAGTACTTGCCGCTCCAACGAATGGGAGAGGTTCGCGATTTCCAAGATGGTTTGTTCAATGTCACCGATGCTCTCAATGGTCATCTTAAATGCCGTTTCATCGTCCTTACCCTTAGCTTTCAGTTCACGGTATCGCTCCTGCAAATCAGAGAGTAAATCGGTTTTTAATTCAGTGATGCTTTTTACCTCATCGTATGGCGCGAAAACGCTATTTAAGTAGCTAGTCAACTTCTCGTTCATCTTATCAACGCTCCTTATAACAATTTATCTAGCACGCATTTTGCGTACTCCCAGTTGCTCTTGTTGCGGGCATAAGTCTCCTTGCCTTTTTCCGTAATTCGAAAATACTTACGCCGTCCACCTTGAGATTCGTCGCCCCAATACCACTCGATATCGCCACTTGCTTCTAGCCGCCGGAGGCTGGAATACATCGTCGCTTCCTTTAACTCATACTCTCCGCCCGAACGCTCGGCAATGAGCTTAACGATTTCGTAGCCGTAGCGATCTGCTTCGGATAAAAGGCGCAAAATGATCGTATCAGTGTGCCCACGCAGCAAATCGGATGTAATTTTATTCTCACTCATTATTAACACCTCACAATCATATTATCAAGCATATTACTATGTCTGTCAAGGTATTATTTTTGTTTTATTACATTATTCAATTTTATACCTGTGACATTTGCGTATTCGCATGAGGTTCCCCATTCAACTAAAATTCCTACCTTTATCCTACATACAAAACAAAAAAACAGGAGGTTTCTTCACTCCTGTCACAACTTATCGGCAACATCCAACGAGGACTATTGCCCTCGCTGTTTCTCCAAAAATTCTATTCGGTTGTGAAACGGATCAAGGAACGAGAAGCGATCAACACCTAGAATGGCTTTTTCGTCTTTCGTCATTACACCCTTTTCTTCCAAATAACGTCGTACTGCTTCAATATTTTCGACTTCAAACGCGGGATGGCTTTTACTTCGATATCCTTCACGGTTTTCAACACCAATATGCAGTCCTATATCGCCAACTTTATACCAAAGCCCACCGCTTGCTTTCAACGGTTCCGGTTTTTCGATTTCGGTAAAACCGAGCACCCCCGTATAAAAAGCCCTCGCTTCGTCTTCTGCACCGATCGGAATGCAAATTTGCACATGATCAAGCCGTTTGACAACAATGTTCATGCTCGTTCCCCTCTCTATGTTCTTTTCAAATTTCTATCTGGATCTCAGTATTTATCCCTTTCTACTCTCCGTCATTTGTTTCCAAACGGATCCTTTCGCTTCTTCGCCACCTTCGATTCGTTCAATTGCCATTTTTACTTGCATGCTTACTTCAAATTCCGGATCGTTTTCGGCTTCTTTTAACGCAGGCAAAACGGATTCATCGCCATTTTCATATAAAAACATCGCGGCACGCCAGCGAACAAGCTTGCTTGCATCTTTTAGCGCTTCGACCATCACAGGAATGGCCTCCACGTCACCAATATCAGACAAACAGTCGCCGGCTGTACGACGCACAGAAACGGCTGGATCCTTTAGCGCTTCATATAAATATGGAAGTACATTTTTTCCGCCAATCATTCCTAAATACGCAGTCGCTAAGCGACGAATAGCGACTTTTTCGTCTTTTAACGCCTTTGCCAACACAGGCAAATCGTTTTCCGTTGGCTCTCCCATTTGTTCCAACGCCGCATATCGTTTCGTCCAGTCTGGATCCTCTAGCATTTGTTCTGTCACTTGAACACTTGTTCGTTTTTGCGTTTTCGCCTGTTCGCCTTGTTTAAACATATTCACGAGCCTCTCAAGTCGCTCCGGTGGATAAGCAGCAGACAACTCCTCAACAACGTCAGCACCGATTTCTTCAAACGTTCCGTACCGAACGCCCTTTTCGACCCATTTTCTCTCCATGACGATATTCCCTGCATGTTTTTGCGCTTCTAACACCGCATCGACAAACGGCTGTGGCAAGCCAACTCGTCTCTCTTCGTGACCGTCCGTTAACTTCACTTGCATCGGTAAGCCATACAACATTTGCACATACACTTTCACTTCACCAAAATGCTCGTTGCGTACAGGTTCATTATCTTGGATTTCATCCACCTGCTCCCCAAATACTTCGCGCACCTTCGTTAAAATCGGTTTCCAGTCATATTTTGCATGCCGTTCGATAGCTAAAAAATCAGCGACATGGTAAATACCTTTCACGCCTTCAATTTGCAGCAATTGCTGGATAATGGCAGGCGAATGTGCAGCTTGCGCAGGTTTATAGTTATAACTTGTGCCAAATGGAAGCTCTTCATCGAGCAATACTTTCATTGTATTTGGACTTGGTGTCGGTTCAATCGATTGAATTTTCATTTGTTCCTCTCCTATCCTCTACAAAAAATATTTCGTAACTTCATTAAAAAGGAAGAAATAAAGAAAAGCAAAAGTTTCGCTCAATGAACCAAAAATAACCACCCCTATAAATCGCAGAGGTGGTTTCACATCGACTTACATAAACACTTTTGTCACTAAAATGTGTCGTATATCGTCATGAAGCGTTTCATACTTACAATCGTTTAGATCTTCTTTCGTTACCCAAGCAAATTCAGAATGTTCGTCGTTCAGTGTAAGTGAAGAAATATCATCATTTTTTGGTTTGACAAGATACGTAAAAACAACCCGATATATATCTTCGTCACCACTTTTGCTTTTTAAATTGCGAACGAATAGTTCTTCTATCAATTCTACATCCATATTCAATTCCTCTTTCGCTTCTCGAAACAAACCTTGGACGGGAATTTCGTCATATTTAATTTTTCCAGCAGGAACGTTCCATACATTCGGAGCTACCTTACAATGCTCTGCACGTTTTGTTAAAAGAACTTTTCCATCGTGCCATACAATCACTTCAACAGAAATTCGATAATTCGGATACATATATTTTTCCTCCATGTTATTCGAAATAAAAAGACAATAGCTTGTTTTTTCCCTATACTCAAAACAACTCTAACTGTTCTGTTTCACCTAACCGTTCAAGTGATTTCGGATCATAATCTTGGAAATAGGCGTGACAAACAGGTTCGGTTATACGCCCACCCTTCCTATCGTTCGAAATGGTGACACTTCCCATGCTTCATACGGTACTAAACAATTACATTTCATCGCATCCTGTACTCGTGAAGCGATATGAGGTCTCGTTATATATTTTGAAACGTTTTTATTATTTAGCAGAAAAAAATTTGCCTCCTTTATTTCTTGAGGCTGAATGTCCAATTCACCTTCTTCATACTTCGCACGAAATACAACAACTAATATATGGTCTGTAGCATTGTAATATACTCCCGTTACTCCTAATGGTACTATTTTTAATCCTGTTTCTTCATATACTTCCCTTACCAATGCATGATGCAAAGACTCCCCTTCTTCGACTTGTCCACCAGGAAGTTCCCATGTATCGGAACGGTAATGTGTTTTTACAAGCAATACTTCCGGTCATTTACAATATAACCAGAGACAGCCACTAAGTGCTTCGGTACAATCCTCATGTTCTTCTCATCCTTCACTGATTTAAATTTAAACATACATGCAGTTAACTTATTTTTCTTCATGTATTTAGCAAACTTCACTTTTGTGAGAATATATCCATTTAAAACAAAATTAACCAACCGTATAAAACAATGAATACTTATCCCTCACACAAACGGCAACGCTTGTTCATGGACTGAACGTGGATGGATCAACCCTCGATTATGAAAGGTTGAACTTAAATCAGCATAATGAACGGTGATTGGCAAACGTGTTTTCAGCATAGAATGGATGTGCATAAATGATAGCTTATATGCATCTGAAACGATATCCCGAATAGACAAACATTGCGTCTTTTGAACAATCTTTACAGCTTGCGCCATTCCTACAGATTCTCTTGGATCAGTTGCACATAAATAAGCCATCCTTTCCTTCGCATAACATAATCCTTGCACAGTAAACCAACGTCCGTTTGTGTATACAGCCATTCTTCTTCGCGGTCTTTTAATAATTTCAACGAAATCAAATGGGATTTGGAATGACTGCATATACCGTGTTAAATGATCTAAATCTTCGCGACATACGCCATCGCGGTGAAATGTAATATGAGCTGGCTTCATTCCATACATTTTCTCATAGCTAAATATACTCTCATCTATAATTTCTTCCATTGTACGATTGGCAATCGTTTCACCAGCTTCAGCAGTCATGACTGATTTTTGTTTGATCATTCGCCCGTCTTTTCCGATCACTTGAATAATCCCAGAAGCATGTTTGCCATGTTCATGACTGACATCTAAACCGATAAAGCAATCTGAATTCATCTCATCTGACAAAATCCACGGCTGAACTCCCGATTTTGCGTAAATTCCTAGTAGCACATTATATTGATAGTACAAATTTTTTACAACTGACGAATCAAATATGACAAACTGTGTCATTATATCTGCTTTCGCACCAAATTCTCGTTTAATTGCCATATATGCTCGATCAATATTTTCTTCCGTTCCAATGACAATAACAGTCCCATCGAACGCATCAGCGATCGACTTTAGTTCGAACGAAAGACGCTCACTTTTGAAAAAATCGACAGGCAATACTCCAAATAACTGACGCGGTTTTTTCGAGACATTTAACTTTACACCTAGCTTTTCAGATAAATCTTGTAATTTCTTTGTAAAATCCAATATTTCATCTTTCTTCCTTTGATCGTAATTTAATTCTGGATCAACAAAATAGCTAACGGTGACACTCTTCGGCTCATAAACACCAGCTTGACCTAAACCATCAGACACTTTCGTTGTTTTATAATCTCGACCAAATTCCATTAACGGTGAGGAGAGATTAAAAATATCATAATTAAGATTTGCCGCCCGAACGTTTTCTTTTCTGAAAGTCAACATGTTCTGATATTGCAACAAACGAAATATCTCTTGATAAAGTTTCGGCATTTTCTCATTCGGTGGCAACTTAATGATACGATTTACTTGCTTCGCGGTTGATGGCATCAATTGTTCATACGAACAAGTGAGACGTAATAAATGAGGCAAGTATGGAAAAATATCACCGGTTTGTGATCTGACATGCACAATAGGTGTCTTATTATGAACACCTTTTAATTTCCATTTTTCATTTTTTGTTATGTAATAATCTATCACACTTTGTTGTAAATACGGGCTTTTTTCTCCAGCTGTATACGGAGCCACCTCAACAAAAGTATAGTAGTATGATTTTTTATTGTATGAATCAACGACTTCCACCCCTTCTTTGATCAGTGGAGATCGATCACGAAGTAAGTCTTCTAATGTTTTTTTATATTCAAAACGATGTTGATATTCAAAGCCGATCAATATATTTCCGTTCTCTTCAACTGTAAAAGATAAGTAAATAGCCGGGTAAACAATAATTTCGTTCATTTCAATCGATTGTTCGGTTTTCAAACAAAACAAATCTTTGTAAATTTTATAGTCGTTTTTGCATCGTTCTATTAACTCTTGTTTCAATAACCTTTCCAATACCGTTCTTTCTGCGGCATTGAAACATTCTATTGCTCGGTACTCATGTTTAATATATTCATGATCACCCCAATGAGTGATCTCTTGAAACGATGCAATATATTGGCCGTGAGCAGCAATGGTCACATTAGGATTCCTCTTTCTTAACTCATAAACAATGTGATGAGCAAACGAGTATTTTTGGTTCGGGTTTAATAAAGATACAGTATAAATATGAAGTGGAATGTTGCTTGCATTTTCGTTTGCGATACACTCGGTTATATAGTATTGATTCATCTAACCAATCACCCCTTATGATGAATAGTCATCCGTGCATTGATTCGTTGACAATCATCGTGCTTATAACTCTCTTAATCGGTTTCGTTCAATTCTAATCGTATTGTCTTTACCATCAAGTAGATCAGCACGCTTGCTTCCGTAAATGCGAAAACGCGGGGATCCTTTTACGACCTTCACTGATAACCGAGGTGTTCCACGAAATTGCTGTTTATTTACATCCACACATGCAACGAATTCGTCCCAACGAACAATGGCGATAATTTGGTTATTGTCACTTACTTGCTTCTGACCGCAAATAAAAGCAAAAATTAGCGTTTTATCTGAATGATTTTCATGCACATTTATAATTTCCTGTATTTCGTTGTCACTAAATGTGAAAGACCATGTAAAATCTTCGGAGCCAGATGGGGTAGTATGATATTTTGCATAAATGATGTAATCGTCTTTATTTGTTGTAACCGTGTAAATTTGTCTACTTTCATTTTCTTTTTCAAACAATGCTGGTGCCAATCCTCCATTCACTAATGCAGAAAGAAGTGCACCATAATAATAATCTGCTTTGCAAATTGCTGTCACTTCGATCCCCCCATAAAATCAAATATCCCAATCCCATTATACGGAAAGAAAGCAGAAAATATTGTCGAATATTGTAGAAACTGATGGATAAATTTTGAGTATGTATTGCTACGTAAGGGGGATTTTTCCTTATTATTGGCACACACATACACAATAAAAGGGAGCCGAGTGACCCCCTTTGTTAATATAAGATCATGTTTAAGAAAGAGGAAGAGCACCATGTCATTTCAACATCTCAATCTCCTCCAAAGACAACTCCGTCAGTTCGTGAATTGTCTGTACATCGTAGCCTTTTGCTAGCATCTTTTTCGCGATCTTGTTATTGCAGACCTTCTTTCAAGCCTTTTTCTAACACTTTTTTCTCGTACGAAATGATTAACTCTAACACTTGTTCTTTTTCTTTCGTTTGCATTTCACTCATCTCGTTTCGCAATTGTTGTTCTTCTTCCTCCGATAGTTTCACATATGTTTCAAAATCAACACTATGATTTAAAGTTATTACTTCGAGGCATGGCAGGCACGGTATCAAAAGAAATGATCGCATGGATGTAAAGGTAAAGCTAGATGGGAAGAGGTTGACGCTTACTTTTATACATAATCAAACCATAAATAGCAAATAAAATGGTCAAGAATAAGAAAATTGTTAAAGTCATTGTTGAAAATTCAAGTTCATGTACACCATTTTCACCTGTTGCGAAATACTCTGTAGTATCTAATATAAAGTGAAACACAATCGCAGGTAAAATACTTTTGTTTCGAAGAACCAAAGCTGTATAGGCTATTCCTGCGGCTGCTGTCCAAAGGGCTTGAAATATACCGAATTTTATATCTCCGCCAACTAAAATATTCCCTAAATGAATAAGACCAAAAATGATAGAAGGTACAAAAAGCGTGATTTTTGTACCAAAGCGAAGGAAGCCTTTTATCAATACCCCCCTAAATACAATTTCTTCGTTTATCGCTACACACAACGCTGAAATCATTAAAACGAACATGTTTGAAAATCCACTTACATTAAAGCCAAGAATAATTAAAATGTAAATTGGAAGAACGAGCGGCGGTATCCATAATAACCATTCTTTTTTTGATACAGGTTTAGTTAAACCATTACCTTTCATATCTCCTGACCAATAAACAAGTGCAACCGAAGTGGTAGCGAAAAGCATTTGGATAAGCCAACCAAGTTCTTTTATGATATCAATGTTTGGTTGAAACAATTTAATTAAGCTCACTACCCCCAAACCTACAATTCGCGATGCAATTAAAATAAAGATCGCGAATAATATCGGATGATTCCTAAAAAAATTTTTCATTTCTTATTCCCCCTGTTGTAGATAGTTGCTTATAGGTTATCAATTTTATTAAAACCTATAAAATATATGATAAAGATTTTAATAAAATTGTTTATCCGTCCACGTCGTTTAAGCGACATGTACTCGGATGGGGTGTAACCCCACACCCGCTATCCCATTGGCGAACGCCTTTGGGAATACTTTTCTCATGATGTTATATGCCCCATTGACATCTGCGTGGATAAGCGTTCCGTTTTCAGATTGAAACAGTCCACGCTTGATTCGTTTTCCTTTGTATTGTTTTTGCTTTTTGATTTCTTCCATGTCTAAAAAACTGCATTTGGATGTATAGCTTTCTTCTGTCTGTTCTGCTTTGTACTGCAACTGATGAAGAAACGTGTGATACGGAATGTGAACGAACGCTTGATTCGTACGCTTTTCGAGATTGACTTCACGCTTCCAATCTTTATTCATCACCACCACAATCGTATCGCAGTCTAAAGACAACGCATGTTTCATGACAAAGGCACTCGCTTGGTGCATAAAATTTTCGACGATGCGGTTTCGTTTTTCTGTCATTTTGCTCATTCGTTTTGTCCAATCGAGTCCATTCATTTGTTTCGCTACTTTGCGATAATGGCTCATTTGTTTGTTGTCATATTGATTGGCGGATTTTAGACCTTTACCATTGATCACGATCGGTTGTTTGCCCACGTTGTTCACAATGGTTGCGAAGTTATCTAATCCTAAATCAATACTGATGTATCTGTTGTGATCTTGTTTGTTTGCTGGAATACTAATTTTGTAAACGACTTTGACGATGATATGGCGGTGTTTAGGAATGAATCGGATTTGTTGTAGCTTTCCTTTCATGTTTGTCTTTAGTTGAAACCCTTGAAAACAGGCGGGAATATTGTTTGTAACAGATAATACAATATCTTTTAGCACTACTAAACACCTCTATCTTGTTTACAGATACACAAATACTATAACAAAATCCAACAAACAACACTATCAAAATTTTTCGAAAAATTAAAAAAGACAGAAGTTTTATCAACTCCTGTCTAATCGGTTCTATCGATTCATTGTTCGGAGCATAAATTCATTTACATCTTTCTCTGGTCCGATGAATTCGACGTTTGTATGAATCGCTTGTAAGTGTTTGCGGGCGAAGTCGATTTTTGTTGCTTCTTCTGGACAGAGCCCGCCTTCCCAGTCGGTTCCTTTTGTTTCAAGCACAAAGTATAGTTTTTCTTCGCCATCTTTGTCGACGACAAGCGCCCAATCGGGATGGTATGCACCGATTGGCGTGTCGATTTTAAACCAATGTGGCAGTTTGACATATACTTTGACGTTTTCGTCTCTTTCGAATCGCTGTGCAAAACTCGCTTCGATATCCGAATCGTAGACGATATGATCGAACAACGATTTTTCACTACGAATCGCGTTGTTGTTTAAATACGCAAGCAGCTCTTCATTTTCAAACAGCTCGACGGCATAATATGCATCGTCGCCGATTTTGTAATATTTCACACCGTCTTTTAAAAGCAATTTCATTTCGCGCTGGATGACTTTTGTGACCTCTTCCATAAACTTTTGCGGATTGTTTTTAAAGTCATCGAGACGGTCGCAGCCCGTCAAAATTTCCACAATCGTTTTTCGCGTTAAATTCGTACGGTTTTGCAGTTCGGTAATAATATCTGGCAACGTATGGTGAGCGGTAACATAGTCTTCCACTCGCTCACTGACGGTTTCCAACTGCACTCCTTCCACGCGGTCAATCGCCAATTGATCTTTTCGGCTGATAATACGAATTCTTTCAATACGCGGCATGTTTTGAATGCTCTTTATGCTTTTTTGAATGAGTTGATCGCTGTCGATTTGAACGGAGTAGACCGTCTTATATTTAATTCGCTCCCAAAGCTGGCGAAACTCTTCACCAAAAAACACTTGCTTATTTAATTGTACTCTTTTCTTTTTCGTCGCATCTTTAATCGGCAAGTGCTGCAAGTAATGGTTTATTTCATGCAAAATCGCTTGCTTCCAAGGTCGAAACTCATCACTCATATTTAATGTATGATTACCTTGGCATGACAGGCGCCGTATCATGAATATCCTCTTTTCTCCTCCGCAACAATAGATAGTTGGGTAAATCCATTCTCTTTGTATGAGCGGTCAAGTCTTTGGAGGCGATTTTTTAAATAACGCTCAAGTTCTTTGTCCGTACAATATACAAAACAACCTTTTTGCCCTCTTGTTAACAATGTACGATACGTGTTTCGAATAATGTCGTCGGCTTGTTTCAATGCTTCTTCAGGATTTTCCTTTATCATTTTCTTTAATCCTTTTAGGGATTGGTCAGTTTTCGCACGTTTCGTGTAGTCTGTTTGTACTTTGCCGTCTTTGTAAATCAAATCGTCACCAATAATAACACCAACATAATCAAATTCTAACCCTTGACATGTATGAATACATCCAGCCTGTTTCACAGAATGTTCATCGATCGCCCATGTTTCGGAATTTCCTAGATTCCAACTCATATAAAAATTATGTTCTGGAATGATAATATCGTGAACATTCGGATCATTTTTACCCTCTTTTCTCCAGTCCCAACAGTATCCTGCGACAATACGAGATTTATTGTTCATTTCGTTTAACTTTTCGATTGCTGCACGAAGTTCATTTGGGTCGGAATATACCCTAAAATCATATTGAAGGTCGAAATAGTCGGCATTCGCTGTTTCCCGAATTTGTAATACATCATCAATCCATGCCAAATATCCATCTGATCCATTACATCGAAATTGAGATTGCAATGCTGTCTTTGTGATAATTGCTCCATACTCAGGAGCAAACTTCTCAATCATTTTCACGCTACCGATATCTTTTAATGTCACTCTCTGGCGCTCATCAATAAAGAAAATCGCTAATTTAGCTGCGTGTATAATTTCTTTCATTTGATTTTCGCCAAGATTTTGGAACATTCCCGACTTTTCATTTAATCGATGAGCTTCATCTACAATAAGCACATCTAGCTCATTCAAACGGGTGCCTATGTAACTTCCTGAGCTGGTAAACAAATTATCAATGTGGCTTTTTCGAAAATCTTGTTTTAACTTTTGAGCATACACTTTTCTCGGTGCCGCATTTTTCGTTACATATTGACATACAAGATGGCGTTTTGTTAATTCCACAAGCAAATTAATAGCAAGGACAGACTTTCCTGTTCCAGGGCCTCCCTCGACAATCAAAACGTGCTTTTCATTCGTTCTTACCGTCTCGCTAGCGAGTTGAAGAGCCGTTTCATATACAACCTTTTGATCATCAATCATAATAAACTCTCGATTACCTTTTAACATGTTGTTAAGAGAATCCTGCAACGATTTAGATGGTCGAATTCTTCCTTTTTCAATCTTATAAATATTTTCTTTATTGTCACCATATTTGACATACCGTTTAATAAACGAACGTAACTTAGCAGCATCTCCTTTTAAAAATACCGGGGCTTGCTCAATATAATATTGATATACAGGGTCTACTAAAGGATCATAAGTTTCGTTTAGCATATAGTTATGCAGGTAAGTACAGGGATAAAGTTGAATTTGTTCAGTTTGAACGTTCTCATTGTAATCCCGAATTAATGATGCATAAGACCATGCTTGGTATGAAGGATGTGTCGTTTCCACCATACTTCTGTTCATGACCGTCTTCACAATAGCCTCTTTCCCTACTACTTTTTCTACATGATCCCATTGTTTAAGCTCAACGATGACAACCGAATCATTTTGTTGATCGTCTAGTCCGGAGATAAGAAAATCTACTCGTTTCGATGTATGGGGAATTTTAAATTCAATCGCTATACCTGCATTATTCGGAATTTCATCATCGCTTAGTACTCGATACATATATTGCATCGAATTGTCCCATGCACGAATTTCTCTCTCATTCACATGTCCAATCTTCTCTCGAAAATTGTTACAAATGTTTTGTACTAATTGATCTTCAAATACATCGTGCAAAAACTCCTCTTTTGTCGCTTCATAAACAATCATCGATTCCTTCTCCCCCGTCTTCTGTTTTATTATCCTAACTCATTATATTTCTTTTTGGTTCCAAATGATTTTTCAATTGGATACTTTTTCTCATTTTTCTTTATTTTATCAAAAATGATTCGTTCTAAGTCAACCCCAAGTGCATCAGAAAGTAAAAGAGCATAAATTACTACATCTGCTAGTTCATCTTTTATATTTTCTAACCTGCTCTCAATGGCCTCTTCGCTACTTTTCCACTGAAAATTTTCTAACAGTTCTCCTGCTTCTATGCTTAATGATATGGCTAAATCTTTTGGATTGTGGAATTGTTTCCAGTTACGTGCATCGCAAAATTCAATGATTAGCTGTTGTAACTGTTTCAAAACAAGCACCCCTTCTGACAATTTGTAGTTAAACAATATAATGCCTTTCTCGGACCAATGTTGCTAATTTCCCGCTCTCTTCCTAACATATACGATTCCCCCCACTCCACGTTAGCGACCGATACCGCCAGTATAACAGAGCCGCCCTCACATAGTTATCGATCGCAATAGATAGCCATACGCCAATAAGCCCTAACACGAAATGAATGCCTAACATGTAAACTCCGACGGTTCGAATTGCCCATATGCCAAAGGCTGTGACGTACATTGGAAATTTAGCATCTTTATTGGCTTGTAAAACAGACGTTAGTATCGTAACGATCGCTGTTGCTGGCTGGGCGATTGTATCAACGCCCAGAACAGCAACGATTAGCGAAATAACTGTTTCGTTATGTGTAAACGCACGTGCTGTCAATGGTGATGTTAAAAATAGAAGGAAAGTTACGCCCGTCATCATCACCGAAGTACAAACTATAGAAATCAAACTATACGCCTTTGCTTCATTGTATTGACCTGCTCCAAGGCTTTTGCCAACAAGTGTTGTTGTTGCTGTTGCTAAACCTGTTCCGACAATGGATGAAAATAAAGTAAAATTCCCCGTTAACGTATGCGCTGCATAAACTTCTGTCCCCATGCGTACGATCATGCCAAAATAAATGATTTGTCCAAATCGCATAAATAATCGTTCCATAGAAGAAGGGATGCTTAACCGAACGAATTGTAGCATAACACTTTTTTGAAACTCCCACATATTCGTTGAAAAGACGAGCAATTGTTTCTTTTTTAGATGAATAAATAGTAAAATGACACCAAATATACGTGCGAAAACAGTAGCGACTCCAGCCCCTATGATGCCGAGCCCTTCAAAACATACGCCAAAGATGAAAATATAATCAAGGACAATATGTATTCCATTCATCCATAAGCCGATGCGCATAGGCGTTTTTGTGTCGCCAGTCCCTCTAACGATCGCGCCTAATGTGAACATCATAGATATGAAAATAGATGGCGTTGCGACGATTTGAAAATAAACGATTCCTGTTTGTAATACATGTTCGTTCGCCCCCATTAACCTAAACATATGTTCAGCGAAAAAGAATGAAAGGATCCCAAATGCTATTCCGATGACGATCGTTAATATGATGGAGTGAGAAATCACTTTTTTGACTTTTTGGCTATCATTAGCTCCTGTATATGTAGCAACGAGTACTGTTGCAGCAGTGCCGGTCGCTAAAAAGACGGCAAAGTAAATTTGCAAGATCGCATTTGCCATCCCTACGGAAGCTACTTCAGCTAAGCCGAGCTTGGAAATAAATAAAGAATCGACAAATCCGACAATGCTTTGAAGCAAACTTTCCATCATCGCAGGAATAGCTAATGAAATAAGTGGAAGCCAATACGTTCTTGTTCTCTGTATAATATTCAAACGGATTCACCTCTCTCTGACCATATGTTCATTTTAATCACTATTGCAAAGTCATTCAATTTCTCCTTCGTCACCATTATTCCTCATTTATTCCATACAAAAAGCACCAGGTCCCCCTGGTGCTCCGTTGCTAGCAACATGTTTGTTTGTCGTCTTTACAACATTCTTCTTCCTCTTTGCAGCAATCTTCCTTTTCCTCTCCCTCTTTTACCTCAATAATTTGCACATCGCAACAACCTTTTTCTTTTTGTGTAAATAACTTTTTGAACATAGAAATCTCCTCCATTTATATGATGTAAAACAAAAATCCGGATAACGTGGCCATCGAAATGACCGAAGCGATGAACGCCCAGACGAGTTTCTTTTGAAAAATGCTATGCAGTAGCGTAATTTCTGGTAAACTCGCGCCAGCCGAGCTAATCATAAGCGCCATGACCGGACCGAGCGCCATTCCTTTTGCCACAAGCATTTGCGAAATCGGCATCATCGTCGCTAGGCGAATGTACAACGGAATGCCTAATATCGCTGCGAGTGGCACGAGCCACCACGTATCACCTCCCATATATGTCGCAATCCATTCGGTTGGCACAATGCCGTGAATGAACGCACCAACGCCAGCTCCGGTGAGTAAATATGGATAAACCGTTTTCATGAGATGAAGTGTCTCGTACCACGCTTCTTGCATTGTCCGTTTTTTGCCGATGGCGACGTTTCCTTTCACGATGACACGTTTGACTGCCTTTTCAAAACCGAGCGCTTCGAGTGTAAAGCCGATTACAATCGAAAGTACAGTCGTCAACAACGTATAGGCGGCTGCTACTTTCACACCTAGTAAGGCAGTCATTATCGTTAAAATCGTCGGGTCTAGTACAGGGGAGGCAAATAAAAAGATCATGACCAAACCAAATCGGACGTTTTTGTTCAACAATGAAACGACAACCGGGATGGTTGAGCACGAACAAAACGGGGTCACAAACGCAAATAGTACTGCAATCATTGCCCCAATAATCGGATGGCGTTCTGCCAACAGCTGTTGCATGCGCTCGTATGGAATGTACCCTTCGATAAAGTTAATCACAAACGAAATGATCAAAAAAAGCGCCGTCAGCTCCAACACTAAAAATGCGAACGACTGTATCGTTTCCAAATAAACTCTCCCCTTTTATTTGTAATATGCAAATATTTATTCAAGCAATAGGCAAGATTTCTCTTGCCTTAAAACAGCGGTTTGCAACAAACGCTTGATTTTGCCATACATTCGTTCAATAAGCGAATGGAACGAAGGACGGTTTCGCGCTCAAATTCGCTCATATGCGAAAATACTTCACCTAAATATTCGTTCACTTCCGCGTCAATTTTCGCGGTGACGTATTTTCCTTCCGGTGTTAACGATAAAATGTAGACGCGTCGGTCTTGGGGGTACGGTGTTTTTTTCACTAAGTTCATTTTCACAAGCGTTTGAATTTGCCGGCTAAACGTTGTAATATCGATGGCTAATGCGTCAGCGACTTGTTGCATCGATGGTTCGTTCATGCGGTCGATTTCGTATAAAATATGACTTTGCACGAGCGATAATTCAATCCCGCCAACAGTGCAGCAATTGCGGTCTAACAACCCGAGACGTTTTGTCATCGTGTGGAATAGTTCACGAACATTTTCCATTTCCTCACCTCTTGATTTTATTATACGTTATTATTTGCATTTTGCAACTAAAAACAAAAAATATTTTTCTCCTCGTTTATAACATCCTAGTCCAACCTAAGACGAAACAAAGGTAAATTATTTCCTCATTATAACAAATGGATGCACGATCGCTACAAAAAAGACAGAAGCCCAGCGACTTCTGCCTTTTATGTTTATGCAATTTGAAGTGGCATATTTTCTTTTAAGCCAAGCGTTTGGGCAGCGAGCGTTTGTACGTCGCGTAAAAGCGCTTCGTTTTTCATTAGCGATACACCATATGATGGGATCATCTCTTTAATTTTCGCTTCCCATTGTTTCATTTCGTTCGGGAAGCATTTTTCAATCACTTCAAGCATGACGTGAACAGCTGTTGACGCGCCTGGAGATGCACCAAGTAACGCAGCAACCGAGCCGTCATGAGCGGCAACAACTTCCGTACCGAATTGAAGCGTGCCTTTGCCACCTGCTTCTGTATCTTTAATGACTTGTACACGCTGACCGGCAATAATGACATCCCAATCTTCGCTTTTCGCATACGGGATAAATTCACGCAATTCTTCCATGCGCTGTTCTTTTGATAACATCACTTGTTCAATTAAATATTTTGTCAACGCCATGTTTTTCGCTCCTGCCGCAAGCATCGTTAACACGTTATGCGGCTTGACAGACGTGATTAAATCAAACAGCGATCCGTTCTTTAA
Source organism: Anoxybacillus mongoliensis (assembly GCF_014201515.1). Lineage (GTDB taxonomy): Bacteria > Bacillota > Bacilli > Bacillales > Anoxybacillaceae > Anoxybacillus > Anoxybacillus mongoliensis. The sequence goes on from NZ_JACHEQ010000003.1 coordinate 30,218, forward strand.
AAACTTCGGTGAAAAGCCAGCGAACGGTCCGAACAATAACATTTTTTTACCGTCGATAAAACGTGTATCGAGATGTGGAACAGACATTGGAGGTGCTCCAACTTTCGCTTTGCCGTACACTTTCGCATGATGTTGCTCGATAATGTCTGGATTGTTGCACACCATAAATAGCCCACTTACTGGGAATCCACCGATTCCTTTTCCTTCAGGGATGCCGGATTTTTGTAGCAAATGTAAGCTGCCGCCGCCTGCCCCGATAAAGACGAACTTCGCTGTGTGAACGTCAACTTCCCCTGTCGCTAAATTGCGTACTTTTACTTCCCATAAGTTGTCATTTGTTCGTTTCATATCTTCAACATGATGTTTATAATACAAATTCACATGCTTATGTTCTAAATGCTCAAATAACATGCGTGTTAAAGCGCCGAAATTCACGTCCGTTCCCGCTTCAATTCTTGTTGCTGCAATCGGTTCGGTAACGATACGATCTTCCATCATCAACGGAATCCACTCTCTTAATTTTTGCGGATCATCAGAAAATTCCATACCTTTAAATAAAGGATGATCCACCATTTGTTCAAAACGCTTCTTCAAAAATGCAACGTTTTCTTTCCCTTGTACGAAACTCATATGTGGGATTGGCATAATAAATTGTTTCGGATCACGGATGCGTTTGTTTTGAACGAGATAAGACCAAAATTGCAATGATTCTTGAAACTGCTCATTAATTTTAATTGCTTTACTTATATCGATTGATCCGTCCGCTTTTTCAACTGTGTAGTTTAGTTCACAAAGTGCGGCATGACCTGTTCCCGCATTGTTCCATTCGTTCGAGCTTTCATCTGCTGGTTGACCAAGCCTTTCAAACACAGCAATTTCCCACTCTGGTGCTAACTCTTTCAACAACGTCCCTAATGTCGCACTCATAATCCCCGCGCCAATTAAAATGACATCTGTTTTCATTTTAAACCCCCTAAATGTTCATCCGTCCATTTGACCAAAAATTTCTCCACATTTATTATAACACATTTCAATTATAGTATGTCACTATTATTCTTCATTTTACAAATGTGCCTATATGGTTAAATAAAAACGAATACAATTACATATTTTCGACAAAAAACAATATTCTTTTTTTAATGATTTTACAAAATGATTTGATATTTTGCTAGCTTTATTTTATAAAAAACGAACAAGGTTCGTCCTTGTTCGTTTTTACTCATCTCATTGTTCTTGCGTACGAATAAATTGATCGTAAAACGCAGCAAGTGATGTATAGACGTACGGAACGAGCCATAAAAATCCGATACCAAACGTGATAATTGAGAGAAGCCCCCAACCAATAAAACTCAAATATAATAAAAATAGTTTCCCTTTATATCCTTTCATACGTTTTTTACTTTCGCTAATCGCTTGAAGTGAACCGTATTCGGGATGATCTTTTAATAAAAAGAATGTTTGTGAATAAGATAACGATTTAATAATTCCAGGGACAATAAGTAGCAAACTCCATAAAAATATAAAAATACCGAATAAAATGGACGTACCGATGAGTTTTAATGATAACTTCCCATTTTGGTATACTGTAAACATTGGAGCGATTCGGACAGGTTCATGACGATACGCATCTAAAAATACCCAATACAAAACAACACTAAACGGAATGAGCGCAAACGAAATGAGCAAACTGACGATCGAAGCAGATGTTGGTACGTTTTCTTGTTCAACCCATACGTCCCATCCCCCGCTTAATACAACCTCAACTACCATAGGGAAAACGATGGTTACGAACGCATAAACAAGCATAAGAAGCACGGCACTGCCCCATTTTCCTTTCAACGCTTCCCTTGCTTGACGCCGTAATGATGATAATGTCATAAGATGAAGCCTCCCTTTGCATAATAATGCTTACACATATATTGTATGGTATTCCTGGTCATTGTAGCATATATTTATCCCTTTTATACAAAAAACGAAATACATTCCTCATATTTCTCGTATATAATGGACGTATCAAACAGATTGGGGGAAAGCAAATGAAAAGCATTAAACCAGGTCGTGGGTCATCCATGCAAGGATTTATCGGCAGTATCGCCACCATTTTATTCGGTATGTTTTGGACGTTTATGACTTTTTCTATTACGAAAGATTCTCCCATTCCAGGGTCACAAATCTTTCCTTTTTTCGGCTTCGTTATAATTGGTATCGGTATTTTTCAAGCTGTGTATCATTACAAAAACGCTACAGGAAAAGACCGAATGTCCATCGTCGATATTGTTGACGAAAATGAAGAAAAAGATCCGCTAAACGCTCGCTTGCGTCGTAACGAAGGAGAAAAGTTTTGTCCGTATTGTGGAACGATGGTTCAAACAAGCTTTCAATTTTGTCCATCTTGTGGGAAATCATTATAAAAAGTTCGGCGATCGCCGAACTTTTTTACTAATTTTTCTTTATGACCAAACGTGTTAGCCATATCACCCCGAAAACGAATAATCCAATTATTCCAAGCATGACGAGTTGAAAAATAATGTCCCCCATGTACATGAAATCAACTCCTTTTCTTTCCATTATACATTATTTTTCATATACGAGCCATGTCGGTTGATTAATTTTCGCTGACAAATTTACAATCTTTGTTTTTACACGACTTGCTTCTTTTCCTTGAAGCGGAATCGGCTGATAGTTGTTTCGTGTCGTGACAGATGAGATGCGAAACGGGATAATGCGAATCGTTGTTTTAGGTTGCTTTATGCCGTTGGCGAAATAAAACGTTTGTTGATAAACGAACGTATCTTTATCATTCGGATTTTTATTGCCTCCAAACATAAAATTGCCCAAGCTATAAACAATCATTTTTCCTTTATATTGTTCAATACCTTGAATGACGTGCGGATGATGACCAACGACAAGATCTGCTCCGCCATCAATCGCAAATCTTCCTAACGCTTTTTGCGTGGAATTTGGTACATAACTTCGCTCCTCTCCCCAATGAAAATGAACAAGAATAATTTGTGCCCCTTGTTTTCGTAATGTACCAATATCGCTTGCGATTTGCTTTCGCACCGCTTTCGTATCGCTCCATCCTTTATAACCGAGCGTACCAATTTTTACTCCTTTTACCGTTTTTACAAGTAGTATACCGTTTCCAAAATAGCCGATATTCGCCCGCTTTAATGTTGCGATCGTGTCCATATATCCTTTTTGTCCATAGTCGAACGTATGATTATTGGCAAGATTCACTCCTTCAATACTTGCATTCGTTAAAATATTGACATACGATGGATCGCCGCGAAACCGAAACTTCTTCTCTGCTTTTTGCGTGGCTGTTGTTAACGTTGTTTCCAAATTAACTGTTGTAAAATCATCTTGTTTAAAAATAGGCTCAATGTATTTCGTAAAAAAAGCGAGACTATTTTTTTTCGCTTCATGATCAAATGAATATGTATAGCCATAGTTTTCATCGCGACCAAGCGTCACATCGCCAGCAACACTTAACGTGATGCTCGTTTCCCCTTGCGCCCAAACCGGGTGGGCGAATAAAAACAAACAAACACATAAATACATACATATACTTTTCATCTTTCCCCACTCCCCTTTTGTGTATATCATTCTTTTTCTACACATGGGTTAGAAATCCTTTTTTTATTTTATTTGTTGATTATTTAGAACATAGTTTTATAAAAATATATAAAAAAGGATCGTAGATGTTGTCGCGATTGCTATGCCGATGAGCGTTTCGTATGGAAGCAATGTAAGCCTTTCTTTTGTTGACATATGTACACTAGCTGCAGTGATATGAAAAAAGCTACCGTGCGGTAAATGATCGAACACGGTTGCGCCCGCATGTACCATGGCTGCTCCAGCAAGCGATGAAACACCAGCTTCGATTAACGCTTCTCCAAACACGCGGCTCGCGATGGCTGTGCCTGCTGTTGTTGATGCGGTAACACCTGATAATAGCGCACCAGCAATCGGGGCAATCACATATGGGGAAAAACCGAATGATTCAAGCGTATGCATAAACGCTTGATGTAACGGCGAATTCGCAATCACACCTGCTAGCGTCCCTGTGCCAACAAGCATAAAAACAACACTGCTCATTTTTTCCATGCCCACACGTAGAAAGACGTTTAGCTCACTCGTTTTATTCATGGCCATTACACCAATTAATGCACCGACCGGTAAAGCGATAAGCGGATCAATTGACACCCCAAAAAGCGGACGTGACAATAAAAGAATGACCGCAACACCGGGAGCAACGATCGCCTTTTGCCATGGTGGTGTTTCTTTTTCAGCTGTTTCAATTTCTGGCATATGTTTGTCATCACCCCGCCACCGTTTCGCAAGCTGGTACGTGACAAAAAGACCGATCATAGCTGGTACGATGCCTGCCATCATAAGTGAAGAAAGAGGGACATGAAATGCCTCAGCAGCTGCAATTGTGTTTGGATTAGGGGAAATGATGTTCCCTGCTTTTCCCCCACCAATTAACGCGAGCAATATCGCAAAACGCGACATGTCCAGGCGATGTGCCAACGCAAGTGCAACAGGTGCAATCGTCATAATAGCGACATCAACAAATACCCCACATGCTGTTAATACCATCGCCGCAAAACATAGCGAAAATAGCACATATTTTTCCCCACAAGCTCGCACAAGTTTTCCCGCAATAGCCGCAGCTGCCCCAGACTGCATCAATACACCTGCAAGCACACCAGCAGATAAAACGCGCAAAATAGACGGGGTCATCTCTTTTGCCCCGTCCATCATGAGACGAACTGCCTCATCGATGGAAGCTCCACCGAATAAAGCACCAATAAACGCCCCGCACATCATTCCGTACCCTACTGGAACGTTTCGTAAAATAAGAACAATGGCTAACAAAAAAGCGACGATTGCTCCAAATATGCTCACTTTATCCATTCCTTTCTATATTATTCATTTCAAATTATATCCCCATTGTATGAGTATTGTCGAAAGTCATGCAAGCATAAGAAAAAGGTGCCCAATCGGACACCTTTTTCTTATGATGAAATCGTACGTTCAAAAGTATCAAACTGCTCTGTCACTTGTTTATCTGGCGCTGCTGTTAATACGCTGACGATAACAATAGCGATGAGGCTTGCGATAAAGCCTGGAACCATCTCATACATGACGCTAGCGTATGAAGAGTTTGCCCAAACGATAACCGTCGTCGCTCCTGCAATCATCCCTGCAAGCGCTCCCCATTTTGTCATACGACGCCAGCATAAGCTTAATATAATGACCGGACCGAACGAAGCACCAAACCCAGCCCATGCATAGCCAACAAGATTTAAAATCGTATTGTTTTGCTCATATGCTAGTATCAAGGCAACAATAGCAACAAGCAATACTGATAAACGACCGACAAATACAAGTTCTTTATCAGACGCTGAACGACGGAATAAAACTTTATACAAATCTTCCGTTAGCGAGCTTGATGTAACAAGCAATTGCGATGAAATCGTGCTCATAATTGCCGCTAAAATGGCTGCCAGTAAAAATCCTGTAATAAGCGGATGAAATAAAATTTCACCAAGTTTAATAAATACCGTTTCTGGATCTTCTAACGTCATACCGGCTTGTTTAAAGTAAGCGATTCCAAAAAGACCTGTGAGCATCGCGCCAACAGACGAAAAGATCATCCATCCCATCCCGATTCGGCGTGCTTGTTTCATCTCTTTTACCGATGAAATCGCCATAAAGCGAACGATAATGTGTGGTTGTCCAAAATAACCAAGTCCCCAAGCGAATAAAGAAATGATGCCGACTACGCTTGTTCCTTTAAACAAATCGAGCAAATTCGGATCGATGTCGCGAATCGTTGCTGTTGTCTCTGTGAGTCCCCCTGTATGCATAAGTGTCACAACAGGTACGAGAATAAGTGCAATAAACATGATGAGACCTTGCACAAAGTCTGTCCAGCTGACCGCTAAAAATCCCCCGAACAACGTGTACGCAATGACAACACCAGCAACAATCCATAACCCTGTATGGTAATCTGTACCGAACGAGTTTTTAAACATCACCCCGCCAGAAACGAGGCCAGAAGAAACGTAAAACGTAAAGAAAATCATAATAACAAATCCAGAAACGAGGCGAAGTAACTTCGATGTATCACCAAAACGATTTTCTAAAAAGGATGGAATCGTAATCGAATCGTTCGCTACTTCTGTATATACCCGTAAACGAGGAGCGACGTATAACCAGTTCGCATACGCCCCTAAAGCTAGTCCGATGACGATCCATGAAGCGCTTAACCCTTGCGCATACATCGCGCCAGGCAAACCGAGCAACAACCAACCGCTCATATCGGACGCCCCTGCGCTTAACGCCGTCACCGCTGGACCGAGCGTTCGACCACCTAACATATAATCAGACAAGTTGGACGTCCGTTTATATGCCCAATACCCAATGAGTAACATCCCCACCATATATACGACAACAGATGCAATAACCAAAACAATCTCCCCTTCCTTTGTTGTCTATAAAAACCCCTTTGCACCTATCATTATACTAAAATATGTTCACAATTTGTACAAAAAATTATTTTCCAAAAAAGCCTTTTAACGCGAACGCCACGTTTTGCGGACGTTCTGCCAATCGGCGCATAAAATAACCAAACCAGTCGTTTCCGAACGGAACGTATACACGCATTGTATATCCTTCTTTCGCAAGCTGTTGTTGCATATCTGTCCGAAAACCATACAGCATTTGAAACTCAAATTGGTTACGCGGAATATTATTCTCTTCTACAAATGTTTTTACTTTTTCAATAATATGATGGTCGTGTGTAGCAATGGCCGTATAACTGCCGCTTAATAAGTGAATGCGAATAATATTCATGTAGTTTTCATCAATTTGTTGCTTATCTTGAAACGCTACTTCAGGTGGCTCCTTATATGCTCCTTTCACTAAACGAAGCGATACCCCTTTTAAATCTTTTACATCTTGTTCGGCGCGATATAAATATGCTTGAATGACAGTGCCGACATTATCATACGTACGACGAAGTTCATGCAATAAATCGAGCGTCGCTTGACAATGACTAGAATCTTCCATATCAATGCGCACAAAATTGTTATACCGTTTGGCTGTTTCGACAATTTGACGCATATTGTTTAAACAAAAATCAAAATCAATATCGAGACCAAGTTGGGTCAATTTAACCGATAAGTTACTGCGGACACCCGCACGGTGAATGGCTTCTAACGTACGAATGTTGTATTGTGTTGCCTCGATTGCTTCTTCGCGATTGGAGACGAATTCACCTAAATGATCAAGCGTACAAACGAGCCCTTTTTCATTCAGTTCGCGCACTTTTTTGATAGCGCTTTCAATCGTCTCCCCGGCAACGACTTGGGAAGCCCCGAAACGGAGCCCCCATTTTTTCGCTGCTTGATTTAACATTTTACTTTGCGAAGCGTATAGAAAGATATTTTTCGATAGCTGTGCGAGCATGTTGTTCACCTCTTTTAAATGTTAAAACATTTCGCTAACCGTTTTTGCTTGCATGTGTAACAATAAATAGTCTGGACCGCCTGCTTTCGAATCCGTTCCTGACATGTTGAAACCGCCAAACGGATGATAACCGACAATCGCTCCTGTACAACCGCGATTAAAGTACAAGTTACCGACGTGAAATTCTTCTCGTGCTTTTTCTAAATGGGCGCGATTATTTGAAATGACCGCACCTGTTAATCCATAATCTGTGTTGTTGGCTACTTCGAGCGCTTCATCAAACGTTTTTACTTTCGTAAAGGCGACAACTGGTCCGAAAATTTCTTCTTGCATGATGCGTGCGCTTGGAGCGACGTCCGCAAAAATTGTTGGTTCGATAAAAAATCCTTGTGAATCGTCTCCTTTTCCACCCGTCATGAGCTTTCCTTCTTGTTTTCCAATTTCGATGTAGCCCATGATTTTATCGTACGATACTTTATCAATGACCGGTCCCATAAATGTGCTTTGCTCTTCAGGGTTGCCAACTTTTAATTGTTTTGTTAGCTCAACAACACGCGCAAGCACTTCGTCGTATACATCTTCAAGCACGATCGCTCGCGAACATGCGGAACATTTTTGTCCTGAAAAACCGAATGCAGAAGCGACAATGGACTGTGCTGCTAATTCAAGATCAGATTCGTTATCGACAATGATTGCATCTTTTCCTCCCATTTCCGCAATGACACGTTTCAACCATTTTTGACCAGGTTGAACGATCGCAGCACGTTCATAAATGCGGCAGCCAACGGCGCGCGATCCTGTAAACGAAATAAAGCGCGTTTGCGGATGTTCGACGATATATTCGCCTACTTCCGCTTCTCCACCAGGTAAGTAGTTTAGTACCCCTTTTGGAAGACCGGCTTCTTCCATAAGCTCAACAAATTTTGCAGCGACAATTGGCGCACGATCAGATGGTCGTAAAATAACTGTGTTTCCTGTCACAATGGCAGCCACTGTCGTTCCAGCCATAATCGCAAGGGGGAAGTTAAATGGCGAAATAATTAAACCGACGCCAAGCGGCACATAAAAAAATCGGTTCGCTTCACCCGGTCGGCTCAATACGGGCACACCTTCTGAAAGAGAAATCATTTGCCGAGCGTAATATTCTAAAAAGTCAATGGCTTCTGCCGTATCTGCATCGGCTTCTTTCCACGGCTTCCCGACTTCTTTTACTAACCAAGCTGAAAATTCATGTTTTCTTCTTCTTAACATCGCGGCAGCGCGAAACAATACGTCCGCACGCGCCTGCGGCGACACGCGCTTCCACGTCTCAAACGCCGAAAGTGCAGCAGACATCGCTTCATCAGCAAGCGCTTTCGTCGCTTTCGACACAACGCCAACAACTTGTTGTTTATTCGCTGGATTCGTCGACACGACTTTTTCTTCAGTAACGACTCGTCGTCCCCCGATAATGATTGGATACTCTCGTCCAAGTTGTGTTTCGACGTAAGCGAGCGCGTTGCGAAACGCTTCAGCTTCGTGTTCAAGCGTAAAGTTTGTAAACGGTTCATGTTTGTATGGTACTGTCACATGCATCGATCCTTTCACGAATTTGTCACATATTCTACGATTCATTATAATTTATACTTTCTGAAAATTGTTTGTCGTTTACATATAATCATTTCTACTTATTTTTGTTGTTCATCCACAACATCTTCCTTATATTTGTATAAAAGGAGATCAATATACAACATCATTCGTTGTTCAAAATCATGAAGCGGTAGATTCGTAATTGTCTGCATGCGCTTTAGTCGATAATGCAATGTGTTGGGATGAATGTATAAACTTTCAGCCGTTTGCTTTATATTGCAGTCATGTTGAATGTATGCACGAAGCGTGTGCAAAAAGTCCGTCCCATGTTGTTCGTCGTGCTTTTTTAGTTTCGCTAACGCTTCGTTTTTATAGCGACGTTGCTTATATTGTTCGTATATGAATGGAATAATGCGATAAATTCCTAAATCACCGTAAGCATGTGGTAAATACTCATCCATATGTCTTTTTAAATGAATAACTTCCATCGCTTCTTTGTAGCTATCACGCAACCGTTGCAAACCGCTATACTCATTGCCGATTCCAACAATAACGTCACGATCCATCTCACAACGAAAGTCTTGTTGCAATTTTGTCATCATCATTTTTAACACATCAATCGGTCGCTGTGTGGTCGTCCCCCCCACAATAAGTAAAAATGGATGATGATGTTCGATAAAAAAAGTCGGGGCATGTGTTGTTCTTGTTATAAACGTCATGTATTGACGAATGTCATCTTTCTTTTCATTCTTCTGAACATATAAAGCGGAAACAACAAATGACGAAGGGAGCGCTACACCAAGTAGCTGGGCTTCCATTTGAACATCACGTTCACTTATGTCACGATATTGAATAAAACGGAGAAAAAGGTCATTGATTTCTTCTTGACGTTTATAACGTTTTCCCATTTGTTCATGTAACATATGTGCCGCTTCTTTTGCCACGTCTTCCATTCGTTTTCGCTGCTCCTCTGTCAAATCGTGAAACGACGCTTGCACCCAAAGATAACCGTACACTTTCCCTCCGTGTTTTAAACAAACGACCGCGCGAGCACCAAGATCAATATCGGGAAGTGGAGGGATGCTAACAACCCCGTCTGCCTGTTCAATTTTTTTCATCCATCCATGTTCATGTAAATATTGAAAAACGTGGGCAGATGCCCGTTTACTTAAAATCGTGCGCATGCGTACTTCATCCGTTTGATCATGATGCCCACTATATGCAAGCAATTCAAAATCACGTGATTCAATCGTTACCGGACGCTGCAATTCAAAAAATAATTGATCGACTAATTTATGCAACGAAATCCCCTCCTTAATTTTTATTATGCGTGATCAAAGACGTGAAAAAAAGACTTCGGGCTGTCCCGAAGTCTTTTGCCATTAACGTTTTCCTTTTACATAAGGCGTACCGAGCGCTTTTGGCGCATCTGCTCGTCCGATAAAGCCAGTCAGTGCTAAAATCGTTAAGGCATACGGTAAAATGAGCAAATAAACAGTCGGTACGTTTTTCAAAAACGGAATCGCTTGCCCAACAATACTTAAGCTTTGTGCAAATCCAAAGAAAAGAGCCGCTCCCATCGCACCAAGCGGATGCCATTTTCCGAAAATCATCGCAGCGAGCGCCATAAACCCTTGACCAGAAATTGTCGCATGGCTAAAATCGCGTGAAATGATTGTTGCATAAATGGAACCCCCGATTCCCGCGAGTGCACCACTTAACATCACCGCGATGTAACGCATTTTTGCTACGTTAATTCCCATTGTATCCGCCGCCATCGGATGTTCTCCAACCGCACGAAGACGAAGCCCAAACGGCGTTTTGTAAATGACGTACCATACAACAAACGCGAGTACAATCGCTAAATAAGATGGCAAATATCCGTTTGAGAATAAAATCGGACCGATGACTGGAATTTTGCTTAAAATTGGAATATCGATTTTATCAAATCCAACTTGCACTTGGTCTGTTTGACCTTTTCCATACCACATTTTTACAAGAAACAACGATAATCCTAACGCTAAAAAGTTGATAGCTACCCCACTAACGACTTGATCAGCGCGAAGCGAGATGGCTGCTACCGCATGCATAAGCGAGAAAATAGACGCAACAACCATCGCCACAAGCATGGCAAGCCATGGTGTTAATTGTCCAAATTGATCGGCAAACGTTAAGTTAAACACTACACCGGTAAACGCGCCGATAACCATTAACCCTTCTAATCCGATATTTACAACACCGGAGCGTTCACTAAATACGCCGCCAAGCGCCGTAAAAATGAGCGGGGCCGCAAAAAAAATCGCGGAAGGAATAATAATTTCAAGAATGTTCAACATTTATTTTCCCTCCTTTTTGAAGCGCGTAAGCACAAGACGAATTAAGTAGCTTGAAGCCACGAAGAAAATAATTAACGCAATGACGATATCAACAAGTTCCGTTGGCACATCGGCAGCTGATGGCATTTCAAGCGCTCCAACTTTTAGAGCCCCAAAGAGGACAGCTGCTAAAATAATTCCAAATGCATTATTTCCGCCAAGAAGAGCGACCGCAATTCCATCAAATCCGACTCCCGTAAACCCAGCTTTGACAGAGACGTTTTCAAATGTTCCTAATCCTTCCATCGCTCCAGCGATGCCTGCGAATGCCCCCGAAATAACCATCGCTAATATAATATTGCGATTGACGTTCATACCTGCATAATGTGATGCATGTTGGTTAAAACCGACGGCACGAAGTTCATATCCTGTTGTCGTTTTCTCAAGTAAAAACCACATGACAACAGCTGCAATTAACGAAATAATAATGCCGTAATGAAGCGTAGAGTAATCTGTTAACGATTGTAAAAACTCTGAACGTAACGATGCTGACGGATGGATTTTTTCTGATTTAAATCCTTGATCGGATAAAACAGAACGAATGACCGCATTCGATACGTATAGCGCAATATAGTTCATCATAATTGTGACGATAACTTCATGAACACGGAAACGTGCTTTTAAAAAACCAGGAATGAATCCCCAAAGCGCCCCAGCTACTGCGGCCGCAATAATTGCGAGCGGCAAATGAATGACTTTTGGTAGTTCAAATGCCACACCAACCCAAACGGCAGCTAGCCAGCCAACAATAAGCTGTCCTTCTACACCGATATTAAATAATCCTGTACGAAAAGCGAACGCAACAGCTAAACCTGCTAAAATATACGGCGTGACTTGACGAATCGTTTCTCCAATGTAATATCGATCACCAAAAGCGCCGTACAATAAAGCAGAATACCCAGCAATTGGATCATACCCACTGATGATCATGACAATCGCACCGGCGATAATTCCGAGAATGACCGCAAAAACAGGGACGAGAATATTCGTTAAACGATTTTCACTCATGATGATACACCTGCTTCCTTCCGTTTGCTTCCTGCCATCAATAAGCCAAGCTCTTGTTCTGTCGTTTCTTTCGGGTCGACAATGGCAACAATTTTCCCTTCATAAATGACAGCAATACGATCGCTAACGTTCATAATTTCATCTAATTCAAACGAAACAAGCAATACTGCTTTTCCTTTATCGCGTTGTTCGATGAGACGTTTGTGAATGAACTCAATCGCTCCGACATCGAGTCCACGCGTTGGTTGCGCGGCAATAAGTAAATCTGGATCGCGATCTACTTCGCGCCCGATAATCGCTTTTTGTTGGTTTCCTCCTGATAAAGCCCTCGCCTTTGTATATTCATCTGGCGTACGAACGTCAAACTCTCGAATAAGCTGACGCGCTTTATCGTAAATGGCTTTAAAGTTCAAAATACCACGCTTTGAATATGGCTCTTTGTAATATGTTTGGAGCACCATATTTTCTCCGATTGGAAAATCGAGAACAAGACCATGTTTATGACGGTCTTGAGGGATGTGTCCGACACCTGTTTCTGTAATTTGACGCGGTGTTAAATTGCGAATTTCTTTACCATTTAAACGAATGGAGCCTGACTCTGATTTGATTAAACCTGTGATTGCTTCGATGAGCTCTGTTTGTCCGTTTCCGTCTACTCCTGCAATGCCGACAATTTCCCCTGCATGTACCGTTAAATTTAAATGATCAACCGCAGTAATCCCACGTGCATCTTTCACGACTAAATTTTCAATTTCAAGGACAGGTTTGCCAACTTTTGGCGGTTGTTTTTCCGTTTTGAAATGTACTTCACGCCCAACCATTAATGAAGCAAGTTCGTTCGGGTTTGTTTCCGATACATTTAATGTGCCGATGCCTTTTCCGCGACGAATGACGGTCACGCGATCGCACACTTCCATAATTTCTTTTAATTTGTGCGTGATTAAAATGATGGATTTTCCTTCCCGTACAAGCGCTTTCATAATTTGGATAAGCTCTTGAATTTCTTGTGGTGTTAACACAGCTGTCGGTTCGTCAAAAATTAAAATATCTGCTCCACGATATAACGTTTTTAAAATTTCTACACGTTGTTGCATGCCGACAGAAATGTCTGCGATTTTCGCTTTCGGATCAACCGCTAAACCGTATCGTTCAGAAAGCTCGCGCACTTCTTTTTCTGCCTTTTCAATGTCAATTTGCCCACCTTTTGTCGGCTCGCTCCCTAAAATAATGTTTTCTGTTACCGTAAACGTATCAACAAGCATAAAATGTTGGTGTACCATCCCGATCCCTAAGTCATTGGCAACGTTCGGGTTGGCGATATTTACTTTTTTTCCTTTGACACGAATTTCCCCACCATCCGGTTGATATAAACCGAATAACACGTTCATTAACGTTGATTTTCCAGCACCGTTTTCACCTAATAACGCATGAATTTCCCCTTTTTTCAGTTGCAACGTAATGTTATCGTTTGCCACAAAATTCCCAAAAACTTTGCGGATGTTCAGCATCTCAATTACGTATTCCAAACGTGATCCACTCCTTATATGAGCATGGTTTACATCACTAAATGAAAAGCTGCAACATGTTGCAACTTTTCATTTAGTGATTCTCCGAAGGGCTCTCCCTTCGGAGAACAAGAAATTCAAGAAATTATAGAGAAGCTTCAAATTGTTTATATTCGTCGCGAGTTGTAGGTACTTTTACTTCGCCGTTAATAATTTTTTGTTTCCACTCATCAACTTTTTTCAACACGTCTTCAGGAACATTGTTTTTCGTTGTTGGCGCAATACCTACACCATCTTCTTTTAAGCCGTATTCAACTGCTTGACCGCCTGGGAAGTTACCGTTTTTCGTTTTTGTCGCTAAGTCATATACAGCAACGTCAACACGTTTCACCATAGATGTTAACGTTACACTTTTATCTGTTCCAGGTACTTTTCCTTCTTCGTATTGGTCGCGGTCAACACCGATGACCCAAATTTCTTTGTTTGGATCTTGTTTTTTCAAGTCGATCGCTTCAGAGAACACACCGTTTCCTGTCGCACCAGCAGCATGATAAATTACGTCAATGCCAGAAGCGTACATACTTGAAGCGATGGCTTTTCCTTTATCCGCTTTGTCAAATGCACCTGCGTATTGCACTTCAACTGTCGCATTCGGATTTACAGCTTTTACACCAGCACGGAAACCGCTTTCGAATTTTTCAATTAATGGAATTTCCATACCACCGACGAAGCCGATTTTATTTGTTTTTGTCATTAAACCAGCAACAACACCGACAAGGAATGAGCCTTCATGCTCTTTAAATGTGATGCTTGCAACGTTTGGTTTTTCAACCACGCTATCAACGATCGCAAATTTGTTATCTGGTTTTTGGTCTGCAATTTCTGTAACGGCATCTGTCATTAAGAAACCGATTCCGAAAATAAGATCAAAATCGTTACGCACAAGTTTATTTAAGTTTGTTGCATAATCCGCATCGCTTTGTGACTGTAAATAGTCATAGCCACCTTTTCCTTTTTTCAAGCCGTTTTCTTCACCAAATTTTTGCAAACCTTCCCATGCAGATTGGTTAAACGATTTATCGTCAATTCCACCTACGTCTGTAACCATCGCTACGCTGAACTCAGACGCTTTTCCTTCTTCTTTTTTCGGCTCTTCTTTTGCTTGTCCACAACCGCCAAGAAGCATGCCGGCAGTCAACAATAAAGACATCGACAATCCAAAACGTTTTTTCTTCATGAATTATTACCCCCTCAGTTTTGAAATATGGATGAGTAAAAAGTGAAATGTAAAATATCCTTCTCCCTCCAATGTCACCTCCTTAATAGGATAAGCACTTTTATAAGTTACACACGTTTCCGTAAAACGTGGAAACTAAACTTATCTGATTTGAAATAGTCAATCGAGTATAAAATAGGTTCGTCATTTTCATCAAAATGCATTTGTTTTAAAACTAAAAGTGCTGTTTCTGGCTCACATTGCAAAATCGGCGACACTTTTTCATGATAACCGAGCGGTTCGATATGGGTAACAGCATACGCGATATACCGATTCGCTTCATTATGTAATATTTCTAATAACGACTCATTTTCATAAGCAATTCCTTTAGGTAAATATTTACAAGGTACTTTGTCAATGCAGTAAACGACCGGCTCGTTATTCGCGGTTCGCACCCGCTCAACAACAAGTAAATCTTCCTCTTTATGACATTGAAAGCGCTTTATATCATCTTCAGTCGGTTTCTGAATCGAAGAAGATAAAAAGATCGTTCCTGGTTTGCGTCCAGCTTGGCGAATCATCTCCGTCACGCTACTTAGTTGTTCAATACCTGACGTAAACATCGGTCGGGAACTCACAAATGTCCCAACACCGTGGCGGCGGATGATGACGTTTTCTTCTTCTAATACTCGTAATGCTTCACGCAACGTCGCTCGGCTAACTCCTAATTGTTTTGCTAATTCAAATTCAGAAGGAAGCTTTTCTTTTTCCTTGTATACCCCTTGCTCAATATCCTTTTTAATCCGATCAATGACTTGTAAATATAAGTGTCGATGATCTGTTTTAACAGACATTCACCATCCCCCACCTTAGATATCAGACATCTGATGTTAGACAAATTTCTTATCAATAATATAACATTTTTTTATCTATAAATAAATAGCGAATAAAAAAAATGTCGAAAAAAGTCGTAAGAAATAATATGTAAGCGATTGTAATAATATATCATTATTATGTCCCATTTATACAAAAAAGAGGCTTATTTTTCAGCCTCTTTTATGACGTTTTTGCTTCATCATTTGACGATACGAGCACAGCGCGCGGTTTACTTCCTTCATAAGGTCCGACGATGCCTCGCGCTTCCATCGCATCAATTAAACGTGCAGCACGGTTATAACCGATGCGGAATCGTCGTTGCAACATCGAGACAGATGCACTTTGCATGTCAATGACGAGCTGCACCGCTTCATCAAACAACTCATCATCGAACGCTTCTTGTGGTTCGTCATCTTGCGCCATCATCGTTTCTTCATATTGTGCTTTTTGTTGTGAAATGACATATTGCACGATGTTTTCTACTTCTTGATCGGACACAAAAGCACCTTGTACTCGAACAGGTTTGGAAGCACCGACAGGTAAAAAGAGCATGTCGCCACGCCCAAGTAATTTTTCAGCACCTCCCATATCTAAAATCGTACGTGAATCGGTTTGTGATGATACGCTAAATGCGATGCGAGATGGAATGTTTGCCTTAATGACACCTGTAATCACATCGACGGATGGACGCTGTGTTGCGATAATTAAATGAATGCCTGCCGCACGCGCCATTTGGGCAAGACGGGTAATGGAATCTTCTACATCACTTGAGGCAACCATCATTAAATCAGCGAGCTCATCAACAATGACAACAATATATGGTAACAGAGGCTGCTTCGTTTCCGCTGTTTCATTATGCCGCTCAATATATTCGTTATATCCTTCAATATTGCGCGTGCCTGTATGCGAAAATAGTTCATATCGCCGCTCCATTTCGCTCACTACTTTTTTTAATGCTTGAGACGCTTTTTTCGGATCAGTGACGACTGGAGAAAGCAGATGCGGAATGCCGTTATATACGCTTAACTCAACCATTTTCGGATCAATCATCATCATTTTTACTTCATGAGGTTTCGTGCGCATGAGTAAACTAACGATAATGGCATTAATACATACACTTTTCCCGCTTCCTGTTGCGCCCGCAACAAGTAAATGCGGCATTTTATTCAGTTCAGCAAGCACCGCTTGTCCGGAGATGTCACGTCCAAGTCCAATTAACAGTTTCGCCTCTTTCTTATCTGCTTCTTTCGCCTCTAACACTTCTCGTAAAGAAACCATCGCAATTTCCTCATTTGGCACTTCAATTCCGATCGCTGATTTTCCTGGAATCGGAGCTTCAATGCGAATGTCTTTTGCCGCTAGGGCGAGCGCTAAATCGTCACTTAAACTAACAATTTTACTTACTTTCACACCAACATCTGGATATACTTCATATCTTGTGACAGCTGGTCCGATATGCACTTTTGTTACTTTTGCCTTTACACCGAAACTTTGAAACGTTTTCTCAAGTTTGCGAGCATTTTCATAAATACTTTCTTTTTCTCGCGATTGATCAACGGTCTTTGGTGGAGAAAGCAATTCAATGGGCGGCAGCGCATAATCTGTTTCATGTGTTTGCATAAATACGATCGGATTTTCTTTTTCAACTACTTCGTGAAAATTAGAAATAACAGGTCCTTCGATCATAGTTTCTTCTTCTTTTTCTTCTTTGTCTTCTTGTTCTTCGAGCGCCGTCACCACTTCAATATGCGGCTGTTGTTGCTTTTCTTTTTTCGGACGATTCAAAAACGAACGGACATCCGCAATGACAGCTTTTGTTTGCGTTCGCATAAACGAAAGGAACCATTCTATTCCTTTACCGGCTGTATCACGCAACGTTTTACCTGTAAGAAGTAACACGCCAATGATCATCAATAATGAAGCAATCCATTTTGTTCCTAATTGATCGAATAAATAGTAGCTTATCGTATACAATAAAGCACCGAGCATCCCACCGCCTAAATCAGAAAAAGAGCTACTTTCTCCACGCACATCTGCCCAAAATAGTTCCCACGTTGTTCGAATAATGCTTGGATTTACTAATTTCCCATTGCGCGATAAAATGTGAAACAGCGTCTCATGACTAAACAACAATAGTGAAAGGATAATCAAATACAAACCGACAAGAATACGGTGAAAAAATGAAGGCCATGCACGCTTCCAAATGACATATAGCGACGTCACAAGCGCCCCTAATAACGCAACGATATACCACTCACCCATAAAAAAGCGGGTAGCAAAAACGAGCGAACGCCCGACGGCTCCGACATTTGCCATCGCAATGACCGTACATGCTAACATCGTTAAACCGATTAACTCGAAGCGTAACGTTTTTTTCCATTGATCTTGTTTGTTTGTGCGACGTTTATTTTTCTTTCCCATTTCGTCCACTCCAACATGTAAGATGAAAAAGCAGCCAACAGAGAAGCGTGGCTGCTTGTTCTTATTATACCATAAATTGTAGTGATGTCGCATGAAGTTTTGTGCCCGGTTCATACGTCAAATAATGTTTTGGATCGCTACTTAGTACACGCACAATTTCATACTCATTCGTTTCTGTCTGTTGCACAAGCAACGTCACTCCGTTATATTGAACGGTGCGGTGTTTTCTATACTCCGTTTCGTTCGTTTGAAAAACTAAAAACTCTGGAACGATTGTATGTAAAATCATTGTAACATTGCCCCTTTTTGATTAGATCGGTCAATGAGTTCTCGTAATTTATACATCGCTTGTGACAATCCTCCGACTTCATCAATTAAACCGTATTTCACGGCATCTGTTCCTACCACATTCGTTCCGATATCACGCGTTAAATTGCCTTTAGAAAACATGAGTTCTTTAAATTTTTCTTCACTAATGTTTGAATGTTTCACAACAAAATTGACGACGCGCTCTTGCATTTTATCTAAGTACTCAAACGTTTGTGGCACGCCAATGACAAGACCTGTGAGGCGAATCGGGTGAATTGTCATCGTTGCCGTTTCTGCGATAAATGAGTAGTCGCAAGACACAGCAATTGGCACACCAATCGAATGACCTCCACCGAGCACAATCGAAACAGTTGGTTTGGACATCGAGGCCAACATTTCTGCAATAGCTAACCCTGCTTCGACATCACCGCCTACTGTATTTAATACGACAAGCAATCCTTCAATATTAGGGTTTTGCTCAATTGCCACAATTTGTGGAATAATATGTTCGTACTTTGTCGTTTTATTTTGCGGCGGTAACTGAATGTGCCCTTCAATTTGTCCAACGATTGTTAAACAATGAATCGTTGAATCAGAAGAAAATTGCGGAACATTCGTTTGACCGAGCTGAACAATATTTTCTGCTGGAGACGGCTTCGTTTCCTCTTGAGATATATCTCGTTCTTCCATAACAATCCCCTTTCTGTTGCGTCATGTCGTTAGTATACGTGAACATCGACATGTTCATACAAAAAACACCTGCGACACGCAGGTGTTTTCTTGACTTTGAGCATGTTGTTTTATACTTCCATAATAATTGGTAAAATCATCGGTTTTCGTTTTGTTTTTTCAAATAAATATTGGCTAAGAGCATCACGAATGTTTGTTTTTAATGAAGACCATTCAATGACGTAATCTTCCATACTCTTTTCTACAATCTCTTTTACAATTTTTACCGACTCCCCAAACAGCGTTTCGGATTCGCGCACATATACGAAACCGCGTGAAATCATTTCCGGACCAGCAACGATACGCTTATCTTGTTTACTTAACGTCACAACAACGATCATTATTCCATCTTGTGAAAGTAAACGGCGATCGCGCAACACAATATTCCCTACATCACCTACGCCCAATCCGTCAATTAAAATTTGACCACTTGGCACTTTGCCACCAAAACGGGCGTGACCATTACGAAATTCGATTACTTCTCCTTTTTCAATCAAAAAGATCGCATCTTGACGAATGCCGACAGCTTGGGCGATTTTTCCATGCGCTTTTTGCATACGAAATTCCCCGTGTACCGGGATAAAATATTTTGGCTTCATAAAATTTAACATTAACTTTAATTCTTCCTGATATCCGTGCCCAGACACATGAACTTGGCGTTGTCCATATACAACATTTGCTCCTGCACGATATAATGCATCAATCGTTCGAGCAATAAATAGTTCATGACCTGGCATTGGGGAAGAAGCAACGATGACCGTGTCTCCTTCCTTAATGTTGATATATTTATGCGCCTGTTTCGCCATGCGCGCTAGTGCTGCCATCGGTTCTCCTTGATTGCCTGTCGTTAAAATGACTAAGTCGCGATCGTGGTAACGATCCACATCACTCATCGAAATGATCATGCTTTCATCCAATTTTAAATATCCGAGACGCACCGCGATATCGATTACCTTATGCATATGCCGGCTCATAATAACAACTTTTCGCCGATGATCACGAGCAGCGTGCAACACTTGTTGAATGCGCGTAATATTTGATGCAAAACAAGCAACGATCACACGACCTTGCGCATTGTAAATGACGTCGGAAATCTCTTGACCAACAACCGCTTCAGAACCTGTATATCCCGGTTTTTCTGCGTTTGTGCTATCTGATAATAAACAAAGCACGCCTTGAGCCCCAATTTGTGCCATTTTACCAAAATCGGTGCGACATATACCAACAGGTGTTTGATCAAATTTAAAATCGCTCGTATATACAATGGCGCCTTGCGATGTTTGAATACTTACCCCAAGACAATCCGGAATGCTATGATTCGTTTGGAAAAATGATATGATAGCTTTGTCAAATACGATCTCGCTGTCAGCATGTATTTCGATGCGCTTCGCTTTCGATGTAATCCCTTGCTCTTTTAATTTTTCTTCCATGAGCGCAAGCGTCAATTTTGCCCCATACACAGGTACAGTAATTTTTCGCAACACGTACGCAATGGCGCCAATATGATCATCATGACCGTGCGTTAAGAAAATGCCACGAATACGTTCTTGTTGTTCAACTAAGTACGAAATATCAGGGATGACCATATCAATACCGAACATTTCGTCCTCTGGAAACATAAGACCTGCATCGAGAACGAAAATGTCTTCGTCCACCTCGACGACATACATATTTTTTCCTACCTCTCCAACGCCGCCGAGGGCAAACACACGAATTTTCTCTGCTTGTTTCATCTTAAATCCTCCTACAATCAACCAAACTCACCCGCTCAAAGTCACTTACATCCATTATAACTGATTCAACAATAAAAAAGAAAGGGATGAATTCCCTTTCTTTTAACCTTGTAACACATGCATCAGTTGCAAACGTTCTGATTCAGTAAGTGGCACAAGTGGAAGTCGAACAGAGCCAACATCTAACCCCTTCAACTGTAAAGCCGTTTTTACTGGGACAGGGCTTGGCGCAGCAAATAATGCTTTCATGATCGGTAATAACTGTTGATGCATCGTTGCCGCTTTTTTATTGTCTCCACGCATGAAAGCGTCCATCATTTCTTTCATTTCATTGCCGATAATATGCGAAGCAACGGAAACGACACCGCTTCCCCCAATCGCTAACACCGGAAGCGTCAAGCCATCATCGCCGCTATATAACATGAAATCATCGCGTGTTTTTGCAATAATTTCCGTCATCGCATCTAAATTGCCACTTGCATCTTTGACGGCTACAATGTTCGGAATTTCGGAAAGACGAACGATCGTTTCAACGGAAATATTGACAACTGCTCGCCCCGGAATGTTATACACCATGACAGGCAACGATGTGTTTTCAGCAATCGCTTTGTAATGCTGATAAATGCCTTCTTGATTTGGCTTATTGTAATAAGGTGCAACGACCATAACGGCATCGACACCGATTTCTTCTGCCTTTTTCGTTAGTTCAATCGATGCACGCGTATTGTTGCTTCCTGTTCCTGCAATGACAGGTACGCGCCCGTTAACAACTTCGACAACATGGCGAAAAAGCGCCAATTTTTCTTCTGTCGTTAACGTCGGTGATTCCCCTGTTGTTCCAGCAACAACAAGTGAATCCGTACCGTTTTCAATTAAATAGTTAATTAATTGCGTTGTTTTCGCAAAATCGATATTCCCTTTATTGTCAAATGGGGTGACCATCGCTGTGGCAATTTGACCAAATTGAACCACAATTTTTCACTCCTAACTAAAGTATTGTTTCTGTTCGGCAAGCTGAAATGCATCGTGTAATGCATTCACCGCTTCTTTTAAATGCTCTTCCTTCACCAGTACCCAAATAGTCGTATGGCTATCAGCTGATTGTAAAATTTGAATGCCACGTTCGGATAACGCGGTAACAATTTTCGCTGTTACCCCCGGGACACCAGCGATGCCTGCCCCAACAGTCGATACTTTCGCGCAACCGCGTGTGACAGTTGGCTCATAGCCAAGCTTTTGCAACGTCGCAATGGCGCGATCTGCCACATCGCTCGATACGGTATATACGACCCCGTTCGGTGAAATGTTAATGAAGTCGACACTGATTCCTTCGTTTGCCATTGCTTTAAATACTTCCGCTTGTAAATCGTAATGTCCCTCTTTCGCTGGCACTTTAATTTGCGTAATGTTTGAAACGTGCGCAATTCCTGTCACTAATCGCTCTTTCACATCGCTTCCTTTTTTTCCAATCGATGTGACAAGCGTCCCTGGGGCATCAGAATACGTCGAACGAATGCGCAGAGGCACTTTCGCTTGCATCGCAATTTCGACCGCACGTGGATGAATGACTTTCGCCCCTTGATATGCCATATTGCAAATTTCCGTATATGTCACGACATCAAGTGGTCGTGCATTTTCTACGATACGTGGGTCTGCTGTCATCACACCTTCAACGTCGGTAAAAATGTCAATCCATTCCGCACCTAGTGCAGCGCCGAGTGCGGCTGCTGACGTGTCGCTCCCACCGCGTCCGATCGTTGTTACATCTCCGTTTTCGGCAGCACCTTGAAAACCTGCGACAACGACAACATCATGCTCTCTCAGCGCACGCAACAACCGCTCACAACGCATATCGATAATTTTCGCATTCGTATGATCATTGTTCGTACGAAAGCCTGCTTGCGCTCCGGTAAAGGCTGTGGCTTTGACACCATGTTTGTTTAACATGTTTGTGAAAACGACGCTTGAAATAATTTCCCCACACGCCATCAATAAATCTTTTTCACGGTTTGTCACATATGCATTGGCTCCGTCAATGAGGCTAAGAAGCGTATCCGTTGCATACGGATCTCCTTTTCGCCCCATCGCCGAAACGACGACAACAACTTTATATCCGTCTTCCAACGCTTTTTCAATATGTTTACGCGCTAAATTTCGGCCGTGTTCATCACGAACAGACGTACCGCCAAACTTTTGAACGATAATTTTCAACGTCAACACCTCGATGCTGATTTTACGCTTTCACAAGCCCTAATTTTAAAAGACTTTCGGCAATTTGAACAGAGTTCCATGCTGCTCCTTTTAACAAGTTATCAGAAACGATCCATAAATGGAACCCTGTATCGCGATGTAAATCTTTGCGAATGCGACCAACGAATACGTCATTTTGTCCTGTTGCATACAACGGCATTGGATAAAGTTGTTCGCTTGGATCGTCTTGCAAGACAACACCCGGGGCTTCTTTTAGGAGCGACTGGATTTGCTCGACCGATACTCCTTCTTTTTCTACTTCAATGTAAACGGATTCCGAATGCCCTACCATCACCGGAATGCGTACACACGTTGCTGCTACTTCCAATTCCGGCATATGCATAATTTTTTTCGTTTCATTAATCATTTTCATTTCTTCAAATGTAAACCCGTTATCTTGAAATTTATCAATTTGTGGAATGGCGTTAAATGCAATCGGATAATGTTTGCGATCCGATTTTACCGGTAAAATTTCCGGTGTCACTTCTTCTCCATTTAACATATGCGCGGTTTGCGTTTTTAACTCTTCTACCGCTTGTGCTCCTGCTCCTGACACTGCTTGATACGTCGAGACGATCACACGTTTTAGTCCAAATGCTTGGCGAATCGGTTCGAGCGCAACAACCATTTGAATCGTTGAGCAGTTTGGGTTAGCAATAATTCCATTATGCCAATGTAAATCTGCTTCATTCACTTCAGGAACGACAAGTGGGACGTTTTCATCCATACGAAATGCACTCGTATTATCAACAACAATTGCTCCACGTTTCACCGCTTCAGGAGCAAGTTGCTTCGATACCGCTCCTCCTGCACTAAATAATGCGATATGCACTCCTTCAAAGCTTTCTGGCTTTGCTGCTTGCACTTCAATTTCTTCACCTTTAAACATGACTTTTTTTCCAGCTGAACGCTCCGATGAAAGTAAAGACAATTTAGCAATTGGGAAATTTCTTTTTTCTAACGTTTGAATCATTTGCTGTCCGACAGCTCCAGTCGCGCCAACGACGGCGACATGTAATCCTTTTTGCTCCATCTCTTCTTCTCCTTCCAACTGATAGACAATTTTAATATCATTTATTTTAGCACATTCATTCATAAAGGAGAGACGTTTTTTATAAATTTTCTTGCAACTGTTTATTTATGAGCGACGATGTTCAACGATGACCGGCTGAATTTGTCGACCTTCTAGCGCGGCTTCTACTGTATCGAGCAATAAAGGCATATGAGCCACCATCGAATTTGGCTTTTTAAATGGATCATCTTGCCCAAATGGAATGAAGTAAATATTTTTTGTCGCCATCAATCGCATTAAATTCACTCCATTTAAACCGAGCGCGTCATTTGTCGAAATGCCGACAACAACCGGACGATGATTGCGCATTGTTGCTTTTGCTGCCATTAATACCGGGGAATCTGTCATTGCGTTGGCTAATTTGCTCATCGAATTACCGGTTAATGGTGCAATGACCATACAATCAAGCGGTAATTTCGGTCCTAATGGCTCTGCTTTTACAATTGTATCAATGACTTGATGACCTGTCATCTCTTCAAGCTTTTTCACCCATTCTTCCCCTTTGCCAAATCGGGTATTTGTCGATTGTACGGTATATGAAACGATCGGAATGACGTCTGCCCCTTTAGCAATTAATTTTTCAATTTCTGGCATCACCGCATCATATGTGCAATGTGATCCGGTTAAGCCGAAGCCAATGCGCTTTCCTTGTACGTTCATCTTTTATTCTCCTTTCTTTTTTTCAAATCTGCTGAAAGAAGTTGTGCTAATACGTTCGCGACAATTTGCCCCGCTGTTTTCGGAGCGACAATACCAGGGAGCCCTGGAGCTAATAACGCTTGAATACCGCGTTTTTCCGCATATCGAAAATCTGTTCCGCCCGGTTTTGATGCTAAATCGATAATGAGCGTATGAGCAGGCATTTTCGCAATGACGCTTGCGGTTACAATGGGATGTGGGATCGTATTAATACAAACGTCAATATCTTTCACGTGTTGTTCTAAATCGTTTAAATGAAACGGTTCAAGCGCCATCTCTGCAATGCGCGCTAAATGTTCGGAGCGGCGGGCCCCCACTTTTACTTTCGCTCCTAAAGCCGCAAACGTTCGAGCAACGGTCATACCTACGCGGCCTAACCCTAAAACAGCAACGCGTGACCCATGAATTGTCACATCTGTATGTTGAATGACCATCATGACCGTTCCTTCTGCCGTAGGAATCGAGTTATAAATAGCGACATCATCGCGTTCGAATAGTTGAACATGTTTTCGTCCGACCGACTTAACGACACGGTCTAAATAGTCATTGGTAATCCCTGAGTAAACGGTACAATGCGTCGGGGTTTGACGGAGTAATTCTTCTGTAAACGTCATTTTTTCGTTTGAAAATACCGTTTGAATTTCACCGTCCATGCTCGTTCCGTGAACAGGTAAAATAATAGCATCCACTTCGTGAAAATCGACTTCGTGAATTTTCATTTTCGTTACCCCAGCAAAGCCATGGTCTAATTGATCGAAGCCAACAAGTGACAGTTTTGCGTCAAGTTCCATCAATTTCCGAATGACTTCAAGCTGCCGAGCGTCCCCACCGATGATCGTAACGTGCATTCCTGTCAGCATGAGTTCATTCACCCTCTTATACATCTAGTTTTTTGCCCATCGTTACTTTCACATCTTATGATGTCGGTTATAAAACGGTGAGCGGAAAATAAAAAAAGACACCCCTTTAGGTGTCTAGTCATCGACATCAATTAAAATCATATCAGAGCCGATCCTTTTTACACGGCTCCACGGTACGCGTATATCTGTCCCATCTTTTCGAAAGCCGAACCATTTCGTTGTCGGAATTAAAAGCGCTTGAATTTGACCTGTTCGTTCATTGATTTCTAAATCTGTTTGTCCTAAAATACCGAGCCGCTCTGCTCGCTTCATATCGACAATTTCTTTTCCGCTTAGTTCACTTAATCGCATACGTCGTCCCCCTTTCTTTATCATTGTAGAAAAAAAGCATAAAAAAATGCCTGCAAGTTTATTGTTGCAGGCTTTTTGGCAATGTCCCTTCCGGACTGATGAGGGCAACGGAAAAGTCGTCTGTAAAAATCGTGTGCGCCATGCGGTCAACGCTTTCCTTTGTCACGCGATCAATGCTTTCAATGATTTCATCGAGCGAGCGATGACGGCCGAGCAACAGCTCATTTTTTCCATTTCGGCTCATACGACTATTTGTACTTTCTAAACTTAACATTAAGTTCCCTTTCATTTGCTCTTTGCTATTTTCTAGCTCTTTTTCAGTAATTCCATCTTGTTTTAGTTGTTCAATCGTTTGTTGAATCGTATCGAACAAAAGATCAAGCTGATGGCTTCCTGTCCCTCCATAAATCGTTATCATTCCTCCGTCGCGATATGCGGAATGGTAAGAGAAAACAGAATAAGCTAATCCGCGTTGCTCACGCACTTCTTGGAAAAGACGACTACTC
The DNA here is from genome assembly GCF_014201515.1 of Anoxybacillus mongoliensis. Lineage (GTDB taxonomy): Bacteria > Bacillota > Bacilli > Bacillales > Anoxybacillaceae > Anoxybacillus > Anoxybacillus mongoliensis. The sequence goes on from NZ_JACHEQ010000003.1 coordinate 57,179, forward strand.
ATACTTCCGCCTAAAATGTTGTTTAAAATAATTAAACTATAAATATCTTCATGCCCAATTGACAACCCATTAAATCCAATACATACGTGCGCTTGCTCCGTCTCTTTTTTGCGCGCGATTTTATGCGGACAAAACGTTGGTGCGATATGCGCATCGTTACCTTTTTGTCTCGTAAACGAGCCGAAATAAGCTTCGACTTGTTGAATAAATGACTCATCGACATTCCCTGCAATGGAGATCACAACGCGATCAGGCGTATACGATTCATACATATATTGCCGTAACGTATCCCCTGTAAACGTCGCTAACGTTTGCTCCGTTCCTAAAATCGGATAACCGAGCGGATGATTTCCATAACTTGCCTTGCTTAATAGATCATGGACGAGATCATCTGGTGTATCTTCATACATTTTAATTTCTTCGAATACGACATTTTTTTCTTTTTGTAACTCTTCATCTACAAACGTAGAGTGGAAAAACATATCGGCTAGTATATCTAAAGCAAATGACGCATGTGTATCTAATACTTTAGCATAGTAGCACGTATATTCTTTTGACGTAAACGCATTTACTTGACCGCCGATGCGATCAAACGATTCCGCGATATCACGTGCTGAACGCGTTTTCGTTCCTTTGAAAAACATATGTTCAAGAAAATGCGAAATGCCATTGTTTTGTTCGTTTTCATTGCGCGATCCGGTGCCAATCCAAATCCCGATCGCCACAGACCGAACTGTTGGAATATGCTCGAGTACAACTCTTACCCCGTTTTGACACGTATATGTTTTAATCAATTCCCTTCCTCCTAATTTTTACAATTCTTTCCTCACTTAATAATGTGGACACATTGTCGATTACATATTCTTGTTTTTGTAATGATTGAATTAACGGCTCTAACGCCTTTGCCGTTGATACAGTCGGATGCATTAAAATCATCGCCCCGTTGTGTACTTTTGATGTTACTCGTTCCACTATAACAGAAGGCGATGGTTTTTGCCAATCAATTGTATCGACCGTCCATAAAATCGTGTACATCCCAAGCTCATGAGCGATATATACGACATCATCTCGATAGCTACCGCTTGGCGGAGCGAATAGCCGAGGTTTAATACCTGTTGCTGCTTCAATCGCATCGTTCGTTTTGACGATTTGTTCCCGAATCGCTCGTTTACTCATCGTTTTCATATCTGGATGGTTGTATGAATGATTGCCAATTTCATGACCGGCATCGGCAATCATTTTTGCCAGTTGTGGATTTTCTTTTACCCAACGCCCTTCTAAAAAAAACGTTGCACGTACGTTGTATTTTTCAAGAATATGTAACATGCTTGGGATATGTTCGCTTCCCCAGGCGACGTTAATTAGAAAAGAGACCATCGGTTTATCTGGATGCCCCCGATAAATAGGTGATGGAGGTAAATCAGACAAATGAATAGACGGCGATACTTGTTTATATACGAGCTGTTGTTCAGAAAATGTTCCATTTTGTTTCATCTGCTTATATGATGCCTCAATATCCACTTCTAATCCGTTGTAGCCAGGGATTGCTTTCCATACACGATCGACTTTCGCATTTTGCGCAGGAATGTTATATTGTTTTGCTTGCTCGATAACTTGAATATATAACGGATCACCTTGTTTTGCTACCGTCATATGCCGTAACTCATGGATATACGTTGTCGTCCACGGATTTTGTACAATTATGGCCGCCACACATATGATAATCGTTAAAAAAAACGCTCGTCGCACGCTTCGTCCCCTCCTTTTCTAATAAAGAGGGTATGAGTAAGAGGGACAAGGTAGAACGAGCACGAAAAAATTTTACACACAGCAAAGAAGCCAAGGGGATGCGAACCCAAGGCTCCGGTTTTATTGCTCGGCTTCTTTTTGATCGCGTAATACAGCCTTGCGTGATAAGTTTACGCGACCTTGTTTATCAATTTCTGTTACCTTTACTAAAATTTCATCGCCGATAGAAACGACATCTTCTACTTTTCCGACACGTTCCTCCGCTAATTCCGAAATGTGCACGAGACCGTCTTTTCCGCTAAACAATTCGACAAACGCTCCGAATTTTTCAATCCGCTTGACTTTTCCTAAATATACTTGTCCAACTTCCACTTCACGAACGATATCTTCTATGATCTTTTTCGCTTTTTTGTTCATGTCTTCATTTACTGATGAGATGAAAATAGTTCCATCTTGTTCAATATCAATTTTCACGCCAGTTTCTTCAATAATTTTGTTAATTTGTTTTCCGCTTGGACCGATAACGTCACGGATTTTATCCGGATTAATTTGCATCGTTAAAATTTTTGGTGCATATGGTGACAACTCTTTACGTGGTTCGCTAATCGTTTGCATCATATGTTTTAAAATTTCGAGGCGACCTTTGCGCGCTTGTTGCAACGCTTCTTCTAAAATTTCACGCGACAATCCTTTAATTTTAATATCCATTTGCAAGGCGGTAACTCCTTTTTCTGTACCAGCCACTTTAAAGTCCATGTCACCAAGGTGGTCTTCCATGCCTTGAATGTCCGTTAAAATCGTATAATGTTCGCCACTTTTCACAAGTCCCATCGCAATACCAGCAACCGGCGCTTTAATTGGCACTCCCGCATCCATCATCGCAAGCGTGCTCGCACAAATGCTCGCTTGAGACGTTGAACCGTTTGACTCTAACACTTCAGATACAAGGCGAATTGTATATGGAAACTCTTTTTCAGACGGAATGACCGGTTCAAGCGCACGCTCACCAAGCGCTCCATGCCCAATTTCCCGACGACCTGGTCCACGCATTGCTCCCGTTTCTCCAACGGAAAATGGCGGGAAGTTGTAATGATGCATAAACCTTTTCGTTTCTTCAATGCCGAGCCCATCTAAAATTTGTACATCGCCAAGTGCTCCGAGCGTACATACGCTAAGCGCTTGCGTTTGGCCGCGTGTAAATAAGCCGGATCCATGCGTGCGTGGTAAAAGTCCAACAGCTGACGAAAGCGGGCGAATTTCATCGACTTTTCGTCCGTCTGGGCGTACTTTTTCTTCTGTAATTAAGCGACGCACTTCTTCTTTCACAAGTTTATATAAAATTTCTTTTACTTGCTTGATCGTTTCTTCGTCTGCTTCTTGCTCTTCATATGAAGCGACAACTTCCGCTTTTAATTGTTCAATCGCTGCTTCACGGGCCAATTTTTCAGGCACTTGAACTGCACGTTTCACTTCGCCTTCGACACGAGCGCGAATATCTGCTTCGAGCTGAGGGTCGAGTTCATAAAGGATCACTTCCATTTTTTCTTTGCCTACTTTTGCCGCGATGTCTTCTTGGAAGGCGATGAGACGCTTAATCTCTTCATGTCCAAACATGATTGCTTCAAGCATGACTTCCTCTGGTACTTCGTTTGCTCCGGCTTCAACCATGTTGATCGCATCTTTTGTCCCTGCAACAACAAGATGCATATCGCTCTGTTCCATTTGTGCAACAGATGGGTTAATGACAAACTCCCCGTTGACGCGACCAACTGTCACTCCAGCGATCGGTCCTTCAAATGGGATATCAGAAATCGTTAACGCTAACGAAGAACCAAACATGGCTGCCATTTCTGGTGAGCAGTCTTGATCAACGCTCATCACCATGCTGACAACTTGCACTTCGTTACGAAATCCTTCTGCAAATAGCGGACGAATCGGGCGGTCGATGAGACGGCTCGCTAAAATCGCTTTTTCGCTCGGACGCCCTTCTCGTTTAATAAATCCCCCCGGAATTTTACCGACAGCGTATAAACGTTCTTCATAATTAACCGTTAACGGAAAAAAATCCACGCTTTTTGGTTCTTTTGATGCTGTCGCTGTGCTCAATACGACCGTATCACCGTAGCGAACTAATACAGCGCCGTTTGCTTGTTTGGCTAATTCGCCAATTTCAACGGTTAACGGCCGACCCGCCCAGTCGATCGAAAACACATGTTTTTCTTGTTCCATATAAACCGAGTACCCCTCTCTATGTACAAATGAAAAATCGTATTTGTTTTAGTATAATCAAATATCGGTGCAAATACTAATAAAAAGCGGGAATGCTCCCGCTTTTTACTTATCGGCGTAATCCGAGTTTGTTAATCAATTCACGATAACGGTTGATGTCTTTGTTTCGTAAGTACGTAAGTAAGTTACGACGACGACCAACCATTTTCAAAAGACCACGACGAGAATGATGGTCTTTACGATGAACGCGTAAATGATCGTTCAAGTTGTTAATTTGCTCTGTAAGGATAGCAACTTGTACTTCAGGAGAACCTGTGTCAGTTTCGTGAATTTTGAACTGGTTGATGATCTCGTTTTTACGCTCTTGTGTTAATGCCATCCTTGTTCACCTCCTCTTTTTTCAGCCCCAATTACCGAGCAAACGGCGGTGACTCGTATTGCCCAGCAATGGTTAACATACACTAAATAGAATACATGTTTTTCCGATAAAATGCAAGGGGATTTTGAAAATATTCGCGTGCCGCTTCAACATCGCGATGAATTTGTTCGATCAGTTCGTGTACAGAAGAAAACGCCCGTTCGTCACGCAATCGTTTATGCCATTGGATTGATACGCTCACACCGTAAATATCTGCTGAAAAATCGAATAAATGCACTTCAATCGTTGGCTCTTTCGGCTGTTCCGTATGAAATGTCGGCTTATATCCAACATTACATACTCCCGTCCACATTTGATCGTCGATCGTGACCGTTACCGCATACACCCCGATACGCGGAATGATGTAATCATCATCAAGCGTAACATTTGCCGTTGGAAATCCGATTGTACGCCCGCGTTTATCCCCATGGACCACTGTGCCTGTCACTTCATATAATCGCCCAAGCAAATGTGGCAGTTGCTCCACATCCCCTTTAGCTAAACATTGACGAATATATGTCGAACTAATTTTCTCTTCACCAAACATTTGTTTTGGAATGACCGTTTGCGTAAATTGTTCACGGGAATGAAACGGCAATGTTTCCATCGTTCCTTTCCCCAAACGACCGTACGTAAAGTCAAAGCCAGCTACCACATGTTTGACACCAAGCCCAATAATATATTCGTCAACAAATTGTTGCGGTAATAAATGGGCAAATTCAGGCGTAAATTGAACGATGTATAAATAATCTACCCCAAGTTTTGCAATTTGTTTTTCTTTTTCTTTTAAAGGTGTAATAAAACGGACATGTTGTTGTGAGCGTCCAAGCACGACAGACGGATGCGGATGAAACGTCATGACCGCGCTTTTGTATTGATGATCATCGGCAATTCGCTTCGCCGTCTGAATAACTTTTTGATGTCCAAGATGAACACCGTCAAAATACCCGAGTGCCATGACGAGCGGATCATCGTTTTTTTGATTTAACGGATGGGACAGCCAAATCGTTTTCATCGTTTTCACCTACAATATTTTTAAAGGTTTCATATAACTTTGCTTTGTTGGATGAGGCATGTAAATCGCTAACGCTTCACCTTGTCTGTTTATCATCAATAGACGTGCAGGCATAGAAGGGAGAGCAGGTAAAACCGACCCGTTTTTTACTTTTTTCTCTTCCTCATCGCTCAGTACGTATGTCGGCAAATGGGCTAACGCTCGTTCAATCGGCAAAAGCAACGTATGCGCTGTACCATTTTCTATATGTTGTTCAATGTCAGCAAACGTCACACATCGATCGAGCGTAAACGATCCTGACGCTGTGCGAACGAGATGGGACATGTGTGCTGGATATCCAAGTTGTTCGCCTATTTGAACGGCAAGCGTACGCACATATGTCCCTTTACTACACGTTACTCGAAAACGAAACGATATACGCTCACCTACAAATACTTGTCTGTTATCGAGAAGTTGTAACTCGTAAATATAGACGTTCCTTTTCGGCCGTTCGACGTCAATCCCTGCCCGTGCGTACTCATATAATTTTTTTCCATTTACTTTTACTGCAGAATACATCGGTGGGATTTGCTCGATTTCTCCCGTCAGTTTATCCAATACACGTTCAATTTCATGACGGGCGATTGGCCGCTCCACCGATTTTATTGAAACAACATCACCCGATGCATCTTCTGTTGTTGTTGCTATCCCCAGCGTCACTTCCCCTTCATACGTTTTTTTTTCTGACGTTAACAGTTCAACAATTTTCGTCGCTTTGCCAATGCAAATCGGCAATACACCACATACATCGGGATCGAGCGTTCCTGTATGGCCAACTTTTTTCGTTTGGAATAGCTTACGAACACGCATGACACAATCGTGTGACGTCATGCCAGCAGGTTTATGTAACAATAACACTCCGTCCATCACTTCACCTCTAAAATAGCGGAAATGGATAGACCCATGTCTATCCATTATTCTTCTTTATGTTCTTTTTCTTCAGAAATTTGTTTAATTAAACTTTCAATTCGTTGTCCGTAATCGATTGTTTCATCAATTTCAAAGTAAATTTCCGGCGTCTTGCGTAAACGAATACGCTGACCAATTTCTGAACGGATAAATCCGGTCGCTTTTGCTAATCCTTTGAGCGTATTTTTCTTTTGTTCTTCATCTCCAAGAACAGAAATATACACTTTTGCTTGTTGCAAATCGCCCGTTACTCGAACATCCGTTACAGTAACGAAACCGATACGTGGGTCCTTCAGTTTGCGTCCGATAATGTCACTTAATTCTTTTTTCATTTGTTCGCCTACACGTGTGGCTCGCAAACTCATCATCATCACCTCGATTAAAACCACTCAAATGTTGTAACCGTTCGCTCGATTTCTGGAAACGAATCGATCAATTGCAACGCACGTTGAAGTTCTTGTTCCGTTGCTGTTCGCTCGGCTGTAATAGCTACAATTCCAAGCTTCGTTCGTTGCCATACGTTTTGATAATCTACTTCGGCTACGGATATATTATATTTTTGTTTGAGCCGTGTGACAATGCGTTGCAACACGGCTCGCTTTTGTTTCAATGATTGGACGTCGTAAATGATACATTCACATTCGACGTACCCGATCATTTTCGTGCCACTTCTTGCATGACGTATGCTTCAATAACGTCGCCTTCTTTAATATCATTAAAGTTTTTAATCGTTATACCGCACTCGTATCCTTGTGCTACCTCTTTTACATCGTCTTTGTAACGTTTTAACGTATCGATTTGTCCTTCATAAACAACGATGCCTTGACGAATGAGGCGAACGCTACTATCGCGCGTAATTTTTCCATCTGTTACATAGCATCCTGCAATCGTGCCGACTTTCGATACTTTAAACGTTTGACGAACTTCTGCTTGACCGATCACTTTTTCTTCGTACTCTGGATCAAGCATACCTTTCATCGCTGCTTCAATTTCTTCGATGACTTTGTAAATGATACGATGGAGACGAATGTCTACTTTTTCTGTTTCTGCTACGCGTTTAGCATTCGCATCCGGACGAACGTTAAAGCCGATGACAATCGCATTCGATGCAGACGCAAGCATAATGTCGTACTCTGTTACAGCGCCAACACCAGAGTGAATGATTTTAACGCGTACACCTTCTACTTCAATTTTTTGCAATGCCGCAACAAGCGCCTCAACAGAACCTTGAACATCAGCTTTGACGATAATGTTTAATTCTTTCATTTCGCCTTGTTTAATTTTTTCAAACAAGTCATCTAGGCTCACGCGCGCTTTGACGCTTCGTTGTTGCACAATTTGTTTTTGAGCACGTGCTTCGCCAATTTGACGCGCTTTTTTCTCATCTTCAAATACCATAAAACGATCGCCTGCTTGCGGTACTTCGTTTAATCCTGTAATTTCGACAGGCGTCGATGGACCTGCTTCTTTCACGCGACGACCGAGATCGTTTGTCATCGCCCGCACACGGCCATACGTATAGCCGACAACAATCGGGTCACCGACACGCAACGTACCGGATTGAACGAGAAGGGTGGCAACTGGTCCACGGCCTTTATCTAATTTTGCTTCAATGACCGTTCCTGTCGCACGGCGGTTTGGATTTGCTTTTAATTCTTCCATTTCGCTAACAAGCAAAATCATTTCAAGTAAGTTATCAATTCCTTCTCCTGTTAACGCTGATAATTTACAATAAATTGTATCTCCGCCCCATTCTTCTGGAACGAGCTCATATTCCATCAACTCTTGCATAACACGATCCGGGTTTGCTGTCGGCTTGTCGATTTTATTGACTGCGACGATAATTGGAACTTTTGCCGCTTTCGCATGGTTAATTGCTTCAACAGTTTGTGGCATAACACCATCATCCGCCGCAACAACAAGAATGACGATATCTGTCACTTGTGCACCGCGTGCACGCATCGTTGTGAACGCTTCGTGACCCGGTGTATCTAAAAACGTAATTTTTTTGCCGTTAACAACGACTTGATACGCACCGATATGTTGTGTAATACCGCCTGCCTCTTGTTCTGTTACTTTCGTATGACGAATTGAGTCAAGCAACGTTGTTTTTCCGTGGTCAACGTGACCCATGATCGTGACGACAGGTGGACGCTCGACTAAATCTTCTGGGTTATCAACAATTTCAATCGTCTCAAATTCTGTTTCGTCAACGGTTACTTTTTCTTCGACTTCTACACCGTAATCTGAGCAAATGAGCTCGATCGCATCTTTGTCTAAATCTTTGTTAATCGTTGCAATAATGCCGAGCATAAATAGCTTTTTAATAATTTCAGAAGGTTCTTTACCTAGTTTTTTCGCTAGTTCAGCAACCGTTAATGAACCTTCAAATGTAATTTTTTTCGGAAGCTCTTTTTCCTTTTTCTTTTGCACTTCTTGTTGTTGTGGAGCTTGCTGAGGTTTTTGTTTCTTATTTTTTTTGTTATTAAAAATTTTCTTTTCTTTTTGTTGAATTTGCAAGTCGTGTTTTTTCCCTTCGCGATTTTTTACTACTGCTTTTTTAATTGGCACTTTCGTTTGAATGACTTCATCTTCATCTTCTTCAAACTGTTCTAAAACAGGCTTTTTCACTGGTGTCTTCTTTTCTTCTTTTTTCGCTTCTTGTTTTTGTTCTTGGTTTTGCTCGTTTTTAAATGAACGATCTAATTGCTCAACAACATCTGCTTCAATCATCGTCATATGGTTTGACACATCGATGTTCATTTCTTTTAGTTTATGGATTACGTCTTTACTTGACACATTATGTTTTTTGGCATACTCATATACACGCATTTTTGACATACATTCACCCCCAAAATGTTAGAGCATCGTTTTCAGCTTTTGTGCGAATCCTTCATCCGTAATCGCTACAACAACACGTGCTCCTTTTCCAATCGCCCCACCTAATTCGTGACGACTGTCCACGTAACAAAGCGGAACGCGATAAAACGAGCATTTATCGGAAATTTTTTTTCTCGTGTTTTCTGACGCATCTTCCGATAAAATGACAAGCTTCGCGCGTTTACGCTGAATTTCTTTTACAACAAGCTCTTCTCCCGAAATGACTTTACGCGCCCGATTCGCTAGTCCGAGAAAAGAAACCCATGGTTTATGATTCATTTGTTTCTCCGTTCTCCTTCTCAGCGAGCTGCAATAACTGTTCGTAAATGGAATCGTCAATGGTTGCTTTTAAATGATGCGCAAGCGTATTTTTCTTTTTGGCAAGTAAAATACATTCTTTACTTAGCGTGATGTACGCACCACGTCCCGCTTTTTTTCCCGTCGGATCAATTGACACATCGCCTTCTTTCGAACGAACGATGCGAATAAGTTCTTTCTTTGGTTTCATTTCCCCTGTAACAACACATTTGCGCATCGGGATTTTTTTCGGCATATTATTCCACCTCACTAATCTCCTCTTCGTCAACTTGGAACGATGATGAAGAACGAGGGTAAATACCTAGTTGCTCCGCTTCTGATTGACTTTTAATATCAATTTTCCAATTCGTTAACTTCGCCGCTAACCGAGCATTTTGACCACGTTTTCCAATAGCAAGCGATAGTTGATAATCCGGTACAATGACCGTCGTCGCTTTTTCTTCTTCGTTAACGATGACGTCAAGCACTTTAGATGGACTTAGCGCATTGGCTACAAATTCAACCGGGTCTGCAGACCAACGTACAATATCGATTTTTTCGCCTTTTAACTCATTTACAATCGCTTGTACTCGTTGTCCCTTTGGTCCAACGCATGCACCAACCGGATCAACTTCTGGGTTATCCGAATGAACAGAAATTTTTGAGCGATCTCCTGCTTCGCGTGCAACCGATTTAATTTCTACCGTACCGTCATAAATTTCTGGTACTTCTAATTCAAACAATCGCTTTAATAGTCCTGGATGCGTGCGCGATACGTAAATTTGTGGACCTTTTGTCGTTTTTTCTACTTTTGTAATGTACACTTTGATGCGATCATGTGGTTTATATGTCTCATTCGGCATTTGTTCGCTCACCGGAAGCAACGCCTCAATTTTACCGAGACTGACGTAAATAAATTTCGAATCCGTTCGCTGAACAATACCTGTCATAATATCTTCTTCACGATCAACAAATTCAGCGTAAATGACGCCACGTTCTGCCTCGCGGACGCGTTGCGTGACAACTTGCTTCGCTGTTTGGGCAGCGATGCGTCCGAAATTTTTCGGTGTCACTTCAATTTCAACAACGTCTCCTACTTGATAGTTCGGGTTGATTCGCTTCGCTTCGTCAAGTGAAATTTCTAAACGTGAATCATACACTTCATCTACGACTTCTTTACGAGCAAATACGCGAATCGTTCCCGTTTCTTGATTAAAGTCAACACGAACGTTTTGCGCTTGATTAAAATTGCGCTTATAAGCGGACACAATCGCCGCCTCTATCGCTTCAATTAACACTTCTTTACTAATGCCTTTATCGCGCTCAAGCGCCGTTAAAGCATCTAACAACTCTGTATTCATGAACCGGTCGTCCCCCTTTAATGTGAATTAAGAAAAAATGACAGCTAGCCGTGCACTAGCTACTTTTTCATATGGAATCGTGATCGTTTTTTTCTTTGTTTTCACTTTTACTTCTACCGTCACGGTTTGCCCATCAAATGCAGTTAACAATCCTTCAAACTCTTTTTGACCGTCAATTGGTTCATACGTTTTGACATAAACGTTTTTTCCGACGGCGCGTTCGAAGTCCTTCGCCTTTTTAAGCGGACGCTCTGCCCCTGGTGACGATACTTCTAAAAAGTAATTGTGCGGTATAGGATCAATTTCATCGAGTTTTTCACTTAACCGTTCGCTTACGACACCGCATTGATCGATATCAACACCCGTTGGTGAATCAATAAAAATACGCAAAAACCAATTTTTACCTTCTTTCACATATTCAATATCGACAAGTTCTAATCCCAGATGTGTGACAATCGGGGTGACGAGCTCCTCGACGATGTGTGTGACTTTTTTCATATTGGTCCTCCTAACTGCAAGAAAATCCCTTGCAACGGCAAGGAATCTCAAATCAATACGAAAGAGTGGGTCTCCCCACTCTTTGTGTGCATTATCTTTACCATTTCCACTAGAACTATAACATATTGGCAAAAAAATTGCAACTCATTCAAAATAGCGACAATTGATTGTGGTCGGGGAGCGACTGTAAACATCCCCGGCTTTCAAGATATTCTAAAATCGTTTTCGACACTTTGCCGCGTTGTTGTAAATCTTCTTTCGATAAAAACTCACCTTCCTCACGAGCACGTACAATGCTATGCGCTACGTTCGTCCCAAGTCCCGGAATCGCATTGAACGGTGGAATAAGTGAATTGCCGTCAATAATAAACTCCGTTGCTTGTGAACGGTACAAATCGATATTTTTAAACGAAAAGCCTCGTTCGCACATTTCTAATGCGATTTCAAGTACGGTTAACAAGTTTTTCTCTTTCGCTGACGCATCAAGCCCTTTTGCTTGAATTTCCTCAATACGTCGACGAATCGCCGCAGATCCTTGAATCATGGCGTCTAAATCAAAGTCTTCTGCACGTACGGTAAAATACGATGCGTAATAAAGAAGCGGATGATGTACTTTAAAGTACGCAATGCGTACCGCCATGAGAACGTATGCCGCCGCATGCGCTTTCGGGAACATGTACTTAATTTTTTTACATGATTCGATATACCATTCTGGTACATTGTGTTTACGCATTTCTTCTTCAAATTCTGGCGTTAATCCTTTTCCTTTACGAACCGATTCCATAATTTTAAATGCTAATGACGGTTCTAAGCCGCGGTAAATTAAATACACCATAATGTCGTCGCGACATCCAATTACTTCTGATAGCGTACATGTACCGCTTTGAATAAGCTCTTGCGCGTTGCCAAGCCAAACGTCTGTCCCGTGCGATAAGCCCGAAATTTGCACAAGCTCTGAAAACGTTTTTGGTTTTGTTTCTTCCAACATTTGACGAACAAAGCGCGTGCCGAACTCTGGGATACCGAGCGTTCCTGTGTTACACATAATTTGTTCAGGCGTCACCCCGAGCGATTCTGTACTACTAAAAATTTTCATCACTTCCGGATCATCTGTTGGAATCGTCTTCGGATCAATTCCACTTAAATCTTGTAACATTCGAATGACTGTCGGATCATCGTGTCCAAGAATGTCTAACTTCAATAAATTATCGTGAATGGAATGGAAGTCAAAGTGCGTCGTCCGCCATTCTGCTTCTGTATCGTCGGCAGGATATTGAATCGGTGTAAAGTCATAAATGTCCATGTAATCTGGAACGACGATAATACCTCCTGGATGTTGCCCTGTCGTTCGTTTCACTCCCGTACATCCAGCTGCTAAACGATCTATTTCCGCCGCGCGTACATGAAGATTTTTATCGTTTATATATCCTTTCACAAATCCGTACGCTGTTTTGTCAGCAACGGTACCAATCGTTCCAGCACGATATACGTTATCTTCACCGAATAGCACTTTCGTATAGTTGTGGGCTCGCGGTTGATACTCGCCCGAAAAGTTTAAGTCAATATCTGGAACTTTATCACCTTTAAACCCTAGAAACGTCTCAAACGGAATATCGTGACCATCTTTATTGTACCGCGTACCACATTTTGGACAGTCTTTATCTGGTAAATCAAATCCCGAGCCGACCGAACCATCGTCGAAAAACTCAGAATGTTTACAGTTCGGACAAACGTAATGCGGTGGGAGCGGATTCACCTCTGTAATCTCGGTCATCGTCGCAACAAAGGATGAGCCAACTGAACCACGCGAACCAACAAGGTAACCATCATCAAGCGATTTTTTTACGAGTTTATGAGAGATTAAATAAATGACCGCAAAGCCATGGCCAATAATGCTTTTCAATTCTTTTTCTAGCCGTTTTTCAACGATGTCTGGAAGTGGGTCACCATAAATGCTCTTCGCTCGTTCGTAACTCATCCGACGAATTTCTTCGTCCGCTCCTTCAATTCTCGGTGTGTACAACTCATCTTTAATCGGTTTCACGTCTCCAATGAGATCGGCAATTTTTCTCGTATTTGTGACAACAATTTCTTTTGCTTTTTGTTCACCGAGAAACGAAAATGCTTCTAACATTTCGTTTGTTGTACGAAAATGAACATTTGGGAGTTCATGACGATTTAACGGATTGCCACCAGATTGTGAGTGAATTAAAATTTTGCGATAAATTTTATCCTCTTGGTTCATGTAATGCACATTTCCTGTTGCGACAACCGGAATGCCAAGCCGTTCGCCAAGCTGCACAATGTTTGTAATAATTTCTTTTAGTGCCTCTTCGTCGCGTACATATTCCATTTCAATAAGCGGAGCGTATACTTCTGGCGGATGCACTTCCAGGAAATCATAAAACGGGGCAATTGCCTCTGCTTCTTCGATTCCTTTTTGCATCATCGCTTCAAATAGTTCACCTTTATCGCACCCTGATCCGACTAAAATACCTTCGCGATGTTGTTGTAACACAGAACGTGGAATGCGTGGAACGCGATAAAAATAGTTCACATGTGAAAACGATACGAGTTTAAATAAATTTTTTAACCCTACTTCATTTTGTACAAGCAACGTCGCATGGAACGGTCGGGATCGTTGAAACGCTCCTTGTTCTTTCGATGCTTCGTTTAACTGATCAAGATATCGTATTCCTTTTTCATCAAGTTCTTTTAACAAATGAATAAGCAAATACCCTGTCGCTTCTGCATCATAAATAGCACGATGGTGTTGAGTTAATTCAATATTAAATTTTTTACAAAGCGTATTTAAGCGATGGTTTTTTAGCTCAGGATATAAATAGCGGGCAAGCTCTAGTGTATCGATCACCGGATTTGTCACTTTGCCGCGATTGATTTTTTTAAATCCTGCATTTAAAAAACCAATGTCAAACGTCGCATTATGAGCAACGAGCACGCAATCATCGATCCAATCGTAAAACTTTTCTAACACCTCTTCGACGTCTGGTGCGTCTTTTAACATATCATCTGTAATCTTCGTTAGTTCAATTGTCGTCGCTGAAAGCGGATGATGCGGGTTAGCAAACGATTCAAAACGGTCGATAATTTCCCCGTTCTTCACTTTTACGGCTGCTAACTCAATAATGGTGTCATATACAGCGGAAAGCCCTGTCGTCTCCACGTCAAATACGACAAACGTATCGTCCATGAGACGGCGATGCGCTTCATTATAAGCAATCGGTACCCCATCATCGACAATATTTGCTTCTAGTCCATATAAAATTTTCACACCGTATTTTTTTCCTGCACTATACGCTTCCGGAAACGACTGAACGACGGCATGATCCGTAACGGCAATCGCTTCATGTCCCCATTTTTTTGCTTGTTCAACGAGCGCTGTAATTGAAGCGACCGCATCCATTTGACTCATTTGTGTATGAACGTGCAATTCCACACGCTTTTCTTCGGCTTTATCTTGACGCTCGTTTGGTTTCACTTCGTTTAGGTCATTCGCAATAAGCACAAGATCGCGAACGAATGTGTCGTTTTGTACGCTGCCGCGCACTTTCACCCACATACCTTTTTTTACACGTTGCATTAATTCCGCATCTTCTTTATCGCGTGAAAACATTTTTACAAGAATAGAGTTTGTATAATCTGTCATTTTTAACGTCAATAACGTTCGTCCGCTTTTTAGCTCTTTTGCTTCAGCATCAAAGACGTATCCTTGCACAACGACACGACGCTCTTCTTCTACAATTTGATCGAGCGAGCGAATATGTTCCTCATCTTTAATTTGATAGCCGATGACAAGCGGACCGCTTTCTTCGCTTACGTTAGATGGTTCTTGTTTCGGCATCGCTTCGATAAACGCAGCTAGCGCTCGCTCCTCATCCTCTTTTTGTTTTTGTGCTAAAAATTGTTCAAACTGTTGTTCATCGTGTTTCACGTCCGCTTCCAATTGTAAATGTGGGAAGCCAAACGAAGCGTACGTCTCAGCAAATATTTCCGCAAATCGCTTTTTTAACGCAATCGCTTCTGCTTCATTGCGCGCTTGTACAGTGACTTTCGTTCCTTTTACTTTCGGTTGCTGTTGTGTAAGTAGTGAAAGAAGAGGCGAGCTTTGTTGAATCGTCTCCACAAACATCGGCCAATACGATATGACGTCTTCAGCGGTAAACGTTTGATCTTCCGCTTCAATCGTGCATTGCACATGAGCGATGTGACGAAACTGTTCGATTAGTCGTTTACGAAATTCGACATATACAT
Source organism: Anoxybacillus mongoliensis (assembly GCF_014201515.1). Classification (GTDB taxonomy): domain Bacteria; phylum Bacillota; class Bacilli; order Bacillales; family Anoxybacillaceae; genus Anoxybacillus; species Anoxybacillus mongoliensis. The sequence continues at coordinate 72,846 of NZ_JACHEQ010000003.1, forward strand.
TCGCTCGTAAAATCGCTGGAAATTGAAAATAAAAATGCCAACATTTTGTTCGTTTGTCGACAACTACTTTGTTAATTTGTCCATTTGCTAAGTCGTTCGCTATATCCGAAGAAGCGAGTTGTAGTTGTTGCAACAAAATAGAAAACCTTTCTTTTTGTTCTTCTCTCATCGTTGTTCGTTACAAAAAGGTGTAACGGTGCACCTCCCTTTCTTTATTTCTTCATCGTTTGGGGGTGATAGACGACAGAAAGAGGGGGATCCCCCTCTCTGCCTTTTACAAATATCGGCGCAAAGTCTCCACTAATTGCGACACATGTACTTCCTCTGTTTCGCCTGTTTTGCGCACTTTTACTTCAACTATTCCTTCGCTTGCCCGTTTTCCAATCGTTACGCGTACAGGTAAACCGATTAAATCGCTGTCAGCGAATTTCACACCTGGGCGCTCAGCACGATCGTCATACAACACTTCAAATCCTTCTTGTTGCAAACGTACGTACCATTCGTCTGCGAGTTTTCGTTGCTCGTCCACTTTCGGATTGACAGAAATGAGATGAACATGGAACGGGGCAACAGCTGTCGGCCAAATGAGTCCATGTTCATCGTTATATTGTTCAGCGATGGCTGCAAGCGTACGAGATACGCCAATGCCATAGCATCCCATAATCATCGGTTGCATACGTCCATTTTCATCTAAATACGTGGCATTCATCGCTTCGCTATAACGTGTTCCTAGTTTAAATACGTGACCAACTTCAATGCCGCGCGCAAAACGAATCGTTCCTTTTCCATCTGGCGACGGATCCCCTTCTTGAATGAAACGAACGTCCGCATATTGCGCAACAAAATCACGATCTGGATTGACCCCTTTATAATGATAGTGTGCTTCATTGGCTCCACATACGCCATTTACAATCGCTTTGACCGCATGATCCGCTAAAACGAGTACATCATCGCTCACACCGATTGGACCAAGCGAACCAACTTCACAGTTCATTACTTGTTTTGTTTCTTCTGGCGTCGCTAATTCTACAACTGTTGCTTCTAATATATTTTTTACTTTCACGTCATTCACTTCATGGTCGCCACGTACAAGAACAAGTACATAACGATCGTCTACTTTAAATAATAACGACTTGATGCATTTTTCTTTTGGTACTTGCAGAAACTGACTTACTTCTTCAATCGAACGTTGTTCCGGTGTATGCACTTTTTCAAGCGGTGCATGCGGTTCATCGCTTCGCTCATACGTCGTAATGACTGGTGCCATTTCAATATTCGCCGCATAATCAGACGAATCAGAATATGCAATCGTATCTTCTCCAACATCAGATAAAACCATAAACTCATGCGTATCTTTTCCGCCCATGGCGCCAGAATCGGCAATGACAGCGCGGAAATTCAACCCGCAACGACGGAACACATTCGCATAAGCTTCGTACATTTTATTGTATACTTCATCTAAACTTTCTTGTGAAGCATGAAACGAATATGCATCTTTCATAATAAACTCACGACCACGAAGCAAACCGAAACGTGGGCGTTTTTCGTCACGAAACTTCGTTTGAATTTGATAAAGCGTAAGCGGCAAACGCTTATACGATTTCACTTCATCGCGAACAAGTGCCGTAATGACTTCTTCATGTGTTGCACCGAGCGCAAAGTCGCGATCGTGGCGATCTTTTAAACGCATTAATTCCGGTCCATATGAATACCAGCGGCCTGACTCTTGCCATAGTTCTGCTTGTTGCAACGCTGGCATCAACAGTTCAATAGCACCTGCCCGTTCCATTTCTTCACGAATGATCGCTTCAATTTTTTGTAACACACGCTTACCAAGTGGCAAGAAGCTATATACTCCGCTTGCATTTTGGCGAATGAAACCGGCGCGAAGCAGCAGTTGATGGCTTTTAATTTCCGCGTCTGCTGGCACTTCACGCAATGTAGGAATAAACGACATACTTTGTTTCATCTTTTTTTAGCACCTCTTACTTCATTGATTTATAAGAAAAATTTTTGAATATCATTCCACGTAACAACAAGCATGAGCAACATGAGAAGGGCAAAACCGATAAAATGCACAATTCCTTCTTTTTGGCGATCAATTGGCTTTCCACGCAACGCCTCAATCGCAAAAAACGTTAAGCGTCCTCCATCAAGCGCTGGAAGCGGAAGTAAGTTGATAATCCCTAAGTTAATGCTTAAAATCGCTCCCCATTTCATTAAATAATACACGCCAGATTGGGCGACTTTATGTGTGGAAACGGCAATGCCAACAGGTCCAGATAGCATATCAAATGAAAATTTCCCCGTCAATAAATGACCTAATCCAACGATAATTTCCTTTGTCCAATAGTACGTTTCTAACGCTCCTTGTTTGATCGCCCCAACGACCGATTTTTCCATCGGTCCATATACACCGATCAAACCGATCGTCTCTCCTTCGATCGTTTTCTTTTCTGGTGTGACGGTGAGATCGATCATTTGACCGTTGCGATTTACTTGAAATTGGAGCGGTTTTTCTGGGCTTTTTCGAATAATTGTAACAACATCCGTCCATGAAGACATCGGCTGTCCGTCAATCGAAATGACAATATCACCTTGTTTCAATCCTGCTTGACGCGCGGCACCGTCTTCTGTCAATTCACCAACAATCGGTTTATCAACAGGGTACCCTTGTAGCAGTCCAATAACAATAAAGATGACAAGTGCTAAGATGAAATTCATAAGCGGACCAGCGAAAATAGCCATCGCCCGCTGTCCAAGCGTTTTTGAGCCGAATTGACGATTGTACGGTGCAATTTGTACTTCTTCGCGATCAATAACGATGTAGGCAGGATCGCTTAACTCAAAACGTTGTAAGCGATCATCTTCATTCTCGTAACCTTCAATATATAGCTCATGTTCAAAGTCTGCGCGCTCCACCTCAATGATTTTCGCATCTTCATATTCATCTTTATGATTGACGATGATTTTCTTCACTTTACCATCTGAATGAAACAGTAAGCCGACAACTTGCCCGCGCTTGACGTCAATCATCTCAGGATCTTCGCCAGCCATGCGCACAAAACCACCAAGTGGGAGCAAACGAATGGTGTACGTCGTTTCCCCTTTTTTCATTGAAAACACTTTTGGACCAAATCCAATCGCAAACTCGCGGCATAAAATACCTGCTCGCTTCGCGAAAATGAAGTGACCTAATTCATGAAAAAACACAAGCGCACCAAAAATGATAAGAAAAGCAATAACCGTCTCCAAAGTTTCAACCACCTTTTACATGTGTAGTGATTTTACATATTGTCTCGTTTCAAAATCAACTGCACGAATCGTCTCAAGATCCGGATGAGCAATCGGTACATGCCGCTCCATCGCTTTTTCAATGCATTGTTCGATCGCTAGAAACGATATTTGTCCAGCTAAAAAGGCTGACACCGCTTCTTCATTGGCGGCGTTTAATACCGTCGGCATCGTTCCGCCTATCTTTCCAGCTTCATAAGCAAATTGTAAACAACGGAACCGGTCCATGTCCACTTTTTGAAAATGCAACGTGGCTACTTGTGCTAAGTTTAGTCGTTCAATATGTAGCGGAAAACGGTCAGGATATGTTAATGCATATTGAATCGGTACTCGCATATCTGGCGTTCCGAGTTGAGCCATGACACTTCCATCATGAAATTGTACCATCGAATGAATAATGCTCTCTTTGTGTAAAAGGACGTCAATTTGTTCATACGGTAATTGGAATAACCAGTGTGCTTCGATCACTTCGAGTCCTTTGTTCATCATCGTTGCAGAATCAATTGTAATTTTTGCTCCCATCGACCAATTCGGATGTTTTAACGCTTCTTCCACTGTGACGTATTGTAGTTGTTCGCGAGTCCGATCACGAAAACTACCACCAGATGCCGTTAAAATGATGCATTCGATATTTTTTTGTTGTTCCCCTTGCAAACATTGAAAGATAGCAGAATGCTCACTATCGACAGGCAAAATGGCTACACCGTAATCAGCAGCGTGTTTCATGACAAGATGACCTGCTGTAACTAACGTTTCTTTATTCGCTAACGCAATCGTTTTTTTCGCCTCAATCGCTTGTAACGTAGGTACTAATCCAACGCTTCCGACAACGGCATTGACGACAATGTCTGCTTCTTGAACGGTCGCTACTTCAACGAGACCATCTTCACCAGAAACGATGCGCACTCGCCCTATATATTCGCTTTGTAGCATATGTGCATCTTCTTTTTGAGCAACACATACGACTTTCGGTGAAAATTGTTCAATAATATGCCGAGCTTGTTCTATATTTCGCCCGGCGGAAAAAGCGACGAGACGAAACGCATCGGGATGGGCGCGTATCACATCTAACGTTTGCATACCGATCGAACCCGTCGCTCCTAATAAACTAATTGCTCGCAAAAGCCCCACTCCTTTTTACGCAATAAGGTAAAACAGATACAAAATTGGTAAAACAAATAACAAACTATCGAAGCGATCTAAAATGCCACCGTGTCCTGGCAAAATAGCTCCTGAATCTTTTACTCCATAGTGACGTTTAAATGCAGATTCCACTAAATCACCAAGCTGTCCGAAAACGGATAAAATGACTGTCGCAATGAGTAGCATGAGGAAAGAAGGAGCAAATGGCGATAGCCACTCATACACGCTTACGACAACAAGGGCACACAAAACGCCACCAATGGCACCTTCAACTGTTTTATTTGGGCTAATATGCTCCCATAGCTTTCGTTTTCCGAACGCGCGACCAACGAAGTACGCTCCGCTATCCGTTGCCCAAATTAAAAAGAGCGCATAAAAAATGTATGACAATCCTGCTTCACGCACCTGAAAGAACGAATAAAATCCAACGCCTACATAAAGCAAAGAAGCAATCATAAATCCTACATCATCGAACGTAAACGCGTTTTTCGATATGACCGTATAAATGAGCAACAAAAAGAACCCGATGATAACAATCCATATGTTTATCATATGTTCATATGGATATAAAAAGAGCCATAATGCAAGAAAACTAACAATGCTCGGAAACGAAAAGAGCGATATGCGTTTCATGCGAATAAGTTCAAATAAACCAACTGTAGCCAGTATATACGTTAACACTAAGAATGGCCATTTGCCATATATGACGATCGGTAAAAAGACTGAAGCTGCAATAATTGCTGTTACAATTCTTTGTTTCATATGAAATTATACGCCTCCAAATCGACGGCTTCGTTGTTGAAATTCATGTACCGCCTGTAAAAAATGTCGCTCTGTGAAGTCTGGCCATAATACGTCTGTAAACCAAAATTCTGTATAAGCCAATTGCCAAAGCATAAAATTACTTAAACGAATTTCTCCGCTTGTGCGAATAAGTAAATCGGGATCTGGTAAATCGTTTGTCATTAAATATGAATGGAACACCTGTTCATTCACATCGCTTGCTTGAATCGTTCCATTTTGCACATCGTCAACAAGCTTTTGAACGGCATGCACAATTTCTGCACGACTTCCGTAGTTTAACGCAAAGTTTAAAATTAAGCCGGTATTTTGTTTTGTTTCTTCGATTGCTTTATCGACTGCATGTAACGTATGTAAAGGTAGTTGATCTTTATGTCCCATAACGCGTACTTGTACGTTTTCTGCGATTAACTCTGGCAAAAATGTGTTCAAAAATTGTTCAGGCAACTGCATTAAATAATCGACTTCCGTTTTTGGTCGTTTCCAATTTTCAGTTGAAAATGCGTATAACGTTAACACTTTTACACCGAGTTCGTTCGCAAAACGCGTAATTTTCCGTACCGTTTGCATGCCCTCATAATGTCCAGCCATACGTGGCAACGCGCGTTTTTTCGCCCATCGTCCGTTCCCGTCCATGATGATCGCCACATGCGCAGGAATCGGTCCTTGTAAAATTGTTTCTTTCTCATATCCTTCTTCTTTGTTTTTCCATCTTTTCATCTTTTCAAACATAAGCGCGTGTCCTCCAGCTTTGATCCAACATGATTAGGCTGTGCGCCCTATTTCGTAATTATAACAAAAAACCCTCTATAAACATAGAGGGACTTATACTTCCATGACTTCTCTCTCTTTTTCTTTCGTAATCACATCAATTTTTGCGATATGATCGTCTGTTAATTTTTGAATGTCCTCTGTATAACCTCGCAACTCGTCTTCTGTAATTTCGCCATTTTTCTCTAGCTTTTTCAACTCATCGTTTGCATCACGGCGAATGTTGCGCACAGCGACTTTCGCTTCTTCAGCATATTTTTTTACTAACTTCACAAGCTCACGACGGCGCTCTTCTGTTAGCGGCGGAATGGAAATACGAATGACTGAACCGTCGTTTGAAGGCGTTAACCCTAAGTCAGATGCTAAAATAGCTTTTTCAATTTCCTTCAATACAGATTTGTCATACGGCTGAATAACAAGAAGGCGAGCTTCTGGCACTTGAATGCCTGCTAACTGAATAATTGGTGTCGGCATGCCGTAGTAATCTACTGTAATTTTTTCTAATAACGCTGGATTCGCACGACCTGCGCGAATCGTTGCGAGTTCACGCGAAAAAGCTTGAACTGCTTTATCCATTTTTTCTTTCGCGTTCGTTAATACTTGCATCTTATTTCCCCCTTACAATTGTTCCAATATTTTCGCCTAATACGGCACGTTTAATATTTCCTTCTTCCATAATCGAGAAAACAATAAGTGGAATATCGTTATCCATACATAACGATGAAGCGGTTGAATCCATGACGCCTAATCCTTGTTTGATCACATCTAAGTAGGATAGTTCATCGTACTTCACCGCATTTTTGTCCACTTTTGGATCGGCGCTGTATACACCATCTACGTTGTTTTTTGCCATTAAAATGACGTCCGCTTCAATTTCTGCAGCACGAAGCGCGGCTGTCGTATCTGTCGAGAAGTACGGATTCCCTGTTCCTGCCGCAAAAATGACGACACGTTTTTTCTCTAAGTGTCGAATCGCTCTTCGGCGAATGTACGGCTCTGCCACTTGGCGCATTTCGATAGACGTTTGTACGCGCGTTTGTACACCAAGTTGTTCAAGACTGTCTTGCAAAGCAAGCGAGTTCATTACTGTGGCTAACATGCCCATATAGTCGGCTGTGGCGCGATCCATTCCCATTTCACTGCCGATTTTTCCGCGCCAAATGTTCCCACCGCCAACAACGACCGCCACTTCAACTCCAAGCTCTGCTACCTCTTTTACTTGTTGCGCAATGGATTTAATGACAGACGGATTAATACCAAATCCTTGATCACCAGCTAGCGCTTCACCGCTTAATTTTAAAACGACACGTTTATATTTTGGGCTTTTCATTGTAAACCTCCATACCGTTCTCTAAAAATAGGGAACACATATGTGTTCCCTATTTGTATTCATTACTTACGAACTTGGCTCATAACTTCTTCAGCGAAGTTATCTTGACGTTTTTCAATACCTTCGCCTACTTCGTAACGGATGAAGCTTTTTACAGTTGCACCATTAGATTCTACAAATTGACGTACTTTTACATCTGGATTTTTGACAAAGCTTTGCTCAAGTAAGCAAATGTCTTCAAAGAATTTGCCTAAGCGGCCTTCAACCATTTTTTCAACGATGTTTTCTGGTTTTCCTTCATTCAATGCTTGTTGTTTTAATACTTCGCGCTCACGAGCGATTTCTTCCGCAGATACCTCATCGCGAGAAACGTATTTTGGATTAATCGCAGCAATGTGCATCGCTACATCTTTTGCAATGTCGCTATTTGTTGTACCTTCTAACACAGTTAATACAGCAATGCGACCACCCATGTGTAAATATGCACCGAACGCTGCATTGTCATCTTTTTCTACAACTGCAAAGCGACGTAACGTAATTTTTTCACCAATTTTAGCGATCGCTGCGTTGATATGTTCCTCTACTGTCGCACCGTTATCCATTTTTTGTTGCAGCGCTTCTTCTACTGTTGCAGGCTTATGTTTTAATAAATGATCCGCTAATTCTTTTACTAATGTTTTAAATCCTTCGTTTTTCGCAACGAAGTCTGTTTCAGAGTTTACTTCTAAAATGACAGCTACATTTCCATCAACTTCAATTAATGTTGTTCCCTCAGCTGCAATGCGATCTGCTTTTTTCGCGGCCTTCGCCATTCCTTTTTCACGAAGCCAGTCGATCGCTTTTTCCATATCACCGTTTGTTTCTGTTAACGCTTTTTTGCAGTCCATCATTCCTGCGCCAGTTTTTTCGCGCAATTCTTTTACCATTTGAGCAGTAATTGCCATATGAAACATCCTCCTTTTTTATGTGCCAAATCGTATGTACACAAACCGAAACGGTTCGTATGCTTATTATGCCCGATTTTCTTAAAAAAAGGTGATAAAAGGCTCCCCCTCTTATCACCTTTCACATGCTTACTCAGCTGTGACAACGGCTTCTTCGCCTTGTTTTGCTTCTAAAATCGCATCAGCAATTTTAGATGTAAGAAGTTTCACAGCGCGAATCGCATCGTCGTTCGCAGGAATGACATAGTCGATTTCGTCTGGATCACAGTTTGTATCCACGATTCCGATGATCGGAATGTTTAATTTACGAGCTTCTGCAACGGCAATGCGCTCTTTGCGTGGGTCGATGACAAACAATGCATCAGGCAATTCTTTCATTTCTTTAATACCGCCTAAAAACTTTTCAAGACGCTCTAACTCTTTCTTTAGTTTTACCACTTCTTTTTTAGGCAATACATCAAATGTGCCATCTTCAGCCATTCTTTCGATTTCTTTTAAGCGTTTAATGCGTTTTTGAATAGTTGCAAAGTTTGTTAGCGTTCCACCTAACCAACGTTGGTTCACGTAGAACATGCCTGAGCGTTCTGCTTCTTCTTTCACAGAATCTTGCGCTTGTTTTTTCGTACCAACGAATAAAATTTTACCACCGTTTGCCGCAAGTTCTTTGACGAAGTTATACGCTTCTTCTACTTTTTTCACTGTTTTTTGTAAGTCAATGATATAAATACCATTGCGTTCAGTGAAAATATACTTTTTCATTTTTGGGTTCCAACGACGTGTTTGATGCCCGAAGTGAACCCCTGCTTCAAGCAATTGTTTCATTGAAATGACAGACATCTTTCATCCTCCTAAACGGTTTTTTTCCTCCGCTCATGTCATTTTTAAGCAAGACTGCAACGCAGCACCGTTGCTTAAATCGATGAGCGTGTGTATTCACACCAAGTAGAACTATATCATAATTAAAAAGCACATTCAACTACTTTTGGTGAAATTTAAGCAAAAGCTCCATTTCTGTTTTGCCACGTTTGAGCATCTTCGCGATCTCATCAATTGTTTTTCCTTGTTGTTGAAGTTTTAATGCTTCTGAGACAAGCCACTCGAGCGATTGTTCTTCCTTAGGCGTAGTTGACGATAATTCGATGCGGTCAACAACGTGCTCAACTGGAGGAGACATTTGTTCTTTTCGTAACGAACGGGAAGGTTGGCGAACAGTCGATGATGTAATTTGTTTGACAAATCGTTCATTTTCTTCTTTAAACTGCATTAAATATGTTGTCATCATCGCTTCCATTTCGCGAATAAGCTCTGCTTGCTCTTTTTCCGTCTCTTTAATTTTCACCCATTTTAAAGATAAAAGGATGATGAGAAAGAGCGAAATACCATGCAAAACAAAGCTAATAAACCATAAAAACGTTGTCATATCATCCCTCTTATCCGGTAAAATCAATATGTGTTCCTTTGTAAGGGTGTTTGCTTTTTTCTTTTTTCTCAGATTGTTTTTGCCATTTGGAACGTTCGCTTTGTTCGGCTTTCGTCACTTGCTGCCGAATACGCTCATCTTGTTTTTTCATTTCTGTTGCAAGCTGTTGTTGAGCAAGCTGTCCGTACTGTTGCATATGTTCTTGCCACTTTCCGAGCTCATGCGTTTTCGGCAACGCTACTTGTAACTCGACTAACTTTAAGCTCATCGTTTCACTTCCTTCATAAAAAAATTGTTTGATGAAGGACTGTCATATCGCTTGCTCAATCAGTTTGCGCATTTTAAATAAAGCTTTTGCATGAATTTGGGAAATACGTGACGTCGACAGTCCCATAATATGCCCGATTTCTGTAAACGTCAGTTCCTCTTTGTAAAATAAACTAATGACTAATTGTTCTTTTTCATTTAACTGTTGAATAACTTGGGCTAATTGGGCAATTTGTTCTTCTCTTAACATATGTTCTTCAGGCGACGGTGAGCGATCGTCGCGTATCGTAAACGATGATTGATCATCGTCATCGTCAAACGGTCGTTCATCAAGCGATAAAACATTCGCGAAAAACTGCTCATTCATGACTGCGTATACTTCATCTTCTGATATATTTAACGCGTGAGCCACTTCTTTGGCACTAACGTCACGCATATGCAGTTGTTGTAACTGCTCAATTGTCGCTTCAATTTTTTTTGCTTTTTCTCGTACGCTTCGAGGAAGCCAATCTTCTTTACGCAAACCATCTAAAATGGCGCCACGAATACGAAATGAAGCATACGTGTCAAATTTTAAATCACGCGAAGGATCAAATTTTTCTAGCGCATCGTATAAACCGAGTAACGCTAAACTTTTTAAATCTTCTTTTTTCACGCTCTTCGGAAGGGATGAAGCTATACGTTGTACGTGATAATCGACAAGTGGCATATACTTTTCAATCAGTTGATTGCCCGCCTCACGATCACGAGCATCAATCCACTTTTGCCAGCACAATATATCATCCCCCCTAAGCTACGTTTTGGCATTTATTTCTCTTCGTGACTCAATAATTGACGAATATACTCAGCTACTTTTTGTTGTTCTTCTTCACTTAAGTCTTCAATCATCTGTTCAACTCGAGTGTCATTCCGTTGTGCAAACGAAACATCCGGTGTTGATTCATCTCTTTGGATAAATCCGATCATCCAGCGAACAATAAATGCGAAAACAAAGAAAACAACAAATGTAATGAAAGCCCGTATTGTAGATGTCCATATGCTATTTTGCAATAGTGAAGAAAAAAAGGCGATCATCCAGCCGAATAAAGCAAAGACAATGTTAAATTTCCATGTACCAGCCATTACATTTCCCGTACCCCTTGATTTACTGTTCGAATGAGCAATATACCTGTTTTCGGATGAAATTCAATCGTCCGTCCGCTACTTCCTCCGACATCTTCAGCAACAATCGGAATGCGAAAGCGTTGAAGCTGCTGGCGAACAGCCTCAACGTTGCGCGGTCCGATCCGCATCATATCCGTCGTCCCTGTGCGAAACTGAAACATTTGCGCACCGCCAGCCATTTTTGCTTTCAAATGACCGTTTCGTCCTCCTGCCCCAATGACGCGCCGAATCAGTTCTTCAATCGCGGTGTCGGCATATTTTGCCACATTCATCTTTTCGGATTTTGCTAACGATGAATCAGGTAACATCACGTGTGCCATCCCGGCCACTTCTTTTGCTAAATCATATACGACCACACCAACGCACGAGCCGAGCCCACATGTGCGAATGACATGTGGTGCCTTGACAACATTCATGTCAGCAATTCCGACTTTCACCACTTGAACGATTTCACTCATCATGTTCCACACCTAAAGCTCGAAAGATGATATGAAATGATTCAGGGTCAGGAAGTAGGAAAAAGTGGCCGTTGACACGATCATCCGGCTGATGTTCCTCATGGATTGCTGTATCAACAACGATGACATGATCACCGACGCGCGACATTTCAATTAATCCATAGCTTAAAATTGCACCGATCATATCAATGCTGAGTGCCGGAACAGATGGATGTAAATTTAAATTTGTAAAATCCGATAAAGACGATAAATACGAACCGGCTAAAATGTTGCCCAGCTCTTGCAATGCGGATAACGATAGCTCTGAACAATCTTGTTCCAATTTAAACTGTTCGTCACCAATCATTTGTTGAATAAATCGTTCCGCTTGCTCAATCGATAGGACAAAAAACATATTGCCAGGTGCATCTCCCTCAATACGCAAAAAAACAGCAGCAACGACATTGTCAGCTCCTCCGACAATGTCCATCATTTCATCAAAAGAAATGATGCGCACATCAGGAATTGTCATTTCAATTCTTTTATTTAAAAGCTTTGATAACGCGGTTGCTGCATGACCCGCACCAATATTTCCAATCTCTTTTAGTATGTCCATATGGACGGCATTCATCCGTTCAAAATATGACATGGACGATTTATCCTTTCTCTGTTTTTAATACTTTTTCTAAGTTTAATAAAATAAATAGGCGTTTTCCAATTTTTACAACACCGTTAATATAATCCGCTGTTGTCGCATCAACTACTTCTGGTGGCGGTTCAATGGCATCCGTTGAAATATCAACGACATCGTTTGCCGCATCAACAATTAAACCGACTTCCATATCATCAAGCGCAACGATAATGACGCGCGTATGGTCCGAAAATGCCGCTTCTTCTAATCCAAAACGCATACGTAAATCGATAATCGGTGTAACGACTCCGCGCAAGTTAATGACGCCCTTTACATATTTCGGAACGCGAGGAACGCGTGTAATATGTTGAATTTTTTCAATGGAACGCACTTGTTGAACCGGAATCGCGTATTCTTCGTCTTTTAGTTGGAACACAATTACTTTCAGCTCAGCCACATTAGATTCCCCCTCTCGCTTGTTCCTACTTAATTAACGCATTGCAATCAATAATGAGCGCGACTTGTCCGTCACCTAAAATTGTTGCCCCAGAAATGGCAAACACGGACGTTAAGTAGTTGCCAAGCGATTTTAACACCACTTCTTGTTGACCGATAAATGAATCGACGACAAGTCCAGCCATTTTTTCACCTTTACGAACAATGACGACCGATAAGAAATCGTCTTCTTCCTTGATGACCGGCACTTCAAAAATATCTTTTAAGAATAAAAGCGGAACAACTTTTCCACGAAAATCAATAACTTTTTGGTTATGGGCATGTAAAATATCTTCTTTTTTCACAATGGCTGTCTCGATAATCGATGACAATGGAATCGCATATTTTTCATTTTGAATTTCAACTAACATAACTGAGATAATGGATAGTGTAAGCGGTAGCTGAATCGAAAAGACCGAACCAACCCCTTCTTCCGAGTCAATCGATACCGATCCACCAAGCGACTCAATCGTACTTTTTACAACATCTAATCCGACACCACGTCCTGAAATGTCAGATACTTTATCCGCTGTTGAAAAACCTGAAGCAAAAATAAGTTCATATACTTGTTTGTCTGTTAAATTGGCTGCGTTTTGTTCGGAGATAATGCCTTTACTAATGGCTTTTTTCAACACTTTTTCACGGCTAATGCCTGCACCGTCATCTTCGATTTCAATAAATACGTGATTGCCGCTATGATATGCTTTGAGCTTGACTGTTCCTTCTTCTAGTTTTCCTTTCGCCCGACGCACATCTGGTGTTTCAATGCCATGATCGATAGCGTTGCGCAACAAGTGAACAAGCGGATCGCCAATTTCATCAATCACTGTTCGATCGAGCTCCGTTTCTGCTCCGATAATTTCAAGATTAATTTTCTTTCCTAAATCACGAGCTAATTGACGAACCATCCGCGGAAAGCGGTTAAACACCGTTTCGACAGGCACCATGCGCATATTTAAAATAATGTTTTGCAAATCTCCTGAAATGCGCGACATCCGTTCAACCGTTTCGTGTAATTCAGGGTTGTTTAGCTCACGTGAAATTTGTTCTAGTCGGCCGCGATCAATGACAAGTTCTTCAAATAAGTTCATTAATATGTCGAGACGTTCAATATTGACGCGAATCGTTTTGTTGCTTACTTGTTTGCTGGCCGTTTTCTCCTCTTGTCCTTCTTGTTTTTTCTCAACAACTTGTTCAACTGTTTTCAGCTCTTCTTTTTGTTCCACCGGTTTTTCCTGCGCATTTTCCTGTGCAACAGGTCGATGTAAATCAACCGACTGGACGTTTACTTCTTCTACTTCAGATACTTTCATAATGCGCTTTTGTAACTCATCTTGTGACACTTTTGTCACTACCGTTACGACAAATTGATCGTCAAACTGTTCGGCCTCAAGCATTTCAACAGTCGGAACAGACTTGATCACTTCACCGATTTGTTCAATCACTTCAAAAATCATAAATACACGAGCTGCTTTTAATAAACAGTCAGAGCGCAACTTGATCGTAACTTCATAGCTGTGGAACCCTTGTTCAGCCGACTGTTTTAAAATCGTATATTCAAACTCATCGTATGTTTGTTCATATGTTGGGGTGCTTTTTTGTGCTACAACGGCTTCTCCTTTTTCAATTTGCTTTAACTGCGCAACAACTTCTGTAACGTCACGTTTTCCATCTCCACCTTCGGAAATGGAAACGACCATCGCTTCTAAATCGTCAACAGCGCGAAAAATGACATCAAGCAGTTCAGGCGTCACCGCAATTTTTCCATTGCGAATCGCATCCAGTACATTTTCCATTTGATGTGTTAAATTCGCTAAGTCCTCAAATCCCATCGTTGCTGACATTCCTTTTAACGTATGGGCGGAGCGGAAAATTTCATTAACGATCGACACATCGTCCGGATTTTTTTCAAGTTCTAGCAGTTGCTCGTTAATCGTTTGTAAATGCTCTTTACTTTCATCAATAAACACTTCGAGGTATTGACTCATGTCCATTGTTCCTATCCCCCTCAAACTTGTACGTGTTTCATTACCGCTTCAGCAATATCGTCCACGTGAACGATCTCATCAACAACGTTTGCAGCAATGGCTGACTTAGGCATGCCGAATACAACGGAAGATTCGGCAGATTCTGCAATGACAAACGTCTTACCCGACGATTTTAATTGTTTTAATCCTGCTGTGCCGTCTGAACCCATGCCTGTCATAATGACAGCAATTTTCTCGTAATCTGTTAATGCGCTTAATGATTCAAACATCACGTCAACAGAAGGTCGATGACCATTGCGCGGTGCTGCTTCATCCAAGTGGATGGCTAGCGACATACCTACACGTTTCACATGTAAGTGTTTTCCTCCTGGTGCGATATACGCTGTCCCTTTTTGAATAATTTCACCATCTTCTGCCTCTTTGACGCGAATGTGACATAATGAATCAAGTCGGGTCGCTAACGACTTGGTAAACCCTTTCGGCATATGTTGAACAACTAAAATCGGTGCGTCAATCGTGGCTGGAAATTTTGTTAACACGTGTTGAAGCGCACGCGGTCCACCTGTTGATGTACCGATCGCGATGATTTTTCTCTTTCCACTTGCGTTGCTTACCTCTATTTTACTATATTGCTTTTGTGGCAACATAGACATTTTTTGTTTTGTTTTTACCGTTCGTAAATTCGCTTCGCTTGCCAAGAGCACTTTTTCGATCATTTTATCTTTAATTTTATATAAATCTAGCGAGATCGCTCCAGAAGGCTTTGCAATAAAGTCAACCGCACCGTATTGCAACGCTAAAATCGTATTTTCCGCCCCTTCTGTCGTCGTGCTTGAGATCATAATGACCGGAAGGGGTCGGTTTTGCATAATATGCTTTAACGTTTCAAGCCCGTTCATGACAGGCATCTCAACATCTAGCGTCACCACATCCGGATGTAATTGCTCAATTTTTTGTAACGCTTCTTGTCCGTCACGTGCTGTACCGACAACGTGCAACCGCGGATGTTCTGATAAAAAATCGCTAATTAATTTTCGCATAAAAGCAGAGTCATCAACGACGAGCACCTTTGCTTTCTTCACAGCGATAATAACCTACCTTTCCAAAAAGTATTGACGTAGCTTAGCAAAAAAGTGAAACGGACGTTTCGTTTGCTCCTCGTGTTCTTCTTTGACTAAGTAACGATCCGTCATTTGCATGAGCGCCTTACTCGCCTTTGCGCTTGGGTCAAATAAAAGAAAAGGCGTTTGCCGAATGACTGCGGTGCTTACTGTTCGGTCTTCAGGTATATATCCTAATGCATGTAATTGTTTTCCTAAAAACCGTTTCGCCACTTGTTTTAAACGTTGCAACGTTTCTGTTCCTTCTTTATCCGAACGTGCGCGATTGACTAACACATAAATCGGAAGTTGCGGATCTGCTAAATGAATGTACTTCATTGTTGCATATGCATCGGTTAAAGCGGTCGGTTCAGGTGTCGTTACGATAAAAATATCATCCACTGCCTTGAGCAGCTGCAGACGATCTTCGGACATACCCGCTCCCATATCGAAAATGAGATAGTCGTATTGCTCGGAAACGAGTTGTAATTGTTCGATAAAATATTCGACTTTTTGTTCATCCATATGAAAAATTTCTGTTAGTCCCGTTCCTCCTGCAATAAACGACAACTGCTCTGGCCCTGTTTTTATAATATCATGAATGGTGACGTCTGGACGAAAAATATCGATGATCGTACGGGAAGATGTATGGCCAAGCAAAATATCGATATTCCCCATACCAATATCCATATCAAACAACAATACATGTTTTCCTCGTTGACGCAACGCTAAGGAAAAGTTTAACGAAACGTTCGACTTTCCAACGCCACCTTTGCCGCTCAATACAGCAATCGCTCTCGTTTCTGCTCCATGTTGCATTTTTTTCACGCGCAAACGTAAGCTTTCTGCTTGATCTCTCATCATCGTTGCTCGACCCCAGTAACCATATTTGCCACAAGCTGTGGAGTAGCTTCAACAATATCATCAGGTACGTTTTGCCCGTTCGTCATATACGCTGCACCGATGCCACACTGGATCATCATATTTAACATCGCACCGTGCCGACTCGTTTCATCGACTTTCGTAAAAATAAATTTATGAATTGGAATAATGGAAAACTGTGTGTAAATGTCTTTCATATCTCGCCATTTTGCTGTAAGCGATAATACAAGAAACGTTTCCATTTCCTCATTAAAATCAATCATTTCTTTTAAATCGTTTACATATTGGGCGTTGCGAAAATTTCGTCCAGCTGTATCAATAAATACAATATCGTATGACTCGAGCTTTTCTTTCGCTTGACGAAAATCGTCGAGATTGTAACATACTTCAAGTGGAACATTCAAAATTTTGGCATATGTTTTTAGTTGATCGATTGCCGCAATACGATACGTATCTGTCGTAATAAACGCCGCTTTTTTTCGATGTTTAATGACGCAATCGGCAGCCATTTTCGCAAGCGTTGTCGTTTTACCAACACCCGTCGGTCCAACAACGTTGACGAATTTTTTTTGAAACGACATGCCACCAAACGGAAGAGAAGATAATGCGTGAACAATTTCTTCATGAAGCCATTGCTTCACTTCTTCATACGACGCATCTGCCCCAGACGTATACCAACGTTGCAATAACGTAGACATAAACATGGCTCGCACATCATCGCTTATTTCTTGATCGATTAAATGCCCATCGATCGTCTTTAACGGGGTTGGATAAATTTCTCCCCCTTGCGACAACTGGTGAATCGTCGCTTTTAATTCATGAATTTCTTTTAATAGCTGTTCATCACGCATCGGTTCCGTGCGCTCTTTTCGTTTTTCTTTTATTTTTTGAACAGGCGGAGTGGCTGGTTTTGGATCAACAGCAGCAATCACTTCGATATTTTTCCTGGAAAACAACCCAAGAAAACCTTTTTTGTGTACAACTTTCGAGTTTAAAATGACGGCATCATTGCCGAGCTCAGCTCGAATCATTTTCATCGCTTCTGGCATCGATGAAGCTACAAACTTTTTCACCTTCATTCCACATTCACCACCCCAACACTTTGAACTTCCACATTGGCTTCAAGTTCATTATACGACAATACCGGAACGTGACGGAAATATCGCTCCGTTAATTGTCTCACATACATGCGCACAGCCGGTGAGCAAAGCAAAATAGGCGATTGATCTTGAAAAGGAAATTGTTCAATTTGCATCGCAATCGCTTCAATAATTGCTTGTGAAACGACCGGATCGAGCGCTAAATAATTACCGTGCTCCGTTTGTTGCACACCTTCTGCAATCATTTTTTCGACTTTTCCTGATAACGTAATGACGCGTAACGGCTGACCTTCGACCACATATTGACTTGTAATTTGACGGGCGAGCGCTTGACGAACGTATTCTGTTAAAAGATCTGGGTCTGTCGTCATTCGACCAAAATCCGCGAGCGTTTCAAAAATGACCGGCAAATTGCGAATCGACACTTTTTCGCGCAATAAGTTTGCAAGCACTTTTTGAATATCACCAACCGATAACGGATTTGGTGTCACTTCTTCGACTAAAATAGGATACGATTCTTTCACATGATCGATTAACTGCTTCGTTTCTTGACGGCCGAGCAACTCATGCGCATGCGCCTTTAACAGCTCCGTTATATGAGTCGATACGACAGACGGCGGATCAACAACTGTATATCCAAACATTTCAGCTCGTTCCTTCATTTCTTCAGAAATCCATTTTGCCGGTAAGCCGAACGCTGGCTCAACTGTATCGATTCCTTCAATCGAATCATCTTCAATGCCCGGGCTCATCGCCAAATAATGATCAAGCAGCAATTCCCCACGCGCCACTTCATTTCCTTTAATTTTTAGTCGATATTCATTCGGTTGCAGTTGAATGTTATCACGAATACGAACAACTGGAATAACGATACCAAGCTCTAAAGCGAGCTGACGACGGATCATCACGATGCGATCTAGCAAATCCCCACCTTGATTAGCGTCAGCAAGCGGAATTAACCCGTATCCAAACTCAAACTCAATCGGATCCACGCTCAATAAACTAACAACGCTTTCTGGGCTTTTCATTTGATCCATCTCTATTTCTTCTTCTGTTTCTTCTGGTGTTGTTTCAGACACATGTGCTTGTTTTGTTAATTGATACGCTCCAAAAGCAAGCAACGAAGCAATCGGGAGCGTTAGCAAATCGTTGATCGGCGTCAACAATCCGAGTAAAAAAATCGTCCCTGCTGTGACATATAGCATTTTCGGATAAGCAAACAGTTGCCGCATAATGTCGGCACCTAAGTTATCATCGGAAGCGGCACGCGTGACGACAATCCCTGTCGCAGTTGAAATTAATAGCGCTGGAATTTGGCTAACGATTCCATCTCCAACAGTTAATAATGTGTATCTTCTTGCGGCTTCCCCTATATCCATTCCTTGTTGAACCATACCGATGACAATTCCAAATAGCATATTAATTAACACAATAATAATTCCTGCGATGGCATCACCTTTCACGAATTTACTTGCCCCGTCCATCGCTCCATAAAAATCAGCTTCTTGCGCAACTTTTTCGCGTCGTTCTCTCGCTTGTTGTTCAGAGATGATGCCCGCATTTAAATCCGCATCAATGCTCATTTGTTTTCCGGGCATCGCATCGAGCGTAAAGCGCGCCGCAACTTCAGATACACGCTCTGCCCCTTTTGTAATGACAACGAATTGAATAATAATTAAAATTAAAAACACGACGAAACCAACAACAACATTTCCACCAATAACGAACGTTCCAAACGTTTCGACAACCCCCCCTGCTTCTCCTTTACTTAAGATCGAACGAGTCGTTGAAACGTTTAAACCGAGGCGAAATAACGTTAGCAAAAGAAGAAGCGAAGGGAAGATCGAAAATTGGAGCGGTTCGCGCATATTCATTGATGTTAGGAGAACGAGCAATGCAAGAGAAATATTCATAATAATGAGGACGCTAAGCAACCATGATGGTAGAGGAATGATAAGCATCGCTACAATTAATACAACCGTAAGTAATACAGATAAGTCCCTTGCCGACATAAACGTTCTCTCCTGTCTACATGCATGAAATTAAAGTTTATTTTTCGTTTTATAGACGTACGCTAAAATTTCCGCCACCGCTTTAAAAAACGCTTCTGGGATGACCATCCCGACATCTGTTTGATCGTATAATGCGCGGGCGAGTGGACGATTTTCAACGATCATGACATCGTTTTTTTTAGCAATATCTTTTATTTTTTGTGCCATATAGTCTGCCCCTTTAGCGACAACGATTGGGGCATCTGCTTGTTGTTCATCATACTTTAACGCCACAGCAAAATGGGTTGGGTTTGTAATGACCACATCGGCTTTCGGCACTTCTTGCATCATACGGCGCATCGCCATTTCCCGTTGCTTTTGCTTAATGCGCGATTTAATTAACGGATCCCCTTCTGTCTTTTTATATTCGTCTTTAATGTCTTGCTTTGACATACGAATATTTTTTTCAAAATCGTACCGTTGATACAAATAATCGAACATTGAAAGAAACAGTAAAGCGACAGAAGCAACAATCCCCATTTGAATCGTTAGACGTCCAAGCGTGGCCGCAATCGCTCCAATCGACTTATGAGATAGCGATAAAATATCGTCGATGTGTAGCCACAAAACAGAAAAGGTTACAATTCCAACAAACAATACTTTTAAAATGGACTTTAACAATTCTACAAGCGCCCGAAGCGAAAATATGCGCTTAAATCCTTGAATCGGATCGAGTTTGCTTAGCTTCATTTGCAGTGGTTCGGTCGTGAATAAAAAACCAACTTGTACAAAATTAGCAAATAGCGCTGCAGCAATGGCCACTAAAAAAATTGGTCCGACGAGCATGGCCAGTTGTCGCAAAAGATCAACGAAAATGAGCTGCACGGAATCGACCGTGACGTCCATGAAAAAGTAATGTTGAAACGACTGGCGAAATAACCGTACGATCGCATCTCCCCATACGCCCGAAGAAAACGAAAGAACGAGAAAAACGACGAGCATTAAAAAGGCGGCGGTCGCATCCGCACTTTTTGCTACTTGTCCTTTTTTACGCACTTCTTGCCGTTTTCTCGGCGTTGCTTTTTCTGTTTTTTCCCCGGCGAAAAACTGCAAATCAACGGACAGCCAGCTCACATTACGCGCCTCCTAACAGTTTCATCATGTTGCGCATCGACATAAAAGTGAGTTCAAACAGTTGTTTGGTGACAACAAACATGCTTGAAAATACAATGATAAACAAAACAAAACTGACGATAATTTTCACGGGTAATCCAATGACAAAAATGTTCATTTGTGGAACTGTTCGAGCCACAATACCAAGCGCCACATCAACTAAAAATAAACAACCAACAATCGGAATGGCCATTTGCAATGCAATAACAAACATCGCTTGAAATAAACGAACGACTTGTTCTGCGATTTGTCCATTCCCGAAAGAAATGAGATGATCGAGCGGGATGAACTGATAGCTATAAAAAATACCGTCTAACAACAAATGATGTCCATTGACGGCAAGCAAAAAAAACAAAGCAAGCGTGTATAAATATTGTCCCATTAATGGGCTTTGGGCGCCTGTTTGCGGATCGATGACGTTTGCGATCGCAAATCCCATTTGAAAATCAATGAATCCACCTGCAATTTGAATCGCTGACATGATCATAAAAGCAACAAGCCCAATAAGTAGCCCGACAAGCACTTCTTTCATTAGCAACATCATATACATTCCGTCAATATCTAATGGCTTTGGATCGAGTGAAAAAAACATGAGCCAACTTATAAAAAAAGCAAAACCGATTTTATGAACGTTTGGTACGTTTCGATAGGAGAAAAGCGGCATCGTTGCGAAAAATGAAGCGACGCGCGCGAAAATGAGCAAAAATGTCGGTACATACGTGTATAACTCCATACGCTTCATCCTACAAATTTACTTAAGTTACTAAAAATATTGTATGCATATGAAATCATGCGCGAAAGCATCCACGGTCCGAAGAAGACAAGACCGAGTAACACCGCAACGATTTTCGGCACAAATGCTAACGTTTGTTCTTGAATTTGGGTCGTCGCTTGCAAAATACTAACAAACAATCCGATTGCAAGAGCAAGCAACATAAGCGGACCGCATATGACAAGCACCATATATACACCGCGTTCCGCTACTTGAATGACAAAATCGGGACTCATTTTTCCCACCTACTTTTAAAAGCTTTCTAATAATGATTTCACGACTAAATACCAACCGTCCACCAAGACAAACAATAAAATTTTAAACGGCAACGAAATCATGACCGGCGGTAGCATCATCATTCCCATCGACATTAATACGCTTGCGACAATCATATCAATGACTAAAAACGGAATGAATAACATAAAGCCGATCTGAAACGCTGTTTTTAGCTCGCTAATCGCAAAAGCGGGAACAAGCGCTGACATTGGAATATCTTGCACCGTTTTTGGCTGTTGGGCTCCTGCGTAGCTTAAAAATAAAGCTAAATCTTTTTGACGCGTATGTTTGCTCATAAACTCTTTTAGCGGTGCTTCGGCTCGTTCATAAGCTTGCTCTAAATTAATTTTTTCATCAAACAACGGCTGCAAGGCGTCACGATTTATTTGTTGAAACGTCGGCGCCATAATAAAAAATGTTAAAAATAGCGATAGCCCGATAATGACTTGGTTTGGCGGCATTTGTTGCGTGCCGAGCGCTGTTCTAACAAACGATAAAACGATGACGATGCGCGTAAACGATGTCACCATAATTAAAATGCCTGGCGCAATCGACAAGACCGTCAAGAGCAACAACAGTTTGACAGATGTTGCTACGTTTTCGGGCGCACTATTATTAAAAAACTGCATGACTTCATTCATGTGAATCCCTTTCTTTTTCCAGCGCTCTCATCGCCTGTTTTCGCTTCTCAGCCAATTGTTGTAATTCTCGATCAAACAATTGGCGAAAACGAGGCTCGTTTGTTTTTCGTTGCAAAAGCGATTGGAGCGATTTCCATACGTTCGTATCAAGCAATGAATCAAGACGCGCTTCATGTTGTTTAAGCAACTCTTCAATTTCTTGTTCATCCGTAATTTCTTTCAATAAGTGAATCGACTCGCCTACACCGACAACAAATACGCGTCGACCGACTTTCACGATTTGAATCGTTCGATTCGTTCCTAAACTTGTTCCACCTAAATGTTGGATAAGCCCTTTTCGCTCATAAAATCGGTTTTGTTTATTTAACCATTTTAAAAGCGCATATAACAAAAACACAACAAAAGCAGTTGCAGCAATCAGTTTGACAAAATCCCAAACTGTAATTGGAGACGGTTGGGCAACGTTTTCTGATTCCGTTGCCTTGTCCGTTTGTTGTTCTTTACACTTTTCTGGATGCTCTACACATTCTTTTACGCTATTCGTTTGTTCTGCAAAAGCAGGAGAAACTGCTTGCAGAACAACGAACGCGCACAACATGATGATGCGAATATAGCGCAATGAATTCCACCTCTAACCGAGCGTTTTGTTAATCGCTTCAATGACACGATCTGCTTGGAACGGTTTGACAATAAAATCTTTTGCTCCCGCTTGAATGGCATCAATAACCATCGCCTGTTGCCCCATCGCAGAACACATAATGACTTTAGCGTTGCTGTCAATTTTTTTAATTTCTTTCAGTGCCGTAATGCCATCCATTTCTGGCATCGTAATGTCCATTGTAACTAAGTCTGGGCGAAATTCTTTATACTTTTCGACCGCTTGTGCTCCATCAGCTGCCTCTGCGACAACTTCGTGCCCATTTTTCGTTAAAATATCTTTAATCATCATTCGCATAAATGCTGCATCATCAACAATTAAAATTCTCGCCATTCTCCAAAAACCTCCCAAATTATCGTAATTTGTTTAACCGATCGCTTTGGCTAATAATACTTGTCACACGCACCCCGAAATTTTCATCAATGACAACGACTTCGCCTTTCGCGATCAATTTATTGTTTACTAAAATGTCAACCGGTTCACCAGCCAGCTTATCGAGTTCAATAATGGAACCTGACGATAAACTTAAAATGTCTTGTACAGAGCGCTTCGTTCGCCCGAGCTCCACCGTCACTTGCAACGGAATGTCAAGCAACATGTCGAGATTGCGCGATTCCGCTTCTGGCAATGGCGCTGGTTCAAAACTTGCAAAAGCAACAGGCTGGACGTTGACAGGCTGCTGTACGGCTCCCGTTCCAAAATGTTGAGGAGCTTCTTTTTGCGTTTGTTGAGCCGGTGAAGGCGCTGGTTGCGTTTGTGCGGATGGCGCGGTTTGACGTGGCTCATTCGTATTTATTGTAGCCGATGTTTGTGTCTTTGTACTAGACGGATTTAATAAATTTTCGACTAATTCTTTTGCAAAATGAATCGGCAACAATTGCATAATGTTAGAATCAATTAAGTTACCTACTTTTAAACGGAACGATACTTTTACAAGCACGTCGTCCGGCGGTAAATATTCAAATCCTTCGCCTTCTGATAAATCAAGTAAGTGTAAGCTTGGTGGTGAAATATCAACTTTTTTACTAAAAATTGTGGACATCGATGTCGCAGCTGAACCCATCATTTGATTCATCGCTTCTTGTACAGCGCTCAGTTGAATTTCATCCATAAAGGCAGGCGGGTTTGTACCATCTCCACCCATCATTAAATCTGCGATAATCGCAGCATCAGATTGTTTAATGACAAGTAAATTTGTTCCTAAAAACCCTTCCGTATAGCTCACTTGAATCGCAACGTACGGATGCGGAAACTCTTCTGCCACGCGCGCACGTTCAATGAGTGAAACGTTCGGCGTCGTAATTTCAACCTTTTGATTTAATAACATCGATAACGCTGTCGCTGAACTACCAAATGAAATATTTCCAATTTCACCAAGCGCATCTTGTTCAATTGGTGTCAATACTTCATCGATCGACATTGTACTAGACGGCATCGGGTCTTCGTCAATTCCTCGCAACAACGCATCAATCTCATCTTGAGATAACATATCGTCACTCATCATCGCCGTCTTCCCCCTTTATTACATCTAAAATTTGTACTGCTAATCGTTTATTCATTTTTCCCGGCTGCCCGATAAACTTCGGCACATCTCCCACCTTAATGATGAGCGGATCTCGCACCGTTTGATCAAGTTGAATGACATCACCAACGGAAAGTTGCAAAAACTCTTGTACGGAGATGCTCGATGTACCAAGTTCTGCGATCATCGGCACTTTCGTTTGCTTTAATCGTTTTTGTAGCGTCGCAACTTCCTCTGGTTCACGCTCTTTTTTTTGCGTTTGCATCCAATAATGAACAGATAATTTCGGGATAATCGGCTCTAATACAACGTGTGGGATACAAATGTTAATCATTCCACTCGTATCACCAATTTGTGTATTTAACGAAATAACAACAACCGTTTCATTCGGTGACACCATTTGTAAAAATTGTGGATTGACTTCAAAATCTGTGAGCATCGGATCGATATCTGCCACGGACTCCCACGCTTCACGCAAGTTGCTAAACGCTTTTTCAAACAAACTGGACATAATTTTTGTTTCAATTTCAGTTAAATTTTCGATTTTATTTAAACTTACTCCTCTACCGCCTAATACGCGATCAAGCATCGCATAAGCGATATTTGGGTTGACTTCTAACAGCACGCGTCCATCAAGAGGAGGGACTTCGAATACCGTTAAAATTGTCATTTTCGGAATGGAGCGAATAAATTCCTCGTACGGCAATTGGTCAGCCGATGCGACTGAAATTTGCACGTATGTTCGCAACTGCGCTGAAAAAAATGTCGTTAACAACCGGGCAAAGTTTTCGTGTATGCGCGTTAAACTGCGAATTTGGTCTTTTGAAAACCGCAATGCTCGTTTAAAGTCATACACTTTTACTTTTTTCTCTGCTTCTTCCTTTTTCAGCTCATCCGCGCTCATCTCTCCAGCAGATAGCGCCGCAAGCAGGGCATCTATTTCACTTTGTGATAAAACTTCTCCTGACACCGTTCTCACCTCCTACTCCTATTCATTTTATTTACTGGAGAATAAAGGAGGTTATATAAATTTTCTCAACTTTTCCTTCTTGCATAAGCTCATTTATGCGTTCGCGCAGCTTTTTCTCTAAAAGGAGCTTTCCTTGTTTTCCTTTAAACTGTTCTGCTGTCATTTCTGATAATTCTTCAATAATGATATTTTTAATTTGAAAATCGCGTTTTTCTGCTTCTTCTTTTGCTTTTTCGCTATCTGTTTGAATTTTAAACGCAATTTTAATAAAGCTTCCGTCCATTAAATTGGTCATGATTTCAGGTACATCAAACGAACTGGCGACAATTTCATCAACTGTCGGTTCTTTTGGCTCATCATTCCCCATAAATTTCATGACAACAACAAGGGCGACGACGCTAACAAGCGTAACTACTCCCATAACAATTAACATGATTTTTAACATTTTATTGTCCTTCAACGTCGGATCCCTCCGCCTCTCTCCTTAATCCGAGAACAGAAATGTTACGATAAAACGTTTCTACTAATAACATAACATCTTCCACAGACTCGCGCACGACAAACTTTTTGCCATTCGTTAACGTAATAGTCGTGTCTGGGAACGCTTCAACTTGCTCTATGTAAATGGCGTTTAACGTAAAAGGTTTACCGTTTAACCGCGTTAATCGAATCATTATGTATCGGGGGCAAACGCCCCCGTCCCCCCCTTTATTTATTATTTCTTCAAGTTGACAAGCTCTTGTAAAATTTCATCCGACGTTGTAATAATGCGTGTATTCGCTTGGAATCCGCGTTGTGCGACAATCATTTCCGTAAATTCTTCAGATAAGTCCACGTTCGACATTTCTAATGCCCCGGAAATAATTTCACCGGCACCGTTTAAACCTGGGCGCGATAACTCATTAATCGTCAATCCATTGGCATTTCGGTCAAGCTTACCAGAGTTGTTTGTTTCTTTAAACGTATTTCCTCCCATTTTCTCTAAGCCGCTCGGGTTCGGAAATTGTGCTAATAAAATTTGTCCTGCAATTTTTAATTGTCCAGAACTATCAATAAATGTCACTTTTCCGTCCGCCGTAATCCCGAAACTTTTCGCCGTTTTCGGAATTTGAATCAATCCCGGTTCAAAGCTTGTCACATTTCCGTATTTCGGCTCGCTGTAGTCTTGTAACACTTGTTGGACGCTTTCTACGAAACCGCTAATTCCTTCTAAGTATGGCCCCATCATTTTTTCGGCTTCTGCTAGCGTATCCGGCCAATCTGCTTCGTTTTCAGGAAGAAGTGGAACCGGGTTAATACTTGCTTTCGGAGATACACGATCGTTAAAGTATGTTCCAGCCGCTGCAAGCGTTGTATCACCTGGATCCGTTTTTCCTGTAATTTTCTCATTTAAACTTTTTAGCTCATTGTTAAAGTTTTTAATAAAATTAATAAAATCAGTTTGTGTAGTCGGATTGTTATCCGGATCTTTAGTAAACTCATCTTTCCATTTTTTTATAAAGTTTACGAGGCCATTTGCACTATTAAGAAATGTTTCTAAGTCACGTCTAGCTTGAGCAACATGTGGAGCATTTGCAATGACCGTATCTACATCTTTAATCGCCGCTTCCCCGATCAAATATTGTCCGTCCGAGTTAACGATATAACCGTACTCATCCAAATAAAAGTTTCCGGCACGTGTAAAGCTTAAATTAAAGACACGATCAATCGGTACACCTGTATTTACTTTGTTCGTGCCAAGCTTTCCAGCTGGTCCATCCATACTAATTAACGTCACATCATTAATCGATCCAACGACGAAAAAGCCGTCGCCACCGAGCGCTAAGTCGAGTGGACGTGATGTCGTTTGCGTCGATCCTTGCGTATGAATGGTTTCGATCGAGCCGAGCCCGCTTCCTAATCCGATTTGTTTTCCGTTAATTCCCCCGCGTGTCCCTGTTGATGATGTCGCAGCTGAAATTTGTTGCGAAACGAGATCTTTAAATGTGACGCGCGCTTTTTTGTAGCCATACGTGTTGACGTTAGAAATATTGTTACCAATCACGTCTAATTTATATTGAAAGTTGCGAATACCACCAATTCCAGTGAACATGGAACGTAACATAATAATCCTCTCCTTTTCGTTGTTTGAGCGGCTTCTGTCATTCCGCACGCTCGAAGGCTTCCTGTAAAGGTCCGGCCTTATATAATAATGGCTCCATTAATATTTGTGAACAATTGGCTCTGTGCCTCTTCACGATGCATCGCTGTGATGACCGTTTGGTTGACCGCGCTCACGATTAAGGCCGCTTCATCTGTAATGACGAGCGAGTCTCGCACCCCTTTTTGTTTTGCCTCGACAATTTTTTGTCCGATCATCGCCCATTGTTCCTCGTTAATGTGAATATTTCGTTCTTGTAACCGCTGCTGGGCATGTTTGCTTATTTTTAATGCTTTTCCTGCTTCAGCAAGCGCATCGCGAAACGATTGTCGCTCCGTTGAAACGGTCGTCTGTTTTTGTGACGGAATCAATGGGGTGTGCGGAAAAAACTGAATGCGATTCATTTTTTCACCTCCTTTATTGCGACACTTTTGTGACGCGAGAGGCCAACACCATCTCCCCTTGATCAAGCTCTAACCATACGTCCGTTCCTTTTTGAACGACAGCTTTCACCACACCGCTTTGCTCATCCCATGTGACGGTTTTACCAATCCATTCACTGTATTGAGCAAGCGACGGTGTAGATTGTTGTTGAATAAGCTTTTGTAACGCATCTAACGTGCCAGTAAGTTTTTCAGATGTGCCCGTTTGTGTCTCAATAAATTTGCTCATCATATTCGACATATTGACCATTTGTTCAAGCGATGAGAAGTTCGCCATTTGTGAAATAAATTCACGGTCTTCCATCGGATTTAACGGATCTTGGTGTTGCAATTGAGCGATCAAAATTTTTAAAAAATCATCTTTCCCTAACGAGCTTTTCCCTGTCTCACGTTGTGCGACTTTTCGCTGCGATAAAAGCAAACTCGGATCGATCGTTGCCACGTACATCACCTCTACATATCAAAATGAAACCACTCGTTTAGCCACTCATCAAAAGATTGATCAGGTTGCTTTTTTTCTTCTTTTTGCTGTTCTTGCTGCTGTTGCTGCTGTTTTTGTTGATGGAAAGAATGGTCGCGAAATTTCGCTTGATCAAATACATTGAATTGCTCTACCGTAATACGATCGGCAATGTGCGCAAGCTGATGAATATGTTGTTCCACTAACTGCTTCGCAGCTTCGGTTGATGTAATCATCTTTGCAGTTAGCTTCCCTTTTTGCTCAATGAGTTTAATCGTTACATGTCCTAAATGTTCAGGATGTAAACGAATAAGCAGTTGCGTATTGCCATTTTTCCACCTTGTCAACTGGCTCGAACGAATGATTCGCTCAAACTGTGCAACAAACGGTGTTTCACTTGTCGTATCAATTGTTCGTAGTTCAAACGGTACATGTTTATCGTTTGATTGTTGAGCAACATGTGCCTGTGCCATCTGTTCGGACGGGCGAGCAATCGGTTGCTTACGCTGTTGTGGTAATGGTGCAACTTCTTTTTGTACAGGTTGCCAAGATTGTCCTTGTAAACGTGCAACCACAGATTTCATATCAGATGTCGTTTTTTCACTATCAACAGTCGACAATAAAGCACGCTGATGTTCTATAACTTTTTGCATCAGTTCTGTCTCTACTTGTCCCACATGACGCCGTGTCTTTTCATAGTCGCCTAACTCGATTAATTTTTGCAACATGTCTTTCATCGTGTCGCTTTGTTCATCGTTTGTTCCGAACACGTTGCGAAGCGTTGCACGTGCATGTTCAATGATCGGCTCTGGAATCGTCCATTGTTTTTGTTCAAGTTGAAACAAAGCGATGACGAGCATCAGTTCATCTTCTTCATCAAGATCATCTTGTGGTGAAAACATCGTTTCAAACGGCTGCCCAGCTGAAAATTGTTGAATCATTTGCTCTTTCGTTTCCTCTGGTAAAAGAGAAAGAAACGATTGTATCATTTCGTTTGATAACGTTTGTTTCTCGGCATATCCATCATGAATCGGAAGTTGGGCAAACCATTGCTGCAACTGCTCCCAATCCATTCGTTGCATCGTTTCCGGCTGTTCCGATAGTGACTGTAACGATGGTGACGTTTGACGCAACGACGAAAGCACCTGAGCAAATGCATGTCCATCGCCCGTTTCAACAGTCGTTTGCTGATTTGATCCGCTAAATGGAGCCATGAAAGAAACCCCGGCGATATTCATTTCTTCACCTCCTTTCAGTTGTTCGCTTTTTTCGCAAGAAGGCTCGTATACTTTGCTGCGTTTGCTGCATCCATTTTTTCTAAAATGGCTGCCACTTTGTCTGTTTTAAGTTTGGACAATAAATTAACCGCTTCTTGATCGGACATTTGTGGAATAATTTCTGCAGCTTTTTTTGGTGACATCGTTTCGTACATTTTCACCACGTCTACACGCGGAGCATTTGTTTGCTCTGTTGACGGTGTTGTCGGCTGCTGTGCTTGTTCCTTTTCTGCTTGCAAGCGGGCAATTTCTTGTTTGAGCGTGTCAATTTCGGCATCTTTTTCTTTTATGACGTCTTTCGTTTTTGCAAGTTTCTTTTCTTTTTCAACAATCGTTGCTTTTAATTCGACAATTTGTTCTTGTAGTTTCTCTTTTTCGTTCGCTTCTGTTCCCTCAATCCATTGGGAAACGAACGGCAGTTGTCCCGCATATTTTTTCCCTTGTTCAAATACGTTAATGCCAGAGAACGTTAAAATTAACAAAACAACAGAAATCGTAAATAAAAACGGGATAAAAACGACAAAAAGAAACCATTGAAACTTGCTTGTTTTTTTCGTCTCTTCTTCTTTTTCAAACTGTTCCATCGATGCTCACCTTGTTTCTCGATAACAATATTGTTGTATAGAAATATCGTCCATTTGTTTTTGTTCAGCTATTCGCATTTGTTGTGCGATCATTTCATCATGCTTTTCTTTTATTTTTTCGTATTTTTTCACTTCCACATTCAATTCAACTAATTTCAGTTGTTTCAACTCCATATGCTGACGTGCTTGCATAACAAGATGCTGATAATGATCGATGACCCGCTGCAAGTTGCTCATAAAATGTTGAAACGAGCGAATATGTTGAATCGCTAGCCCCGATTGTAATTGTTGTTTATGTTGTTCTTCGTAATCTTCTTTTTGTTTTAAAAAATGGTATAGTTTTTCTGCCACTTCTTCAAATCGGGTGCGCGCTTCTTCATATTCATGTAACGCTTTTTGTTTTTCATGTTCTTTTAAGTTTAAAATTTTTGTTAATTTAAATGGTGTCATCGTTTATTCACCCTTGTTCAATAAGTTGAAACAACTGTTGAACACTTTCATTTATTGTGTACGATTCATGAACATCTTGTTTTAAAAACGAAATAATTTTCGGATAATAACGAATGGCTTCATCGATTTCTCGCGATGAGCCACGCTTATACGCACCAATTTGAATTAAATCTTCAGATTGAACGTATGTCGCTAATAACTCCCGCAATTTTTCCGCTACTTTTCGATGTTCTGGCGTCACGATGTAGTTCATAACGCGACTGACGCTTTTCAATACGTTAATCGCTGGATACTGACCTTTATTAGCTAGTTGACGTTCTAATACGAAATGCCCATCTAAAATACCTCGAACTGTATCAGCAATCGGTTCATTCATATCATCGCCGTCAACGAGTACCGTATAAAAAGCGGTAATTGTTCCGTGCTCATTCGTCCCAGTCCGCTCAAGCAACTTCGGTAAAATCGCGAAAACAGACGGTGTATATCCTTTCGTCGTCGGCGGCTCACCGACAGCTAATCCGACTTCACGTTGCGCCATCGCCACGCGCGTAACAGAGTCCATCATAAACATGACATTTAGTCCTTGATCGCGAAAATATTCCGCTATAGCAGTCGCTGTATATGCCCCTTTAATGCGCATGAGAGCAGGTTGGTCGGATGTCGCTACAACGACAATGGAGCGTTTTAACCCCTCTGGACCGAGATCGCGCTCAATAAACTCTCGTACTTCACGTCCGCGTTCACCGATGAGCGCAATAACGTTTAAATCTGCATTTGTGTTACGGGCAATCATCCCCATTAGCGTACTTTTTCCGACGCCCGAGCCAGCAAAAATACCGACACGTTGTCCTTTTCCAACCGTCAACAAGCTATCAATCATTTTTACGCCGACTTCAATCGGTTCTGAAATCGTGGGACGCGTCATTGGGTTCGGCGGTTGGCGATCAATTGGAACAGCAGTCAATCCTTTCGGAAGCGGTTGATCATCAAGTGGGACGCCTAATGCATCAATGACACGTCCAACAAGCGCTGAACCGACTTTCATTTCAAGCGGAGCTCCCGTTGCCTCCACAATGCAACCCGGAGCAATATCTTGAACGGTGGCATAAGGCATTAAAAGTACGTATTCATCACGAAACCCGACAACTTCCGCTTGAATTTTTTTCTTTTTTTTATGGCCGATATGAATGTAGCACACATCGCCAATCGAACTTTCTGGTCCTTTCGCTTCGATCATTAAGCCGATGACGCGTGTGACTTTGCCAAATCGTTTATATGGATCGAGCAACTCGATTTCATTGATGAGTGCTTGCCAGTTCATTCGCTCGCCCCCTCGATCCGCTCGAGCAATTGTAATTTCAGCTGTTCAAGCTGCGTATCAACGCTTGCATCAATACGACCAAACGGCGTTTCAACAATACAACTTGTTTCATCTAGCGTCTCATCGGGATAAATAAACAAGTGAACATCGTGACTAAATAACGCTTTTAGCTCATCTTTTTGCCGAATGACGACATCATAGTACGTCGGATGCACATACATTTTCACTTCTTCATGTTCTCTTACTTCTTTTATCACTTGTTTCACAAGCCCAAGAAAATGTTCTTTATTTTCAGCAAGACGTTCTCCCATGATCCGCTCCGCTACTTTGCATGCGACAAGCAAAATCGTTTCATCAGCTGATTCAAGCATATGATAAAACTGTTCATTAGCTGATTGTACGATCTTCTTCGCCTCGCGAATCGCCTCCATATATTGCTGAAATCCGTCTTGTCGTCCTTGTTCGAAACCGATCGCGTATCCTTCTTGACGCGCCTGTTCAATCCATTCTTTTCGTTCTTCTTCCCATTGTTTTTGTTCTTCTGCTATTTGTTGTTGAACAGAGGCGTAATACATGTCGGCTTCTTGACGAATATGCGCTGCTTGCTGTTCCGCCTGCTCAATTAACATTTGCACATGTTGTATCGTCATTTCGTCATGTTGCTCATGTTCTTCTTGTTGCATGTCGGGCAGCACTTTTTTCACTTGAATAACCGCTCGTTGCTCCGAACATGTTCGAGCAAACGGGGCTTTAATGACTTTAGACAATAATATCATCTCCTCCGCCACGAGCAACAACGATTTCACCCGCTTCTTCGAGACGACGAATCACTGCGACAATACGTGATTGCGCTTCTTCTACGTCACGAAGGCGAACAGGCCCCATAAACTCCATCTCTTCTTTAAACGTTTCCGCCATGCGTGAAGACATGTTACGAAATACAACTTCTTTTACTTCGTCGCTAGATACTTTCAATGCAAGCAACAAGTCGGCATTGTCCACTTCGCGAATGACGCGTTGAATCGCACGGTTATCAAGCGTAACGATATCTTCAAAGACAAACATGCGCTTTTTAATTTCTTCTGCTAATTCTGGGTCTTGAATTTCAAGCGCATCTAAAATCGTTCGTTCGGTTGCCCGATCCACACCATTTAATACTTCAACAACAGCCTCAATACCACCTGTTTGTGTGTAATCTTGTACAACTGTCGTTGATAATTTTCGTTCAAGTACTTGTTCGACTTCATTAATCATTTCCGGTGATGTGCGATCCATCAACGCGATGCGACGAGCAACATCCGCTTGCATTTCTTGTGGCAGCGCTGATAAAATTTGACCCGCTTGCGTTGGTTCCAAATAAGACAATACAAGGGCAATTGTTTGTGGATGCTCATTTTGTAAAAAGTTTAAAATTTGCGCTGGATCCGCCTTGCGCGCGAAATCAAACGGACGCACTTGCAGCGCCGACGTGAGACGGTTAATAATGTTCATCGCCTGCTCTGGCCCAAGTGCTTTTTCGAGCACTTGTTTTGCGTAGGCAATGCCGCCTTGTGAAATGTAATCTTGCGCTAAGGCGATTTGGTGGAACTCTTCTAAAATCGTTTCTTTTTTCTCGGCATCCACTTGACGAACGTTAGAAATTTCAAGCGTCAATTTTTCAATTTCTTCTTCAGATAAATGTTTATATACAGATGCTGAAACGTCTGGTCCTAATGAAATGAGGAGAATGGCTGCTTTTTGTTTTCCTGTTAATTCGCCTTTTTGATCGCGTTTTGCCATATAATCCCCCCCCTTATTCCTCAGCAAGCCATGTTCGTAATAATTTCGCAAATTCTTCTGGTTTTTCTTTTGCAAGTTTTTCAAGTTGCTTGCGGCGCAATGTCGCTTCTGTTTCGACTTCCTCGTTTACATCTGGAATTTGTACTGCCACTTGTTCTTCTTGTAACGACAGTTCGTCCATTTCTTCTTTTTTCCGTTTGCGCAACCATAAAAAGACGATGAGCGCAAGGAGCACAACAAGCACACCGCCACCTGCAATATATGCCCATGTCGGAATAGTCGATGTTTGTTCATTAAACTGCACTTTTCCGTTAAACGGTTGCACAGAAACAACGACGCGATTTTGTAAATCGGCATCCGTCCACTGCCCAGCAACATCTTTATCGACCGATGTTCGCACAATCGTTCCTAAAATTTTTGTAATATCATCAACCGTTTGAGCAGGAAGTGAGTTTGGATCGTTCGGTTTTGGTGGTTCAACCATCACTTGAATACCTAAATCTTTTACTTTATAAGGACTTGCAACAATTTCTTTTTTTATTCTATTAACCTCGTTATTAATTGTTTCCTCAATTCGCTCATAATCCCCGTTTGTCTCGCCATTGGCTCCTTGATAACCCGGTACAGCGTTTTCCCCTGTTCCTGATGCACCACCTGGTTGAGCCCCTTTGCCCGAAAACGTCTCTGTAATGCGCTGTACGCTTACGGCGATGCCTTCCATATTTTCTTTATCGACTGGCTCAACAAGCTCTTCTTGGCGATTTTCTTGCGTAAAATCCACGTCTGCTGTCACAGAAACGACGACTTTATCTTGTCCGATCATCGTGCCTAACATTTGTTGGACGCGGCGTTGAATGTCGCGTTCGATTTGTTGTTTTATTTCGTACTGTTCAGCAAATGTTTTGCCAGACGAAAAATTTTCTTCATTTTTTAAGTCAAAGTACTCAAAATATTGATTCATAATGACGATATTTTCAGTAGGAAGGTTCGGCACACTTTTGGAAACAAGGTGATATAGCGATTTAATTTGCTGTTCGTTAAATTTATATCCCGCCTTTGTTTTCAAAACGATGGATGCAGATGCCTCTTCCTGTTGGTCACCAACAAAGAGCGTCGGCTGGGGTAGATTAATCATCACTTTCGCATCTTCTACCCCGTCGATACTTTTTATTAAATTGGCGAGCTCTGTTTGCATTGCCTCAATTTTCAACACGTTAAATTCATTATCCGTCATACCGAAACCAGAGTTTTTTCCGAAAAATGAATAATCAATACTCCCGCTATCCGGAATACCTTCTGCGGCTAATTCCACTTTTAACGTGTTGACAAGCTGTTCAGGCACTAAAATCGTCGTGCCGTTATCGGTAATTTGCGACTTAATACCCCGCTGATCAAGCGTCGCTTTAATTTGCCCCGCTTCTTGCGGCGATAAATTGCTGTAGAGAGGAACAAAATTCGTTCGCGTCGCAAAAAAAGCAGTAAGCGCAACGGCAACGATCAACAGCCCAACAAGTCCTAAAGTCATCAATTTTTGCTGTTTTGTTCTCTCGCTCCAAAACAATTTCAATCGTTCTATCGCTTGTTTTAATCGCTCGTTCATATGCTTCCTCCGCTATCTCTTGAGGTCCATTATACTTGCATTCTCATCACTTCTTGGTATGCTTCAATCACTTTATTGCGCACTTCAATCGCTAATTGAAGCGATATGCTCGCTTTTTGTGAAGCGATCATCACATTGTGCAAATCAACGTTTTCTCCTTTTGCTAGCTTCGTTGTCAGCTGGTCTGACTCAATTTGTTGTTTATTGACTTCATGAATCGCGTCTTTTAAAAACTGTGAGAACGCCCGTTGTGCTTCCGCAGGCTTTACCGGTTGCTGCTGTACAGCTGGTGATAAAGCTGTACGTTGAATGCGATCAATCATCGTTTATCCCCCTATTTTCCGATTTCTAACGCCTTCATTAACATCCCTTTCGTTGCATTTAACACCGTCACATTTGCTTCGTACGAGCGCGTGGCGCTCATTAAATCGACCATTTCTTTTAACGGATCGACGTTCGGTAATTGTACATATCCGTTTTCATCTGCATCGGGATGAGATGGGTCATATACAAGTTTAAATGGTGTTTGATCCTCAACAATTTTCGTCACTTTCACTCCGCCTGTCGATCGCTCGTTCATTGCTTGGCTTAAAACGGAAGAAAATGACTCGTTCGGTTGCATCACAACCATTTTGCGACGATACGGCTGCCACTTCCCATCGACCATTTTCGCTCGTGTCGTATCAACGTTTGCCATGTTTGCTGAAATGACATCCATACGCAACCGCTGGGCAGTTAACGCAGAGGCGGATACATTGAAACTTTGAAACATGTATTATTTTCCTCCCTTAATGACCGTTTTCAAAGAGTTAAACTTTCCGTTTAATCGTTCAACTAAAGCGTTATAATAAATTTGGTTTTGCGCTAAATCCGACATTTCTTTATCTAAATCGACATTGTTGTTATTATGATTGTAAACGAGATCGTTTTTAGTTGTCACGAAAAATTTGTTCGTACTTCCTTTAAACTCAAAATGGCGTGGATCTGTACGATACGCTTGTAACGCTTGCTGAAATTCGGTACGAAACTGAACGTCTTTTGCTTGGAAATTTGGTGTATCGACATTCGCAATGTTGTTTGCGATTACTTTTTGTTTCAATGATGAGTAATTCAATCCTTGTTCTAATATTTGGAATGTATTTGAAAACAATTTCACGACATATTCCTCCCCATAGAGACACCGTTCGACACCTTTATTGTAAAAAATTATTTACATAATGTATATAGGGAACATTGGACTATTTTTCACATACTTTAACAAAAGAGGCATCTTTACGAGAAAGATGCCCTGTTTGTTTTTAATGATGTTTTAATTTCTCGAGCTCTGTTAGAAACTTATCGTTTAATACTTTAATGTACGTTCCTTTCATGCCGAGGGAACGAGATTCAATGACTCCCGCACTTTCTAGTTTGCGAAGCGCATTGACAATGACTGAGCGTGTGATGCCGACGCGGTCAGCAATTTTACTTGCCACAAGCAAGCCTTCTGTCCCATCTAACTCTTCAAAAATATGTTCAATGGCTTCTAATTCACTATATGAAAGCGAGCTAATCGCCATTTGAACGACCGCTTTGCTACGTGCTTCTTCTTCGATTTCTTCCGCTTTTTCTCGTAAAATTTCCATTCCGACAACCGTTGCGCCATATTCAGCTAAAATTAAATCGTCATCATGAAACTCTTTATCTAAGCGGGATAAAATGAGCGTTCCTAGACGCTCACCGCCGCCGATAATCGGTACAATCGTCGTTAAACCATTTTTAAATAAGTCTTTATTTTCGATCGGAAATGCCGTATACTCACTATTAATATCAAGGTTTGGCGATGTTTCTGTAATGTTAAATAAATTTTTCGTATACTCTTCTGGGAATTGACGATCCGCTAACATTTTTTTCATTCGTTCGTTTTCAATCGTTTGTTTAATCGCAAAGCCAAGCAACTTTCCGCGACGGCTGACGACGAAGACGTTCGCCTCGATCACTTCGCAAAGTGTTTCCGCCATCTCTTTAAAGTTTACAGGCTTTCCAGCCGCATTTTGTAGCATCGCATTAATTTTTCTCGTTTTTTCAAGTAAATTCATATCGCATCCTCCTTATAAAATAAATTCGCTTAAATCTTTATTTCGTACAATGTTTCCTAATTTCTTTTCAACGTATTGTGGAGTAATAACAACCTTTTCTAAATGAACATCCGGTGCTTCATACAATAAGTCTTCTAACAATTTTTCCATAATCGTATGAAGGCGGCGCGCGCCAATGTTATCTGTTTGTTGATTTACTTCAAAAGCGACTTCCGCAATTTTACGAATAGCATCGTCAGAAAATTCAAGTTGTATACCTTCTGTCGCAAGTAAAGCAACATACTGCTTTAAAAGCGCGTTGTTCGGTTCAACTAATATTTTGACGAAATCATCGACGGTGAGTTTCGTCAATTCCACGCGAATCGGAAAACGACCTTGTAATTCTGGAATTAAATCGGACGGTTTTGCCATATGGAACGCCCCAGCAGCAATAAATAAAATATAGTCCGTTTTGACTGGTCCGTATTTCGTCATAACGGTCGAGCCTTCAACAATCGGTAAAATGTCGCGTTGCACACCTTCACGAGAAACGTCAGCTGATGAACCAACCTGTCCTTTTCGAGCAATTTTATCAATTTCATCAATAAAAATGATGCCAGATTGTTCTGCTAAACGAATCGCTTCTTGTGTCACTTCATCCATATCAATGAGTTTTTGTGCTTCTTCATTTGCAAGTACATGACGGGCTTCTTTTACTTTTAATTTTCGTTTTTTCCGCTTTTTCGGCATAAAGCTGCTGAGCATATCTTGCATATTTACGCCCATTTGCTCCATACCAGCGCCTTGGAATAAGTCAAACATGACCGATTGTTGTTCTTCTATTTCAACCGTCACTATTTCGTTTTCTAATTGCCCATTTGCCAATTGCCAAGCAACTTGTCTTCGTCTTTCAGCAAGTTGTTGATCATCGCTCACGTTCGTCGTTTGTTGTTCGGATGCACCGCCAAACAAAAGTTCGAACGGATTTTTCATCGGTTGTTTTGTTTTCCCAGGTACAAGCAGTTCAACAAGTCGTTTGTTCGCTAATTGCTCCGCTTGTTCTTTTACTTCGTTCATTTTTTTCTCTTTTACGATGCGTACAGATGTTTCAACGAGATCGCGTACCATCGACTCAACATCGCGACCGACATAACCGACTTCCGTAAATTTTGTTGCCTCTACTTTTACGAATGGAGCACCGACAAGTTTCGCTAATCGCCGAGCAATTTCTGTTTTTCCAACACCTGTTGGTCCAATCATTAAAATATTTTTCGGCACGACTTCATCGCGCAACTTTTCATCTAATAAACTGCGACGATAACGATTTCTTAACGCAATCGCGACCGCTTTTTTCGCTTCATGCTGACCGACGATAAATTGATCAAGCTTTTCAACAATTTGTTTTGGCGTTAACATGCCGCTCCCCCCTCTACAGCTCTTCGACAATAATGCAATCGTTTGTGTACACGCAAATATCGCTCGCTACTTTTAATGCAGCTTGGGCAATTTGCTTTGCTGTTAAATGTTCGCCTGCATACGCTTTTAACGCTCTACCAGCCGCTAGCGCATAGTTGCCACCGGAACCGATCGCCAAAATATCATCATCTGGTTCAATGACTTCACCTGTTCCAGAAATGAGTAGTAAATGCGTGACATCCATGACGATTAGCATCGCTTCTAATCGCCGCAACACTTTATCGCTCCGCCACTCTTTCGCTAACTCCACCGCTGCCCGTTGTAAGTTTCCGTTGTATTCTTCTAACTTTCCTTCGAACATTTCAAACAGTGTAAATGCATCTGCTACGGCTCCAGCAAAACCTGCTAACACTTTACCATGAAAAAGTTTACGAATTTTTCGGGCTGTATGTTTCATCACTACGGCATTGCCGAATGTCACTTGACCATCGCCCGCCATCGCTCCTTTTCCTTGATGGCGAATGGCAAATATCGTCGTCGCATGAAATTGACTCATAAACATCCTCCTTTTTATGCACGCGGATGGGAATGTAAATAAACATAGCGCAAATGATCTTTCGTTACATGTGTATATACTTGCGTTGATGAAAGATGCGCATGACCTAACAATTCTTGCACGGAACGTAAATCAGCACCTTCATTCAACAAGTGTGTCGCAAACGTATGGCGAAACACATGGGGACTAACTTTCAAAGAAAGGGCAGCTTGTTCGACGACCTCGTTTAAAATATGGCGTACACCCCTTGGCGTCAGCGCTCCGCCACGCGCATTTAAAAAAAGTATATCAGTCGGTGTCTTCGCTTTACTTGCTAGTTGCTGACGTCCGTCTTGTATATATCGTTCAAGCGCTTCTTTTGCATACGTACCAAACGGGACATATCGCTGTTTATTTCCTTTTCCATAAATTAAAATCGTACATACAGAAAAATCAATGTGCGACAGGCGAATGTTACAACATTCACTTACACGAATACCGGTTGCGTATAATAGTTCGATGAGCGCTTGGTTTCGTTGGCCGATCGCTGTATTTAAATCATTGACAACAAACAGCTGTTCTAATTCATCTGGATACAAAAAATGCGGAATTCTCTGTTCTTTTTTCGGCAACGATGCAAGCGCAAATGGATTTTCTAAAACGATTTTTTCGCGTAACAAAAATTTGTAAAAACTGCGCAAGCTCGACATTTTTCGGGCAATCGAACGGCTTGATTGCTTTCGTTGATGGAGTTCTGTTAAAAACAAACGGACGTCGCTATAAGATACTTGTTGCAATCCTTCAATTTGTTCGCGCTCCATAAATTCGAAAAATTCACCAATATCATGCTTATAACACGCAATTGTATATTCTGAATAATTTTTTTCTATTTGTAAATATTCAATGAACAAATTTAACGTAAAATTCACATTTTCCATTCGATCACCCCATAAGAGCTACTAAATAGTAGCATAATTTAGTAGCTCTTGCAATGAATTTTACAACTTTTTTAAAAAATTCTGAATCGTTTCTAACGCCCGTTGTGCATACCGTTCATTTTTTATCTTTTTATCTTTAATCATCTCATCAAGCGGGGCAAAAAGACCGAAGTTTGCATTCATCGGTTGAAAATGTTTCGGATTCGCTGATGTAATATAGTGCGCCATGCTACCGATTGCTGTTTCTTGCGGAAACACAACAAGCTCTTTTCCAAGCACATAATGCGCGGCGTTAATCCCTGCCACAAGTCCTGATGCGGCTGACTCAACATATCCTTCGACACCGGTCATTTGTCCTGCGAAAAATAAATCTTCCCTTTCCTTATATTGATACGTCGGTTTTAATAGTTTCGGCGAATTAATAAACGTATTGCGATGCATGACGCCGTAACGCACAATTTCTGCTTGTTCAAGCCCTGGAATGAGCCGGATGACTTCTTTTTGTGCGCCCCATTTTAAATGGGTCTGGAAACCGACAATGTTATATAACGTTCCAGCGGCATCATCTTGACGAAGCTGCACGACTGCAAAAGGACGCTTGCCTGTACGCGGATCTTCTAAGCCGACAGGTTTCATCGGTCCAAAGAGCAACGTCTTTTTCCCGCGTCGTGCCATCACTTCAATGGGCATACATCCTTCAAAATAAATTTCTTTTTCAAACTCTTTTAAAGGAACAGTTTCAGCAGAAATGAGCGCATCATAAAACCGCTCAAATTCCTCTTCCGTCATCGGACAGTTAATATACGCCGCTTCGCCTTTGTCATAGCGAGATTTTATATACACTTTTTCCATATCGATACTTTCTTTTTCAACAATTGGTGCTGCGGCATCGTAAAAATATAAATATTCTTCGCCTGTTAACGCTTGAAGTTGCTCGGAAAGGGGCTGCGATGTTAACGGACCTGTCGCAATAATTGTCGGACCTGTTGGGATCGTTGTCACCTCTTCGCGCACAACAGTCACATTCGGATGATTCGCTACCATTTCTGTTACTTTTGCGGCAAATTCATGACGGTCAACAGCTAAAGCGCCACCAGCTGGTACAGAACAAGAGTCCGCTGCTTTCATAATAACAGAATCTAATCGGCGCATTTCTTCTTTCAACACACCGACCGCATTCGTTAACGTATT
This sequence comes from Anoxybacillus mongoliensis, assembly GCF_014201515.1. Classification (GTDB taxonomy): domain Bacteria; phylum Bacillota; class Bacilli; order Bacillales; family Anoxybacillaceae; genus Anoxybacillus; species Anoxybacillus mongoliensis. The sequence continues at coordinate 114,807 of NZ_JACHEQ010000003.1, forward strand.
TGCTCGCAGGGAGTTGCTACATACAAGCTCAGCAAATTTATCAGTATGATGCGCAGGCGTTTGTTTGACCGGACGCATTTCATACAATTTTACACGAATGCCACGCTTCGCGAGTTGCCATGCAGCTTCACTTCCTGCCAATCCTGCTCCAATCACTGTTACTTCCATTGATATTCCCTCCTCGATAAAATGGGTGAGGGTATGCGCCTCACCTTACTGTTGTTCGTGATATTCACATTGTGTACATTGAATGAGTACGCTTTTCTTTCCCTTTTTCTCAACAAGCATGCCACCGCACTTTGGACACGGTCGACTGATCGGTTTATCCCACGAAACGAAATCGCATGTTGGAAAACGATCGCACCCATAAAACATGCGTTTCTTTTTACTTTTTCGTTCTACAATGTTTCCTTCGTGGCAGCGTGGACATTTCACACCGATGTCTTTGACGATCGCTTTTGTATGGCGACATTGTGGGAAGTTCGAACAAGCAATAAACTTTCCGAACCGCCCCATTTTATATACCATCGGGCTTCCGCATACTTCGCAATCGATATGAGCTGATTCATCGGCTATTTCAACTTTTTCCATTTCAACTTCAGCAATTTTTAATCGTTTTTCAAACTCGCGATAAAATTCATCAATAATGCGCACCCATTCAACTTTTCCTTCTTCGATATCATCTAAATTTTTTTCCATTTTAGCTGTAAATTCGACATCTAAAATCTCTGGGAAAAATTGCATGATTAAATCGAGCACAATTTCACCGAGTTCGGTTGGAACGAATCGCTTATTTTCAAGCGTCACATAATTGCGCTTTTGTATCGTATCGAGCGTTGGAGCATATGTCGATGGGCGACCGATGCCGAGCTCTTCTAACGTTTTCACAAGGCGAGCTTCCGTATAACGCGGTGGAGGCTGCGTAAAATGTTGTTTTCCTTCGATATCTTTACTAAACACGCGCTCTCCTTCCGCAAAATCTGGCAATAGTCGCTGTTGTTCATCTTTCGGATCGTCCGTTCCTTCGACATACACTTTCATGAAGCCCGGAAACTTGACTGTCGAACCTGTCGCACGAAAGACGACTGAGCCGTTTGAAAGTTCGATCGCTACTGTATCCAGTACAGCTGGCGCCATTTGGCTTGCGATAAAGCGCTCCCAAATGAGTTTATATAGCTGATATTGATCGCGCGTGACATACGGTTTAATCGCGCTAGGATGGCGCCAAACGGACGTTGGACGAATGGCTTCGTGAGCATCTTGCGCATTCGCTTTTTGTTTTTCTTTTCTTTTTTCTGTTGCTACATATGATGTGCCGAACGTCTGTTCAATATACTGCATCGCCTCTTGTTGGGCGCTTTCTGATACGCGCGTTGAGTCTGTACGCATATATGTAATTAAACCGACCGTTCCTTCGCTTCCAAGGTCAATTCCTTCATATAGTTGTTGGGCAACCATCATCGTTTTTTTCGTGCGGAAATTTAACTTACGCGCAGCTTCTTGTTGTAACGACGATGTAATAAACGGGGCAACGGGATTGCGCTTGCGCTCTTTTTTCGTTACCGCTGTAACAACAAATTCATTGCCTTGAATATGGCTTAATACATGTTGGACATCTTGTTCTGTTTTTAAATCGAACGTTTCACTATCAAGGCGATAAAATTGCGCTTCAAATACATCATTGCCTTTAACAAACGTTCCTTGAATCGTCCAATATTCTTCAGGCTGGAACGATTGAATTTCTTTTTCTCGATCAATAATTAAGCGAAGGGCAACAGATTGCACGCGTCCTGCACTTAATCCTTTTTTTACTTTTTTCCAAAGCAGTGGGCTAATGTTGTAGCCGACAAGACGATCGAGCACGCGTCGCGCTTGTTGAGCGTGAACTAAATGCATATTAATGGCGCGCGGCTGTTCAAATGATTGTTTAATGGCATCTTTCGTAATTTCGTTAAATACGACACGACATGGCGAGTCCGTATTTAAGTCAAGTAAATGTGCTAAATGCCATGCAATCGCTTCTCCTTCACGATCCGGGTCGGCGGCAAGAAATACTTTTTTTGCCTTTTTTGCTGCCGCCTTCAGCTCTTTAATCACGGAGCCTTTTCCACGAATCGTAATATACTTCGGTTCATAATCATTTTGTATATCAACGCCCATTTGGCTTTTCGGCAAATCGCGCACGTGACCCATCGATGCTTTTACTTTATACTTTTTTCCTAAATATCTTTCAATCGTTTTCGCCTTTGCTGGCGACTCTACAATGACTAAGTAGTCTGACATCATTTTGTCCTCCCTCAAGAGGTAATTCGTAAAGTAAAATCTTCATTATTATTAATGATGATTCGTTCATTTGTCAAACATCATTTTTCGATTTTTTCTTTCGTTCATGTAAAAAGGTGTCGAAATTCTTCCGAAATATCCTCACTTGACAATATTAATTTCGCTCCTTGCTGAATTAATCGATTCGTCCCAAGCGCCTCTTTTGTTGTGATGTCGCCAGGAATCGCAAACACTTCTCTCCCTTGTTGGAGCGCAAAATGAGCAGTAATAAGAGAACCGCTTCGCTCTTTCGCTTGTACGACAAGCGTACCGAGCGATAAACCGCTAATGATGCGATTGCGCATCGGAAAATGCCAAGTTTGTGGACGAACAAACGGTGGACATTCGGAAATAATTAATTGCGTTGTCGCTAATTGTCGAAATAATGATTCGTTTTCAGGCGGGTACATATAATGTAGTCCACCAGCAATGACACCAATCGTCTCACCACAGTATTTCAAACATAACCGATGGGCTTCCGCATCGATGCCTTTGGCTAACCCGCTCACAACGACCCAACCGTTTTGAATCAGTGGCGGGAGTACGATGTGCATCGCTGTAATTCCTTGCCGAGTTGGTGTTCTTGTTCCGACGACGCTAATCATTTTTTTTCGCTTAAGCAATGCCACATTGCCTTTCGCATATAGTACCCACGGTGGATCATATATATGTTTTAGCCACTCCGGGTAGCTATCGTCCTTTATTGTTACAATATGAATGTTTTGTTCCTCATATGTTTTTATCATACGTTTCAACTTGTGACAATGCAAATCATGGAAAAAAGCAGTGAAATGTTTTTGAGAAATCGGCAGTAATTGTTGGAGTTGATGAGAAGGAAGTTGAAAAATGGAGGCAAGCGATGGGTCAACATGGAGCAGTCGTGCGATACTTTTCCATCCAATACCACGACAATGATGTAGATGAATGAGCCGTTCGCGAACGGTATCGTACATCCGTACCCCTCCTTTTTTATAAAAATCGTCCTAAGGCTTGTTCCTTAGGACGATTGGACGATTAATGTGTTTTACATTTTTCGTATAAGCCGCGCTCTTTTAGTACAGAAATGAGCGTTTCGCCGATCACAGACGGCGTTTCAGCCACTTTAATGCCGCATGCAGTCATCGTTTGAATTTTTTCTGCGGCTGTCCCTTTGCCGCCAGAAATGATCGCACCAGCGTGTCCCATACGCTTTCCTGGAGGCGCTGTTTGTCCACCGATAAAGCCGACAACCGGTTTTGTCATGTTCGCTTTCACCCATTCTGCTGCTTCTTCTTCTGCTGTTCCACCAATTTCACCGATCATAATGACGGCATATGTGTCTTCATCTTCGTTAAACGCTTTTAATACGTCGATGAAGTTTGTTCCGTTGACTGGGTCACCGCCGATACCAACCGCTGTCGATTGACCGATGCCCGCTTGTGTTAATTGATGTACCGCTTCATACGTTAACGTACCAGAACGCGAAACGATGCCGACATGACCTTTTTTATGAATGTAACCTGGCATAATGCCGATTTTGCATTCTTCTGGAGTGATGACACCAGGGCAGTTTGGACCAATTAAGCGCGTTTTCTTGCCTTCCATGTAGCGCTTCACTTTAACCATATCCAACACAGGAATGCCTTCTGTAATACAAACAACTAAGTCGATTTCTGCATCAACAGCTTCCATAATCGCATCTGCTGCAAATGCCGGTGGAACGTAAATAACTGAGGCGTTCGCTCCCGTTTTTTCAACCGCTTCTGAAACCGTATCAAACACAGGCACACCTTCTACTTCTGTACCGCCTTTTCCTGGGGTCACCCCGCCGACGATGTTTGTGCCATATTCAATCATTTGTTTCGTATGGAACAATCCTTGTGAACCTGTAATTCCTTGCACGATTACTTTCGTCTCTTTATTAACAAAAACGCTCACGTTTCTCCCATCCCTTCTATTAGCTTACTAGCGAAACGATTTTTTGCGCGCCGTCTGCCATCGATTCAGCGGCTGTAATGTTTAGTCCAGACTCTTCTAAAATCTTTTTCCCTAATTCGACGTTCGTTCCTTCTAAACGAACGACAAGCGGAAGGTTTAAGCCGACTTGTTTTGTCGCTTCAACAATGCCGTTTGCGATGACGTCGCATTTCATAATGCCACCGAAAATATTAACGAAAATACCTTTTACTTTCGGGTCAGATAAAATGATTTTAAATGCTTCCGTTACTTTTTCTGTTGTCGCACCGCCACCAACGTCTAAAAAGTTTGCTGGCTCCCCACCGTAATATTTAATAATGTCCATTGTAGCCATCGCTAAGCCCGCACCGTTTACCATGCAGCCGATGTTTCCATCAAGAGAAATGTAGTTTAAATCATATTTTGATGCTTCAATTTCTTTTGGATCTTCTTCATCTAAATCGCGGTATTCTAAAATGTCTTTATGACGATATAGCGCGTTAGAATCGAAGTTGAGCTTTGCATCAAGCGCCATGACTTTTCCGTCTCCTGTCACAACGAGCGGGTTAATTTCAGCGATTGAGCAGTCTTTTTCAACGAACACCTGATATAACCCTAACATAAATTTGACCGCTTGATTGACAAGCTCTTTCGGAATGTTGATATTAAACGCCATGCGACGCGCTTGAAACGCTTGTAAACCGACAGCTGGATCGATGTACTCTTTAAAAATTTTCTCTGGCGTTTTTGCTGCGACTTCTTCAATTTCTGTTCCGCCTTCTTCTGAGCCCATTAAAACGACGCGGGACGTCGCACGGTCAACAACAAGCCCGATGTAATATTCTTTTTTAATGTCGCATCCTTCTTCGATCAGAAGACGTTTCACTTCTTTTCCTTCTGGACCTGTTTGGTGTGTGACAAGCACTTTTCCTAATAGCTCACTCGCGTATGTACGAACTTCTTCTAAACTTTTTGCGACTTTTACTCCCCCTGCTTTTCCGCGACCACCGGCATGAATTTGTGCTTTGACGACACAAACACTACTGCCGAGCTCTTTCGCTGCCTCGACCGCTTCTTCAACCGTAAATGCTACACGGCCGTTCGGTACGCTCACTCCGTAGCTTCTGAGGATCTCTTTTCCTTGATACTCATGAATATTCATACCCCATCCTCCTATGTATAAAAATAAAAGTACTAGCGCTTTCATTGTATAATGATACTTTGTCAGTTGTCTACCATTTAGACAGAAAATTCTTTAACAAAAGAAAAAGAAGCGACGGTCACGAGCGCTCCTCTACCTTCTTTTCTATTTGATAAATAAATGCAAATACTTCAGCAACGACTTTGTACAGCTCTTCTGGAATCGTCTCATTTAACTGCAGTTGTCCGAGCATCGCAGCAAGCGTTTTATCTTCGTAAATCGGGACGTCGTATTGTTTCGCACGTTCAATGATACGCTCGGCAACCATTCCTTCTCCTTTTGCTACAACGACCGGGGCAATATGTTGTTCGTCGTACGATAAAGCAACGGCACGCTTTCGTTTCATACGCGGTAATCCACTCCTTTATACGAAAATGGTTCAACAGGTAATCGTTTGCTTCGCTTGTTCATCGGCGGTTTAACGGAAACAGCAGAAAGCGTGTATCCATGTTCAGCAAGCTTCTCCTTTAGTGACGGCTCAAGGGCAGATGCATACAATTCTACATGGGGCGTGTCGTTGATGATCGAAATATGAACGATGCGTTGTTGAATGTGAACGTCTACAATCGTTTCTTTTAACGTCGCCATCGTCAAATAAAATAAAATGCGACAATAGTCTGTATCCATTTTTCCATTTTCCCGTTGTTTTCCGCGCCATTGAATCGTCACATCTGTTGCGTGCGTCCCGATGAGTAACGGAAATTGAGTAAATATATGTTGGAGAGAATGGTCATTTGTTGATAAAAACTGATATGCTTTCATCCGATCAAGTAATGAGGTAATCTCCGTTTTTAACTCACCTGTTGCTTCTTCTGCTGCTTTTTGCAATAAAACGAACCATTCATCTTGTTGTTTCATCGTTTCTTCAAGCAGTTGTTGAATATGTTCAGGCGAAAAAGAAGAAAGCGTCGGCATATGGCGTAAATAGGAAGAAAGTGTCGCTAACGTTCCTTTTGGATGAGCGCGATCAATGAGCACCGCAAGCATAAGCCGTTGTTCATATAGCGGCTTATCATGCTGTAAAGTGACGAACGCACGAAACACATCATCACGAAGCGGCAAATTGTGCATAAATAGCCATTTGACTGCTTGAGCTTCCTTTTCGCCACCTGTTTGTAACCATTGTCGAATGAGCGCCATGTCATGCTTTTTAAACGAAAATGATTCATCCATCATCCAGCGAACGAGCGCCTTCGTTTGTTCATTCATCGGTAAACGAAAGTGACGGATGACGCTCTCTTCATCTTTCAGCTTTTCTGTATGTTGCAATATTTTTAGCTCAAGCGGAAATGTTTTTTGTACATGAAACGTATATGTGCCGCCTTCTTTGACAGGCGACTGCAGTTCAGCTGTAAGCGTATGACTTCCAACCCGAACGAGCGCTGTTCGGTCTTCGTTTATTTTTTCGATTTTTCCATAGATGATGTCGCCAATTTGAAACGTCGGTGCTTTTGGTACACGTATCGTTTGTGCATCATCAAATAATGTGCGTAGCCATTGAACGTTCATTTCATTCTCCTCGCTTTAATCGCTCGCGAATCGGGGCAAACGAACGACGATGCTCTTCAATGACTCCATATCGTTCAATCGCTTGCAAATGCGCTTTCGTGCCATATCCCATATGTTGTTCAAATCCATATTGCGGATATGTTTCACCTAGTTGCTTCATCATGCGATCGCGCGTCACTTTTGCTATAATGGAGCTTGCTGCAATGGATATACTATGTGCATCCCCTTTCACAATGGATGTTTGCGAAATCGATAGCGGGAGGCTCATTGCATCAATAAGCAAATGTTCTGGAACGATGGAAAGCGATTGAACGGCTTGCACCATCGCTTTTTTCGTTGCTTCGTAAATGTTTAACTCGTCAATTTCGCGTGCGCTGACAACACCAATGCCGATGGCAAGCGCCGTTTGTTGAATGATAGAAAACAATTGTTCACGTTTTGCTTCCGATAGTTTTTTTGAATCGTCTACATAAGGAATATATACATCCTTTGGCAAAATAACGGCTGCAGCAACGACCGGACCAGCTAGCGGCCCTCGTCCTACTTCATCTACGCCAGCAATGTAACGTACCCCTTTATCGTATAACGCCTGCTCATATTGCAACATATGCAAACAACGTTCTCGTTCGCGCTTTTCTTCTTCTTTTTGCTTATACCATTGTTGAATGAGACGTTGAACGCCTTTTCGTTCATCGTGCAATAGTTGTTGAAACCATTCATCTGTTTCATCGTGAATCGTTTGTAGCCTTTTTTTTATTTCTTGTATATTCACCGTCATCACTCCTTACACCTTATATCGACAAATAAACAAAAAAATAAAGGCTCGCTTATGCGAACCTTACGGGCGGTCAAAACTAAGTCGGCCTAATTTTTCTGTACGAATATCGCGCAACACAAGCTCAGCTACTTTATCGTAATCGACGACGCCACCGGCAGCTAAACAGCCACGCTTTTTTCCGATTTCGTCAAATAGTTGAACGATGTCCTCTGGAATATGCGAAAGCACATACCGTTCTTTTAAACGATCGGGATAATAAATAGCTAAAAAACGTAACGCATAAACAGCAACGTCTTGCAAATTTAAAATCGTATCTTTAATCGCTCCCGTCGTCGCAAGCTTTAATCCGACTTCTTCATCTTCAAACTTCGGCCATAAAATCCCTGGGGTATCAAGCAGTTCAAGCTCTTTGCCGACTTTAATCCATTGTTGCGCTTTCGTGACCCCTGGTGTATCGCCTGTTTTGGCAATATGTTTTCCAGCGAGTCGGTTAATGAGCGTTGATTTTCCGACGTTTGGAATGCCGACAATTAACGCACGCATCGCCCGTGGGCGTTTAATCCCCTTGGCAAGCATTTTCTCAAATTTTGGACGCAACTTCTCTTTTGCTACCTCTACAATTTGTTTGACACCAGCTCCGCTTTGTGAGTCGATCGCAAGCGCTTCGATTTGTTGTGCAGCAAAAAAGTCAATCCATTGTTTTGTGACGTCTGGATCAGCCATATCGGCTTTATTTAATAACATGATGCGCGGTTTGTTCGCCACAATTTCATCAATGAGCGGATTGCGCGATGAAATAGGAATGCGGGCATCCACTAGTTCAAATACGATATCAATGAGCTTTAGCTTTTCTGTTACTTCCCGTTTCGCTTTTGCCATGTGGCCAGGGAACCATTGAATCGTCATCGTTGCCACCTACTTTTATTATGTTATTCAACAATGCGAGCATCAGAAAGAGGCCAATAGACGACCGACGTTTTGCCTACGACTTTTTCCATCGGAATAAATCCAATATGGCGACTATCTTTACTATACCGACGATTATCCCCAAGCACAAATAAATGACCTTCTGGAACCGTCTTTCGTCCCCACAATTCTTCAAGTGTAAACGACTCCGTTAATGGGCCATCAAACAGTTGTTTTTTCTCCTCATCTAAGTAAGGTTCTTTGTAAGGCTTTCCGTTGACGTATAACGTATCGTTTTTATATTCGATCCGATCGCCTGGCAACCCAATGACGCGTTTAATATAATCTTTTCCTTCTTCGGCGTGAAACACAATAATATCAAATCGTTCTGGTTCGCCAATTTTATATGCCATTTTATTGACGATCATCCGGTCTTGGTTATGTAACGTCGGCATCATCGATTCCCCTTCAACGATAATCGGGGCAAAAATAAAGTAGCGAATGCCTCCTGCTAACGCTACGGCAATCAAAATTGCTTTCAACCATTCAAACCATTCGTTTTTTTGTTTTTCCATCCTTCTCCCACCTATATGATACATGTTGAAAAAGGAGCTTGATGATCAAGCTCCTCGCAATCATTTCGTTTGTTAGATGATTTCTTTGATGCGTGCTGCTTTACCGCGGAGTTGACGCAAGTAATACAATTTCGCGCGACGAACTTTACCGCGACGAACAACTTCTAATTTAGCAATCTTCGGCGTGTGTAATGGGAATGTACGCTCAACACCTACACCGTAAGATACTTTACGAACTGTAAATGTTTCGCTAATTCCACCACCACGACGCTTGATAACCACGCCCTCAAATACTTGGATACGTTCACGGTTTCCTTCAACAACTTTCACGTGAACGCGCACTGTGTCACCAGGGCGGAATTCAGGAAGATCGTTACGTAGTTGTTCTTTTGTAATTTCTTGAATTAAATGATGCATCATCTTCATCTCCTTCCAACAGATGCTCATGCCTATGTTTATCGTTCATAGCAGCGGAACATCGTTTTACGTGCGACGTAAGTCACAACGTTTATACTAGCATAAAGATGTACCGGATGCAAGAGTTACCGCTTATTTTTTTCCCATTGTTCAATCCATTTTTTTTGTTGTTCCGTTAGTTCATACGTCTCCAACAAGTCTGGTCGACGCAGCCATGTGCGACGCAACGATTGTTTTTGACGCCACTCTTCAATTAAACGGTGATTACCCGAAAGAAGAACATCTGGTACTTTCATGCCACGAAAATCGGCAGGGCGTGTATAATGTGGATGCTCAAGCAAGCCAGAGCTATACGAATCGTGTACGGGCGAATGTTCATTGCCGAGCACGCCTGGAAGCAGACGAACAACGCTGTCGATGACGACCATCGCTGCGAGTTCTCCGCCTGTTAAGACATAATCTCCAATGGAAATTTCGTCTGTGACAAGATGCTCACGAATGCGCTCGTCGTAGCCTTCATAATGTCCGCAAATGAAAATGATATGTTGTTCTTTAGCAAGTTCCTCTGCTTTTTTTTGCGTGTAACGTTCACCTTGTGGACAGAGTAAAATAATGCGCGGACGATGATCGCTTTGTTTCGTTAAATGATCGACAGCATCGAAAATCGGTTGTGGTTTTAATACCATGCCTGCGCCCCCGCCGTAAGGGTAGTCATCCACCGTTTGATGTTTATTATCGGCAAATTCACGAAAGTTGACGAGTTGAAACGTGACTGCTCCTTTTTCTTGTGCGCGCTTTAAAATTGACTCGTTGAACACACCAGTAAACATTGTTGGAAATAAGGTGAGCACATCAATTTTCATTCGTCAAGCAGTCCTTCCATCACATGAATCGTAATCGTTTTGTTTTCTACATCGACTTGTTTGACGACATCTGCAATGTATGGGATTAACACATCCCCACCTTTTTTTCGTTTGACGACCCATACGTCATTAGCGCCCGGTGTTAAGATTTCTTTTACTTCGCCAATCGTTTCACCATCTTCTGTCACGACCGTACAACCGATAATTTCGTGAAAATAATATTCTCCTTCGTTAAGCGGTTGTAATTGGGTTTCTGGTACTTTAATGATTGCCCCTTTAAACTGTTCAACTAAGTTAATGTTGTCGTATCCTTCAAACGTTAATAAATCAAACGTCTTATGAACCCGATGGCTCGCCACTTTGACTTCAATTGGCGGCTTGTTTTCCATAAAAATATATAGCACATTTCCGACTTTATACCGCTCTTCTGCAAAATCTGTGCGTGAAATCACGCGCACTTCACCGCGAATGCCATGCGTATTGACAATTTTTCCGACATGAAACCATTTCACAACGATCACTCCTCGCGTATATCAACAACGATTCCATCTTCAATGATAATCGTTTTTTGAGGCGTCCAACGCTCACCAATGTGAACGTCGATGATCGCCTCTACCTCTCGTTCTTTTATTTCGCTTCCTATCGGTAATATGCGCAATTGTTCGAGCAGGAAATCAAGTTCTGCTATTTTTCGACGGCGAACTTGCATTTCTCGTTCAAACTTTTCTTTAATTTGTTTCGGTGGAAACGATGTTTGCTTTTCCATTCGTTTCTGTTCAAAGATGAGCTGCTCACATTGTTGTTCAAGTTGCTGTTTTTGTTTTGTAAATTGTTGTATAAGTTGTTGCTTGCTTTTTTCTGTCAGTCGTTGCTTCACTTCAACCGTTTGAATGATTTTCATGGCGCACCGCCTTTCTGAACGAAAAAAGGGGAGGTGTCTCCCTCTCCCTTACTCTTCGATGCGTACGTCTATTCGCTTCTTCGACTCATTTGCTGCTTGAACAACGGTGCGAATGGCTTGAATCATTCGCCCGTTTTTTCCGATCACTTTTCCAACGTCTTCTTGATGAAGTGCAATCGCATATGTGATCGATTGTTGTTGTTCCGTTTCGCGAATGACGACGCATTCCGGATGATCGACAAGTGACCGAACAATTGTCTCAAGCAACGTCTTCATATATTACTTTCCGTACTTTAAGTTGTGGAATTTTTCTAAAATTCCTTGTTTTGAAAGCAAGTTGCGCACCGTGTCAGATGGTTTTGCACCGTTTTGCAACCATTTTAATGCAAGCTCTTCGTTAATTTTGATTTCTGCAGGCTCTGTTAAAGGATTGTATGTGCCGATTGTTTCGATGAAACGACCGTCACGTGGAGAACGAGAGTCTGCAACAACGATACGATAGAATGGTGATTTTTTTGCACCCATACGTTTTAAACGAATTTTTACTGCCATGATGATAGCACCTCCGAAAATATTTCACACAAGATAGTATATTAGCAATAAACGTTTTGTTTGTAAAGTGTTTTTTCTTAACACTGTTGTTTTGTTTACATGAACGGGAAGCGGAATCCTTTCTTTTTCCCTTTTGGCATTGTTGTCATCATTTTCATCATTTTTTTCATTTCGTCAAACTGTTTTAACAACCGATTGACGTCTTGAACTGTCGTTCCGCTTCCTTTGGCAATTCGCTTTTTGCGACTTGAGTTAATGATGTCTGGATTCATTTTTTCTTCTTTTGTCATCGAACGAATGATCGCTTCAACGCGGCTAATTTGTTTTTCGTCAATTTGTAAGTTGTTTAAGCCTTTTACTTTGTTTGCACCCGGAAGCATTTTTAAAATTTCATCGAGCGGGCCGAGTTTACGCACTTGCCCAAGCTGTTCTAAAAAGTCGTCAAGTGTAAATGATGCGGTGCGCATTTTTTGCTCGAGCTCTTTTGCTTTTTCTTCATCGACAGCCGCTTGCGCTTTCTCGATGAGCGTCAACACATCACCCATCCCTAAAATACGCGAAGCCATCCGCTCCGGATGAAACGGCTCAAGCGCATCGAGTTTTTCGCCCATACCGACAAATTTAATTGGCGTGTTCGTGACCGCTTTAATCGATAATGCTGCCCCGCCGCGCGTATCGCCGTCGAGCTTTGTTAAAATGACGCCCGTTAGTCCAAGCTGTTCGTTAAAGCTTTGCGCGACGTTGACCGCATCTTGTCCTGTCATCGCATCGACAACGAGGAAAATTTCATCGGGTTTCGTCACTTCTTTAATTTGTTTTAATTCGTCCATGAGCGCTTCGTCAATGTGCAATCGCCCCGCAGTATCGATTAATACGTAATCATGATGTTCTTCTTTTGCTTTTGCGATCGCTTGCTTAGCAATTTCAACCGGACTCACTTGATCGCCAAGCGAAAACACAGGGATGTTCAGCTGCTTTCCTAACGTCTCAAGCTGTTTGATCGCTGCTGGACGATAAATATCAGCTGCGACAAGCAACGGTTTACGGTTATGTTTTTTACGTAATAAATTTGCTAGTTTCCCCGTCGTTGTCGTTTTCCCTGCCCCTTGCAAACCGACCATCATAACGACTGTTGGTGGACGGCTCGCTACGGCAATTTTGCTGTTCTCTCCCCCCATCAGCTCCGTCAATTCTTCTTTCACGACTTTAATGACTTGCTGTCCTGGGGTTAAGCTTTTCATTACCTCTTGTCCGATAGCTCGTTCGCTTACTTTTTTTACAAAGTCTTTGACGACTTTAAAATTGACATCCGCTTCTAATAGCGCTAGCCGCACTTCGCGCATCATTTCCTTTACATCGGCTTCCGTGACTTTGCCTTTGCCACGAATTTTATTCATGACATGTTGCAGACGGTCGGCCAATCCTTCAAATGCCATCGTTACCGCCCCCTACTCTAATTTCTCCAACTCCACAACGATCCTCATCAACTCTTCATCGTTCGGATAGCGTTCGGCTATATGCGCTTTTAATCGATGTAATAGCTTGTGCCGTTGCTGAAACTTTTGAAAGAGCAATAGCTTTTGCTCATAATCTTCTAGCATCGCTTCCGTTCGTTTAATGTTATCATATACAGCTTGACGACTCACTTCGTACTCTTCGGCAATTTCACCGAGGGAGTAATCGTCTAAGTAATAAAGGGACATATAGTTCCGTTGCTTCGGTGTCAACAACGATTGATAAAAATCGTATAAATAGTTCATTCTCGTTGTTTTTTCTAGCATGAAACTCCCCCCTGTTAAGTGAAACGCCTTTACATGACTTTAGTGTATATGTTTTATCCGATGCTGTCAAGTCATTCTCCTTGCGTCTCTTCTCGTTCCATAAACGTTGAAAATAATCCGTACACGAATTGTTCGGCGTTAAACGGCTCTAAATCGTCCATTTTTTCTCCTAACCCAACAAACTTCACCGGAATGTTTAACTCATGGCGGATCGCTAACACAATGCCACCTTTTGCCGTTCCATCTAGTTTGGTGAGCACAATACCGGTAACATTCGTTGCTTCTTTAAACGTTTTCGCTTGGCTCATCGCATTTTGTCCTGTCGTTGCATCTAACACAAGCAACACTTCGTGCGGTGCACCCGGCACTTCCCGTTCAATAACGCGCTTCACTTTTTCTAGCTCTTTCATTAAATTCACCTTATTTTGTAAACGTCCAGCAGTGTCGCACAATAAAATGTCAACATTTCGCGATTTTGCTGCTTGAATGGCATCATACATGACCGCAGCAGGATCTGAGCCAGCTGATTGTTTAATCACTTCAACGCCAACGCGCTCGCCCCATACTTCAAGCTGTTCAATCGCACCAGCACGGAACGTATCGCCTGCAGCAAGCATTACTTTTTTTCCTTCGTTTTTTAATTTGTATGCCAACTTTCCAATTGTCGTTGTTTTTCCAACGCCGTTGACACCGACGAATAAAATGACCGTTAAACCGTTTGGCTGGATGTTTAGTTCTGTCGTTTCGTCCCCGCTTGTTTGATATATGTCAATGAGTTTTTCGGAAATGACACTATACATTTCTTTTGGATCTTGAATGTTGCGGCGTTTTACTTCCATTTTCAACTCATCAATGAAATCCATCACCGTTGCAACACCGACGTCTGAAGCAATTAAAATTTCTTCCAGCTCTTCAAAAAACTCTTCATCCACTTTTCGATAACGAGCGATTAAATCATTTACTTTTCCAGCGAATGAGTCGCGTGTTTTTTCTAAGCCACGCTTAAACTTTTCCGTTACGGTATCCGCTTGTTTTGCAATTTTTTCTTTTAATTTTTTAAAAAAGCTCATCGTTTTTCATCCTTTCCTTTCAGCTGCTTCTTCGAGTCGAACGGAAACAAGTTTCGATACACCTGATTGTTGCATCGTTACTCCGTATAGTACATCCGCTTCTTCCATCGTTCCTTTTCGATGCGTAATGACGATAAATTGCGTTTCGCTGCTAAATGTTTTCAAATATTTCGCATATCGTTGCACGTTTGCTTCATCGAGTGCGGCTTCTACTTCATCGAGCACGCAAAACGGAACAGGGCGAACGTTTAAAATAGCAAATAAAAGAGCGATCGCCGTTAACGCCCGCTCACCACCTGATAATAAGCTTAAGTGTTGTAGTTTTTTTCCTGGCGGTTGGGCGACAATATCGACACCGGTATGAAGTAAATCGCTCGGATCCGTCAGCTGCAAATCCGCTTTACCTCCTCCAAACAATTCGACGAACACACGAGCAAATTGAGCACGAATTTGTTCAAACGTCGTCGCGAATCTTCGTTTCATTTCATCGTCCATTTCGTCAATGACTTGATACAATGTATCTTTCGCTCGTTGTAAATCTTCTTTTTGTTCCGTTAAAAAGCGATGGCGTTCGGAGACACGTTCATATTCTTCGATCGCCCCAAGGTTCACCGTTCCAAGCTCATCAATGGCAAGTTGGATGAGCTTTACTTTTTTTCGCGCTTCTTGGGCAGGGATATGGAGCGGGAACGCTTCTTTCGCCGCTTCAAATGACAACTTGTATTCTTCGCGAAGTTTGTTTAACAAGTGATCGAGCTCCATATCAAAACGAGCGAGCTTCACTTCTTCGTCTTTTAACGTATCGGTTAGTTGTTTATGCTGACGTTTCAATTCTTTTATTTCTTTTTCGAACTGTTCAAGCTTCGTTTGATAGTCTAGTCGCTGTTCACGTCGGCTTGCGATGAGTTGAATCGTTTCTTCTTTTTGCTTCATTTTTTCTTCGCATATTCGTTCGAGTTGTTGCTCATCTTCCGTTTGTTCATTCATATGATAGAGAAGTTGGTTGCGCTCATGCTCCATTTGTGCACGAGTTCGCTTTGTTTCTTCCCATTCTTCGATGAGTCGGCGCACGTGTTGCTCTTCGTTTCTTACATGTTCTTGCTTTTCGGCGAGCGCCACTTTCAAAGCGGTAAGCTGTTCTTGCATTTGTTCTTTTGATTGTTGCTCGAGTTGTTTTTTCTCTGTCCATTGCTTTACTTGTTCGTCAATGTCGGTAATTTTTTGCTCGAGCGTCTCAAGCAATTGCACAACATGATGAAGGCGAGCAGTAAGCTCTTGCTTTTCTTCTTCAAGCGTTTGTCGTTCATAACGATATACAGCGAGTCGCTCGTCCATATGCTTTTTGCGAAGATCGAGTTCCATCCATGCACTTTTTTCTTCTTGTAGCGCCATGCGGCTCGCTTCTAGTTCGGCATAAAGCGCTGTTCGTTTTTGCTCACCCTTTGCAATCGCTTCTTTTTCACGTTGCACAAGCTGTTCAAGTTCCAGCGTTTTTCGCTCAGCATCGCGCCAGTTTGCTGTCACTTCTTCTAGCTCACGCGCACGACTTAATAACGAATTTGTCTGTTTATTTACCGTTCCTCCCGTCATCGCTCCGCCCGGATTCACAACGTCTCCTTCAAGTGTGACGAGACGGTAACGATATTGCAATTGGCGCGCAAGTTCATTTGCTCCTTTTAAATCGCGGGTAATAATGACCGTTCCAAGAATGTTTGTCATTACTTGTTCGTACGCCGCGTCATATGAAATTAAATCGGAAGCGACACCAACGTAAGCTGGATGTTTGGCAATGTCCATACGTACCGATGGAGGAAGCGTTTTTCGTTGAATGACGTTGAGCGGCAAAAATGTTGCGCGCCCATATTTATTTTGCTTTAAAAATTGAATGGCTGCGCGAGCGCTTTGTTCATTTTCCACAACAATATGTTGCGCAGCTCCTCCAAGCGCTACTTCGATCGCTGTCTCTAGCTCAGAAGGCACTGTCATCAGCTCAACGACTGCTCCATGAATGCCTAAGAGGCGATCTTTCGCTTTTAACACTTCTTTTACACCTTGGAAAAATCCAGCGTACTCTTGTTGCATCGCTTCAAGCATTTCTTTTTTTGATTTTATTTTTTGTACATATTGATATGCTTCGTATAACGTTGCTTCTTTTTTGCGATATTGCTCTTTTCGCACCGTTAATTGTTGTTCTTCTATTTGAAGCGTTTGTTCTTGTTTATTGATGCGCACTTGCAGTTTTTGAATGTGTTGTTGTTTTTGCTCCCATTGTTCGACGATGTGCTCGTATGCTTGAATATGTTCATCGTTTGCAGCGATGAGTTGCCGTTGCTTTTCTTCGTTTTTTTGCAGCTGTGTCTCGATATGCATCCGTTCATTTTTTAACGTCGCTTGCTCATGAACGAGATCAATATATTCGCTTTTTAATCGTTCAATTTCCGCCTCCGCTTTTGGACCGTAAGCGGAAAGGACGTTATTTTGTTCTTTTAATTGTGTTTGAAGCATCCGCACATCTGTTTGAAGCTGTTGAAGCAACTTCTTTTTTTCGGCAATCGTCGCTTCAAGTACACGTTCGCGCTCAGCGAGTTGCGCGATCGTCTGTTCGATTTGTTGTTGTTGCTTATGAGCATTGTTTTTTCGCTCTTTTAATAATTGTTTTTTTCCTTCCATTTTTTCGAGTTCTTCGCTCACAAGCAATAACACTTGTTGTAAGCCGTCAATCGATTCATCAAGCGCTGTCAGTTCATGCCGCAACTGAGCGATATGCGCTTCTTCTTTTTGTATGGTCGTCGCTAGTTCCATCTCGTTTTGTTCATGTAAAGCGAGTTGCGCTTTGAGCGCTTCCCATTTTTCATGTAGCTGTTCAATTTCATAGACGATTAAGCCGACTTCATACGTCTGTAATTGTTCTTTTTTCTCGATATATTCTTTTGCAATCGATGCTTGTTGTTTCAACGGTTCAAGCTGTTGATTTAATTCGTGTAAAATATCTTGCACCCGCTGCAAATGATCTTCTGTTTCGCTCAGCTTGTGTTCAGCCTTTTTTTTCCTCATTTTATATTTTAACACACCCGCTGCATCTTCAAAAATCATGCGCCGATCTTCTGCTTTACTGCTTAAAATTTCTTCTACTTTTCCTTGGCTAATGATTGAGAAAGCTTCGCGTCCGACACCCGAATCCATAAACAAATCGACAATGTCTTTTAAGCGGCAAGGTTGCTTGTTAATAAAAAATTCGCTATCGCCTGAACGATAGACGCGTCTTGTGACGCTTACTTCTTCGTATTCGAGCGGCAAAAATTGATCGCTATTGTCGAGCGTTAGCGTCACTTCAGCGACATTTAACGGTTTTCGCGATTCACTTCCTGAGAAGATGACGTCTTCCATTTTTGCTCCGCGAAGCGACTTCGCCGATTGTTCCCCGAGCACCCAACGAATTGCGTCTGTAATATTGCTTTTCCCGCTTCCGTTCGGACCGACGATTGCCGTCATGCCCGGCACAAAATCGATAGAAATGCGATCCGCAAAAGATTTAAATCCGATAGCTTCTAAACGTTTGAGGAACACATATATCCCCCTTTATCTAAAAGATGTGACAGTAAACAAGGCTGTCCTTTCGCACTGGATCAGCCTTGTTGTAATTGTTTTAGCTTAGCTAATGCCATCTGTGCGGCGCGTTGCTCTGCCTCTTTTTTCGAGCGTCCAACTCCAATACCGAGCTCTTCGCCATTTAACGATACGCGCGATACGAATTCTTTATTATGGGCAGGACCTTTTTCTTGTAAAATTTTATATTCTAAAACTCCGCTACCATCACGTTGCACAAGTTCTTGTAGTTGACTTTTGTAATCCATCACATGAGAAAAAGCACCTTGGCGAATTTTCGGGAACATCGTTTTCTCTAAAAATTGTACGACTGCTTCAATCCCTTGATCTAAATAAAGCGCCCCGATAAACGCTTCAAACACGTCCGCTAACAACGACGGGCGCATGCGCCCTCCTGTTAGCTCTTCTCCTTTTCCGAGCAAGACGAGATCGCCAAACGATAGCGCATGAGCGAACGTAACGAGCGACGGTTCGCAAACAATCGCTGCGCGCAGTTTCGTTAGTTCCCCTTCGCTCATTTGTGGAAACTGTTCAAATAAATATTGAGAAACAGTCAATTCAAGAACAGCATCCCCTAAAAATTCAAGGCGCTCATTATCTTCATGTAGCCGCTTCCGATGCTCATTCACATATGATGAATGGGTAAATGCTTGAATAAGCAATTTTTCATTGCGAAAAAAAATGCCGATTTGCTCTTGAAACTGTTTAAATTTCACGTACGGTCGTTGCTTCGACATGCATATGAACCCCCAACTATAAACGTAAAAAGCATAGAAAGCCCCGCTTACAAAACGGGACTTTTCTTATTATGATAGACGGCTTTTTATGTAGTTTACTGCGTCACCGACAGTAACAATTTTCTCCGCCTCTTCATCTGAAATTTCCATATCAAATTCATCTTCTAATTCCATAACAAGCTCAACGACATCAAGCGAATCTGCTCCTAAATCTTCTTTGAATGAAGATTCAAGCGTTACTTGTGACTCCTCAACACCAAGGCGATCAACAATAATTTTCGTTACACGCTCTAACACATCTGCCATTTTATTCACCTCCCCTCAAGTCATTATACTGAATTATATCAGAAAATAAAACGAATTTTTACATGACCATGCCGCCATCAACATGAATCGTTTGCCCTGTCATATAGCTTGCCCCATCTGAGACGAGAAACGCTACAACATGCGCAATATCTTGTGGATTTCCAAAGCGAGCGAGCGGAATTTGTTGCAGCATCGCTTGGCGCACATCCTCGCTTAGTTGATCGGTCATATCTGTCGTAATAAATCCAGGCGCAACAGCGTTGACCGTAATGTTTCGACTCGCTAGTTCTTTTGCTGCTGTTTTTGTTAGCCCGATGACACCTGCTTTCGCAGCAACATAGTTTGCTTGCCCTGGATTACCGCTTACGCCGACAATGGACGCTACGTTCACGATTCGACCGTATCGTTGTTTCATCATCGGACGTGTCACCGCCTTCGTGCATAAAAAGACACCTTTTAAGTTCGTATTGATGACCGCATCCCATTCTTCTTCTTTCATGCGCATAAGCAAGTTGTCGCGCGTAATGCCTGCATTGTTAACTAAAATATCGACGCGCCCCCAACGCTCAAGCACTTCTTTCACCATGCGCTCGACCGCTTCGCTGTTTGCGACATCTGCCTGTACAGCGAACGCTTCGCCACCATGCTCGACAATTTGAGCGACAACTTCATTTGCTTTCGTTTCACTTCCCGCATAATTGACCGCTACTTTTGCACCAAGACGAGCGAGATGCAAAGCAATTTCGCGCCCAATGCCACGTGACGCTCCTGTCACAATCGCTACTTTTCCTTCCATCTTTATTCCCCTTTCACCGCAGCCACCGTCGCTATAAACGAAGCTTCATCAAAAATCGAATAGACGTTGACATGACGGTTTATTTTTTTCACAAGACCGCTTAATACTTTTCCAGGACCGATTTCAATAAACGTATCTACACCTAAATCAATCATCGTTTGTATAGATTGCTCCCAACGAACAGGCGAATACAATTGTTCAACGAGACGATGTTTGATTTCCGTCGGATCTGTCATCGGCTCAGCCGTCACGTTCGAAATGACAGGCACTTTACTTAGTTGAAACGACAATGTGTTAAGCACAGCTGAAAACTGTTCTGCTGCTGGCTTCATTAAAACGGAATGAAACGGCCCGCTTACTTCAAGCGGAATGACCCGCTTCGCCCCTTTTTCTTTTGCAAGTTGCGATGCTCGCTCGACCGCTTCTTTTGCCCCTGAAATGACAATTTGTCCCGGACAGTTTAAGTTTGCTAATTGAACAGGTGATGATTCCGTTGATGCTTCATCGACAACTTGTTGCAATAACGCTTCATCCATACCAAGCACCGCAGCCATCGTTCCTTGTCCTGACGGCACTGCCTTTTCCATCAATTCTCCGCGCTTGCGTACCGCATATACGGCGTCGGAAAACGACAGCACAGATGCCGCAACGAGCGCACTATATTCTCCGAGACTATGTCCTGCGACATAATGTGGAGCAATCCCTGCTTCTTTTACTTTTTGCAAAAATGCGATGCTTGTCGTTAATAATGCCGGTTGGGCATTTTCAGTTTTTGTTAATATGTCTTGTGGACCTTCAAAAATGAGCTGTGACAAAGAAATTTGCAATCGTTCATCCGCTTGGCGAAAAACAGCAGCTACTGCTTCATCTTTTTCCGCCCATTCTTTCCCCATGCCGACCGTTTGTGAACCTTGTCCTGGAAAAATAAATGCGATTTTCCCCATCATGCCACCTCTTATTGTTTTATTTCAGCTACGGATTGTTTCACCGTTTGTACAACGTCATTGGCAACCATTTCGCGCGCTTGGCGCACCGCATGAAAAATAGCGTGAGCATCGGATGAGCCATGTGCTTTAATGACTGGTGCTCGTAAACCGAACAGTGCTGCACCACCATATTCTGCATAATCCATTTTTTTCTTCAATTGCATAAGCCGTGGTTTCAATGCAAGCGCCGCCATTTTGCTAACGACATTGCTTGTCAATGCTGATTTTAACATTGAGAAAACAGCGATTGCCGTTCCTTCGATCGTTTTTAGCGCGACGTTGCCGGTAAACCCGTCAGTAACAACGACATCCGCTACTCCTTCTAATAAATCGCGCGCTTCCACGTTTCCGACAAAGTTTAACGATGTATCTTGTATAAGCTGAAACGCTTTTTTTGCTAATTCATTTCCTTTTTGATCCTCTGTTCCAACGTTTAATAAACCGATGCGTGGGCGACTAATGCCACGTACTTTTTCAGCGTATGCCGCACCCATGAGCGCATATTGCAATAAATGTTCTGGACGAGCATCAACGTTTGCTCCAACATCTAACAATACAAATCCTTTTCCATCAATCGTTGGCAGCGTCGGCGCAAGCGCAGGACGATCAATGCCGTCGATGCGCCCGACGATAAACAGCCCTGCAGCCATTAAAGCGCCCGTATTTCCTGCAGAAATGCACGCATCTGCACGTCCTTCACTTACTTCGTTTGCCATTAATACCATGGACGCCTCTTTTTTACGGCGAACAGCACGGACAGGCTCATCTGTTGCTTCAATCACTTGTTCAGTATGAATAATGGATAATCGTTCATCATTTGTTATGTACGGGCGAATGAGGGTTTCATTTCCAACAAGCGTAATTTCGATATCTTGAAAATGCTCAATCGCCTTTTGTGCACCGATCACGACTTCTTTCGGTGCGTGATCGCCTCCCATGGCATCGATCGCGATTTTCATCTTTCTTCTCCGTCCTTTTTAACAACGTTTGAGCGATACATATGAAATTCTCCTTGAAAAACAAGTTCTTGTCCTACATAACTATTTACTTCGACGACGGTGCGCCCGTTTTCGTTTAAATTTTTCACTTTCGCTTTGGCGACGACGCGCTCGCCTTCTTTGACAGGGCGCATAAAACGAATGTTTGCCTTTGCCGTTAATGCGAGTTCATCGTTAATAACTGCTACAGCGAGCGAATTGGCTTGGGCAAATAAATGATGCCCTCGTGCAATTTGATTACGTTTAAACACATGTTCTTGTTTGACATCAAAAATCGAAATCGCACTTTCATCTAATTGCATATCAATAATTTCCCCGATGACTTCTTCAATAGGCAACGACTTCACTTCGTCAGCGAATGTGCGCTCAGCAACATGTTTAATGCGCTCGCGCAACTCCGGAATCGATAGTTCTAGGCGATCGAGGCGGATCGTTTGAATGCTGACTGAAAATTTTTCGGCAAGCTGTTCGTCCGTAATAAAAGGATTTTCTTCAATCGTTGCTTGCAGTAATCGTTGCCGTTCTCGTTTATTTCTTCTCATGTTCGATCCACCATCCGAATTATTACTAGGTACTAATAGTAGTATATAACACCCAAAGTGACATTTCAACAACTTTTAATCTAATTTTTCGCCGTTTAAAACGCCCGATTGTTGTAAATGTTCACGAAGTAGCGCATATGTTTCATCGCGCCAAAACGAAGGCGAAGCAATGAGGCGCGCCGCATCTTGTCGCGCCACTTCTAAAATGCGATAGTCGTGAACAAGATCGCCAAGGCGAAACTCGGGCATGCCGCTTTGCTTCGTTCCGAAAAAGTCGCCCGGTCCACGTAGCTCTAAATCTTTTTCAGACAATACAAAGCCATCGTTTGTTTCTGTCATAATGCGCATTCGCTCTTTTCCGGTTTCTGATTTTGGATCGGCAACTAAAATACAGTACGACTGCGCTTGTCCACGCCCAACGCGCCCACGCAACTGATGAAGTTGGGCAAGACCGAAACGATCAGCATCATAAATAACCATGACCGTTGCATTCGGAACGTTTACGCCGACCTCAACAACCGTTGTAGAAACTAAAATATGGATGTCGTTTGTGCTAAAAGCACGCATCACTTCTTCTTTTTCTTCTGAAGATAAACGACCGTGCATGAGTCCGATGCGATATCGCCCTTTATAATAGTGCGTCAGCATCGCATGCACATCAATCGCGTTTTGGACATCCAGTTTTTCCGATTCTTCAATGAGCGGGCAAATGACGTATGCTTGATGACCCGCATCGACTTGTTTAGCGATAAACTGAAAGACGCGTTCAAGCATATCGTGTTTAACCCAATACGTCGCAATTTTTTTTCTTCCTTTTGGCATTTCATCAATGACGGACACGTCCATTTCTCCAAATGCCGTAATTGCAAGCGTACGTGGAATAGGTGTCGCCGTCATAAATAATACATCAGGCGATTGTCCTTTTTCACGTAAAATACGTCGCTGTTCGACCCCGAAACGATGTTGTTCATCTGTGATGACAACCCCAAGTTTCGCAAAATTCACATCGTCTTGAATGAGCGCGTGCGTACCGACAACAACGTGAACGTCGCCTCCTGCGAGCTGTTCGAGTAGCTGTTTACGCCTTTTTCCTTTTACTGAACTCGTCAACAGCTCGACACGAATGCCCATCGGTGCAAGTAGCGAACAAAGTGATTCAGCATGTTGTTCAGCTAAAATTTCTGTCGGTACCATTAACGCTCCTTGATACCCTGATAAATACACTGCGTATAATACAATAGCAGCAACGACTGTTTTTCCCGAACCGACATCGCCTTGTAATAGGCGATTCATACGGTATGGTGATTTTAAATCTTGCAAAATTTCACGCACAACGCGCTGTTGGGCGTTCGTTAACGGAAAAGGGAGCGACTGAATAAAAGCATGAAGCTGCTCATCGGAAAAGCGATGAGCAACGCCCGGTGACTGTTCGCGACGATATTTTTTTAACGCTTGCATTTTCAATTGAAAAAGTAAAAATTCTTCATAAACGAGACGGCGCCGCGCTTGTTTCAGTTGCTCGTGCGAAAGCGGCATATGAATGGCTCGTATTGCATCACGTTTTGATATAAGCCGATATGTTTGCAATAGCTCGTTCGGTAACGGATCGACGATCGCATCGCTGTATTGTTGCAAAGCAAGCGCAATAAAACGCCGCATACCTTTCACCGTTACATCGCCACGCGTCGAATAAACCGGTTCGATTTCCTTTTGTTGTTTCATTTCCCCGATGTGTAACTGTTGTACCGTAATCGTTTGACGATGTTTATCCCACTTGCCTGTGATCGTTACCGTTTCGTGTAAAGCAAGCTTCTTTTTCAAATACGGTTGGTTAAAACAAACGGCGGTTACTAAAAACCGGTCAACAAGTACACGAAACGTTAAGCGTGACTTTTTTCGGCTATAATATGTGAGGACAGGCTCGCTATACACTTTGCCAACGATCGTTATTTTTTCATCGTGCTTTGCTTCTTCTAATGAACATATGCGATAATCTTCGTAACGAAAAGGGAAATGATATAACAGTTGTTCAATTGTATGAATCCCCATCTCATGAAGCGTAGCCGCCGTCTCTTCTCCAATTCCTTTAATCGCTGTGACTGCTTGTTGTAATACGTCACTCACGTTTCTCATTCGGCTTGCCGAAAATATCCGCTTCCCATTTACGAGCGGTCGGCGTCGCCGCTAACCCTCCTTGTGCTGTTTCTTTTAACGCAACAGGCATCGTTTGACCGATGCGAAACATCGCTTCAATGACTTCATCGCACGGGATGCGACTTTGTATCCCAGCAAGCGCCATATCAGCAGCAATCATCGCATTTGCTGCTCCGATCGCATTTCGTTTCACACATGGTACTTCCACTAACCCTGCAACGGGGTCACAGACGAGCCCAAGCATATTTTTTAAAGCGATCGCCATCGCTTCTGCCGCTTGTCTTGGTGTACCACCAGCCATTTCGACAAGCGCCGCCGCTGCCATACCTGCTGCTGAACCGACTTCCGCTTGACAACCTCCTGCCGCCCCAGAAATCGATGCATTGTTTGCGACGACAAATCCGAACGCACCAGCTGTAAATAAAAACTCAACCATTTGTTCACGCGTCGGTTGCAGTTTTTCTTTCACTGCAAATAACGTACCTGGGACGACACCAGCCGATCCCGCTGTCGGCGTGGCACAAATCATCCCCATTGCTGCGTTCACTTCGTTCGTCGCCATCGCTTTGCTGACGGCATCTAAAATCGTTTCCCCTGATAAAAATTGACCGCGTGCAATATATTGTTGCAAGAGTGGAGCATCGCCGCCTGTTAACCCAGAATGCGAGCGAACGCCTGCTAATCCGCGTATGACGGCTTGTTCCATCACTTGTAAGTTTTTCTCCATTTGCGCAATGATATCCTCTCGACTGCGCTCAGTGACTTCCATTTCTTGACGAATCATCACTTCAGCAATTTTTATTTGTTCCCGTTCCGCTCGTTCCACAAGTTCTGCTACATTTCGAAACATCGTTATCTCCCCTTTGCGCCGCGCTTACTCGACAATTTTTGTTACGTCAATAATATGTGGTAGCGCTTTTAATTGTTCGACAATCGCATCGTCAATATTTTGATCGACTTCAATCGTCATTAACGCTTGTTTTCCTTTTTCCTTCCGCGAGACTTCCATATGACCGATATTAATCGCATATTTCGCTAACACGTTAGCGACCCCTGCGATCGCTCCATAACGATCGTTATGCATAATTAGAAGGGCAGGGTGATGACCAGAAAGCTTTAGTTCGAAACCGTTTAGCTCAATAATTTCAATTTTTCCACCGCCAATCGAAATGCCGACAAGCTCGAGTTCCCCTTTTTCATCACCGAGACGAATTTTTGCGGTGTTTGGGTGAGGTGGAATCGCTTCTTCTTCATGAAACGTGATGCGAATACCTTCTTGCTTGGCGATGTGTAGCGACGTTTTCATTCGTTCATCAAACGTATCAAAATTTAATAAACCGCCAACAATAGCAACATCTGTCCCGTGCCCTCTGTACGTCTCAGCGAATGAACCGTAAAAGAAAATATCGGCCCATGCTGGCTTTCTCCCAAATAAATTGCGCGCTACTTTGCCAATGCGTACCGCTCCTGCCGTATGCGAACTTGACGGACCGATCATAATCGGACCGATAATGTCAAATACACTGCGATATTTCACGTTTTGTTCTCCCCTTTGTCATCTTCATGAAAAAGAAGGGGAACACTCCCCTTCTTTCATCATATGTGAATGATAGCGATCTCGCTTTATTCAATCGCAAAAATAAATGGATATAGCGGTTGGCCACCTTGATGCGTTTCTACTTCGACATGCGGAAATTGTTGTTCAACAAATTGAACGACGTGTGCGAGTTGTTCTTCTGTCGCATCTTCTCCAAAGAGAATCGTTAAAATCTCATCTTCCTCGCTAACCATATGTGTAAGTAACGTTTCAACGACATACGTAAGCTCTTTGTCGGATACGACAATTTTTCCATCGGCAATTCCCATATAATCGTCTTTTTCGATTTCGACACCATCAATATTTGTATCGCGTACAGCAAACGTCACTTGTCCTGTTTTTACGCGAGCAAGCGCCTCCGTCATCGCTTTCTCATTGTCTTCTTTTGTCGCAGAAGGGTTAAAGGAAAGCAGAGCAGTCATGCCTTGTGGTACTGTTTTTGATGGAATGACGACCACATCACATGAAGCGACAGAAGCAGCTTGTTGAGCTGCTAAAATAATATTTTTATTGTTTGGCAAAACAAATACCGTTTGGGCATTTACTTCCTCAATTGCCTTCACGATGTCTTCTGTGCTTGGATTCATCGTTTGTCCACCTTCGATGACCGCATGAGCACCGATGCTTGTAAATAATTGGGCAATGCCATCCCCCATCGCCACCGCAACGATGCCGTATGGGATGCGCTCTTGTTTTTTCGGCGGCTGCATCTCTTGGTGAACGATATTTGCATGCTGTTCACGCATGTTTTCGATTTTAATGTTAATTAAACTCCCGTAGCGTTGTGCGTATGTGAGCACTTCACCTGGTTGCTCCGCATGAATGTGCACTTTCACTAATTCGTCATCTGCAATGACAAGGAGCGAATCACCGAAGCGGCTTAAATCTTGACGAAATGCATCTTCATGGAACGGATGTTTCGCCACTTTATCTTGCTCAAATTTCACCATAAATTCTGTACAATATCCAAATTCGATGTCATCTGCACTCAGATGGCTTTGAACGTTGCGATGATGTTCTGTGCGGACGAGCTGTTCCATTGACAACGCTTCTGTTTCTGCAATCGTTTCACCTTTTAAAGCAGCTAAAAATCCTTCATATACAAATACGAGGCCTTGTCCACCGCTGTCAACGACACCTACTTCTTTTAAGACAGGAAGCAAATCAGGCGTCCGCTTCAGCGATGCTTTTGCTTCTTTCAGCACTTCCGTCATCACAACGACGATATCCGTTTCTTTTTTCGCCACAGCTACTGCGCGCTTTGCTGCGTCTTTTGCAACCGTTAAAATTGTTCCTTCAACCGGCTTCATCACCGCTTTATATGCCGTTTGTACGCCCGCTTCAAGCGCTGCCGCAAACTCTTTGCTGTTAATTTCGCTTTTTTGTTCAATTGCTTTCGCAAATCCACGGAATAATTGTGATAAAATGACGCCTGAATTTCCGCGCGCGCCCATTAACAACCCTTTCGCTAGCGCACTTGCCACTTTTCCGATATGGTCAGATACGTGATTTTTTACTTCTTTCGCACCAGATGTCATCGACAAATTCATATTCGTTCCTGTATCCCCATCTGGAACGGGAAACACGTTTAATGCATCTACTGTTTTTGCATTGTTCGCTAAATGTGTCGCGCCTTGCAACACCATTTGTGCAAAGCGTTTCCCATCTAATGTTGTCATTGTCACCGACTAGTTCCTCCTCACTACGGATTCGTGACACGAACCCCTTGAACATAGATGTTAATTGACTGAACAGATAAACCTAACGTTTGATCTAACGTATACTTCACTTTCGTTTGTACGTTATGTGCAACTTCAGAAATTTTCGTACCGTAGCTAACGATGACGTATAAATCGATGTGCACTTCATCGTTTTCTTGGCGAACAACAATACCTTTTGCGAAATTTTCACGACGTAAAATTTCAGCAATCCCATCTTTTAATTGATTTTTTGATGCCATGCCGACAATGCCGTAGCAATCGACCGCGGCTCCTCCAGCAATCGCTGCAATGACATCGTTACTAATTTCAACACGACCATATTTCGTTTGTAATTCAATGGACATCGCTCAAGTCCCCTTTCTTGTTAGGTAGCTAACGCCATTGTACTATACTCGGCTTATTTTTAAAAGTTCCTACCCATAGTATATTTACCCGAAATAGAAAACAGATGTCAAGGTTATTTTCTTGAAAGAGTATGTCGGAAGTATTGCAATCCGTTTTTATGTATGATAAATTATAGTAGTGTTTTGAGCACGTAGTTTGGCAAGTGAGGAGGGAAACAAAATGGCAAAATGCTTTGTGACTGGTAAGAAAAAATCATTCGGAAACGCTCGTTCTCACGCAATGAATGCGAGCCGCCGCACATGGAAAGCAAACCTTCAAAAAGTTCGCATTTTAGTTGACGGAAAGCCAAAGCGCGTTTGGGTTTCTGCTCGCGCATTAAAATCCGGAAAAGTAGAACGCGTGTAATAGAAAAAAGCACCAATTATTTGGTGCTTTTTATCCTTTTTTGAACGAATTTAACATTGCTCGCACAATTCCACCTAAAAATTTCGGCAACTTAATCGTATAAAATTTCACTATGATTCCCTCCCCTACAGTGCACACTCTTCTACTAATATATTCATCTCCGCACAAATCGTACCTCGAAGCGTTATTTTTCATCCTTGCTTCTTATCATCATTAATATGCCTTCAGTGAATGAAAAAGTACCAAAATGATGGATGAGTTCGTTGCTTACGCATAATGTTGATCCGAGCGGTATATCGTGCGCATCGAGCGAATATTTAAATCCCCGAAGCGTTAAAGCACGAATCGGGGTCATGGGGATAAAGGAAATATACGAATAATCGCCTTCTTTTTCAACGATATGTTCCCCGTTTCGATAAAGTGTAACGACATTTTGACGATCAATTAATTCAATTTGTCCATCTTTTCCTTTAAACAAAAGCTGGACGTTTCCGAATAAATGATCAAGTCGCCCACCCGTTCCTCCAAACACGCGAATTTTTGTCGCTTGTTGTGCAAGTGCCCAATCAAGTGCAATGTCTGTATCCGTTTGATCTTTTTCAGATGGCCATATGTCGATGTGAGGTAATTTTTTTTTCAATTGTTGTAACTCTCGTTCATCCATGGAGTCAAAATCGCCAAACGCTCGTTTTGGCATGATTCCCGCATCAAGTAGCGCTAAAACGCCACGATCTACTCCTATCCAACATACGTCTTCTCCGTCATAAGCTTGCAAATGAGGTAAGAAGCTTGTCGGCCCTCCTGCTACAAGATGAATAATCAATTGGCTCCCCTCCTAAGAAAGAAGGATGTGTCAACATGACACACCCTCGCGAATAGCGCGAATTGCTTTGGCACGATCTTTTTGATTATAAATGGCTGATCCTGCAACGAGAACGTTCGCTCCGGCTTCGACACAAAGTTTTGCGGTTTCAGCGTGAATACCGCCGTCGACTTCAATTTCAACAGAAATTCCACGCTCGCGAACGAGTGTTGAGAATGCTTGAATTTTTGGAAGTACTGCTGGAATAAACGATTGTCCGCCAAAACCCGGATTGACCGTCATAAATAAAACGAGGTCAATGTCTTCAACCAAATGTTCAACCATCGAAATCGGTGTATGCGGATTTAACGCTACTCCTGCTTTTACACCATGTTCTTTAATGAGATGAATGGTGCGATGTAAATGCGGACACGCTTCAACGTGTACGGTTAAATAGTCTGCTCCTGCTTTCGCAAACGTCGGGATATAACGATCAGGTTGTTCGATCATTAAATGAACGTCAAGCGGCAATGTCGTCACAGGACGAATCGCCTCGACGATGAGCGGTCCGATGGTAATATTCGGGACGAAATGCCCGTCCATGACATCGACATGAATATAATCCGCTCCCCCACGCTCTACATCGATAATTTCTTCGCCAAGTTTAGCAAAATTGGCAGATAAAATGGATGGTGCAATTTTAACCATGCTTAATACCTCGGCTTTCGTTCTTTTATTTCCTCGATAAAGCTCACGTAATGTTCGTAACGATAAGAAGGAATGTCTCCCGATGCTAACGCCTCTTTCACCGCACATTTCGGCTCGGCTGTATGCGTACAACCACGAAACTTACAATCGGCGCTTCTAGATACAAACTCTGGAAAACAGAGCGGCAATTGTTCGAGTTCGATCTCATCGAATTCTAGCGCACTAAATCCCGGCGTATCTGCAACAAAACCGCCCCCGATTTCAATTAACTCAACATGCCTTGTCGTATGTTTTCCTCGTCCAAGATGATGGGAAATGTCCCCTGTTTTTAACTGTAAGTCCGGACGTAACGCATTGAGTAAAGACGACTTCCCAACGCCCGACTGCCCCGCAAATACGGACACTTTTCCTGCAAAGTACGGCAATAACGCCTCAACGCCCGCAAGCGTTTTGACTGACACTTCTAACACATCATATCCAATTTGACGGTAATCGCGAATATATTGTTCGATGTGCGGCTTTGTTTCATCATCGACTAAATCCATTTTGCTTACAACAATAATGGGACGGATATGTTTTGCTTCAATTAATACGAGAAATCGATCAAGTAGTCCGGGGCTGAAGTCTGGCTCGGCGGCTGAAAACACTAAGATCGCTTGATCGATATTTGCGATTGGCGGGCGAACAAGTTCATTTTTCCGCTCAAATACATCTAATATGTAGCCTTCTCGTTCATTTTCCGCCTGAAAAGAAACGTAGTCGCCGACAAGCGGCGTCACTTTCCGCTTCCGAAACACTCCGCGACCACGACATTGATATACTTGACCGTCACTTAATACGTAATAAAAACCGCTTAGCGCTTTAATAATTTTTCCTTCTGCCATACCTTCCTCCTTTAAGGTGTTGTTGGATACGGGACGATACCTTCACGTACTGTCGTGCCATTGACAACGACGCGATATCTTCCTTGTTTCCCTTGTTGAATGACAAATTCAACACGTTCTTTTACATCATTTGTTAAGCGATAACGTTTGTACGGTTGAGCAAATGAATGGTTTTCATCTTCAATATATAATTCTGCCATGACTGGTTCATTCACATCAACAGGCGGTTCATACGGAATGTCAATTTCTTGAACGACTTTCTTTGTTTGCACCGGCTCTTTTCCGAGGGAAATAACGACCGTAACAGTCGCCCCTTTTTCCAATCTTGCATTCGCTTGTGGCGTTTGAGAAATAACGAGCCCTTTTTCGACTGTATCAGAATATTGCTGTTTGACGATCACGTACAGTTGTTGGTCTGCTGCATAATCACGCACACTTTTTTCCGTGTATCCTGTTAAGTCTTTTAAAATAATTTTTTCTTGTCCAAGGCTTACTGTGAAACGTACTTCTGTTTCTTCTGGCACAACTTTTTCACCTGGAAGCGGAAATTGCTCAATGATCGTTCCTGCAGGTTCGTCGCTATACACTTCCTTTTTATCGATAAGCAAATATTTTTCCGCTCGTAATTGTGGCTCGACATCAGCGATTTGCTCACCAACATAATTTTTGAACTCGATTTTTTTCTTTCCGATACTTTTGTAAATTGTCACCGCTGTTCCTACTTTTACGACTTTTCCAGCCTGTGGATTTGTGCGAATGACGTAACCTTCTGCAATATCATCGTGTTCTTCTTCAACCGTCTTTTCAATTTTCAAACCTAACGACGTCAATTGTGTGATCGCATCATCATAATTTTTGTTTGTGACATCCGGCACAGTCACATCTTTTGGAAAAAATAAGTCTGGAAGCCATGTGACCGCACTCACCCCAGCACTAATGAACAACAAAAGAAACACTGTCCATGCAGCAAGCCACTTTTTCGAACGCTTCTTCTTTGGAGCAACGTCTTCTTGTTTTTCTTGTGGCGGAGAAGCGGCCGATTTGACAATCGGGATAATTTTCGTCTCTTCATCATCGTCTTCCATAGGCAACGTAAACCTTGCTTCATTCATACGCTCCGGTGAAAGAGCAGTACGAATATGTTGTTGCATATCCAATGCGCTATTGTAGCGATGCAACAAGTTTTTTGCTGTCGCTTTTAACACAATGTTTTCTACGCTTTGCGGAATATTCGGATTCCATCGTCGCACAGACGGTGTTTCTGTTTGCAAATGTTTTAATACAATCGCCACAGCAGATTCGCCAGAGAACGGCAATTGACCTGTTAATAGTTCAAACATGACGATACCGAGCGAATAAATATCCGATTTTTCCGTCGCCATCCCACCTTTAGCTTGCTCAGGCGACAAATAATGAACGGAGCCTAAAACGGAATTCGTTTGGGTAATTGTCGTTGAACTTAAAGCAACCGCGATACCGAAGTCTGTAATTTTTAATGTTCCATCTTCTGCGACTAAAATGTTTTGTGGCTTAATGTCGCGATGAATGACTCCGTTTTGATGGGCGTGGGCCACTGCCCCTGTTAATTGATCCATCATGCGCAACACTTCTTGCACAGGGAGGGGGGCATGTTGCTGAATATATTGTTTTAACGTACATCCACGCACATATTCCATAACCATGTAATAAATACCGTCATCTTCTCCGACATCGTAAATCGTTACAATATTTTCATGGTTTAAACTTGTTGCGGCTTGTGCTTCGCGGCGAAAACGTTTAATAAATAATTCATCGTTTGCAAAATCTAAACGTAACACTTTTACGGCAACGTCGCGATCCAAAATGATATCTCTAGCTAAATAAACGTTCGCCATGCCACCGCCACCAATGAGTTGCAAAATTTTATAGCGACCGTTTAATCGTTTGCCGATGAGCACGAGCGATCACCTACTTTCATCCGCAGCTGCAAATTGTACGATCGCTAACGTAATATTATCTTCTCCACCGTGTTCGTTTGCCACATCGATGAGCGCCTGCGCTTTTTCTTCAAGCGAGCGATCGGACGTTAATACGTCGACCATCGTCTGTTCCGATACTTTATTAGAAAGTCCGTCAGAACAAAGCAATAACATATCTCCTTCTTCGACAGTCACTGTTTTCACGTCTAGCTGAATCGTCTGTTCTGTTCCGAGCGCACGCAATAGCACATGTTTACGCGGATGATATTCTGCATCTTCTTTCGATAGTTGCCCGCTTTTCACTAATTCATTAACAAGGGAATGGTCTTCCGTCATTTGTTGAAAACCGTTTGCATTTAACAAATAGCAACGACTATCACCAATGTGCCCGATCGTCGCAAACTGGTTTGTACAAATGGCAGCAACAACGGTCGTCCCCATTCCTTGACAATGATCGTTCTTTTGGGAGTGATGAAAGAGCGATTCGTTTACTTTCATGACATGTTCTTTTAACCACGTTTCCGCTTGTTGTGGCGATGTCATTTCATCTGTTTCTTCCCAAAATTGTTTTAATTGTGTCATCGTCATTTCACTCGCCACATCGCCAGCCAGATGGCCACCCATCCCGTCAGCGACAACGGCTAAATAGTTGCCTGCTTTATTGATAAAAACACCGCCGTTATCTTCATTATGCGACCTAATTTTACCGACATCCGTTTGAAACACCGCCTTCATACATGCACGATACTCACGCGAGTATCGCTTCCTCCCTTCTGCTGTCCCGTTTACGCTTTCGTTTCTTCCTTTCTTTCTTTTGCACGCAGTTGTCCGCATGCTGCATCAATATCATGCCCTTGTTCACGACGAATCGTGACGTTAATGCCATATTTTTTTAACGTTTTTTCAAACGCAAAAATTTGTTCACGCGGCGTACGAACATAGTTGCGTTCAGGTACGTAGTTGACTGGAATTAAATTGACATGGCATTTTAATCCTTTAATCAGCTCCGCAAGCTCTTCTGCATGTTCAATTTGATCGTTCACACCGCCAAATAAACCATATTCAAATGTGACGCGTCTCCCGGTTTTTTCAATGTAATAGCGCACCGCTTCCATTAATTCCGGCAATTTATAAGCGCGGTTAATCGGCATCAGTTTCGACCGCAATTCCGTATTTGGTGCATGAAGCGAAATCGCAAAATTAATTTGCATATTTTCATCAGCGAATTGGTAAATTTTCGGGATAATACCGCTTGTCGATACGGTAATATGACGCGCGCCAATATGCAGCCCTTTCGGATGATTAACAATTTTTAAAAACTTGAGCAGCTCGTCATAGTTATCGAACGGTTCACCTATTCCCATCACAACGATGCTACTTACGCGTTCGTTCGTTTCATCGAGCGCTTTTTGCACTTTGACAACTTGAGCAACAATTTCACCTGCTTGTAAATTGCGCTTTAATCCGCCTAATGTCGAAGCACAAAACGTACAGCCAATTCGGCAACCGACTTGAGTCGTGACACAAATCGAATTGCCGTAATCATGGCGCATAAGCACCGTTTCAATCGAATAGCCGTCATGAAGCTCAAATAAAAACTTCATCGTTCCGTCTTTTGATGTTTGCTGCACGAGCGTTTTTAATGTCGTGATGACAAAATGTTCATCTAACCGCTCGCGTAGCGCTTTTGGAATATTCGTCATGTCCTCAAATGATGTCACCCGTTTTTTATATAGCCATTCAAAAATTTGTGTGGCGCGAAACGGCTTTTCTCCTTGCTGTTCCACCCAACTTTGTAAGTCTTCTAAACGCAGGGAGTAAATGGATGGTTTCATATTATGTCA
The DNA here is from genome assembly GCF_014201515.1 of Anoxybacillus mongoliensis. Taxonomy (GTDB): domain Bacteria; phylum Bacillota; class Bacilli; order Bacillales; family Anoxybacillaceae; genus Anoxybacillus; species Anoxybacillus mongoliensis. The sequence goes on from NZ_JACHEQ010000003.1 coordinate 150,006, forward strand.
CCTTTCTTTTTCAATGTTGCGATAAAAAATCCATCGCTAAATACGTAATGTGGAAGCAATTGCAACATACCGTCATGAACATACGATGCAACTGAAGATGGCAAGCGTGAAGCAAGCGTTTCGTCGCGATCATATTCAGGATGTTCATCTAAAAACTGAGCGATGACTTGCTCATTTTCTTCGCGATCAACGGTACATGTGCTATATACAAGCGTTCCACCGCGTTTTAAAAGTGGGGCAACCGCTCGTAAAATATTTAGTTGAACGCTCGCAAGTTGCTCAATATCTTTTTCGCTTTTCGCATATTTAATTTCCGGCTTCCGACGAATAACACCGAGCCCTGAACAAGGGGCATCAACTAATATACGATCAAACGTTTCAGCGACAAATTGCGTATGCGCTTGACGGCTATCGAGCTGTTTTGCTTCTATATTCGACAAGCCTAAACGCTTTGCCTGCTGTTCAATGAGTTTTACTTTATGATCGTGAATATCTAATGCAACGACACGACCTTTATTGTTCATTCGTTCTGCCATATGTGTCGTCTTTCCGCCTGGAGCCGCACAACAGTCTAACACGACGTCTGTGTCCGTCGGAGAAAGGGCGTAGGCGACAAGCATTGAGCTTTCATCTTGAATCGTGATGAGCCCTTCTTGAAACACGCTCGTTTTCGCTGCATTTCCTTTCATGATTTTGATTCCAATCGGCACAACCGAAGAAGGAACGGCTTCAACTCCTTCTTCTTTTAGGCGAGCGATCACTTCTTCAACGGTTGTGCGCATGACGTTCACTCGTGCCGTTTGTTCAGGCGGTAAGTTGTTCACTTCACACATCTGTTTCGTCTCATCGAAGCCGAACTGTTCAATCCAACGCCGCACAACCCAAAGCGGATGGCTCGTTGCGATTGCTAAACGTTCACTCTCATCTTTCATCTCATCGAACGATCGCAATCCTTGACGCTGAACGGAACGTAATATGCCGTTTACGAGCGAAGCAATACCGCGATGGCCACGACGTTTCGCAATTTCCACCGCTTCAAATAACACCGCACGATCAGGGATGCGGTCTAAATATACCATTTGATAAAGCGACAAGCGAAGCAATATGCGCACCCACGGTTCGATTTTTCCTTTGATAAACGGCTGTAAATAGTAATCGAGCGTATCGCGACGCTGAATCGTTCCGTATACTAATTCTGTTAACAGTGCCACGTCTTGAGCGGATAATTCGTTCGTTTCAATGACGTGATGTAACGACAAGTTGCTATATGCTCGTTTTTTTTCAATGTCCTCTAACACATGTAGCGCCAATTGGCGCACGTTTTTTTTACTCATTCGCCCCTCCTAATACTGTTCCAATTGAAATCGTCGTTCCGCGCAAAAAGTCAGTGGCGCTCATTTTTCGTTTTCCGGCTGGCTGCAGTTCCGTAATTTTTATTGCTGTCTCATTTCCGGTTGCAACGATGATGCCATCTTGCTCAACAGCGACAATCGTACCCGGCTTCGCTTGTGAAGAAGCTTGTACTTTTTCTCCCCACCAAATTTTCCAACGCTCATCGCCATATGTCGTATAGGCAACAGGCCACGGATTCATGCCGCGAATATGGTTGTAAATGTCTTCACCTGTTTTCGTCCAATCGATTCGTTCTTGTTCAGGCTTAATGTTGTACGCAAATGTCGCTTGTTCATCATCTTGCTTGATCGGCGTGATGTCGCCTCGAAACAGTTTCGGAAGCGTCTCAGAAAGAAGTTTCGCTCCCGCTTCGCTTAGTTTGTCGTGCAACGTTCCGACCGTATCGCGCTCATCAATTGGCACTTCTACTTGCGTCAATATATCGCCTGCATCTAGCTTTTCAACCATGTACATAATTGTAATGCCCGTTTTCTTTTTTCCTTGTAAAATGGCGTAGTGAATCGGAGCACCTCCGCGCAACTCTGGCAAAAGTGACGCATGCACATTAATGCAACCGTACGTTGGTGCTTCGAGGAGCGGTTTCGGTAAAATTTGTCCGAATGCAGCGGTCACAATCAAATCAGGCTGTAGAGCGATTACTTGCTCGTATTGTTCTTTCTCACGAATTTTCGTCGGTTGTAATACCGGAATGCCGTACGATTCAGCTGTCACTTTGACAGGTGGTGGGGTTAATTGTTGTTTTCGTCCTTTCGGTTTATCTGGTTGCGTCACGACGCCGACGACGTTATAGCCGTCTTTTATTAGTTGTTCTAAAATTGGAACGGCAAAATCAGGTGTTCCCATAAACACAATGTTCATTGTTCGAACTCTCCTTCTTCATAATAACGAATCACTTTTGACGTAAACAATATGCCATGTAAATGGTCGATCTCATGTTGTAACGCACGCGCTAAAAAGCCAGTCGCTTCGATTTCGAATGGGCGACCGCGACGATTTTGCGCACGTACTTTCACGTATTGGAAGCGTTTCACTTCCCCAAATAATCCCGGAAAACTTAAACATCCTTCTGGTCCGATTTGTTCGCCGCCCTGTTCGACGATGACAGGATTAATTAATTCAATGCGCCCATGGCGGTCGCCAATGTCAACAATTGCAATTTGTTGAGCGATGCCGATTTGTGGGGCGGCTAAGCCGACCCCATCGGCCGCAAGCATCGTATCGTACATGTCGTTTAATAGCTTCGTCAATTTTCGGTCAAATACGGTGACTAGCTGACAAGCGGTTTCTAAAATTGGTGCAGGATATGTTACAATCGGTAAAATGGCCAAAACGTCTCCTCCCTTATTTACATCATCATATATGGATTTAAATCAATGGTAATCGTCACATCGCCGCGCGCCATGTCACGCTGATAATGTTCAACAATCGTGCGGAGCGCTGTCGTTAAGTTCGCTTCTCGCTTGTATTTTATCATGCATTGGTAACGATATCTATCGTTCATGCGCGCAATCGGAGAAGCGACAGGTCCTAGCACAATGGCTTCAGGAGAAAGATGTTTTTTCACGTGTGTAGCAATTTTTTCGGCTACGCTTACTCCTTTGAGCGGATCGACATGGGATACGGTAATGAGCGTTAAATAGTAAAACGGCGGATACCCATGTTTTTTTCGGGTAATCATTTCGCGCTCATAAAACGCTTCAAAATGATGATCGGCTGCTAGTTGAATGCTGTAATGTTCAGGCGTGTATGTTTGGATGACGACTTCCCCCGGTAAATGATGTCGCCCTGCACGGCCGCTCACTTGTGTTAGTAGCTGAAACGTTTTTTCTGCCGCCCGAAAGTCAGGCACATGAAGCATCGTGTCAGCTGCTAATACGCCAACTAATGTGACGTTTGGAAAATCAAGTCCTTTCGCAATCATTTGCGTGCCAAGTAAAATGTCAGCATTCCCTTCCCCAAATTCATTTAGCAATCGTTCGTGTGCTCCTTTACGGCTCGTTGTATCGACATCCATCCGAATGACGCGTGCATGAGGTAAAAGCTTTGTTAATTCTTCTTCCACTTTTTGTGTTCCTGTTCCGAAAAAACGAATATGTTCGCTTTGACAAGCAGGACAATGTGAAGACATACGTTGTTCGTATCCACAATAATGACATTTCAGTTGTTGTTGAACGCGATGGTATGTAAGCGAAATATCGCAATGCGGGCATTGAATCACATGACCGCAGTCTCGACACATGACAAAAGATGAATAGCCACGACGATTTAAAAATAAAACGGATTGTTCTCCTTTTTGTAACCGCTCCGTTAGTTTTTCAAATAAGAGCCGAGAAAACATCGAACGGTTTCCTGCCCGCAATTCTTCGCGCATATCGACAATCTCAACAGGTGGAAGCGCATGATCGTTCATTCGTCTCGTTAACGTAACTTGTTTATATACTCCTTTTTTTGCGCGCGCAAACGATTCAAGCGATGGGGTAGCGCTGCCGAGCACAATCGGACAGCGATGGTAACGGCCGCGAAAAATGGCAACATCGCGAGCGTGATAGCGCGGTGATTCTTCTTGTTTGTAGCTCGTTTCATGCTCTTCATCGATAATAATGATGCCAATGTTTTCAAACGGAGCGAAAATGGCAGAGCGCGCCCCGACGACAAGTTGCACTTCTTTTCGTTGAATTTTCCGCCATTCGTCATATTTTTCTCCGAGCGATAGACCACTATGGAGAACGGCTACTTTGGAGCCGAATCGTTCTTTAAACCGCCTCACCATTTGTGGTGTCAGTGAGATTTCTGGTACGAGCACAATCGCTTCTTTTCCTTTTTTTAAGACGAGATCAATCGCTTGCATATATACTTCTGTTTTCCCACTTCCAGTGACACCGTACATTAAAAAGACGTCGTGTACGTTTTGCTCAATCGCTTGTCCGATCGCATGTAGCGCTTTGCGTTGTTCATCTGTTAAAGCGAGTGGTTTTGTTTTTGGAAATGGGCGATTCGCATACGGATCACGATATATTTCTTTTTCTTTCACAGCGACAAGTTGTTTTTTGATGAGTGTTTGAACGGTTGCCCATGTGCTATTTGTTTCACTAAGCAACTGTTTTAACGGTAAAGCGCGCGCCACAAGCAATCGCTCGAGTATTTGTTTTTGTTTCATTGCGCGCGTTGAGAGCGATGTGAGTATATGTGTGACGTGTTCATCACTTGCACATAATTCAACCCATTTTTCTGTTTTTATTTTTCCTTTTTCTTCAACTCGGTAAACAACTTCAATATGACCGTTTGCAATTTCCTTTTGCAACAGGCGCACGTATGGGGTTTTTTCGACATCGCTCCATGGGATGATGAGACGGTCACGAAATAGCGCGCGTACGTTTTCATGGACGAGTGGCATATATTGTTCGATGAGCCGAATATCCTTTTCATATTTCGCTTTCATCGCGGCAGGTAACATCGCTTGAAAGGCAGATACCATGAAACATAGTGTCGTTTCTGTTAGCCATTTCCCTAATTGAAGTAATTCCTCGTTTAATACAGGAACAACATCAAAAAGGGAATGAATCGGCTTTAATTGTTCTATTGGCATATCGGTCGTTTCTTTCACTTCAATGACAAACCCTTGTAAGAGTCTAGTTCCAAATGGTACGACAACGCGCATCCCAGCTTGTACGATGCCAACAAGTTCAGGCGGGATGATGTAATCAAACGGGCGATCCGTTTGACTCGCTGGAATATCAACGATGACAGAAGCAATCGTCATAAGCGTCCCTCAATTTCACGATGAACTTCACGTAAAATTTCTTTTGCCACTTCCGATTTTGGTAAAAGCGGAAGTTGTTTTTCGGTGCCGTCTCGTTTAAATAGCGTTACAATGTTCGTATCCGTTCCGAATCCCGCCCCTTCTTGCACGACGTTATTTGCGACAATCATATCGGCGTTTTTGCGGGCAAGCTTGTCTTTGGCATATCGTTCGACATCGTTCGTCTCTGCCGCAAAACCGACTAAAAATTGATGCGTTTTTTGTTTACCGAGCGTTTGTAAAATATCGACGGTTCGTTCTAAAACGACAGTATAGTCCTCTTGTTGTTTTTTTATTTTATTGTCCGCAACATATTTCGGACGATAATCTGCTACTGCCGCTGTTTTAATGACGATGTCGCTATCGTGAAAATGGTTCATCACGTTTTCATACATGTCTTGCGCGCTTTCCACACGAATCGTCTGTACGCCTGCAGGACTAGGAAGCGATGTCGGACCAGAAATGAGGACGACATCGGCTCCAAAATCGCGCGCCGCTTCGGCGAGTGCATATCCCATTTTCCCAGTCGAATGATTGCTGAAAAAACGGACAGGGTCAAGTTTTTCACGGGTCGGACCAGCGGTCACTAATACTTTTTTTCCTTTTAATATCTCGTTTGTTGCGAAATGTTGTTCAAGCAAAGCGACGATCGTTTCTGGCTCTTCTAATCGTCCTTTTCCAACGTAACCGCACGCAAGCATCCCTTCCGCCGGTTCAATGAAGCGATAACCGAATGACTGCAATGTACGCATATTTTGTTGCACAGCTGGGTGTTCATACATATGAACGTTCATCGCTGGGGCAATCCACACCGGCGCTTTTGTCGCAAGTAAAATGGTTGTCACCATATTATCGGCTAGTCCGTGTGCAAGCTTTGCGATCGAGTTTGCGGTCGCAGGGGCAACGAGTACGACATGTGCCCAATCAGCTAAATCAATATGCGCAATGACGTTCGGCTTTTTTTCATCAAATGTATCGACGTACACCTCGTTTTTTGATAACGCTTGGAACGTAAGCGGTGTAACGAATTGACAAGCCGCTTCCGTCATGACGACTTTCACATTCGCTCCCGCTTGTACAAGTTTGCTTGTGAGCGCTGCTGCTTTATATACTGCAATTCCACCTGTCACACATAATAAAATGTTTTTATGCTGAAGCATCGACGTTGCCCCTTTCATTTGGTATTTGTAAAAAAATAACAACCTAAAACTAGGTTGTCGTAAGTAGTTTATTGCGTTGCTTCTTCTTCGCTAACGACTTCAATATGACCCGCCGCAATTTCTTCTAACGCTTTGCCGACAAATTTTTTCGACACAGGTTTTTCGATCGTTAAATCGTTTTTTACTTGTAATTGGCGTGCGCGCTTCGCCGCCACTGTCACAAGCGTATATTTTGAATCTAATTTTGTCATAAGTAAGTCAATCGAAGGATATAACATATTACTCAACCTCCAACATCTTTTTATATCGTTGTGCCACGCGTTCCCGACGACAATGTTCAGCCGTCACAATCGCTTTAATGCGTTCACACGCAAGCTCAACTTGATCGTTTTCAACGACGTAATCGTACGCATCCATCATTTCTAGCTCTTCTTTCGCTGCCTTTAATCGATCGCGAATGAGCTCTTCTGATTCTGTTCCGCGCATTTCAATGCGCTTACGCAATTCGCTTAAACTTGGCGGAGCGAGGAAAATAAAGAGCGCCTCTGGAAACACTTTACGAACTTGCATCGCCCCTTGCACTTCAATTTCTAAAAAGACGTCTTTTCCTTCTTGCAACGTTTTTTCCACGTACTCAATTGGCGTACCGTAGTAATTCCCAACATATTCCGCCCATTCTAGCAATTCATTTTGGCGAATCATTTGTTCAAACTGTTCGCGCGTTTTGAAAAAGTAGTCGACACCATCAACCTCCCCTTCACGCGGTTTGCGCGTCGTGACGGAAATCGAATATTGCAATTGAATGTCTGGCTGTGAAAATAATGCTTTTCGCACTGTCCCTTTTCCAACGCCGGACGGTCCTGATAAAACGATTAATAACCCTCGTTCTTTCACGTTCATCCCTACCCTTCTATAATAAACAAACTACTCCACATTTTGCACTTGTTCTTTAATTTTTTCAAGGGCGCTTTTCATGTTAACGACTTCAGAGGCGATGTGGCCATCGTTTGCTTTGGAGCCGATCGTATTCATTTCGCGGTTGAGCTCTTGGACGAGAAAGTCGAGCTTTCGTCCGACTGCTCCCCCTTCGGAAACGATGCGACGAAACTGTTCAATATGGCTATATATACGTTTTAATTCCTCGTGAATATCGACTTTTTCTGCAAATAAAGCGACTTCCGTTAGTAGCCGTTGTTCATCAACAATACCTTGGACGAATTCATGCACCCGTTTATGTATGCGTTCGCGGTAAGAAGCGACAACCGTTGGTGCAAGCTGTTCAATGCGATGCACACTTTTTTCGATCGTCTCAAGTTGTGTAAGCATATCTGCTAATAACGCTTTTCCTTCTTGTTCACGCATATATTTTAACTGTTCAACCGCTTCTTTTGTCGCTTCTAACAGCAAAGAAAGAAGTGCATCGTTTTGTAGCGGTTGTTCTGTCATTTCCACCGCATCCGATAGCATGTGTACCATATCTCGAAGCGATATATCATCTGTGAAATGAAACCGACTGCGTACATCCGTCAACATACGATAATACGCATCAACAAGTTGCCAATCGACATGAAGCGTTCGTTCAACGAGCTGTTCTCCTTCAATCGTGACAAACACCTCGACACGTCCACGTGCAATATGTTCGGTAATGACTCTTTTTATTTTATCTTCAAACATCATCCACTGTCTAGGCATGCGGATCGAAATTTCACAAAAACGGTGATTGACTGATTTCATTTCCACCGTAATGCGTACGTTTTCATCTTCTCTTTTTCCTCGACCAAATCCTGTCATACTCACGATCATATTCTCACATCCATTGCTACATTGTCGACAATAAAAGAAGGTAATAGATGACTCCATTACCCTCTCTCATTATAACATATATCACTATATAGCGAAAACATTTCATGAACGGCGGCGGGTGAATAGCGAACCTGCCAGTAAAAATGTCGGAATGGACGATAAACCAACAATCAACAACCAATCCGTGAGCGGAAGCGACATCGTATGGAAAATTGGTTGTAGCGGTGGATAATAGATGACGACAAGCAGCAATAAAAGCGACGACAAGACAGCAAGCACTAAATACATATTTTCAAACGGATTGCGGTCAAACACCGAGCGCTCGCTTCGACAATCAAAGACGTGAATGAGCTGTGCGAGCACGAGCGTCGCGAACGCGACCGTCTGCGCATACGTTAAATTTTCTGGATGACGCGCATGCACAACAAGAAAGGCAATAAGCGTCACCATGCCAATTAAAAAACCGCGGCTAACAATTTTCCAACCGAGCCCGCGCGCAAACACCCCTTCTTTCGGATGGCGTGGCGGTCGTTTCATGACGTTTTCTTCTGCAGGATCTAATCCGAGCGCCATGGCAGGTAACCCGTCTGTCACAAGATTGACCCATAAAATTTGAATCGGTACAAGCGGAAGCGGAAGCGCTAAAATCATCGCAAACAACATGACTAAAATTTCTCCCACGTTTGAGGCAAGCAAGTAACGAATAAATTTGCGAATGTTTTCGTAAATGTTTCGTCCTTCTTCAATCGCCGCTTTAATGGTCGCAAAGTTATCGTCTAACAAAACGAGCGACGCCGCTTCTTTTGATACGTCCGTTCCTGTGATTCCCATCGCAATGCCAATGTTCGCTGTTTTAATGGCAGGGGCGTCGTTGACACCATCGCCTGTCATCGCGACAATATGTCCTCTTTTTTGTAACGCTTGTACGATTTTTAATTTATGTTCTGGCGACACGCGCGCAAAAACATATACATCTTCAACAATATCTTCTAATTCCTCGACAGAAAGGGTCGATAACGTTTTTCCGTCCATTACTTTTCCGTTTGGTGGCAACATGTGTAGTTGTTGGGCAATAGCTTTAGCTGTTAAAATATGATCCCCTGTAATCATGATTGTTTTGATGCCCGCTTTTTTACATTCGGCAATCGCTTGTTTCACTTCTTTTCGAGGCGGATCGATCATTCCTTGCAAACCGATGAACGTTAAATCGCTTTCCGCTTTCGTTTCATCATTGACCGTTTCGGTAAACGAAAGTGGGCGATACGCGATCGCAATTGTGCGCAACGCTTGTGAGGCGAGCATATTGACCGTTTGTTGCACCGTTTTTCGTTCTTGGTCACGAAACGGTTTTGCTTGACCGTCCACATATATGAAGCGGCAACGTTCAAGCAACATATCTGGCGCTCCTTTTGTAACAATCCAACGTCGATTCGAGCGGTCCTTGACGATGACGGTCATCATTTTGCGCGTCGAATCAAACGGAAATTCATGTTCAATCGTAAATTCGGCGGCGATTTTTTCTTTCGTCCACCCGGCTTTCGCTGCCGACACAACGAGTGCTCCTTCGGTCGGGTCGCCGTCAATCATATACGTTTTCCCTTTTTTCTTCAGTTCCGCATGATTGCATAGTGCGCCGAACAATAACGTTTGTTGCAACGATGTGTCTATTTTTTCTTGTTTCCCGTTCAACAAAAACGTTCCTTTTGGCTCATAGCCCGTCCCGCTTACCGTCCATAACCGATTATTCACCCATACGTGTGTGACCGTCATTTGATTTTCTGTCATCGTTCCTGTTTTATCCGAACAAATGACCGACGCACATCCAAGGGTCTCAACCGCCGGCAGTTTGCGCACGATGGCGTTTCGTTTCATCATTCGTTGCACACCGAGCGCCAACACGACAGTAACAATGGCAGGCAAGCCTTCCGGAATCGCGGCAACCGCAAGCGATACCCCAGCTAAAAACATGTCATATAACGCATGCCCTTGCCATACACCGAGCACAACAACGAGCGCCGTCAGCGCTAAAGCGATGACAATTAAAATTTTGCCGAGCTGTTCAAGCTTCCGCTGCAACGGTGTCGTCATCGTTGGCGCAGACTGTAATAAATGGGCAATTTGCCCCATCGCTGTATTCATTCCTGTCGCCACAACGATCCCGATCCCGCTTCCTTTCGTCACGAGCGTCCCCATAAACGCCATATTTGTCCGATCACCTAACGAAGCGTCTGGCGCAAGTGGTGCGGTTTGTTTTTCAACGGGAAGCGATTCGCCTGTCAACGACGATTCTTCAATATATAACCCTTTCGCTTCCACGATGCGAACATCAGCCCCGATGCGATCTCCACTTGTAAATTTAACAATATCTCCCACAACAAGATCGGCAGACGGTACTTTCATCCATTCGCCATCACGCAAAACGAGCGATTCTGGGGCAGATAGTTTTTTTAACGCTTCAAGCGACTTTTCCGCACGCCGCTCTTGTATAAATCCTAAGCACGCGTTAATGATGACAATCGCCACGATCGCGACCGCATCAATGTATTCGCCGAGTACGGCGGAAATCGCTGTTGCTGCCAATAAGACGAGCACCATAAAGTCTTGAAACTGCCCGATAAATTGTTTGAACGCAGACGGCTTTTTTTCTTCTGATAACTCATTTTTCCCCAATTGTTTTAACCGTTTTTTCGCTTCTTTTTCCGTTAATCCGAAACCGATCGTTGTATTTACTTGTTGTTCGACTTGTTCCACACGCAGTCCGTGCCAGCTCATTTCTTTCCCCCTTCCGCTTGTCTTATCTATGACAGCTTATTCAGGCATGTACAAAAAAATGATATGGTATAATGAAAAGAAAAAAGAGAAAGGTGTTTTTTATGTCGTTTGACGGAGTATTTACATATGCGATGACAAAAGAATTGCAGCGCACGCTTGTCGGGGGGCGCATTTCAAAAATTTATCAGCCATTTCCATCTGAATTAGTGCTACATATTCGTTCGCACGGAAGCAATTATAAATTACTATTGTCTGCTCATCCGACTTATGCCCGCATTCATTTAACAAATGAAACGTACGATAACCCTTATGAACCGCCGATGTTTTGTATGCTTTTGCGTAAACATATCGAAGGCAGCGCCATTGAAGCGATTACGCAAGTCGATTTTGATCGCATCATCATCATTCACGTGAAAGCAAGAAATGAGCTTGGTGATGTATGCACGAAACAGCTCATCATCGAAATTATGGGCCGCCACAGCAACATCATTCTCGTCGATGAACAGACAAACACAATTATTGATAGTGTCAAACATCTTTCACCTGCTGTGAACCGATACCGAACAGTGTTACCAGGGGCGCCTTATATATTGCCTCCATCGCATGACAAAATCAATCCGCTTCATGCAACAGAAGAGACGGTGTTAAAAAAAATCGATTTTCTCGCAGGAAAATTAGCGGATCAACTTGTGGCGACATTTATGGGCATCTCCCCGCTATTTGCGCGCGAAGCTGTCCATCGCGCAGGGCTTGCTAACCGGGCGACGCTGCCGAAAAGCTTCATCTCTTTGATGGAAGATGTACGCAGCGAGAAATTTACTCCGTGTATATATACAAGCGGACAAAAAGAAATATTTTATGCGCTACCATTGACTCATATGGAAGACGAAATGAAGCCGTTTGCCACATTAAGTGACATGCTTGACCGTTTTTATTTCGGCAAAGCGGAACGCGATCGCGTCAAACAACAGGCGCACGATTTAGAACGATTTGTCGCAAATGAAAAAGCGAAAAACGAGAAAAAGCTCGTGAAGTTAAAACAAACGTTAGAGGAAGCAAAACAAGCGGAGCAATATCGACTATATGGGGAACTGCTGACGGCAAACCTTTATACAGTGAAGCGCGGAATGAGCGAAATCGAAGTCGTCAACTATTATGATGAAAACGGTGCAACGATCATCATCCCGCTTGATGAACAAAAAACGCCGTCGGAAAACGCGCAAAGCTATTTTCAAAAATACCAAAAAGCGAAAAATTCGCTTGCGATTGTCCAAGAGCAAATTGAGCGCACAAAAGAAGAAATCGTGTATTTCGATACGCTATTGCAGCAGCTCGAAACCGCCTCACCAAAAGATATTGAAGACATTCGCGACGAATTAATCGAACACGGCTATTTGCGCGCCAAAGCAACAAAACAAAAAAAACAAAAGCCGCGCACGATCGAACTTGAGCGCTACATCTCAAGCGACGGAACAGAAATTTTTGTCGGCAAAAACAATAAACAAAACGACTATTTAACGAACAAATTCGCAAGCAAAGACGACATTTGGCTGCACACGAAAGACATCCCAGGCTCCCACGTCGTCATTAAAAGCAAACAGCCATCCGAACAAACGATCATCGAAGCTGCTCACTTAGCTGCTTACTTTAGCAAAGCGCGCCACTCGAGCTCCGTCCCGGTCGACTACACGCGCGTCCGCTACGTCAAAAAACCGAGCGGCGCCAAACCTGGCTTTGTCATTTACGAAAACCAGCAAACGATCTACGTCACGCCGGATGAGGAGTTGGTCGTGAGGATGAAAAAACCCGTCTAGATAAGGCGGGTTTTTGTTTTAATCGAAAAATTTCGTCATTTTTTCGTCCTCTCTTTTTGTCGAATGATGATATAATGGAAAAGGAAAAAAGGAGGTGAACATGGTGGAACAGTTGTTGCAACGCATTTTTGATGAGCTGGCATTTTTACGTGCAAACATGGCAACAAAAGAAGACGTCGCTATGTTGAAAGATGAGATTCGAGCGTTAGAAAGCCGCGTCAGTCATATTGAGCAGACGATGGCCACGAAAGACGATATCGCAAGCATTGAACAGCGCATGGCAACAAAAGATGATATCGCTGTTATGGACAAACGCATCGAACACATCGAACAAACGATGGCCACAAAAGACGATATCGCAAGCATCGAACAACGTATGGCGACAAAAGACGATATCGCTGCGTTACAAAACAGTATGCATGCGCTCGAACATCGAGTAGATCGGATTGAGCAAACAATGGCAACAAAAGAAGATGTAGCACTTGTGCCAGCGATTCGTGAAATGGTTGGACAATTAATGGAACGAATGACGGTTGTTGAGTTGCATGTGCAAGAAATTCCAGTGATGAAACAACAAATCGAACAGTTGTCACAACAAATGGAAGAAGGGTTTGAGAAAATAGCGCATCAAGAAACGATCCTACAAGCATTATCACTCCGTTCGATTCAACAAGCAAACGATATCCACTATTTAAAAACAAACGTCATTTCCACAAAGTAAGAAAAGGGTGTCGCTCGTGGGACACCCTTGTTTTTATGTTCCTAACTGCTCACGCCAATGATGTAACGTCGCTCGCTCTTCTTCGGTAATGATACCGAGTTCCATCGCTGTGTCCATCAACGTATCGTAATCAGTCACCGTATAGACCGGAACGTGCTCGTGTTCAAACGCTCGTTTTCCTTTTTCTAATCCGTATGTAAAAATCGCAACGACGCCAAGCACGTGGCATCCTGCTTCGCGCAAAGCGCGCACGGCATTGAGTGAACTGCCGCCTGTTGAAATTAAATCTTCAATGACGACGACGTGTTTCCCTTGTTCGACTTTCCCTTCAATTTGCTTTCCTTTTCCGTGTCCTTTCGCTTGACTGCGAACGTAGCACATCGGCATATTCAACCGCTCGCTCACCCATGCGGCATGAGGAATGCCTGCGGTAGCTGTGCCAGCGACGACGTCGACGGTTGGAAAATGCGTGCGAATGAGTGATGTCAGTTCGTCAGCAATGGCTTGTCTAATTGCGGGATACGCTAACGTCAAGCGATTGTCGCAATAAATGGGCGATTGTATACCTGAAGACCACGTAAACGGTTCGTTTGGGCGCAATGATACTGCGCCAATAGAAAGCAATTGTTTTGCGATTTCTTTTTTCATTATTGTCCACCATCCCATTCCCGTTTTAGCCGCTCATATGCCGCATATGGATCATGCGCTTTTGTGATGCTTCGTCCGATGACGATATAATTCGTCCCAAGCTGTTTCGCCTCATGTGGTGTGACGATGCGCACTTGATCGTCCACATGATCATCCGCAAAGCGAATACCTGGGGTAACAGTCAAGAACGATGCGCCAAGCGATGCGCGAAGAAGCGGCACTTCTTTTGCCGAACAAACGACGCCGTCAAGCCCGCTACGGTAAGCAATCGTAGCGTAATGAAGTACCGTTTCATTCATCGTCCGGTCAATTAACAATTCATCGTGAAGCATGCGTTCGTTTGTGCTCGTTAGTTGCGTCACCGCAATGCAGCGCGGACGCTTCATTCCAGAAGGCGTCCCTTCTTCTAATCCTTCGACCGCTGCGCGCATCATCGCGCTTCCTCCCGATGCATGAACGTTCACTAAATCGACGCCTAATTTCGCCAATCCTTTCATCGCTTTTTTCACTGTATGTGGAATATCATGAAGCTTTAAATCTAAAAAAATATGATGCCCACGCTGTTTTAATTCGTCGATGATCGTTGGACCTTCTTGAAAATATAGCTCCATGCCGACTTTTAAAAAGAGCGACGTATCGGAAAATACGTGTAAAAACGACCGCACTTCTTCCTTTGATGAAAAATCAAGTGCCACAATAAACGGTTTGTCCATTGTTCCAGCTCCTTCCCGTACATTCCGAAATGTGATGAATACGAAGTTCATCTAAAAGCGGGGGCAAGTCGCGAATAATATGTGGACAAACGTACGGGTCGATAAAGTTCGCTGTGCCAATCGCAACCGCGCTCGCACCGGCATAAAAAAACTCGATCACATCTTCCGCACTTTGAATGCCGCCCATGCCGATAATCGGAATTGATACCGCCTGGCTTACTTCATAAATCATCCGAATCGCAATCGGCTTAATCGCTGGGCCGGACAATCCGCCTGTTACGTTCGCTAAAATCGGCTTCGCTGTTTTAATGTCAAGGCGCATACCTAATAGCGTATTAATCATCGTCAATCCGTCCGCTCCCGCTTGTTCAACCGCTTTCGCCATCGCGACGATGTTTGTCACATTTGGCGATAGTTTCACATACACAGGCACAGCAGACACTTCTTTTACCGCCCGCGTCAGCTCCGCAGCGACTTCTGGAACTGTTCCGAATGCGATGCCTCCCTTTTTCACGTTCGGGCATGATATGTTTAGCTCGAGCGCATGAACGTTTGGCGCTTGTGATATGCGCTTGGCGACTTCCACATATTCTTCTACCGTTGCGCCAGCAATGTTAGCGATAATTGGTACATCGTATTGCGCTAACCACGGCAGTTCTTCAGCCAGCACTTTGTCTACACCGGGGTTTTGTAGTCCGATCGCATTTAACATGCCGCTTGGCGTTTCCGCGACGCGCGGCGTCGGATTGCCGAAGCGCGCTTCAAGCGTCGTCGCTTTAATCATGATTGCGCCAAGGACGCTTAAGTCATAAAATTTCGCATATTCCCGCCCGAATCCGAAACAACCTGAGGCAGGCATAATCGGGTTTTTTAATGAAAGCCCTGGCAATTCAACGGCTAATCGGTTCATAATACGACCTCCCCCGCTCGAAATACAGGCCCGTCGCTACATACTTTTTTATATGCTGTTTCGCTATGCGGCACGCGACATACGCATGCGAAACAAGCACCAATTCCGCAACCCATCCGTTCTTCTAACGACAAATATAGCTCTTTATGCGGAAATTGTTGTTGTAACGCTTTTAACATCGGCTTCGGTCCACACGCATATAACACATCAAACGAAAGAGCGTGATGTTCAATGACGTCGGTAACAAATCCTTTCATGCCGTATGAACCATCTACCGTCGCAACGTACGTCTTGCCGAACGATGCGAAGCGCTCCTCGTAAAAGACGACGTCTTTCGTTTGAAAGCCGAGTACGATTGTCACATATACTCCGTTTTTCACTAGTTGTTTCGCCAGTTCATATAACGGTGGTACCCCGATGCCGCCGCCAACAAGAAGGGCGCGCTGTCCGCTTGAAAGAACGGAAAGCGGAAAGCCGTTTCCGAGCGGTCCGAGCACATCGAGCGTCTCCCCAGGCTGCTTTTGCGAAAGGAGCGTCGTGCCTGCTCCTTCCGCGCGGTAAACGATCGTGCATTCGCTCGCTTCGTGATTAATGTCGCAAAGGCTGAGCGGACGGCGAAGTAGCGGAGCGAAAGTTGCCACTTTCACATGCACAAATTGCCCGGGCGTACGCATGCGCCCAACGAGTGAACTAGCGAGCGTCAATTCATAAACGCCTTTTGCGATTTGGCGATTGGAGATAATCGTCATATGTTCCTTCATACGCCCACCTTCTTTTCTGTCATCGCTGTTGTCGAAAACGTCATCGCTTCTAAGACGAGAAGCATCGCTTTCGCTGTATCGAGCGACGTTAAGCAAGGAATGCCGTTTTCGACTGCTTCGCGACGAATGCGGAATCCGTCGCTTTCTGTTTCTTTTCCTTTTGTTAATGTGTTAATGACGACTTGCGCTTCGCCTTGGCGAATGACGTCAAGAATGTTCGGTGTCCCGGTATGAATTTTTTCGACGACAGTCACCGGAATGTTCGCTTCGCGCAACGTTTGCGCGGTGCCGTTTGTCGCTAGCAACTGATATCCAATATTGTAAAAGCGACGGGCGATGTCGATCGCCTCTTCTTTATCTTTATCGGCAATGGTCAATAAGACCGCCCCGTACGGACGAATGTGAATCCCTGAAGCGACAAGCCCTTTATAAAGCGCCTTCGCAAACGTGTCGTCTTTTCCGATCACTTCACCCGTTGATTTCATTTCTGGACCGAGCGAAATATCGACGTTGCGCAACTTCGCGAATGAAAAGACCGGTGCTTTCACATATACGCCTTCGCTTTCTTCTTTCAATCCGGTGTAGTAGCCAAGCTCTTTTAGCTTCGCCCCTAAAATGACTTTCGTCGCGAGATTGGCCATCGGGACGTTCGTAATTTTACTTAAAAATGGAACGGTGCGGCTTGAACGCGGATTCACTTCTAACACGTACACATCACCGTCATATAGCACGAACTGAATGTTCAACAAGCCGACGATGCGCAACCCTTTCGCAAGCGCAATCGTATAATCAACAATTTTTTGTTTGATGTCTCTTGTTAACGTCTGCGGTGGATAGACGGCGATCGAATCGCCCGAATGGACACCAGCGCGCTCAATATGTTCCATAATGCCTGGAATGAATACATCTTCTCCGTCGGAAATCGCATCGACTTCGATTTCTTTTCCGATTAAATAACGGTCGATTAATACAGGATGTTGCGGATTTACTTTCACCGCGTGCTCCATGTAATGTAGCAGCTCTTCTTTTTTATAGACGATTTCCATTGCCCGACCGCCAAGTACATACGACGGGCGCACGAGAACAGGATAGCCGATGTCTTCAGCGATGCGTACCGCTTCTTCAACCGAAAACGCTGTTTTTCCTTTCGGCTGTGGAATGCCGAGTTGCGCAAGCGTCCGCTCAAATTTGTCGCGGTTTTCGGCGCGATCTAAATC
This sequence comes from Anoxybacillus mongoliensis, assembly GCF_014201515.1. Classification (GTDB taxonomy): domain Bacteria; phylum Bacillota; class Bacilli; order Bacillales; family Anoxybacillaceae; genus Anoxybacillus; species Anoxybacillus mongoliensis. The sequence continues at coordinate 167,737 of NZ_JACHEQ010000003.1, forward strand.
TTCGAGCGACGTGCCGAGAATGCGCACCCCGCGCGCGGCTAATTCCGCTGCTAAGTTGATCGCTGTTTGTCCGCCAAATTGAACGATGACGCCAATTGGCTGTTCTAAATCGATGACGTGCATCACATCTTCAATCGTTAACGGTTCAAAGTATAGCTTATCGGAAATGCTAAAGTCGGTTGATACCGTCTCTGGATTGTTGTTAATAATGATCGCTTCATACCCCGCTTCTTTAATCGCCCATACGGAATGAACGGTCGCGTAGTCAAACTCGATTCCTTGCCCGATACGAATCGGACCAGAGCCAAGGACGACGACACTTTCGCGCGGCGTAACAAGCGATTCGTTTTCTTCTTCATACGTGCTGTAATAATACGGCGTTTCTGATTCAAATTCCGCTGCACACGTATCGACCATTTTATACACCGGCGTAATGCAAGCGCGTTTACGTATCTCATAGACGTCGCGTTCTGCCATATGCCAGCATTTCGCAATGGCCACATCGGAAAAGCCCATTTCTTTTGCTTTTTTTAGTACGTCGATATCACCAACATGTTCGCGTAAAACCGATTCGTACTTCACAATGTCTGCAATTTTTGTTAAAAAGAACGGATCGATTTGACTCCATGCATGCACTTGTTCGACCGTTACGCCGCGACGAAACGCTTCCGCAATGTAAAATGGACGTTCATCTCCTGCTTTTTGAATGCGTTTTTGTAGCAGCGCATCATCGACTTGTTCTTTTAGCTCCAAATGATAGACGTTCGTTTCAAGCGAGCGTACCGCTTTTAATAGCGACTCTTCAAACGTGCGCCCGATCGCCATCACTTCTCCTGTCGCTTTCATTTGCGTGCCGAGATGGCGGTTCGCTGATTCAAATTTATCAAACGGAAAGCGCGGAATTTTTGTGACGACGTAATCAAGCGTTGGCTCAAAGCAAGCGTACGTTTTTCCCGTCACAGGATTCATCATTTCATCAAGCGTTAAACCGACCGCAATTTTTGCGGCGAGTTTCGCAATCGGATACCCCGTTGCTTTCGATGCAAGCGCCGATGAGCGACTGACGCGCGGGTTGACTTCAATGACGTAATATTGAAAACTGTGCGGATCAAGGGCAAGCTGCACGTTGCAACCCCCTTCAATGCCGAGCGCACGAATAATGCGGAGCGAGGCGTTTCGCAACAGTTGATATTCGCGATCGCTTAACGTTTGGCTTGGGGCAACGACAATCGAATCGCCCGTATGAATGCCGACCGGATCGATATTTTCCATATTGCAGACGACGATCGCATTGTCTTTCGCATCGCGCATCACTTCATATTCAATTTCTTTATAGCCCGCGATACTTTTTTCTAATAAACATTGATGAACAGGGCTCATTTTTAAACCGCTTGAGACGATGTCGATCAGCTCTTCTTCGTTCGTACAAATGCCTCCGCCTGTTCCACCGAGCGTAAATGCAGGGCGAACGATGACCGGATACCCGATTTGTTCAACGAACGCATACGCTTCTTGCAAACTATGTACGATTGCGCTTTCTGGCACCGGTTCGCCAAGTTCGTTCATAAGCGCTCGAAATTGTTCGCGGTCTTCTGCTTTTTCAATCGCTTCTAATTTTGTGCCGAGAATTTCAACGCCGCACTCTTCAAGTACTCCCGCTTTTGCCAATTCGACCGCCAAATTTAACCCCGTCTGTCCGCCAAGCGTCGGCAAAATGGCATCGGGCCGTTCTTTCCGAATGACGCGGGCGACAAATTCGAGCGTTAACGGCTCCATATACACTTTGTCGGCAATTTGTGTATCGGTCATAATTGTTGCCGGATTGGAGTTGACGAGAATGACTTTATATCCTTCTTCTTTTAACGCTAAACACGCTTGCGTTCCCGCATAATCGAACTCCGCTGCCTGCCCGATGACGATCGGTCCAGAACCGATGACGAGAATCGTTTCAATATCTTGACGTTTAGGCATGAACGACACCTCTTTCTTTTTTAAACTGTTCAATCATCGCCATAAAATCATCAAATAAACCGTTTGCATCTTCTGGACCTGGTGACGCTTCGGGATGATATTGCACCGTAAACGCGGGAACGTCGCGATGACGAAGCCCTTCAATCGTTCCGTCGTTTAATGCGATATGCGTCACTTCTAATCGCGTATGAACGAGCGACTGTTCCGTGACAGTGTAGCCGTGATTTTGCGAGGTGATCGCTACTTTTCCTGTTTCAATATGTTTCACCGGATGATTTGAACCGCGATGGCCGAACTTCATTTTTTCTGTATTCGCTCCGCAGGCGAGCGCAAACAGTTGATGGCCGAGGCAAATGCCGAAAAGCGGCACACGCCCAAGCACACCTCGAATCATGTCGATCGCCTCCGGCACATCTTTCGGATCCCCTGGTCCGTTTGATAACATAACGCCGTCGGGATGAAGTTGCAACACATCTTCTGTGGTTGCGTTGTATGGTAATACGACAACGTCGCAATGACGTTTATTTAATTCGCGCAAAATGCCGTGCTTCATGCCAAAGTCGATTAAAACGACGCGATGGCCGCGCCCTGGGCTAGCGTATGGGCTTTTTGTCGATACGCGCTTCACTTGATCGCGCGCAAGTTCCGTTTCTTTTAAATAAGCGACCGCCTCCGAAACGGACACGTCCATGTCGCAAATCATTCCTTTTAACGTGCCGTATTGGCGAATGATGCGCGTCAGTTTCCTCGTATCGACACCGGCTAAACCCGGAATGTTTTTTGTGCGCAAATATTCGTCAATCGTTAGCTCGCTTCGCCAATTGGACGGAGATGTACACGCTTCTTTTACGATAAAACCGAACACATGCGGTTCAATCGATTCGAAATCATCACGGTTGATGCCATAGTTTCCGATCAAAGGATACGTCATCGTCACGATTTGCCCGCAATACGACGGATCGGTTAAAATTTCTTGATATCCTGTCATTCCTGTGTTAAAAACGACTTCACCGATTGTTTGTCGTTCACTTCCAAACGCTTCGCCAACAAAGCGCGTACCATCTTCTAAAATAAGTTGTCGTTTCATCGCTCTCTTCCTTTCTGCCAAACGATTTTCCCATCTACAACCGTCATCGTCGGCCATCCTTTACATACCCAGCCTGCAAACGGTGTGTTTTTTCCTTTTGAAGCAAATGTATGAGGGTCAATGACTTGTTCGGTATGTAAATCGATGACGACAAGATCTGCTTTGGCGCCAACTTTTAGTTCCCCGCCGTCGATGCGAAACGTCTCAGCTGGCTTTTTCGCAAGCCAATCGACAAGCTGTTTTAACGTGCATATCCCTTTTTCAACAAGATGCGTATATAAAAGCGGAAAGGCGGTTTCTAATCCGACGATGCCAAACGGGGCGAACGACATGCCTTCGCTTTTTTCTTCTTCTGTATGCGGGGCATGGTCAGTTGCGATAAAATCAATCGTTCCGTCAAGTAATCCTTCGATTAACGCTTGTTGATCTTCTTTCGTTCGCAGCGGCGGATTCATTTTAAAGTTCGCGTCTAACGAATGAATATCTTCATCGCAAAGCAGCAAATGGTGCGGTGTCACTTCAGCAGTTACGCGAATGCCTGCTTGCTTCGCGTCGCGCACGATGCGCACCGATTGTTTCGTGCTTATATGGCAAACGTGGTAGTGACATCCTGTCGCCTCCGCTAACAACACATCACGCGCAATATGTACAGATTCGCAAACGGAAGGAATGCCTGTCAGCCCATGCCGTTTCGCAAATGATCCGTCATGCACGCATCCTTTATACGTGAGCGTTTCGTCTTCACAATGCGCGACAATTGGCATATCGAGAGAGGCCGCTTGTTTCATCGCCTCATACATGATGCGTGCGCTTTGCACGCCAACGCCATCGTCTGTAAACGCAAACGCCCCTGCTTCTTTTAAGGCGGCAAAATCAACGAGCTGCTTTCCTGCTTGACGTATCGTAATCGAAGCGTATGGCAACACGCGCACGTGCGCCGTTTCGCGAATGCGGTTGACGAGCCATTCCATTTGTTGTTTCGTATCGGGAACAGGTTTTGTGTTTGGCATCGCTGCAATCGTCGTAAATCCACCTTTGGCAGCAGCAAGCGTACCTGTCGCAATCGTTTCTTTATGTTCCCCGCCTGGTTCACGCAAATGAACGTGTACGTCGATAAATCCCGGCGCGACAAACTGTTCACGCACGTCGATCACTTCGTCATTATCGCTTACAGCGATGTGAGGTGCAATTTGAACGATGCGCCCGTCGTTCATTTTTATATCAGCTAACGTCAGCTCGCCTTGTTCATTAAGCAAGCGCGCACGTTTGAAAATGATAGTCATGTTTTGTTCCCCCTTTTTGTAATGCCCGTTTCAAAACAGCCATGCGCACGTATACGCCGTTTTCCATTTGTTTAAAAATGCGTGAGCGTTCACATTCAACGAGCTCGCTTGCAATTTCTACGTCGCGATTGACTGGGGCTGGATGTAAAATGATGCTCGTTTTTTTCATTTGTTTTTCCCGCGCGATCGTTAAGCCGTATTGCTCGTGATATTGTTCTTTCGTCCATCCCATTTTTTCTTCATGCCGCTCATGTTGAATGCGAAGAAGCATGATCACATCTGCCTCTTTTACGGCTGTATCGAATTCGACGTACGTGCCATACGGATTCGTTATATCTTGCCACTCAGGCGGACTGCAGAAGAAGACATTTGCACCGAGCCTCGTTAATATTTCAGCATTAGAACGTGCCACTCGGCTATGACGAATGTCACCAACGATTGCGACATTCAGCCCGATAAATGTGCCAAATTGTTGACGAATCGTCATTAAATCGAGTAGCGATTGAGTCGGATGATGACCGCATCCGTCACCGGCATTAATGATCGGGATATGAATCGTTTCGCGAAGTGAGTCGAAGTAATGATCAGATGGGTGGCGAATGACGACTGCTTCCACACCGATCGCTTGCAACGTCCGAACCGTGTCATACAATGTTTCTCCTTTTTGAATGCTCGACATGTCTGCATCAAACGGAATGACTTCAAGCCCAAGCTTTCGTTCCGCTATTTCAAAGCTGCATTTCGTGCGCGTGCTCGGCTCAAAAAATAAGTTGGCAACAAACGTTTGTTTGTTCACTCGCCACGTCTCTCCGTGCGCAAATCGTTCCGCTTCATGCAAAATGGCAAGCACTTCATCAACTGATAACTCCGCTAACGTTAGTAAATGCATATAAACTCCTCCTTTTTAGTAAAAAACACCTTGCCGAGCGAGGCAAGGTGTTTCAAAAGCATGAGGAAAGAGACCGTTTCAATGAACGGATTTCCTCTAGCACACCTTTGTAAGCCTCGCTGGACTTCTTTTAAAAGGTGTGTTATGCGACATCATGTTTTTGTTCAAATACGCTATCCGACACTTTCGGACGACCTGGCAAAATGAGGTTTAACACAATACCTGTGATGGCCGCAAGCGCCATACCGTGCACTTCAAATTGTTCTGACACTTTCACAACGGCATCCCCGATGCCAATGACGAGAATAACAGATGAAATGACTAAGTTTCGTTTGTCTCCAAAGTCGATTTTACTATCGACAAGCATGCGCAAACCAGAAGAGGCGATAATTCCAAATAATAAGATGGATACACCGCCCATGACCGGCGTCGGAATCGAGCTAATGAGCGCTGTCACTTTACCTAAAAATCCGAACGCGATCGCAAGGACCGCTGCACCAGCTAACACGTACACGCTATATACGCGCGTAATCGCTAATACGCCGATATTTTCGCCGTATGTCGTCTTTGGCGGGCCACCGATGAGCGCCGAAATCATCGTCGCTAATCCGTCACCAAAAATCGAGCGATGTAACCCCGGCTCTTTAATGTAGTCGCGCCCAACGACTTTGCTTAATACGAGCTGATGACCGATATGTTCAGATAATGTCACGATGGCGACAGGCACCATCAAAAGCACAATATCGAGCGTCACGCGCACATCGTAATGAACGAACGGCAATAAGAAATCTGGCATTTCAATCCATTTTGCTTTTGCCACCCCTGATAAATCGACGACACCGACAGCTAACGCGTACACGTAGCCAACGATAATGCCCATCAGAACAGGTACGAGACTAAACATTCCTCTTGATAAAATCGAAAACATAATCGTTGCAGCAAGCGTCACAACTGCAACAGAAAAGTGCGTCAAGCTATATTTTCCGTCTGGACCGTTCATCGCCATGCTGACAGCGACGTTCGCTAATCCTAAGCCGATGACAATAATGACCGGACCGACGACGATTGGTGGAAGTAAATTCATAATCCAACGATACCCTGCTTTTTTAATCGCTAAAGCGACGATGCCATATACGAGTCCCGCTAAAAAGCTTCCGATCATTGCTGCACCCGGACCACCTGCTGCTTTTGCTGCAATAATTGGCGTAATAAACGCGAACGATGAGCCGAGGTAAGCAGGCACTTGCCATTTTGTGACGATTAAAAAGGCGAGTGTGCCGAGCCCGCTTGAAATAAGCGCCATCGCTGGGCTTAATCCGACTAAATACGGCACTAAAATCGTTGCACCAAACATTGCAAATAAATGTTGTAAACTAAGTGTAACAAGCTGCCCAAAAGAAGGGACATCCTTCACGTCTAATACTGGTTTGTTCATCTTCTCTCTCCCTTTCTTTTATATAAAAAACCCTCTTTGTCCGTACGAAAGCACAAAGAGGGTGTAGGAAACGAATCCCCTTTGTCAGCCTCGCTGGACTGCCTTTAAAAAGGGTGCTTTATTCATGTATGCTGACTTGATCGATGTCGTCTACTTCTTTTAACTCGACGACGATCATTTCCGAGCTTGACGTCGGAATGTTTTTGCCGACGAAATCGGCGCGAATCGGTAGTTCACGATGACCGCGATCAACGAGCACCGCTAATTGAATTTGTGCCGGACGCCCAAGATCCATCACAGCATCCATTGCTGCGCGCACCGTTCGACCTGTAAACAACACGTCATCAACTAAAATGACTTTTTGATTTGTAACGGAAAACGGGACGTCCGTTCCTTTTACAAGCGGTTCATGATCGTCTGTTTTTACCGTTAAATCATCGCGATATAACGTAATGTCTAGCTCACCAACAGGAATGGATGTTCCTTCAATTTGTTCAATGCGTTCGGCTAATCGTTTTGCTAAGTAAATGCCGCGCGTTTTAATGCCGATGAGCACACATCCGTCAATCCCTTTATTGCGCTCAATAATTTCGTGGGCGATGCGCGTCAATGCGCGTCGAATCGCTTGTTCATCTAATACGATCGCTTTTTGCATCGTTTCACCTCCATAAGAAAAGCGCAAAGCGCCCTAATTTCGCCTAAAGGCAGCCCGCATCCTGCGGGCAACGGCGAAATGTCGCCATCCTTGGCTCCGCGAAGAGCGCACAAGCCCCACCGAGGAGGCTGTCGCCGCAGTGTGGGGCGGAGCGACTCGAGCCGATGGCGCTTGGAGCTAGACAGCTCCCTAAATCTGAAATTTTATACTTTCTTGTCTTTTACAAAAAACCCCTCTCACCGTTTGGCGAGAGGGTACATGTAGGCATACGTCACCTAGATCCGACACCTTCTCAGCCTCACGGGACTGAACTTAAAGGTCTTTGCTCACTTGAATTCATTTTACGTTTCCTTGTTTCATTTGTCAACGATTATTTCGCAACATGTCGAGCAATCGTTCAAATTCATGAGGAATCGGAGCTTCAAACTGCAAATATTCGCCTGTGCGCGGGTGATGAAACCCTAATACACCGGCATGAAGCGCTTGCCCGTCAATCGGTAACGTTTTGCGCGGACCGTATTTCGGATCACCCGCCAGCGGATAGCCGATATATTTCATATGGACGCGAATTTGATGCGTTCGCCCAGTTTCGAGTTGACACTCCACAAACGTATAATGTTCAAATCGTTCGAGGACGCGAAAATGCGTCACCGCTTCTTTTCCATTTTCAACAACGGCCATGCTTTGACGATCGCGTGGGTCGCGCCCGATCGGTGCGTCAATTGTCCCGTAATCGTGCGGAATGACGCCGTGAACAATCGCGACGTATTTGCGCGTCACCGTTTTGTTTACAAGTTGATTGACGAGCGATTCGTGCGCCAAATCGTTTTTTGCGACCATTAATAAACCAGACGTATCTTTATCGATGCGATGAACAATGCCCGGTCGCAATACACCGTTAATGCCCGAAAGGTCTTGACAATGAGCAAGCAAGGCGTTGACAAGCGTCCCGTGCATATGTCCCGGCGCTGGATGAACGACCATGCCGCGCGGCTTATTGACAACGAGCACGTCCGCATCTTCGTAATAAATGTCGAGCGGAATTGGCTCTGGTTCCACATCTAACGGCTCCGGATCAGGAATGGAAATGATCACTTCATCATCGATATGGCATTTGTAGTTCGGTTTCACCGCTTTGCCATTGACAAGCACATGCCCTTCTTTTAACCATTGTTGTACTTGAGAACGCGACCATTGTTCATTTAATTCGGCAATGACTTTGTCAATGCGTTCCCCATCATGTTGTTCTTCAATCGTGAGTTGAATTTGCTCCATCGCTCATTCCCTTTCGTTGTTTTTCTTCGATCCATGTATAAATAAACATGAGCGCAACACCAATCGTTAATGCTGCATCGGCGACGTTAAAAATCGGAAAGCTATAATTGAAAATATACGTATGCACAAAGTCGACGACTTCTTTTCGAAACACGCGATCAATAAAGTTGCCGAGCGCGCCCCCAAGCATAAGTCCAAGGGCGATACCAAATAGTCGCTGCGTCGGCTGCAACCGTTGAATGTATATGACGATGCCGACAACAACGACGAGAGTAATGACATAAAACAGCCAAAACTGTCCTTGCAACATCCCCCATGCCGCTCCACGATTGCGGTGCGACGTCATGTATAAGACGTTTTCAATAATTGGAATGCTTTCCCCTAATTCCATATAGCGAACGACGAGCCATTTCGTCCATTGGTCGATGACAATGACGACAAAAGCAAGCAAATAATATAACATCATACCCCTCCAAAGCAAAATTCTTTTTCATTTTATCATAAACAATCCCCCCTTGAAAGCTAGGGGGGATATGTGTTATTGCTTGACAATTGTCGCACAACGCGGACATAGCTCTGGGTGGTCTGCATCTTCTCCTACTGTTGGTGTAACAACCCAGCAGCGCGCGCACGTTTTTCCTTCTGCTTGTTTAACGACAATCGCTGTTTTAGTGAATGTTTGCGCCTCGCTCGGTGCTTCTGTAAATGCGCCGCCAATTGAAAACGCTGAAACGATTAATAGCTGTTTCATATCTTCTTCAATCGAATCGATGAGCGCCTTCGTTTCATCGGTCGGATATAAAATGACATGTGCTGTAAGCGACTTACCGATCAGTTTTTCATTGCGCGCCACTTCTAGCGCTTTTAATACTTCATCGCGCAATTCCATAAACGCATCCCATTTTTTAACGATGCGATCTGCATCATCAATATGCACTGCTTCCGGCATATCGACAAGCTGCACGCTTTCTTCTTGGACGTGCGGAATGTACGCCCATACTTCATCTGCTGTATGCGGTAAAATCGGCGCAACAAGTTTTGTTAACGCAACAAGCGTTTCATACAACACCGTTTGAATCGAGCGACGTTCATGATTGTTTGCCGCTTCGATGTACAATACGTCTTTGGAGAAGTCGAAATAAAATGCGCTTAAATCAACAGTACAGAAGTTATTTACTTCATGGTAAATCGTCGCAAATTCATACGTTTCATACGCTTGTTTTACTTTTTCAATTAAACGATTCAGTTTAATGAGCATATAGCGGTCGACTTCGCGCAATTGATCGATCGCGACCGTATGTTCCGCAGGATTGAAATCGAATAAGTTACCGAGCATAAAGCGGAACGTGTTGCGAATTTTGCGATACACTTCTGCGACTTGTTTTAAAATGTTGTCAGAAATGCGCACGTCTGCTTGATAGTCGACAGAAGCAACCCAAAGACGCAAAATGTCGGCGCCGAGTTGTTCCATTACTTTCGCAGGCACGACGACGTTACCGAGCGATTTGCTCATTTTTCGTCCTTCGCCATCTAACACGAATCCGTGGCTTAATACGCCTTTATACGGCGCTTTTCCAGTCACCGCAACCGCTGTGGAAAGCGATGAGTTAAACCAACCGCGATATTGGTCGGACCCTTCTAAATAAAGATCGGCTGGACGTTGTAAATCGTCACGTTCTTCCAATACCGCTTGATGAGAGGAACCAGAGTCGAACCATACGTCCATAATGTCCGTTTCTTTCGTAAACCGTCCGTTCGGGCTACCTGGATGTGTAAATCCTTCTGGAAGTAACTCTTTCGCCTCACGTTCAAACCAAACGTTTGAACCGTATTGGCGGAACAAGTTGGAAACATGTTCAATCGTTTCATCTGTAATAATTGGCTCGCCGTTTTCCGCATAAAAGACCGGGATTGGTACGCCCCATGCGCGTTGGCGCGAAATGCACCAGTCGCCGCGATCGCGAATCATGTTATGGATGCGAATTTCACCCCATGCTGGCACCCATTTTGTTTCTTCGACCGCTTGTAACAATTGATCGCGAATTTTATCAATGGACGCAAACCATTGAGCTGTCGCACGGAAAATCGTTGGTTGCTTCGTCCGCCAGTCGTGCGGATATGAGTGCGTAATAAACGATAGTTTTAATAAAGCACCTACTTCTTGTAGCTTTTCTGTAATCGCTTTGTTTGCGTCATCGTAAAACATGCCGGCAAACCCTGGCGCTTCTTCCGTCATATAGCCGCGCTCATCGACAGGGCAAAGAACGCCAAGGCCGTATTTTTGACCGACGATAAAGTCGTCTTCCCCGTGTCCTGGCGCCGTATGAACGCAACCGGTTCCGGCGTCTGTTGTGACGTGTTCGCCACAAATGACGAGCGAATCACGGTCGTAAAACGGATGTTTCGCCACGACGTATTCGAGTTCGCTTCCTTTGACTGTTTTTAATACCGTGACATGTTCCCAGCCAATTTCTTTTTGTACAGACTGTAACAACTCTGATGCAACGACATATTTGCCACCGTCTGCCTCAACAACGCTATATTGCAACTGTGGATGAACAGCGATGCCTAAGTTCGCTGGAATCGTCCATGGGGTTGTCGTCCAAATGACGATTTTTTCATCGCCTTCAAGCACCCCTTTTCCGTCTTTGACAGGGAATGCAACGTAAATCGATGGCGAGCGTTTATCTTTATATTCAATTTCAGCTTCAGCAAGCGCCGATTCGCTCGATGGAGACCAGTAGACAGGTTTTAATCCTTTATAAATTAATCCTTTTTTCGCCATTTCGCCAAATACTTTAATTTGTTGTGCCTCGTATTCTGGCGTTAACGTAATGTAAGGATTGTCCCAATCGCCGCGCACGCCGAGCCGTTTAAATTGCTCGCGCTGGCGGTCAATTTGCTCGTACGCATATTGTTCACATAGCTTACGAAATTCGGCAACGCTCATTTCTTTTCGATTGACGCCTTTATTTTTCGTGAGCGCCGTTTCAATTGGTAAACCGTGCGTATCCCATCCCGGCACGTATGGTGCACAATAACCGCTCATTGATTTATAGCGCACGATAAAGTCTTTTAAAATTTTATTAAGCGCATGACCCATATGAATGTCGCCATTCGCATACGGAGGTCCGTCATGTAACACAAACAGCGGACGATCTTTCGTGCGCTCTTGCACTTTACGATAAATGTCCATCTCTTCCCATTTCGCTTGCATTTGTGGTTCCCGTTGCGGAAGATTGCCACGCATCGGAAAATCGGTCTTTGGCATAAGTAACGTATCTTTGTAGTCCATTTGTTTACCTCCTTTTTATGTAAATAAAAAAACCTTCTCATGCCCAAAAGGGACGAGAAGGTCTCGCGGTACCACCCTTATTGACTATGTAAACATAGTCCACTCAACATTCGTAACGGGAATGACGCGCCGTGTCCTACTACTCGTTCAGCACGGAACTCTGGGGTGATGTTCATTCTTTCGCTTATGCCGAGCTTCCACCGCCCTCGGCTCGCTGTAATAAGCTGATGAAAGAACTACTGTCCCCTTCATCGTTTTTGCGATATAACTGTAATCGATATTATAGGCAATAACAATGTCATCCGTCAAGACTCGGTTATTTCTTGCACCGCTTCATCATCAAGTTTGTAATCTAATAAATGATCCCAATCGCCGTTGTTTAACATATCGAGCTGTGCTTCAATTAACATTTTAAAACGATTGCGAAACACTTTCGCTTGACGTTTTAATTCTTCCACTTCCATCGCGATTTTCCGCGTTTTAGCGAGCGCTTCACTAATGATGCGATCTGCGTTTTTCTCCGCCTCTTTAATGATGAGCTTCGCTTCTTTTTGCGCGTTTCGCTTCACTTCTTCTGCTGTTTCCTGGGCGATTAAAATCGATTTATTTAACGTTTCTTCAATATTTGTAAAGTAGTTGAGTCGTTCTGTCAGCTCTTTCACTTTTTCTTCAAGCTGTTTTTTTTCACGCAAGATCATTTCGTAATCTTTAATGACTTGGTCTAAAAACTCATTTACTTCATCTTCATCATATCCGCGAAAGCCTCGGCTAAATTCCTTATTATGAATATCTAACGGCGTTAACGGCATGCAGCCCACCTCCATCTTATGTACGTACCGTATGTTTCGACATGTTTTGCGAAAATCCTGCTTTTATTTTGCTTTTTCGACAACGATGCGCCATTTTTCTTTTTTTGTTTGCCCAACAATCGCTTGCAGTCGGCAGCGTCCATACCCGCGCAACGAAAGCAAATCCCCTTCTTGACACTCCATATGAGCTTGGTCGACCGTTTTCCAATTTACTTTTGCATAGTTTTGGGTAATGAGCGCTTGCGCTTTTTGTCGTGATATTCGGAAACATTGCGCTAAAATGGCATCAAGTCTCAAAGAAGAAACAGTAAACGTCTCTTCCTCCCATTCCTCTTTCACAACAAGAAGTTGCGAAAGCGGTTGTTCTTCTAACGATACTTTTGCTTTTCCAATCGAAGTTACGTTCATTTTTACAAACGGTGCAATTTCTTTGGCGACGACAAATTGAATGACATCGTCAACGATGACGATGTCGCCAAACTTTTCACGCTTCACACCGAGTGACAAAAGGGCACCGAGCACGTCACGATGCCCGAGCGTCACAAACTTTTTCGGGTAGCGAACGGAAAACAACGATAGTTGAAAATCATCTTCATTCGGTTGCATGTACGGCGGATATAATAGCGCACGCTTTCGCTCAACAGATGATGAACCGCCAAAAAAAGCAACGTGCACCTCGTCGTTGTTGCCGACAATCGAGCGGGCGATTTGTTGTTCGCGCGGAGTTAAAAAGTCCGTGAGTTTCGGAGCATATTGTTCCGTCACAAGCCGTTTCCATTCGCACACGAGATCGATAAAATGATGCTCTTCTTTTCGAAAATGTTGATAAATATCCATTACAATCCTCGACTTACCATATCGACTAATCCGTAAACGCCTGCCGTCGCAAAGCGTAACACAAGCAAGGCGACGATCGGAGAAATGTCGATCATGCCAATCGGTGGAATGAAGCGACGAAACGGCTCTAAATACGGCTCACAAATGTTAGCGAAAAATTGCCCCACTTTCGTTTCGCGCGCATTTGGAAACCAAGACATTAAAATGTAAATAATAATCGCATATGAATATACTTCAATGACTGTTGCGACAAAGTTTGCTATTTGATACACATTTACCACCTCTTTATTGTCGGTTCATCATCAGAGACAATCGAAATTGAGCCGCTCACATCAACGTTATCCGGCGTGCATAAAAAAATAGTAGAGCCGACTTGTTGAATGTCTCCGCCAATCGCATATACCGTTCCGCTTAAAAAGTCAACGATGCGTCGCGCTTGATCGCGGTCGACACGATGGACATTAACAACGACGGCACGCCGATTTTTTAAATGGTCGGCAATTTCTTGTACTTCCGCGTAAGCGCGCGGCTCAAATAAAACGAGCTTGGACGATTTTTGTACGCTTTGTAAACTGACGACATTTTGCTTTTGTTCGGCTTTTGGTTGTTGGGCAACTTCTTCTTGCTCGTATTCATCCTCTTCCCATTTTTCTTCATCTAAATCAAAAAAATCGCGAATTTTTTTCACAAATCCCATCATTCCACCTCCTCTTCACCGACAAGACATGTGCCGAGTCGAAGAAACGTAGCTCCTTCTTCAACGGCAATGATATAATCGTTTGACATTCCCATCGACAGTTGTGTACATGGAGCGTGCGGAAATTGTTTTTCTTCCACGCGCTCTTTTAACTCACGTAGCGTTCGAAAACAACGACGAATCGTCTCCTCATCATCCGTATATGGTGCCATCGTCATCAATCCAACAACTTGAATACGCGAAAAAGCGGATAATGTTTCAATAAACGGCAATACGTCTTCTGGCGCTAATCCGTGTTTAGACGTCTCTCCTGATACGTTCACTTGCACAAAACATTTCATTGTTCGATTCGCTCGTTTGTCGATTTCTTCCGCTAACGAAAGACGATCAAGCGAATGAATGTAGTCGACGTAATCGATGATTTGTTTTACTTTTCTTGATTGCAACGTACCGATAAAATGCCACGTCGCTTCTTTTCCGATTGCTTCATATTTCTGTAAAAAACCGTCGGCACGACTTTCACCTAAATGAACGATGCCTGCTTCCACCGCTTCGTTTGCGCGTGCGATGCTTACGTATTTTGTCACTGCCACGATTTGAACGTCTGCGGCGTTGCGTCCTGTCTTTTCACACGCTTCAGCAATATGTTGTTGAATCGTTTGTAACCGTTGTTTCACAGACATGTCATCACCTCCAGCCAATAAGCGCCATCATTCTTCCTGTTTTGCCACCGTCGCGGCGGTGAGAGAAAAATAATGACTGCTCACAGCTTGTGCAATACGATGAAATAGCGATGTGTTCGCTCGGAACACCTGCTTGCTGCAAAAGCTGTTTATTCATTTCTTTTAAATCGAGCGCATACTGTCCCTTACTTGTTTCATTATAAAGAGATTGAGACGAGTTGACTAGCGCCTTTTGAACGAATGTGATGACGCGATCATCGACGATATAACAACAGCGACCAATCGACGGTCCAATGACGACATACATATCACGCACATTTACTCCTTCTTCACTCCACCGCTTCACCATTTCACCAGCGATGTTATGCACCGTTCCTTTCCATCCGGCATGTGCAAGTCCAATGAGCTTTTTACTTGGGGCAAAAAAGTAAAGTGGAACACAATCGGCAAAACAAAGCGCTAACATGAGCTGTTGCTCGCTCGTGTACAGCCCGTCTGTATGCGGCACAGCGGTATCATACGTGCGCACCCCTTTGCCCGCATGTTCGCTCGTCACTTTTTCGATGTGTACACCATGCACTTGATCGGCACATACCCAGCGATCAAGCGAAACGTTCAACTGCTCGGCTACTTTTTTCCGATTTTCACACACCGCATGTCGATGATCGTTGACGTGCATGCCAACGTTTAACGTTGCAAACGGTCCGGTGCTTACTCCACCTCGTTTTGTTGTAAACGCAACAATGACGTTTTCCCAGTCATCAAACATAAGCAATGACTCATGCGCTTGGCGAAATATATCATTCATCATTCGACATCCTTTGTACAATTTTATCACTTTTTTTCCTATTTTATCACAGCTTGCCGAAAACCTGAACTATTCATCGCCATCTAATCGAACGAGAATGACATCAGCACCGACTTTGACAATATCGCGCCACGGAATGATGATTTCATCCGTCCGTCCGAATAAGCCGAGCACTTTTCCCGTACCGATAATAATGATAGCTTCAATTTGACCGGTCGTTAAATTAATATCAATATCTCCAATATTTCCGAGACGTTTGCCGTTGGCAACATTGACGACGTCTTTTTGTTGTAGTTCAGAAATTTTCACCATGTTCCCCCGCTCCTTTTCTTCGTTCTATCTCCTATATGTATGCATAAGCTGTTCGTTGTAGTCATATGAAGCACATAGAAAAGCCCCCACCTGTTTACGTCGGTGGAGGCGTAAATTACCACTGAATATTTTTATTCATTTGTTTAATGGCGGCTTTTTCTAAACGAGATACTTGTGCTTGTGAGATGCCGATTTCTTCGGCAACTTCCATTTGTGTTTTTCCTTGAAAAAATCGTTTGCGAATAATCATTTTTTCACGTTCATTTAATCGGCGAAGCCCTTCTTTGAGCGCGATTTCTTCAATCCAATTTGTATCGCGGTTTTTCTCATCGCTCAGCTGATCCATCACATAAATCGGATCGCCGCCATCGTTGTAAATCGGTTCAAATAGCGAAACAGGATCTTGGATGGCATCTAATGCAAATACAATTTCTTCGTGCGGGACATCTAAAATTTTCGCAATTTCTTCCGCTGTCGGTTCTTTTGCTGTTTCACTCATCATTTTTTCGCGCACTTGTAACGCTTTGTATGCAATGTCGCGCAGCGAACGGGACACGCGAATCGGGTTATTGTCACGTAAATATCGGCGAATTTCACCAATAATCATCGGTACGGCATACGTGGAAAATTTCACGTTTTGACTTAAATCAAAGTTATCAATCGATTTCATAAGTCCAATACAGCCGACTTGAAACAAATCGTCGACATATTCACCACGATTGTTAAATCGTTGGATGACGCTTAATACGAGCCGTAAATTCCCGTTGATTAATTTTTCGCGTGCGGATATGTCACCGGCTTGCATTTGCCGAAATAATTCACGCATTTCTTCGTTTTTTAGTACGGGAAGTTTCGATGTATCAACGCCGCAAATTTCAACTTTGTTTCTTGCCATGTCTTTCCCTCCTTACAGGAGATGCTGTCAGCTTTCAGTATCTCCTTCGAAGGGAAAAATATGCATTACATCATTTTGTTAAATTCTTTTCGCAATCGTTTAATAATTCGCTTTTCTAGACGGGAAATGTACGATTGGGAAATGCCTAATAAATCCGCAACATCTTTTTGTGTTTTTTCTTCTCCACCACTTAGTCCGAAGCGAAGTTCCATAATTTGTTTCTCTCTGTCACTCAATTGGTCAAGGGCACGAAATAGTAAGTTCCGGTCAATGTTTGCCTCTAAATCTTTCGTAATGACGTCATCTTCTGTGCCTAATACGTCCGACAACAACAGTTCGTTACCGTCCCAGTCAATGTTTAACGGTTCATCAAACGATACTTCCGAGCGCACTTTATTGTTGCGCCGTAAATACATTAAAATTTCATTTTCAATACAGCGCGACGCATATGTAGCGAGCTTAATTTTTTTTTCCGGATTGAACGTATTGACCGCTTTAATTAATCCGATCGTACCAATGCTAATTAAATCTTCAATGTTAATGCCGGTATTTTCAAATTTTCGAGCAATGTAAACGACGAGGCGAAGATTTCGTTCGATAAGTAGTGAACGCGCCGTTTCATCTCCGGAAGGAAGTTTTTTTAAGAGCATTTCTTCTTCCTCTTTGGTGAGCGGAGGTGGCAACGCTTCGCTTCCACCGATGTAATAAATTTCGTCCGCTTTGAGCCCTAATTTTTTTAGTAGTTTGTACCATAAATACGTGAGGCGCAATTTGAATAACTTCATAAAATCCCCCTTCTATTTCGGCACGATCGGCCGTATGATAATAATAATTACGACGCTTGCGACATGACCATATGCGGATGGACGATGCAATTGTACTCTCCGTCAGCGGAAAGCGACGACGGGTGAAAACCAACAAGCACTTTTGTAACAGATGTCCATTGTTTTCCGTCCGACCATTGCACGTCGTCTAGTTTCATTGCAATTAATAGCTGTTGCTCGACACCAACGGCTCGATATGGAACGAAACGTATACGACTAACCCATTCGCTCGGGATGTCATCTGTGTACGTCCGGTTGTGAATCATTTGTAGAACGGTTGGAGGAAATATATGTGCGAACGGTTGCAATTCCACAATCATGACCGGTGTGTTTGTTAACGGGTCGCGCAACTGGTTTCCGCTATCAACTAATCCTTTTAAACATACCGTTTGTCCAAAACATGTCACACGTACGTCAATGACATGTTCAAAGCGTAATTTTTTCTCCCGAATCGCTCCCATTTGCATCTTAGATAATAACCATAAAATCGGAAACATCATAACGACAAACAACCAGCTAATCGAAGTGGAATGCAAAAGCCATTGTGATGAATAAGCTGTTATTTCACTTTGTAGTAAAAAGTGAAATGCAATGAGCCCTCCGCCCATCATAAACGTTGCAAAATAAAAAGCGAGCACATTTTCGATAAAAAAACGAAAACGATGAAAGCCAAAACAAATCCAAACGATGAAAAAAGAGACGATGAGTTTTGTTGCGATATGAGACATCATATAGGCAAAAGGCGTGAAAAGAAGCAAGACGAGCAATGAGCCGAATAATGCCGCAAGCATAAGCCGCCATAACCGAACGCGGCGCTTTAACATAATCGCCACGAGCCATAGTAACATCGCATCAAAACAAAAATTTAATAACCATACGAGATCGGCATAAATCAGCGGCATCCCCTCCTTATCTTGAAACTAGTATATAGCACTTTCGATAGAAAAGTATGTCAAACGATGACGTCATTTCTTTAGAGATTTTGTCAGATGATGAAAATAAGAAAAACGCCCACACGTAGTGAGCGTTTTTTTAACGGCGACGATTGCGGTTGCGCAGGAAAGCTGGAATGTCAAGCGGGTCTTCTGCTTGTTGTCCGCGCGTTGGCGAGTAGTCAATCGGCTCTTCTTTTTTCTCGCGTTTGACGCCAACGTTCGGTTTGACAACCGCTTGTCGTGTTGCTTTCGCTTGGTTCACTTCTTCGTTAAATCCAGTCGCGATGACAGTCACGATAATTTCGTCTTTTAAGTTTTCGTTAATGACCGAACCAAAAATCATATTGACATCTTGGTCGGCAGCTGATGCGACGATATCTGCTGCTTCTTGCACTTCGTACAAGCTTAAGTTCGTTCCACCTGTAATGTTCATTAGTACGCCTTGTGCACCGTCGATGGACGTTTCTAATAGCGGGCTAGAGATCGCTTTTTTCGCTGCTTCTGCGGCGCGGTTTTCTCCTGTTGCTACACCGATTCCCATAAGAGCTGAACCTTTATTCGACATAATCGTTTTCACATCAGCAAAATCTAAGTTAATTAATCCCGGTACAGCAATTAAGTCGGAGATGCCTTGTACCCCTTGACGAAGCACGTTGTCTGCTTCGCGGAATGCTTCTAACATCGGCGTATTTTTGTCAACAATTTCTAACAGACGATCGTTCGGAATGACGATGAGTGTATCGACTGCTTCTTTCATCGCCGCAATACCGCTTGCCGCTTGCATCGCACGCTTTCTTCCTTCAAATGTAAACGGGCGTGTGACGACGCCAACAGTAAGGGCACCTAAATCACGCGCGATTTGAGCGATGACTGGAGCCGCCCCCGTTCCTGTTCCTCCGCCCATGCCGGCTGTAACGAATACCATATCGGCACCTTTGAGCGCCTCTTCAATTTGCTCTTTACTTTCTTCCGCTGCTTTTTTTCCTACCTCTGGATTTGCTCCTGCACCTAATCCACGCGTCAATTTCGCACCAATTTGTAGCTTAATTGGTGCCTTTGATAAGTTTAACGCTTGGGCGTCTGTATTGACTGCAATAAATTCAACACCTTGTACTCCGTGTTCAATCATGCGATTGACAGCGTTATTTCCGCCGCCGCCGACACCAATTACTTTAATTGTCGCTAACTGATCAACAGTCGTGTCAAACTCCAACATGATAATCCTCCTAGCCATTCAAATTGTCATTCAAAAAAGTATCCGAAAAATTTCTTGACTTTATGTGCTAAATGTTCTTCTTTCTGTTTTGGTTTTGCTGGCGCTTTATGCACCTTTTTCTCCGCTTGGAAATCGTTTGACGCGCTAGAAGAAAGAACGGGAACGTGTCTTCCTTGTAACTTCGCATTTTTATAAGCGAATTGAATTAAACCGACACCGTTTGTGTATTGTGGATCGCGAACACCAATATAATCCGGCATCGCGACGCGAACAGTGTGTCCAAAAATCGCTTCGGCAAGTTCTAATACGCCCGGCATATTGACTGTTCCACCGGTTAACACATATCCGCCAGCCAAATCGCGAAATCCGCGTCGACGAATTTCTGCTTGTGCCATTTGTAAAATTTCTTCTACACGCGCTTCAATCATATCCGCAATTTCCAATTGGCTAAATTGTTGATGTTGGTCAGTTCCGATAATAGGAACGCTAAATACTTCTTCTTCAGAAGCAAGATCGTAAAATGCATGTCCATGTTTTAGTTTAATGCGTTCTGCATCTTCTGTCGACGTACGCATGCCGATCGATAAATCTTTTGTAATATGTTCCCCACCGATTGGAAGCACGGTCGTTGCTTGTAAAAATCCTTGTTCAAACACAGCGACCGTCGTTGAACCGCCACCGATATCAATAAGTGCCACACCTAAGTTTTTTTCATCTTTCGATAGGGCAATTGAGGCTGCCGCTAGCGGTTGAAGACATACATCAAGCACTTCTAACCCCGCTCGTTCAACACAGCGAAGCACGTTATGTAAAGCCGTTTTTGATGCGGTAATCATCGTTCCTTCCATTTCTAATCGCACACCTAACATGCCGCGCGGATCGTTAATTCCATCAAGTCCGTCAACGATAAACTGTTTTGGAATAACATCAATAATTTCGCGCTCTGGTGGGACGGAAACGACTTGGGCTGCTTCGATGACGCGCGTGACGTCTTCATTCGTAATTTCTTTATTTTCGCTTGATACAGCGACAATCCCATGACACGGTTGAAGTTGAATATGATTGCCGTTTACTCCGACAATGGCGCCTTTAATCGTTACGCCGACCATCCGTTCCGCTTGTTCAATCGCTCGTTTAATCGATTGTACCGTTTCATCTATATCAATAATGGAGCCTTTTTTCAGCCCTTGCGATTTCACATTGCCGACACCGATAATGTTTAACTGATCGTTAATCATTTCGCCAATGATGACTTTTACACTGGACGTACCGATGTCAAGACTAACATAAAAATCGTTGCTGTTCATTCTGGTGGCACCTCCTTTACAAAATGAACGTTGTTATGTATATCAACACTATATTCCACATCCGAACAGCATTCCCTTTTTTATAAACGATTTTTTTGGCGGCTTTCTAACCATTTCGTCAGCAAAATTCGGCGGATGACAGCGATGTTTTGAAACAGGCGCACGCCGAACGCAAATACAGCTGCTAAATACAAGTCTACACCAAGATGCACACCGAGAAAAGCTAAACTTGTTGCTAAAATAATATTAAAAAAAAATCCAGATACAAATACGTGCTCGTCATAAATATTTTGCAAATGTGCACGAATGCCACCTATGAGCGTATCAAACGCTGCGAGCACCGCGATTGATAAATAGTTCGCATATTCGCTCGGAATGCGCCAATCCGTCAACAATCCGAGCAATATGCCAATGACGAGGCCGAGCAACGGAAGCCACATCATGTTCACCTCCTAGCATCTTCGACTGCTTCCATTTGTTTGACGCGCACCGTCCCATCGTATGGAGGGATAACGACACGTTGTTGTGGCTCTGAAATCGTGAGAAGTAGATTTTCAAGGGCAAAGTCATCGGCAATCGTCGAAGCTTTGAGCCGGTTGTACATTTTTTCTGCGTCCGCCGCAATGACTTTGATTTCAAACGGGAAAGAGCGTAGCGGGTACGAATCCACTTTCGTCACACCGTTAATGTCGCGAATGACCGTCGTGTTGACGATGCGTTGGTCAGCAATCGATACATATTGAGCGCCATACATATTTAATTCGTTCATGAGCCGGCGAAGCAACTCCGCAGACACTGTATCGCTAACCGGACCGACGTACGATTCATCATACATTTGTTCGACATAAAGCACGACACCTTCCCCGACCACTTCCGTTAGCCCCGCTTCTTTTTTTAATTCCTCTACCGTTTGGCGAAGAATCGCTCCTTTGTTTTCCGACCGTTGTTGTTCATATTTTTCTAACGTTTCTTCATACTTTCGTATTTCCTGCAACAGTTGTTTATGTAACTCTTGCTCTTTTTTTAAATCTTGTCGTATTTCCCATATGTCACGTGTGTCCCGCACATCTGGTTCATGGCTCGTTTGAAATTGGATCGCCAACATGAAACCGATAATAAGCGACACAAACGTAAAATGCCATGTCGTTTTTCGCGTCAACATCGCTCCTCCTCTTATTTTTGCATCAGCGGTTCCATTGTAATTTCTGATTTTTCTACAATATCAACAACAATATGGTCGCTCGTTAGTTGGTCTTTGACGCCACCAGCGATCGTTAATGCAGGGATCAGTACGTTCGGATCGCCAATCGCTTGAATAACGAACGGGGCTGGGTGTTGCATCCCATCAATTTCAATGACTGGACCATTACAAACGATATACGATTGGTGCGATAATCGTTGTCCGTTAATCGACACCGCAGACGCCCCCGCAATCAATAGTTCATTGACGACTTGAAACACATGTTGTTCGTGAACAATGTAGTTCGTGGCGTTCGCTTCGGAAGGAATGTATGAAGCATCAGATAGCGTCACTTCTACCCCTTTCCCTTTTACTTTCACTTTGCCAAGATACATGCGCAACCGTTCCGCATCTTCGACAAGGTTAAAATAAACTTGCTCCTCGCTTGCTAATTGTTTTTCCATTTCACGAACGCGTTGCTGTTTTTTAAACAATTCGGCTTGTAGCTTTTGGTTTTGCTCTTGCTGTTCAATGAGCTGTTGACGATACTCATATTCTTTATTCCATTGACGTTCAAGTTGGCGATTAGCCGTCTCTTTTTTCGTCAGTTGATAAGAGAAGGCCAACATAAAGCCTAAAACTAAACAAACGAACGACAAAATGACATGGCTACCGTTCATTTTCATCGTTTTTGTCATTCCCTTCATCTGCTTCGTACGGTTTGAAATATGTGCTCATCTCTAAATGAAGGACGCCTTTTGCCCCCGGCTGTAATTGGCTGACGATCGAAGGATAATGAACAATTTTTTCCGAAAAACGATCGACGGTAGCACTCACTTCTATGCCATCATTCATATAGACAGTAATATGCCTTTGGTCCGATGAGTTTGGGGTATAATGAATTTCTGAGATGAGGTTTAAAATCGAACTTGGCGTGTTTGCCAATTGGGTGGCCATCTCTTGAATAGCCTCTCCTTCTTTCCATCCGACTAAAATCGGGGCATCGCTTGGAATCGCTCGTTTTGCATGCGTCAACACCTTTCCGTTATCTAAAATCGGCAAAAAGGAATGCTTGTCCAAAATGTAAGCGATCCGCTTTCGTTCAACGACAACGATGTCAATGCGATTCGGAATTCGTTTTTTGACATGTACTTCTTCCACTTCGGGATGTTGTTTAATTCGCTGTTCCACTTCCGCTTTTTTTACTTTCCAAAAGCTCGTCTTTTTCGTCACGCCACTTAATTGAATAATATCTTTGGAAGCGATATGATGATTTCCTTCGACGTGGATGACGGCAACGTTGCTTAGTGGCGACTGCGCGTACACGACGCCTAACAAAAGCATAAAAAATAAAGCGATATATGCAATGAGTAAGCGATTCGCGCGTTGTCTTCGCTGCTCTTTTAATTTTGGCACACGTTCTTCAAGAACAACAACTTTTCCTTTTCCCATTCACTCCACCTCGGTCGATGGACCAAATCAAAATAACAAGAAAACTAACGGCGCATATGAGCAACCGTTAGTTCATTGTCTCTATTTTTATTATAGCATAATATAGAAAAAATTAGGATGGGGAAAATGTATTACTTCCGCCCAACAATTTCAACTTCTGTTTGCAATGATACGCCGTATAAGTCATAAATCGTCTTTTTCACATAATCGATGAGCTCGAGCACATCTTTTGCCGTTGCTCCGCCGGCGTTGACGATAAAATTCGCATGTTGTTCAGAAATTTTTGCTCCGCCGATCGTATATCCTTTTAGCCCCGCTCGTTCGATCAACTGACCGGCGTATTTTGGAAGGGGGTTGCGAAAAATGCTTCCCGCACATGGGTAGTTCCACGGTTGTGTTTCGCGGCGATAATCTTTATTTTTTTGCATCGCTGCCACAATTTCATCACGGTTTCCTTTTTTCATTTCAAGCGTGGCTGCGACGCAAATGCCTTTTCGCTTCGTTTGTAGGACGGACGTCCGATACGAAAATTCCATCTCTTCATTTGTTAACCATTCAATCGTTCCGTCTTCAAACAAAATTTGTGCTTTCTTCACGATGCGCGACATATCTGAACCGTGAGCGCCAGCGTTCATATATACCGCTCCACCCACCGTTCCCGGAATGCCTCCCGCAAACTCCAGCCCGGACAGTCCTTGTTTACTAATGACTGTCGCCAGTTTAATGAGCGAATATCCTCCGCCAACTGTCACTTCTGTATCATGAATGTATAAATCATCTAATCCTTCACCAAGTTTAATGACAACACCTGCAATGCCTTCATCTAACACAAGTAAGTTCGAACCGCGACCGATCGCACGCCAAGGTACATCATATTTTCGGACGATTTCCATCGTCTTTTTTAAGCTATCTATATTTTTCGGCTCAACAAAAAGGTCAGCAGGTCCGCCAATTTTGATCGTCGTATGACTTGCCATACGTTCGTTTTCTTTCACTGTTCCGACGTTCGCTTGCAAGAGCTCTTCACGTAGTTTTTCCAATGTTCTACCTCCTCTACCTCTTTCCTATATCGTATGCAATTTATGAAATCATCTCCACCATGACGCGATATAAACGTTCTGCCGCATCGCGAATGCCTAATTGAAACGCCGCTTCCTTCATGTTAGTCAACGTTTGTTCGTCTAACAAAATGCGGTCGATATCGTCAAGCAAACGCGCACCTGTCAATTCGCTTTCTAAACGAACGATCGCTGCCCCTTTTTTCTCAAGCGCTCGGGCATTTTTTTCTTGGTGATTATTTGTCACATATGGGCTCGGAATTAAAATGCTCGGAATGCCAAGCGCTGTAATTTCTGCAAGCGTCGTTGCACCTGCACGCGCAACGATGACATCGACCCCACCTAACACTTCCGGCATATTGTGAATAAACGGACGAATGATGACGTTTGGCGGATTGCCGACATCGTTCACCGCCTTTATTACTTTATCATAATGAACGTCGCCTGTAACATACAAAAATTGATACGGTTTTTGTTCGACTTCATGAAGCACTTGTAAAAACGCCTCATTAATCGGACGGGCACCGCGACTGCCACCGACAATGAGTACCGTCTTTTTCTGCTCATCTAATCCGAGCGACCGTCTCGCTTCTCGTCCGTCTTTTCCTACGACTTCTGACGCGCGCGGGTTTCCTGTTAATACAACTTTTTTGTTTGGAAAATAGTTCTTTGTTTCTTCGAAGCAAATGGCAACTTTATCGGCATAGCGGCTTAAAAATGTATTCGTCAATCCCGGAATGCTGTTTTGTTCATGAATGATCGTCGGGATGCCTAATTTCGCTGCTGCATACACGACAGGTCCGCACACGTATCCCCCTGTGCCGAGCACAACGTCCGGTTTGTATTGTTTCAATAGTTTTTTGCATGCGCGCACACTTTTTATAAAACGAACGAGCGTTTTGACGTTTTCCAATGAAAGACTACGTTTTAATCCGCTAATGTCAATCGCATGAAATGGGATGTTTTCTCTTGGAACGATCTTGCTTTCTAACCCTTTTTTCGTTCCAATGTACAATACATCGACGTTTGGATGTTGTTTTTTCACTTCATGAATAAACGCAAGCGCAGGATAAATATGACCTCCTGTTCCGCCACCACTCACTACAATTTTCATCGTTTTTCCCCCTCATCGAAAGTAACAGAAGAAGCTGACTTCCGTGAAGTCAGCCTTAATATCGCGCATAACGGCTAATGTTTAACAAGACGCCAATCGCCATGAGCATAAGCGTCAATGACGAACCGCCATAGCTTAAAAACGGCAATGTAATGCCCGTCACCGGCATTAATCCGGTCACGACTCCAATATTAATCATGACTTGAATGGCAACCATCGCAATGATGCCGACAGCTAAAAAACTGCCGTACAAATCCGGCGCCCCTAAGGCGATGCGAATGCCACGCCAAAGCAATAAACTGAACAGAAGCAACACGAGCGAACCGCCGATAAATCCGAGTTCTTCTGCTAAAATGGCAAAAATAAAATCGGTTTGCGGCTCAGGCAAGTAAAAAAACTTTTGGCGGCTTTGCCCGAGTCCAAGCCCAAACAGCCCGCCCGGCCCGATCGCATAAAGCGATTGAATAATTTGAAAACCGCTACCTAGCGGATCTTCCCATGGGTTTAAAAATGACGTAATGCGCTTGATGCGATACGGAGCGGATAACACAAGCCCAGCAAATCCTGCCAATCCGAGCAAACCGAGGACGAGGAAATGGCTCATGCGCGCGCCAGCGACAAAAATCATGACGACGCACGTGCCGACCATGACCGTTCCCGTCCCTAAATCCGGTTGTAACATAATCATCCCGAATGCGATAAACACGAGCGTTAATGATGGAAGTAACCCTTGTTTAAACGAGGCGATTTTTTTTTGGTTTTCAGATAAATATTTTGCTAAAAATGCGATCATCGCCATTTT
The DNA here is from genome assembly GCF_014201515.1 of Anoxybacillus mongoliensis. Taxonomy (GTDB): domain Bacteria; phylum Bacillota; class Bacilli; order Bacillales; family Anoxybacillaceae; genus Anoxybacillus; species Anoxybacillus mongoliensis. The sequence goes on from NZ_JACHEQ010000003.1 coordinate 194,556, forward strand.
CATAAATTCAGATGGCTGAATAGAAAATGCACCAATGCCAATCCAGCTGCGCGAACCGTTGCGCACCATGCCGATACCTGGAATTAAGACGAGAACGAGAAGTATAAAACAAACAATGAGCAACACTTTCGCCCACGTGCGCCACGTCCAATAGTCGATGTTCATGAAAAAAAACATCGCTACAATGCCAATCCCTGCAAACAATAGTTGGCGTTTCGCAAAGAAAAACGAATCATGAAACTTGTAATCCGCCCAAATGGCGCTAGCGCTATACACCATAATAAGCCCGATCGCCAACAACGAAAACGTGATGATCATTAACAAAAAATCAGGTGCAGACTTTTTTCCATGCAATGCGGAACACCTCAATTTACTTAAAATTCGTCTTATTTAAGCTTATGCACCGCATGTACAAACATGTCCCCACGTTGTTCGAAAGTTTTATATTGATCCCAACTTGCACACGCTGGGGAAAGTAAAATGACATCGCCCGGCGACGACCATTCATATGCGGCAAAAGCTGCTTGTTCCACATTATCGACACGTTTCACTTGCTGTATTCCTGCTTCGCGTGCAATGCGTTCAATTTTTGGCGCCGTCTGTCCGAACGTGATGACGGCTTTCACATGCTTAAAGTACGGCAGTAACTCATCGAACTCGTTGCCGCGATCTAACCCACCGGCAAGTAAAATAACCGGCTCATGAAAAGCGCTTAACGCTTTTTGCGTCGCTAATATGTTTGTCGCTTTTGAATCGTTGTAAAATTTTCGTCCATTGATTTCAGCAACAAACTGCAAGCGATGCGCAACGCCTGTAAACGTCGTTAATACGCGACGAATCGAGTCATTGTCTGCACCTGCGAGTTTCGCTGCGGCAACAGCGGCTAATATATTTTCAAGATTGTGCGTCCCGCGTAACGCCACGTCGGTGATGTCGATAATTCGCTCGTTATGAAAATAAATCGCTCCCTCTTTTACCGTTGCCCCGTACGATAATGGCGTAGTTGCTGAAAACGGCACTTTTTGTGCGCGGCTTTTTCCCGCTAATTGCATGACAATCGGATCATCCGCATTGACGACAGCGTAGTCCGTTTCCGTTTGATTTTTAAAAATGTTTCCTTTCGCTTCTGCGTATGCTTCTTTCGTCCCGTGATAATCTAAATGCGCATCGAAAATGTTTAACAATACAGCGATGTGCGGACGAAAACGGATCGTTCCGAGCAGTTGAAACGAAGATAATTCCATCACGATGACATCATCTTTTGTCGCATGTTTGGCAACTTCACACGCCACTGTTCCAATATTTCCAGCAATGAGCGGTCGACGTTTCGCTTCTTGCAACATGTGATAAATCAAGGTCGTCGTCGTCGTTTTTCCGTTTGAACCTGTAATGCCGATAATAGGGGCTTTTGACGTTTCATACGCAATTTCAACTTCTGTAATAATAGGAATGTGTTTGTCGAGCGCTTTTTGGACGAGCACATTTGAGTACGGAATGCCGGGATTTTTTACGACGAAATCAAACGGCTCATCGAGCAACTCAAGCGGATGACCGCCACATACGAGACGGACGCCAAGCGCTTCTAACTCTTGTTTTTCCTGCTCACTCGGTTCATTGCGATCGTTGACAACAACATCGGCACCGAGCTCACGAAGCCGTTTTGCTGCTGCCCATCCACTTTTGGCTAAACCTAATACGAACACTTTTTTTCCGTTGTACATTATACCCACACCTCAATATAAATTCCTAAAATGGCAAACAATAAACCGACCGCCCAAAACGTCACGACAACACGCCACTCTGACCAGCCGATTAACTCGTAATGATGGTGCAACGGACTCATACGAAACACGCGTTTCCCTGTCGTTTTAAACGAAATGACTTGAATGATGACCGATAACGTTTCAATGACGAATACGCCACCGATAATCACCAATAATATTTCAAGTTTCGTTAAAATCGCAATGGCGACAATCGCCCCGCCAAGCGCAAGCGAACCAGTATCACCCATAAACACTTTCGCAGGGTGCGCGTTAAAGACGAGAAATCCAAGCACCGAACCAACGACAGCAACGCTAAAAATGGCGATGTCATATTGCCCTTGATTCCATGCTAATACAGCATATGCACCAAACGCAATCGCCGCCGTTCCTGCTAGCAACCCGTCTAAACCGTCCGTTAAATTGACCGCATTGGAGCCGCCAACAAGCATAAAAATAATAAGCAAAATATAAGCGGCACCTAAGTCTATGGACATGTTCGTCCCAGGAATCGAGACGACCGTTGAAATGCTGTAATGTTGAAAGAAAAAGTAAAAGATGAGCGCAATCAATAATTGTCCCGCTAGTTTTTGCTTGCTCGTTAAACCAAGGTTACGTTTCATGACCACTTTAATGAAGTCATCAATAAAACCGAGCAATCCGTAGCCAAGCGTCACAAACAACAATAAATACGTTTGTGGCGTCCGTTCAAAAAATATATCGCTCATGATCCATGTGGTGATAGAAAGCGACAATAAAATCATTAATCCGCCCATCGTCGGCGTACCTGATTTTTTTTGATGAGATTTTGGTCCTTCTTCGCGAATACTTTGCCCGAATTTTAATCGCCTTAAAAACGGAATGAAAATCGGCGATAACACAACCGTAATCATAAAGGCAACTCCTGCCGTGAACAAAATCACTTTTTCGTTCATGATCGTTGCACCTTCCTCATCTTCTATTGATCTGTTCTTCGTTGAATAGCTTCGCGTGCGACGACACGATCATCAAAATATAACACGTCTTTTCCGATGATTTGATACGTCTCATGACCTTTTCCCGCAATTAAAACGACATCGTCTTTTTCGGCTTGTTCAATCGCATATGTAATTGCCTCTTTTCGATCGACAATGCATACGACGTCTTCAGCTACTCCTTGTTTCATATCGTTTAAAATGGCCATCGGGTCTTCTGAACGCGGATTATCCGATGTGAAAATTGGAACATCGCTATATTTGACAGCGATTTGCGCCATCAATGGACGCTTCGTCCGATCGCGGTCCCCACCGCAACCGACAACGACAAATATACGCTTTTTGGCAAACTGTCGAATCGTCTGCAATACGTTTTCTAAACTATCTGGCGTGTGTGCATAATCGACGATGACAGTAAACGGTTGTCCGGCATCAACGACTTCAAAGCGACCGGGAACACCTTCGATATCGGCAATCGCTTCGACAATCGTAGAGAGCGGAATGTTTGAAACGAGACAAGCGCCGACTGCAGCTAACAAATTATAAACATTAAACATGCCAATAAGCTTCGTTTTCACTTGTACCGTTTCGATTGGGGTAACAAGTTGGAATGTCGTACCACTTGTAGTTATTTCAATTTGTTTCGCCATAATGTCGCTTTGATGATGAATGCCGTACGTCACGACTGTTGCTGCTGTGCTTTTTTTATATTCTTCTGAGGCAGCATCGTCTGCATTCAGTATCGCAAACTTCGGACGTTGATGATCGAAGCGATTGCCAAGTTGCGCAAACAACAGCCCTTTCGACCAACGATAATGTTCCATCGTTTGATGGTAGTCTAAATGGTCTTGCGTTAAGTTGGTAAACACCGCGACATCAAAATCACATCCGTGTACTCTCCCCATATGTAACGCGTGAGATGATACTTCCATCGCAGCGACGTCCACATGCGCGTCAACCATTTTACGAAACATTTTTTGTAAAACGAGCGATTCAGGTGTTGTATTTTTTACATCATACGTTTCATCACCGATTTTCATGTTAATCGTGCCGATGAGTCCGGTTTTTTTTCCAGCGTGGCGGCATATGCGCTCAATCAAATGTGTCGTCGTCGTTTTTCCGTTTGTCCCTGTTACCCCAATTAAATGAAGGTGGTGCGTCGGCTGACTGTAAAATGCATCGGCTAATACAGCAAGTGCGCGGCGGCTATCATTCACGTAAATGACCGGCACAGGCAATGTGAGCGGTTTTTCGGCCACAACTGCAACTGCTCCGCGGGCGACGGCTTGTTCAGCAAAATCGTGTCCATCTACTGTAAATCCTTTGATGCAAACAAATAGCGAACCTTGCTGTACGTCTCTCGAATCCATGTCGATCGATGTAATCGTCGGATTTTCTGTTGTAAGTGGTGTAAAGCTATGTAAATGTTGAAGCAACGTTTGTAACTTCATACCGATCGTTCCTTTCTTCTTTATATAAACAGAAAAAGAAGCCATGAGGATACTTCCTCTAGGCTTTACCGTTTCGTTCCAAAATAAACTCGGATCGTCGCTCCTTCTTTCACTTTGGCTCCAGGCTTCGGTGCCTGTTCAACGACTGTATCGCCTTCGCCACTACCATCTAATTTTAAGTGAAAAAGCTGTTGTTGCAAATCTTTTTTTGTTAAACCGATTAAATTTGGCACTTCTACATAGCGTGGGTCGAGCCATGTCGTTTCTTTTTCAATTTGCTGTTTGCGCGGTTTGACACCGAGTGCACGTAAACTATCTTCCATAATATTTCCAACAATCGGGGCGGCGACGACACCACCAAATTGCACCGTCCCTCTCGGATTATCGACTGCCACGTATACAACAATTTGTGGATCGTCTGCTGGCGCAAAACCGATAAATGAAACGATATGGTTGTCTTTTAAATATTGACCGTCTTTCGCTTTTTGAGCTGTTCCGGTTTTACCGCCAACGCGGTAACCGTCGACAAACGCTCCCTTCCCTGTTCCTTGGGCTACCACGCTTTCGAGCGCATAACGAATTTGTTTAGACGTTTCCTCGGAAATAACCCTTCTTTTTGCTTTTGGCGTTTGTCGTTGTATAACTTCTCCTGTGACTGGATCAAGCCACTCTTTTGCAATATAAGGTTGGTATAAAATGCCTCCATTTACCGCAGCGGCGACCGCCGCCACTTGTTGAATCGGCGTGACAGCTACCCCTTGACCGAAAGCGGTCGTGGCTTGCTCGACCGGTCCAACACGATGAAGTGGAAACAAAATACCTTTTCCTTCTCCTTGTAAATCAATGCCCGTTTTTTCACCGAAGCCAAATGCGCGAATATATTCAAATAGTTTTTCTTTGCCGAGCCGGTCACCAAGCTCTACGAATCCGGGGTTGCAAGAGTTTTGAACAACTTCAAGAAATGTTTGATCGCCATGTCCACCACGTTTCCAGCAGTGAAGCGTCGCTCCAGCAACTTTCACATATCCCGGATCGTAAAAATGTTCTTTTAATAAATCTACTTTTTTTTCTTCTAACGCTGCCGCGAGCGTAATAATTTTAAACGTTGATCCCGGTTCGTACGTGCTCCAAATAGGCAAATTGCGGTTAAAAATTTCAGGTGGCACGTTTTGAAAGTCTGCAGGATCAAATGTCGGACGGCTTGCCATCCCTAAAATTTCACCGTTGTTTGGATTCATCGCAATCGCAATAATTCCGTCCGGACGATACGTTGCTTCTGCAATCGTCAGTTCTCGTTCTAAAATCGTTTGGACGCGTGTATCGATCGTCAATTTTAAATCAAGTCCATCCACAGGTGGCGTATACGCATCGGCCATCCCTGGCATGCGCTTCCCTTTCGCATCGGAATAAAATTGAACGGAACCAGGCTTGCCGCTCAATTGTTTATCGTAATAAAGCTCGAGCCCCATCAATCCTTGATTGTCAATGCCCGCAAAGCCAAGCACATGCGATAAATAACTTCCGAACGGATAATACCGTTTCGAATCTTCAGCAATGTATACACCTTTCATTCCTAAGTCGCGAATTTGTTTCGCTTGCTCGTTCGAAATTTTTCGCCCTTCTGGATGGATGCGTTCAATTGATGTTTTTTTCGTCACGTGTTTATATGCTTTTTCTACCGGCATGTGTAATATGCGCGCGAGCTCTTTTGCTACTTCCGATGGATTTTCAATTTGTCTTGGGACGACGAGCACAGATGGAGCACTCATATTTGTTGCTAAAGGCACCCCGTTACGATCGACGATTTCTCCACGCTCTGGCTCAAACGGGATATTTCGACTCCATAAATCTTTCGCCCGCTCTGTTAACATATCTCCTAAAACAAATTGCACATAACCGAGACGAATGTCAATAATTGCAAAAATGAAAAATCCGATCAACAAAACGGCCGTCAATCGTTTTCGAACAGTTACTGCACGCATACAGCGGAACCTCCTTATATGTTTCGGCTCGTTCCACTATATGCTTGTACCGTTTCATATAGAACTAATCGACCGGACCGTCTGTTTCTTGTTGTTCGGTGTTTGTTTGCTGTTTTTTATCAATTTCCGATGGTTTCGCCAGCTCGACAATCAGATAGTCGTCTGGTTTGACTACTGCTCCCGGCGTAATATTTTGCCTAAATACGTAGCCGCTACCGATAAAGCTTGGCTTTAACTGCAACAGTTCCGCAAGCTTCATGACATCGCGCAGCGACCAGCCGGTTACATCAGGCATCATTGCGTTTCCGTCCGTTTGCAATAAGACGCGATCTGGGGCGACGATGTGTTCCCCTGCCTTCGGAAATTGTGCACGCACTTTCGTTCCTTTTCCGATGATTGTTACATGTAATCCTTGATTTTTCAATGACTGCGTGGCTTGCTCAACCGATTGACCGACATAAGAAGGAAGCGAAATGCTTTTTTCTTTTTTCACTCGTTTTTTCTCTACAGTCGGTTGAATGTTTAAATATTGTAAACTACTTTTCATGACAGAATTAAAAATCATGGATACGGGTGCTGCCCCTGTTTCCGTATATGAAATGTTTGGTTGTTGCACAGCAACATACATAATTAAGCGCGGATTTTCACGCGGTGCCATTCCTAAAAACGAAAAGATATAGTTTTGATGACCGGTTAAATATCCGCCTTTTGGATCTGGAATTTGCGCCGTTCCGGTTTTCCCTGCCACCCGGTAACCTTCAATTTGATACGGGCGTCCTGTTCCTTTCTCGGATGTGACGACCGTTTCTAAAATGTCTAGTACTTTTTCCGCTGTTTGTTTTGAAATCGGCGTATCGACAACGGTCGGTTCATGTTTCATGACCGTTTTTCCGCTTTCCGGATCGACAATACGATCGACAACGTACGGCTTCATCATTTTCCCACCGTTTGCGATGGCGGTAGCTGCTTGGATTTGTTGAATCGGTGTAACCGATGTTCCTTGTCCAAAGCCTGTCGTCACTTTTTCGATCGGATAACGATATAAAATGTTTCCGGTTTTTTCACCCGGCAACTCAATGCCGGTTGGTTCGTTAAAATGAAAGCGATGTAAATATTGCAAAAAGCGATCTTCCCCTAATTTTTCGCGCACAATTTTTGCAAATGCGACGTTGGATGAACGTTGCACCCCTTCAAGAAACGTAATTTGCCCCCAACCGACTTTGTTATGGTCACGGATACGATGAGGACCGACTTGATATGAACCGGACTGGTACGTTTCATTCGGCTGAAATACTCCTTCGTTCACCGCCGCAGCGAGTGTGAAAATTTTCATCGTTGACCCTGGCTCGTACGGATACGAAATCGCATCGTTAAAGTAGTTTTCAATGTTTCGTTTGTTCGGATCAAAACTCGGGCGTGTGCTCATCGCTAAAATCGCCCCTGTTTTCGGATCGGCAACAATGGCAATAATTTTTTTCGGCTCATATTGTTTTTCAACGGCGTTCATCGCATCTTCTAAAAACGTTTGAATATGTTTATCGATCGTCAAATAAACGTTCTTTCCGTTTTGTGGTGGCACGATTTGCTCGTCTGCATACGGGAGTTTAAATCCTTTTGGGTCGCTTTCATACTTGATCTCTCCGTCTTTTTCTTTCAGCTGCTCATCAAACTGTTTTTCAATGCCCATTTTTCCTTCCACACGGTTCGTTGCTTCATCTTTTTGTGCATAGCCGACAACGTACGAAGCAAATGTACCGTTCGGGTAAAATCGTTTTGAGTCACGTACGAAAGTAATCCCTGGAAGCTTTAGCTCCTCAATTTTTTGCTTCAACGTTTGGCTAATGCCGCGACCGTTCGGCCCGAACTCAACTTGATTCGCCTTCTTTTTTAAAATGCGCTCGACATCCGCTACATTCATGTTTAATAGCGGTGCAAGTTTACGTGCGGTTTCTTCCGGATCGGTCACATGTTGTGGCATGTTCGGATCGAGAATGGCGGCGATTGTATATGAAGGAATGTCTTCAGCGATGATTTCACCGTCTCGATCAAAAATCGTTCCGCGCTTCGCTTCAAGCGTTTGTTTTTTTAAATAACGTTTTTGCGCCTCGACCGCTAACACTTGTCCGTCCGCAACACCTGTTGCTTGTAAATAAACGAAACGTCCAAACAATAGAAAAAAGAGCAAGCTAAAAAAAACGAAAGATATAGCTGCTCCTCTATGCGTATGTTTATGCTTTCTCATCTGGCATCAGTCCTGCACAACTTTTACGTTATTTTCGTTTAATGTAAGGCCGAGCTCTTTCGCTTTCGCTAAAATACGTTCATATGTGCTTAACTCTTGTACTTGCACGTATAAATCACGGTTTCGTTTTTCTTGCTCTTCAATGTTCATTTGCAACTGTTGCACTTCTTTATTGACATGATAAATTGTAAATTGATTCGAAATGATCGTGACGCTACTATATAGCGCAAAGGCAAGAAACGAAACAAATACGATTTTTTCTCCTAAGGTCCAACGTATGTTCCGTTTCGTTTTTTTTCTCGGTACACGTTGAACGTGTTGCTCTTGTTGTACTTTTTGTACTTTTTGCTGCATGCGAACAGCAGCCATACATCATTCCCCCTTTTTTACAGTTTTTCAGCAATGCGCAATTTCGCAGATCGTGCACGGTGATTATGTTGTAATTCTTCTTCAGACGGAACGATCGGTTTTTTTGTAATGATTTTTAATTTCGGCTTATACTCATCTGGAATGATCGGCAATCCAGGCGGCAAGTGCGGTGTTTCACTTGCTTGTTTAAACGCTAGCTTACAAATGCGATCTTCAAGCGAATGGAACGTAATGACGCTAATTCTTCCCCCGGGCTTTAATAGATCGATCGCTTGTTCAATCGCTTCTTCAAACGCGCGCAATTCATCGTTGACTGCGATGCGAATGGCTTGGAACACGCGTTTTGCTGGATGACCTCCTGTGCGACGCGCTGGTGCGGGAATCGCTTCTTTAATGATTTCTGAAAGCTCCGTCGTCGTTTCGATTGGCTTTTGCTTGCGCGCTTGCTCAATTTTACGAGCGATCGCCTTTGAAAATTTTTCTTCGCCATATTGGAAAAAAATTTTCACAAGTTGCTCATACGGCCATGTGTTGACAACGTCGTATGCGGTTAATGTTTGATCCCGATCCATGCGCATATCGAGCGGCGCCTCATGTTGATAACTAAAACCACGCTCGGGCATATCGAGCTGCGGAGATGATACGCCAAGATCGAATAAAATGCCGTCGACTTCGTGCACACCGTAAAGCGCTAGCTGTTGTTTTAAATAGCGGAAGTTGCTTTTAATGATTGTAAACTGTCCGCTATATCGTTCGAGTTTTTGCTGTGCATGACGAATCGCCACATCATCTTGATCAAAAGCAAACAATCGTCCTTCTGGTGATAGTTGCGATAATAAATATTCGCTATGTCCAGCTCCACCGAGCGTGCAATCTACATATGTACCATCTTTTTTAACATTTAATCCGTCAACAGTTTCTTTTAATAATACAGTTACGTGATGAAACAACGATGTCACCTACCTAAAAAATACGTAAAAAATGAGTGCAATTGTATTGTACCATCATTTCACAAAATTCACTACTTACTTCCGAACTATTCTATTGTATACAAAAAAAATCCTGTACGCGACAGGATTTTTTTATCGACGAAAACAGTTAAATATATACAATTTTATGCATACCATTCCAACGATAATCGACATGAAGCAGCCGATCAACAAAATCTAGACCGTAACGATTCATATAGTAAAGCACGTTCCAAACACGTTCTTGTGGCATATTGTTCGGACGTAGCGACAGCTCAATACGCTCATATTTACGCACATGTACGTCATGTTTTTGTAACATGCGACGTGTAATCAATTGTTGAAGATAATCGATTTGTGTCTCCATTCGTTCGGCATTTTTCAACATCACTCCCTCAAGATGCGGATCGACTTGCATACCGAGTTGGCGAAGTTGTTCGTGAATAAGCGCCATTTGTTTTTTTGCTTCACGAAACGTCTCATCAAATGCCGCTGGTTGATTGTTGCGTATCCATTCCTCTAGCGCTCGCTTCGTGCCAGTCGTTAACACTTCTTCTACCGTCATATGTACATCTGCTAAATCTGTAGCAATGTGGCGTTCAACAAGCGTAGCCGAAAGGCGCGGTACAATCGGCGGCATATGCCATTGGAAATGTTCAAATACTTGTTTTAGTTCAGCCCAATAAGCGATTTCACCTGGGCCGGCAATAAAAGCGAGCGTCGGAAATAACCACTCTTGCATGAGCGGACGTGTAACGACGTTGTTGCTAAACGATTGCGGTTCGCTTTCAATTCGTTGTCTTAATTCATCATGTGTGAAACGGTACATTCCATCTTTTGTGTAAAAACAATGTTGAGCATCGTCGTAATACAACAAACGACGTTGACCGTCGTCGTAAAACAAATGCGCGCACATCGGCGTCACATCAATCGCTTTTTTATAGCCTAGTCGTTCGAGATGTTGCTGTTGGTTTTGAAGGGCGTGTGTAATTGCCTCATGTTCATGAGCGAGCGTCATAAACCATTCGCGCTCTATCGCCCGCAATTGTGGATGCGCCGCATCGACAACGACGATTCCTTCTTTGGCAAACAACGCGAAAACAACGTTTGCAAAAAAGTCCGCCACCGTTCTCGATTTTGCAATACATTCATGTATGTATGTCCGCAGCTCATTCGTTACATTTGTTTCACCATATGTTTTGAATACATCATCAACCCATCCCATTAACTCATCTGCATCCATTTCAATGTGGGCAGCCATTCGCTTTTCTTTCGCTAGTGGCGAATATACATATTTTTTTACTTTGCCGGCTTCAGCAACATGCACATAATTAATTTCTGCGATGTCATGGTCTTCAGACGCCATCCAAAACACCGGAACGACAGGCACACCGAGCTTTTGCTCTTGTTGCTTCGCTAATGTAATGATAGAAATGATTTTATATATTGTATACAGCGGTCCCGTTAAAAGACCGGCTTGTTGTCCGCCGATGACAACGACGCTTTCTCGCTGACGTAGTTTTTCAATGTTCGCGATCGTTTCTCGACTTGCTTGAAACTTTTGATGATACGCTAATAAATGATCCGCAAGCGCTTCGCGGGCATATGTTCGTTTTTGCAATTCTCGCAAACGTTGTTCAAACGAACAAGGATGAAACGCCTCGTGAACAGGAAACGTCCCTTCCACGTATTCCGTTGCTAAACGGTTCGTTGCTGGCAATGACAGCTCGATGACTTCCATGGTAAACTTCCTTTCTCATTCATGATGAAAATGCGATCATGGCACGATGAATGATCCCATATATAAACAATCCGATATAAGCGGTTGTAAATAATAAAAATTGCATTCTCCAATATAGCTTAAACGTTCGTTGTAGCGATACATCCCCTGTTTTTTTCCAATATAAAATCATTCCAATCATAAATGTTACAATAAAAAAAATGAGCAATTCAACGATATACGATCGTTGAAAAATGGCTTGTAATAAAACATGAACAGCAAAAATAAAAAAAATCGTCGATCCGTTCACAGCGAAATGAAACGCACGTTTTCCTTTTCGCCGAAAAACAGTTTTGGCAAGCACAAACATGAAAAAAAACGAAAAAAACGGCATAACAATCATCACTGCAATGAAAGAGGCGAGTACACCCTTCATTTTTTCTTCTCTCCCTCTACTTCTTTCCCTTTCACAAGCGCATATAAAAACGTGCTAATTGGGGCCGGGACGCATCGCTCGTTCGCTCGCTCAATTACATAGCCTAAAATGGCATCTAATTCGGTTCTCCGTCCCGCCTCGATGTCACGCAACATCGATGAGCGATTAGCGGCTGTTTGTTGACAAACCGTTTGAATGTGCCGCCATATGCGTTCCTGTTGTTCAAGCTGAAAAATAGACGCCACTTCGTGAAACAGCTGTTCCATCGCTTGTCGATATGGCGCATGTGTCACTAACATGCCGTTTGGAACACCTAATAAAGCCGTCAGTGGATTCATACATACATTGACCATTAATTTTTCTATTAACATCGCTTCCCAATCGTCAACATATTGAAATGGAAAACGTGCATCTACCCCTGACAGAAATGAAAACGTTTCTTTCTCTCCTCGCCATACGCTCCATTTCGTTCGACCGACGCCGGTATGGGAAACGGTCGTATCATCGATTTTTAAGGCGCCATGTTCGACGACAGCAAGCGCGATATGCTTATGCGGCAAATGCGGTAAATGCGGTACATGACCCATGCCGTTTTGCAAAAACATCATGGCGTTTGCTTGAAGCTTATGTATGTGCTCGTTTAATATGTTTGTTACATCGTATTGTTTGACCGCAAGAAACAATACATCTTCTTCAATGGCTCGAACGAACGGTTCAGCATGAACACGATGTGTCGTCCGTTCATTGCCATACATGACCGTCAGTCCATGCATACATAATTGTTCTGCCTGCTCATGCCGACGTGTATAAATTGTCACATCATATTTCTCACTAAAGTAAGCCGCCGTCAACAATCCGACCGCTCCGCCCCCTATAATTCCGATGCGCACCCGACGATCCTCCTCTTTTTTTCCTACGTTTTATTGTATAAAAAAAAGTAGCTGGCGTCTATCAGCTACTATATAGACAATTGGCGTGCACGTTCTAAAATGTGCATCACCGCCTGATATTCTTGTTGTACCGCTTGTAGTTGCTTTTCGAGCTCTTCTTTTTCTTTTTGAAGCGTCCGTACTTGTTCGTGCAACTGTTCGATTTCTTGTTGTCCTTCCCCACGCTGTTGCAACGTTTGTAAGAAGGAGATGACATCTTGTAACGTCATGTCACGTTCAGGCGGTTGTGGCTCTTTTTTCTTTTTTCGTTGTTGTTTCGCAAGCTCTAGTGCATCTTCATATTTTTTGCGCACGTATGCGTTCCAACGAAAACCACAAGCGGCTGCCGTTCGCGATAGTTTTTTTCCTACCTCTTCAAACGCTCGTAATTGTGTGCCACCTTCCCTCACGAAAGCTAACACCGTTTCAGCAAGCAATACATCTTCTTCTTCTGTCCATGCATCTTGGCGCATCATTTCTATCCCTCCTCGCTGCATTTACTATATGGGTATGCAGCTAATAGAGAAGATAGACGACTATTTGTTTCGTTTGGCTAAAAATGATTGTACCGCTTCATTGTGCTCCTCGCTTTCCCATAAATATGCACATCGCTCAATTTCAAGGAAAAAGCGCTGACGAAATGCTTCGGTTTTCCAACGTGCCACCGCGGCTTCTTTGTAAGCGCGCAAGACGGCCGTCGATTTATTCGTATAATCCGTTAACTCTTTTTCACATCGTTCGCGCAACGAGTCCGGAAAAATACGATGAACGAAGCCAATATGCGCTGCTTCTTCCGCTGTCATTGTTTGCGCGCGTAACAATATATCGAGCGCTTGATCATACGGCATTTTTTCAAACAACATCGCGGCCCCACCCCAGCCGGTTGTGATCGCTAAATTCGCTTGCACAAATCCAAGGCGCGCCCCGGCACGTGCGAAACGAAAATCGCATGCGGTCGCTAATTCACAACCTCCGCCGATCGCCGTTCCATTGATTAAAGCAACCGTTGGTTTTGGTAACGTCAATAAACGATATAAAATATTCCCCATTTTTGCTAACATCCCATGCGCTTCTTCTTTTGTTTGAAGTTGATGAAACGCTTGTAAGTCGCCACCCGCACAAAACGCATCTTCTCCTTCTCCTGTAATGACAAGCACTTTCGCATCATCGTCGTGTTCAACGAGCGTAAGCGCTTGCTCGAGTTCGTCCATGACTGCATAATCAATCGCATTTCGTCTTGCCGGACGACAAATCGTGAACCAGACGATACTATGTTGTTTTTCAATCATTCTCCCTCTCCCCTTCACTGCATGTACGCTCTTTTTATTCGCTTCCTCGCGCATTTTTCCTTCAAAATAAGAAAAGCGCAAGGACAATTCCCCGCGCTTTTCTTATTTGTTTACAACGTCTTTTCCTTTGTATGTTCCACAAACTTTACATACGCGATGAGCAAGTTTCATTTCACCGCAGTTTGGGCATTCTACCATACCAGGTACGCGCAATTTGAAGTGCGTACGACGTAGTCTCTTTTTCATTTTCGATGTTCTTCTAAAAGGTACTGCCATCATTTCCACCTCCTTAAAGAGATTTAGGCGAATATGGAGGCCGGTGTAGTTCCGGATCTTCCCTTAAGATTCATTTTTGTTTTCGAAAAACTTCGCTAGCTTCGCAAGACGCGGATCAATTTTATTTTCATATTCTTCTTCCGAAATGACCGTCCATCCTTTTCCGGATTGCGGAACGGCATCGGGATGATCCGGTTGCTCGCTAAATACTTGCATCGGCACTTCAAGAAGAATAAGTTCTTTGACGATCGGCATTAAGTCGATCGCATCTCCTTGAACAACATGCGACTCTTCATCTGTTGCATCATAATCGTTCAAAAAAAACGTTTCTGTGCTTTCGATTGCGAATGGGTACGACACGTCTACAAGCGTACGAGAACAAGGGAGTTGCATCGTCCCTTCGATCGTTAAGTGGAACGTAAACTTTTTCGCACTCACGTCTGCCCGTCCGTGAATACGAACAGGTGAAATGTCGCGAATGGAAGCGTCCACCTCTTTTAGCTCGGACACATCGGCCATTTCGTCAATCGTCAACCCTTTATGTTGCAACTGATGAAGTTGATGAATAGACCATCTCAATGATAATCACCTCAAGACAACAAAGAAAATTATACGTTTGAACAACGGTTTTGTCAATATTTTTTCTTTACACTACTTCCATTATAATCGACTTATACTCACTGTATCACGTTTTACATAAAAAAGAAAGGTGGACAACAAATGAAAGCGGTCGGCATCGTTGTCGAATACAATCCGTTTCATAACGGGCATTTATATCATGTGCAACAAACGAGAAAAAAAACGAACGCAGACTGCGTCATTGCCGTCATGAGTAGTTCATTTACGCAACGAGGGGAACCGGCGATCGTGCCAAAATGGGAGCGCGCCCGCATGGCGCTTGCAGGCGGCGTCGATCTCGTCGTTGAACTCCCTTATTCATTTGCCGTTCAAACGGCGGAACGATTCGCCCACGGCGCTGTTTCGATTCTCGATGCGCTTTTTTGCGAGCAATTATGTTTCGGAAGCGAGCACGGAAGCATCGAACCGTTTATAAAAACAGCTCAGCTGCTCATTTATAAAAAAGAACAACATAACGAAAAAGTAAAACAATATGTACGCCAAGGCATCAACTATGCAAAAGCGTATGCGCTTGCCCTTCATGACATTGGACACGACACGCTTGACGTTTCACAACCGAATAACATTTTAGGGTTGCATTACGTCAAAGCGATGATCGAACAACGAAGCAATATAAAACCAGAGACGATTCAGCGAATCGTTGCTCATTATCACGATCAGACGCTTCCTGCTAATCAAAGCATTGCGAGCGCAACAAGCATTCGCCGTTTTTTACAGTCCGATCACGACGATGTCGCACGCTATGTTCCGCATACAACATATGACACGTTACAAACGTATCGCCATACATATACAACGTGGCACGATTGGGAGAAATATTTTCCGCTTTTAAAATACCGATTATTGACGATGAATGTAGACGACATTCAGCAAATTGCTGAAGTGGAAGAAGGAATTGAATATCGACTAAAAAAAGCGATCATTCACGCCACATCGTTTCACGATTTTCTTTTGGCTGTCAAAACGAAACGATATACGTGGACGCGGTTGCAACGCATATGCACACATATATTAACGAACGTCACAAAAAAAGAAATGGAAAAAGCACATGAAAACAAAGATGCAACATACGTTCGCCCATTGGCGATGAACGAAACAGGGAGAGCGTATTTACAAGCGGTTAAAAAACAAATGGCGTTGCCTCTTGTGACAAGCGTCAAACAAATGCGACACGATGCTATATATCATATCGAAAAAAAAGCGACGCAAGCCTATGTTTCGATTTTGCCTGAGCCGCTTTGGACGGAAGCGTTGCAACGTGAATACAAAACCCCTCCGTTACGATAATTTTTGTAAAAATCGAATCGCATCATCGAACGTGTCGACAGGTACAATTTTCATCTTTGTGCCGATATCTTTTGCTGTTTTGACCGCTTCTTTGTAATTGGAATGTTTCGCTCCACGTTCGTTCGGTGCGAAGAAAATGTCCGCTCCTGCTTTATGGGCTGCGATCACCTTTTGTGAAATGCCGCCAATTGGTCCGACTTCGCCGTCGATATTGATCGTTCCTGTACCGGCAATACGATAGCCTTTCGTTAAATCTTGCGGAACGAGTTGATTGTACACTTCAAGCGTAAACATAAGTCCAGCAGAAGGTCCGCCAATTTGATCAGATTCAATGCGGACAGGTGGGTCAGTAACGATATCGCGATCGGTCATGACGGAAAGCCCGAGACCGACGCGATTTTTTTCTTTCGGAAACGGCGCAAGTGTCAACGTCGCTGTTTTTTCCTTTCCTGACCGTCTATATGTGACACGAACACGATCTCCTTTTTTCTTTCCGCTAATGTATTGAATAAATTCGTCCGCTTCATCAAGATGTTGTCCGTCCACCGCTACAATTTGATCACCACTTTTTAACACGTTTGCTGCCGGCATGCCGTCAACAACATACAACACATATACCCCTTTATTTCGATACGAAAACGATTTGTTTGCTTTTTTGTAGGCGACGGCAATGGCGGTCTCTTTTGAATTTTCCATCATTTTCAATTGACGGTGTGTATATTCTTCGTCGCTTTCCCCTTCTTGTCTTACTTCATCCATGCGATATAGCTCGTTATATTTACTCACATGCGCAAGCGCAAACGAAAAAAGATTGGCTTGCCCCATGCGAACGGTCGTTAACATAAATTGTCCTTTTTCCTTATAACCGCCTTGTACTTCCACGAGCGGCCGTAGCGGCTCCGCCGTTCCAGGCATCGTCACGTAATACGGTAAGTGAAAAAAAGTCGCAAAAGCGAGTAGTAGTGCAATAATGATCGTTACTCGAATATACAGTCTTTTAGTCATTGTTTAAACCCCTTCTCTGCAAGCAATTGACGAATGATAGGAAGCTGTTGACGCGCTGCTTCCTCCCCCATTTGAATCATCTCTTTCGCATGGGTAAACGCATATGAACTGTAACGCTCAAGCGATGGCCGAATGACGACATCGGCTTGGGCGATGCGGTGGGAAGCGAGTTCCGCTTGAATAATGTCTAAACTTTGTAAAATGACATCGAATATGGATGTGACCGTATCGTTTTTTTTCACGGAAGCGACATCGACAGCGATGACGACGTCAGCACCCATCTCGCGCACAACGGTCGCTGGTACGCGATCGATCACCCCACCATCAACGAGCAGGCGGTCATTCAAACGTTCTGGCACAAAAATGCCGGGAATGGAAATGCTCGCGCGCACCGCATCCGCTATACTTCCTTGCCGAAACACGACTTTCTCGCCTTTTTGTAAATCGGTCGCGACGATCGCCAATGGAATGCGCGTATCTTCAATACGTTTTTGTTTTGTTATGACTGAGATGAAATGTTTAATTTGGCGCCCAGCAATGAGCCCCATTTTTGGTACGGTCCAATCGATGTAATCGTTGCGCCGAAACGCTGTCGCAAGCCGATATAATCGTTCCGTTGACATGCCTGACGCGTACAACGCTCCGACGAGTGCCCCCATGCTACTGCCGGCAATCATATGAATTGGAATGTTTTCTTCTTCTAACACTTTGATGACCCCGGCATGTGCAAAACCGCGCGCACCGCCAGAGCCTAACGCCAACCCGATTTTCATTCCCGCTCCCCCTTCCTGTTCAATACTATGGTCTAAAATGTCCACATATACTCGTATATTAAAACGAGTACGATCGGCGAATGAGGAGGCCAACGAACGATGAAAGAAAAATGGAAAACATTGCTGTTATCATCGATCATTATTTGTTTATGTATCGCATTGCTTCGCTATCCGCAACATTCATTTGAAGCAGCGGTACGCGGATTACATATGTGGTGGAATGTCGTTTTTCCTTCCCTTCTTCCTTTTTTTATTGTATCAGAAATTTTAATCGGTTTTGGTGTCGTTCATTTTCTCGGCGTATTGCTTGAGCCGCTCATGCGTCCGGTGTTTAAAGTCCCAGGCATCGGTGGGTTCGTTTGGGCGATGGGCATGGCTTCGGGATACCCTGCCGGCGCAAAACTGACCGCTCGCTTAAGACAGCAACAACAACTTTCCGCCATTGAGGCAGAACGGCTCGTTTCGTTTACAAATTCGTCTAATCCGCTTTTTATTTTCGGTGCGATTTCCGTCGGATTTTTTCATAATCCAAACATCGGTATGATTCTTGCTTTATCTCATTATCTCGGCAACATTTGCGTCGGGTTCATGATGCGCTTTCACGGAAAAGATGAAAACGACGCGACGCCAAAACAAAAAAAGAGCCTTTTGCGTCAAGCGTTTCGCGCGATGCATGAAACGCGTTTAAAACATAGCCAAGCGATCGGAAAGCTGCTTGGAGATGCGGTTCGTTCCTCCATTCAAACTCTTTTAATGATCGGTGGATTTATTATTTTATTTTCCGTTTTAAATAAGTTGCTTTATATTACAAACATAACGAAATGGCTCGCCGACATCGTACAATACGCCTTAGCCCTTTTTCATTTACCGAGCGAATTAAGCGTTCCATTCATCGCAGGGTTATTTGAAATTACACTCGGCAGCCAAATGACGAGCGAAGTAACAAGTGCAACGCTATTACAAAAAGTCATGATCACAAGCTTTATTCTCGCTTTCGGCGGCTTTTCTGTACAAGCACAAGTCGCAAGCATTTTAGCGGAAGCTCATATTCGCTTTCAGCCGTTTTTTGTCGCTCGTATTTTCCATGGATTTTTTGCTTCTTTTTTCGCATTCTTACTTTGGGAGCCGCTTTATGTTCAGCCGCTCGAATCAGCAGAAACGTTGCCCGTTTGGCTTCCAGAAGCGACGATCCGTTGGCCGATGTTATACATACATTGGATCGAACAATACGGCTTTTTTGTGACCGCTACCGTATGCCTTTTATATGTCATTATCGCTTTCCGACGTGAAAAACCACCTGTTTAAAGGTGGTTTTCTGCATGTGCAAACTTTTTTCGAAGCGCTTCTTCCACAACTTTTGGCACAAGTTCAGAAATGTTGCCGTTATATTTCGCGACTTCTTTGACGATGCTTGAGCTTAAAAAGGCGTATTGGTTGTTCGTCATCATAAAAAACGTTTCAATTTGCTCGTTTAATACGCGGTTCATTGATGTAATTTGCATTTCGTATTCAAAGTCGGAAACAGCACGCAAGCCGCGCAAAATGGCGCTTGCGTGTTTGCTACGAGCGTAATCGACTAGCAAGCCTTGATAAGAGTCAACGACGACGTTATGTAAATCTTTTGTTACTTCTTCAAGTAGCTGTACTCGCTCTTCTGTTGAAAATAGCGGTTTTTTGGATGAATTGTTTAATACGACAACATATACTTTATCAAACACTTTCGCCCCACGGCGAATAATGTCTAAATGCCCATATGTGACAGGATCAAAACTTCCCGGGCATACCGCAATGCTTGCCATCTTTATTCTCCTTCCTCGTCTACGTAAGCGTAAATCGATACAGCCGTAATGCCATACGTTTCATATTTCACTTTAGTTAAACGTCCGATGTGAATAGGAAGCTCGACTTCCGCATCGTGCTCCGCAACAAGAAAACCATCCCGTTCTAAAAGCTGATGCGCATCGATGATTGCGATAAGCGCTTCCAACTGCTTATTTTTGTAAGGCGGATCAAGAAAAATTAAACGAAATGTCAATCCTCTTTTCACGATCGCTTTCAACGCGCGCTCGGCATCGTTGCGATAAATTTCAGCTTGGTCGGTCAAACGACAGGCAGCCACGTTTTTTTTCATCGTTTGAACTGCCTTCGCATCATGATCGACGAAAATGACGCGCTCTAATCCGCGACTTAACGCTTCGATCCCAAGCCCACCGCTTCCGCCAAATAAATCGAGACCAAGCCCGCCAGAAAAATACGGACCAATCATATTAAACATCGCTTCTTTCACTTTATCTGTCGTTGGACGTGTCGTCATTCCAGGAACGGCCTGAAGCGTTTTTCCTTTACACTTCCCTGATATGACTCTCATCATATTTCACCTCGCTTTTATGATCATATCATAACCAAATGGTTGTAAGGAAAAAAATGATGAAGATGTATACAATTCAAAACAATGGTCATACTGATAGTAACAACATCGTTGATGATGTTGTTGCCAACCACGGAGAAGACTTACGTTCCCCATAAGTTCTTCCTCCGGTTTCTCCTCTCCCTTTTTTCCTTCTCTTTTTCGGCTTAGCTGAAAAAGAATGGAAGGGACCCTGCGGCATATGCCACAGGGCATTTTTTTTATCTTATTGGCCGACTACGTATATTTCTTCGTTCGTTTCGCTAATGTAAACTGAAAACCATTTCGGGAACTCTGTCCGTTCAATGTATAACGCTCCATCCCATTCTCGAATGACCGCATTCGTGCTGTTTGTAAAAAAGCGCCAACGGGCACTACCTTTTTCAATAAATACCGCTTCGCCTGAACGTTGAACCGTATAGCCAAGCGTGCGCATAATTGGAACGAACGGGAATAGTTGTTGACCGTCTTTTAATAAAACGTGCGCATTCGGCAATTTTACGTCGTTAACGACGAGCATTTTCCGTTCTGTAAATGTCATGTACGATTGTTCATCTTGAAAAAATGTCGTATTTCCTCCATACGCTTCTCCAAGCCATCCGTCTAGCTTTTTCATCGTCAGCGGTTGACCAGCGTTTGCGTTGATGAGCGTCCAAAACGTTTGTTGTTCTTCTTTCGTTAATGTTTGTTGCAATTGTTGAAAAACAAGTTTTGCTTTTTTGGTCAGCGGCTCAGTTTTTGTCATATATGAAACGAGCAAATCCCATATCCAATCAGGAACAACGCTATTTGGAAAACGTTGCTGTAACTGCACACGAACGTAGGTACGCTGCACGTTCGCCAAAGAAGACGTATTCGGTATAATGACAAACGTCGGCGTCATATATTGCAGACGCGATGAAGTAACAATTAACGTTTGTACATCGCTTTCCTTCCAAAACGATAACGCTGTTTGATGAAGTGGTTTTGTCGCATATACGACTAAATTATCGTTGAACATTGGACGTAACGGTTGAGATTGAAAATAAAGCGGAACGGTTTGTCCGCCTGTTTTCTCCCACATGAAAAATGAAAAAGATGGTTTATATACATAGCCAACGAGCTTTCCATCTGCTGCCCATACTCCTTTCGGATGAACAACATCAGTCAGCGATATGTTTGTTCGTTGTGGTTGTGTCGTATGAAAACGAACGAGCCATGCTTGAATGAAAAGCGGCTCTTTTGGCTCAATCGACACGCGATACGTCATGGAAAGCTTTCCGGTCTTCGGTACGTCTACAACCATTTTCTCGTTTTGTCGTTTCACGCATCCCTTTTCATTTGAACACGAAACGTCTTTTACTTCTTCTGGCACTGTCACTTCATATGTGTCAGCCACAGCCCCGCGTATATGATGAACGACTTCAATCGTTTTTCCCGTAAATGTCGCTTCAATATCATGTTGCAACACCGATTGTTTCGTCGCTTCCGTATGATATTCGTCCCATTGATAATATAAAGCTCCTGCGCTAACGCCTAGGAAAAGGAGCGTTGAAATAAAAGCTACTTTCCACATACGAAGGCTCCTCATTTAGCAGTTTATATTATAACAATAGCAAAATTTCAACGCGTTGTCATACACCGTTTTCACTAATTGTCGAAAAAAGTTGAACGTGTTAAAGTAAAATGAGGAAAGAAAACATAAAGTGAGGGAATGGTGATGATTCAACGTTTTATTGAATTAGGGGAAGGGTATTCTGACATTTATGAGCTCATCGAAATTGCGAAATCAAACCGTCATCGCTTGTCCGGTTTGTTTGCTTTTCATACGATGAAAGACGGCAAAGCGGTCACGTCGTTCGTCGTTGTGCTTCATCCGACGGATCCTGGCGATTTTCAACCGCTATACATTTGCCGTGAAGGCATTCCACATCCGTCTGTGAAAGTGACAAAACGATATGAACTGTTTATCGAGTTAGCGAAACAATTAAATCAAGAAATTGTTCATTTGGACGTCAAACCATCCAACTTTTTTGCCGACTTACAACTATACTACCAGCATTTAATTGGCATTATGCGCATGAATCGGTTTATTCCGCCATTACAATAAGAAAAGCACAAAGCGCTCGCCTAATCTTTCTTACCTTTTAAAAAAAGGATGTCTAACCGCGACATCCTTTTTATATTCCATATTCGTATTCTTTTTCTTTATCGACTTTCGATTCAAATTCGACCTTTACGTACGGGCGATATGAAGGTTCGACGCGTTTTACGAACGGGAGTGAAGCGATTTTTTTCATCACATCTTCTGCTTCGTCCATGTTGCAATATAAAACAGCATATTTTAATCGTTTCGACACGTAATGAACGTTTCCATATCTCCTCAACTGCTTACTATGTTTTAACGAATACAACCAAACGATAATTCCTTGACGCATCGGAAACATAAAAAACCCCATCCCCCTTTTCTCACTTCGTCCGACAGCCGCACGCACCGCCAGATCCGCATCCTCCTCCGCAAGATAAAGCGTCAAAATACGGATTTCCTGTCGGTACTTTAATGTTTTCGGATACGGCACGACCGATCATCGTGCTAATTTCATCTAACAGCGACTGCATTTCTTT
This sequence comes from Anoxybacillus mongoliensis, assembly GCF_014201515.1. Taxonomy (GTDB): domain Bacteria; phylum Bacillota; class Bacilli; order Bacillales; family Anoxybacillaceae; genus Anoxybacillus; species Anoxybacillus mongoliensis. Next base: position 217,667 of record NZ_JACHEQ010000003.1, read on the forward strand.
TTCTGCTTGTTTAAATGCGGCAATCGGCTCGTATAAATCAAGTTCGCGTTTTGCCTCGCGCACTTGTTTCGTCACTTCTTTGTAGTCTGGATGATATTTACCAAAGCGTTGCACATCTTCGTATCGTTCTTTCACCTGAATGAACTGGCGAATAAGTTGCTGCGCTTTCTCATCTTGTTGCATATGATAAAAACAGCGACGGTATTTCTCCGCCACGTCTGATTCGACAATCATTTTGCCAAGCTCTTCAGCAAAATCTAGTAACTGCAATCGTTCGACCGTTGCTACAAGCACGAGCAACACCTCCACAACGTTATCATATCATGATTTCGTCCACAAAACAAATAAGTCTGGTTGCTCCAGACTTATGGGATCGTTACCGTAAATTCGTGTGAAACGTTGTATTTACTTGCATCGTTATGGACAAGCTCCAATCGAATCGTATGCTTTCCAACAGGCAAACCGCGAATGACGAAAGCGGCCGTTGTCGTTTCGCTCACTCTTTTGCCATTGACGTAAATATGAATACGTCCTTGTCCATCTTTTTTTGGATGCGTGCCTTTCGTAAAAGTAAACTGGTCGACAATGCATTCGACAAAGACGTTATTTCCTTTGACATGATGTTTCACAAATAACGCCTGTTTCTGTTCAGCAAAAGCAACTAGGTGATGATTAGACATAAACGTTGAAAACAATAGCGCAACACATAAAAAAAAGAAGCGCAACACTTTCACCATCCTTTCGTAGTGATAGTGTTTGCGTTTCTCGTCTAATTATGAGTGTCCTTCATCACTTTCATCATCGCCATCATCATTTTTGCCATTTCGATCGTTTGAACAACTCGTTCCACTTTATGCGGTAGCGTCTGTTTATAATAGTGACGCATTTGTTTTTCCATTTCTTTTATATCCATCGGGCGTCTTGCAAGTCGCCGATACCATGTCGGCTGTTCACGTAAAAATTGATGAAGCTTTGGCTTCGCTATGATGTATTCGTATACGTCTTTTCTCATCGCATATCTCCTTAATCTTTTCGAAACGAAAATGGATCTTTCTTCGTCTGCTGCATTTGGCGGACGACTTCTTGAATAGACGTAATCGCTTGCTGAACGTTTGTAATGTACGTTTGAAGTTCGTTGACGTCGAGATGTTTGACGTAACTTGCTAACTTTTGCATCAAGTCTCCTTGCTCTTGTTTGACCTCGGTTGTTCGATATTCATCCCACATATTGTCGTCTTCGCCAAACACGTACCAATCGTTATATAACTCTTTCCACGTTTTTTTCCCTTGGCGCACTTCTTCAATTAGTTTCGGATGTTTTTTCACAAACTGTTTAAATTGTTCGATTGACATATCGGCCGCTCCTTTCTTGTTTGTTTGCCTATCATATATTACGACCGAACAGCCAATGCGTGCGCCTATTTTGGCTCGGAAAAAGGACGAATAAAGTTTTGCGTATAATAACGTTTATATACACCAACGCCTAAATGGGTGAACTCGGCATTTAACAACGTTTGTCGATGGCTACGGCTGTTGAGCCACGCTTCGACAACCGCTGGTCCATCGACATATTCCGAGGCAATATTTTCTCCTGCTAGCTCAAAACGAACGTTTGCTTTTGTTAGTCGTTGCTTTAAATCGCCATTTGTTGGGGACTCGTGTGCAAAAAAGTGATTTTCAGCCATATCTTCACTATGTTCGTATGCCACTTTCGCTACACGTTCATCCCATTCGAGTGGAGGAACACCGTGACGTATGCGCATCACGTTTGTTATATCAAAAATTTGTTGTGCGTTTGCTTGCTCGAGTTTTTTTTCGAACGTTTCATCCATTTCCACGCTCGGTAACGGACCACGATATTCGAGTTCATATGGACGAAGCTTCACTAACGTCTCCCCGTCCACCCAGCGAATACTTGATAATTTGCCGGTAAACCGATCAATATACAGCTGCACGTACACATCACCAAACGAAAGAAGCGGTTGAATGAGTAAATCTTCCTCAGTCAATTGGAAGCGATATACCCCATCGTCTAGTTGCACATGGATTTCATCGTGAAGTGGCATCGTTTGTAGCAGCTCGTTAATTGAGCGATTGAACTGAAACGGGGCAACGTTCACTTCCGGTCCACACGCATAAATTGTGACGACTCGTCCATCAAGAATACCGATTTGCATATACGTTTTCGGGTTATTATATATCCACCATACGTAGCCGTAAGCGGACGGATCGATGCGGGCTGGCTGTCCAAATGTTTGTTTTACTTCTTCTTCCGTCTTTCCGATCCATGACCCTAACCCTTCAGCAACAGTTTTCTCGCTCGTTTGTTCACTCATCATGGATGTATCGTTTAACGGAGCTTGTTCATCTGTTGGGAAAAAATAAAAAATGAAAATAAAAATAACGATAAGTGCCACTATCCAACGCATGCACCATTCTCCCTTAGCTGTTGTATATACTTCCATTATATACAGCTTGCCTACATTACAACACTAAAAAATAAGGCTATGCGCAAACATAGCCTTTACTCGTTAATGATATTGCGAGATTTCCGTTAATGCTTCTCCTGCTTGTTCATCGCTTGCTTCATGAATCGCTAAGTCACCAAGCGACATCATTCCCACTAACGTATCGCCTTCTACAACAGGCAAGCGGCGAATTTGATGTTTTGCCATCAGCTGAGCCGCTTCAGCAACAGAAGCGTCCGGTGAAATGGTCACAAGCTGTTCGCTCATCACTTCTGTGACCGCTGTCGAACCTGGTTTTTTCTCGGCAATGCCACGTATGACTAAATCGCGATCTGTCACAATGCCAACGAGTCGATTTCCGTCTACAATAGGAATGGAGCCAACGTTATAATCACGCATTTTTACCGCTGCTTCGTATATATTATCAAGCGGTGTACAACATTCAACGTCTGTCGTCATCATTTCTTTTACTGTTGTCATATTCATCTCTCCTTTCGCACATTAGTTTCACCAAAATCGGAACAATTATGAAGCTCGTCATTGAAAGTTATGCGCTTTCGTACTATTATTAATGGAGGAATGTTTTATTTTACATAAGGGGGACATGAACGATGCGCTTTGAAAATACAGGTATTGAAAATCAAACAGCGCCATTAGCACGTTTAGACGAATTGATGGAAAGCCTCGGCTTTGTGCGTGCAGGTCAATGGGATTACGACCGTGTCACGTATGACCGCAAATTTGAGATTAAAAATGACGTCTTTTATTTGCGTGTGCAAGGCTATGCCATTGAAGGAGACGTTGGTGGTCGCCATGCGATCATTAAACTGATGAAACCGTTGCTTGGCAAACATTATTATCCACATGGTGTCGAATATGGTGAGGGCGAAAACTTTCCTTCGTCATTAGTGAACCAATGCGAAGCTCTCTTAGCAAAAGTGAAAGAAGGTCTTGCAAACATAAACGCATGAGCGCGCTCATGCGTTTTTTCCGTCAACGAGACGACGGACATACAGATGAACAGCAAACACCTCTCTTTCTGTCATCTCGTATATGTCGTCAATGACTTGTTTTTGAATACGTTCACATAAAGCGAGCATATTGTCATGCATCGTCAAAGAAACGGTCATATGAATCGTCAATCGTTTTTGTTGCTCGTGTAATCTCACTTCTTCTAATATGACATCATCAAACGGTTGTACACTCATCGCAACAATCGTTATAATGGGTTTATGCATATACATCCTCCATACGATTTATGAAATGAAAGCAGGTGTCGTTTCATTGTTTGAAAAAATTCCAAAGCGGTCCGTATCCATCATTCTTATTTTACTTGCGATCGTCTTATTGACGTACTGGGTCGCTCCGATTGCCGTTCCCATTTTATTTGCGTTTATTACTGCTATTTTTTTAGAACCTGCCGTCAAAGTGGCTCAACAACGGATCGGGTTTAAACGGCAGTCCGCCACACTCCTTGTATTTAGCTTATTTACGTTGTTTATGTTTTTAAGTGGCTACTTTATTATTACAAAAATTGTGACGGAAGCGTTTCATTTTTTTAGACATTCACCACTATATTTAAACGAGATGATCGCGGGCTGGAACGAACTCGTCGCTCGTTGGTACAAGCAGACGGAAAAATTACCACCGTTCGTTGTGGCAGAGCTCAGCCATCAAGTTGATTTATTTTTAACAAAATTAAAGACGCAACTGACGGATTCGCTAAGCTTTCATAAAGTAAGCGTACTCGTTGCGAACGTTCCAACATTTTTAATCAACTTTCTCGTTTATTTAATTACTTTATTTTTATTTATGCACGACTTACCAAAAATACGCGAAGCGATTTTTTCACATTTAACAGAGGAAACGAAAGAAAAAGTACATTTTATGCTGTCGCGTCTATCGTATGTCGTATTCGGTTTTTGGAAAGCGCAATTTCTCGTTAGTTTAATTATTTTTGCCGTATCGCTAGTTGGATTGTTGCTCATTACACCAAAAGTGGCGTTGTTTACTGCGTTTATTATTTGGGTGATCGACTTTATCCCGATTATCGGTTCGATCGTTATTATGGCACCGTGGGCCATTTTCCACTTTGTCACGGGGGACACCGTATTAGCCACAAAACTATCGATTCTCGGCGTCATTTTACTTATTTTGCGTCGAACAATTGAGCCTAAAGTCATGGGCGCACATATCGGTTTATCGCCGCTCGCGACACTTATTTCCATGTATTTAGGTGTAAAAATCATGGGCGCACTCGGGCTCATCTTATTCCCGCTTTTACTCATCGCTCTAAAATCAGCGAAAGAAGCAGGTATTATTAAATTCAACTTTAAATTGTAAAAGAGGGTGAATCGTCACCCTCTTTTAAAATCCTAAAATCGCTTTAATGACCGATGTCGTTTCACCGCCATGGTAAAACACGTACAACAGCAAATAAACAGCAACGCCTGTTGTTGCAGTGAAAAACCATACAACGCTTGTAATTGGGCCAATTTTTTTATGGCGTACCCAATTTTTTTTCACCGCGGAAAGCAACGTCACAATGCCAAAAACGGCACCCGTGGTCGCTAAGAAAATGTGGAAAAACAAAAAGATTGTATAATATATTTTTACATCGTCTGGACCGCCGAAGCTTGTATTGCCGATAAAAATCGTACGTGACAAATAAATAATGAAAAAGGCAAGCGCAAAAGCAGCAGCAAGCCACATCGTCCTTTCATGTTTCTTTACTTGCTTTTGGCGAATAAAATACCAGCCAACCGCTACAAGAATCGCACTAATGACAATAAAGCTTGTACTAATCGTAGGTAAAATCGGTAACGAACCCATCGTATCCTCTCTCCTTGCTCGTCATTTTGTCGTTTGAACACCGATCGTTTCTTCATCTCTTTCTTTTCGATACCATTCGATGAAAATGAAAAACAACATGACTCCATACACAATTTCTTGAATGATTTTCATTAAGACGCCACCGAGCTGCTGATCGTGTAACAGTGATATCGAACTAAACATTTCCGGCCCGCTCAATTCAAGCGATGATAACGTACTTTGTGGCACACAAAGCGCTAACGCATTCATCCATGCGGCAGGATCATAATATGTGGCGTATAACGGCGTATCGGCAAAAATAATGAGCGCACATGCTGGTGTAAGAAGAACCCCATCAGCGAAAATGTAGCCGATTTTTTTTAAGCCAGATAAAGTCGGAAACCCTCGCACGTCATTAACAAGCGGCCACCACATCATCATGGCAGCGATAAAAATGGCTGTCGTCATGAGCGCATGTAACCACATATTCGTTTTCACCACATCGAAAATAAGTGGCACGTGATATAACGAGAAAATCCCATTAAACAAAAACAACGCAATTAAAGGCTTCGTGAAAAATGTAAACGCCGAACGAATGATTTGAATACGAAAAATTGCTTCAAACATCCACGATGGAATGCCTTTAATGAGAAGCGGCGGTACCATCAAATAAAGAACAGCCATTTGCGTCATATGCGCACTAAACATTAAATGACCTAACAAATCAACCGGAGAACCTTTACAAATGTAAAGCAAAACAATCGCCGTAACAAACAACGTTTTTTGTTTTGTCGTCGTCGGCTTGTTTGAACGGTTTACGAGCCAAAAATAGGCGATCGTCACAGCGACTAAAAAAATGAAAAAGTACGGACTCCACATCGCTTCAAAACCAAATATACTTAACGGCATCATATTCACCTCGCTTTTTTTCCGATTTTATTATACTACAAACGTAACAAACGTGAAAAGAAAAGAAGCTAGCACGTGCTAGCTTCTTAAATCCAAACGATCGTTAAAAACGCCCAAACGGTAACGAACGCTACAACGACACCACCGTATAAGAAAAGCGCTGGAAGTTCATGCCCTTTATGGCTCATATGCATAAAGTAATACAGTTGGAAAATGACTTGCACAACCGCTAACAACAAAATGAACGGTACAGCAAACCAAGCTGAAAATCCTTCATATCCAACCGCAAAAAAGGCGATCAGCGTTAAGAAAATCATTAACGTAAATGAAATGATTTGATGTTTCATTTCTTCCGCATTTTTTTTACGGCGATATTGCACATCTACTTTTGGGTTTTGTACATGTGTATGATTTGCCATACAATCACCCCACCATTCCCATTAAGTATACGACCGTGAAAATGAACACCCAAACGACGTCGATAAAGTGCCAATATAAGCTTGCGACGTAAAACTTCGGTGCATTATATAAGTTTAACCCACGTTTTGCGTTACGAACCATTAATGTAATAATCCAAAGTAAACCGAACGCGACGTGACCACCGTGCGTACCAACTAACGTATAAAACGCTGAAGAAAACGCACTTGTTGAAAATTTAAATCCTTCATGTACGTACTCTGTAAACTCGTAAATTTCGAGCGCTAAGAAGCCTGCGCCAAGCAATACGGTAATGCCGAGCCAAAGTTGCATTTTTTTGAAGTCAAAGTTGCGCATATGATGCATCGCATATACGCTCGTTAAGCTGCTTGTTAGTAGTAACATCGTCGCTAAAAAGACGATTGGCATTTGGAACAATTCTTTTGCGGATGGACCGCCTGCTACAGAATCTTTCAGCGCTAAATATGTGGCGAAGAGAGAGGCGAATAATACCGTCTCTCCGCCGAGGAAAAACCAGAAACCTAAAAACTTATTTTTCCCTTCAAGGGTCGCTTTTTCAGGCTCTGCCGGAAACGTCTCTGCCGTTAATTTTTCTTCCACATGCATTATGCCCCAGCCCCCTTCTTCTCTGCTTCCATTATTTCCTCTTTATGAATATGGAAGCCGTGATCGTCGATAATTGAACGGAAGAACATCGCACCGAGCGTAATGAGCAACCCAACGATGCCAACTGGTGTTCCCCACGCATGATCTTGATGGAACAAGAAACCGAATGCCGCTACAAATAAGCCGAGCGAAATGACAAACGGTAAAATTGATGGATTCGGCATATGAATGTCACCAAGCGGCTCTGCTGGCGTTAATCCTTTTTTGCCTTCCATTTTTTCAATCCAATATGCATCTAAGCCACGCACAAGTGGTGTTTGCGCAAAGTTGTATTCTGGCGCTGGCGAAGATACTGCCCATTCCAATGTGCGTCCATCTTCCCAAGGATCGTTGCCAACGCGTTTTCCTTTTACTGTTGTAATAACAACGTTAGCTAATAATACGATTGTACCTGCTGCCATGAAAAATGCACCGATTGTACTAATCATGTTTCCTGTTTCAAATCCTTGGCCAGGCAAGAATGTAAATACGCGGCGTGGCATACCCATTAAACCAAGGAAATGTTGAATAAAGAACGTTAAATGGAATCCGATAAAGAACAACCAGAATGTTACTTTTCCTAATTTTTCATCTAACATTTTACCGAACATTTTTGGCCACCAATAGTGAGCCCCTGCAAGTAGTGCGAATACAACCCCACCGACGATAACGTAGTGGAAGTGCGCAACGACGAAATAGCTATCATGGTATTGATAGTCTGCCGCAGCTGTCGCGTTCATAACCCCTGTAACCCCACCGATAACGAACGATGGAATAAACGCAACGGCATACATCATTGGCGTCGTAAAGCGAATGCTTCCGCCCCACATCGTAAACAGCCAGTTGAAAATTTTAATTCCTGTTGGAACCGCAATCGCCATGGTCGCAACTGCGAAGATAGCGTTTGCGATTGGACCCATACCAACGGTGAACATATGGTGCGCCCACACCATGAAGCCTAAAAATCCGATTAACACCGTCGCAAATACCATTGATGAATAACCGAATAAACGTTTACGCGAGAACGTTGCGAAAATTTCTGAGAAAATACCGAACGCTGGCAATACGAGAATGTATACTTCTGGGTGACCGAAAATCCAGAATAAGTGCTCCCAAATGATCGTATTTCCACCAAGCGCTGGGTCAAAGAAGTTTCCACCGAACAAACGGTCCATCATCATGAAAATTAAACCGACTGTTAATGGTGGGAACGCGAATAAAATAAGCGCAGATGTAACAAACGTTGCCCATGTAAACATCGGCATGCGCATATATGTCATTCCTGGTGCACGCATATTAATGATTGTAACAAGGAAGTTAATCCCACCAATTAACGTTCCGAGACCAGAAATTTGTAAGCCTAACACGTAAAAGTCAATGCCGTGGGTTGGTGATGCAAGTGATAACGACGCATACGATGTCCAACCTGCATCAGGTGCTCCCCCTAAAAACCACGATAAGTTTAAAAATACACCACCGAAGAAAAATAACCAAAATCCAAGCGAGTTTAAAAATGGGAACGCTACGTCGCGTGCACCGATTTGAATCGGTACAACGGCGTTCATCATCGCAAACACGAGCGGCATCGCCGCAAGGAAAATCATCGTCGTTCCGTGCATCGTTAACACTTCATTGTAAAAACCTGCACTAATGAAGTCATTGTTTGGCACGGCGAGCTGAATGCGAATGATCATCGCTTCTAAACCACCGAGCAGGAAGAAAATTCCGCCGGCGATTAAGTACAAAATCGCAATCTTTTTATGGTCTACTGTTGTTAAGTAGTCCCAAATGACTGCGCCGACACCTTTTTTCCGAGCTAACGTACTCACAGTTTAACCTCCCTTTATCGATAATCCCCTTACTGAACAGATAATGTCATTAAGTATTTTGTTAATGCTTCAAGCTCTTCATCAGACAATGCTGGGTAAGTACCTGTCATTTTGTTGCCTGGTTTAATTTTCTCTGGATCTTTTAACCAAGCTTTTAAGTTTTCTTCGTTATGTTCTAAAATGCCAGCAATGCGCGAACGATCTGCAAAGCCCGCTAAGTTAGGCGCAAGGCGTGCTTGCTCTGGACGACCATCAACCGGTGTCACCGCGTGACAGCCAATACAGCTTTTGTTAAAAATTTCTTCCCCTTGCTTCACAACAGGATCTGTTGAAGCAACAGGTTTTGCATTTTTCATTTTTTCTACCCATTGATCAAACTCAGCGCGAGGAAGCGCCTTCACTTTAAAGTCCATTAAAGCGTGTGACGGACCGCAAAGCTCCGCACATTTTCCGTAAAATAGACGTCCTGCCTCTTCGGCACGTTTGTCATCAAATGTGAGGAAAAATTGGTTTGTGTTATCTGTATTTGTATCCATTTTTCCTCCAACCGCTGGAATCCAGAACGAGTGTTTTACATCAGATGCTTTTAAGTTGAAATATACACGCTCACCTGTTGGGACAACTAAATCTTGGCTTGTAATAATGCCGTAGTCTGGGTACTCAAACTCCCACCAGTATAGGTTTGCGCGAACATTCACGACAACGACGTCGCGTTCTTTTTTGTTCATCGGTTTTACATCCGCTAGTTTAAACGTGTATAAAACCGTTGGAACAGCTAAGATGATAAGTAAAATAATCGGAATAACTGTCCAAATAATTTCAAGCGTATGGCTTCCTTCCACTTGTTTTGGAATTTTGTTTTCTTCCCCTTTACGACGGCGGAAGCGAGTCACAACGTAAAGGAAAATGATTGTTACAACCGCAATGACGATGACCATGATGGCCGTGCTGAGCAGCATAAGCTTGTACTGCATATCAGCTACTTCTCCCGCTGGTTGAAGCGTCGACAAAAACGGCTTACCGCAACCAGCTAGCAAAAGCGCCATGGCGGATACGAGAGAAACCAAGCGCCAATTTCGTAGCCACTTCTTCATAGCCTAATCAAACCCCTCTTTCGATTATGAAATAAAGTGAAATATATACATTCTTTCTTTACAAAAAGAAAGAATTGTAAACCTTTTTTAATCAATTGTAACGATAACCATGGTGACGAATAAAATGGTCAAATAGTTTAATGAATAAATGAACATCCATTTCGCCCATTTCATATCGTCTTTCATTTTAAAGCCCGCTAATCCAAGCGCTAGCCAACCGACGTTTAACAACGTCGCAATGACTAAAAACGGAACACCTAACGAAAATAAGTAAAACGGAAGTGGTAAAAGCGCCACAATCCAAATGACGATTTGTCGTTTTGTCACCGCAAATCCGTGAACGACAGGGAGCATCGGAATGCCCGCTGCGCGATATTCTTCACATCGCTTCATCGCTAGCGCCAAAAAGTGTGGCGGCTGCCATAAAAACATAAGCAAAAACAAAATAATCGGAACGATGTGGAAGGTGTCATCGACTGCCGTCCAACCAATAACTGGCGGAACTGCACCAGAAACGCTTCCGATGACGGTATTAAACGTATTGCTTCGCTTAGACCACATCGTGTATAAAAAGACGTACGTCACAACGCCAATCAGTCCAACGACTGCAGCCGTGACGGTTGTCATCAATAGACTTAGCGTACCGACGGCGACAAGAAGAATGCCAAACCAAAGCACGCGCTTCGGTTCCATACTCCCGCTCACCGTTGGGCGACTTTTCGTCCGCTCCATTAAATGATCAATATCGCGGTCAATAAAGTTATTTAACGCGCATGAACCTGCAATGACAAGCGCAGATCCAACGAGCGCGAAAAACACGATATGCAAATTGCTCAAAAATCCTTCTCCTGTAAAATAAAGAGCTAACCAAAGCCCCGTAAACGTCGTAATTAAATTAGAATTGACAATGCCAATTTTTACGACCGAGAGCACATCTTTTAAAACACCTGATTGTATTTTTGCTGTTTTCACATCTTCGACTACATCCGCCATGTGCCGCCACTCCTCTCTTATGCCTTTGAAGGCGTTTCCATTATATACACGATAACGATATGTCGTCTCTGTATATTAAAGCATATTTCGTTGTCAAATTGTGAACTTTTTTTGTCTTAATTGTGTCGAATTTGTGTCAAAATGATGTTTTTATGATACAAATGTTGAAAAATAACTGCACTTATATTTCTAGCAAACTCCATACAAATATTCAACTACATTTGTCACGTTTGCTATATTGTAAAATAATAAAACTTTGCGCTTTTCGACATTTTCCGCTAATATGAGAATAGAATTTCTTCACACGCATTTCACATTTATTATACAGTTTTTACTAGACATTGGCTATATAAAATTTTGTGTTAAGGAAGTGGATACATTGCAACGGCTTTTAAAATGGTTTGCGGTAGCGACAACAATCGGCATGCTATTCGTTTTGATTGGCGGGGCGCTTGTGACAAAAACGGGCTCTGGGATGGGCTGTGGACGTTCGTGGCCACTTTGTCACGGACAACTGCTCCCATCTAATATTACAGCAGAGTTGCTGATTGAATTAAGCCACCGTGTCGTCTCTGGTGTCGTTGGATTGATGGTGCTCATTTTGTCCATTTGGACTTGGAAAGCGATCGGTCATATTCGCGAAACGAAATTTTTAGCGATCATTTCGTTTGTGTTTCTCGTCTTACAAGGGCTGATCGGTGCTGCCGCGGTCGTGTGGGGACAATCGGACGTTGTGCTGGCGCTTCACTTTGGTATTTCGTTAATTTCATTTGCGGCCGTCTTTTTATTGACGTTGTTTATTTTTGAAGTCGATAAAAAATTTGATGCTGCATCTGTTGTGCTTGATCGCAAGATGAAATTTCATATTTATGGCATTATTTCTTATTGCTATATCGTCGTATATACAGGGGCGCTCGTTCGTCATAAACAAGCGAGTTTAGCATGCCCAAGCTGGCCGTTTTGCGCGCAAACGCGCATATTCCCGACGCAACTGCATGAATGGGTACAAATGGGGCACCGTTTCGCAGCTGGGTTATTGTTTGTGTGGATTTTAATAGCAACGATTGATGCAATGAAACGATATAAACGACAACCGATTATATATTGGGGTTGGCTGATTGCGCTTATTCTCGTTAGCTGCCAAGTCGCCACAGGAGCGCTCATCGTCTTTACGGAATTAAACTTATACGTCGCTTTGGCTCATGCGTTTTTTATTTCATGCTTGTTCGGCGTGTTAAGTTACTTTGTGCTACTGGCAACGCGCAGTAAAAAAGAAAAGGAAACGCGGCATGAATCGAACGTTATTCCATCTGCCGTATTAAAATAAAAGAACGAGGGACCCCTCGTTCTTTTATTTTTCGGCTAATTCAATTAATAAATCACCCGTTTGAATCGCGTCGCCGCCTTTGACGTAAATATCTTTGACAACGCCAGAAAACGGTGCTTGAACGGTCGTTTCCATTTTCATCGCTTCCGTAATCATTAAATGATCGCCTTTTTTCACTTTTTCTCCTTTTTCTACAAGCACTTTTACTACTGTTCCCGGCATCGTCGCGGCAATATGGTTCGGATTGTTACGGTCTGCTTTCACCCGCGCCACAATCGTCGTTTTAATGCTTTCGTCTTTCACGACAATTTCACGTGGCTGACCGTTTAACTCAAAGTACACAACTCTCGTTCCGTCCGCTTGTGGCTGACCGATTGCCACGAGCTTGACGATTAACGTTTTTCCTTTTTCAATTTCGATTTCAATTTCTTCACCAAGACGCATACCGTATAAGAATGTTGGCGTATCTAAAACGGATACGTCACCGAACTGTTCAACGGTGCGTGCATATTCGACAAATACTTTCGGATAAAGCGCATAAGCTAACACATCGTAGTCCGTCACTTCACGTTGAATGAGATGGTATAATTCTTCTCTTAACTTTTCAAAGTCAACAGGCTCTAACAGCTCGCCCGGACGAACGGTAATCGGTTCACGCCCCTTTAAAATAATGCGTTGCAATGTTTCAGGGAATCCGCCATGCGGTTGACCGAGATAGCCTTCAAATAGCTCAACAACGGAATCTGGGAAGTCGAGCGTTTCCCCGCGTTCGTAAATGTCTTGTTCTGTTAAATTGTTTTGTACCATATATAGCGCCATATCGCCAACAACTTTTGACGATGGCGTCACTTTTACGATGTCGCCAAATAAATCGTTGACGCGACGATACATTTCTTTTACTTCATCCCAACGATCTCCCAAGCCAACTGCTTTCGCTTGTTGTTGCAAGTTGCTATATTGTCCGCCCGGCATTTCGTGCATATATACTTCCGTATGCGGTGCGTTCATGCCGCTTTCAAAGTCCGCATAATATTGGCGCACATCTTCCCAATAACGCGATAATTTTTCAAGCGATGCGATATCCACTTCTGGCGCACGCTCCGTTCCTTCTAACGCATAATAAAGCGTATTGGCGCTCGGCTGTGACGTTAAACCAGCCATGGAGCTAACCGCGACGTCCACAATATCTACCCCTGCTTCAATCGCTTTAGCATACGTATAAATGCCGTTGCCGCTTGTGTCGTGCGTATGCAAATGAATCGGGATATCGACGACCTCTTTTAAAGCAGAAATAAACGTATACGCGGCTTGTGGCTTTAATAGCCCCGCCATATCTTTAATCGCTAAAATGTGCGCGCCTGCTTGTTCGAGCTCTTTCGCTAAGTTTTTATAGTAGTCGAGATTGTATTTCGTGCGCGCCGGATCGAAAATATCGCCCGTATAACAAATAGCTGCTTCCGCTACTTTTCCAGATTGACGTACCGCATCGATGGCAACCGTCATTCCTTTCACCCAGTTTAAACTATCGAAAATGCGGAATACGTCAATGCCTGCTTCGGCTGATTTTGCAACGAACTCACGAATGACGTTATCTGGATAGTTTTTATATCCGACAGCATTCGAGGCGCGAAGCAACATTTGAAACAAGACGTTTGGAATTTTTTCACGCAATTGAATGAGGCGTTCCCATGGATCTTCTTTTAAAAAGCGATATGCAACATCAAACGTCGCTCCGCCCCACATTTCCATCGAAAATAGTTGCGGCCATAAACGCGCCGTCGGCTCCGCAATGCGCATCAAGTCGTTTGTGCGCACGCGCGTGGCTAAAAGCGATTGATGGGCATCACGAAACGTCGTATCCGTTAGCAATACCCGATTTTGCTCTTTAATCCATCGAACAAGCCCGTCAGCACCGCGCTCATCTAAAATTTGTTTCGTCCCCTTTGGCATCGCTTCAATATAGTTTATTTTCGGGATGCGCGGTGGATCAAATACGGGCTTTTTCTTTTTTCCGATACCCGGGAAGCCATTTACGGTGACCGTTCCGATATATGATAACAGTTTTGTCCCACGGTCTTTTCGTTTCGGGAAAATAAAGAGCTCAGGTGTCGTATCAATAAACGATGTATCATATTCCCCTGTTAAAAATTTCGGATGTTGGACGACATTTTCTAAAAATGGAATGTTCGTTTTAATGCCGCGAATACGAAACTCACGCAAGTTGCGTAACATTTTCGCCGCCGCTTGTTCAAACGTTAACGCCCACGTCGTCACTTTTACTAACAGCGAGTCATAATATGGGGTAATGATCGCCCCTTGGAAGCTATTTCCTGCATCTAAACGAACGCCGAAGCCACCGCCTGAGCGGTACGCCATAATTTTCCCGGTGTCTGGCATAAAGTTATTTAGCGGATCTTCTGTTGTGACGCGCGACTGAATCGCATATCCGTGCACATGAATATGTTCTTGTTTCGGGATGCCAACTTTTTCGCTATGTAGCGCATGACCTTCCGCAATTAAAATTTGCGATTGGACGATATCGATGCCCGTAATCATTTCAGTAATGGTATGCTCGACTTGAATGCGCGGATTGACTTCAATAAAGTAAAACTCATCGCCAGAAACGAGAAACTCGACGGTTCCTGCGTTAACGTATTGCACGTTTTTCATGAGTTTGACTGCCGCTTCGCAAATTTTTTCGCGAAGCTCCTTAGAAAGCGATACGCTCGGCGCTACTTCGACTACTTTTTGATGGCGACGTTGTACGGAACAATCACGGTCGTATAGATGAACGATGTTGCCGTATGCATCGCCTAAAATTTGCACTTCAATATGTTTTGGATTTTCAATTAATTTCTCGACATATACGTCATCGCTACCGAAGGCTGCTTTCGCTTCCGATTTCGCGCGCTCGTATGCTTCTTTTACTTCGGATTGCGAACGAACGATGCGCATCCCGCGACCGCCGCCACCTAATGCCGCTTTAATGATCATCGGATAACCGTATGTCTCACCGAAGCGCACGACGTCCTCCAAGCTTTGCACAGGGCCATCGCTTCCCGGAATGACTGGAATGCCCGCTTGTTTCGCTTGGTGACGCGCTTTTACTTTATCGCCAAACATATCTAAATGCTCTTGGCGCGGACCGATAAAAATGATGCCTTCTTCTTCGCATCGTTTCGCAAATTCGATGTTTTCCGATAAAAAGCCGTATCCTGGATGAATCGCATCGACATCGTGCATTTTGGCGATTTCGATAATGCCTTCAATGTCTAAATAGGCTTCAATCGGCTTTTTTCCTTCCCCAACTAAATACGCTTCATCTGCCTTATAGCGATGGTACGATCCTGCGTCTTCGCGCGAGTAAATCGCAACGGTGCGAATGCCAAGCTCGTTGCATGCGCGAAAGACGCGAATCGCAATTTCTCCACGGTTTGCGACAAGTACTTTTTGAATACGCCTCATATGTAATCCTCCCCCTATTCTTCATATAAAAACTATAACGAATTTTCTGTATTTGTAAATAGGATTACGAAAAAGAAATATCATTTTTTTGAATATTGTTTTTTTGATTTTTATGCTTTTCGTAGTTGGTCACTGCAGAAATGTTTGCTAATACACCGACAGACATCATAAGTAAAACGAGCGATGAACCGCCGTAGCTCACAAATGGCAAAGTGACCCCTGTAATTGGAATAATGCCCGTTAAACCTCCAAGGTTGACGAACGTTTGAAGGCCAATCATTGTTGCGATGCCAATGGCTAATAAGCTACCGAACGCATCTTGACATTTTCTCGCAACAACAAAGCCACGCAACACGATAAATGATAGTAAAAGAAGGACGAAGGAAACACCAAATAAACCGAGCTCTTCCGCAATGATCGCCATAATGAAGTCGGTGTGTGCCTCTGGTAAATAACCGTACTTTTGAATGCTTTGTCCAAGTCCAAGCCCTTTTAATCCCCCATTTCCGATCGCAATATACGAGTTGGTCAGTTGGTATCCTTCATCATCTGCATACTTAAACGGATGTAAAAAGCCGTCGATGCGTGATAGTCGCTCTTTTGTAAACACTCGATCGTATATAAACGGACCAGAAATAAGCGCAACGAGCCCAATGATCAAACTGAACAATAAAAGTTGTTTCATTAATAGCCGTTTGCTGGCAGCAGAAGAAAAGATAATCGCTGCGGAAATGAGCGCGATAATGATCATCGTCCCAACGTCTGGCTGCAGGAAAATAAGCAAGCAAATAAACAGCATGTAATAAATGGGAAAGAGAACGTCTTGCGGAGAAGCTTGCAATTTTTTTTGTTTGTTTGCTAGCACCCCACTTAAATATACAATTAAGCCGATTTTTGCAAACTCTGCTGGCTGAACGTTCACCGGACCGAGTTTAATCCAGCTTGTCGCATTGTTCGCTGTATGTCCAAACAAAAGGACGTAAATGAGCGGCAAAGGCATGGCAAAAAAAACAAATTGCAAAAACTTTTTACGTGCATAATGTTTATACGGAACAAATGAAGTAAATAAAAAAATCACTGCACCGATGATCCATGCCCATGTTTGTTTTTGAAAAAAATAATCGCTCGTCGTATGAAAACGAGTAACGGCTGTGATCATGCTTGCGCTATATACCATGATAAGCCCAAACAACGATAATAAAAATACAGCGATGATTAACGGATAATCATGATATTTCATAAACGTTTTCAAGCGCATCTGTCCCATCTTCCTTTTCACTTTCTTATTTGCATTGTACTATAAAACAGAAAAAACCCAAACGAAATTCGTTTGAGTTTTTGTCATTTTTTCTTCTTTTTCGTGCACGCTTCATGCAATGCCGAAAGCTCACGCTCAAGTCGGTCTAAAATGGCCTTCCCGTCTTTTTCATCGACGAGTCCTAATCGGACCGCAAAATCAATTTCACGGGATAATCCGAACATTTGCGTGTCTAACACTTCTTCATATAGCGGACATTGCGGCATCGTTAAGTGATCCATTTGCACTTGAATAAGCTTCACAATTTTTTCCGCATCCGCTTGCAATAACGAATAGGCTCTTTCTCGAAAGTTTATCGCCACTTCAGGCGTCACGTCGACCCCTCCGTTCCGTACGTTCCTGTTTCTTCATCTTATCGTGAATACGAAAAAAATGCAAGCATCATGCCTTGACCGATTCATTTTACAAACAAGCGCTTTCATCATATAATGAAAGGCAGATAGGGGGAATAAACATGGTCATCGTCATTAAAGGGAACGTCAAATTTACGATTACACTCGATCCGAGCGTATGGATTTTTGACGATCGCAAAGTAGATGTACATACTTATTTTACACGTCATCCACAAATCGAACAACAAGAAGACATAGACGACATTCAAAAAATATCAGCATATTGGGACCGCGAAATTCAAGAAGGAGCGGTGTCGCCTCCGACACTGCAAACCGAAAAGCAATTTGAAAAAGAAAAAATATTAACAGGTACGTTCGGCATGCCGTTTGCCCCGTTTTTACGCAACGCGGAACCGAATGAGAATGCAACACGTTTTACCATCGTCACAGAAAACGGCGATACGACGATTCCGCTTGCTGATGCTTATGAATTATTATTATGTTTTGCAAAAGACGGCAAACCGCTCAAAGAAGACGGGCCTGTCCATATTTATTTCGGCGATGGCTCAAATCGCGACAACCCAATTACCCACGTACGGGCGTTTATCGTCGAGTGAAAAGAGGCGTTTTGCCTCTTTTCTTATAAAAGGTCGGCAGCAAGCTGCGCAAGCGATGAACGCTCTCCTTTCACTAACCGCACGTGCCCGGCGACTTTTTGTTCTTTAAATTTTTCAACAACATATGTGAGCCCGTTATTGTATTCGTCTAAATACGGATGATCGATTTGGGCCGGATCACCCATTAACACAATTTTACTTCGTTCCCCGACGCGCGTTAAAATCGTTTTCACTTCATGTTTCGTTAAATTTTGCGCCTCATCAATAATAATAAACTGCTCTGGAATGCTCCGTCCACGTATATACGTGAGCGCCTCAACCTCAATGGATCCCATGCCTGATAAAATCGCATCAAGTTCACTCGGCTTTTTCGTATCAAATAAAAAGTGTAAGTTATCAAAAATCGGTTGCATCCACGGTCGTAATTTTTCTTGTTTCTCACCTGGCAAATAGCCGATATCTTTCCCGACAGGTACAATCGGACGAGCGACAAGCAACTTTTTATATAAGCGCATATCTTCCGTCTGCATTAGTCCTGCCGCTAACGCAAGCAACGTTTTTCCTGTTCCCGCTTTTCCGATGAGCGTCACAAGCGGAATGTCGGTGCGAAGCAACAATTCACATGCCATCGTTTGTTGGACGTTGCGCGGACGAATGCCCCAAATATGATCGTAATGAAACACAAGTTTGCGCACTTTTTTTCCTGTATGATCGACCATACCGAGCGCTGATGACGAACCGCCAAGTGCATCTTTCATAATAATAAATTGGTTCGGATAAAACGGGTGGTTCGTAATTTCCGCCAGCACAAGTTCGCCTTTTTCATAAAAGCGCGCCAAATGTTCTGGGCTTATGTACAAATCTAAAAATCCGGTGTAAATATGGTCAATTTCAACGACGCGATCGCTTAAAAAATCTTCCGCCTCTAGCCCAATCGCATCGGCTTTGACGCGTACGAGCGCATCTTTGCTCACTAAAATGACCGGACGTCCGTTTTCTTTCGTTTGCTCCTCAAGTAATAAATTTTTCGCCACCGCTAAAATGCGGTTGTCGTTCGTTTTTTCCACGAAAATTTCTTGCAGTTGCTGAAATGAACGGTGGTTTAATTCAATGCGCAACACCCCACCGTTATCAAGCGGAATTTTTTCATGCAACTTCCCGTTTTTTCTTAAGTTGTCAATAATTTTCGACACTTGGCGAGCATTTCTTCCGATTTCATCCATATATCGCTTTTTCGAATCCACTTCTTCTAACACGACAGCCGGGATGACGACTTCATTATCTTGAAAGGAAAAAATGGAATACGGATCTTGTAAAAGTACGTTTGTATCTAATACGTATATTTTTTTGCTCACGTTTTCTCCCCCTTGACGACCGTCGGTGGACGGGATTGTTGTTTATATATATGAACGGACGCATAAAGATAGAAGAAGTTTTGCAAAATAAAGTTAAAGCCGAAAAGGGGTGGAACGATTGAAATATATCATCATCTTTATGTTGCTTTTTATAAGTGCCTGCGGACAACAAGCGCAACCGAACAATCGCGACTCGCTCGTTCATGTGAAAAATACGACAAATGAACGAATCGTCAATAAATCCGGGCAACAAATTGCTCGCCATCTTGCGCATCTGGCTAGTAGCGTCCCAAATGTGAACGATGCGACCGTTTTAGTTGTTGGGAAATATGCGTTAGTCGGCATTGATGTCAATGCTAAACTTGATCCGTCGCGCGTCGGAACGGTGAAATATTCCGTCGTGGAAAGTTTGCAAAAAGATCCGTACGGGGCGAATGCGATTGTCATTGCGGATGCGGATTTAAATACGCGGCTGAAAGCCATTCAAAAGCAAGTGGAGAAAGGAAAGCCAATTCGAGGATTTATGGACGAGTTAGCCGCAATTGTCGGGCGCGTCATGCCTGAAATCCCAAGCGACTTTTTACAAACGACAAATCCGCGCTCAACAAGACAAAACGACGATCAGCTCAATAAAGGCGATCAAAAGCAACTAGAAAAAGAACAACAAAAACAATCAAACGACCATATGAAATAAGCCGAGCGATATGCTCGGCTTATGCTTGTTTTAACGCGCTCATCACTTGTTGATCGAGCTTGGCAGCAGCTTGCGCATCATACGTTTTTTCGTATTTCGGTTCGACTGAAATTTTTGCACCGTAAAACATCACATCGCGCACTTCTTCAATATCGACTTGAATAACAGCAAGCTTTAGCGGAACGTTTTCTAGCTTTTCAACTTTCACATGCGCTTTTCCGCTAATGGAATACGTCGATTCGTTTGCAATTAAAACGATGGACATCGCTGGATTCGCCTGCACATTGGCGACAATGCGCGAGCGTTGATCGACCGCAAAGTATACTTTGTCAGGGGCAGGCGCATACACCCATGAAATCGCACTGGCATTTGGTGCGCTTGTTTCATGGTCGATCGTACATACAATGACATATCGTTCTTTTTGCAACGCTTGGAACAAAGGCTCAATTAATGTCG
Organism: Anoxybacillus mongoliensis; assembly: GCF_014201515.1. Lineage (GTDB taxonomy): Bacteria > Bacillota > Bacilli > Bacillales > Anoxybacillaceae > Anoxybacillus > Anoxybacillus mongoliensis. The sequence goes on from NZ_JACHEQ010000003.1 coordinate 238,418, forward strand.
GTTCTACCGCATTTGGCATATGTATCCCTCCTTGTTTTTATCATACCTTTTTTTCACACACTTTCAAACAATATGATATACTAATTCGTAAAAAAACATGTGAGGTTTGACGATGAGAGTACGATGCATTCTTTGTGAAAAAATCGATACGTTAGACGATGAAACGTTGCTGGCAAAACGGTTGCGCAACCGCCCAATTCATACATATATGTGCGAAACGTGCCATGAGCGCATTGAGAAAAAAACGAAAGAGCGGCTCGCCACCGGCAAATTTCGCTTTTTCCGAACGAGCAAACACGAAACAGAATGGTAAAAAAAGCGCCCTGCATCATGCATGGGCGCTTATTCGTAATTGGCATATTTGTCTGGTTCGCGATTGATTTGATCGAGCATCGCTTCGATGAGTTCGGCTGGAAAACGAAACGTGCGTGATGCGTTGTTTGCCGTACATGTGACCGTATAGACGTCATCTTCTTTTGTAAATGCGATTTGCTCCATCGCATGATCTTCACGCAATAAGTCGGCAAAAAATTGTTCCGTCTCTTGTGCCGCCGTATCATCCGGGCGCGCCTGTGCGACCACTTTAATCGTCAGCCAATTGTACACCGCATCTTGTAGTTTCACGCGCGTCCCCCCTCACGACGAAGACGCCATTTATAAATGATTAATACGATCGCTGCGACAAGCAATCCTTCCGCCACAGGTAAAAAGACGGCAAAAAACGTTAAAATCGTGCAACCGAGCACAAGTAGCGCGTAAATGACAACGTTTTTTAATAGCGGTAGTTCACGCGCAAAGCCGAGACGATAGACGATAATCGATAAAACGATGATCGTCACGTACAATAGCCACATCCCTTTCGTCGGCTGTTCGTGCACGTTGTATAGCGAAGCGAAAAATGACAGGCGACCGATCACATCCATGACGACTTCCCCCTATTTTTTTTGCTCAGCGAGTTTTTTCTTTTTCGCGATTTTTTCGCGTTCGTTTTTGTCTAATATTTTTTTCCGCAAGCGAATCGATTGTGGCGTCACTTCGCAATATTCGTCGTCGTTTAAATATTCGAGCGCTTCTTCTAACGTCATCAGGCGCGGTTTTTTCATCGTCACCGTTTGTTCTTTCGTTGACGAGCGAACGTTTGTCACATGTTTCATTTTACATACGTTCACGACTAAATCGTTGTCGCGGCTATGTTCACCAACGATCATTCCTTCATATACTTCTGTTCCCGGTTCGATGAAAATGACGCCACGGTCTTCGACTTGCATAATGCCATAAGCCGTCGCTTTTCCTGTCTCCATCGAAATGAGTACCCCTTGATGTCTGCCGCCGATTTGACCTGGGATGACAGGTTGATAGCTGTCGAACGAATGGTTTAAAATGCCGTATCCGCGCGTAAGCGACATAAATTCTGTCCGATAGCCGATTAGTCCGCGCGCAGGCACAAGGAAAATAAGGCGCACTTGTCCGTTTCCATTATTGATCATATCGATCATTTCCCCTTTGCGCGCCCCAAGCGACTCCATAATCGCCCCCGTATATTCTTCAGGAATATCAATTTGCACGCGCTCGACCGGCTCGCACATGACGCCGTCGATTTCTTTCATAATGACTTCTGGTTTGGATACTTGCAGTTCAAAACCTTCCCGACGCATATTTTCAATTAAAATGGATAAATGCAACTCTCCACGTCCAGACACGATCCATGCATCTGGCGAATCCGTTGGTTCAACGCGAAGCGAGACGTCTGTTTCTAACTGTAAACGAAGACGTTCTTCAATCTTTCTTGCGGTCACATGTTTTCCTTCCCGACCAGCAAACGGGCTATTGTTCACAAGAAACGTCATTTGCAACGTCGGTTCGTCAATACGAAGCGGTGGCAACGCTTCTTGCACGTCAAGCGGACATACCGTTTCGCCTACGTTAATATCTTCCATGCCGGAAACGGCAACTAAATCGCCTGCTTTCGCTTCTTCAATTTCAATACGTTTTAACCCGAGAAAGCCAAACAGTTTAGTGACGCGAAACGTTTTCACAGAGCCGTCTAGCTTCATGAGAGCCACTTGTTGTCCCACTTGCATGCGTCCGCGGAAAATGCGTCCAATCCCAATGCGCCCGACGTAGTCGTTATAGTCGAGAAGCGCGACTTGAAATTGAAGCGGCTCGTCGCTATTGTCGATTGGCGCTGGAATATGTTCAATAATCGTTTCAAAGAGCGCCGTCATGTCGGCATCTTGTTTGTCTGCATCTAAACTTGCGGTGCCGTTAATCGCTGAAGCGTATACGACCGGAAACTCAAGTTGGTCTTCTGATGCCCCAAGCTCAATAAATAAATCGATCACTTCATCGACGACTTCGTGCGGACGGGCAAATTCACGGTCGATTTTATTGACGACGACAATTGGCGTTAAATTTTGTTCGAGCGCTTTTTTTAAGACGAAGCGCGTTTGCGGCATACATCCTTCGTACGCATCGACAACGAGCAACACCCCATCAACAAGCCGCATAATGCGTTCGACTTCTCCGCCGAAGTCCGCATGTCCCGGCGTATCTAAAATGTTAATGCGCGTGCCTTTGTATTGAATGGCTGTATTTTTCGCTAAAATCGTAATGCCTCGTTCACGTTCTAAATCGTTGCGGTCAAGCGCCCGTTCTTCCACTTGTTCGTTCGCCCGAAACGTGCCTGATTGGCGAAGCAATTGGTCGACTAACGTCGTTTTTCCGTGGTCGACGTGCGCAATGATCGCGATGTTACGAATATCGTTTCTCAATTGTGTTTAACTGCTACTAAACATATAGACAAACTTATCATGGTTTAGTTTTCACCACATCATTCGCTACGAACTTTACGTATTCAAAACGAATAATCGGCAATCGAGCACATCGCTTTTGCACTCTAACATATGTTTGTCTATATTCGCTCCTCTTTTAGCAGCAGATTTTTCACCTCTCTTTTTTAGATTTTCACATTTGCGGGATAAGGAGCGTTCGTGTTGCTTTCATTTTTTCACTTTTGATGCAAGGTTGATATTTTGATACAACTGTAAACCCTATTGTTGAGGTTGATGGGAGATTCCTTAACAACTCTCGATCATGGAATTGAGCGTGTACATTTTTTGTTCTAGAAGCTTATATGTTTCTTGCTCCTTAATTCGGATGTTAATTTGCGAAATCTCCCGCAAATGGCTTTTCAGCGCTTTCACAAAATCATGAGCGAATTTCATTTTATCATAAAAAAGAAATGATTCCATCTTATCATTTATCACATTTATAGCTTCGATTTTAATTTGATTTCCTTTCATTATAAAAAAATAATCATAAACAGAACCAAATCCAGAAATGCGGAACGGCTTATTCTCTTTATTGGATATCATATCCATAATACTAGTAGCCATACTTAGCAAAGCTGTGCCATAAAGGGTTGCGATATTGATCGTCATTTGTTCGATACCATTATGAACAGTCATATACATTTCGCAACTAAAAAAACTATTGAGGTTTTCACTTTTGAGCGTTCCTCTCCAATCTCCTTCCCAGTCTTCTAATAAAATTTTGATCCCCATAATATCGTCCTCCACCCATGGTGATGTTTGGGCTCTAGCGCTCAACTATCATCATTGTTATCAGTCTATATTCCCCACTCCATTAATAAGTTTATTAAGAAATATCTTGCCATTCGCTCTACAATGTGACCGTAACTATAATCACGAAATGATTCAGAACTTATTATGTCTCCTGTTGTAAGGCACATCCCTTCGCACGCCTTATCTACTCTTGGTTTCCTTAAACATATATCATGTTACCGTTACTTTTTCCCATTCCTCACACCTATAAATATACCATACAACAGCAAAAAAACTATTATCATGAAAACGAATTGCATTACTGAATAATCTCGCTGTTGAGAATGAGAATTAAATTCCTCCATTTTCTCATTTATCTGCTTATTAATTTCCTCTTGGCTTGGCGGTTCTTCAAAATCTTTTCTTATGGTCTCTACCGCCCTATTGATATAAGACTGAATCTCATCCTCCGATGGCTTCTCTGCACTGACATCTGCAAAAATAGGTGCCCTTTTTCCTAATATCGTGTCATTTATATAAATATCGTAGTAAAGACTTTGATCGCTCTCTACGAAGTCTCTTAACTTTTTGTTACTTACGTCTATATTCTCGTCTAAATATATTGTCTTTACAAAATGAGGATCAATAATCGGCTCTTTCTCTTTTTGTTGTTGAATTTGGACATAATATACTTTTAGGGATTTACTTGTCTCTTCAATTTTGTAATTTAATAAAATGTGACGAACAATCCAATTTTCTTCGTCATTAGCAAAGACAAATTTTGGTATTAAATTTATTGTTATTATTGAGATAAGTATAGTTAATAAAAAGATAAATCGAATTTCTTTAATACGAGTCCCCTCCAAAATAATCTTTCTAACAGGTTAGTAAAAACTTTACTCATCCATTTTTCTTAACGAAATGATACCGCAAAAGCAACAATAAAACAAGGCGGGGGGATTCGTCTTGTTTTATTCTTCCATTGTTTCCAAACACCGACTTATACTTCTTCCAACTGAACTTGCTTACAAATAATTTTTAGCAACGGTTCTTTATAATCAAAGGTATATATATGAAAATGGTGAAATCCGCTTGAATTTGCTTCTACATTTTCGAAGCGAATAATAGTGAACAAGCTATCAAAATGGATATCATCCCTTGACATTTCTAGTATCTCTTTTTTTATTTTGTACTCCACAGCTAAGCAATCCTTAAAATGCAATGCTAATATTCTGTTTTTCTCCCTATTCTCCTGTGTATCCCAGTAATAGTCGATCGTAATAGATAAATCTAACGGATTGTTCCATTTCATATCCGTTATGATACTATCCGTGAAATCAAAATAATCTTTGATCTCTTTATAATTGTTGGCAATGATCATTTTATTCACTCACTTTTTTCCAAAATAAAAATAGTCGTTGAAGTTAGTCTGCAAATCTTTTACCGCTTGTCTCCGATTTCCTTTTCTAAGTGTCTGACCAGTCCAACGGTCATTGCTGTTCGATGAGTTTGATTGTAATGTTGTCGTTTCTGTTCTAACATACTTTTGTAGAGCTTGGTACGTTTATTTTCCTGCAATTCCGTCCGCTGTAATTCCAACCTTCTTCTGAAATCCCTTCACAGCATTTTCTATATTGGCTCCATAAACCCCATCGATTTCAACAGAATCAAATCCAGCTTTATAAAGCCAAGATTGCAGCGTCTTATCCCCTCTTTTTAGCGTTTGTCCACTCCATAAGTCATTTGTGTAGTTAGAAGGGAGAGTAACTCTACCGACACCATCTACAATCCTCCTATTTTTCAACATTGCGCGTCTATTGTAGCACAAACATAGTAGAAAAGCGGAATGTTTTGTTGTAATCTAAAGGAAAGAAAGTGAGGAGGAAAAAAATGAACAAGTTTCAACCGCTTTTTTTTATGATCGCATTGCTAGCTACAGCGATGATGATCGGCACCGGCATTGCGATCGCTTATCGACATGTGCCAGCGATCGTCGGCTCGATGATTGCTTTTTTTGGCGTGATGGGTCTTGGGTTTTCACTGAAAAAAAGAAAAAGCGCTAACGATCGGTAGTTAGCGCTGAATGATCGCAAGCACTTCTTCATGCAATCCCGGTTTTGAAACGAACACGGAGCTTTTTTCAATCATATTGAGCGGCTCACCGTACAAGTTTGTCACCACACCACCTACTTCTTGCACGATGACCATCCCACCGGCAATATCCCACGGCGACAACCGAAGCGTAATGTACGCATCCAGTTTACCCGCTGCGATATACGCCATCTCAAGTGCCGCAGAGCCGTACGAACGCGTGCCGCGCGCTTTTTTCACAAGCGGGGCAAGGACGTTCGGGTCGATGCGGCGATTTTCTGTCACCCACGTTGCATTTAATGAAATGATGGAGCGATCGAGCGTTGTTTTCTCAAGTGGTGGAAGCGGCGTGCCGTTTAAAAATGCCCCTTTTCCTTTTTGTGCATAATATAGTTCGTCAAACGCCACGTCGTAAATGTAGCCAAGCATGCCGACGCCATCTTGAAACACTCCGACAGAAATCGCAAAATGGCGCTGTTGATGAATAAAATTCATCGTTCCGTCAATCGGGTCGATGATCCAAACGACGCCGTCTAGCGCTTCAAGCGTATCCCCGAGCCCTTCTTCTCCTAAAATGCGGTGTGTCGGATACGTCCGACGAATGCGCTCAATAAAAAACTGTTCGATTTCCCGATCGACGTTTGTTACTAAGTCAGATGGGCTTGATTTCGTTTCGATTTTTAGTTTCGTTTGAAACGCATCGCGGATGCGCTCCCCTGCTTCACGAATCCAATGCTGCATATGTTGATCAATTTCGTTCCACATACAATACCTCCTGCATATACTTATGTAGAAAAGGCGGCGTTTGCCGCCTTTCAGTTCGACAGACGAATGAGTTCTTGGCGCAGTCTTTCTAATTTTCGTTTACATTCGTTTTTTTTCGCTTCATTGTTTTCTAACATCGCTTCATAAAGGGTGGCTAGTTCGTAATCAACTTCGAGCTTTAATACTTTGATTCGGCGTTCTCCATCCATTTTTTTGAATCCATCGGCTGTTTTTCTCATCTCGTGCACCCCTTCCGTCTTTATTTTTTCTGAAAATTCTTTTTTTATATACTATGTAACGGAAAGGGGATATGCAACTTTACATTTTCACAATATCTCCGTTGGACAACTCTTTTCCTTTTTTAATTGTTTGGTACGATGAATAGCCGCTTACTTTTTCGAACTCATCACATAGTTTTCGCTCTTCCGCTTTGCTTGGGACGATTTGTTTAAAGCGGCGATATAAGTTCATCAGTTGCTCTCGTTCAATACCTTGTTCGTACGCTTGTTCAACGCCTTCGTAAAACTTAATGACGTCGATGATTTCCTCTGTTGACCAACTGTAATCAATCGGGTATGCATATTTCATGATGTTCACCTTTCTTTTTTTGCTGTCTGTTTTAGTTTGCCCAACGTGCGCGAATTTGTTCCGCCTCGTTGATCATGCGCGCAAAAAGTTCACTCACTGTCGGCACGTCGTGAATGAGCCCGATCACTTGCCCCGCCCATGCAAATCCTTCTTTCGTATGACCGTCGTAAATAAACCGCTTGTTCGCTTTGCCGCTAATGTACGCTTTTAACTGTTCGTATCCTTTACCTTCTTGTTCAAACTGTAAAATTTTTTCCGTCCATTCGTTTAACAAAGCGCGCGCAGGGGCACCGAGCGATCGTTTAATGACAACAGTGTCGCTTTCTGTGCGTTCCACAAGCATTTGTTTATACACAGGATGGGCGTGAATACATTCTTTTGTCGCAATAAAGCGCGTGCCCATTTCAATGCCTTCCGCTCCAAGCGCAAGCGCAGCCATCAACCCACGACCGTCTCCAATGCCGCCTGACGCGATGACAGGAATCGATACGGAATCGACGACGCGCGGCACTAATACGAACGTTCCGATATCGTGTTTGCCGAGATGTCCGCCCCCTTCTTGACCGACAACCATGACCGCATCTGCCCCTAGCTCTTCTGCTTTTACCGCTTGGCGCACCGCCGCAACGAGCACAAGCTTTTTCACCCGCACGCCTTTTAACTGTTCAAAAATAGGAGCAGGATTTCCCCCTGTCATCGAAATGACTGGCACGTTTTCTTCAATCGCTACTTCAAGCATATGTGCAAATGGGCGTCCATGTTGTCCAATCGCAAAATTCACACCAAACGGTTTGTCCGTTTTTTCGCGCACTTTTTTTATTTCTTCTCGCAACTCATCTGGCGTCTCGAGCGACATCGCTGTAATTTGCCCTAGCCCCCCAGCATTCGATACCGCCGCTGCTAAATCGGCATACGCCAAATACGCCAGTCCACCTTGAATAATCGGATAACGAATGCCTAACAATTCCGTTACTCTCGTTTTCCAGTTCATCACTCATTCCCCCTTTAACTTTTTATCATTCTTCATTCATAAAGAAAAGTCCTTCACAAACAATAAATGAAGAAATATGCAATCATTTTGATTTTTAAGCAAAAAAACCATCTTTCCAAACGCATAAAGAAGTGCTATAATTCACTTTGTTTTATGTAAATCCAAGTTAAAGAGGTGTACAGCGAAATTGTCACAGTATGAAACACCGTTATTTACCGGACTGTTAGAGCATATAAAGAAAAATCCGATTCAATTTCATATTCCTGGCCATAAAAAAGGAGCAGGCATGGACGAGCAGTTTCGCTCTTTTATTGGGGAAAATGCGTTAGCGATCGATTTAATTAATATCGGTCCGCTTGATGATTTACATCAGCCAAAAGGAATGATTAAACGTGCTCAAGAGCTTGCGGCGGAAGCGTTTGGGGCGGACTATACGTTTTTTTCCGTACAAGGAACGAGCGGAGCGATTATGACGATGGTCATGTCTGTCGCAGGACCTGGCGATAAAATTATCGTTCCGCGCAACGTGCATAAATCCGTTATGTCTGCCATCGTCTTTTCAGGGGCGACACCGATTTTCGTCCATCCTGAAATTGATAAAGAGCTTGGCATTTCACACGGCATTACGCCAGAAGCGGTGGAAGCGGCGTTAAAGCAACATCCCGACGCCAAAGGGGTACTCGTCATTAACCCGACGTACTTCGGCATTGCCGGCGACTTAAAGCGCATCGTTGACATTGCGCACGCGTACGGCGTTCCTGTTCTTGTCGATGAGGCGCATGGCGTACACATTCACTTTCATGAAGATTTGCCGCTATCAGCGATGCAAGCAGGCGCGGATATGGCAGCAACGAGCGTGCATAAACTCGGCGGTTCGATGACGCAAAGCTCAATTTTAAACGTGAAAGAAGGTCTTGTGTCACCGAAGCGAGTGCAAGCGATTTTAAGCATGTTAACGACAACATCGACGTCTTACTTATTGCTTGCTTCGCTTGATGTGGCGCGCAAACGGCTTGCAACACAAGGGCATGAGCTTGCGGAACAAGCGATTCGCCTGGCGAATGAAACGCGCAAGCAAATTAACGATATCGACTATTTATATTGCGTCGGAAAAGAAATTCTCGGTACAGAAGCAACATTCGATTACGATCCGACGAAGCTGATTATTTCGGTCAAAGAGCTTGGACTCACAGGGTATGACGTGGAAAAATGGCTTCGTGAACGCTACAACATTGAAGTCGAATTGTCTGATTTATATAACATTTTATGTATTATTACACCGGGCGATACGGAGCAGGAAACGAACGTATTAGTCGATGCGCTTCGTCATTTATCAAATGAATTTCGCCATCAAGCGGAAGTCGGGAAAAAAGCGGAAGTCATTTTGCCAGATATTCCTGTGCTTGCGCTCACCCCGCGCGATGCGTTTTATGCGGAAACAGAAGTCGTGCCGTTTGATGAATCAGCAGGACGCATTATCGCTGAGTTTGTCATGGTATATCCACCTGGCATTCCAATTTTCATTCCAGGGGAAATTATTACGGAAGAAAATTTAAACTACATTCGCAAAAATATAGAAGTCGGTTTACCTGTTCAAGGTCCAGAAGACGACACGTTACAAACGTTGCGCGTCATTAAAGAGCATCAAAAATAGAAAAAGCGGAGCTCGCGTTGAGTTCCGCTTTTTTCGTTTCATCACATAAGAAAGAGGCTGGCGAACCAGCCCCTTTCCTCTATATATGTCTCCTCATCCCCCAAAGTTTGTTCCGCGCTATATATTATTCTTCGTCTTCACAATCGCACGTGCAACATTGACCGTACAATACCGTTACTTTTTCGTCCTCAAAATGATCGATTGTCGCATTGCATGTTTGGCATACAATTGTACCCATCCCCGATAACCCCTTTTCCTTTGGAATGTTTGAAAACGTTTTACTGATTTCATAATAATATGTCACATTTATTTTGTCAATAGGAATTAGTATGACATATTTAAACAAAAAAAGAGACGTATTTCACGCCTCTTACTCATATTGTTCAGCATAAGGTGTCGTCGGTAAAATGTCTGAGAAAAATTCCGCTAAATCTTCAGCTTGTTCTTTCGTGTCAATGCGGAACGTTCGTTGTAAATAGTCGTGGTCTTCGATGTCTTTCGGGTCGAGGAGAGCGGAGCGGCCTGTTTGCATACAGATGACAAGCGGTTTGCCAAAAAACATATTCGTATAAACGATGCCAAAATCGTAACGGACGTCTTTTGTCGTAAAGCCAACAAACCTTACTTTTACTTTTTCATGCTCATCATACAATTTTTCGAACATCCTATTCCCTCCTTCTTGTATATTAAACTTTATTATATCGCACCATTTATATTTTCGCAATTATTTGTTTTTTTACGTATGTACGTGATACAATGAAAGTGATTTCAAAATGTACGAGGTGAACGAAATGGCTTATACAGCTACGATTGAACTTGTCCCTGCATCGACATGGGAGACGGTCACGTTAGAACAATGTAAACAATTGCTTGAACAATTTCGCGACATCGCGCGAAAAACGGGCGAACAGCTCGCTTGGGACTATGCGGAATCTGCTTTCCCGTATGACATCGTGACAAAAGAAGATCGCATTGTATTAGTTGGAAAAAGCGACCGCTATCATATGATTGAATGTCGCGTGCATGAGCGTGCGGTCGAGTTTGTATTGCCGAAACGAGCGACGCATGGCGATAAAGGAAAAGCGAACGAACTATGTAAATTTTTCGCTAAACAAATGGCAGGGAAACTGCATTTATTTAACGGACGAGTGATGTATTATTACAAACGATAAGCCCAAAAAAGCTCGCGACAAAGAAAATAAATGGCGATCGTCAATAAGGTTGTCCAACATGCGCGCTTTTTCGTTAAACGAAACCGAAGCGCAAGCAAAAAAGCAACGTACATAAATATCATAAACAGCAACGCTTTAAAAATAAAATGATCGTGGGCAGATCTCCATTCAACGAGTGAAAATAAGCTCCAAATAAGTAATTGAACTAAAAAAACGACATACATGTTTACACACCCCTTACAAACATCATATGATCGCAAGGGAAAAATAATGAGAAAGAGGACGGCTAAGCCATCCTCTTTTTTATTTGTTAATAATATGAATTGGGCTACCGAGTGCCACTTCAGCCGCTTCCATTGTAATTTCACCGAGCGTTGGATGCGCGTGAATCGTCATCGCGATATCTTCGGCTGTCATGCCTGCTTCGATCGCTAAGCCAAGCTCCGCGATCATATCTGATGCGTTTGGACCAACGATTTGCGCGCCGATAATGACGCCATCGTCTTTCGTTAAGACGAGTTTTAAGAATCCGTCTGCTTCGTTTAATGCAAGGGCACGGCCGTTTGCGCCAAACGGGAACTTCGCTGTAATGACGTCAATGCCTTCTTCGATCGCTTGTTTTTCAAAGTAACCGACAGATGCACATTCAGGGTCAGAGAAGACGACGGCTGGAATCGCTAAGTAGTCGATTTCAGACGGATGACCAGCGATCGCTTCTGCAGCAATTTTTCCTTCGTATGACGCTTTATGCGCAAGTGGTGGACCTGCAACAACATCACCGATCGCATAAATGTTTGGCACGCTTGTGCGGCATTGTTTGTCGATTTCAATTAAGCCGCGTTCTGTCATTTTAATGCCGATTTGTTCAAGTCCCATTTCTTCTGTGTTCGGACGACGACCAACTGTGACAAGCACGTATTCCGCATCAATTGTTTTCGTTTCGCCGTTTACTTCAAATGTTACCGTTACGCCGTCTTCACGCTCTTCAACGCCTTTCGCAAGCGCGTTTGTAAAGACGTCTACTCCTTTTTTCTTTAAGCGACGACGAACGACGGCGCTCATTTGTTTTTCGAAGCCAGATAAAATTTCATCTGCGCCTTCTAAAATCGTAATTTTCGTTCCGAAGTTTGCGTATGCTGTCCCTAACTCTGTACCGATGTAACCGCCGCCGATGACGACCATCGATTTTGGAATTTCAGGCAAGTTTAATGCGCCTGTTGAGTCAAGGACGCGCTTTGAAAATTTAAACGTTGGCAACTCGATTGGACGAGAACCTGTTGCGATAATCGCGTTTTTAAATTTGTACGTTTGCGCGCTATTTTCTGTCATGACGCGAACCGTATTTTCATCAACGAAATACGCTTCTCCGCGCACAATTTCCACTTTATTTCCTTTTAATAAGCCTTCCACGCCGCTCGTTAATTTTTTCACGACGCCTGCTTTCCATTCTTGCACTTTTGAAAAGTCAACTTTTACGTTTTCCGCAAAAATCCCCATATCTTGCGAATGTGTCGCAATTTCGTAACGATGACCGGCCGAGATGAGCGCTTTGGATGGAATACATCCGACGTTTAAGCACACACCGCCGAGGTTACCTTTTTCAACGATCGTTACTTTTTGACCGAGTTGCGCCGCGCGAATCGCTGCGACGTAACCGCCAGGACCTGCACCGACGACGAGAGTTTCTGTTTCAATTGCGAAATCGCCTACTACCATCGCATTACGCCTCCATTAATAATAGTTCAGGATCGTTTAATAAACGTTTAATATGATTTAACGCGTTTTGCGCTGTCGCACCGTCGATCATGCGGTGGTCGAAGCTTAATGACAACGCTAATACCGGAGCGATGACAATTTCACCATCGCGCACGATCGGCTTTTCTGAAATGCGTCCGATACCTAAAATCGCAACTTCTGGATGGTTAATGACTGGTGTAAACCATTGACCGCCTGCTGAGCCGATGTTTGTAATTGTGCATGTCGCACCTTTCATTTCGTTCGGCATTAATTTGCCGTCACGTGCTTTCGTCGCAAGTTCGTTAATTTCTTTTGCGATCGCAAAAATCGATTTGCGGTCTGCATGTTTCACAACCGGAACGAGCAATCCTTTATCTGTATCCGCTGCGATTCCGATGTTGTAGTAATGTTTATGAATAATTTCTTCTGTCGCATCGTCAATTGACGTATTGAGCGCTGGATATTCGCGAAGCGCCGACGTTAACGCTTTAACGACATATGGTAAGAACGTTAACTTAATGCCTTTTTGCGCAGCGACATCTTTAAATTTCTTACGATGCGCAACAAGTTTTGTCACATCGACTTCGTCCATTAATGTGACGTGTGGGGCTGTATGTTTCGAGTTCACCATCGCTTTGGCGATCGCACGACGAATGCCGCTCATTTTCTCGCGTGTTTCTGGGAACTCGCCTTCTAATACAACTGGTTGTGGAGCTGGTGTTGCTTTTTGTTCTTGTGCTGGCGCAACTGTTTCTGTTACCGTTTGCGCTTGTGCTTCTGGTTGTGGAGCTGCACCGCCTGCTAAGTATGCATCGATGTCTTGTTTTAGCACGCGACCGTTTTTACCTGTTCCTTGCACAAGGCGAATGTCGACACCTTTTTCACGGGCATATTTGCGCACAGATGGCATCGCGATGACGCGTTTTTTCGGTTGTGCTTGCGCTGGTTGCTCTTGTTTTACTTCTTCTTTCTTTTCTTCTACTTTTGGCTCGTCGCCATGATCGCCTTTGAACTTTAAGTTTTCGTATCCTGGCGCATCAAATTTAATTAACGTTTGACCAACCGTTGCGACTGTGCCTTCGCTCACTAAAATTTCTAATACTTTTCCTTTCACTGGAGATGGAATTTCTACGACTGCTTTATCGTTTTGCACTTCACAAAGTACATCATCTTCGTTGACTTCATCGCCCGGTTTGACGAACCATTTGACAATTTCACCTTCGTGAATCCCTTCACCGATGTCCGGTAATTTAAATTCAAATGACATTGTACCTCAACCTCCTGTTTCTTAAATGTGGAGGGGCATGCCCCCTCCATTAAAACGCCATTACTTTTTTCACTGTTTCGATCACATCTTTAAAGTTCGGTAACCATACTGGCTCTGCTTGTGAGAACGGATATACTGTATCTGGCGCCGCGACGCGCAATACTGGCGCTTCAAGGCTAAGAATCGCACGTTCATTAATTTCTGCAACGACGTTTGCGGCAATACCTGCTTGTTTTTGCGCTTCTTGTACAACAACCGCACGACCTGTTTTTTCAACAGATGCGATAATCGTTTCGATATCTAACGGTTGAACCGTACGCAAGTCAACGACTTCAACAGAAATGCCTTCTTTTTCAAGCTCCGCTGCCGCTTTTAATGATTCATGTACCATCGCACCGTATGTGATGACCGATACGTCTGTTCCTTCGCGTTTAATGTCCGCTTTGCCGATTGGAATTGTATATTCTCCTTCTGGCACTTCTTGACGGAACGAGCGGTACAATTTCATATGCTCTAAGAAAATGACCGGATCGTTGTCACGAATCGCTGAAATTAACAATCCTTTCGCATCGTATGGTGTCGATGGGATGACAACTTTTAATCCAGGTTGTTGCGCAACAAGCCCTTCTAAGCTATCGGCATGTAATTCTGGCGTATGTACGCCACCACCGAATGGCGAACGAACAGTGATTGGCGCATGGAAACGGCCACCAGAACGATAGCGCATGCGCGCCATTTGACCAGAAATGGAATCCATCACTTCATAGACGAATCCAAAGAACTGAATTTCAGGGACAGGACGGAATCCTTGTAACGCTAAACCGATCGCTAAACCGCCGATTCCTGATTCTGCAAGCGGTGTGTCAAATACGCGGTCTTCGCCAAACTCTGCTTGCAATCCTTCTGTCGCGCGGAATACCCCGCCGTTTACACCGACGTCCTCACCAAACACAAGAACGTTCGGGTCTTTGCGCATTTCTACGCGCAACGCATCCGTGATTGCTTGAATCATTGTCATTTGCGCCATGGCTTATTTCGACTCCTTTTCTTTGTAGATTTCGTATTGTTCTTTTAAGAACGCTGGCATTTCTTCGTACATGATCGACATTAAGTCGGTTACTTTTTGTTTTGGTGTTTCGTCCGCTTTCTTAATCGCTTCTTTAATATCTTCTTTCGCTTGTTCGATGACGCGATTTTCTTCTTCTTCGCTCCATAATCCTTTGTTTTCTAAAAACTTACGGAAGCGAACGAGCGGATCTTTTTTCTCCCATTCGTTTTCAAGCTCTTTCGAACGATAGCGTGTTGGATCGTCTCCTGCCATCGTATGTGGACCGTAGCGGAAGCAAAGCGTTTCAATGAGCGTTGGACCTTCGCCATTAATTGCACGCTCACGAGCGTCACGCACTGCAACGTATACCGCAAGCGGATCCATTCCGTCTACTTGAATGCCCGGAATACCTGCGGCAACTGCTTTTTGTGCGATTGTTTTTGCCGCTGATTGCTTTTCGACTGGTGTTGAAATCGCAAAGCGGTTGTTTTGAACGATAAAGATCGCTGGCGCGTTAAATGCCCCTGCGAAGTTAATTCCTTCGTAGAAGTCTCCTTGCGATGCACCACCGTCACCTGTATATGTAACTGCAACTGCTTTTTTGCCGCGTTTTTTCATGCCAAGCGCAACGCCGGCTGTTTGAATAATTTGGGCACCGATAATAATTTGTGGTGGCAACACGTTTACATCTTCAGGAATTTGGTTGCCATGGAAATGACCGCGTGAAAATAAAAACGCTTGGTAAAGTGGTAAACCGTGCCAAATCATTTGTGGAACATCACGATAGCCCGGTAAAATGAAATCTTCTTTTTCCAACGCAAAATGGCTCGCTAATTGGCTCGCTTCTTGTCCTGCTGTTGGCGCATAGAAGCCGAGACGTCCTTGACGGTTTAACGAAATGCAACGTTGGTCAAGCACGCGCGTATATACCATACGGCGCATTAATTCTTTCAATTGCTCATCTGTTAAATCAGGCATCGCTGCTTCGTTTACGACTTCGCCTTCTTCATTTAAAATTTGAAACGTCGGGAACTGCTCAGCGACTTTTTCAAGTTGCTTTTTCACATCAAATAGGGGTTTTTTACCCATGTTGTTCACCTCATCCTTTCTTTTCAACACGTAAAATGATGCACCTTTTAATTTGCCCAAAAACGATTTGTTTTTACTACGTTTTGTGTATGAAAAGCTGTATTAATGGAAAAAGCCATTGCGATTAATACAACTGTTTTTTTACATCTTTCAGTTTACACCGTTCGACAACGCTCGTCAATCAGTTTGCTCAACACCTTCTATATAAAAATGAAATTTAGAAAATTTTAACTGTGTTATGAATCTGTTATACTCATTTTTCTTGTTCTGTATTATTTCTGTTTTACAATGTGAATATGTATGTTTGTAAGCGGATTGCACTTTTGCATATGATGTCCCATAATAAAACGTAGTCTACTTTGTGGATAAGGAGTGAAACGACGTGATTACGATGAAAGATATTATTAAAGATGGGCATCCGACGTTACGAAAAGTAGCGGAAGAAGTACCCCTTCCGCCTTCTGAAGAAGATCGTCGCATTTTAGCGAGCTTGTTGGAATATGTAAAAATGAGCCAAGATCCAGAGCTAGCGAAAACGTACGGACTTCGTCCGGGCATCGGCTTAGCTGCGCCGCAAATTAACGTTTCAAAGCGCATGATTGCGGTGCATGTGACGGACGAAAAAGGAACGTTGCATAGCTATGCGTTATTTAATCCAAAAATTATCAGTCATTCAGTCGAGATGTGCTATTTAACGAGCGGAGAAGGATGTTTGTCTGTAGATGAAGCGATTCCTGGTTACGTACCGCGCTATATGCGTATTACCGTCACCGGAACGACGCTTGAAGGGGAAACGGTAAAGCTACGTTTAAAAGGATTGCCTGCCATCGTGTTTCAACATGAAATTGACCATTTAAACGGCATTATGTTTTATGATCATATTAATAAACAAAATCCGTACGACGTGCCAGTTGGCGCCATTCCGATTGAACGGTAATTAAAAAGGGCTACCATGACGGTGCCCTTTTATTTTAACAAACCTAGATGGCGTAATCCGAATAAAATACCGTCTTCATCGACCGGTTTTGTAATAAAATCGGCTACTTTTTTCGCTTCTTCATGTCCGTTCCCCATCGCGACGCCTGTGCCGACAAAGCGAAGCATTTCCGTATCGTTTAACCCGTCGCCAAACGCATATACGTTTTCACGAGCAATCCCGAGCTGTTCGATCATTTTTTTAATTCCTTCTGCTTTCGATCCGCCATATGGCAATATATCCGTTGACACCGCATGCCAACGAACGAAGTGAAACGCCGGAAACGATTGAATGTACGGCTGCTCTTCTTCTGGCTTACAAAACAAAAGCGCTTGATAAATGTCGTTTCGTTCGTCATACGTTTCATCGTGCGGTGGATGAGCAGATTTTAAACTTCCCATACTTTCGTGAATGTACGGATGATCGGCTACACTTGCACGCATCGTGTCAGCATCCATGAAAATAAGCGGATGGTCATTGTCGCGTGCCATTTGTTTTAAAGCGCGAAGTTGTTCGCGATCAAGCGGTTGATTGTAAATGACCTCTCCTTCAAAAACGACATATTGCCCGTTAAAGCTGACAAACGATTGAATGTCGAGTTTTTCACGAATCCATTCAAACATAAACGGTGCTCTCCCGGTTGCAATCGCCACATATACCCCTTGCTTTTTTAATTCGTGTATCGCTTCATATGTCGATGGCGGCAACTGTTTATCGTCGTCTAGTAACGTTCCGTCAATATCAAAAAAGACAATTTTTCTCTCCATGTTTCTCGCTCCTCGTGTAAAAGTTCACAAACTTACCGTAACGGAATTATGCCATATTGTCAATGAAATGGTTAGAACCATGTATATTTTCCCATGCAAAATTTGTCGATGATCTTCTTATAATAAATAATAAGAGAACACATTTACTTTCCGACAAAATCGGATACAATAAAAGTGAGGAGTGATGCGTCATGTTGAAAAAGTTGAAACGCAAGCTGCTCAAACAATGGAAAGAACTTTTGCGCAGAAAATCGATTGCATAGTTGTACGAGCCCTTCGAGCGAAGGGCTTCTTTTCAATTTTGTTTCCTATTCCCCACTTTTTATATATAATAAGAAAAGCGGAAAGCGTCCGGAGCTACATATCGCTTTACTTTTTAAAAGGGAACATAATAAAAAAGCAATATTACACATAAGGAGAGATGAACGTTGATTTTTAAAGTGTTTTACCAAGATACAATCAATGAAGTGCCGGTAAGGGAAAAAACGAAGACTCTTTATATTGAAGCGGAAAGCGAGCGAGATGTGCGCCGAAAATTACAAGACCGTCATATCAATATTGAATACATTCAGCCACTTGAAGGTGCGCATTTAGCGTACGAGCAACAAAACCCTGATTTTCACGTATTGGAGATTGAACAATGAACATTTTAAAAAATAAACAAGTTGGTGTTTTCGCTCTCGGCGGTCTAGGCGAAATCGGAAAAAATACATATGGCGTACAGTATGAGGATGAAATCATCGTCATTGATGCCGGCATTAAGTTTCCGGAAGATGAATTGCTCGGAATTGATTACGTCATTCCTGATTATAGCTATTTAGTAAAAAATGCAGAAAACATTAAAGGACTATTTATTACACACGGACATGAAGACCATATTGGCGGTATCCCGTATTTGCTTCGCCAAGTGAACGTACCGATTTATGGCGGAAAGCTAGCGCTCGGACTCATTCGCAACAAGCTAGAAGAGCACGGATTGCTTCGTCAAACGAAACTTATTGAAATTAAAGAAGATGATGTCATTTCGTTCGGAAAAACATCGGTCACCTTTTTCCGCACAACCCATAGCATTCCGGATAGCTACGGGATCGTCGTCAAAACGCCAGTCGGTCAAATTGTGCATACAGGCGATTTTAAATTTGACTTTACGCCTGTTGGCGAGCCAGCGAACTTGACGAAAATGGCCGAAATCGGAAAAGAAGGCGTCCTTTGTTTATTGTCCGATAGTACAAATAGCGAAATTCCACATTTTACAATGTCAGAACGACGCGTCGGCGAAAGCATTCATGACATTTTCCGAAAAGTGCAAGGGCGCATTATTTTCGCAACGTTCGCTTCCAACATTCACCGCTTACAACAAGTCACAGAAGCGGCCGTATTAAACAATCGAAAAATTGCGGTATTCGGACGAAGCATGGAAGCAGCCATTGAAATTGGGCAACAACTCGGCTACATTAAATGTCCGAAAGATACGTTCGTTGATGCCGCACAAATTAATCGCCTTCCTGCTCATCGCGTCACGATTCTTTGCACCGGAAGCCAAGGGGAGCCGATGGCAGCGTTATCGCGCATCGCTAACGGGTCTCATCGCCAAATTCAAATTATGCCGGGCGATACAGTCGTCTTTTCATCTTCACCAATTCCGGGCAATACAGTAAGCGTCAACCGCATCATTAACATGTTGGCGCGCGCAGGAGCGGAAGTCATTCACGGACCGCTTAGCGACATTCATACGTCTGGTCACGGCGGACAAGAAGAACAAAAGTTGATGATTCGCTTAATGAAACCGAAATATTTTATGCCGATTCACGGGGAATATCGCATGCAAAAAATGCATGTGAAACTTGCGGTTGATTGCGGTGTGCCAGAAGAAAACTGCTTTATTATGGACAACGGAGAGGTGCTTGGCATTAGTGAAGAAGGAGCAAGCATCGTCGGCAAAATTCCGTCTGGCTCGGTGTATATTGACGGAAGCGGCATTGGCGATATCGGCAACATCGTCTTGCGCGACCGCCGCATTTTGTCAGAAGAAGGGCTAGTCATTGTCGTTGTGAGCATTAACATGAAAGAAATGAAAATTGCTGCGGGTCCAGACATTATTTCACGCGGATTCGTCTACATGCGTGAATCAGGCAATTTAATTAGCGATGCGCAACAACTGATCGCGAAACATTTACAACAGCTACTTGAACAAGGAACAAATCAATGGTCGGACATTAAAACGGAAATTACTGATACACTCGCACCGTTTTTATACGAAAAAACGAAGCGAAAACCGATGATTTTACCGATTATTATGGAAGTGTAAGAAAAGAAGGTGCCCATTTGGACACCTTCTTTTCAAAGTGTTGAAAAAGTGAGGCGTCAAGAAAAAGTTCACGGGAAAAGTGAACTTTTTCTTCTTTTCTTTTTTCCTTATTTGTGGTAACTTAAA
>NZ_JACHEQ010000004.1 GCF_014201515.1 Anoxybacillus mongoliensis
CCGGCCCTCGGCACTTTATATGCGCCCGTAGCTCAATTGGATAGAGCATCTGACTACGGATCAGAAGGTTAGGGGTTCGAATCCTCTCGGGCGCGTCATGTCTATATCATCATGAAGACGGGAAGTAGCTCAGCTTGGTAGAGCACATGGTTTGGGACCATGGGGTCGCAGGTTCAAATCCTGTCTTCCCGACCATTGTTAAGGGGCCTTAGCTCAGCTGGGAGAGCGCCTGCTTTGCACGCAGGAGGTCATCGGTTCGATCCCGATAGGCTCCACCATATATGTATAATGGCGGCGTAGCTCAGCTGGCTAGAGCGTACGGTTCATACCCGTAAGGTCGGGGGTTCGATTCCCTCCGCCGCTACTAGCTTAGGACCTTTAGCTCAGCTGGTTAGAGCAGACGGCTCATAACCGTCCGGTCGTAGGTTCGAGTCCTACAAGGTCCACCATATTCATATGATACGGAGGAGTACCCAAGTCTGGCTGAAGGGGTCGGTCTTGAAAACCGAGAGGCGTCGAAAGGCGCGCGGGGGTTCGAATCCCTCCTCCTCCGCCATATATAGTCTCATATTGCTTTTTGTTATGCCGGCTTAGCTCAATTGGTAGAGCAACTGACTTGTAATCAGTAGGTTGCGGGTTCAAGTCCTGCAGCCGGCATCATTGTGGCGGCTATGGCGAAGTGGTTAACGCACCAGATTGTGGCTCTGGCATTCGTGGGTTCGATTCCCACTAGTCGCCCCATAACATTAGTTTTTACTGTGCGGGTGTAGTTTAGTGGTAAAACCTCAGCCTTCCAAGCTGATGTCGTGGGTTCGATTCCCATCACCCGCTTACGTGGGCCTATAGCTCAGCTGGTTAGAGCGCACGCCTGATAAGCGTGAGGTCGGTGGTTCAAGTCCACTTAGGCCCATTATAATGTTTATTCCGCAGTAGCTCAGTGGTAGAGCACTCGGCTGTTAACCGAGCGGTCGTAGGTTCGAATCCTACCTGCGGAGCCATTTGGAGAAGTACCCAAGTGGCTGAAGGGGACGGTTTGCTAAACCGTTAGGTCGCGTTTTGCGGCGCGCGGGTTCAAATCCCGCCTTCTCCGCCATTTGCCACATATGGCCCGTTGGTCAAGTGGTTAAGACACCGCCCTTTCACGGCGGTAACACGGGTTCGAATCCCGTACGGGTCACTAATAAAAAGGACATCTCATGATAGGAGATGTCCTTTTTATATTTGTACAAAACCAGGAATTTGTTCTGCTTTGCTTTAAGAACAAATTGTAAAAAAGTATTACCATCCCCACATCATATTGACCCCAATGCTTCACTTTAACATGCTGATACATCGTTTTCATCTATAGAGCATAAAAAAGAAGAAACGCTACTCAATGTGAGTAACGTTTTTATATACTTCTTCTTCACCTATATGCATTTTATTTTTCCGTTCTAAAAATTTCTTTCCATACTCTCCGTGTTGATGAATAGATGGGTGTTCAACTTGAACTGTGACATGAGATAGATTGTATTGTTCTTTTAACATTTCATTAATTGCCAAAATGACACAAAATGGTTGAATGTGCTCATGAATGAGAACGTGTGCAGTTAAAGAATAATGATCTGTTGAAATGGACCATATATGCAATTCATGTACATCCTCAACGCCTTCAATAGATAGAATATCAGTTCGGATGCGTTCGATATCAAATTCGTGCGGAACTGCGTCCATTAAAATAAAATACGATTCTCGAACAATTTTTGCCCCACCTATAAAGATAATGCCCCCGATGACCATACTAATAAGCGGATCAAATATATATATTCCTGTAAAGTAAATTAAAATAGCTGAAATAATAACGCCGATAGAGCTGAGTAAGTCGCCAATAAAGTGCCATAACGCGCTTTTTACATTTAAATTTTCTTCTTCTTTCATACTCCGACTTAAAACGACTGTTAATACAAGATTAACGACAAATCCAATCGTCGCGATGGTTAACATGAAGGAAAATTGAATGGTTTCAGGATGAATGAAACGGCGAATTCCTTCGATGAAAATCCAAATAGCAATAATGACAAGCGCAAGTCCATTTAAAAATGAGGCGATAATTTCAAATCGTAAATAACCAAATGTAAATTTTTTATTCGGTGGACGAGAAGCTAAATAAATAGCCACCATACTTAGTCCTAATGCGACCACATCGGAAGCCATATGTGCTGAGTCTGATAATAAAGCAAGAGAATTAGATAAAATGCCCCCTATCACCTCTACAATTGTGAAAAAAGTTGTTAATAACAATGTCGTCCAAAGTGCTTTTTTTGACGTCGTCTGTACTTTCATATGCGGTAAATGATGAAAATCGTACATATAAACTCCCCTTATTATTTAAAATTAATATAAAAAAATATATATAATAATTACTATAAAATATTCTATATAATTATCAATTGATAATCAAGCGACAATTTTATGGACGTTCGTATTGATTTTCATTTCGTCATATTTATCATGTGAATTGTTGAACATTGTCGAAAAATATCTTAATTTTCTTACAGGAATTTTGTATGATGTAGTGTAATATATTCAGTACGGAATAATTTCTGTACCCTTTTAAGAAAGGAAGGATGAACATTTGCTAACGATGAGTCCAACCGATTTGCAGTTGCATTTATTTCACGAAGGCACGTTTTATAAAAGCTATCAGTTATTTGGGGCACATCTTATGAACCAAGATGAGAGAGTAGAAACCCGTTTTTGTGTATGGGCTCCACATGCCAAAAAAGTTCGGCTTGTTGGGACGTTTAACGATTGGAACGGGGAGGAGCATGAATTAACAAAAATAAACGACCAAGGAGTATGGATGATTGTTATCCCAGAAAATTTAGAAGGGCATTTATATAAATACGAAATTATAACAAAAGACGGACGCACTCTTCTTAAAGCAGATCCATATGCTTTTTATGCTGAAGAACGCCCCCAGACAGCCTCTATTGTATATCAGTTAAATGGATATAAATGGAACGACCAAGCGTGGCAAAGAAAAAAGAAGCGAAAACCTATTTATGAGCAACCGATGTTTATTTATGAAGTTCATCTTGGTACATGGAAAAAGAAAGAAGATGGACAATTTTATACATATGCGGAGATGGCAGATGAGTTAATTCCTTATGTTGTTGAGCATGGATTTACTCACATTGAATTATTACCGCTTATTGAGCACCCGCTCGATCGCTCATGGGGATATCAAGGAACAGGCTACTATGCTGCGACGAGTCGTTACGGAACGCCCCATGATCTGATGTATTTCATTGATCGCTGTCATCAAGAAGGAATTGGTGTCATTTTAGATTGGGTACCTGGACATTTTTGTAAAGACGCACATGGATTATATATGTTTGATGGTCAACCGACATATGAATATATGAATATGCAAGATCGGGAAAATATTGTGTGGGGAACAGCCAACTTTGATTTAGGAAAACCGGAAGTGCATAGCTTTTTAATTTCAAACGCTTTATTTTGGTTAGAGTATTACCATATTGACGGTTTTCGTGTTGATGCGGTTGCAAATATGCTTTATTGGCCAAATAGCGACGTGCTGCATCCAAACCCATATGCGATTTCATTTTTAAAAAAATTAAACGAAGTTGTGTTTGCTTTTGATTCAAACGTGTTAATGATTGCAGAAGATTCAACGGATTGGCCAAAAGTGACTGCACCGACGTACGATGATGGGTTAGGATTTAACTACAAATGGAATATGGGCTGGATGAATGATGTATTGAGTTATATGGAAACAAGCATGGATGAAAGAAAACATATGCATCATAAAATGACGTTTTCATTGTTATATGCTTATACGGAAAACTTTATTTTGCCTTTATCCCATGATGAAGTGGTGCACGGAAAAAAATCATTATTAAATAAAATGCCGGGCGATTATTGGGATAAATTTGCTCAACTTCGTCTACTTTATGGATATTTCATGACACATCCAGGAAAAAAACTATTGTTTATGGGGGGAGAGTTTGGGCAATTTGATGAATGGAAAGATTTAGAACAGCTCGATTGGGTGTTGTTTGATTTTGACATGCATCGCAAAATGGACGATTACGTGAAATCTCTCACGCATTTTTATAAAAAACAAAAAGCATTATATGAATGTGATCACGATCCAAATGGTTTTGAGTGGATTGATGTGAACAACGCTGAACAAAGTATTTTTTCTTTTATTCGGCGAGGTAAAAAAGAAGAAGATATGTTGATTGTTGTTTGTAATTTTACAAATGTCGTGTACGATGATTACAAAATTGGTGTGCCACTTCTTACGTCGTATCGAGAAGTATTCAATAGTGATGATGTCATGTACGGTGGTACCGGTCATATAAACAAAAAGCCGCTTGTCGCATATGAAGAACCATATCACGGAAAGCCACATCATATTCGGATGACGATTCCGCCGTATGCTATAACGATTTTGCGACCAACAAGAAGAAGAGAAGGGAAGGAAAGCCATGGTACGAAAAAAGTGCGTCGCTATGCTACTCGCAGGGGGACAAGGGAGTAGATTAAGTTCATTAACAAAAAATTTAGCTAAACCGGCTGTTCCGTTTGGAGGAAAGTATCGCATTATTGATTTTACATTAAGCAATTGCGCTAATTCCGGCATTGACACCGTTGGGGTGCTCACACAGTATCAGCCGCTAGAGTTAAATACGTATATTGGAATTGGAAGCGCATGGGACTTAGATCGGAAAAATGGAGGGGTAACTGTTCTCCCTCCATATGCCGAGTCGTCAGAAATGCGATGGTATAAAGGAACAGCAAATGCAATTTATCAAAATTTAAACTATTTAAAGCAGTATGATCCAGAGTATGTACTCATTCTTTCTGGCGATCATATTTACAAAATGAACTATGCAGATATGTTGCAATATCATATTGAGAAAAAGGCGGATGTGACGATTTCCGTTATTGAAGTACCATGGGAAGAAGCGAGCCGTTTTGGAATTATGAATACAAATGAAGATATGGAAATTATAGAGTTTGAAGAAAAACCGGCGCATCCGAAAAATAATTTAGCTTCGATGGGCATTTATATTTTTAAATGGTCTGTTTTGAAGGAATATTTGGAGATGGATAACCGAAATGATCGCTCGAGCCATGACTTCGGCAAAGATATTATTCCTTTGCTTATTGATGAAAAAAAGCGACTGATTGCTTATCCATTTAAAGGGTATTGGAAAGATGTTGGAACAGTAAAAAGTCTATGGGAAGCAAATATGGATTTACTCGCAGATACCCCGGCATTAAACTTATTCGATCATACGTGGCGCATTTATTCTGTAAATCCAAATGAGCCGCCGCAATATATTGCCCCATATGCGCAAGTAAAAGAGTCTTTAGTAAATGAAGGATGCATCGTTGAAGGAAATGTAGAACATTCTGTATTGTTCCAAGGAGTATACATTTCACAAGGTGCAACAGTAAAAGATTGCGTTGTTATGCCTAATGCAGTGATTGGGAGAAATGTATACATTGAAAAAGCGATTATCCCACCGAACATGGAAATTCCTGATGGGACGTTCATTTGCGGGAACCAGTCTGACGGAGAAGTCATTCTTGTGACAGAAGAGCTTTTGGGACATTTTTCTGAGAGAGAGGATGAGAAAACGTGGGAAAATTAATGCTTGGGGTCATTGATGCAACGACATATAAGCCAGAAATGAGTGATTTGACGCTTCAACGTTCCATCGCGGCTGTTCCGTTTGCTGGACGTTATCGATTAATTGATTTCGTGCTATCCAATATGGTTAACTCGGGAATTGGAAGTGTTGCTATTTTCCCGAAGTATCAATATCGCTCATTAATGGACCATCTTGGTTCGGGTAAAAACTGGGATTTGAATCGGAAACGTGATGGATTGTTTTTTTTTCCTTCGCCTGATCTCCCGATTTCTCATATTGGATCGTTTCAACATTTTCAACAGCATATTGACTATTTTTTGCGGAGTACACAAAAGTACGCTCTTATTTGTAACAGTTACACAGTGTGCAATATTGACTATGAGGAAGTGTTGCGCCGCCATATTACGAACGAGTGTGATATTACTCGTATATGTCATCGTGGTCAATCGCTTGACATGTTTATTTTAGAAACATCGTTGTTACTCGATTTGATCGCTAACCAACAAAGAAATCACTATCAAAGTATTGTTGATGTTGTTAATGATCAAACGAATGGACTAACAGTATGTGATTATGAATATGATGGATATGTTGCGGTCATTGATAGTATCGAAAGTTATTTTCATCATAGTTTAGAGCTTCTTCAACCAGACGTGTGGAAACAATTGTTCTTAAAAGGGAGACCGATTTATACAAAAGTAAAAGATGAACCACCGACAAAATATACATCGCATGCTTGCGTTCGGAATGCAATGATCGCGAACGGATGCGTCATTGAAGGGGAAATTGAAAATAGCATCATTTCAAGAGCCGTGAAAATCGGAAAAGGAACTGTTGTTCAAAACAGTGTCATTATGCAAAAAAGTCAAATTGGGGAAAATTGTCATCTTTCGTATGTAATCGTTGATAAAGATGCGCGGATTGGTGACGGGGTAAAATTAATTGGAACACCAAAAAAACCGATCGTCATTCGAAAAGGAACAATACAAGGAGCGCTGATGAAATCGTGAAAGTATTATTTGTCGTATCAGAATGTGTACCATTCGTAAAAACAGGCGGTTTAGCTGATGTGGCTGGCGCATTGCCAAAAGAGTTGAAAAAACTTGGGACAGACGTGCGCGTTATGTTACCGAAGTATGGATTGATCCCACAATATATGCGCCAAAAAATGAATAAAATTGCTGAACTTGTTGTTCGCGTTGGTTGGAGAAGACAATATTGTGGAATCGAACAATTAGAATATGAAGGAATTACATATTATTTTGTCGACAACGAGTATTACTTTAAGCGAGATTCATTGTATGGACATTACGATGACGGTGAGCGTTTTTCATATTTTTGTCGCGCTGTACTCGATTCCCTCCCGGTCATTGATTTTCAGCCGAATGTGATTCACTGCCATGATTGGCATACAGGTATGATTCCATTTTTGCTGCGTGAAGAATATATGAACAATTCATTTTACGCACGAATAAAAACCGTATTTACGATCCATAATTTACAATTTCAAGGCATTTTCCCGCGCGAAATTTTAGGCGACTTACTAAGTTTAAGCGACCGCTATTTTTCGATCGAACATTTAGAGTTTTATGGAAATGTCAGCTTTATGAAAGGAGCGCTTGTATCAGCGCATATGATTACAACGGTCAGCCCAACATATAAAGAGGAAATTCAAACGCCATATTATGGAGAGCGGCTTGACGGGTTATTGCGAGCAAGAAGTTCACATTTAGTTGGAATTTTAAATGGAATTGACGATGAAATATACAATCCGAAAAAAGATCCATATATTGCAGTGCCATACGATGTAACGACAATTGCGCGTAAAAGTATTAACAAACGAGCTCTCCAACAACATTTTTCATTGCCATCAGAAGAAGATGTTCCTGTTATTGCTATTGTTTCGCGGTTAACAAAACAAAAAGGATTAGATTTAGTGAAATGTGTATTTCACGAAATGATAGCAGAAAATATGCAAATGATTATCCTTGGAACAGGGGAATGGGAGTTTGAACATTTCTTTCATGAAATGGCGATGACATATCCTAATCGTGTGCGTGTATATATTGGTTTTTCGGAGCAGCTTGCACATCAAATTTATGCGGGGGCGGACATGTTTTTAATGCCATCTAAGTTTGAACCGTGTGGTCTCGGCCAAATGATTGCCATGCGTTATGGGGCTGTGCCAATCGTTCGGGAAACGGGTGGATTAAACGATACAGTGCAGCCGTTTAACGAATTTACGAAAGAAGGAACAGGGTTTACGTTTAAAAACTTTAATGCGCATGATATGTTATATACCATCCAGCGTGCCCGTTCATTTTATGAACAAAAAGAAATATGGGAAGGAATTATGAAACAGGCAATGAGTCGGGATTACAGTTGGGCAAAATCAGCGTTTAAATACAATCAACTATACGACGAACTAATGGCTGGGAGTGGCATCTATGTTCACGAATAAGGAAGAGTTTAAGCAAACGTTTTTGAAGCGGTTAGAAATGATGTATGGGAAGCGGTTTTGGGAATCGACTGTCCTTGATCAATACAATACGCTAGGGAATATGATTCGCGAGTATATTAGTAAGCATTGGATTCAAACGAATGAACGATACCGTGCCGAACATAAAAAGCAAGTATATTATTTGTCAATTGAATTTTTGTTAGGTCGTTTGCTAGGCAGTAATTTAATGAATCTCGGTATACGACAGGTTGTGGAAGAAGGTCTGAAAGAGCTAGGCATTGAGTTAGCTCATATTGAAGAAGTAGAGATAGATGCAGGTCTCGGAAACGGAGGGCTTGGTCGATTGGCTGCTTGTTTTTTAGACTCCCTTGCCTCTCTTGACTTACCTGGACATGGGCAAGGCATTCGATATAAGCACGGTTTATTTGATCAAAAAATAGTAAATGGTTATCAAGTCGAGCTCCCAGAACAATGGTTGCGTCACGGGAACGTCTGGGAAGTAAAAAAAGAAGATTTAGCGGTAGAGGTCAATTTTTGGGGGAAAGTGGAATGTTACGAACAAGATGGGCGTTTAACATTTCGACATTATGATGTCGAAAAAGTGATGGCTGTTCCTTACGATATGCCAGTCATCGGGTACGATACGACAACTGTTAACACGCTACGATTATGGAGTGCTGAACCCGCGAAATTTCCGCTTCATAAACATGTCATGCAGTATAAGCGAGAAACGGAAGCCATTTCTGAATTTTTATATCCGGACGATACGAACGATGAAGGAAAAATTTTAAGGCTAAAACAGCAATATTTTCTCGTTGCAGCCAGCCTTGGAAGTATTGTACGTGATTATAGACAACGATATGGTCATTTACAACATTTTCATCGGCACGTAGCTATTCATGTGAATGACACACATCCTGTGTTAGCCATTCCAGAGCTGATGAGAATTTTGTTAGATGAGGAAGGAATGGGATGGGACGAAGCGTGGCACATTACGACAAATACGATCTCTTATACAAATCATACAACATTGTCTGAAGCGTTGGAAAAATGGCCTATTTACATCTTCCAACCGTTATTGCCGCGAATTTATATGATTGTGGAAGAAATTAATGAACGGTTTTGTCGCGATTTATGGAATCGATATCCTGGTGATTGGAAAAGAATCGAGGAAATGGCCATTATCGCTCATGGGCTTGTCAAAATGGCCCATTTAGCCATTGTAGGAAGCTATAGTGTGAATGGTGTCGCGAAAATACACTCTGAAATTTTAAAGCATCGTGAAATGAAATTATTTTACGAATATTCTCCAGAAAAGTTTAATAATAAAACGAATGGGATTACACATCGCCGTTGGTTGTTGAAAGCAAACCCAGGGCTCACTTCTCTTATTACTGAGGCCATTGGGACAGAATGGATCAAGCAGCCTGAGCAGCTCATTCAACTAAAAAGATATGCAACCGATCATGCATTCCAAGAACAATTAGCAAAAGTGAAACATGACCATAAACAGAAGTTAGCCAAATATATTTACGAAAAAACAGGGGTGACTGTAGACGATTCATCGATTTTTGACGTACAAGTCAAACGCCTGCATGCGTATAAAAGGCAGTTATTAAATGTGTTGCACATTATGCATTTATATAACCGATTAAAAGAAGATGAGCATTTCGATATGCATCCACGAACGTTTATTTTTGGAGCTAAGGCATCTCCAGGATATCATTATGCGAAGCGCATTATTAAGTTAATCAATTCTGTCGCACAAAAAGTAAATAGCGACCAGCAAATTAACGGACGGTTAAAAGTTATTTTCTTAGAAAATTACCGTGTCTCGTTGGCAGAAAAAATTTTCCCTGCTGCTGATGTAAGTGAGCAAATTTCGACGGCTAGTAAAGAAGCATCAGGAACAGGAAACATGAAGTTTATGATGAATGGGGCCGTGACAATTGGGACGCTGGATGGAGCAAATATTGAAATTTTAGAACGTGTCGGTCATGACAATATGTTTATTTTTGGGTTGACGGCAGAAGAAGTGTTGCACTATTATGCAAACGGTGGATATCACTCGTATGAATATTATCATCATGATCAACGGATTCATCAAGTCGTAAATCAGCTCGTCAATGGCTTTTTTCCAGATGCGTACGATCATTTTGAACCGATTTACGATTCATTGCTTGCCCACAACGATCAATATTTTGTTTTACGCGATTTCGCATCGTATGCCGATGCCCAGCAACGGTTGGGAGTGGCGTATGAAAATCGGAGAAAATGGTTAGAAATGAGCGTGACGAATATCGCTTGTTCTGGATATTTCTCAAGCGATCGCACGATTGAAGAATACGCCCACGACATTTGGCATATTCGCTAATAAAAAATCAGTCCTGTAAGCATATGCTCACAGGACTTTCTTATGAAGTATAAGGATCTTTTTCGTAAGCTGGAAGATCACCAAGCGGAGACATTAATTGTTCGTCATCGAGCATTTGTTCATATTGTTCATGAATAATGTTTGGGTAAATTGTAATACCCGTTCCGTAAAGATCTGTTGCTGCAAATGTGTCAAGCGGTTCGACGTAACCGATTTGTTCTCCTGCATCGATATACATTCGATCATAGTGTACGGTATCTTCTTGAACATCTGAAGGTGTTTCTGATGTACCGAAACGAGCTACCTTTTGCCAGCTATCTTCAGCATCAAATGTTTCTATGTCTTCATGGACGACAAATTCGCCAAATGGAGGAGACAAAACGCTCTCTTCGATTGGGCGCTGTTGTGAAACAACTTGATCAGCACTATGCTGTTTACAAAACATCGTCGTTGGAATGGCTTCAAGACGTTCGAGAGGGATGGCTTCTCCACATATTTGGCAAATTCCGTACGTCCCATTTTCCATCGCTTGTAGCGCGCGTTCAATATCACGAAGCTCTCTTTCTGTATGTTCATTTAAAGCAATATCTTTTTCTCGTTCATATAGTTCTGTTCCGCTGTCGGCAGGGTGATTGTCATAATTCGATAATTCTCCAACCGAATCATGAGCAGATGTTCGCGTGAGACCGAAATGGTCATTTTGTCTTAACCGTTGCATGATTTGTCGCTTTTCTTGTAATAGCTGTTCACGCAAATTGGATAAGTGTTGCAATATAACCCCTCCTTTAATTCGACTATGCATAGTATGGACTAAAAAGAAAAAACCATAGCGTCAAGGCTATGGTTTTTCTTAACAATTATTGCATCCAATAATGAATAAATAGACCGACAACGAGTAAAAATCCGAATTGTGTATTCGTTTGAGCTGTTGCTTTCATTGCTGGCATCATGTCAATCGGTTTTGTTTTTCCAATGAATCCTTTTGTTGCTTGCCATGCTTTTGGAACACTTAAAAACACGAGCAATGTCCATGGCGAAATCGTTTTAACGAAAACAAGCAATACAACCCATAAAAACGATGTCACAAACATGCTACCTAATAACGAAATGGCACGTTTTCGACCGAGTAAAATGGCTAATGTTTTTCGACCGCTTTTTTTGTCCCCCTCTAAGTCGCGAATGTTATTGGCTAATAAAATAGCGCCGACTAGAATAGAGATGGGAACAGAAACAAGAATGGGCGTCGATGTAATTGTGCCCGTTTGAATAAAAAATGAAATTAAAATAATGGTAAGTCCCATAAAAAAGCCTGCTGCCAATTCACCAAATGGGGTATATGCGATCGGAACGGGTCCACCTGTGTAAAAATATCCTGCTGCCATGCAAATGGTACCGATCACCGCTAGCCACCAACTGCTATTGACGCAAATATAAACACCAAGTAGCATAGCAATAGCGAAAAAAGACCAAGCAAGTAGTAAAACCGTTTTTGGAGAGATACCATCGCGGACAATCGCTCCACCAATTCCGACGGATTCTGGTGTATCCAACCCACGTTTATAGTCGTAATATTCGTTAAACATATTTGTCGCTGCTTGGATAAATAATGATGCTACGAGCATGGCAAAAAATAAGGGGAAGTGAATCGGCGTTTCATCTACTGCAAGCACAGTACCAATGGACACAGGAACGAACGCTGCAGTAAGCGTATGTGGACGCAATAATCGCCACCAAACACGCCAGTCTCGTTTATAGTGAACCGTTTGAGTATTTGAACGTACTGGTGTTGGCATACTATTCTTCTCCTTTAAGTAAAATGTCGTTCACAATAAGTTTAGGGAAGTGGGGAAAATGTGTCAATGTCTTGACAATATAAATTGTTTCCTATCTCTAAAAAACAATATTATAATGAAAAAGGGACAAAAAGTTTAAGTATAGGCGTGATAAAAGGTGGTTACTTTATATCAAAACAAAGTTATTGACCAATTGCGTGATGTATTGAAGAAGAAACAGCATATGGTTAGTGTCACTATAAAAATGGAACAAATCGATCCGCTTGCTTTTTTTGCCGCGGGTGAAACGTTATTTTATGGACAACGTTTTTATTGGTCAGATTGCTTGTACGAACGAACGTTTGTTGGACTAGGTCATGCGCACGTTATAAAAAGCGAAGAAAAGACGAAAAAGCGGTTTCGTGAAGTTGAACGAGAATGGAAACAAATTGTAGAAGGCGCTTTCATCGAAGGCCAAGGACCACTGATGTTCGGAGGATTTTCCTTTGACCCGCTGAAACAGTCGGATGAACATTGGAGTGAATTTCCTTCTGCCCAATTTGTTGTACCTACATTCTTGTTAACGAAGCAGCGAGATGAAACATGGTTAACAGTTAATGTTGTTCATGAATCGCTCGGTCAGCTCGAAGAAATGATCGATTCCTTATTCCACATACGTGGTGAGAGTGAATGGCATCGTGCTGACGTTGTCGAAAAAGAGGAAGTCGCACGTGACCGATGGATCCGTGCTGTTCATCATGCAACCGATCTCATTCAAAGTGGAATGATTGAGAAAGTCGTTTTAGCACGTGAATTATTTCTTTCTTTTTCTCATCGAATTGATCGTTCTTATGTGTTACGTGCTTTACGAGAGCAACAACCGATGAGCTACATTTTTGCTTTTGAAAATGGCTCTACTTGCTTCATTGGGGCTTCTCCGGAGCAACTTGTAAGAAAGAACGGGCACATGTGTGAAACAGCTTGTTTGGCGGGATCAATTCGCCGTGGGCATACGATCAAAGAAGATGAAGAACTTGGACGTTGGTTGCTTCAAGACGATAAAAATCGCCGTGAACATGCATTTGTTGTCAACATGATTGAACAAGCGATGAATGAAGTATGCATGGAAGTCGTCGTTCCGAGTGAACCGACTCTCTTAAAAATGAGACATATTCAACATTTATATACACCCGTTCAGGCAAAAGCGAAAGAAGGAATCTCGATTTTTTCACTCGTTGAACGGCTTCATCCAACCCCTGCGCTTGGGGGATTTCCGAAGGAGAAGGCGGTACAGACGATTCGGGAGATTGAGCCGCTTGATCGCGGATGGTACGCTGCTCCAATCGGTTGGGTTGATGCGAATGGAAATGGAGAGTTTGCTGTAGCGATCCGATCCGCATTGCTTGGAGATAATGAGGCACACTTGTTTGCTGGGTGTGGCATTGTTGCTCATTCTGATCCACATAGTGAATATGAGGAAACGAATGTAAAGTTCAAGCCGATGTTATTAGCGTTAGAGGGGGGACGAGGGTGAGTGAAATGACGGTATATGTTGCAGCATTTGTTAACCAATTAGCTCATATGGGCGTTCAACAAGTTGTAATTAGTCCAGGATCTCGCTCTACCCCTCTTGCAATGGTCATGGCAGAACATCCGATGCTAAATATTCATGTTCATATTGACGAACGTTCTGCGGCTTTTTTTGCGTTAGGTATGGCGAAAGCTTCTGGAAAGCCTGTTGCTCTTGTTTGTACATCAGGAACAGCAGTAGCAAATTATTATCCAGCAATCGTTGAAGCTTATTATGCACGTGTTCCGCTCGTTGTGATTACAGCCGACCGTCCTCATGAACTACGTGATGTCGGCGCTCCACAAGCAATTGACCAGTTGCATATATACGGTTCGTATGTAAAATGGTTTGTTGATATGGCGCTTCCAGAAGAAAACGAGCGAATGCTTCGTTATGCAGAAATGGTCGCTGCTCGTGCAGTATGTGTTGCATCGTCTGTTCCAAAAGGGCCAGTTCATATTAATGTGCCTTTGCGTGAACCGCTCGTTCCGGAGATCGATAAGCCGTCGCTGTTTTCGCCATCTTCTTCGGCGCGCTCCGTGTACAAAGGAAACAAGCATCTTTGTGAAGAAATGATCGATGAGTTGTATGCGGAGTTGAGTGGTGTCGAAAAAGGGGTCATTATATGTGGAGATTTGCATATCGAAGGGTTTTCTGACGCAGTTGTGAAGTTAGCAGAAGCATTGCAATACCCCATTTTAGCAGACCCTCTTTCTCCGTTGCGAACAGGTACACATGGGAAACAAGTTATTATTGAATCGTATGATGCAATGTTAAAAAATGAAGTGTTTGCGAATCAATTTGTTCCGGATGTTGTTATTCGTTTCGGAGCGATGCCTATATCAAAATCGCTTTATATTTGGTTGCAGGAGCATAAACAAATCAAACAGATGGTTGTCGATGAAGCTGGGCAATGGCGTGATCCAACGTTGTCGCTTCAAGTACTGATAGAAGCGAATGAGGTTCAATTTTGTTATGATTTGGCTCAACGTGCTTCAAACTCCTTTCGTTCGACGCAATGGATAAGACAGTGGCAACACATGAATGAACGTGCAAAACGAATTTTGTTGAAAGCAGAAGAAGAAATGGATATGTTTGAAGGGAAAATATTTATTGAACTTGCTCAGCTACTACCAGATGAAGCAACGCTTTACGTTGGGAATAGCATGCCCATTCGTGATGCAGATACGTTCTTTATGTCATCGCATAAACGAATTCGCTTACTAGCGAACCGCGGGGCAAACGGGATCGATGGGGTTGTATCTAGCGCTCTTGGAGCAAGTTACGTTGCTCAACCACTTGTGCTAGTGATTGGAGACTTGTCATTTTATCACGATTTAAACGGTTTGCTGGCAGCGAAATTACAAAATTTACATGCGACAATCATCGTACTAAACAATAACGGCGGAGGTATTTTTTCCTTCTTGCCACAAGCGAATGAGCCAAAGCATTTTGAGCTGTTATTTGGCACGCCGACACATTTATCATTTCAGCATGTTGTCGACATGTATAATGGGCATTATGAAAAAGTAGAGACGTGGGAACATTTTCGACGGGCAGTGACGCACGCCCTTTCACGGCCGACATTAAATGTCATTGAAGTTCCGACATCACGTGAATATAATGTCAAAATTCACCGGAAATTGTGGAAAGATGTTTCCCAGGAAATGTCCAACTTGTTGAATAAAGGGGAATGGGCATGAAGTTTGTCGTTCAAGGGCAAACGTATTATGTAGAAATGTATGGAAGTGGACAACCGCTGTTGTTACTACACGGATTTACCGGTAGCTGCCAAACGTGGCATCCGTTTATTTCAACTTGGAGCCGACATATGCAATGCGTCGCCATTGACATTCTCGGTCACGGACGAACGGATGCTCCTTCGGCTGTACAGCGATATAACATCGAGATCATCGCAAAAGATATTGCTATGTTATTTGAACAATTAGAAATAAAAAAAGCGCATATATTAGGATATTCCATGGGGGGGCGACTTGCGCTCACATTTGCGATTCGTTATCCACAGTACGTTCGAACACTCATATTGGAAAGTAGTTCTCCCGGTCTAAAAACGGAAAAAGAAAGAATGAAACGTCGCGAAGAAGATGAACGATTAGCACAGTTTATTGAAAAACATGGCGTCGCTTCTTTTGTTGATCACTGGGAGAACATTCCGTTATTTTCTTCTCTTCAACGGTTACCAAAAAATATGCAACAAATGTTGCGAGAAGAACGATTACAACATACAGCGATTGGATTAGCCAACAGTTTACGAGGAATGGGGACAGGCGCACAACCTTCTTGGTGGGAGACGTTGCATCAATTACATATGCCAACATTGTTGATTTGTGGAGAAGACGATGAAAAGTTTTGTCGAATTGCGTCAGAAATGGTACAATTATTACCAAACGGAACGCTCATTACCGTTCCGCATGCCGGGCATGTTGTGCATATGGAGCAGCGTGAGCGTTTTGGTACGCTTGTTCAACAATTTGTGTTAAGAGGAGGTTTATTGCATGGCGATTGAATGGGTAAAAGAGAGGGAATATGAAGATATTTTGTACGAAACGTACAATGGAATCGCAAAAATTACAATTAATCGTCCCGAAGTACATAATGCATTTCGTCCAAAGACGGTCATGGAATTAATTGATGCGTTTGCGTATGCGCGTGACGATGCAAATATCGGTGTCATCATTTTAACAGGAGCAGGCGGCAAAGCGTTTTGCTCGGGTGGCGATCAAAAAGTGCGAGGACATGGTGGATATGTGGGGGACGATCAAATCCCACGCTTAAACGTATTAGACTTGCAACGTTTAATTCGTGTCATTCCGAAGCCTGTCATTGCGATGGTTGCAGGTTATGCGATTGGCGGTGGCCACGTGCTACACGTCGTTTGTGATTTAACGATTGCAGCAGACAATGCGATTTTTGGTCAAACAGGTCCGAAAGTCGGTAGCTTTGATGGAGGATATGGAGCAGGTTATTTAGCACGCATTGTCGGTCATAAAAAAGCGCGTGAAATTTGGTATTTATGTCGTCAATACAATGCCCAAGAGGCCTTAGAAATGGGATTAGTCAATAAAGTTGTTCCGCTTGAACAGTTAGAGGAAGAAACGGTAAAATGGGCGGAAGAAATTTTAGAGAAAAGCCCGACAGCTATTCGTTTCTTAAAAGCCGCGTTCAACGCTGATACTGATGGATTGGCAGGTATTCAACAACTTGCTGGAGATGCGACGCTTCTTTACTATACGACAGATGAAGCAAAAGAAGGGCGCGATGCATTTAAAGAAAAACGGAAACCGGACTTTAAGCAGTTTCCACGTTTTCCGTAAAAATAACAACAGCTTGATGTATGCACATCAAGCTGTTTTTTTGAAGGTGGTGTGAAGATGATCCCAAATTGGTTACGTCAACGTGCATATTTAACTCCGAATCGTGTAGCGCTATATGATGATACGCAAGCGATTTCATTTGCTGAGCTCCATGAGCGGGCGGTAAAGCGGGCAAGGCAATTTGTTTATCTCGGTGTAAAAAAAGGCGATATTGTAGCTATCTTAATGAAAAATAGTATACATATGGTCGAAGCCATTCATGCGCTTCATTATGTTGGAGCGATTGTTTTGTTACAAAACGTACGCTTATCAATAGAAGAAATAAAGTGGCAATTGGATCATAGTGGAGCGCGTTTCGTCATTTGTGATGAGCCATTTCCAGATGAACGAGCAATTGAATGGAACGAATTTATGACATTCGGTGAACGAGATGGAGAATGGCAAACGATGTATAGTTTGGACGATGTAGCGACCATTATGTATACATCAGGGACGACAGGAAAACCAAAAGGTGTTATGCAAACGTATGGAAATCATTGGTGGAGTGCAATTGGTTCGGCTTTAAACCTTGGATTGAATGAAAATGATTGTTGGCTTGCGGCTGTTCCGTTTTTTCATGTTAGTGGTTTGTCGATTTTAATGCGGAGTGTCATTTATGGCATGGGGATTTATATTATGCCATCGTTTGATGCGGAACGCGTCAACGAGCTGATTTACCAAGGGAAAATTACGATGATGTCCGCTGTCAGCACCATGGTGCAACAAATGACTCAACAACTAAATGAGCCGTATCCTTCGTCATTTCGCTGTATGCTCGTGGGAGGAGGACCAGTCTCGCAGCCATTATTGCAATCGTGTGCCGACTGGAATATACCTGTATATCAAACGTATGGTATGACAGAAACCGCTTCCCAAGTGGCTACATTACCTCCAGATGCTCGTCATAAACATGGTTCAGCAGGAAAACCTCTGTTTCATATGAGCATTCGCATCGAAAAAGACGGACGGCAACTGAATGCAAATGAAGTAGGAGAGATTGTTGTAAAAGGTCCGAGTGTCATGAAAGGGTATTGGCAAAATGAAAAGGAAACGAATGCAGTTTTAAAAGATGGTTGGTTATATACAGGAGATATTGGGTATATGGACGAAGAAGGATTTTTATATGTACTTGACCGTCGTTCAGATTTAATTATTTCTGGGGGAGAAAATGTATATCCTGCTGAAATTGAGTCGGTACTTTTGGAACATAAGGCAGTAAAAGAAGCAGGTGTCATTGGAGTTGCCGATGAAACATGGGGACAAGTACCGCATGCCTTTGTTGTATTACATGACCAAACAGCAACGGAAGAACAATTAAAGTTGTTTTGTATGAGTAAATTGGCTAAATATAAAGTTCCAAAGCGAATTTATATCGTTGACCATCTGCCGCGCAATGCTACAAACAAACTGATGCGCCATAAGCTAAAAACATGGGTAGAGGAGGCGTAACAAGCCTCCTCTTTCTACATTTATTGATATCCTTTTGCTGTTTCTTTCGTAATTTTTTCTTTGAACAGTTTATAACTCCAAAGTTGATAGCCCACGACGATCGGTACCATGACAATAGCGACGCCGAGCATAATTTTTAAGTTCAATTCACTTCCTGCTGCTTCAAAAAGCGTCGTGCTATATTCATCGTTGATGCGCGAAGGAAGCATGTTCGGAAACATGCCGATAAAACCGGTGGCCATGAGCGTGAAAATGGTTAAGCAAATGTTTGTGAACGCAAGTCCAATTCGTCTTTGCCAGACGAACAATAGCATGAGCAATGCACATACAAAAGCTAGTGCTGGTACAATCCAAAGAATTGGTGTTTTCGTAAAGTTGTTAAATAGCGGCGTACGATTGCTCGTTGCAACGAAGAAAAGAGATAATACGACCGTTGCAACAACGGAAGCTGGACGGGCCACTTTATAGGCACGTTCCACTACTTCTCCAACCGTTTTTAGCATCACCCAAAGAGCACCAGAGACAACAAATAAGCTAATAAATAATAAGCCACCTAAAAGACCGTACGGATGAAGCAAGCTAAAAAACGTTCCTTCATATCCGGATGGACCAATTTTTAAGCCGTAAAACAAATTCGCAAATGCAACGCCAAATAAAAGTGCTAAAGCAAAACTGCTAATTGTAAATGCCCATTTCCAGCTTTTTTGCCAAAGAGGTGAATCGTCTTTATGCATAAATTCTAATCCAGCTGCACGGAAAAAGAGCGCGAATAAAATGAGCATCATCGGCGTATATAAGAAGCTAAATAAGTCAGCGTAAACAGCTGGAAACGCAGCAAACGTCGCCCCTCCAGCTGTAATTAACCAGACTTCATTTCCGCCCCAAAACGGTCCAACCGCTTCTTGGAGTTGATTTCGCTCTTGACGGTTTCTCGCTAAAAACGGAAACAACATGCCTGTTCCGAGCGTATATCCATCTAACACAAAGTATATCGTCCAAATGAGTCCCCATAGTCCGAACCAAATAATCGCCACTGTTTCATGAGACATGTTGAATTTCCCCACCTTTCGTAGCCGTGGATGTGTACGGTCCTTTTTTCGCATACTTTAACATTAAGTACACGTCTGCAATAAGCAAAATGGTGTAAAACAAAACTAAGCTGACGAGGGAGAAAACAATTTGTGAAAGAGAAATAGGTGATACGGCTTCAGCTGTGCGCATTAATCCATATACCGTCCACGGTTGACGTCCGACTTCCGCAACGACCCAGCCAGCGTTGATAGCGACATACGGCAGTAACACAGAATACATCACAAGTTTTAGGAAACGTCGTGATTCCACTAATTTATTTTTGCGATATAAGTAAAATCCGTACCAAAATAGAGCGACAAAATATAAACCGAGTGCGACCATTAAACGAAATGAATAAAAGACGATGTTAACATTTGGACGTTCATCTTTTGGAATTTGATCAAATCCAACGACTTTTCCATCAAACGAATGTGTGTAAAAATAGCTACCGAGCTTTGGAATTGTTAAAAATTCAACGATATTTCGCTCATTTTCTGGGTCGGGAATTTGAATAATGTGAAATGGTAAACTTTCTTTTGTTTCCCAAACCGCTTCAAGCGCTGCACCTTTAGCTGGTTGCATTTTTGCTGCAAACGATGCTGATTTATGACCAATAAATGGTGTCGCTGTTGCTGCGATTAGTCCTAAAATGAGTCCGTATTTAAACGATTTTTTGAAAAACTCGACATGTTGTTTACGCAATAAATGCCATGCGCTAACCGCCATGACAAAAAATGCCCCAACGATATAACAGCTGACAACAGTGTGTACAAACATATGCCAAGCATATGGGTTTGTTACAACTTCCCAAAAGTTTTGTAGTTCGATACGTCCATTTCTTTCAATATATCCAACCGGATTTTGCATAAAACCGTTTGCTGTAATAATCCAAAGTGCTGAAATGTTTGTACCGATTGCAACCATCCAAATTGAAAAGGCACGAAGTTTCGGTGAAATTTTATCTTTTCCGAACAGCCAAATGCCCATAAATGTTGATTCTAAAAAGAAAGCAACGAGCGCTTCAATGGCGAGAGGAGATCCGAAAATATCCCCCATATATTTCGAATACTCAGACCAGTTTGTTCCGAATTGAAATTCCATCGTGATACCTGTGACTACACCGAGAACGAAGTTAATGGCAAATAGTTTCCCCCAAAAGTCTGCCATTTGTCGATAAAGCGGATTTTTTGTTCGCACATGTTGCGTTTCCATCCACGCAATTAAAACAATAAGCCCAATGGTTAACGGAACGAATAAAAAGTGATAGAAAACTGTAATTGCAAATTGAAAACGGCTTAACAAAAGCACATCGCTCATAAGTCCCCCTCCAACATGTTAAGTATTTTACTATGTATAAGAGTAACCTTAACACGTGAGAAAGAGATGATAGAAATGTTGCAAAACTGTGGCGATAATTTTAAAAAAATGTGTCTATTCATTGTTTTTAACGTCGAAAAATTGGAAAACCCCTTGCGACAGGCAAGGGGTGTGTGGTTATTCGCTCGGTTGAAACGTTTTACAGTCCGTTTCTGTCGAGCTCGTTGCTGTTGCACCTGCATGGCTTACGACGTAAATGGCGTCTGCACTACATCGGTTGCCTTGCGACCAAAACTGGCAGTTTTGCACTTCACAAAGTACATCTTTTGCCATGATTATCTCCTCCTTTCTTTATGCTGATGTTAGTGTAGACAAAACATTGGCAAGACATAACATGAAAAAATGAGCAATATTATTGAGAATTTTTATCAATAAATATTGACATAGATAATCATTCTCAATTAGAATGGAGTTGTGGAATATTGAACAAAAAAGTTGGAGGGAGTTACATGTTATCATTGTTAGTTGTTGGAGCAGATCATTTAGGAAACATTGCTGATAAATTAAAAAACTCAGGATTTAAGGAGATTATTCATTTAGATGGCAGGAAAGTGAATATGGTAAAACGACAAATTCCTGAACACGTTGATATCGTATTTGTTATGACTGATTATATTAACCATAATTTAGCCAAAGTCATTAAACAAAAAGCAAAAGACCAACATAAGCCAATTTATTTTGTGAAACGTTCATGGAGTTCCATTCAATCTGTCATTCAGCAGATGGGGGAAGTGAGATGACATTGTGGCAATTGTTTTTGAATGAAGTATTAACTTACCATTACAGCATATCTCCACCTCATCGTTCATCGCTTACGTTGCTAAAAGGAATTGAACGGGCAACATCATCGTTTTCGATCGCTTCTTGTGATTCTCCCGTTACATATTATAAAACGATTGCACAAATGACGGATTACTTGCTTCGTTTCGTTGCGAACGATCAGACTTTTGTTCACATATTAGGTGCTCGTGATGCCTTTATTACCGCATCATGTACGTCTCACATAGGAGTTGCACCATCATGTATGAATGTTTTTGTTGTTGATCATATTTCTTCATCAGATGCATCTCAACAATTTGAAAATCATTTCGGTCAAAAACCGAAAACAATCCGAATATATGATATAATGAAAAATCATTTATCTTATGTTACGTTTACAAGTGAAACATATTGTAAAAAAACCGGGTAGGTTACCCGGTTTTTTACAATTCGTCAAACCCATTAATATCTGTTGTTTTTGTATATGAACGTGGACGGGCTTCGAAAAAGTCCGTTTTGCCTAAGTTCACATTTTCATCGCTAAAGACGCGAATCCAAGGCATACTATTTTCATCTGCATCGTATCGATCATCTAAGCCGAGCATACGCAATCGTTTATTTCCAAGATATTCAATATATTTCTCCATTTCGATGACATCAATGCCATCTATATCGCGCAACACAAAGCGCGACCATTCTGTTTCGTAACGAATGGCTTCGTCGATATAGTCATATATCCACGCAGAAAACGCTCCATCTTCATCAATATATGGATTTTCCCATAACACAGCGCGTACGAGTTGAGAAATAAAGTAGCTATGGCATAGCTCATCTTTATTAATATAGCTAATCATTGTTGATGTTTTTAACATTTTATGGTTTCTAGCTAAATTGTAAAAAAAGGCGAAACCAGAGTAAAAATTAATTCCTTCTAATACGAGTGAAGCGACAAGGGCTCGGCAAAATGTTTCAACAGTCGGTTGTTCACGAAATGCTTCATATACGCGAATAACGTGCTCATTTCGTTTATAAATGTGCGGATTCGTACGCGCCATTTCAAAGGCGCGATGTTGCTCGGATAATTTTTCGATCGAGGCAAGGACGTATGAGTACGACTGATTATGTACCACTTCTTGCTGTTCGATAATCGAAAAAATCGCTTTGACGCTCGGATCGGTAATATATTCTTTCATTGCTCCAATAAAGTTCGGTTGAACAGAGTCTAAAATCGAAAGTAAGCCGATAATGTGTAAAAACGCATCGCGCTCTCGCTCGCTTAACGTGTGCCATTGTTTAATATCGTCAGACATGTTAATTTCAAATGGCGTCCAAAAGTTGCCGAGCAACATTTTGTATATGTCGTAAAAATGGCTATATTTAATGTCGTTCCAGTTTAAAATGCCGCTTGCTTTTCCGTTGATAATGCTTGTTGCCTTATTTGGATGCGACGGTTCCAACAACTTTACTTTCGTCAATAACAAAACGCTCGACCTCCCCTAGTAGTCGTTGTACGAATAAAGCCGGCAAATGTTGTTGATGTCCGCGTGGCGATTGCTCAATTTTCAGCATGCCAAGTACCGGTGTGACTTTTCGTAGATGGTATGCCATTTCATCAACTGCACGGCAATAATATGGCCACATTTGATCTCCTGTGCCAAACAGAGCAACAGGAGGCAAAGAAAGGTTCCGTTCTTTAATAAGGAAACGAAGTAACTTTCTCATTTCATTCGGAAGTTGTCCATTTCCCCACGTATATGAACCGAATAAAAGAAGGTGCGCGTTAGAAATGAGCGATTCGATCGCAAACATATGTTCAACATTGATCGTTTTCACTGCATGTCCGTATAAGCAAAAAGCTTCTTCTATTAACAGCGCGACTTCTTTTGTGTTTCCTGTTTTCGATGTATAGCAAATAAGAACGTTCATCATTTTTCCTCCTAAGATGAGCAAACATCGCATTCTTCAATTGTTACGGCGGTACTGCGAACGTAATACGTTGATTTTAAACCTTCTTTCCATGCGGTTAGGTGTAAATCAAGCAGATCTTTGGCTTTGATTGTGTTATAGACATAAAGATTAAAGCTTAAAGACTGATCGACATGTTTTTGTCTTGCTGCGTTCTGACGAATGCTCATTTTTTGATCGACTTCATAGGCATTTTCGTAAAACCAAAATGTTTTTGCATTTAAATCTGGTACAGTCACAGGAATCTTGTAATTTTTCTTTTCCTCAAAATATAAACGATTGAATACAGGGTCGCATGACGCTGTTCCATTGGCTAAAACGGAAGTCGAAGCATTTGGTGCAGGAGCCATTAAATAACCGTTACGAATACCATGCTTCATCACTTGTTGTTTTAAACCGTCCCAATCTAAATCATCATGTGAATGATAGTCACGCAACTCAAAATACGCTCCTGTATGCCAATCCGATCCTTTAAACGCTGGATACGCTCCTTTTTCTTTTGCCAATTCCATGCTTGCTTGAATCGTTAAATAAGCGATTT
Organism: Anoxybacillus mongoliensis; assembly: GCF_014201515.1. Lineage (GTDB taxonomy): Bacteria > Bacillota > Bacilli > Bacillales > Anoxybacillaceae > Anoxybacillus > Anoxybacillus mongoliensis. The sequence continues at coordinate 24,383 of NZ_JACHEQ010000004.1, forward strand.
TTTCGAACAATTGATCAGCAAGTCGTACGCTTTCTTCGCTATTCCATTTAATCCCTTTTAACGCTAATAAATGATGCCAAGAAAATGCCCCTAGACCGATGGCACGGTACTTTTTATTTGTCATCACCGCTTGCAACACTTCAATCCGATCTTCGTTTAAGTCAATCACGTTATCTAACATGCGTACTTGAATCGGAATGAGCCGTTCTAATACGTTATCTTGTACGGCACGAGCAAGATGAATGCTAGATAGGTTGCAGACAACAAAATCGCCCGGTTTTTTATGAATAATAATTTCGCCATCTTGTGTATATTCTTTTGTTATAGTTGTTGGGCTCATATTTTGCATAATTTCCGTACATAAATTACTTGAATAAATCATGCCTGCATGTTTGTTTGGGTTCATTCGATTTGCTTCATCGCGGTAAAACATATAAGGTGTTCCTGTTTCTAATTGTGATTTTAAAATGCGCTTCATAATTTCAATGGCAGGCACGCGCTCTTTGCTTAACTGAGGATGATTGACACACTCCTCATATTTTTCACGGAAAGAACCACGACCTCGCTCCTCGTCATAGAAGTCTTCAAGACCAAGCGGATTGCCGTTTTTATCTTTCCAACCCATTACCTTTTTCACTTCGTGTGGATCAAATAAATACCAATCCCCGCGTTTTTCGACTTGTTCCATAAATAAGTCAGGAATGCAGACGCCGTAAAATAAATCATGACATTTCTGACGTTCGTCCCCATTGTTTAATTTGGCATCTAAAAAAGAGAAAATATCTTTATGCCAAACGTCTAAATATACAGCAATAGACCCTTGACGCGTACCAAGTTGATCCACCGACACAGCTGTATTGTTTAATTGACGCATCCATGGAATGACACCAGACGATACACCTTTAAATCCTTTAATATCCGAGTTGCGCGCGCGGATTTTACCTAAATACACACCAATTCCGCCACCACCTTTAGATAAACGTGCGACGTCTGTATTCGATTCATAAATGCCGATTAAACTGTCATCGACTGTATCAATAAAACAACTTGATAATTGCCCGTATGACTTTCCTGCATTGGCGTAAGTTGGTGTAGCCACAGTCATGTATTGATTCGATAGCGCCCAATATGCTTCTTTTACTAAATCCATTCGTTTGGATTTATCTTCATTCACCATGAGCGTTAGGGCTATCGTTAAAAAACGCTCTTGTGGCAATTCATAAATTTCGCCGTTATATCCTTTTGCTAAGTAACGATCGACGAGTGTTTTTAACCCGATGTATGTAAATTGCTCGTCTTTTTTCGGATCGATCCATGTCCCTGCTTCTTGTAGTTCTTCTTTCGTATATCGTTCAAGTACAAAAGGATCGTAAATCCCAAGATCAACGAGCTGTGTTTGCAACTCATAAAAGTAGCAATATGTTTCGGATCGATCATAGCCGCGATTTATAGCAGCCTCATTGTATAATTGTTGTAAATAAAGACGTGCTGCAACAAACGTCCAATCCGGCTGTTCTACCGTGATTTCGTCAAGTGCATTTAAAATAAGTTTGTTCATTATGTCATCGTATGATTTTGTATACGTCAGTGACCGTATCGTACGCTCGATGTATCGCTCACTTGATAAGTGTGGAAAGTCTTTAAAAATATGAAATAACAAAGTTTGAACCGTCTCTTCATTCATTTCCGTTTTTTCTTTTACGTGCATCATGTAACATCCCTTCCCCTAAAAATAAAAATCCGCTCTCATTGAGCGGATGAAACGATGGAAAAAGGCATGCTTTCACCATCGTTTCATCTTCTCAATCCCCGAAGAATATGAAACGATACAAGGAAGGCAGGTCTCCTGACTTGCGCTTCTTCCTACTTTGGATTCCTTCCCATATATGCGCCTGAAAAGCTGACATATACAGTGGTGTTGTTTCCATTTCGTCTGCGCACACAGTTGCGGGGACAGTTCTGGATTCGCACCAGATTCCCTATTAAGTCCGTTTGGACACCTTCACTTGTCGGTTTCAATATATAGTTATTATATTGTTTTATTATCACAATATATTGTGCAAAAAAGGTTTACGTTTAAAACTATAGCGAAAAATTTCAACATTTGCAATCATTATTTTTCATCATTTGCTACATACCGCCGGTCTTTCATAAACAGCCGCCAAAAATAAATGAATCCTGGAAATAAAATTGCAAAGCCGACGATATATGTCACAAAAAGGGCACGAAACGTATTCGGATGTGTAAATCCAGACTCGATTGTTACATCTGGATAAATCATATATGGTAAATGAGCTTTTCCATATGCGTAACTTGCACAAAAATACTGTAATACGATTGCTACAACTGCAAGGCGGGGCATTCCCCGTCCGTTTTTCTTTCTCCATGAAGGAAGAAAAAGAGCTAAACCAGCCACGAGAAATAATGCGACAGAAGCGGCAAGCCATGGCCAATACGCAATCATCCCATCATACAACCAACGCGCTTCGCTTCGCATCGTGATCATAATTAAAATTGAAGAAAGGAGAGCAAATGGCCCGATAATGAGCGCATCGCGACGATAAATCGCATAGGCTTCGGTTTCGTTTGCTTCGTTCGAGTAATCCGCCAATAAAAGTGAAGAAAGAAAAAGTGTGCTTGTTATAGCAAAGGCAATAAATGCATATTCGTGTGGGCTTGTAAATAGGCGGTCTAGACGAAGTTGACTGACGCCATTAACCGTTTCAACGAAAGATCCATGTGTAATGGGTAAGACGCTAATTAAAAAGGCTGGAATAAGTAAACCACTTATACCAGAAATGTAAACGAGCACTTTTTCATACTTAGGGGCAACGTGTGAAAAAACGAGAAACGCACTACGAACAGTGAGCAAAAGTAAAATGATGCTTCCGGGAATGAGTAAAATCGTGCCGAGCATAAACGTTGCTCCTGGAAAGAAACTAACGAGCGCCACGACGATCGCAACGATAAATACGTTCGTCACTTCCCATGTCGGTGACAAATATCGATTGGCAATTTTCGTCGCTTTCGTTTGAGGGCGGTTCATATATACCATCGACCAAAAACCAGCCCCAAAGTCCATTGTCGCCATGACGGCGTAAATAAAAATAAATCCCCATAAAATCGAAATCGCAATTAATTCATCTGTCATCATCTTGCTCCTTTCTACATGTGTGTAGCTAAATGTTGTTCAATCGGATGACGGCGGAAGTACGAACGCAAGACGAGCACGACGGCTACGAGTAAAAATACGTAAATGGACGTAAACAAAAGAAAAAGTGTTCCTAAATTTGTTGATTGTGTCACAGCTTCTGCAGTTGTCATCATGCGATAAATAACCCACGGTTGCCTGCCTGTGCAAGCAAAAACCCATCCAAATTCAATGCCGAGAAGGGCGAGAGGACCAGCGGTAACGATCGTCCACATGAACCAGTTCGGAAATATTTGTTGTGTTTTTACCCGGTGCCAAATGAATCCGACGAGCGAAAGGAGAAGAAGAAACATGCCAATCCCGACCATTGCATTAAAAAGTGTATGAACGAATAACGGAGGCCACCATTCTTCAGGAAAATCATTTAACCCAATAACGACAGTATCGAAGCGATTACCAGCTAAAAAGCTAAGCAGCCACGGAATTTCAATGCCCCATTTTACCGTTTGTGTTTCGCGATCTGTAAAACCACCGATAACGAGTGGGGCGTGTGACTGCGTTTCAAACAACCCTTCGGCAGCGGCTAATTTTTCAGGTTGATACTCATGAAGGAGTTGCGCTGATTCATGCCCGTTGATCGCTGTTAATAGAGAAAACACCCCGCCGACTGTTAACCCAAGCATCAGTGCTTTTTTATGAAAAAGCTGAATGCGTTCGTTATGTTTATTTTTCAACATTTTATAGGCAGCGATCGAAGCGATCGTAAAAGCTCCGGTCATATAAGCTGATAAAACAACGTGTGTAGCTGTGACTGCGAAGCTCGGATTAAAAAATGCCTTCCATGGATCGACGTCGACAATTTGTCCATTTTCGATACGAAAGCCTGTCGGCGTACCTTCAAAGGCATGTACGTTCGTAATTAAAATGGCAGAAGCGGCTGCTCCGATGGCAACAAACGTCAAGCTTACGATGCGCATCGTTGGAGAAATGCGATTAGCGGCATATACGTAAATAGATAAAAACAACGCCTCAACGAAAAACGCATAAATTTCAATTTGAAATGGGAGTGCCATCACTTTGCCGATCACCTCCATAAATCCCGGCCATAAAAGAGAAAGCTGTACGCCTGCAATCGTTCCAGACGGGATTGCTACGCCAAGCAAAATGGCGAGCGCTTTCGTCCAACGATTTGCCATGAGCGCATAGTCATTGTCTTTTGTTTTTTGATATAGCAACTCAGCTAATAAAATCATAAGCGGAATACCAACTCCGAGCGTCGCAAAAATAATGTGAAACGCCATCGTTGTGCCAAAGAGCGTTCTTGCTGTTAATACGTGATCCATACCGAAATGTTCATCCCTTTCCATACATTGTCGTTTCATAGTTTGATGTGAAAAGAGAAAAAATATACAAAAAAATAAGCGACCGTTACGATCGCTTATTGTAGAGCTTTTTTTAATGCTGAGATATTGTCATTCATAATCGCAAAGTAATCTTTGCTATTTGCGATATCATCATTTGTACGAGCTTCTAAATTATGAAGAATGAGCACATCAGCACCAACTTCATTTTTTACAACTTCAGCAATTTTGGATGTCACGTTTTGTTCAAAAAAGATATAGCGTATATTATGTTCTTTTGCCTTCTTGATGATTGAAGCGAGTTGTTTTTGTGACGGTTCGTTTGTCGGTGATAGCCCCGTTACGCTTATTTGTTTTAAGCCGTATCGTTTTTCCCAATAGCCGTATGCGGCATGAGCGACAAGAATTTCTTTTGTTTTTTCGTCTTTTATCAATTGTTGAAACTGCATATCGAGCTGTTCAAGCTGCTGTTTTAACGAAGCAAAGTTTTGTTCAAAATCTTGTTTCGCCTCAGGTTTCAGTTCTATTAGCGTTTGTTTAATTGTTTCAGCCATTTGAATGGAATAAATCGGATCCAGCCAGATGTGAGGATCTACATCTCCGTGATCATGTTCGTCTTCGTGAGCATGCTCATCTTCATGAGTATGATTGGACCGAGGTAAATCCATTCCTGCGGTTGCTTCCACGAACTTGACTCGCTCATTTTCTAGCGTTTTGACGATGCGTTCAACAAATCCTTCCATGCCTTGACCGATGTAAATGAAAGCGTCAGCATCTGCGATTTGTTGCATCGTTTTTGCCGTTGGTTCGTATGTGTGCACATCAACGCCGGGAGGGTATACGCTTTCCACTTGAACGTGCTTGCCGCCGATTTTTTGAGCAAAATCTTGAAGTGGGTATACAGTTGTATAAATGATAAGCTTGTTGTTTGTTTTCTCGGTCGTTGACGGCGCTAGTTGTTCTTGTTTATTACATCCAGATAATGTTAGTGTGATCGTAAGAATGATTGATAAAATGATGTTCAACCTCATTTTTTTCCTCCTTCCAAAAAGAAGGATGTCTCTGAAAAACAGAAAACATCCTTTTCTCTCGCTTTATTATATCGTAATCGTTACGATTTGAAAACTATGAAACAGAAACAAATGGTGGGAGTGGATCGACAAATGTTGACCAATCTTTGCCCATTTCTTCATCCGTTAATAAGCATGTATCGAGTGAAGAAGAAATGGCTTGTTCATCCATATCGATTCCGATAAACACGAGTTCTGTCATGCGATCGCCATACGTATCATTCCATTTTGCACGCAATTCTTGTTCTTCTTGCAAAATACGTTCACGTTCATGTGGAGGATATGTCGCAATCCATTCGCCAGCACCCTGAATCATAATGGACGGTCCAGCTTGCGAAAGAAGTCCACACATATTGTTGCGCGAAGCGAGCCAGAAAAAGCCTTTTGCACGAACGACTTCAACAGGCCAATGTTCAAGCCAATGCATCAAACGCTCAGGGTGAAACGGTCGACGGCGGCGATATACAAAAGAAGAAATACCATATTCCTCTGTCTCTGGTGTATGTTCTTCATTTAGTTCTTTGATCCATCCAGCTGATTGACTTGCTTTTTCAAAGTCAAATAAGCGCGTATTTAAAATGTCGTGTAGCGTTACTTTTCCATATGTCGTCCGAATGATTTTCGCTTCTGGATTTAATTTGCGCAAAAGAGTTTCTAATTCGTCTGCATCTTCTTTTGAAATACAATCGATTTTATTTAAAATAAGCACGTTCGCAAATTCAATTTGATCAATTAATAGATCAACGACTTCGCGTGTATCTGTTTCATCGATCGCTTGTTTACGATCCAATAACGTTTCACCTGAAGCGAAATCATGCCAAAAACGATGAGCATCTACAACTGTAACCATCGTATCTAATCGACAATTTGATGTTAAGTCAATACCAAACTCTTCATCGATATACGTAAACGTTTGTGCAACAGGAATCGGTTCGCTAATGCCGGATGATTCGATAACGATATAATCGATGTTTCCAGCATCAACAAGTTTTTTGACTTCTTTCATTAAATCTTCCCGCAGCGTACAGCAAATACAGCCGTTTTGAATTTGCACAAGTTTTTCTTCGGTGCGTGAAAAGCCACCTTGTTGAATGAGTTCGGCATCAATATTGACTTCGCTCATGTCATTGACGATGACAGCAATTTTTAATCCTTCCCGATTGTTTAAAATATGATTAAGCAACGTTGTTTTCCCAGAGCCTAAATACCCACTTAATACGGTGACAGGAACTTTCATCATATTATTCTCCTTTCTTAAAACGTAATTATTACGATTTACATCGTTTATCATACCGAAAAAAAAGAGAAAGGGCAATTATTTTTCCTCTTTCTCTGGTACAGGATCAAATCCACCGGGATGAAACGGATGGCATTTTAAAATGCGTTTTATTGTTAAATAGCCTCCTTTAAGCGCACCGAAGCGACGAATGGCTTCTAATCCATAATGAGAACAAGTTGGATAAAAGCGGCATGTTGGGGGTTTTAAAGGGGAAATAAATCGTTGATAAAAACGAATGAGTAAAATGAATATATGCTTCATATCATACACCTACCCCTATTTTTTTCTTATTGTAACATAGAGATATAAATCAATTCCAATAAAAAAAGATGAAAAAAGTCGGACTTTTGTGTATGATAAAAACGTAACAATTGAAAAAGAGGTGGGACATATGCCTTCAGTAGAAAGCTTTGAGCTGGATCATTGTGCGGTCAAGGCACCGTACGTTCGCCATTGTGGTGTTCATCAAGTCGGCAGTGACGGTGTTGTGAATAAATTTGATATTCGCTTTTGTCAACCAAATAAAGAAGCAATGCAACCAGCAGCTATTCATACGCTTGAGCATTTGTTAGCAGTGCACATTCGTAAGCATGCCGAAAAATACGATCATTTCGATATTATCGACATTTCTCCGATGGGATGTCAAACAGGTTATTATTTAGTTGTTAGCGGCACACCAACAGTCGAAGAAGTTATTGACTTGCTTGAGGCGACGATGAACGAGGCATTGACGGTTACTGAAGTGCCAGCCGCAACAGAAAAAGAGTGCGGTCAAGCGAAATTGCATGATTTAGAAGGAGCGAAACGGCTCATGCGCTACTGGCTATCGCAGCCAAAAGAAGAATTGAAAAAAGTGTTTGGTTAAAAAGTTCAGGATTTTTTCCTGAGCTTTTTTATAAAATAATACAGTACGTTTCATTTTCCAAAAATTTTTTTGTTTGCTACAATGAAGAAGGGGAAAGTTTATAGTTAAGGAGGGAATAAGCGTGAAAGAGAAATTAATTGACATAGTTAATAAACAAATTGCAAATTGGAACGTGCTTTATGTGAAGCTACACAACTATCACTGGTATGTGAAAGGACCACAGTTTTTTACATTGCACATAAAATTTGAAGAGTTATACAATGAAGCAGCGCTACATATCGACGAGTTGGCTGAGCGTCTGTTGGCGTTAGGCGGAAAACCGTTAGCGACGATGAAAGATTATTTAGCGGCAGCTTCTGTACATGAAGCAAAAGGAAATGAAACAGCAGAAGAAATGGTGGAAGAAATCGTTCGCGATTTTGAAACGATGATTCAAGAGCTAAAAGATGGCATGAACTATGCGGGAGAAATTGATGATGAAACGACAGGTGATATGCTTTTAGGCATTCATCAAAGTTTAGAAAAGCACGTATGGATGTTAAAATCGTTTCTTGGATAAGGTGGGGAATCCCACCTTTTTGTGTTTTGTCGAGCGTTTTATGCTTTCGTTGCATGAAAACAAATGGATCGACTCACACTAATCGTAACAAACGGAAAAGAGGTGGGGCGATGAAAAAAACGTACTATGTTTCAGTGGCTCGTGGCGAAATTTCGCAAGTGAAAACAGCATCACCTTGGGAGTTTCGAATTGAGGCGACGGATGAGGAAATCATTCAATTACGAGAGTATTTTGATGAAATGTATTCATCCGATTGGCAATCGTTTTGGCGCGCACATGTGCCGTATGTGCAATACCATTACGATCGTCCAAATGATGGATATGATCAAGCGATAAAAAAAGTGTACGAACTTATTTATGAGCTTGGAGATGAAGAAGCGAAACAACAAATTGAAACGATGGGTGTCATACAGTTATAAAAGCTGTCGACAATTTCACTGTGTGGTACAATGAAGAAAACATACAGTTGAGGGTAGACGGCGATGATTGTATTTCAAGATTACTACGGATACAACGTTCGACTTTCTTTTTCTGACCATCCTTGTTCGCAACAACCGAAACATGTTCTTGTGATTTGTCGGTACGATGGTCGTTGGTTATTGACAAATCACGCTGTACGTGGCTGGGAGTTTCCTGGTGGAAAAGTGGAAGAAGGAGAGACAGCGGAACAGGCAGCCATTCGCGAAGTGAGAGAAGAAACAGGAGGCATTGTTCAGACGATCACGTATATCGGACAGTATGAAGTGAAACGTCCAAATGAAACGATCATAAAAAATATTTATTTTGCCCACGTAGCTTTTCTTGAACAGAGAGAGTCGTATTTTGAAACAAATGGTCCTGTGCTCATTGAGCATATGCCAGATGACGTAGCGACAGATGGACGATTTAGTTTTATTATGAAAGATGGCGTATGGGCATATACGAAACGAGAGTTACAGCGGCGGGGAATGATTTAAAACCCCACCGCTTTTTCTTTTTGCGTGGGGTTATGCGCGTTTTATTAATTTTTTTTCAAGCCAACCGACAAGCTGGTACATGATGCTAGAGAGTAAAGCGATCATAAGCAAACTTAATAAAACGAGCGTAAAGTTAAACACTTGGAAGCCGTAAATAATCATATAACCGAGCCCTTGTTTAGAGACGAGAAATTCACCGACGATGACACCAACCCAAGATAAACCAACGTTTACTTTTAGCGTTGAAATAATGGTCGGAAAGGAAGCGGGTAAAATGACTTCTGTAAACCATTGTTGCTTCGTGGCACCGAACGTTTGAAGTACTTTGATGTAGTTTGCATCTACTTCTTTAAACGAGGTGTAAACGACAATCGTTGTAATAATGATCGAAATAATCGCTCCCATCGCGACAATCGAAGTCATATTTGGTCCGAGTGCGACAATTAAAATCGGGCCAAGTGCTACTTTTGGCATGGCGTTTAAAATGACTAAATACGGATCAACAATTTTTGAGACGCGAGGAAACCACCAAAGTATTGTAGCAAAACAAACGCCAATCATCGTCCCAACAATAAAACCAAGTATGGTCTCTGTTAATGTGACAGTTGTATGTGAAAGCAATGTGTGATCGCGTATTTTTGTAATAAACAAATGCCAAATCGAAGACGGTGAGCTAAATAAAAGAGGATCGATCCACTGAAAACGGCTTGCGATTTCCCATAAGCTGAAAAATGTAATAACGATGATCGCTTGAAAAAAACGGACAATTCGTTTTTCACGTTTTTCATATGCCATATACTGATCGTATATACGTTGCAACCATTCATGTTTGTTCAATGCTCTCTAACTCCTTCCAAATCATTTGAAAGAGCGGCGAAAAATCTGGATGTTGGCGAGCTTGAAACGGTGTACAAGCTCTTAATGAATCTGGAACGGTAACGATTTTTTGAATTTTTCCTGGTCTAGCGGTAAATAAAACGATCCGATCGCTCATCGCAATAGCTTCACCAATATCGTGCGTGACGAGAAGTGCTGTTTTTCGATATTGTTTTAACGTCTCCCATACGAGATCTTCTAGTTTAAGTTTTGTTTGATAATCAAGCGCAGAAAAAGGTTCATCCAACAACAATATTTTCGGATCGGTTGCAAGTGTACGCACGAGGGCAGCACGCTGACGCATTCCTCCTGACAATTCATTAGGATAGCGGTCATCAACATCGCGCAGACCGATTTGGTGCAATAAGGCGAGCGTTTGTCTCTTCGTTTTCTCGCTATATTTGCCTGTTAGTTTTAATCCGAGTGTGACGTTTTGTTCAATCGTTTTCCACGGGAACAAATAATCATGTTGGAGCATATATCCAATCGTTTGGCGCATTGTGTGTATCTCTTTTCCTTCGATCAACACACGTCCTTTTGTCGGGGTGATCAATCCAGCAACAATGGAAAGGAGCGTCGTTTTTCCACAGCCGCTTGGGCCGAGGAAGGAGAGAAATTCTCCCCTCTCGACATTGAGCGACAAATGATCAAGCGCTAATACAGCAGATTGATTTGTGACGTAGGCGTGCATCACTTGATCAATTGTTAAAATGGGCATGATGTTCACCTACTTTTTCGCTTTTTCAGCGAACGATGTATTCACTAAAATCGAGTGGTCAATGTAAGATGGTAACTCATTTGCTTCTTTCATCACGTTTTGAAGATGATTCCACTCTTCTTCGTCTAAAATTGGATCAGTTGCATATGAGCCTTGATTTTTATAGCGCTCGACGACTTTTTCAATGAGAGTAATATTTGTATTTTCAAAATATGGTTGAATGACTGTTGCAATTTCTTTTGCATCGTGTGTTTGCACCCATTGTTGTGCTTTATAGAGGGCACGTGTAAATTTTTCGATGACATCTTTATTTTCATCAATAAAACTTTGTTTTGCCATAAATGTTGTGTACGGGAGGTGTCCAGATTCTGTTCCGAACGAAGCGACAATATATCCTTTCCCTTCTTGTTCAAAAATGCTAGCCGTCGGTTCGAATAGTTGGACGAAATCACCTGTTCCGCTCGCGAACGCATTGGCAATATTGGCAAATTCAATATTTTGAATGAGATGTAAGTCTTTATGTGGATCGATTCCGTGTTGCTTCAATACGTACTCTCCGACCATTTGCGGCATACCGCCTTTTCGTTGCCCTAAAAATGTACTTCCTTTCAGTTGATCCCAAGTGAAGTTGGCGATTGGTTCGCGGGAAACTAAAAATGTACCATCGGTCTGTGTCAATTGCGCGAAATTGATGACCGGATCAACGGCTCCTTGACTGTATACGTAAATAGATGTTTCGGAACCGACGAGTGCAATATCTGCTCCGTTCGATAAAAGCGTCGTCATTGTTTTATCGCCGCCCCACGTTGTATTTAGCTCAATACGAAGTCCTTCTTCAGCAAAAAAACCTTTCTCAATTGCTACGTATTGTGGAGCGTAAAAAATTGATCGAGTGACTTCGGCAATGCGCAACGTTTTTACATCATTTGATGAGCAAGCCGATAGTAAAAACATAAAAGCGACGAACAAAAACCCCCATTTTCGCATCCTCTTCCCCTCTTTCGTTTCGTTTGCTTTATCGTATGCGCCTAATAAAAATGTGTGAATGCCCGAAAAAGAAAACCGCCGAGCACATCGCTCGACGGTTTAATTAATCGAATGTAAAGCAATTAATTCATATGTAACAATCGTTGTTCCGTTTTCAAGGACGAGTTTTTTGACGACAGCTTGTCCTGTTGCTTCGCCATGTTTTGTTCGCCTTACTTCTAATGGGATATCAAGCGGATATAGACGATAGCCTTCTTTTTGCAAAATAAATAGGTTATGTTCGATTCGTTTTTCTTTTCCGTTCGTGACGATCATCGTTTGAATCTCTAACGGCATACCCATATGGCTCACCCTCCATATTTTTACCTTCATTGAAACACATTTATGACGATTACACAACTACATTTCATGTTTTGTAACCATATCATATAAATAAATCATATAACCTAGTAATAAATTCTATTGACAGGACAAGAATGTAAATGATACGATGACAATAAGCTTTAGAAAGAGATGTTTGAATATTCATTTCTTTTTGAAGTGAAGTGTTTACGTATGAGGGGAGTTTTTTTATTGATGAAACAATTTCATTCATTTGGGTGGTACGCGGCTCGCATTGCTCCGTATTTACCTGAGGAAGCGTTCCGTCCTGTTCCATCTCGTCTGTTCGGTGGTCTTGCTTACATGCTCGTTTTAGTTAGTAGCATTGTCACGATTTCTTTATTTGATCTACATTGGTTATGGAACGGATTGCTTTCGGTTGTTATTGGATTTTGTTTTGCAGGTTTAGGGTTTTTAGGGCATGAAATTTTGCATGGAACGGTCGTAAAGCGAGCTTGGCTTCGTGATTTATTAGGTGGCATCGCGTTTTTGCCTCTATGCACAGGTCCAAAGTTATGGAGAAAGTGGCATAACGCAACGCATCATGTGCATACTCAACATGAGGAGCTTGATCCAGATGCGTGGCCGACGATCAAACGTTTAGCCCAAAGTCGTTTTCTTCGTTGGATTTACCGTATTCCGTTTCCGATTCGTGCGTTTTTCTCATTTTTGTCTTTAGCAGGGATGTTTACAGCTCATTCGCTTCATATGCTTCTTCACTTTTGGAAGGAGTTTGAACGGGGCAGTCGCCGCGCCGTATTTTGGCAGTTTGTCTTACCTTGGTCGATATGGATTGGGCTATTGTTGATAATCGGAGTAGAAAAATGGCTCTTTGCGTTCGTTCTTCCACTGCTTATTGGAAATGCGATCGTTATGGGGTACATTTCAACGAACCATCGCTTAAATCCACTCGTTCCGGTTAACGATCCGCTAGCTAATAGCTTAACAGTTATTGTGCCGAAATGGATCGATGTGTTGCATTTTAACTTTTCACACCATACAGAACATCATTTATTCCCAGCAATGAGTTCAAAATATTACCCGCTAGTTAAACAATATATTAAACAACTATGGCCGGATCGTTATCATGAAATGCCGATGACAAAAGCATTAATTGCGCTATGGAAAACGCCACGCCTTTATCATGAACAAACAGAACTCATCGAACCGCGCGAAGGATACGTGTACGGAACGCTCGGAAATGGATTAAATATAGATGACCTTTCGCATAAAGTGAAAGAAAATGTTTTAGAAAAAATGGTCAAACAAAAATAAGCCAGCTTGTCGACTTTGTCGACAAGCTGAAGCGCCATATACCGGCGCTTTTTTTGTTTGTAGAATAAAGATAAGACGTGGGGCAATGAGCCACGCCTTATTTTCTCCCTTGGAGCATAAGAGGGAGCTCTAAGTGATGTTCGTGTAAAAACGGTTCGTTCGTTAATACGTTTTCTGTCGGTCCGTCGTATACGATCGTTCCGTTTGCGAGTACAATCGTTCGCTCACAACATTCAAGCACAAAGTCGAGGTCATGTGTCGTTACAATTTTTGTGTGTGGCAACGATTGAACGAGATGAATGAGCGTTCGCCGCGCTTTCGGATCAAGAGCCGCTGTTGGTTCATCCATCAGCAAAATTTTCGGTTCTGTTGCGAGCACAGTTGCTATAGTGACGAGCCGTTTTTCCCCTTCAGACAAACGATAGGGTGGGCGGTCTTTTAAATGCATAGCGCCAACGATTGTTAAAGCTTTTGTTACCCGTTGTTTCACCTCATTTTCATTTATGCCGTCATTGCGAAGTGCAAATGCGACATCCTCGTAGACAGTCGGCATAAACAATTGATCGTCTGCTTGTTGAAATGTAAAGCCAACAATCTGACGAATATGTCGTAACGTTTGTTTCGACATGCGCATGTTGTCAATGACAATGCATCCACTTTGGGGCGTATATAATCCGACGAGCAGTTTTAATAACGTCGATTTTCCTGCACCGTTTGCTCCAATGATGCCGATGCATTCTCCTTGTTGAACGGAAAAAGAAACATCACGAATGGCTTCATGACCATCTGGGTATATGTAGAAAACATTTGATACATTTATCATCATATGACCACCAAACGATAAACGATGAACAATGTAATCGTTACATATGTGTATATCATCTCTCTCGTTGTCCATCGTTTTATTTTTATATGCATACGTTGAATAGAAAAGCCTCGCAACGTCATTGCTTCATACACGCGCTCAGCACGATCGAAAGTTCGTAAAAGTAAGTGTCCGACGAGCGATCCCCAAACAGATAATTTGATAGCACGATGGCGTGGAGCCCGCAACATGTACGCCTGACGAAGTCGTTTTGCTTCCTCTAAAAATAAAAAAATGTATCGATATGTCAAAAGTAATTGAATAACGAGAAAGCGTGGGATGCGCAAAGAAAGGAGCGCCCCTGCAAGTTGTTCAATCGGTGTAGTTAAAAATAAAACGGTTGCTGCAAGTATTGCAAGCGTGTTTTTTAAAACAAATGTAGAAAAAGCCAACCATCTTGCTTCGATGTACCAATGAAAAAATAATATATGTTCATCAATAAAAAGCAATTGCGAAACTCCTATGGCTGTAGCAAATGGCAATGAAGCGATGAGTACGTGTTTTATATGACGAATGGGGAGGCGATAAAAAATGATCATAGCGATCGGGTAAAGCGATAACGGCATCAATTCAATAAAAGCATATGAATGAAACGAGGCAACGACGAAGATATATGTAAACGTTATAATTAGTATGCTTAGCGGATGAATATTACGTCGTTGCACAATGTTTAGCATAGGTGGATAGATCACGCTTCTTTTCTCCATTTTTTAATAATAATGTATGGCGCCATGATTGCTACAGCAACAATGAATGTACCGATAATACCAGAAATACTTGTCCCGATATCTAGCCATCCGATCGACGTGCCTCCGCCTTTCAGATTGTAGTCAGGAAGCAAAGCAAGCGATTGTTGGAGACGTTCAAGTGCATGATGAACGGCCGTTGTTGCACGCAGTTCATCCGTACCGATCGCATGAAAAACAGACCATTCCAATCCATCTGGCTTAGAAGAGGCGATGGATGAAAAAATGCCACCAATCATTAGAGCGAGCAAACCGAGCGTCCCGACGAGGCGATTGATCGGCGTCTCTATTGTTGTCGAAAGCTCTGGTTTTGTTTTCATAACAAAGGAGATAATAGCGGCTGTAGCTATCCCTTCTACAATGCCAATCGCTAAATGAATAGGTTGCATAAATAATGTGAAAGTTGTAAATGGAAGCTCGACTTTGCCAGACAATAATGTTTGAACGACGACACTAAATGCACCGAGTTGTAATCCAACGACAGCAGCAATGATGGAGGCCAACCATATGTTCGTTCGACGAATGAGCCGCTTGTATACAGGATAGGCGATAAAACATGTGTAAAAGCCGAGATTAAGCACGTTACATCCGAAAGCTAACAGGCCACCGTCTGCAAAAAAGAGTGCTTGTATAAATAAAACGACGGATAACGTTAAAAATGCTGCATACGGACCGAGCAAAGCGGCGAGCAACAGTCCGCCTCCTAAATGTCCACTGGATCCTGTACCTGGAATAGCAAAGTTAATCATTTGCGCGGCAAATACAAATGCTCCGAGCACTCCCATAAGTGGTAGCTTTTTTTCATCGGCTTCGATGTTCAATTTTTTTAATGAGTAGCTTGCTATACCTGCTGTAGCCCCCCACATCGCCACTCCTACCGTAGGTGAAATGAGCGCATCTGCCATATGCATAGCCAATCCCCCCTCATGCTTTATTATAGGGGAGATGTATGCTTAAAAGCTATTTTATTTTTTCTTTTAGCTTACTTACTATATAATTTTTCGTCTTTTCGTCATAAACGCCATTTTTATTTCCATCAGAAAACATTAGGTTGACCCGTTTCACGGCATCTAACGTTTTTTGACCGAATATCCCGTCTTCTGCTCCGCATTTGAAGTTGATTGCGTTTAGTGCTTGTTGTAAGAAGCGCACGTCTTCACCACGATCACCGTATCGTAATACTTTATTCGGAAGTTTGCTTATCAATTGTTCGATTGGATTTTGTTGTTTTAGTGGTTGATTGGCCGATTGTGATGGAGGCTTGACTTCTGTCTTGTTTACTTGCTTTTCGATAATTATTTGTTGGCCAGGCTGTAATGTTCGTGGATTGATGTGTGGATTTAGACGAAGTAACGTTTTTACACTTACTCCTGTTTTTTGGCTAATTGCCCATAACGTATCTCCTTGTTGAACGGTATATTGTTTTACTTCTTCTTTGATCTGAACAGTGACGTTCTCTTTTTCATTTAGTACTTCTAAGTAGTTAAAGCACGGACATTGTTTCCATTCATATCCTTTCAGCTCGTTATGTCCTTTTACGTCTTTATAGTTCGGCAAGATGCTGACAAGTGTTTTGTATAATGCTTTCAATGATTGTTTTTGTTCATTCGTCGGTTGTTGTGTGCGAAAATCCCCTGTTAAACAAATGCCGATGCAGTATGAGTTATGGTTGCCAACATGGTAACTAATTGTTTCTAAATCGTTGCAAAAATGAATTGTTCCGTCTTGTTCGATAACAAAATGGTATCCAATTCCTGGCCACCCCTTACTAACATGATAATTAGCAAACGCAAATGCCGAGCCTGTTTTTGTTAAACTATGATGAATAATAATATGTGTTTTTTGTTGCAGTGTTGTTTTTTTATACGACTGTCCAGAACGAGTAGGGAGAAGATGACGTATATCTTTTAATTGGGGGAGAGCAAATAGTCCATTCATTTTGTATCCTCCTTTTGTTCACTTCTATACACTACTATATGTTTCATAGTAAAAATGGTTTGTACGAAGTCATTAAAAATAAAAAAAGCTGCCGAATAAGCAGGCAGCTTTTGTCGTTTATCCAATTGGTCCACCGAACTGTTCAATGCGTGGATCAACGTTTTTGAATTTCTTGAAGTTTTCGCGGAACTTCGCTGCAAGTTCCTTTGCTTTTTGTTCGTAAGCTTCTTGATCCGCCCATGTACTTTTTGGTTGTAGCACTTCATCAGGGACACCTGGGACGTGAAGTGGAATGTGTAATCCGAAAATAGGATCTTGAACGGTTTCGACGTTGTTTAATTCTCCTTCTAACGCTGCTTTCACCATCGCGCGCGTATACGACAGTTTCATTCGTTCACCAACGCCGTATCCACCACCAGTCCAACCGGTGTTCACTAAAAAGACTTGAACGTCGTGAGCATCGATTTTTTGTCCGAGCATGTCTGCATACCGTGTTGCTGGAAGTGGTAAAAACGGTGAACCGAAGCATGTAGAGAACGTTGCTTCAGGAGCTGTGACCCCGCGTTCTGTACCTGCTAACTTGCTTGTATACCCGCTTAAGAAATGATACATTGCTTGCTCTTTTGTGAGTTTGCTAATTGGTGGCAATACCCCGAACGCGTCCGCTGTTAAAAAGACGATTGTATGCGGGTGACCAGCAACGCTTGGCTGAACGATGTTATCCATCGCTTCAAGCGGGTATGCTGCACGTGTATTTTCAGTTAACGTCGCATCGTCATAGTTTGGTATGCGCGTATCTGGGTCAATCATGACGTTTTCTAATACCGAGCCGAAGCGAATCGCGTCAAAAATTTGTGGCTCTTTTTCACGTGATAAGTTAATGCACTTGGCATAACATCCGCCTTCAATATTAAAGACACCGTTGTTTGACCAACCGTGCTCGTCATCGCCAATTAAGCGACGGTTTGGATCAGCAGAAAGCGTCGTTTTCCCTGTCCCTGATAAACCAAAAAAGAGCGCGACATCGCCTTCTTGACCTACGTTTGCTGAGCAGTGCATCGGGAAGATTCCTTGCTCTGGCAATAAGAAGTTCATGACGGAGAAAATTGATTTTTTCATTTCACCTGCATATTCTGTTCCACCAATTAGCACAGTGCGACGTTCAAACGAGATGATAATAAACGTTTCTGAACGCGTGCCGTCAACGGCTGGATCGGCTTTAAATGTTGGAGCAGAAATGACTGTAAATTGTGGCTCATGCGCTTGTAATTCTTCCGTTGTTGGACGAATGAACAACTGATGGGCGAATAAGTTATGCCAAGCAAATTCGTTGACAACTTGAATCGGCAAGCGATAAGCTGGATCGGCGCCTGCGAAGCCATTAAATACAAACAATTCTTCTTTTGTCATTAAATAGTCGATTACTTTGTTGTAAAGTTTATCAAATACTTCTTCAGAAATTGGCTGATTGACAGTTCCCCAATCAATTTTATGTTTCACGGATGGCTCTTCGACAATATATTTATCTTTCGGGGAGCGACCTGTATATTTTCCTGTTGTTGCACAAATCGCTCCTGATAAAGTAAGAATGCCTTCTTTCCGAGTTAATACCTTCTCTACTAGTCGTGGTACAGATAAGTTATGAAAAACCCCATCCCTTTGTAAGAGTGTCGATAATTTGTTTGTCAGTTCAATGGAATTCATTGGACAAAACCTACCTTTGTTTGATTTATCTTTATGTAAAAAGTATAACACATTTTAATAAATAGTCCATACTAATTCGTGTATTTTTCTTGAATTTATTTTCAAAATCATTACAGTAGAAAAAACGTTGACTCGCTGATGATATATGTGATATGATGCTGAGATGAACGGATACTCTTATCCCGAGTTGGTGGAGGGAGACAGGCCCGATGAAACCCAGCAACCGTCACGTATGTGAAAAGGTGCTAACCTGTGGCAAGGGAACGCCCTTGAACGATAAGAGTGAAAGGCGCAGACAAATGCAAAAACCTTTCCTCTGAAGGAAAGGTTTTTTTCACGATAGACCATAATAAGAGGGATGAGTACCGTATCATTTGTCATTATTATTGAGGAGGAATGTTTGAATGCCTAAACGTCGTCTGTTTACGTCTGAATCTGTAACGGAAGGGCATCCGGATAAAATTTGTGACCAAATTTCCGATGCGATTTTAGATGCGATTTTAGCGAATGATCCAAATGCGCGTGTTGCGTGTGAAACGAGCGTAACAACAGGGCTTGTTTTAGTGAGCGGGGAAATTACAACATCTACATATGTAGATATTCCGAAAATTGTCCGTGAAACGATTCGTGAAATTGGCTATACGCGCGCAAAATACGGCTTTGATGCAGATACGTGCGCTGTATTAACATCAATTGATGAACAATCTCCAGATATTGCGATGGGTGTTGACAAAGCGTTAGAAGCTCGTGAAGGGCAAATGACAGATGAAGAAATCGAGGCGATCGGTGCAGGTGACCAAGGATTAATGTTTGGCTTCGCGTGCAACGAAACGAAAGAGCTTATGCCGCTTCCAATTTCGCTCGCACATAAACTTGCGCGCCGTTTAGCTGAAGTGCGTAAAGAAGATATCTTACCTTATTTACGTCCAGACGGAAAGACGCAAGTGACAGTTGAGTATGATGAAAACGGCAAACCTGTACGCATTGATACGATCGTTGTTTCAACACAACATCATCCAGAAATTACACAAGATCAAATTGTGCGCAACATTAAAGAGCATGTCATTCAACCTGTTGTTCCAGCGGAGTTGATCGATGAGAACACAAAATATTTCATTAACCCAACAGGTCGTTTCGTCATCGGTGGCCCACAAGGTGACGCAGGGTTAACAGGACGCAAAATTATCGTTGACACGTACGGTGGTTATGCTCGTCACGGTGGTGGAGCGTTCTCAGGAAAAGACCCGACGAAAGTAGACCGTTCGGCAGCATATGCCGCTCGTTACGTAGCGAAAAACATCGTTGCAGCAGGTCTTGCAGATAAATGTGAAGTGCAGTTAGCGTATGCGATCGGTGTGGCGCAACCAGTATCAATTTCCATTGATACGTTCGGCACAGGTAAAGTATCTGAAGATGTATTAATTGAAGTGGTGCGCAACAATTTTGACCTTCGCCCAGCAGGCATCATTAAAATGCTTGATCTTCGCCGTCCAATTTACAAACAAACAGCTGCTTACGGTCACTTTGGTCGCACAGATATTGATCTTCCTTGGGAGCGTACTGATAAAGCGGAAGCGTTAAAACAACAAGCGTTACAGTTAGCGAAGTAAGAAAAAGGGAGAGAGTTACGACAATGTAGCTCTCTCTATTTGTTAGTGAAACGGGGTGAAAACATGTGTGGCTTTGTTGGGGTTATATATGATCAACCAAATCAAATATGCGGTGAATGGAAACAAACGTTTCGTCAGATGAATGATGCGATTGTTCATCGTGGACCAGATGACGAGGGATATTTTTTCGATGAGCATGTGCATTTTGCTTTTCGTCGTCTGAGCATTATTGATTTAGAGGCAGGTCACCAGCCGCTTTCCTATGAAAATGATCGATATTGGATTATTTTTAATGGAGAAATCTACAACTATATTGAATTGCGCGAGCAACTTGAGCAAAAAGGATATAAATTTACGACACATTCAGATACAGAAGTTATTTTAGCTTTATATGCTGAAACAAAAGAGGCTTGTGTTCAACAATTGCGCGGTATGTTTGCTTTCGTCATTTGGGACAAAGAAGAAAAAATAGTATTTGCTGCACGCGATCCGTTTGGTATTAAGCCATTTTTTTATACGATTGAAGATGATCGTCTTCTCGTTGCTTCGGAAAAGAAAAGCCTCTTATTAGCAATTGATGGGGATATCAACAGAGAAGCACTCCATCATTATTTAACGTTTCAATATGTGCCAGAGCCACTTACAATGACAGCAAATATTTTTAGACTGAAGCCTGGGCATTATATCAAGAAAAAAATTGGCGAGCAACCGATGTTTGTTCGTTATTTTACCCCAACATTTACGCCGATCCATCAATCAGAAGAAAAGTGGATTAGTGATATTCGCGATGCACTATTCAAATCGATTGAAGTGCATATGCGTAGCGATGTGCCTGTCGGTTCTTTTTTATCCGGTGGGATTGATTCTTCCCTTGTTGTTGCGATAGCTAAACAATTTCATCCGCAGCTCGAGACATTTTCGGTTGGATTTGCTCGAGAAGGGTTTAGTGAAATAGATGTGGCGAAAGAAACAGCTGATCAGCTACATGTTCGACATTACAGCTATATTATTTCTCCAGAAGAATACGTACAAGCACTTCCACGTATTATGTGGCATATGGATGACCCGCTTGCTGATCCTGCCGCTGTCCCGCTTTATTTTGTCGCTCGTGAAGCGAGAAAGCGTGTGACGGTCGTTTTATCAGGTGAAGGGGCAGATGAATTATTTGGAGGTTACAATATTTACCGTGAACCACATTCTTTACGCCTGTTTAATCATCTCCCTCAGCCGATAAAGCACGTATTACGCATGCTCGCTCGTCTTCTTCCAGAAGGAGTGAAAGGAAAAAGTTTTATCGAACGCGGTACGACACCATTGCGTGATAGATATATTGGCAACGCAAAAATGTTTGAGGAAAAAGAAAAAGCCCTTATATTAAAAGGATACAAGAGCGATTGGAAATATACGAACGTAACGAAACATTTATATGATGAAACAGCGTTATACGATCCCGTCGAACAAATGCAATATGTCGATTTGCATACGTGGTTATGTGGAGATATTTTGTTAAAGGCTGACAAAATGACGATGGCTCATTCGCTTGAGTTGCGTGTCCCGTTTTTAGACAAAGAAGTGTTCGCTGTAGCCAAGCATATCCCTGCCCATTTGAAAACAGCTAACGGTACAACAAAGTATATATTGCGGAAAGTGGCAGAAGGTATTGTTCCAGATCACGTATTGCATCGTAAAAAACTCGGTTTCCCTGTTCCGATTCGTCACTGGTTAAAAGATGAACTGTACGATTGGGCAAAAATGATGATCCAACAAAGTGAAACGAATCATTTATTCCATAAGCATGTGCTTTTGCAGTTGCTTAATGATCATGCGACAGGAAAAGCCGATTATAGTCGAAAATTATGGACGGTACTGATGTTTATCGTTTGGCATGCCGTGTACGTAGAAGAAAAGTACGATTTTGCAAAGCCATCTCCGTTTCTCCGCTCTTATGCGTAATGGGACTGGCGTTTGTGCATCACTTGTTCATAGTGGGAAAGAAGTTCGGTGAATATGCTGTTCCAGTCTTTCGTTTTTGCGTATTCCCGAGCGGCTTTCCCCATTTGTTTTCGTTTTTCTTTATTTTCTAACATATATTCAATTGCTGCTCGCCAAGCGTTTAAATCATGAGGAGGGCACAATAAACCTGTTTGTTGCTCTTTCACAATTGTTGTCACGCCACCTCGATCTGCGCAAACAACCGGAGTGCCTGATGCGAATGATTCTAATACGACATTGCCAAACGTTTCTGTTGGTGATGGAAATGCTAGTACATCTGCGAATGCATATGCTTCAGCGAGTGCCTCTCCGCTTAAAAAACCTGTAAACGTCACATTGCTTGGAGCTACTTGTTGTAATTGCCCTTTTAGCGGTCCGTCTCCAACGATCATCCAACGAATAGAAGATGGCATTTGTTTGGCGAGTTGGATGAGTAAATCGACATTTTTTTCCCGCGCTAACCGTCCGACATATAAAACGATATACGGTTCAGTAATGTCATATGCTTGTCGAAATGGCTGGTTGTCTTTTCTCGGATAAAATGTTGTGCAATCGACGCCGCGCGACCAAATGTGTAAGTTTGTAAAGCCACGCTGTTGCAAGTGATTGAGCGTTTCTTCAGAAGGAACGAAAATTTTTTCGGCAGAACGATGAAACCAATGCATATAACGCCAGAGCCACGGTGATAAAAAATCGAGGTTGTAGTAGTGTAAGTATTGATCAAAATGGGTATGATAAGAAGCGACGAAGGGGATATTCATTTTTTTGGCATAATGCAAACCACACAAACCAATATTAAATGGAGTAGCAATGTGGATGAGCGTTGGTCGAAATTGCTCTAGCTGCTCTCTTATAGTCATCGTGTTTGGGATTGCCAAACGACATTCGGGATAAAGAAAAAAACGAAAGCTTTTGAAGTGATAAATACAATTTGTCGAAACATCTTCTGACCGCGTTTCCGGAGCGAAAACGCGGTATTCAACTTGGTGGTTTTCTAAAAAATCGACCCATCTTTTTAATGTACGGGCTACCCCGTTTACTTCAGGGGCGAATGTGTCAGTGAATAAAGCAATTTTCATGCCCATTCCTCCCTTATAAAATGACAGAAAATGAAGCGACGCCAAACAACGTACCGAGCATACAACCAGCAAGCACATCAGACGGATAATGGAGCCCTAAATAAATGCGCGAAACAGCGACACTACATGCGATCGGCAACAGCCAAATCATTAATGGTGGAGCGTATAATAAAAATGGAATAACGACAGAGAATGTGGCCGTCGTATGTCCTGATGGAAATGAATGGTCAGTTAATGGGTTTTTTGTTACTTTCGTGTTATGCAGTGAAATATACGGTCGTTTGCGAGGATACATTTTTTTCATTATTGCGACAGGAATATGGCTAAGTGCTAAAGCGATCGCACTTGCGATGGCAGTAGCGCGCCATTCATCACGCAATAACCAAATGGCTAGCATAACCGCTGTAATTGAAAATGTTGCGCCTCCGATGTGTGTAATCGAACGAAAATAGGCGTTTAGCCATTTCCGATCAAAATAACGATTAATGCTGTAAAACAACTTGCATTCCCAATCGTACCATTTTCGTAACATAAGCAAATCCCCCTGAATTTATGATAAAATATATATGTTAAGTCAATAATAAAACAATGTAAAAATACCACGCTCTTATTTATTGCGTGGTTTGTTTAATTGAAGCGACTTATAATATTGTCCTTTTTCAACATATTCGCGGCGAATGCGTGCCATTTCACGCTCATCTTCTTCGGTTAATTCTCGAATCACTTTTGCAGGACGTCCGAATGCAAGTGTGCGTGGCGGGATTTTTTTTCCTTGAGGCACGAGGCTGCCAGCACCGATAAACGCACCTTCACCAATTTCAGCACCGTCTAAAACGATCGAACCCATGCCGACGAGAGCGCCTTTTCTAATGATCGCACTATGTAAAATGACTTGATGACCAACGGTGACATCATCTTCAATGATGAGTGGATTGTTTGGACTTTGATGAAGGACAGAGTTGTCTTGAATGTTTACACGGTTACCGATGATTGTCGGCGCGACATCTCCGCGAATGACCGTGTTAAACCAAACGCTCGTTTCCTCTCCAATCGTTACATCACCTGTGATGGTAACGTAATCGGCGATGAACGCAGAAGATGCAATGTTTGGTGTATGTTCTTTATAAGGATAGATCATTTGACTCGTTCCTTTCGTTTCAATTTATTATATTTAGTGTACAAATTTTTCGGCTATTCGTAAATATAAAGGGGGGTAGTATATGTGGAAATGGGAAGGAGAAAACGCTAAAGGAACGATCGTGATCGTTCACGGTGCAGCTGAGCATCACGGTCGTTATAAATGGTTGATTGAAATGTTTCGCATGCACGGTTTTCACGTTGTTGCAGGAGATTTACCGGGGCAAGGAACGACATCACGCAGTCGAAGAGGACATATCGATTCATTTGACGAATATATTGAAGCAGTCGCAAGTTGGGTTCATGAAGCAAGCGTGTATGAACAGCCTATTTTTTTACTCGGTCACAGCATGGGTGGGCTCATTGTTATTCGTACATTGCAAGAAAAGCGTCTTCCTGTGCGCGGTGTCATTTTATCTTCTCCATGTTTAGGGCTCGTTCATTATCCGTCCAAAGCACTTGAAATCGCCTCGCGCATTTTAAATATTATTCATCCGAAAAAGCGTTTTCCATCAGGGTTAACGGTAGAGATGGCTACCCGAAACGAAGAAGTGCGCGAGATGGACAAAAATGATTCATTATATGTGACGAAAGTGTCTGTTCGTTGGTATCGCGAGTTAGTCAAAGCCATTCGTATTGCTCATGAGAAAATTGCAGATTTGCCAGACGTTCCGATGCTTGTCATGCAAGCAGGAGATGATAAAATTGTCGATAAAAGTGCAGTGAAAACATGGTTTGATCAGCTGACGGTAAGCGAAAAAGTGTATAAAGAATGGCCAAAACTATATCACGAGATTTTTAACGAACTTGAACGTGAACAAGTATTTTTATATGCCCATACGTTTTTAACGTTGCAACTGCAAAGAGGTGAGCTTATTGAGCGTTCCAACAAATCCGTTTAGTCTCATGCGAGCTGTGTATCGTCGCGTTTTTCCGCTTGTTCACCGCGAACTAGCTGTTTGGAAAAAAAGAGCAGAAGCTATTCCGGATGAAGAATTGCGCAAACAAGCGTTAGCGAGCATCGCGACAAAAACGTTTCATTGCGAGGGAGGCGCGATTTTATCGTTGCTTGCAGGAAAAGAAATGGAGCGATGCATTCGTTTTATCGTTGCTTATCAAACGATTAGTGATTATCTAGATAATTTATGCGATCGTAGCACGTCGCTTGACCCGACTGACTTTCGTGCGTTGCACGATTCGATGATCCATGCGTTAACTATCGGGGCAAAAAAAGAGGCATATTATCGTTATCGTACCGAACAAGATGACGGTGGCTACTTGCATGCCCTTGTCGATACGTGCCAAGAAATGTTGCAAGGAGTTCAACATTATGAAGTGATCGCTCCATTTTTACATGAACTTGCATCATATTATTGTGACTTACAAGTACATAAACATGTAAAAAAAGAAGAGCGCATTCCGCGCTTGAAGCAATGGTTTGCTAAGCATGAAGCATCGTTGCCGAAAATGGAGTGGTACGAATTTTCCGCTTGCTCTGGTTCGACGCTCGGTATTTTTTGTTTAGTCGCTTACGCTTATAACGACTCGTTTGATATTCGCCTCGCTGAACGGGTACGGAATAGCTATTTTCCATATGTACAAGGGCTGCACATTTTGCTTGATTATTTCATTGATCAAGAAGAAGACCGACAAGGTGGAGATTTAAATTTTTGCTTTTATTATCCGAATGAGGAGACATTATTTGCTCGTTTACGTCATTTCATTGAAGAAGCAGAACGCCATATTGCACAGTTGCCGCATCGTGAATTTCACCGCTTTATTCATCGTGGCTTGCTCGGATTATATTTATCAGATGAAAAAGTGCATGAGCAAGAAACGATTCGTAAGCTAGCGAAACAATTGTTGCGCGCTGGTGGCATGACATCTCACTTCTTTTACTGGAACGGCAGAATGTATCGAAAATGGCAAAGATGGATGTATGTATGAGAAAATCGCTGTATAATGAAAGAAAAGAAAAGAGGGATGATCATGTCGTTGCCTCGCTTTTCGCATGTGACGTATGAACAATATTTAATGATGCGCCAAAATAGTGATGAAAGGTTAGAATACATTAATGGTATTGTTTATATGACTCCTTCGCCTAGCATTCAGCATCAACTTGTATCGAGCAATCTTCATACGATATTTGGGAATTATTTAAAAAGAAAGACATGTAAAGTATTTGCGGCTCCAACAGATATTGAATTAGTGAGTGAGAAATGTTCTGAGCGAAAACTTGTCATTCCTGATTTAAGCATTATTTGTGATCCATCAGGATTTACAGACACAAAATATGTTGGCGTTCCAACGTTAATTGTTGAAATATTGAGCCCTTCCAATCAAGCGCATGATTTAGTAACGAAATTTAATTTATATATGGAATATGGTGTAAAAGAATATTGGATCGTTAATCCGATGAAACAAGCAGTTACCGTTTATGCATTAAATGAAGACGGGTTGTACGAGCAGGCAGATATTAAGGTGAGCATAGGGATTGTTCAATCTGTTTACTTTTCGGATTTGTTTGTTGATTTAGAAGAAATATTTCACTAACTAAACAAAAGTAGCGATAGGGAGAACTGATCGCTACTTTTTTATCTCTTCTCAATCGCGACGATAAACGGTGGATAGTTGACTTGATTCATAAATTCGTATCGAATGACATGCGCGCGTTGTTGATCGATTGTTGAGACGTATTGCAAAAGGGCATCACGTTCGATCGCTCCTTCGGGATGGCCGTGGTAAATGACGAGGACAATCATTCCTTCAGGAGCCATGATTTCAAGCAATTGTTCAATCGCAGCAATTGTTGAGTTTGGCTTTGTGACAATTTGTTTATCTCCCCCGGGCAAATAACCGAGATTAAACATCGCACCGGTTATGCGTCCTTTATATTCGAGAGGGATATGCGCATCAAGTTCTGCGTGGCTTGCTTGCACAAGCGTGACCCGTGCTTCCATATGATGTTCGCGCAATCGTTTTGTCGTATTTTCAATCGCTTGTGCTTGAATGTCGAACCCGAACACATGTCCAGACGATCCGACACGTTCAGCTAAGTAAAGCGTATCATGACCGTTACCAACCGTTGCATCGACGACGATATCCCCTTCTTTGACCGCTAAGTCGATAAGCGAGCGCGCAAACGGTAAAATGCGCATTAGTTTCATTATTTTTCTTCCTTTCGCACATATTTTTTTCCTTGATAGCTATTACGTCGCTCTAGTTCAGCATCGATGGCGTTTAACACTTCCCATTTGTTGACGCTCCACATCGGACCGATCATTAAATCGATTGGGCCGTCACCTGTAATGCGATGAACGATCATTTCTGGCGGCAATACTTCTAACTGATCGCAAACGAGTTGAACATACTCATCGAACGTTAAAAAGCGGAGCATTCCTTTTTCGTATTGCTTCACCATCGGCGTTCCTTTTAACAAATGAAGCAAATGGATTTTAATGCCCTGTACATCTAAATGCGCGACCGTCTTTGCTGTTTCCATCATCATGTCATACGTTTCAAGCGGCAATCCGTTAATAATATGGGCACAAACACGAATACCGTGTTTGCGTAGCTTTTGTACCCCTTCTACATAGCACGAAAAGTCGTGTGCGCGGTTAATTAAAGCAGCCGTTTGTTCATGAACAGTTTGTAAGCCAAGCTCGACCCATAAATACGTTCGTTCATTCAATTCGGCTAAATACTCAACGACATCATCTGGCAAACAGTCAGGTCGTGTAGCGATTGATAAACCGACGACACCGTCTAAATGTAACACCGATTCGAATTTTTCACGCAAGACGTCAACGGGTGCATGCGTATTTGTGAACGCTTGAAAATAGGCGATGTATTTGCCATCTTTCCATTTCGTATGCATTTTTTCTTTAATCGTATGAAATTGTGTCACTAAATCGTCTGTTCGTCTGCCAGCAAAATCACCGGAACCCGCAGCGCTACAAAATGTGCAACCGCCATACGCGACCGTGCCGTCGCGATTTGGACAGTCAAATCCTGCATCAAGCGACACTTTAAACACTTTTTCGCCGAACGTTTGGCGTAAATGATAATTCCATGTATGGTACCGTTTATTGTCGTTTGTATATGGAAAAGGATTCATGTTTATCACCTCGCATCATTTTAGCATTGTAGCACGTTTCAAGCGTGAAACTCAATGGTGCTGTGATAAACGACAAAAAAATGTACAAACTATAAAGCGATAGAGAAGAAAGGAAGGGATGCGTATGGCAACAAGACAGTCGATGGATGAATTTTTGCAGCATTGTGAAGATGTGCTTCGCTATGCAAAAGAGCAATATACAGAAGCAAGCAAGCTTGAACATTATAACGATACAGAATATGTAAAAGCCCAGCAAATGCTCGAACATGCGGTGACCGATTTGGCGCATTTTTCGTTAAGTTGTAACGCCCAGCAGCGCGAACAATTACATCGCATGCGCCTGCAGCTTGAACAATTACAAAACGATATGATTTTACTTCGTCACTAGGAGGAAAACGATGAAAAAACGTTCAAAACAAAACAATCCAGAACAAAAAACGTTGCATGCGAAAGATTTTGGTGATCCGATAAAAGAAGTGAAACAAAGGAATGCGAAAAAAGGGCAAGAAGCAAAGGCAGAATATCATAATGAAACGTAATTTCCCCACTCGGACATGCTCCGGGTGGGGGATAGTTTAGTTTTGCTTCAAAATATCATCTAGTTTTTCTTTGGTAAGGTTTGTCACACCGTAAAAAACGGGATCGATATATGTGCTTGATGTTTTTCCTGCTAATTCATATTCAATTTTTGGTGTAACAATATAAAAGTGAGCGTTTTGTTCTGCCTTTTCAGCAAAAGTAAAATACATATTTATTGTTTCGTTTGGCCTTACACTCTGTTTTTCCGATTTATCGTTTATTTTTACATCTTTTGTCTGTAAATAAGTGTTTTCTACAGTTACATCCTTTATTTGAATCGTATGTTCTGAAATGTTTTTCAGCTTTGCTTGAAAAAATTGCGTATTTGGATAAGCTGTCACATACTCATTTTGTGGAGTAAATATCCCTTTCTCGTCCACAGCTAACTTGATCTGACCGATCGGGAATGTCTCTTTGTATTTTTGATCAAATATGAGAGTTATTTTAGATAGTGTCGCGCTACTTACTTCTTTTAAACGTAAATTTACAGCGACATTAAATAATTGAAAGTCTTTATATTTATCACCTTTGATAAGATCATATTGCATGTCATCGATTGCGTGTGAGATTTCGGGAAAGTCGATAGATGTCACGTTTGTTAGAGGACTGTCACTAAGTAAAATGAAGTTAAGAACGAAAGGATCATCTTTTTTTGCTACATATACACCGTCCCATTTCCCGAAAACAATAAATTTTTTCATTTGTTCCGACTGGCATCCGAGAATAAGAAAACTGACAAGTGTACAGAAAATGAGAAAAGATTTTTTAATCATAAGCACTACTACCCTTTAACTTAGTTTTTGTAAACTACCTTTAAATAATGAGTTGAAGTTGGCTCGTATGCGTCATGGTGGGAGGTTGTTTCTTGACCAAATTTATCTTTTACTACTTTTACATAGTATTTATTAAAATCACCAAATAATCCAAGCTTTGAGTATTTATTTTTATCTGCAGGAATTTGAATAGCTACAGAATAAGATTTGCTTTTCGACCAACTTAAGTTAAGTTGGTTTTTAATAGCTTCAGTGATATCAAAGGTTGCTCCACCTGTAATTTGTAACGTAGTTGTAGTAGTTTCTGACCATACATAGCAGTCAGAATAGGCCTATGCTGAGGTTAAATAAGTTTGAAACTTTTCAGTAACAAGAGAAGGCCCACTAATTTTTGTAACTTTATATGTTGCTTCACCACAAACGATACAATCTGAGTCATCTCCTTGGGGTTTCTGAGCCAATGAAGAGATTGGGGATATAAAAACAAGAATGAAAAATAAAAAGAATAGGTGTAAATTTTTCATTATTTATCCTTCCTTTCTAAAATTTATTATAAAACATCTTAATTATAAAAAAAAGTAATAAAAAGTAAATGAAATTTCGAATTTTTCATTTATATGAAAATTTGTTATATTTTTTAGTTATGAAACAACACTTAAATACACTTGC
This sequence comes from Anoxybacillus mongoliensis, assembly GCF_014201515.1. Classification (GTDB taxonomy): domain Bacteria; phylum Bacillota; class Bacilli; order Bacillales; family Anoxybacillaceae; genus Anoxybacillus; species Anoxybacillus mongoliensis. The sequence goes on from NZ_JACHEQ010000004.1 coordinate 55,070, forward strand.
AACGAGGGTGTAAATTTTTTAAAATAATGTGTATAATGAAATAATGGAAATGACGGTGAAAAGGAGTAGTAGTAAACAAATGGCATGCAGAGAGTTGACGGGTGGTGCGAGTCAACCGAAGTTTGTTTACGAACTCGCCTTGGAGTTGCGTGTGCGAATGAAGTAGCGTGCGCCGTGAATCTGCGTTAATGATGAAAGTGAGTGCACGATTCGTGCGCTAACAAGGGTGGTACCGCGGGAGAATCCTCTCGTCCCTTTTTGGGATGAGAGGTTTTTTGTTTTTCATTTTTGTTAAAAATGGATTAAAAGGAGGTTTGTCACGTGAGTTTTAATCATCGTGAAATTGAGAAAAAATGGCAAAAGTATTGGGAAGAAAATAAAACGTTCAAAACGACGGAAGATGACGGAAAGCGAAAGTTTTATGCGCTTGACATGTTCCCGTATCCATCCGGCGCAGGATTGCATGTCGGTCATCCAGAAGGATATACAGCGACGGACATTTTAGCGCGCATGAAGCGCATGCAAGGGTATAACGTATTGCACCCGATGGGGTGGGATGCGTTCGGATTGCCAGCGGAGCAATACGCACTGGATACAGGAAATGACCCAGCCGAATTTACAGAAAAAAATATTAACAACTTCCGCCGTCAAATTAAATCGCTCGGTTTTTCATATGACTGGGATCGCGAAGTGAATACAACTGATCCAAACTATTACAAATGGACACAATGGATTTTCTTAAAGCTATATGAAAAAGGATTAGCGTACATGGATGAAGTGCCAGTCAACTGGTGCCCAGCGTTAGGAACGGTATTAGCGAATGAAGAAGTGATCGATGGAAAAAGTGAGCGCGGCGGTCACCCAGTCATTCGTAAGCCGATGAAACAATGGATGCTTCGCATTACGGCATATGCGGACCGTTTGCTTGAAGATTTAGAAGAATTAGACTGGCCTGAAAGCATAAAAGAAATGCAACGCAACTGGATCGGTCGTTCAGAAGGAGCAAATATTCATTTTCAAGTTGATGGACATGATGAAACGTTTACGGTGTTTACAACGCGTCCAGATACGTTATTTGGTGCAACTTATGCCGTGCTTGCCCCTGAACATCCGCTCGTTGAAAAAATTACAACACCTGAGCAAAAAGAAGCAGTTGAAGCTTATTTAAAACAAATTCAAAGCAAAAGCGATCTTGAGCGCACCGATTTAGCGAAAGAAAAAACAGGTGTATTTACGGGAGCGTATGCGATCAACCCAGCCAATGGGGAAAAATTGCCGATTTGGATCGCCGATTACGTGCTAATGAGTTACGGTACAGGAGCGATTATGGCAGTGCCGGCGCATGATGAGCGCGATTATGAATTTGCGAAAAAATTCAATTTGCCAATTAAAGAAGTTGTTGCTGGTGGCGACATTTCAAAAGAAGCATACACAGGCGACGGGGAACATGTGAACTCTGATTTCTTAAACGGTTTAAATAAAGAAGAAGCAACGAAAAAAATGATCGAATGGCTAGAGGCCAACGGAAAAGGAGAGAAAAAAGTTTCGTATCGCCTTCGCGATTGGTTATTTAGCCGCCAACGTTATTGGGGTGAACCGATTCCGATTATCCATTGGGAAGACGGAACGATGACACCAGTGCCAGAAGAAGAGTTGCCGCTCGTATTGCCGAAGACAGATGAAATTAAACCGTCAGGCACAGGAGAGTCTCCACTAGCAAACATTGAAGAATGGGTGAACGTTGTTGACCCGAAAACAGGCAAAAAAGGTCGCCGCGAAACGAATACAATGCCACAGTGGGCAGGAAGTTGCTGGTACTACTTACGTTACATCGATCCACATAACGATAAACAACTAGCAGACCCTGAAAAACTAGAAAAATGGCTACCTGTTGACATTTATATTGGTGGGGCAGAACATGCCGTATTACACTTACTATACGCGCGTTTTTGGCATAAGTTTTTATACGATATTGGCGTTGTGCCAACAAAAGAGCCATTCCAAAAGCTATTCAACCAAGGGATGATTCTTGGGGAAAACAATGAAAAAATGAGCAAATCAAAAGGAAATGTCGTCAATCCAGACGATATTGTTGAAAGTCATGGGGCGGACACATTACGTTTATACGAAATGTTTATGGGGCCTTTAGAAGCATCGATTGCATGGTCGACAAAGGGGCTTGACGGTGCACGTCGCTTTTTAGATCGTGTATGGCGCTTATTTGTTGAAGAAAACGGTGAATTAAATCCAAAAATCGTTGATAACCCAGAAACAGATACGCTTGAGCGCGTATATCATCAAACAGTGAAAAAAGTAACAGAAGATTACGAAGCGCTTCGTTTCAATACAGCGATTTCACAGTTAATGGTATTTATTAATGAAGCATATAAAGCGCCTGTATTACCAAAAGTGTATATGGAAGGATTCGTGAAGCTATTGTCTCCAGTTTGTCCTCATATTGCTGAGGAATTATGGGAGAAGCTTGGACATAACAATACGATTGCATATGAAGCTTGGCCAGCATATGATGAAGCGAAATTAGTTGAAGATGAAGTTGAAATCGTCATTCAAGTAAACGGAAAAGTGCGTGCGAAACTACACGTTCCTGCTGATGCAACGAAAGAACAACTTGAGCAATTGGCAATGGAGGACGAAAAAATTAAAGAACAAATCGAAGGAAAAACGGTGCGTAAAGTGATCGCTGTCCCAGGAAAGCTAGTGAACATTGTTGCAAATTAATTATAAACAAGCCTCTCACATATGCGGTGGGAGGCTTTCGTTAAAAGAAAGGGAGAGATCGATGAAAGAAATGACAGCAGTACAGCTAAAACAAATGATACAAGCAGGTGAGCATGTTCACGTCATTGATGTACGCGAAGATGAAGAAGTCGCCTTCGGAATGATTCCATCAGTGATACATATAAAAATGGGGGATATTCCAGAAAGAATGAACGAGCTAGACAAAAATGAAACGTATATCATTATTTGTCGTTCTGGTGTTCGTAGTGAGCATGTGTGTCGTTATTTAGAGGCGCATGGGTATGATGTTTGTAACGTCATTGATGGCATGCTTGGCTGGGATGGAGAACTTGTATAATGGAAGAAGCCAATAAGATCGCTTGATCGACGATCTTATTGGTTTGCATAAATGGCAGCATGCATACCTGCAAGCCGACCGGTCACGAGCGCTGCAGTAATATTATAACCGCCTGTGTAACCGTGAATATCTAAAATTTCTCCACAAAAATATAAACCTTTCATCAGCTTAGATGCCATTTCTTTCGGATGTACTTCTTTGACAGATACCCCCCCACCTGTGACGAACGCTTTTTCAAGCGGCAATGTGCCATGTACGGAAAAAGAAAATTTTTTAAATAAGGCAACAAACGCCCTCACTTTGTCGTGGCCTAACGTGCTTGCGACAGTTTGTGGATCAATCGTTGCTTGCTCGAGTAAAAACAATACGTATCGCTCTGGAAGGGGAAGCGTCGCCTTAACAATAGTTTTTATTGTTTTTTTCGGTTGTTCTTTCACGGCGCGCACAATACGTTGAAATAATGTCTCTTCCTTTTCATCTGGCAACGCATCAATCGCCATGGTCACAGAAGATTGTTTTTTTAACTGTTTCACAACGAATTGGCTACATCGTAAGGCAGCTGGTCCTGAAATACCGAAATGCGTAAAAATCATATCCATCCGATGTGTGACGATTGGTTTTCCTTTTTCATTTAATACGCTCAATGCCACATCGCGCAATGATAGTCCTTGTAACGTTCGCTTTTGAATAAATGGTTCATGTGAAATAATCGGCACTTCTGTTGGAAATAGTTCGGTAATTGTATGTCCCGCTTTTTCTGCCCATGCGTAGCCGTCACCTGTTGAACCGGTATGTGGCACAGATTTGCCACCAACGGCAACGACAACTGCTTTTGCTCGAATCATTTCCCCTGTTTGCAGTGTCACCCCATATACGGATCCATCTTTATATTCAATGTCTTTTACAGGGGTATGAACGCGAATGTCGACGTGCAATCGTTTTAACTCGTGAAGAAGGGCTTGTACGACAGATTGTGCACTATCGCTCACCGGGAACATACGACCATGGTCTTCTTCTTTTAACGGAACACCGAGCCGTTCAAAAAAATGAATAATATCTTCATTATTAAACAACGAAAATGCGCCATATAAGAAACGACCGTTCCCTGGAATATGTTGAATGAGTTCATCGATCGGTTTTCGGTTCGTCACATTGCAACGCCCACCGCCTGAAATCGCTAACTTTCGTCCGAGTTTGTCCCCTTTATCAATAAGGAGGACACGTCCACCTTGTTCTCCGGCGGCGATGGCTGCTATCAGTCCTGACGGTCCTCCACCGATGACCACAACATCATATGTCATCACTTTCACGTCCTTTCTGTTATGATTATAATGATTTTATGGAAAAGAAAAAAGTGTGCTAAAATAAGTGAAGCAATGAATCCGTTAAGGAAGGGATAATATGTCATCATCAAAGTTGTTAAGAGGCACATTTATTTTAACGGGGGGCGTGTTTTTATCGCGCATATTAGGTCTTATATACGTCTTCCCATTTTATCAGCTGGTTGGAAAACAAGGAGGAGCCCTTTATTCGTATGGCTATGTTCCATATACGTTGTTTATTAGTATTGCAACGATGGGTGTGCCGCTTGCGGTATCCAAGTTTGTGTCGAAATACAATGCGCTTGGGGAATATGCGATTGGACGAAAATTGTTTCGGTCAGGGATAACGTTAATGGCAATCACTGGTTTTCTCGCATGGCTCATTTTATATATGAGTGCGCCACTATTAGCCCCATTTGTCGTAAATGATGATGGTCACGGCAACTCGATTGCCGATGTCACCTCTGTCATTCGTGCAGTCAGTTTCGCTTTATTGCTTGTGCCGATGATGAGCTTAATTCGAGGGTTTTTTCAAGGGCATGAGTCAATGGGACCGACGGCGCTTTCGCAAGTTGTTGAACAACTTGTACGCATCGTCTTTTTGCTTGCGGGTAGTTATATCGTTTTACGTATTTTCGACGGTTCACTTGTGACTGCCATTCAAGTGGCAACGTTCGCAGCATTTATCGGTGCAGTTGGTGGACTAGCTGTTTTATTTATATACTGGTTTAAGCGAAAATCGTTTTTAGATGAAATATTAAAGCAAGATCGTGGCACGATCCATATGTCGTTAAAAGATATGTATAAAGAGCTGATCGCCTATGCAGCTCCATTTGCTTTTGTTGGGTTAGCGATGCCGCTATATCAGCTTATTGATCAATTTACATTTAACAAAGCGATGGCGAGCATCGGGCTTGGTTCGATTTCTGAAGACGCATACGGCATTTTTAATGTATGGGCACAAAAGTTAGTCATCATTCCTGTGACACTGGCTACATCGTTTAGTTTAACGCTTATTCCGACGATTACGAAGGCGTACGTGCAAGGGGAAAGCAAGCAGTTACGAAAGTATTTAAACGATACATTTCAAGTCGTCATGTTTATTACGTTGCCAGCTGTTATCGGTATGGCTCTTTTATCTGAATATGTATATGCAGCTTTTTATAGCTATGATCCACTAGGAACAGAAGTGTTACGAGCATATGCGCCAACGGCCATTTTCTTTGCTTTATTTTCTGTGACGGCAGCTATTTTGCAAGGAATTAATAAACAAAAGTTTACTGTAATCAGTTTAACAATCGGACTTTTGTTTAAATTATTTTTTAACTATATACTTATCGTCTCGTTTGAAACGATGGGAGCCATTTTAGCGACGACAATCGGATATGCATTGTCAGTTGGATTAAACTTATGGGTTATTCAACGTTACACAAATTATCGGTATCATTTTGTCGCCAAGCGTATATTGTTTATGGGGATTTTGACGGCGATCATGTGCGCAGTCGTTTGGCCGATTGTAAAACTTATGGATCGTGCCCTGCATTACAATGGGAGCATGATCCAATCCGTGATCATTGTTGCTTTTGGTGGACTCATTGGAGCGGCTGTTTATTTTTATTTAAGTGAACGATCAAACTTGCTATATGCTTTATTTGGCAACCGTTTTTCATTTTTTAGAAAAAAAGAAAAGAAGGCTGTGTCATAGCCTTCTTCTTTCTATTAGAAGTCGCTGCTAAATGGAAATCCGAGTTGACGCTCAACGCGTTGGAGACGTCGATTTAAATTGTTAATTTGTTGTTGTTGGCGCTCTGTTATGCGCTCAAGGCGATCGACGCGGCGTTCGAGGGAACCGCTTGGAAAATTTGGTGTGCCCGGAAATCCTGGTGTGCCCGGAAATCCACTAGGGAATCCTGGTGTGAACGGAGAGCCCCCGTAATAAGGCATGCCCGGCATTTGTTGCTGTTGTTGGCGTTCGTCCATTTGGAAAACTCCTTTCGCTTTAATTGTTACGTAGGCAGTATATGTGACAGTTGGCATCGGTGCATGGACGAACGCCTAAAAATGAAAAACATTCGGAGGGATTGTAGTGCTACGAATTGATAAATTATTAGCTAACATGGGATATGGAACGAGAAAAGAAGTAAAGAAGCTGTTGAAAGCAGGCGTAGTCAAAGTCGATGGAACGATCGTTAAAGATGCAAAAATACATGTCGATCCAAAAGCGCAAGTTGTTACTGTATGGGAAGAAGAGGTGGAGTATAAACCGTTTATTTATTTAATGATGAACAAGCCAAAAGGAGTCATTTCAGCAACGGAGGATGCGGTAGAAGAAACGGTTGTCGATTTGTTAGAAGAGGGAGATCGGATTTTTGATCCATTCCCGGTCGGACGGCTTGACAAAGATACGGAAGGGCTATTGTTGTTAACAAACGATGGACAACTTGCTCATCAGTTGTTGTCACCAAAAAAACATGTCCCGAAAACATATGAAGCGATTATTGATGGTGAAGTCACTGAAGCGGATGTTGCTGCATTTCAACGTGGTGTTGTGCTCGATGATGGATATGAAACAAAACCGGCAGAGCTTGTGATCATCCGTTCGGGTTTGCGCTCGGATGTTCAGGTTACGATTACAGAAGGGAAGTTTCATCAAATTAAACGAATGTTTCAAGCGATCGGCAAACGTGTCATTTACTTGAAGCGCATACAAATGGGACCGATTTCGCTTGATGAAACGTTAGAACCGGGAGAATATCGTGAATTGACAGATGAAGAAATTGCTTTATTAAAAGGAGAAGACAAAAAATAGGAACCCGCATCGCTCAGGTTCCGTCTATATACCTTTCATTATGACGACATCTTCACTCTTTTTTTAGTTGTTGTCCATTTACCTTTGCTAGGGCTGTGAATTAAGTCGTTGTATGCTAACACGTTTAAATCCCGCTGAATCGTTCGTGGAGTAATACCAAATTCGTCCACGAGCTCTTGCGTTGTCACAGTTCCCCTTTCATTAATGAACATGTAGACGGACTTAATACGGGTTAGCATGCGATCGGTAGATGGTTTCAAATGATCACTCCCTATCGTCACATCATTCGCATGGTACAACAAAGATGAAAAACTAGATGTCTCACTATTTATTTTACACGAAAGTATAAGAAAAATGCTATAAATTTGCTGAATTTTACACAATATTTACACAATTAATACCATATTTTTCTTAAGGAAAGGTGAAAGTGACGATGAATGTGAACTGGATGGAAGAAGTAAAGAAGCGGGAAAAAGTCCTTTTGCAAGATTTACAAACATTTTTGCGCATTCCAAGCGTACGTAATGAACAAACAGCGACGAAAGAAGCTCCGCTAGGAAAAGAAGTGTATGAAGCGCTTTGTTACATGTTGAAACGCGGGGAAGAAGAAGGATTTGTTGTGAAAAATGTAGACGGATTAGCCGGACACATTGAAATGGGTGATGGAGAAGAGATTGTTGGGGTTTTATGTCATGTTGACGTTGTTCCTGCTGGTGACGGTTGGACGTTTGATCCGTTTGGGGCAACGATCGTCGATGGGAAAATTTATGCACGTGGTGCTTTAGATGATAAAGGTCCGACGATTGCTGCATTTTATGCGATGAAAATTGTGAAAGAGCTAGGGCTCCCACTATCTAAGCGTGTACGCATGATTATTGGAACAGATGAGGAAAGCGATTGGCAATGTGTCGAACGATATTTTCAAACGGAGTCCATGCCGACGCTTGGCTTTGCGCCGGATGCCGATTTTCCGATTATTTACGCTGAAAAAGGGATTGTCGACTTTGATCTTATTCAACAGCCAATGAATAAAAAAGCAGATGATTGTGTTCTTTTGTCGTTTCAAGCTGGCCGTCGATACAATATGGTTCCAGATTTTGCGGAAGCTGTTTTGCGAAATGGAAACGACATAAAAGATCGTTTTCTCACATTTTTACGTTCGCATACGCTTGAAGGTGAGGTGCATGTAGATGGCGAAACGTTGAAGTTATCCATTCGAGGTGTTTCTGCTCACGGTATGGAACCGAACAACGGAGTAAATGCAGGGCTATGGCTTACAAAATTTTTGGTAGATGAAGCACTTGATCCGCAAGCAGCCGAGTTTGTCCGTTTTGTTTCCCAATATTTTCACGGAGATACACGCGGACAGCAATTAGGGGTTGCGCATACAAATGAGGAACTAGGTGATTTGACGATTAATGTCGGTGTTCTTTCATATACAAGTGAACACGGGGGAAAGATCGGCATTAATTTGCGCTATCCTGTGACGAGCGACATTACACGTACGAAAGAGGCGATCGAGCGAGTAGCAAACCGTCATCACTTTACGTTAACAAACTTTTCTCATTCTTCACCACATTATGTCGCGAAAGATCATCCGCTCGTGCAAACATTGCAACGTGTTTACGAAGAACAGACGGGCGAACGGGCATCGTTGCTTGCGATTGGCGGTGGGACATATGCGCGTTCTTTACAAGCGGGGGTGGCGTTTGGCCCGCTATTTCCGAATCGTCCAGATGTGGCACACCAAAAAGATGAGTACATGTTTATTGATGATTTGGTTAAAGCAACAGCTATTTACGCTCAAGCTATTTATGAGTTAGCAAAATGACAATTTCCAAAAATATGTTATAATGAAAAGTGCCGTCGCTCATGACGGTACTTTTCGTCATTTTATATCGATATGGGGGATTTTTCGTGTATACACGTATTTTTCGCATGTTTTACTTTTTGCAATTTTTTAGTTTCGGTTCGCTTTTTCCGCTATTATCTGTGTACTTAAAAGATGAAGTCGGATTGTCGGGAACGGAAATCGGGATGATTATGTCGATTAGCCCGATCGTTATGATTTTCATCCAGCCAATTTGGGGAATGATAAGCGATTATACGCGCAAACCAGTTCAAGTGTTAATCGTATCTTTATTAGGTACGGCTTTTTTTGGCTTTATGTATTCGCTCGTTCATTCTTATGTATGGTTGCTTGTGATTGCCGCATTACTTGCAGTTATGCAAAGTGGTATTGTTCCACTATCTGACAGTATTACGCTTCATTATGTGCAAAAAGCGAATGAACGGTATGGTTCGATTCGTTTATGGGGAGCACTTGGATTTGCTGCTGCTGTTCCGATTGCAGGACAAGTCGCTCAGTTATTCCAGCTTCGCTTTATTTTTTACATTTTCGTTGCTTTGCTCATTATTTCGAGTGTACTTGCATGGAAGTTGCCAAGGGAGCAGTCAAGTGCAAAAGTGAACATTCGAGAAGGAATGAAAGAATTGATTCGAATTCCTAGGTTTCTTTTATTTTTGTTGACGACGTTTCTTGTTTTCGGTCCGATTTATGCCAACAATTTTTATTTCGGTATTTTGATTACTGATTTAGGTGGAACGCTTGCGGGCGTAGGACTTGCCTTTTTATTAGCCGCAGGAAGTGAGGCGCCGTTTATGAAATTTGCCGACGGCGTCGTCCGAAAGTTTGGAATGATGAGCGTGTTATTAGTTGCGACAACTTTGTCTTGTGCTCGGTGGACATTTTACTTTTTTGAACCACCACTAGCTATTGTATATGCAACGACAATTGTACAAGGGGCGTCTGTCGGTTTGTTTATTCCAGCTGCTCTTCAATATGTTCGCGACATTACTCCCGCACACGTGCGTACGACGGCTGTATCGCTTTATGCCACGGTTGGAAATGGGCTTGGGAGTTGGTTTTGTACATTTGTAGGAGGGTATATTTTAGAGCGTTGGACGATCGAGCACGTATATTTATTTTTTGGATTGTTGACATTTGGAGGAATGGTCATTTTTGCTTGGCAGTCAAAAAAGACATTGCATAAAGTATCGGAAATTTGATAAAATTTAGAAAATTAAAAGGTGGGACATAAATGTACTATTTTTTGGCAGTTCCTGTACCGAGCGAAGTAAAAAAGCAGCTACATCATTTTATGTCTCAATGGAAAGCGCCATTTCGTTTGTTCGTTCATGAGGAAGATTATCACATCACACTTGCGTTTTTAGGGAAGGTAACGGAAGAAGAGCGAAAGCAAATTGCAGAACGTATGCCAGAAGCGGTCCGAAAACATAAGGCGTTTTCTTTGCAACTGAGCGAAGTTTATTCATTTGGCTCGCGTATTTTATGGTATGGCGTAAAAGAAGAGTCCTGTTTGTTTTCCCTCCGTCAAGATGTGTATGACGTTTGCAAAAAGATTGGTTTTTCTCTTGATGCACGACCATTTACACCGCATATTACGCTCGCTAAAAAATGGAACGGATCGTTTCCATTTTCACTTGAAACATATCCGCGAAAAATGGGAGGAGAAGACGTTCAATTTTTTGTGCATGACGTTGTGTTATATGAGACACATGTAAATGAAACACCGAAATATAAGCCACTTATGCGCTTTCCTCTTTCATAACTGGACAAAAGGGGGAGAAGAGATGGGGATTACGATCATTCAAATTGGGGTATTGTATACGTTGTATGTTGTCGGTTCATTTATTCAGCAACTGTTACACATTCCTATTCCAGGAAGTATGATAGGGATGTTATTTCTATTTTTATTGTTAATGAGCGGAATAGTGAAGGAAGAGTGGATCTCTCGTGGTGCCAACATGCTTTTGTCTCATTTAACACTGTTGTTTATCCCGGCGACTGTTGGTGTCATGGATTATGTTGAACTTTTCTCAGGGAAAGGGATATGGTCCATTTTCGTTGTCATCGTGAGCACGATGATCGTCATGTTGTTTGTTGGTTTCATCGGTCAATGGGCACAAACACGTGAACAAAAGCGAGTGCGTGAGGTGAAAGGGGCATGATTGGCGCTAGTATGCTTTTGTGGACAATTGTTGTGTATATGGCGATGCGCAAATTGTATGCCCGCTTTTATTTTCCGTTGCTTGTGCCCATTGCAACGAGCACAGTCGTTATTATTATCACATTATCACTTTTTCATCTATCGTACGAACAATATATGGATGGAGGAAAATGGCTTGTTCATTTGCTAGGTCCAGCAGTTGTCGCACTAGCTTTGCCACTTTATCAACATCGTCATACGCTCAAACAGTTTTTATGGCCGTTATTATGTAGCACATTTTTCGGTACGATCATTGGGATGGGGAGCGGCTTATTATTGGCACGTCTTTTTCATTTACCTGAACAAGTTGTTCGATCAATTATTCCGAAATCAGTCACTTCACCCGTTGCAATGGATATTGCAGCGCTCATTGGCGGCATACCAACGCTTGCCGCTGTATATGTCATGGTTGCAGGAATTTTTGGCGCAATGTTTGGACCAACGATTTTTCAACGCTTACGCCTCACTACAGCTTTAGGGATCGGAAGCGGACTTGGAGCGGCTTCACATGGCATTGGTACTGCAAAAGCACTTGAAATGGGTAAAAAAGAAGCAGCGATTAGCTCGGTAGCAATGACGTTAAGTGCGATTTTTGCTTCTCTTCTTTGCCCGTTGTTACTTTTGTTGTAGAATGAAAGTAACAATAGATTGCTGGGGGTTAAGGCGTGGGACAGCTGATTAAGCTTCAAGATTATATTTCGCGCTACGAGCTAGATATTTATCATTATCCAAGCGAGTTCATTCGCTTAAAAAAGAAGCAATGGGAACGAATGAAGCATGCGTGGGAGACGGGGCAACTTGCTTTAAGGGTAGAACCACATTCGTATGAATCATGGAAATGGCTTGAGGAAGAGACGTCTCTTTTTGATAAAATTAAGCAAATATGGACAAGAAAAAAAGTAAAAGATGTGACAGAAGAAAATGAACAATCGGAAGAAGAGGAAGACTTTATGTTTTCCATTACGTCCGAACCGAAAACGCTTGAAGAATTAAAGATATTATTTTTAGAAAAGCTGTTTCAACTGCAAATTCGTTGGGCAAGTTCAACGTTAACGGAAGAATCCATTATTGATCCGAAATATTATTATGATGTATATTTGAAATATTTTTTGCAACGTTTTCCTGATACGTACTTGTGTATGTATAAACCTGTGTTTTTATTGAAAAAAGCTCCTGTCGAGCTAAATACGATTTTAATTAGCCCAACGACAACGTGGTGCATTGCGTTTACGGAAGAACGAAAAAATAACATTATCGTTGGCTCGGCTGAACGTTTTTGGACGGAGATTGTCGATGATGTGGAGCGAAAAATCGTCAACCCGATGATTTCGCTTCACCGAACAGAAAAAGTTGTTCAAACGATTTATAAACAATTTTCCGTCGATATGCCGATTAAAAAAGTGTTGATAAATCGAGAAGGATATATTGATTATCGTTACGCACCGAGCGATCTTGACATTATCGATCGCCGTCATTATGATGCATGGTTTATGTCACTCAGACAGTTGAGCATGCCGCTGAAGCATATGCAACTGAAGGCAGCACAATCATTGTTGACGTATTGTGATACACGCTATTACGATCCGCTCGTCATTGAAGAAGTTGAAGAGGCTGATGAGTAGAGCTCAGCCTCTTTTATAGCGGATTTGGGCTCGGTTTGCCGATATAGTAGCCTTGGGCGAACGGAATGCCAATTTCTCTACAGTAGTCTAATTCTTCTTTTCGTTCAATTCCTTCAGCAAGTACGTGAATGCCAAGCGCCTGCGCAATTCGAGTTACTTCTTTTAAAAACGCTTGTTTCTCTTTTTCTTGGTCGCAATTTTGAATGTAGTGGCGATCAATTTTTACATAATCAGGTTGTAATAGCGTAAGCATATCGATTGTTGAAAAGCCGGCACCGACGTCGTCTAAGGCTACTTTCATTCCTGATCGTTTATATGTGGCAAATACGTTCTTTAAATGGTCAACATCAATGATTTTTTCGGTCTCGACAACTTCAAATACAAGATCTTCAGGTGCTACTTCATATTGTTCGACGATGGAAAATGTATGACGAAGACAAAATTCGGGATTGTAAATTGTTGATGGTAAAAAGTTAATGAAACTTTTTATCCCTTTTTTTATTTTTGTACGTGCTCGAATCGCTTCTTCGCGTGCTCGTCGATCTAAAAATGTATGCAAACCTGTTTGTTGTGCGACAGAAAAAAGCTGTTTAGGCGAAAAGTGTTGTGAGCGCAGTAAACACTCATAGCCGAAAACGTCTCCTGTTTTTGTATGAATAATCGGTTGTAAATAACTTGTGAGCGGTCCATTTGTTATGCATTGGACAACATCTTCATGCTTAATTCGAATGCTTAACTCATGAATGGGAACGAACGCCCCTGGTGAATCGGGATTTTTGCATAACGCTACGAATGTTTTTTCTTTTGGAACGATTGTCTCTACATATGTCGCTAATTGTTGCAATGAATCATACGAATAACATAAATACTTTTTTTGCTCTTCCTGCATAATAAGTAAGTAGCCAGATTGTAAAATTGGAAATGGAACGCTACATGAGATGCATGAATGCATCATTTCTCCCCCCCTTATCTTGATCCATTTTACAACAAAAATGATTCACTTCAAAAGTGGAAGTTGGTGACCGATAATGATGACAAAACAACACCCGTTTGAAGCCTATTTAGATGAGTTGACGTTAATTACCATTTTGGTACCGAACGATGTTGTTCACGAACGTGCACCAATATTTTTTTTATGCGATGAGGAACAAACGGCATACCGTTTAACAGTTCGTTCAAGTGAGAAACAGCAACGATTTACAAAATATGAGTGTCTCGTTTCTTTTATTGTTCCATTAGGGAAACGATATGTCGTTTATACGGAAGAAGGATGGCAAGCCCCTTTACAAGTAGGAGCAGTGATGCGAACAAAAGCGTTTGACGATTTATATGCATATGACGGAAATGATCTCGGTGCAACATACAAACCGGAAAAAACGACGTTTAAAGTGTGGGCTCCGACGGCAACAACGGTGTTATTAAAGCTTATTCATCCAAAGACGAAAGAAGAAACGACTTATGTAATGGTACGAGAACAAAAAGGGATATGGACATATACAGTGTATGAAGATATGGAGCATTTTTTGTATACGTATAAGACATACATCAATTTTGTTTGGCGTGAAGCCGTTGACCCTTATGCGAAAGCCGTTTCGGTGAATGGCGCATATGGTGTTGTTGTCGATCTGACAAAGACAAACATGCCAAAGCCAGACATGCCTCCGTTTATTTCCATGACAGATGCGATCATTTATGAAATGCATGTGCGCGATTTTACGATTCATCCAAGAAGTGGAGTAAAACAAAAAGGGAAGTATATGGGTTTAACGGAACGGGGAACAATAGGTCCTAATGAAACACTAACAGGTCTTTCTTATATTAAACAGCTCGGTGTTACGCATGTTCAACTCATGCCAGTACAAGATTTTGAGGGAGTTAATGAGCTCGATCCACTTGAATACAACTGGGGATACAATACGGTACATTACAATGCTCCAGAAGGAAGTTATGCAACTGATCCGATTGATCCATATGTGCGTATCATGGAGCTAAAACAGGCAATTCGAGCATTTCAGCAAGAAGGTATTCGCGTCATTTTAGACGTTGTATATAATCATGTATATATTCGTGAAACATCATCGTTTGAACATCTCGTCCCGGGCTATTATTTTCGATATGAATCAAACGGTTATCCGTCAAACGGAACAGGGGTCGGAAATGATTTAGCATCTGAGAGAAAAATGGTACGAAAATTTATCATTGATTCAGTGACATATTGGCTAAGTGAATACGGCGTCGATGGATTTCGTTTCGATTTAATGGGTATTTTAGATATCGATACAATGAATGACGTTCGTCGTGCCATCGATGCAATTGATCCGACCGTTCTTGTTCTTGGTGAAGGTTGGGAGTTAGCTACTCCGTTACCTCAAGAAAAAAAGACAACGATTGCGAACGCAAAACATACGCCACGCATCGCTTACTTTAATGATCGATTTCGTGACTATGTTAAAGGTAGCACATTCCAAGTATACGATCGAGGATTTGCGTTAGGGGATTGCTCATATAAAGAAGCAGTAATGGAAGTTATTCGGGGAAGCATTCATCTATTTTTTTCGCCAAGGCAAAGTGTCAATTACGTCGAATGTCACGATAATCATACATTATGGGATAAAATGATGATTGCGAATTCGCATGAGAGTGAATATATTCGTCGCAAACGTCAGAAGCTAGCTACAGCTATCGTTTTATTATCGCAAGGTATCCCTTTTTTGCACAGCGGTCAAGAGTTTTATCGAACAAAACAAGGAATTGAAAATAGCTATAACGCTCCTGATGAAGTGAATCGAATCGATTGGGAGCGGAAAAGTGAATGGGAAGAAGATATTCGAGAGATAATGGCCCTTATTGCGCTTCGTAAAAAACATGGCGCGTTTCGTTTTTTTACTGCCGATCAAGTTCGGCGTCACATCAAATTTTATGATACACATCCATCTGTTATTGCTTATCAACTAGTTGACGTTGGTGCATATGGTTCATGGGAGCAAATTGTTGTTGTTCATCATAATGAGGAGAAAAAAACGACATTGCCTCTTTTTGAAGGAAAATGGGAAATTGTATTTAGTTCAAATCAAGAAGAAATAGGAAAAATAAGCGAACGGTACATTGAAATAAATGGAATTGGCACGTGGATATTAATTGAATGTTGACGGGGAAACGATGAGAAAGATAAAATCTAGTAAGATGACAATTGCAATTTTTATTTTGACTAAGTCGAAAGGTGAGCTCACTTGGAACAGTTACTAGGTAAGGAGTGGGAAATTTCCCCGGCAGGTGGTGCGACAGGGGATGCATATATTGCGGAGCACGATGGGAAGAAGTTGTTTTTGAAACGCAACTCTTCTCCATTTTTAGCTGTTTTATCGGCAGAAGGAATCGTTCCAAAATTAGTATGGACGAAACGAATGGAAAATGGAGATGTCATTACCGCTCAACAATTTTTGCAAGCGCGTGAATTAAAGCCGCATGATATGACTAGCAAACAAGTTGCCCAATTACTTCGGAAAATTCATCGCTCGAAAGAGTTGCTGGGGATGATGGAGCGTCTCGGCAAAAAGCCTTTGGTACCTCATCGTTTGCTAGAGGAAGTCAAGAAGAATGAACATGTTGAGTTAAATGCGCACGCGACTGTTCGGGACGCATTTGCATTTTTAGAGCGACACGTAGATGATGTGTATTGTACGGATTATGTCGTTTGCCATTGTGATATGAATCATAATAATTGGCTGTTAACAGAAGATAATCAACTATATTTAATTGACTGGGATAGCGCAATGATCGCGGATCCTGCGATTGATATCGGAATGTTATTATATGCTTACATTCCAAGAGAACAGTGGGTGAGTTGGTTAGAAGAATATGGTATGGAGTTCGATGAACAACTGCAGTTACGTATGAAATGGTATACTGTTGCCCAGACGATTGGGTTGCTTGCATGGCATAAAGACCGAAATAATGAAAAGGAAATGCAACGACTGTTGCATTTCCTTGAACATGTACTACGTTAACTGATCCATCCAATCAGCGAGTTGCTGTTCGTGTTGATTGATATGTGAAGAAAGATCGGCTGAATTTTTGCCGTTTTGACTGTACGTGTAAATATGAGACAATGTTTGCTTCAGTTCAGAATGAACGGCATTGTTCGCCATCAACGATTTGGCGAGCCGCTCAATTTGTTCACATTCTGCAACGGTTCCTGAACGATCGAGTTGATGTTCCGATAAAATATCTTTTAATACAGTTAATTGATGCTCATGATTAATGGCCATGTTCATCCCCCTATTCGCTTATTAATATGGCCATTTTTATCTTTTTATATGCAAAGAAACGGAGGATGAGACGTGCGTTTAAGAAATAAGCCTTGGGCGAAAGAAAAAATTGCAGCATATCCACAATACATTATCCAGCAACCCGAACAATACAAAGGGCGCTGGCGTGAATTGTTTTCAAACGATCATCCGATCCATATCGAAATTGGTACAGGAAAAGGTCGTTTTATTACAGAAATGGCAAAAACGCACCCGAATATTAACTATATCGGAATTGAATTGTATGAGAGCGTCATCGTATGTGCGCTTGACAAGCTAATTGAAAATGATTTACCAAATTTGCGCTTATTAAATGTTAATGCAAAAGATTTAACAAATATTTTTGCTAAAGGAGAGGTTGAACGTATTTATTTGAACTTCTCTGATCCGTGGCCAAAAAAGCGACATGAAAAACGTCGCCTAACGTATCGCTCGTTTTTAGAGCTATACGAAAACATTTTAGTTGATGAGGGAGAAATTCATTTTAAAACGGATAACCGTGGATTGTTTGAATATTCTCTGGTCAGCTTCTCGCAATATGGTTTAATTCTTCAATATGTCAGCCTTGATCTTCATCGAAGTAATTTCGAAGGAAATGTCATGACAGAATATGAACAAAAATTTTCAGAAAAAGGCAACCCGATTTACCGTTGTGAAGTAAAGTATCGGAAACCTATGTCATAATTAGGCATAGGTTTTTTTCTTTTCTGAATATTTTTGTAATGTTAAAATGAGTAATGAAAGAGGACAAGGGGGAGAGATAATGGAGAAATTAACGATCGGTCGAGCAACAATGACGTGGCTAAATGGAGGAATTACACATTTAGATGGTGGAGCGATGTTCGGTGTCGTACCAAAGCCGCTTTGGGTGAAAAAATACCCATGTAACGAACAAAATCAAATTCCGCTCCGCACAGATCCGATTTTATTGCAAATGGATGGGAAAAATATATTAATTGAATCTGGCATCGGGCGAGGAAAACTAAATGAAAAGCAAAAACGAAACTTTGGGGTAACAGAAGAGTCCTCATTAGAAGAGCAGTTGGCGCTTCTTTCTTTGACACCTGAAGACATTGATTTTGTATTAATGACGCATTTGCATTTCGATCATGCGAGCGGTTTAACGAAATGGGAAGGGGACACGCTCGTTTCGACGTTTCCGCGTGCGCGCATTATTACGTCAGCGGTAGAGTGGGCAGAAATGAGAGAGCCAAACATTCGCTCGCGCAACACGTATTGGAAAGAAAACTGGGAAGCGATTGTTGATCAAGTCGATACGTTTGCGGAACAATTGGAAGTTGTTTCAGGGGTAACGATGATTCATACAGGCGGTCATAGCGATGGACACGCGATCATTATTATCACATCCGAAGGGGAAACAGCCGTTCACCTCGGTGATTTGATGCCGACGCATGCCCATCAAAATCCGCTTTGGGTTATGGCGTATGATGATTACCCAATGACATCTATTTTCGCCAAACAAACATGGCTTGCCTTTGGAATGGAAAACAATGCATGGTTTACGTTTTATCACGATGCATATTATCGTGCGGTCCGTTGGAATGATCAGTTTCAAATTGTCGAAGCGCTCAAACGCCAATAAAAACCCAAGCGGCTTTGCTTGGGTTTTACAATTTCCTTGTATCAATAATTGTTCCTGTTTTTGCATCAATCAAACATTCATATGCACCTGTTGGACGAGTAATTCCCCCTCGATAGACGTCGTAACGCAGTCCATTCTTTTCGATTGTTTCAACGGTCGTTTGAATCCACGATCCTGTAATTGTACCAGTTTGTTGAAAAGCTTCTTTTGCCTTTTGAAGCGCTTGTTCAGATGAAATCAAACGTTTATGTTGCCACTCATTAAATATGTACGCAGCCGTTGCACCGACAACGATACCGGTAAAAAATGTTTTCATGCGCATATGCATTCCTCCACTTTTTCTTTTAGTATACCGAATTGTATGGGTGGAAACTACATGTAAAATTCGCTACAATGACAATTAGCGAGAAAAGAAAGGGGAAACAGCGATGGATTTGCAGTTATTTCAAACGTTAACGGAATTGCCGGGGGCACCGGGAAATGAACATGCGGTGCGCGCTTTTATGCGTGAGCAGTTACAAAAATATGCCGATGAAATTGTGCAAGACCGGCTCGGAAGCATTTTTGGGGTGAAGCGAGGAACGGAAAATGGACCGGTTGTAATGGTTGCTGGACATATGGACGAAGTTGGTTTTATGGTTACTGCTATTACTGAGCAGGGAATGATTCGTTTTCAACCACTTGGTGGTTGGTGGAGTCAAGTATTGTTAGCTCAACGTGTGCAAATTATAACGGATCGAGGTCCAATTGTCGGTGTGATTGGTTCAATTCCACCGCATCTGCTCGATGAGGAACAGCGAAAAAAACCGATGGATATGAAAAATATGTTGATTGATATTGGCGCAGATGATCGAAACGATGCGGAGCGTATGGGCATTCGTCCTGGGCAACAAATTGTGCCGATTTGTCCATTTACACCGTTAGCAAACGAGAAAAAGATTATGGCGAAAGCGTGGGATAATCGTTACGGTTGTGGTTTGGCCATCGAGTTGTTAAAGGAGTTAAAAGATGAAACGTTGCCAAATGTATTATATTCCGGAGCGACAGTCCAAGAAGAAGTCGGATTGCGTGGTGCACAAACAGCAGCAACGATGATCAAGCCGGATATTTTCTTCGCGCTCGATGCAAGTCCAGCGAACGATATGACAGGTGATGAAAAAGAGTTCGGTCATCTTGGCAAAGGAGCGCTTGTGCGCATTTATGACGCCACGATGATTACTCATCGCGGCATGCGCGAATTTATTTTAGATACAGCAGAAACAAATCATATTCCATACCAATATTTCATTTCGCCAGGTGGCGGAACAGATGCGGGCAGAGTACATATCGCCAATAGTGGTGTCCCTTCAGCTGTCATTGGCATTTGTGCACGGTATATTCATACGCATGCATCGATCATTCATATTGACGATTACGAAGCGGCAAAACAGCTATTAGTCGCTCTTGTGAAACAGTGTGATCGTACGACTGTGGATGCTATTCGCCATAACGCTTAAGGAGATGTATGGATGAAAATCGCTGTTGGAACGAAAAACAACACGAAAGTAAAAGCGGTGAAAGCTGTATTTCATGAGGCTCACTATACGATCATAGCGAGCGATGTGCAACCAAGTGTATCCAAACAACCGTTTTCTGACGAGGAAACGTTGCAAGGGGCCATTGAGCGAGCGAAATTAGCTGTTTCTTATCAACAAGCTGACATCGGAATTGGATTAGAAGGCGGTGTATTTGTTGCACAAGATGGGGTGATTTGGTTATGCAATTGGGGAGCGCTCGTTGATCGTGATGAAGTCGTTGTTGTTGCTGGAGGGGCGCGCATTCCGCTTCCTAACGAGATAGGTGAACAATTAAAAATGGGAAAAGAGTTAGCTGAAGTGATGGATGGATACGCCAATCGCCGTGATGTTCGTTTAAATGAAGGGGCGATCGGCATTTTGACGAATGGAGCAGTCGATCGAACAACGATGTATACACATATCGTTCATATGTTAAAAGGGCAATATGAGCACCAAAAGAAAGGATGAATAAATGAATGAAAATAATTGAACGGATCGAACAATATAACGACGCGATTCAGCATGGGAAAGTTATTATGATGTTTACGGCTGATTGGTGCCGTGATTGTCAATTCATCAAACCAGTTTTACCGGAGATTGAAGCACAATTTCCGGATTATACGTTTTATGCGGTAGATCGCGATCAATTGCTTGACTTGTTTACAGAGCATAACGTATTTGGCATCCCGAGTTTTATCGCATATGAAAATGGGCAAGAACGTGGACGATTTGTGAGCAAAGATCGGAAAACGAAAGAAGAAATTGTCTCGTTCATTCAAAGCTTAGGTGAGCGTGATGAATAGTAAGCAAATAAGCGAGCATATTCAACAGCGGTTATCTCATTATCCATGGGATTTCCAATGGGATCGAAAAAAAGATACACTTCGTATTGAGCATCGCGAAACGAAAAAAGGAGTGACCATCTCCTTGCCCCACGTTATTGCAAAATGGGAGCTTGAAAAAGAGCGTGCCATTGATGAAGTCGTTTATTATGTCGAGCAAACGTTAACGGCATTACATGATGATTCACCGCTACAAGGAAAAGAAAAACATATATATCCGGTCATTCGCTCTACCTCATTTCCGACAAAAACGAATGAAGGGACGATGTTTATTTATGACGAACATACAGCAGAAACGCGCATTTATTATGCACTTGATTTAGGAACAACGTATCGCCTCATTGATGAACGTTTAGTTGAATTGGAACACTGGGATGTGCAACAATTGAAAGAGATCGCACGTTTTAATGTTCGTTCATTGCCAACAACGGTGAAAGAAGACCGTGTCGCTGGCAACACGTTTTATTTTATAAACACAAATGACGGATATGATGCAAGTCGCATATTAAATGATGCTTTTTTAAAAAAGTTTGCTGAAAAAATAAAAGGAACGATGTTACTTGCTGTTCCCCATCAAGATGTGCTCATTATTGCTGACATTGAGAACGAAATCGGCTATGATGTACTTGCACAGCTGACGATGAGCTTTTTTGCAAGCGGCAGAGTGCCGATTACGGCTCTTTCGTTTTTATACGAAGATGGGCAGTTGCAACCAATTTTTATTCTCGGAAAAAATCGTCGAAAGGATGAGAAGTAATGAACGTATTTTACAACCGTGAGGGCATTGGTGATACGTTACTTATTACATTAAAGGCTGTTGACCCACAAGCGCGCGCTTTTGAGAAAAAAGGAGACGTTGTGCGCATTTTTAATGAACAGACAGGTGAAACCGTTGGCTACAATATTTTTCATGCGTCTACATATGGCACATTTGAAGGAAATGGAGTTGTTGAACTAACCGAGCAAGTCATTGCGACAATTAACGACATCTTGCAAAAAAATGGTGTGAATGAACAAGTAACGGCTGACTTTTCACCAAAGTTTGTTGTCGGTTACGTGAAAGAAAAAGAGAAGCATCCGAATGCTGATAAGTTAAGTGTTTGTCAAGTAGATGTGGGTACGGAAACATTGCAAATTGTATGCGGGGCTCCCAACGTAGAAGCGGGGCAAAAAGTCGTTGTTGCTAAAGTCGGAGCGGTCATGCCGAGCGGTCTAGTCATTCAAGAAGCAGAGCTTCGTGGAGTGAAATCTTATGGGATGATTTGTTCTGCGCGCGAGTTAGATTTGCTAAACGCCCCACAAGAAAAAGGTATTCTTGTTTTACATGATGA
Organism: Anoxybacillus mongoliensis; assembly: GCF_014201515.1. Lineage (GTDB taxonomy): Bacteria > Bacillota > Bacilli > Bacillales > Anoxybacillaceae > Anoxybacillus > Anoxybacillus mongoliensis. The sequence continues at coordinate 77,629 of NZ_JACHEQ010000004.1, forward strand.
GTACGAAGTAGGCCAACCATTTTTCAGCTGACTTCCGTGACGGCAGTCAGCTTTTTTTGTGGTAAAATAAAACCGAATGACAAAGGAAAGAGTGAGGATGGAATGGGTTGGTTAAAGGCATTATTTCGTTATTTATTCGGGGAACAGCATGAGCCAAAAAAGATGCGAAAACAGCAACAGTCTGTACCGACGAACGAATATAAAGAAATTGAAGCAAAAGTCGTTTATGAATATCCGAGAGGAAAATTTCGCTTTCCATTAATTCCAGATGAACCAAAGGAAAGAATAAAAGAGAGAACATATGACCAAAAACGGTCATCGGTACAAACCGATTCATTTAAGAAAAAAACGTATCGCATAGAGCGAACAGAGAGTGAATCACGCACGTTTCGCCCGACAGATGTGCCATCGCCTGTGTTTGGTTATAAGCGAATGGAGCGTGTCGAGCGAAAAAAAGAACATGATGTGGTTGTTGAATTTGAACTTCCGATCGTTGAAAAAGTTGAAACAAACGAGCGTGTGCATACACAAGAAGGGGAGTCAATAGAAAGACAGCTTGTTGACGAAACAACTGAACATGCGCACATGGCGGTAAGTGAGCCACTTCATGAAGAGAAAGAAGTTGTTTATGAAACGGAAACTGCTGAAGAACACATGGAGCAAAATCAGGAGGAAGAAACGAAAGAACAGGAACGGGGAGAAGCAAAAATCGAACAAGTTCATGAGGAAAGAACGCGACAACGAAGCGGTGTACCATATAACGTCATGATGTTAAAACAAGATCGAGAAAAATGGAAAGAGCGACAGCAAAAACAATCATATGTATTCCCATCGCTATCGTTGTTGCACGCACCAAGTATACGTCATGAAGCTGATGAAACGTGGTTAAAAGAACAAACAGAGCGATTAAACGAGACGTTTAAAAATTTTAATGTTGGAGCGACAGTCGTTCATGTGACTCAAGGTCCAACGGTTACTCGTTTTGAAGTGCAACCAGAACTTGGAGTAAAAGTGAATAAAATTACGAATTTAGCGGATGATATTAAATTAAATTTAGCGGCCGTGGATATTCGTATAGAAGCGCCTATTCCTGGGAAAAACACGATCGGAATTGAAGTACCTAACCGATCAAGCCGCCCTGTTTTTATTCGTGAAGTGTTGCAAAGCGAGGTGTTTCAGCAATCAGACTCTCCGTTAACCGTCGCTTTAGGATTAGATATTTCGGGAAAACCGATCGTAACTGATTTAAAAAAGATGCCGCACGGGTTGATTGCGGGGGCAACTGGGTCAGGAAAAAGCGTATGTATGAATGCGATGTTAGTGAGCTTGTTATATAAAGCAGCACCACACGAAGTGAAGTTATTGTTGATCGATCCGAAAATGGTCGAACTTGCACCATACAATCATATTCCACATTTAGTTAGCCCGGTTATCACGGATGCAAAAGCGGCAACGGCAGCATTAAAATGGGCTGTGTCTGAAATGGAGCGGCGATATGAGTTATTTGCACATACCGGTGTGCGTGATATTGTACGTTATAACGAATTAATCCGAAAAGCGCAAAAACCCGAACAACATTTACCGTATATCGTCATTGTCATTGATGAGCTTGCAGATTTAATGATGGTTGCCCCAGCTGATGTGGAAGAAGCGATTTGCCGTATCGCTCAAAAAGCGCGAGCATGTGGTATTCATTTGCTTGTTGCTACACAACGACCATCTGTTGACGTCATCACAGGTTTAATTAAGGCAAATATTCCAACGCGTATTGCCTTTTCCGTATCGTCGCAAATTGATTCGCGTACAATCATTGATATAAACGGTGCGGAGAAATTACTCGGACGAGGCGATATGTTATTTTTGGAAAATGGAACAGCAAAACCAATTCGTTTGCAAGGCAACTTTGTATCGGACGAAGAAATAGAGCGTGTCGTCGCCCATGTACGACAACAAATGGAACCGTCTTATTTATTTCAACATGATGAGCTATTGCAACAACATGTACAGGCTGATGAAGATGATGAGCTGTTTTATGAGGCGTGTGAGTTTGTTGTTCAACAAGGTGGTGCCTCAACATCAAGTTTACAACGTCGTTTTCGTATCGGCTACAACCGGGCGGCACGCTTAATTGAGATGATGGAGCAACGTGGCATCGTATCGGCACCAAAAGGAAGCAAGCCACGCGATGTGTTAATTGATGAACAAGATCTTGAGCAACTACAAGATACAATTTAGATGGAGTAGTCGTGAGATAGAAAACATGCTATGCTAAATACGTGAAAACGATGGCTGAAGGGGAAAGCAAAATGAAGGAAATCGAGTTGAAATTACAAGGGAAAATTAAACGCCTAACAAATAAAACGTTTAAATTTGATGAGCGTGTGCGAGATGGCTGGTTTTCAGCCGTATATTTTTTAAAAACGCGTGAAATCGTTAAGGAATTTCGTCCGGATAATATCGTTACGATGCAATTTTTTCAAAAAGAACATGCTGTCTTATGTGGAACGGATGAAGTAATCGCTTTATTGCATACGTTTGCTGATGAGCCGGAAAAATTAGAAATTTATTCATTGAAAGATGGCGATAAAATTAGTCCGTTTGAGACGGTGCTCACTATTACAGGTCCGTATCAAAATTTCGGGTATTTAGAGGGGATTATTGACGGAATTTTAGCTCGCCGGACGTCTGTAGCAACAAATGTGTATAACGTCGTTAAAGCAGCGGCATTATCTGGTGTGCAAAAGCCGGTTATTTTCATGGGAGATCGTGATGACCATTTCATGATGCAAGCTGGTGATGGATACGCAGCTTTTATTGGTGGCTCAACTGCTCAAGCGACACATGCGATGAACGAATGGTGGGGAAAACAAGGCATGGGAACGATGCCGCATGCCCTCATTCAATTGTTTGACGGCGATGTAGTTGCGGCTGCGAAAGCGTACCATGCAAAATATCCAGATGATGATTTAATTGTACTTGTTGATTATAACAATGACTGTATTACAGATGCGCTAAAAGTTGCGCGTGAGTTTGGTGATAAGTTAAAAGCAGTTCGCGTTGATACGTCTCGGACGATGATTGATCAATATTTTATCCGCCATCCAGAAGTGCTCGGCACATTTGATCCACGTGGCGTCAACCCACCACTTATTTTCGCTTTACGTGAAGCGCTTGATCGTGAAGGATTTGAACATGTAAAAATCGTTGTAAGTGGCGGATTTAATGAGCAGCGTATTATCGAGTTTGAAAAACAAGGCGTGCCGGTTGATATGTATGGTGTGGGAAGTAGTTTGTTAAAAGTTCATATTGGTTTTACGGGAGATAATGTATTGCTAAATGGAAAGCATCAAGCGAAAGCAGGTCGGCGTTATCGCCCGAATCCACGTCTTGAAAAAGTAGAGTATACACCTCAGTAACACGGAAAAACTGATAGAAGAACGTTCTTCTATCAGTTTTTCTTATCATCGTGGGCAAACGATGGTATAATGAAGTTTGTTACATAAGAGGAAAAGAGCAAAACGGAATTTGTGTCATATACTGTGATATAGATCAACGATAGTTGGTGGAGGTTTTTTTATGACTATTTACCATTTTGTCGGCATTAAAGGAACTGGAATGAGCGCACTTGCACAAGTATTACATGATATGAAATGTGTCGTGCAAGGGTCAGACTACGATAAGCGATTTTTCACACAAGAAGCATTGGAAGAACGTGGAATACCCATTTTTCCATTTAACGCCCAAAATATTCAGGAAAATATGGTTGTGATTGCTGGGAACGCCTTTCCAGATACACATGAAGAAATTGTAGCCGCTCGCGAGCTTGGCGTACCGGTTATTCGCTACCACCAGTTTTTAGGTGAATTTTTGCAAAAATTTACAAGTATCGCTGTGACAGGTGCTCATGGGAAAACGTCAACAACTGGGTTGCTTGCTCATGTCATGCAAGGAGCAGAACCGACATCATATTTAATCGGTGATGGATCTGGAAAGGGACGAGAAGGAAGTAAGTATTTTGTATTTGAAGCGTGCGAATATCGTCGTCATTTTCTAGCGTATTCACCTGATTATGCGATTATGACGAATATTGATTTTGATCATCCAGATTATTTTGCCAATATTGAAGATGTGTTTTCAGCGTTTCAACAGATGGCGTGGCAAGTGAAAAAAGGAATCATCGCCTGTGGGGATGATGAGCATTTGCAAAAAATTCAAGCGAAAGTTCCTGTCGTTTTTTATGGATTCGGTGAAGATAACGATTTCCAAGCACGAAATATTGTGAAAACACCGGAAGGGACATCGTTTGACGTATTTGTTCGCCACACCTTTTTTGCATCTTTCCATATTCCAAGATATGGTGATCATAACGTGCTGAACGCGCTCGCTGTTATTGCACTTTGCCATTATGAGGGAATTGACGTAAACATCATTCAAGAGCGATTAAAAACATTCCCTGGAGTAAAACGTCGCTTTCATGAAAAAAGGTTTGGTTCACAAGTGCTTATTGATGATTATGCGCACCATCCTACAGAAATACGCGCAACGATTGAGGCGGCAAGACAAAAATATCCAGACCGTCAAATAGTTGCGATTTTTCAGCCGCACACATATACACGCACACAAACGTTTTTACATGAATTTGCTGAAAGTTTATCGCTTGCTGATGCGGTATATTTGTGCGATATTTTCGGATCTGCCCGAGAGCATCAAGGGAAATTATCCATCGAGGATTTGCGTGCAAAAATTGATGGGGCAAAACTGTTGCATGAGGAACAAGTTGACGTGTTAAAACACCATGATCACGCTGTCCTTATTTTTATGGGAGCAGGCGATATTCAAAAATTTCAGCAGAGATACGAACAATCCGTTCACGTATAAGCAAAAAGCAACTATGATTCGCTCATAGTTGCTTTTTTCATTTGGTCATATGTGACGTTCCAATGCGAAGCATGCCACGCCACCCCTTTGTCAGTTACCCATAATACTTGAGGGGATTCATGTTTTACTTGAAACATTTCTGCGATATGTTGTGATAACGGACGAGAGTGTTGCACATATAAGTAATATGCATGAATGTGCGGAAAATCTTTTGTAAAACGTTCGAACTCCACCCATGCCCGATGGCTAATTGGACATGTCAGACTATGTTTCATTAATAAAAATGGACGATAGGACGAACAAATTTGTTCGAATTGTTCAATTGTCTCAATTTTCCCCATGTGCATCAATTCCTTTATTCAAACGTTTTTCGACATCGTTAACTGCTTGCTCCGTTTCTTTTAACAACTGCTCGACATCTGATGAAGGAAGCGGAATAGGGATAGAGGAAAACGGCTTTTGCTCCTCTTGCTCCTTTCGTTGCTCTATGTCATGTGCCACGTTTTCTCTTTCATGTTGTTGCCATCGCTTTATGTTCGTTTCAGTAAACTCTTGTAATAGTTGTTTTCCACGTTCGCTAGATAAAAATAATGTCGCAGCTGCACCAGCGATTCCACCAACGATTGCACCGAGTAGAAAAGAACCATTTTTAGCCATATAAAAACCTCCTTATTTTCGTTTCTCTTTCCATTTTGTCCATATTTCAATAAGTGTTTGTCCCCATTGAATGGCTTGCGTAATTTTTTTTTCGTTTGTTGTTAGTGTTTTAGAAATGGAGTTGTTAAATGTTTGAACGGTAACACCGACTTGTTTGACTGCATCAAATACACTTTGTAAGCTTTCCGCTTTTTTATGCACGTCATCTGCGAGCGCGTTCGTCTTATGTAGTAATTGTGCCGTTTCTTTTCCGATTTCATGCATTTGTTTTTCAACTTCTTCAACGGTTTTCGCAACATGTTGCAACGTTGTTTGAAGCGTTTTTAATGTTTGGACGACATAAACGACTAAAATAAGAAAGGCGATCGCGATGAGTGCAATACTGCCATACAAAACAATATTCATTGTGAAAAACCCCTTTCTGTCTATCCCACATTTCTTTCGACAAAAAGAGAAAAAATCCTGCAAAAAACTCCAAATTTTTTGTAGATCGGTTACAATATACATGTACATACGATGGAATGGAGGAATATAAATGAAAGATCCGCGTATTGAAAAGTTAGCGAAAAATTTAATTCATTACTCACTTCGCTTACAAAAAGGAGAAAAAGTATTAATCGAAAACTTTGGTTTACAGCGAGAGCTTGTGATCGCATTGGTACGCGAAGCATATGCTGTAGGTGCTTACCCATTTGTTTCATTAAAAGACCATCAAGTTGATCGTGCACTTTTACTTGGTGCACAAGAAGAGCAGTTTGACATGATGGCTGAATTTGAAGCGAATGTCATGAAACAAATGGACGCTTACATCGGCTTGCGAGCTGGAGATAATATTAACGAGTTTGCTGATGTACCAGCCGACAAAATGAAAATTCATGGGAAAACGATTATGCAAAAGGTGCATCGTGACATTCGCGTACCGAAAACGAAATGGGTCGTCCTTCGCTATCCGAATCCATCGATGGCACAGCTTGCAAAAATGAGCACAGAGGCGTTTGAAGATTTTTATTTCAACGTATGTAACTTAGACTACGGAAAAATGGATAAAGCGATGGATGCTCTCGTTGAATTAATGAATAAAACGGATCAAGTGCGTATTACAGGACCGGGGACAGATTTAACGTTCTCCATTAAAGATATTCCTGCAGTAAAATGTTCAGGACAAATGAACATTCCAGACGGAGAAGTGTATACGGCCCCTGTTCGTGAATCGGTTAATGGTACTATTACGTTCAATACACCTTCTCCTTACCAAGGATTCACGTTTGAAAACGTAAAATTAACGTTTAAAGACGGAAAAATTGTTGAAGCAACAGCAAACGATACGGAGCGTATTAATCAAATTTTTGATACAGATGAGGGTGCTCGCTATATTGGTGAGTTCGCGATCGGGGTAAATCCATATATTCAACATCCGATGCAAGATATTTTGTTTGATGAAAAAATTGATGGTAGTTTCCATTTTACACCGGGACAATGTTATGACGAAGCATACAACGGCAACCATTCAAACATTCATTGGGATATGGTTATGATTCAGCGTCCAGAATACGGTGGCGGTGAAATATATTTTGATGGTGTGCTTATTCGCAAAGATGGACGTTTTGTCCTCCCAGAATTAGAACCATTAAATCCAGAAAACTTAAAATAAAAGAAAAAAGCAACTATGGCTCGTTCATAGTTGCTTTTTCTCATGCCAAATAATTTCTAGTCGATCTCCTGGTGCAAGCGGTTCGTAAAATGTTGTCGGTTCACCGTTTTTGAGCAACGTAAACGTTGTTGATGCCCCATGAGGAATATCAACTTGGACGTACTGGAATATATCTTGAAAAATGAACGGTTCAATTTTTTGTTCATTAAATTCGAGTTCATCTTCATGATGAACGAGATCATCTTCTTCAAGTAGTTCACCGTTGCGATAAAACGTACCAATTAGCTTTGTTAATGTGAATGTTTCACCGTTAAATATAATTGGAATAGAATAATGAAGTTTTATTTGTTTTGCTTCAGCGATTTGAGCGATTGTTCGCTGCTTTTGTTCATGAACGACAATATGATCGCCGTCTTCAAACGTTGTATAACGTTGGCACTCAATCCCGTTTCGATACATCGTTCCGCACCATTCAGGGAATGTTATTGTTTTTCCATTTAACGTGATCGTAAACGGTTTGAGTTGTTTGAGCAGATAGTCGTTTTTTGTTGCCTGTAAAAGCTGTTCTATCGTTTCAGGCATATGAACGACAATGTCATCCCGATCACATAAAACTGTATCGAGGGAAACGTGTTCCCCATTCCGTAATACAATCGGCTCAATAGTGTATTGTTGTTCGTTGATTGTCACATGTTTTACCGGCAATGATTCGAGCAAATCACGAAGTTGAATGGTTGCTTGTTGTCCATCTTTTCCTTTTTCAATAACAATCTCGTCATGATTTTTTATTGGTGTATCAAATGTCGCCAATTCACCATTTTTTAAAATTGTCGGTGGTTCTCCATGTGTTCCAGGAATTGTAATCGTCTGTCCATTCAATGTGACGACGCAAGCTAAGCCCGGTTTCCCATATAGCTTATGTAATTGAATTCCAGCAGCTAGTAAGGCATCACCGATCGTCAGTTGTTTCATATCAAATAAGCGAATTGTTTGTCCATTTACATGAACTGTTACGTACTGAATCGGTGTTTGCTTTGCTGCAATAGCAATGCCAATTGGGGTGACGAGTTCAGGGCGATGCTTCATTTCTTCTTGATTGATATGCAATTTTTGAATGGCATCAATACCGCGAATAGCGACACGATTTTCAGGAAGATGAAGTTTTTGAGCAAGTCGTTTTGGCAGTTCGGGTGTCAAACTCCCTCCTCCTACAAGCATGACCGCTTTTGGGGATTGATGGTTATTGAGTCGTAAAATTTCTTTGCTAATCGCATCAGCAAGTCGATCAATCGCTCCTGAAATCGTTGCAATCATTTGTTCGCGAGGTACTTCGGTTTCAAAACCGAGAATGTCCGTAATCGTTATCGTTTCTTTCAAATGTAAGTCACGTTTCGCTCGTTCGGCGAGAGGGAAATCGAGTAAATATGCGTCTGAAAGCGCTTCGGTAATTTCATCTCCTGCCATCGGCACCATTCCGTAGGCAATGACTGTACCGAGATCTGTAATCGCAATGTCAGACGTTCCTGCACCAATATCTACAAGCGCCACATTTAATCGTCGCATCGTTGGAGGAATAAGCACGTTTAGTGCGGCGATCGGTTCAAGTGTTAGCGCCTCCATTTCTAAATGGGCACGTTGTAATGCCGCAAGAAGTGATTCAACGACAAGTTTCGGTAAAAATGTGGCGATCACTTCAACACTCGCTTCATCTCCTTGTTGATCAATTAAGTTACCAATTTCCTCACCATCAATTTCATAGCGCGTGACCGAATAGCCGACGCAATAGTAGTGATGACTTTTTTCATTAGATGATTGTTCAGCCAACGTCATTTGAGCTTGTTGAACTGCAGCAAGCTCTAAGTATGTCACATCTTCATGTGTGAGGAGAGGTTTCCCTTTAATGGAGATATTCGCCCTTCCTTTTTCTGTTTTTAATGAACGTCCTGCGGCTGCAACGCATACGCGCGTTAGAGGTCCGTGTCTCTCCTCTAACGTTTTTTTTATGTCGAGAATGACGTTAGAAACAGCAAGTACGTCGTGAATTTGTCCATCAAGCATCGCCCGTTCTTCATGTTCTTTTATGACAATGTCTTCAACTTGATATTGTCCGTCTGTTTCCTTTAAAATAATGCCAACTACCGAACGCGTACCAATGTCTAGTGCAAAAATCAAGCTTCCCACCTTCTTTTTCGAAAATTAAAAAATTCTTTATTGCTTAAACGCGTTTTATAAATAAAGGGGTGACAACTTTATCCACTTCGTTTATAATAATCTCTAATTATATAGAAATGTACCACATTTTTTAGCTTATATAAAGAAAGGATGAGATGTATGAGTAACGAACGATTAGATGAGCTGAGAGCGAAGGTTGATGAGTTGAATTTACAGTTGTTAAAATTAATTAATGAACGCGGGCGGGTTGTTCAAGAAATTGGGAAAATTAAAGATGCCCAAGGTACGTATTTCTATGACCCTGTTCGTGAAAGAAAAATGTTAGATTTGATTTTAGAACATAACGACGGACCATTTGATACGGCGACGTTAAAACATATTTTTAAAGAAATTTTTAAAGCAGGGCTCGATTTGCAGGAAGATGATCATAAAAAAGCATTGCTTGTATCAAGAAAGAAAAAGCCAGAAAATACGATTGTCGATGTAAAAGGAGAAAAAATCGGCGACGGTAATCAATATTTCGTTATGGGACCATGTGCGGTTGAAAGCTATGAACAAGTAGCAGAAGTGGCGCAAGCAATTAAGCGACACGGCTTAAAATTGTTGCGCGGTGGTGCTTACAAACCACGCACTTCACCATATGACTTTCAAGGACTTGGCGTAGAAGGATTGAAAATTTTAAAACGTGTGGCAGATGAGTTTGATTTAGCAGTCATTAGTGAAATTGTCACGCCAGCAGATATTGAAACAGCGCTCGATTATATTGACGTCATTCAAATCGGAGCGCGCAATATGCAAAACTTTGAGTTGTTAAAAGCGGCGGGGCAAGTGAATAAACCGGTATTATTAAAACGCGGATTAGCTGCAACGATCGAAGAATTTATTCATGCTGCCGAGTACATTATGTCGCAAGGCAACGGACAAATCATTTTATGTGAGCGAGGCATTCGCACATATGAAAAGGCGACGCGCAACACGCTTGATATTTCAGCCGTGCCGATTTTGAAAAAGGAAACGCATTTACCTGTTTTTGTCGATGTAACACATTCAACAGGACGACGCGATTTACTTTTACCTTGTGCGAAAGCTGCGCTTGCCATTGGAGCAGACGGAGTCATGGCCGAAGTACATCCAGATCCTGCTGTTGCGTTATCTGATTCCGCACAGCAAATGGATATTGATCAATTCAATGAGTTTATGGAAGAATTAAAATCGTTCCAAAAGCAATTTGTCAAAGCATAAAAAGAAAAAGCTGGTGATTGTTCACCGGCTTTTTCTTATGAATTTATTTGTGAAAACGTTGCACTTAGGTAATCATTTATCGTATGATAATTTTACATAAAATTGCGATGTACGACAGTTTTCGATATATAGAGTGCAAAAAAAGGAGTGTATGTGATGAATGTAACAATTTATGATGTAGCAAGGGAAGCAAACGTGTCAATGGCAACTGTTTCACGTGTCGTGAATGGAAACCCAAACGTCAAGCCTTCGACGCGCAAAAAAGTGTTAGAAGTGATTGAGCGGCTCGGTTATCGTCCGAATGCGGTAGCACGTGGATTGGCAAGCAAAAAAACAACTACGGTCGGTGTCATTATTCCAGATATATCAAGCATTTTCTTTGCGGAAATGGCGCGTGGCATCGAGGATATTGCAACGATGTACAAGTATAACATCATTTTAAGTAACTCTGATCAAAATAAAGAAAAAGAGTTACATTTATTAAACACGATGCTTGCCAAACAAGTTGATGGCATTTTATTTATGGGCGGCGATGTAACAGAAGAACATGTCGAGCAGTTTAAAAAGTCAGATGTACCGATCGTATTAGCTGCAACAATTGAACAAAATAATATTATTCCATCTGTCAACATTGACTACGAGCAAGCATCGTATGATGCGGTGCATATGTTGATCGAAAAAGGACATAAACGCATTGCTTATGTAACAGGACCGCTAAACGATCCAATTAACGGATTGAAAAAATTAGCTGGCTATCGTCGCGCTTTAGAAGAAGCGAATATTGCTTATGATGAGGCGCTTGTTGTGGAAGGAGACTATACGTACGATTCGGGTATCGAAGCATATGAAAAGCTAGCTGAACTTCCACAGCGACCAACAGCGATTTTCGTTGGAACCGACGAAATGGCGCTCGGTGTCATTCACGGCGCACAAGATCGTGGTGTGCGTATTCCGGATGACTTAGAAATTGTCGGTTTTGATAATACGCGTTTGGCAACAATGGTTCGTCCAAAATTGACGACGGTAGTCCAGCCGATGTACGATATTGGGGCTGTGGCGATGCGCTTATTGACGAAATATATGAATAAAGAGCATGTAGACAATCACATCGTTGTGTTGCCGCATCGCATTGAATACCGCGATTCGACAAAAAACTAGATTTCTTTCTAAAAGGGGAACGCATATTTTACGTGCGCACGAACATAGAAAAGGGTGTCCGCTACTTTCGGAACACCCTTGTTGTTTTGTTATAAGTTTAACCGTTGTTTATTACTTCGAATTGGTTGAAGTGCTTTCATGACAGTTTGAGCATTTTTTTCTGTAATCTCTGCCTTTCTTGGAATGGGTGGATATAAGTCTTCTGGGTCATCCCATTCGAGTGGCAAAGAAACAGGAGCATGAGGTTGCCAGCGGGCAATCCATTCCTTTGGTAAAGCTCCAGAAATATCCGATTGTTCTGTCATTTCAAGCCACAATAACGCCCATGCACGCGGAACGACGCGCCAAATGTCGTATCCCCCTCCACCAACTGCGATCCAACGACCGTTACAGTATTGGTGTGCAATTTGATGTGCCAGTTTTGGAATTTCGCGATAAATGCGCATGGACGCAGATAAATGAGTTAACGGATCGTAATAGTGAGCATCGACACCGTTTTGCGTTAAGATGACATCAGGACGAAAAAAATCAGCGATTTCAATCAGAGCTTCCGTATATGCAGCGAGCCACGACTCATCTTCTGTAAACGCATCAACAGGAATGTTGAACGAGTAACCGTATCCTTTCCCTTGTCCTCGTTCATTGACGTTTCCGGTTCCTGGGAATAAGTAGCGACCTGTTTCATGAATTGAAAATGTACATACATTCGGGTCATCATAAAATGTCCATTGTACTCCATCGCCATGATGGGCATCTGTGTCAACGTATAAGACGCGAACACCGTATTTTTCTTGCATATATTTAATGGCCACAGAGCTATCGTTGTAAATGCAAAAACCGGATGCTTTCCCGCGGAATCCATGATGAAGCCCTCCGCCCAAACTGAGCGCGTGTTCAGCTTTGCCAGAAAGCACATAATCAACGGCTGTTAACGTTCCGCCAACAAGAAGAGCGCTCGCTTCATGCATGTTTGGGAAAATCGGTGTATCTTCTGTCCCTAATCCATAATTGAGCGCAACATCTTCTGGTAGTTGGCCCTTTCCTGCTTTTTTTACAGCTTCAATGTAATCTGAATCATGTACAAGCGCTAATTCTTCGTCTGTTGCGAGGCGTGGTGCTACAATTTGTCCGTCATGCAGCGCGCCAAGCGTTTGCAACAGGTCATACGTCAGCTTGACACGTAGTTGGTTAAACGGATGGCGATCATGGAATTTATACGTTTGAAACGCATCGGAATAAACGAATATACTGTTTTTGCTCATGATGAAACCCCCGGCAAGTTCGGCCATAATACGTCGTATCCTTGCTCTTTTAAATCATCAATAATCGCCATCGGGTTCATCGTTTGAATGCGAAACACGAGCACTTTATACATATCATCTCGATCAGGGTAGACAAGAACACTCGAAATATTAATGTTTCTTTTTTGAAAAACAGAGGCGACTTCACTTAACATACCGGTGCGGTTCGGCACTTTAATTTCGATTTGTGAACCTGGCTGATGGGCCCCTGTTAATTGTACGAGCGTATATAGCAAATCGCTTTCTGTAATGATGCCGACAAGTTTATTTTCTTTAACGATGGGCATACAGCTAATGCGATGTTCGTAAAATAAAGCTGCCACTTCTTCGACGAAGTCAAGCGGATGCCCTGTGATGACGTTTGTTTTCATAATGGTGCTTAACGGTTTTTGTAAATCTTCAAGATGTTCGTTCGCATGAAAAATAGATGGGCGTGCATCACGCAAATCGCGATCCGTAACGATGCCAACGACACGATATTCATCATCAACAATTGGTAAATGACGAATATTTTTTTGTTTAACAATGTTTAGTGCATCAGCAATTGTATTTGACGGCTTTAATGCGATAACATCCGTTTTCATCATTTGTTCGACAATCATTTCCCCATCCCCTTTGTTTTTAATACATAAAGCGGTTCATAAAACGGAGCTGATCGAATTTTTGGATCGATTGTTGATCGACGCGTTTTCCGATACGAGCCATTAAGCAGTTCGCCGGATGCGAACAAATTTCCGGATCATCGGTCGCGTACCAAACAAGCCCACCTGCGTTCATCATTTTCTCCATTACTTTTCGATATTCCCATACGTTTAATCCGGTTCGTTTTAAATCCCAATGCCAATAGTACTCCGTTGTAATAATGATGTAATCTTCCATCGCATCGTCCATCATAGCCACTTTCAATAAATTTTTTCCGACACCGCATCCTCTGAAATCTGGAATAACCTCAATTGCACCAAGCTCGATTAAATTTTCCATCTTCCCTTGCGACCATCTTTCAAGCGGGTCTGGATATAAAAAAGTGACGTAGCCAACGATCGTATGACCGTGGCGGGCAATAATAATTCGTCCTTCTGGAAGCCCGGCAATTTCGATGAGCGCCTGATGTTGTTGGTGCGGTTGCCGAAACGCTGTTAAGTCATGATGAAATTCATAGCTAGCCAATTTTTCCGAAGAAATTGGTCCCTCGATAATTAACGTTCCTTTCGGTGTTTTTAATTGTTTTGCGTTATATGTTTTTTTATGCTCCATTGCCCCACCGCCTACTGAAATAATCTCACTTCAATTATACATAAAAAAATAAAAATTAAATCGTTTTCACAATAAACATAAATGAAAATTTTTTAAAAATTGAGAATTTGTTTATAGTATAATATAATACGAATGTAGAAACTTCAAACAAGGGGGAGTTTGGGATGATTAAAGTGGAAACGCTACCAGTCATTCAAGGGGATTTTAACTTGAAAAACTACGAAGAAACGTATCAAACGTTTGACTGGTCTGAAGCAGAGAAACATTTTTCATGGTATGAAACGGGCAAAGTAAACATGGCTTATGAAGCGATTGATCGCCATGTGGAAACGTTTCGAAAAAACAAAGTAGCCTTGTATTATCGCGATGCAACGAGAGAAGAAAAGTACACATTTAAAGAAATGAAAGAGTTTTCAAACAAAGTAGCCAACGTATTAAAAGAAGTAGCCGATGTAGAGAAAGGTGACCGCGTCTTCATTTTTATGCCTCGCTCGCCTGAGCTATACTTCTCCGTGCTTGGAGCAATTAAACTTGGGGCAATTGTCGGTCCGCTTTTTGAAGCGTTTATGGAAGGAGCGGTCCGTGACCGCTTAGAAGATAGTGAGGCAAAAGTCATTATTACGACGCCTGAACTTTTACCTCGCGTACCTGTAAATGAATTGCCGGCATTAAAATACGTATTTTTAGTTGGCGATGACATTAAAGAAGAAGGTCCGTTCTTTGATTTGAAAAAACGAATGAACGCAGCAAGCAAACATTTTGATATCGAATGGGTCGGACGTGAAGATGGACTCATTTTACACTATACATCTGGATCGACAGGAAAACCAAAAGGTGTATTACATGTGCATAACGCCATGATTCAGCATTATCAAACAGCCAAATGGGTATTAGACTTAAAAGAAGACGATGTATATTGGTGCACGGCTGATCCGGGCTGGGTGACAGGAACATCGTACGGCATTTTCGGTCCATGGCTTTGTGGGGCATCAAACGTCATTGTAGGTGGGCGCTTTAACCCGGAAGCGTGGTATAAAACGATTGAAGATTATGGTGTAACAGTATGGTATAGTGCACCAACAGCGTTTCGTATGTTAATGGGTGCTGGGGACGAGCTTGTGAAAAAATTTGATTTGCGTTCGCTTCGCCATATTTTGAGCGTAGGTGAACCGCTCAATCCAGAAGTTGTACGCTGGGGCATGAAAGTATTTAATCGTCGCATTCACGACACGTGGTGGATGACAGAAACGGGTGCGCAACTCATTTGTAACTATCCTTGCATGGAAATTAAACCTGGATCAATGGGGAAACCAATTCCAGGAGTCAAAGCAGCGATTGTCGACGATCAAGGCAATGAGTTACCGCCATATCGCATGGGGAATTTGGCGATTAAAAAAGGTTGGCCGTCGATGATGCGCGCGATTTGGAACAATCCACAAAAATACGAGTCATACTTTTTACCTGGTGATTGGTATGTTTCTGGTGATTCGGCATATATGGACGAAGACGGATACTTCTGGTTTCAAGGTCGGATTGATGATGTCATTATGACAGCAGGGGAACGCGTTGGCCCGTTTGAAGTAGAAAGTAAGCTCGTTGAACATCCAGCTGTAGCAGAAGCTGGTGTCATCGGAAAGCCAGATCCGGTGCGCGGTGAAATTATTAAAGCGTTTGTCGCTTTACGCGAAGGGTACGAGCCGTCTGAAGAGCTAAAAGAAGATATTCGTAACTTTGTAAAGAAAGGTTTAGCTGCGCATGCCGCACCACGTGAAATCGAATTTCGTGACAAATTGCCAAAAACGAGAAGCGGAAAAATTATGCGTCGCGTCTTGAAAGCTTGGGAGCTAAATTTACCGACAGGCGACTTATCAACAATGGAAGATTAAAAAAATCGGGCTATGCCCGATTTTTTTAATTAGTTGACGGCTGTTCTTCTGTTTGTGTTTCTGTCGGTTCTTCATTTGTTGACTGCCCAGGTGATGAAGCAGGCAGCATACGAACGATATTTGACGGATTCGATTCCAATCCAGCAATATCGACAGCAGTAACGTAATATATGCCTTGTTTTAGCGGTATGCTTTTTTGTTCTCCTTTACGTATCGTTGTCATGACCTGAAACGGAGCTGTCTCCGATGCTGTATAATATACACGATATCCAATGACATCTTGTTCATGATGTTCACTCCAAACGAGCGCATTTTCTTTTTGATGTACAGCTAGCGGATCTGGTTTTTTTCCGTTTTCTTGCAGTTTTTTTGCGACAAACACATGCTTCCATTGATCGTTTTGAGGGAACAATTTGCTCATATCCTTTATATGTTGAATTCCCCATTGTTCAAGTAATGAAGTGTCGACCATGACGCCCTCTTTTGTAAATTCTTTTGGTGTTGTTGGTAAGGCGACGTATCGTTCTTCGTTTAGCTCAACAAAAGTGCCGTTGATTAAGTACGGATCTTCTTGTTTCGGTACAAACGCGGTATTAAACAAATCACTTTCTATCAGTCCGAATCGTTTACACGTTTCTGATGGGAGCAATCCAGAAATGGCACAATACGAACGCTTAACAATTCCACCAGGCATATGGAACCGCTCTTTTGGTGCAATAAGTTCTGGGTGAATATCATATGCCCCATTCATTAGCTGTGCCCATAGCAATAAGTTTCTTTGGGAATATGACAATCCTTTATAGCTTTTTTCAAGCGGCTTTGGTGTATCGTACCCCATCCAAGTGCCGAACGTGACATTTGGATTTGTTGCGACAAACCACGCATCTTTTGTATTTTGACTCGTTCCTGTTTTTCCAGCCCAATCCGCTGAAAACTTTAGTTTGCCATTTAAGAAGGCTGCGGTTCCAGAACGAATGACGTCACGCATCATATCAATTGTTAAATAAGCAGTCTGTGGTGAAAATACTTCCACGGGCTTTGGTTCGTGTTTATACACGATTTTTCCGTTTTTATCGACAATTTTTTCGATTAAATACGCGTCAATGAACTTCCCACCATTCGCAAACGTAGCATATGCGTTGACGTTTTCTTCAATCGTTACCCCTTTTGTCAAACCACCAAGCGCAAGAGACAAGTTGTTTCCATCGCCTGTTGTTAAGCTTGTAAAACCCATTTTTTCCAAGTATGAAATGGGTCGTTGATCGATGATGCGAGCATATGTCCGAATAGCAGGAATGTTATACGATTTTTTTAGCGCATGCCGAACCGATGTTAAACCGTGCGTTTTTCCATCTGCATTTTTTGGACGGTATGGACCTTGTGGCGTTGAAATTTCCAAATCGACATCCGGAATAACAGATCCAGGTTGAACGATACCCATTTCCATTGCTGGTGCATAAACAAGAAGCGGTTTCATCGTTGAACCGTTTGAACGATACGCTTGTGTTGCGTGATTGAGTTGTTCCCGTTTATAATCTCGGCCGCCGACAAAGCTAATGATCCGGCCTGTTTTGTTTTCAATTAAAATGGCTCCCACTTCGACTGGTTGTCGGACAGAAATGATTTGCCCCGTTTTTTCATCTTTTTTCTGCACAACCGTATCGCTTCCGAAGTAAGGATATTTTTCAACAATTGCTTTCATTCGTTCATATATGTTCTTATCAATCGTTGTATAAATTGTATAGCCATTTTGGCGTAGTTGTTTCTCGGCTTTTTCAGCATATTCTTTATATAGTTGATCATTTGAGCGTACATCTTGTCGTTCATATCCGTCTTTTTTCGCTAATAGATCAATAAAAATATCTTTCGCACGTCGTTCGATTTCAAACGTGAGCCACGGATACTTCTCAACAGGAGAAGGTAAGGAAGACACAAAATCTTTTGTAATGTCATATGCTAGCGCTTCTTTATACTGTTTTTGCGAAATGTATCCCGCTTTTTTCATGCGTGATAACACAGTTTTCATCCGGTTTAGTGCTGGGGATAAATCGTTTTTCAACTCCCCTTCGCTTGTAAACGGTGTGTAGCGAAATGGACTTTGTGGTAATCCTGCCAAAAAAGCCGCTTGTGGCAACGTTAGTTCCTTCGCATCGATGCCGAAAACGCCTTTGGAGGCAGCCTGAACGCCGGCAATATTTCGTCCGGATGCGTTTCGGCCAAACGGTACAACGTTAATATATGCCTCTAAAATCTCATCTTTTGAAAAAAATTTCTCAAGGCGCAAAGCAAGCAACACTTCTTTTGCTTTTCGCTCAAATGACACTTCGCTCGTTAAAATTTGATTTTTTACAAGTTGCTGTGTTAACGTACTTCCTCCGCTACGCGTGGAGGAATTTGTTGCTTCTTGAAAGATGGCACGTATAATAGCTTTTGGTACAACCCCTTTATGTTCATAAAAATGTTCGTCTTCTGTCGCGATAACAGCTTGAATGAAATAAGGGGAAACTTGTGAAAGTTTGACTTCGTCACGTTCTAAATCTGAACGAAAATAGCCGAGATACTCACGATTAGCGAAGTAAATATGTGTTGTTTCTTCATAGTTATAAATATCTTTTTTCATCTCTTTGTACGGAATCGGTTTGACATCTTTTACAAGTGAGGCGAAATATCCTGCACCGACACCGAAGGCAAAACTAAACGCACATAAACTGGTAATTAATATAATTAAACATACATTCCAAATGACCTCGTATGTAATCGTAAAATGACGCCATAGTTTTTGCCATGAGAATCGGACTTGTTTTTCTGACATAGTGACCTCCCATCCGTATTGTTATTTTCATTATTATATCATAATTTGTCTGTTCGTATCGGATAATGTCTAAATTTGTTTGAAGATCTTGACAATGATTTATGATTTATGATAAAAGAGAGTATGCTAATATGTAAATAGTCGAGCGATGAGCGGAACGAGTAGTGCTGATCTCCCTGCGAACAGAGAGCTAGTGGTTGGTGCGAACTAGCGCATAGGTGAGCATGAATTACCTCCGTGAGCATCTTTTGCGAACCGCTTTGTGCGAAAGTAGCAAAAGACGGTGTAGACCGTTATGTCAATGAAGTGAGAGAACATGTCCGTTCTCTAAGTAGGGTGGTACCGCGATGAAACTCGTCCCTTCGTGTGAAGGGCGAGTTTTTTTGTTTGAATCCAAAAAGGAAAGGATGGTTGGAATGAATTTGCTTCAAGACTTACAATTTCGTGGTTTAATTAATCAAGTGACGGACGAAGATGGGTTAAAAGCACTGTTGGTAGAAGAAAGTGTAAAAGTATATTGCGGTTTTGATCCAACGGCAGATAGTTTGCATATTGGTCATCTTCTCCCGATTTTAATGTTGCGTCGTTTCCAACAAGCAGGTCATCAACCGATTGCGCTCGTCGGAGGAGCAACAGGACTTATTGGAGATCCGAGCGGGAAAAAAGCAGAGCGAAAATTGAATGAAAAAGAAACTGTTGCATATTACAGCGAGCGAATTAAACAACAGTTAAGTCGCTTTTTAGATTTTGACAATGACAATAATCCAGCTATTATCGCAAATAACTACGAATGGATTGGTTCGCTTGATGTTATTACGTTTTTGCGTGATGTTGGGAAAAACTTTGGGATTAACTACATGCTTGCGAAAGAATCTGTACAGTCGCGATTAGAAACCGGCATTTCATTTACAGAATTTAGTTATATGATTTTACAGGCGTATGACTTTTTAAAGCTGTATGAAATGTACGGATGTAAGTTGCAAGTAGGCGGTAGTGATCAGTGGGGGAACATTACAGCCGGATTAGAGCTCATTCGGAAAACAGAAGAAGATGCCAAAGTGTTCGGATTAACTGTTCCGCTCGTAACAAAAGCAGATGGAACGAAATTCGGGAAAACAGAAGGTGGGGCTGTATGGCTTGATGCTGATAAAACGTCGCCATATGAGTTCTATCAATTTTGGATTAATACAGATGATCGTGACGTTGTAAAATATTTAAAATACTTTACGTTTTTATCGCACGAAGAAATTCTTGAATTGGAAAGACAAACGGCTGAAACTCCGGAAAAGCGTGCAGCCCAAAAGGCGTTAGCTGCGGAAATGACACGTCTCGTTCATGGAGAGGAAGCTTTGAAACAGGCGATCAACATTTCTGAAGCACTCTTTAGCGGGGATGTATCCAAGCTAACGGCAAATGAAATTGAGCAAGGGTTCAAGGATGTACCATCGTATGTATGTCACGAAAAGGAAATAGCACTTATTGATTTGCTCGTTGCAAGTGGTATTTGCCCATCGAAGCGCCAAGCGCGTGAGGATGTTACAAATGGAGCTATTTACGTAAATGGTGAGCGTGTACAAGATGTGAGTAAAATGATGACAGAAGAAGATCGCATGGAAGGCCGATTTACAATTATTCGTCGTGGTAAGAAGAAGTATTACTTAATTCGTTATGCATAAAAAATCCTCTCTGCTATAAGCAGAGAGGATTTTTTATTAACGAGAGTAGAACTCAACGATTAATGCTTCGTTAATCTCAGCAGGCAATTCAGAACGTTCAGGGAAACGAGTGTAAGTACCTTCTAATTTGTCTGCATCAAGCGTTAAATAGTCAGGTACGAAGTTGTTCACTTCAAGCGCTTCTTTAATAATTTGAAGGTTGCGAGACTTTTCGCGAACAGAAATCGTTTGACCTGGTTTCACACGGTAAGATGGAATGTCAACGCGACTGCCATCAACTAAAATGTGACCATGGTTGACTAATTGACGAGCTTGACGACGAGTGCGCGCGAAACCTAAACGGTAAACAAGGTTGTCTAAGCGAGACTCGAGTAAGATCATAAAGTTTTCACCATGTTTACCAGGCATTTTACCTGCTTCTTCAAACGTTTTACGGAATTGACGTTCGTTTACACCGTACATATGGCGAAGTTTTTGCTTTTCTTGAAGCTGCATGCCGTATTCAGAAAGTTTTTTGCGTTGTCCTGGACCATGTTGACCTGGTGGGTAAGGACGTTTTTGTAATTCTTTACCTGTGCCGCTTAACGAAATACCGAGGCGGCGAGAAATTTTCCATGTTGGACCTGTATAACGAGCCATAAATGCTCCTCCTTTGTTTTTATTTTTGGTAAAATAAAAACAGTCGTGCCTCACCATTCATCGCCATTTTGTTTTCATGTATCCTCGCCCTAGCAGCTGAGAGTTACACGATACAACCTCCGATGAGAGAATGATGCTCTCTATGGGGAACAAAATGGACATACAAATGTGAGCACAAAGGCTGCAATATTTTACACAAAGGCTATTATAGTTTTTTTTTGCGTCTGAGTCAATAATTTTTGTATAGTCTTTATCATAAGGATTATGGTATGATATAATCAATAGGTCCTCAGTTTCAGAAATATTACAGAAACTCTCATTTTTTTATTTATATGGTTCATACATATAAAGAGAGGAAGTACGTGCGGGTGAGTGAAAAAAATGAACGTTCAAGAACGCAATCAATATGCAATATTTAAGCAAAAGTTTTTTGATTGGTTTTTAAGTGAAGAAGATTTTACGGATTTACCTCGCATGATTCAAGCACTAATTGCCCTACTGAAACACGAATTTCGTTTATTAGATGTTACGTTTTACACGTTGAACCCGTTTAAGCATGTCTTTGAACCTGAAATGACGACAGACCGGACGATTGAACAGCAACGAGAAAAACACATCATTCCATTTGATGATCAGTTGAAAAAACAATTTGATGATGTTGTGATTTTGGATGGTGGCAACGAAATCAAAACGGTTCAATTTGGTATACATTTTTCAGAAGATTCATGCGGACTTGTTCGTTTCCGGCTGCATGAACGGGATATGTTACCGAAAGCATTTATCAAACAAATGAAGCACGACTTTTTAAAAGTGTTTGCTCGCATTCGTAAAGTGTCCGAAGTATTAAGCGAAGAGAAAAGATATGAACAGTTGCATCGGGCGGCAACAAAAATTCATGCATCGATGAATATTGGAGATGTGCTTGAAGAAATTGTGAAAACATTAAAAGAAGTGTATCCGACGTTTACGTGTCATTTATTTTTATCGTATGATAGCACGACAGATCGTGACTTGCCGATTAAACTACTGACGTTTGAAAATGAAGATGAGCATATGGGGGCCATGCAAGCGTATGTGACGGGACAAATCCAACTTCACGATTCACTCGTTCATAAAAAGTCTGTCATTTATGCTCCGATTAAAGGGGCGCAAGGAATTTACGGTGTCATTGAAATGATTGCTCCGACGATCATGGAACTTCCAGAGCGGGAAATGCGATTTATTTCGTTACTGGCAAATACGGCTGGTAGCGCATTAGAGAATGCAAAATTATATGAACAATCGAAACGATTAATTGCTGATTTACAACTCATTAATGAAACGATTCACCACTTAAATACAAATTTACGCTTTCAAGATGCGCTACAATTTATGATTGAAAAAATTAAAACATCGTTTGATGCGCAGGAAGTCGGTTTTATTATTTTACAAGAAAAAGAGCGAAAAGTACTTCCTGGTAGTACGGATTTTTTTCAATCACGTGAAGCAAAGCCATATGTTGATTTCGTTTTTCATCGCATTCAACATCCGCGTGATACGTTATTTTTAGGTGATGTAAAAATTCATAGCAACTATACAAAACGTTTTCGTTCGCTGATGGCTGTACCGATGATGCGCGGGATGATGAAAGGTGTGGCGATTGTTTTACATCAAGAAGCATATCATTTTTCGTTTGATATGTTTAAGTTGTTGCAGTCGCTTATTCATCATTCGACATTGGCATTTACAAACGCAGCGTTGCGCGAAGAACTCGAACGAATGGTCATTACAGATCGATTAACGAATTTATATGCACGTCATTATTTAGATGAACGTATTCAACGTTCGATGGAAGAGGATGGTCTAGGTACATTTATTTTAATAGATATTGATAATTTCAAAAAAATAAATGATACGTACGGACATCAAGTTGGTGATGAAATTATTATTCAAGTAGCGAATATTATTAAAGCAAACATTCGTCAAAATGATATTGGGGCTCGATGGGGAGGAGAAGAACTCGCCATTTATTTACCGAAAGTGTCCATTAATGCAGGTTTATCTATTGCAAACCGTTTAGTACAAAAAGTTCGTGAGTTGACAAATCCTCCTGTGACCATTTCTTGTGGCGTATCGTATTGGAAGAAAAATCGCGCAGATTCCGTGAAGGAGCTATTCAATCGTGCTGATGAAGCGTTATATACCGCGAAACGGACAGGAAAAAACCGCGTTGTTGTGCAAGAATACTAAAAAGAGGCCAGTTTATCGGCCTCTTTCTTATATGTTGAGATAGTGAACGAGCGTTTGAACAAACCGTTGTAAATGTTGTTCATCTATTTCATCGAAACGATTTTTTATTGGACTGTCAATATCAAGTACACCAATGATACGGCTATCTTTCATCATTGGAATGACAATTTCAGATTGAGATGCTGCATCACATGCGATGTGACCCGGGAACGTATGAACATCCGCAACGCGTATCGTTCGTCTTTCAGCAGCGGCTGTTCCGCATACCCCTTTGCCGAATGGAATGCGCACACATGCTGGCAATCCTTGGAATGGTCCGAGCACGAGTTCATCCCCTTCAGCTATATAAAAACCGACCCAATTAATATCGTGTAAAAAGTAATTCAATAAAGCGGAAGCATTCGCTAAGTTCGCTACAACATTTTTTTCATCCGAAATTAACGCTTTTAATTGTTCGATGACAAGTGTGTAATTTTCTTCTCTTGTCCCTTTGTATGTTTGTGCATGAAACATGTTTTTCACTCCTCTATATCAACATATGTTCGACTCCTTGGTGAAGGCCAGCAACCGAGTGGGCATCTGAGCCATACACGAGAGGAATACCGCGTTTGACGGCTTCTTTTACGACCCAATGAGGTGGATATGGCTCTAAACAGAGTGGTTTTACTACCCCAGCCCCGTTATAATCGAGTTCCAATTGCCGATTTTTCATTTCATCAAGAATGTGCGTAATGATTTTTGCTTCATCGTACTCACACGGATAGGCGCGTTGAAACTTGTGAATAAGCGTGAGGTGACCGATGCGTTTTGGTTTGTATGACCCTAAATCAGCAACGACAGAAGCTAAAACGGTTTTGTAATATGCATCATATACTCGTTCAATAGATTGAAAAGCTGCAATGATGTCGCCAAACATTTCTTCGCTATAATCGATACACATGTATCGATCGTCAATGAGTAAAAAATGAACAGATAAAATGCTGTCGTCTAATTGTGGACCAATTTTATTTAAAAATTCCTTCGTTTTTTGTTCATATCCGACGATAAAATCAACTTCTAATCCGATGCGGATACGAATATGTCTTTCGTACTGTTTTTTTAATGATTGTAAAATTGATACGTATGATGCTAGCTGTTCTTCTTTCATCGCGCTATCTTGGTAAGGGGTTGGGTCTATAAATCCTTTCGGAAGCGGTGCGTGTTCGGTAAATGAAATATCTGTATAGCCAAGCGAAATGGCTGTTTCGATGTATGTATGCAACGCATCATCGCTTCCATGAGGACAAAACGGTGTATGAATATGTCCGTCACGCACGTTGTTCACCTCTTTAGGCGCAAAGTTCGACAAAAATCACGTTTTTTAGGAAAAAAATTAAAATTTTTGCTCAAAAAATGTTGCTAACATGGTATCATAAAATCATTGAAAAGAAAATGCCTTCTCCACAAAAAAAGAACGCTTGACAACAAGGAGGCCCATTATGGAATTTGTAGCGATTAGTGCGCTCCTCGTCATCGGAGGACTAACATATACATATGTGTACCGAAAACGTTTATATAAACAAATCGATCAATTAGAACAATGGAAAATTTCTTTAATGAATCGCCCTGTACCCGAGGAGCTGTCAAAAATTAAATCGTTAAATATGATGGGGGAAACAGAGCAGCTGTTTGAAAAATGGCGAAATGAATGGGACGATATTGTTGCTGTGCAACTGCCGAACATAGAAGAAAAGTTGTTTGATATTGAAGAAGCGGTTGTCAAATATCGGTTTATGAAAGCGAAAGAGGCTTTACATCAGACGGAGCAACAGCTAAAAGATATTGAAGGAAATATTCAACGCATTTTGTTAGAGTTACAAGAATTAGTCGGAAGTGAAGAAAAAAATCGCGAGGAAATTGAGCAATTCAAAGAGAAATATCGTCAAGTCAAAAAAGCGATGCTTACCCAGCGCCATACATTTGGTCGCACAGAAGCTGCACTTGAAGCGCGACTAAATGCTCTTCATCAACAATTTCAAACATTTGAACAGTTAACAACAGAAGGGAATTATTTAGCGGCTCGTGAAATCGTATTACTCATTCAAAACGAACTAAGTGAATTAAATCGTTTTATTGAACACATTCCGCTTTTGTTAAGCGATGCGCAAGTTGAAATTCCAGCACAATTAGACAATATTATTGAGGGATATCGCGAGTTGGTGGAAAAGGGATATGTACTTGACCATCTTCCGGTAGAAAAAGAAGTGGAAGCCATCCGCGGAAAAGTATCCGAAGTGCTTACGTTGTTAGAAGCACTTGCTGTGGCAGAAGCAGAAAAACTGCTTCGTGAAGCTCAAGAAGATGTGGATACGCTGTACGATTTATTAGAAAAAGAAGTGCATGCAGAACGTTTTGTTCATGAGGAAACAGAAAAAATTGAGCAAACGCTCTATGAGTTAGAAGAAGAAACAAAAGAAACGCGTGATGAAACATTGTTCGTACAACAAAGCTACCATTTATCGCAAAACGACCTAGATAAATATCGTCAAATTGAAAAGCAAGTGCAACAGTTAACGAAACGATTTATGTTAATTCAAACGAAAATGATGGAAGAGCGTTTAGCTTATTCGCTTATTCGTGAAGAGTTAGAGGAAATTTTAGCACAAATTGCTGCGGTGAAGGAAAAACATGTTCAATTCCGCGAACATTTATACGCATTGCGTAAAGATGAGTTGGCGGCACGTGAGAAGTTAACAGAAATGAAAAAACAATTGTCAGAAGCGATGCGACTGGTGAAAAAAAGCAAGCTTCCTGGCTTGCCAGAATCTTATATGCTACAAGTAAGTGAGGCGCGAGAAAGTTTAACGCGCGTATCGCTTACGCTAGATGGAAAGCCGTTAAATATGGAAGCTGTTCATCAAGCGTTGGATGAGGCGATTGTTTTTGTAGAAAATGTATGTGATCAAACGAAAGAAATGATTGAACAAGCCCAATTAGCAGAAAGAGTAATTCAATACGGCAACCGTTATCGCCGGCGTTTTCATGCGGTAAATGCGGGACTAGAAGAAGCGGAACAGCTATTTCGACGATACGAATACGAACTAGCTTTACAAAAAGCTATTGCTGCGGTAGAGCAAGTGGAAGAAGGAGCATTTGAACGCATTCGTGAGTGGCTAAAAGAAAACGAGTGAAGGCATTTCCTTCACTCGTTTTTAGCTTGCTTTTTTTTCGGTACGTGCAACATAATTTGTTTTGTTAAATAATAAACCAATCACCCCACCGATAAGCGCTGGTGTGAGCCATCCGATTCCTTGTTCAAAGAGCGGTAATGTTTTTTCATATACATGTAAAGCCGCTGATACGTCAAATCCTGCTGTTTTTAATCCATCCACGATGCTAACAAGGGATGTGCCAACCATCGCTCCGATATAAACGGTTTGTTTGCCGCCAAAATAGTCATGTAAAAAGGATAAAACGACAAGGGTAATGGCCAGCGGATAAATGATAATAAGCACAGGAATCGATAATGAAATGAGCTTTGTTAAACCGACATTTGCAATTACCGCACTGAAGCCACTCATCACGATGACAAGTGTTCGATAAGAAAGTTTTGGCGAAATTTTCGAAAAATAACTTGCGCATGATGATAATAAACCGACAGACGTTGTTAAACATGCTAGCATAATAATGATCGATAAAATGACTGTACCGGCTTGTCCGAATAAATAAGTGGCGGCTTGACTAATAATTTCTCCGCCGTTATTGCGGTAGCCGATCGCCTGTACACTCGATGCTCCAATGAAAGCGAGCGATAAATAAACGAGCGTCAGTCCAGAAGCAGCAATAAAACCAGCCTGAATACAAAGTTTAGTTAGTTGTTTTGTATGTGTAATTCCTTTTTGTTGAATCGCTTGAATGACGATAATACCAAAAACAAGTGCCGCAATGGCATCCATCGTTAAATATCCGTCAATAAATCCTTTAAATAGTGGAGCGTGTGCATAGGTATCCGTTGGTTTTTGGATTGTGCCCATAGGGGTCCATATACTTTTAATAAAAAATAACGTCAGACCGATAAGTAAAAATGGTGTTAACAATTTTCCGATTCGATCAACTAGTTTCGATGGGTTTAATGCTAACCAAAGCGATATACCAAAATAAACAACAGTATATACCGCTAACATCGTAGACTGATCGGCTGCTTCAGGTAAAAAGGGTGTCACTCCAATTTCAAACGATACTGTACCTGTCCGCGGAATGCCAAAAAATGGCCCGATGGCTAAATACATGACAGCTGTGAAAATGACACCAAATACAGGATGAACTCGGCTAGCTAATTGTTGCAAATCGCTCCCCGTTCTTGCGATGGCGCTGACCGCTAATACAGGTAATCCAACACCGGTCATTAAAAATCCTGCAATCGCAACCCATACGTTTTCCCCTGCCGCCTGTCCGAGAGCAGGAGGGAAAATCATATTGCCAGCACCAAAAAATAAAGCAAATAACATAAAACCAACAGCGATTAAATCTTTTTTCGACATGTTGATCCTCCTTTGTTGTCTCCGTACCAGCCTATATACTACCATAGAAAATAAAAATTTTGTCGTTTTTATCAAAAGTTTCAATCTTTAAAATATTCTTTGATTATTCCTTTTTTGAATAAAGATGTGATAATATAAGAAGGCTGTTTGTATACGAACGTAATGGAGGCAAGGGCGATGATGTATTTAGATAATAGCGCCACAACAAAACCGTTTCCAGAAGTACTACAATCTTTCATAAAAGTAGCGACTGATTATTTCGGAAATCCATCTTCACTACATGGACTAGGCATGCAAGCAGAGCGATTGCTTACGCAAGCAAGAGAACAAATGGCCCGTTTGCTTGAGGTGAAACCGTCAGAAGTGATTTTTACATCTGGAGGGACAGAAGGAAACAATTTAGCCATTAAAGGTGTGGCTTGGCAACATCAACAACGCGGTCGCCACATCATTACAACAGCGATTGAACATCCGTCTGTCATTGAAGCATGCAAACAGCTTGAACAATTCGGTTTTCAAGTTACATATGTGCCTGTTGACGAACGTGGTATCGTATCGGTAGCACATATTGAACAAGCGTTGCGTGATGATACGATTCTTGTTTCGGTTATGCACGTAAATAACGAAGTAGGTTCTATTCAACCAATTGAACAGATTGGTGCGATGTTAAAAAAATATCCAAAAGTATTGTTTCATGTTGATGGGGTACAAGGTGCGGCGAAACTGCCGCTTCATTTAAAACGTGCAAATGTGGATTTATACACGATGTCAGCTCATAAATTTCATGGGCTGAAAGGAGCAGGAGTTTTATACGTTCGCGAAGGCGTGCGTCTTTCACCCCTTTTGTCAGGGGGAGCACAAGAAATGCAATTGCGTTCGGGAACTGAAAATGTTGCTGCCATTGTTGCAATGGCCAAAGCGTTACGATTATCTATTGAAAAGTATCGCGAGTCATATGCTCGACTCGAGGAAATAAAGCGGGCAATCATTGGACGTTTACAAACGATTGAAGGCATTTCTGTCCACACGCCGTTAGAGCAATCTGCTCCACACATTATTCATTTTTCTTTGGAAGGAATAAAATCAGAGACGTTTGTTCACGAACTGGAAAAACAACATATGTATGTATCAACGACATCAGCTTGTTCATCTCGTAAAAAAGCGCCAAGTAAAACATTGTTAGCAATGGGAATTGAAAAAACACGGGCAGAGCGTTCGATTCGTATAAGCTTATCGTATGAACAACAAATCGAGCATGTTCCAATTATTGTTGAAGCCATTGAGCAAGCATATGAACGATTAAAAATAGTAGCGAGGGGAACGAAATGACGTACGATCATATTGTAATTCGTTACGGTGAAATGTCGACAAAAGGAAAAAACCGTTTGCAATTTGTGAGATGCTTAAAACGAAATATAGCAAAAAAATTAAAACACTTTCCGAACCTTCAAATTGAAGCATTGCGTGATCGAATGTACATTCGCTTACATCATACACCACCGCAACCTGTCATCGAAAAATTGCAAGAAGTGTTCGGCATTCAATCGTTAAGTTTAGCGTTAAAAACAGAGAGCGACTTACAAAAAATAAAAGAAGCGACACTATTTTTTATAAAGCAATTCCCATATGAAGGGAAAACATTTAAAATATCGGCTAGAAGGGCGGATAAACAATTTCCGGTCACAACAAATGAATTAAACTATGAGCTCGGTAGTTATGTGCTGAAAAACACAACGGGCTTAACGGTCAATGTCCATCATCCAGACATTGACGTTCGTGTTGAAGTACGAAAAGAAGGGACGTACATTACTGCATACGACGTACCAGGAGCGGGTGGTTTACCTGTTGGAACAAGCGGAAAAGCGATGCTTATGCTTTCCGGCGGAATTGATAGTCCAGTAGCAGGATATTTGGCGATGAAACGCGGATTGCAAATTGAAGCCGTTCACTTCTTTAGCCCGCCGTTTACAAGTGAGCGAGCCAAACAAAAAGTAATTGATTTAGCCCAACGTTTGACGGAATTTGGCGGGACGATCCGTCTTCATATCGTGCCGTTTACCGAGTTACAACAAGCCATTTATAAGCAAGTACCTGAAAATTATTCGCTTATTTCAACGCGTCGCGCGATGTTGCGCATTACAGATGAAATTCGCAAAAAAGAAAACGGACTGGCGATTGTAACTGGAGAAAGTTTAGGACAAGTTGCTAGTCAAACACTTGAAAGTATGGTCGCTGTCAACGATGTAACAACGACGCCTGTTCTTCGCCCGCTCATCTCGATGGATAAAACGGAGATTATCGCGATTGCTGAACGAATTGGTACACATCATATTTCCATTCGTCCATATGAAGATTGTTGTACAATTTTTACGCCAAAAGCACCAAAAACGAAGCCGAAAAAAGAAAAAATTATTCAATATGAAAAGTTTTTACCTTTAGACGAAATGATTGCAGAAACCGTGGCGCGCGTTGAAACGATCACGTTAAAACCAAATGAGCCATTGGACGAGCTCTTTTAACGATGTGTATGAAATCCATTTGTTTTGCACACTCTATAAGTGCGAGGGGGTGAAAACAAATGGCAAATCGAAATCGATTGCTCGTCCCTGGTGTACAACAAGCGCTTGATCAAATGAAATATGAAATCGCTCAAGAGTTTGGCGTGCAGTTAGGCCCAGATACAACTGCGCGAGCAAACGGCTCTGTTGGAGGCGAGATGACGAAACGTCTTGTGAAAATGGCAGAGCAACAATTGGGTAGTCAAAAATAAATGTTAGACGACAAAACTCGGTAGTTCGTTCTACCGAGTTTTTTATTTTTTAAAAATTTTTAGAAAAGTTATACAAAAGCATTCGATTTTTTTGTATAATTTTTTTGTATCATACGGTAAGGGGGAGAGGGAAATGAATTTAATTGCACCAGAAAAGTACAATTTGACAAGTGAATTTGAAAAATATGCGGACGATCCAAACCGAACGGCGTTGAAATGGGAGAATGAAGCGGGGGAAACAAAAGAGCTTACATATGTTGAGCTAATGAAACAGGCGAATAAAATTGCAAACGTTTTCGTTAGCCGTGGGTTGCAAAAAGGAGATAAAGTACTTGTGATGCTCCCGCGTCTGTTGGAAGCGTATGCGGTATATATTGGAGCGTTGAAAGCGGGACTTGTTATTATTCCTAGTTCTGAAATGTTGCGCACAAAAGATTTGCAATACCGAATTTCTCACGGGGAAGTGAAAGGGGTTGTTGCATATTTTCTGTATATTGAACAATTTATTCCTATTGAGGGAATGGAAAATATCGTAACATTTTCGATCGGTGGTTCGACTGAGCGCTGGCTCGATTTACACGAAGAAATGGCGAAGCAAAGCGACACATTTGTTGCTGTAGAGACGTCCCGAGAAGATATGGCGTTTTTATCCTATACATCGGGAACGACTGGCAATCCAAAAGGCGTTGTGCATACGCACGCTTGGGCATATGCGCATTTACGAACAGCAGCGAAAAATTGGCTTTGTATTGAAGAAGGTGACCTTGTTTGGGCAACAGCAAGCCCAGGGTGGCAAAAATGGGTGTGGAGTCCGTTTCTATCAACACTTGGCTCTGGGGCGACAGGGTTTGTATATTATGGTCGGTTTGAACCAGAGAAGTATTTACAGCTATTAGAAAAATACAATATTAATGTGCTTTGTTGTACACCGACAGAATATCGTCTTATGGCCAAAGTTCCAACAATTTCCCAATATAAGTTGCCGCATTTGCATAGCGCTGTATCAGCAGGTGAACCATTAAACCGCGAAGTCATTGATACATTTGAGCGATATTTTGGCGTTCAAGTTCGCGATGGATATGGACAAACGGAAAACACGTTGCTTGTCGGAGTCATGAAAGGAATGAAAATTAAGCCAGGATCCATGGGGAAACCGACACCAGGCAATCGCGTTGAGATTATTAATGAATTTGGTGAGCCTTGTGCAGTTGGTGAAGTCGGAGATATTGCTGTACATGTCGAAACGCCAGCTTTATTTAAGTGTTATTATAAAGACCCAGAACGAACAGCGATGCAGTTCAGAGGGGAATATTATATTACTGGTGATAAAGCGAAAAAGGATGAAGAGGGATATTTCTGGTTCGAAGGTCGTGGTGATGATATCATTATTAGTTCAGGCTATACGATTGGCCCGTTTGAGGTAGAAGATGCACTAGTAAAACATCCATTCGTGAAAGAGTGTGCGGTTGTCGCTAGTCCAGATGAAATTCGGGGACATGTTGTGAAAGCATTTATTGTATTGCGTGAAGGGGTAGATAAAAATGATCCGAATTTAATTCCGCAACTTCAAGAGCATGTGAAACAACTAACGGCGCCGTATAAATATCCGCGCAAGATTGAGTTTGTTGACGATTTACCAAAAACGACTTCGGGAAAAATTCGTCGCGTTGAATTGCGAGAGCGTGAAATGAAAGCTATGCAAAAATAACATGTTCCGCTCCGATTCATTCGGAGCGGAAAAAAAAGCTTGACGGACCAAAAAAAATTGTGTACCATTCTTTTTAGAATTTTCTTAAAATTAAGAAATATTTTTTATGAACTCTTTTGATAACGCTTACATTTTTGTTTTTTCGTTGTGTAAAGTCATAAAGATATAAAAACGTCCATAAAGTGTTATCGAAAGAGAGAGAAATAAAGAAAAAGGGGGGAATGAAGTGGGTATATTAAACGTGCAAAACGTATCTATTCGTTTCGGTGGTGTGTTGGCGCTTGATGCTGTTTCTTTTGAAGTGAAAGAAGGGGAAATTTTTTCATTGATCGGCCCAAACGGAGCAGGGAAAACGAGTATGTTAAACTGTATTAGCGGGCTGTATAAACCGACAGAAGGAGATATTTTCTTCAAAGGAGAACGCATTACACATATTAAACCACATAAACGCGCAGCATTAGGTATTGCGCGAGCGTTTCAAAACATTGAATTATTTCCTCATTTGTCGGTTTTGGACAATCTTATGCTCGGTAGGCATGTGCGCATGAAAACAGGAGTGCTTGCAGGGGGATTGTACTGGGGGAAAGCGCAAAAAGAGGAAGTGGAGCATCGTTATAAAGTCGAGGAAGTAATCGATTTTTTAGAGCTCGAGCATGTACGCAACGTGCCAGTTGGAACATTATCTTACGGTTTACAAAAGAGGGTAGAGGTCGGTCGGGCATTAGCGATGGAGCCAGACTTATTGTTGCTTGATGAACCAATGGCTGGCATGAATAATGAAGAGAAAGAAGATATGGCACGCTATATTATTGATATTCATGAAGAAAAAAAGACAACGATCATTTTAATTGAACACGACATGGGCGTTGTCATGGATTTATCTAATCACATTGCTGTATTAGATTTTGGTAAATTGATCGCGTACGGAACGCCAAAAGAAGTACAAACAAATCCGCGCGTCATCGAAGCGTATTTAGGTGAAGAACATGCGGTGTAAAGGGGGAGTTTTATGGAACAAATGACGTTTCCGCAGCTGTTAACCGCTCGTGCGCGACAAAAAACAAATCAAGTCGCACTGCGCGAAAAAGATTACGGTATTTGGAACGAATATACGTACGGAGATTATTACGAACAAGTGAAAGCGTTCGCATTAGGACTTGCTTCGCTCGGTTTTCAGCGAGGAGATAAGTTAGCTATTATTGGTGATAATCGACCGGAGTGGGTATTTAGTCAGCTAGCGGCCCAAAGTTTAGGGGGAATTTCAGTCGGCATTTATCAAGAATCGTTGCCAAATGAACTAGCATATATTATTGACAATTGTGATGCAACGTTTGTTGTTGTTGAAGATCAAGAACAAGTTGATAAGGTGCTAGAAATTGAACAGCAACTATCAAAGGTACAACATATCATTTACTACGATTCACGTGGTATGCGGAACTACAAGAATGATAAACTGTTATACTTCCGAGATGTGCAAACGCTCGGTCGGCAATTTGAAAAAATGCATCCGACATATTTTGATGATGAAGTACAAAAAGGATGTTATGATGATATTGCCATTTTATCATATACATCCGGAACGACAGGCAATCCAAAAGGCACAGAACTTTCTTATCGCAATTTATTTGAAATGGCAAAGAACCTCGCAAAAATCGATCCACTTGACGAACAAGACGAATACCTTTCATTTTTGCCACTCGCTTGGATAGGCGAACAAATGATGACCATTTCAATGGCATTCCACTGCAACATGGTTGTAAACTTCCCAGAAGAACCTTCAACAGTATTTGAAAATTTACGAGAGATTGGACCACACGTCATGTTTTCGCCACCGCGCATTTATGAAGACATTGTCTCAAAGTTTCAAGTGCGCATTCAAGATGCAAGTTGGTTCAAACGAAAAATGTATGAATGGTGTAAGCCGATTGGCGAAAAAGTAGCAGAAGCTCATTTTACGAAAAGCGATGTTTCATTTTGGACGAAGTGTTTGTATAAAGTCGCTGATTATTTCGTGTTTAGTGCCATTCGAGACCATTTTGGTTTGTTGCGTTTAAAGCGCGCATATACAGGAGGTGCCCCGTTAGGTCCAGATGTATTTCGCTTTTTCCATAGCATTGGTGTGAATGTGAAAAGCATTTATGGTCAAACAGAGGTATCAGGCATTGCGATTGTTCATCGCGATGGAGACATTAAGGTGGATAGTGTTGGCATGCCAATCCCAGAAACAGAGGTGAAAATTTCTGAACAAGGTGAAATTTTGCTAAAAAGCCCAAGTGTATGTTGTGGATATTATAAAAATGAAAAAGCAACAAAAGAAACGATTGAGGATGGATGGTTGCATACGGGCGATGCTGGTTATTTAGATGAATCGGGTCATTTGTATGTTATTGATCGTTTAAAAGATGTCATTCGTTTGCAAACAGGCGAGATGTTTTCACCGCAATTTATTGAAAATAAACTGAAATTTAGCCCATATATTCAAGAAGCTGTTGCCATTGGGCGCGATCGTCCTTACGTTGTTGCGATTATTAATATTGATATGGCAAACGTTGGGCGTTGGGCGGAAAAAAATCAACTCGTTTACACGACATATTCCGACTTGTCTGCGAAGCAAGAGGTCATTCAACTCATTCAAGAGCAAGTGAATGAAATCAATCAAACGTTGCCGGAAAAAGCGCGTGTGAAAAAGTTCGTATTGCTCTATAAAGAGCTTGACGCAGACGATGAAGAATTAACAAGAACGAAAAAGGTACGTCGTCAATTTATTGCCAAAAAATATGCATCGCTCATTGAAGGTATGTATTCAGAAACGGATCATATTGCCGTGGAAGGAACAATTAAATATCGTGATGGCAAAGAGCAAGTCATTAAAACGACGTTAAAAATTGTCTCGATTGATGAAGGGGAGGGAGCAGCATAAATGGCTTTTTTCTTACAAATGCTTGTGACGGGTATCGTCGTTGGGAGCGTATATGCGCTCGTTGCGCTCGGTTTTGTGCTCATTTACAAATCGAGTGATGCCATTAATTTTGCCCAGGGTGAATTTTTGCTTATCGGGACTTACGTTTGTTTAACGCTTGTTGCTAGCTATAATGTTCCGTTTATTGCTGCACTATTGCTTGCTTTAGCGTTTAGTGCGTTGCTTGGTTGGAGCGTAGAGAAAGTCGTGTTGCGTCCTTTCATTGGAAAACCGGTCATTTCTATGATTATGGCAACGATCGGATTATCGAGTGTACTTGCAGGGATTGTTCATATCATTTGGGGACATGAAACGCGCGTATATCCACCGGTCTTTTCAGAGAAACCACTGCAGTTTGGAGAGGTGATCATCGCTCCTGTATACGCATGGTCGTTTGTGATTGTGATAATTTGGCTCGTCATTTTCACGTTATTTTTCAAATATTCACGTTTCGGTATTGCGATGCGGGCGACGGCAGACGATCAACAAGCCGCTTTATCTATGGGGATTAGCGTCAAAACGATTTTTGCGATTGCATGGGCGATTGCAGCGATCGTATCAGCGGTTGGTGGGGTGCTATTAGGAAATATTAACGGAGTCAATTCTTCGCTTTCGCTCATCGGATTGAAAGTGTTGCCTGTTGCCATTTTAGGTGGGCTTGACAGCATACCTGGAGCGATTATTGGGGGTATTTTAATTGGTATCATCGAAAGTATGACAGGAGGATATTTAGACCCGCTTGTCGGCGGTGGTTTGAAAGAAGTGATCCCGTTTGTCATCCTCGTCATTATTTTAATGGTTAAACCTTATGGACTCTTTGGAAAGAAAGAAATTGAAAGGGTGTGAGAAATGGTGCGAAATCCGTTTGTAATGCAATGTGGAGAATTTCATGTTGATTATAAGCAAGATATGGCGATTTGGAAAATTGCTCGCGTGCGTTGGCGTATTTTTGCTGTTGTAGCATTATTTGCGCTTTTTCCTATGGTTGCGACAGACTATGTAGTCGGTTTGGCTACATTATGTGGTATTGCTGCTATTGGAGCAATTGGACTGAATATTTTGACAGGATTTACTGGTCAAATTTCAATAGGGGTTGGCGCATTTTTAGGAGTGGGCGGATATACGTCAGCCATTTTGACTACAAAGTTAGGTTTTAGCTTTTGGATTGCCTTCCCGCTTGCTGGACTCATCACAGCGCTTGTCGGTGCTTTGTTTGGGATCCCATCATTGCGCTTAAAAGGGTTATATTTAGCTATTGCTACGTTAGCAGCGCAAGTGATTATTTTGTTTGTCATTTCACGTTGGGATTCGTTAACAGGTGGTACAGCAGGGCTCGTATTAAGCCGTCCGCAAATCGGTTCGTTTACGTTTATGAGTGAAACGAGCTATTACTACTTAATGTTTGTTGTTTTACTCATCACTATTGTTTTTTCACTTAATTTATTTCGTACCCGTGTCGGACGCGCATTCATTGCAGTACGAGACCGCGATATTGCAGCGGAAGTGATGGGCATCGATTTGTTTAAATATAAAGTGCTCGCCTTTTTCGTTAGCTCGTTTTTTGTTGGCATTGCTGGAGCGCTTCTTGGACATTACACGATGATTGTAAGTCCCGAATTGTACAGTATCTCTGTTTCAATTGAATATTTGGCGATGATTTTAGTCGGTGGTTTAGGAAGCGTGTTTGGCTCGTTGTATGGAGCTGTGTTTATTACGCTTATGCCCGTTGTTTTACGAAGTGTTGTTGATTTATTAAGCGGTACGTTTCCTGGATTAGAAGGCGTACTTGTCGGTATGAAAGAGGTTGTCTTCGGAGTTGTGATCATTTTATTTCTCGTGTATGAGCCAGATGGATTAAATAAAATTTGGTTAAATATAAAAAATTATTTCCGTCTCTGGCCATTTTCTTATACGAAGTAATATGAAGCGGAATATCCGCTTTATATACAATAAAAAAACATAAGGGGGATGAAAGAATGAAGAAAAAAGGAGCGCTACTTGCTACGTTGCTTCTTGGAGCAAGCATGTTGTTCGGGTGTTCAGGAGGTGACAAAACAGCAACAGAACCAGCAAAAGAGACAGGAAAAGAGCAAGGAACAATTAAAATTGGTGCATTGTTTGATATTACTGGGGCAACCGGGGATGTGGGTACGCCGTATGCAGAAGGGGAAAAAGCGTATATTGAATACATCAACTCAAAAGGTGGGGTAAACGGTTATAAAATTGAGCTTGTTGGTCAAGATTACGCATACAAAATTCCAGAAGCGCAAAAGTTGTATCAAAAGTACAAATCGAGTGATAAAGTATCCGCTATTTTAGGATGGGGAACAGCGGATACGGAAGCGTTGCGTCAACAAGTTGCAACAGATAAAATACCATTTTTCTCAGCTTCTTATTCAGAAAATTTAAAAAATATAAAAGAAAGCCCATATAACTTTTTAACAGCTGCATCGTATTCTGATCAAGCTCGGTCGGTGCTTCGTTGGATTAAAGAAAATCATACAGGGGGTACGCCGAAAGTCGCTCTTATTTACAATGACACAGCATTTGGAAAATCGCCAATTCAAGATGCAAAAGATTTTGCGAAAGAAATTGGGGTGGAGATTG
The DNA here is from genome assembly GCF_014201515.1 of Anoxybacillus mongoliensis. GTDB lineage: Bacteria > Bacillota > Bacilli > Bacillales > Anoxybacillaceae > Anoxybacillus > Anoxybacillus mongoliensis. Next base: position 115,748 of record NZ_JACHEQ010000004.1, read on the forward strand.
TAGACGAACAAATTGTTGATTTAAAAGCGCTTGACGCGACGTCACAGCTTCTAAATATGAAGAAAAAAGCACCTGATTATGCAATTATTCAACAAACTTGGGGCGCGACAGCAACCATTTTAAAAGATGCAAAAAAACTAGGCATTGAAACGCAATTTATTGGTTTAAACTGGACAACGGGCGAAGGATTACTTCCGATTGCTGGAGATGCGGCAGAAGGGTTTATTGGTGTTGTCACGCATGCATTTCCATATGAAGATTTACCAGGCATGGCTGAAGTCAAAGAGTATTTAACAAGCAAAGGTGAGAAATTAGAGGATAAAAACCAAAAGTTTATTCAAGGATGGGTGACAGCGAAAATTCTAGTAGAAGGAATTAAGCAAGCAGACGATCCAACGACGGGAGAAGGCATTCGTCAAGGATTAGAAAAATTAAAAGATCTTGATTTAGGTGGATTAGCTGCGCCTGTTACGTTTACAGCTGACAACCATGCTGGAACAAATCAAATTCGTTTAGCAAAAGTAGAAAACGGACAGTTTAAAGTGTTTACAGACTACTTCGGATATTAAAGTGAATGAAAGGGTGTTTTCAACAGGAAGCACCCTTTCGCTTTCAGAAAGGGGGAAAACTATGCTTACGTTAAATAATGTGGAAGTTATGTATAATCGCGTCATTCTCGTGCTCAAAGGGATGTCGATGGTCATTCCGGAAGGAAAAATTGTCGCTTTGCTTGGCAGCAATGGGGCAGGAAAAACGACAACATTAAAGGCGATTTCAGGATTGTTAAGAAGTGAAGATGGGGAAGTGACGGACGGATATATTGAGCTATATGGAGAACGAATTGAAGGAAAAGATGCAGAGGAAATTGTGAAGAAAGGTATTTTTCAATGTATGGAAGGGAGACGAGTATTCGAGCATTTGACGGTAGAAGAAAATTTAATCGTCGGTGCCCATACACGAAAAGATCGTCACAACATAAAAGCAGATTTACAAAAAGTGTATCATTACTTTCCGAAACTTCATATGTTGCGTCATCGGCAAGCGGGGTACTTATCGGGCGGAGAACAACAAATGTTAGCGATCGGTCGTGGGATGATGGCAAAGCCGAAAATTTTATTGCTTGATGAACCATCGCTAGGGATTGCCCCGCTACTTGTAAAAGAAATTTTTTCAATCATTAAAAAGATTAACGAAGAGGAAGGAACGACCATTCTCGTCGTTGAACAAAATGCGAATATCGCCTTATCGATTGCCCATTATGGATACATTATGGAAAATGGTCGCATTGTGATGGACGGTCCGATTGAGAGACTACTTGAAAATGAAGATGTAAAAGAATTTTACCTTGGTATGAGCGAAAAGGGGCGTAAAAATTATCGCGAAGTAAAGTCGTATAAACGGAGAAAGCGGTGGTTGTAATGGAAGGATGGAAATCGTTCTTGATAGACGCATACAAACTGTCGCCAGCATTACGTGAGCGGTTAGACGCTGAAAACATCAATCCGCATGAACTGAAAACGATTGAACAGCTTAGCCGTATCCCTGTATTGAAAAAAGAACAATTACCTCTTCTACAAAAACATGAGTTGCCATTTGGAAAGATGATCACAAAAAAAACAAATGAACTTGCGCGCATATTTATGTCCCCTGGTCCGATTTATGATCCACAAGGAGATGAGCAAGATGAATGGGGATTTTCAGAGGCGCTTCAAGCAGCAGGGTTTACGAGAGATGACATCGTTCAAAATACATTTTCTTATCATTTATCTCCGGCAGGTTTTATGTTTGATAGTGCCCTCCGTCAGATCGGAGCAACTGTCATTCCAGCCGGTCCGGGCAATCGTGAATTGCAAGTGCAACTTATGAATGATTTGCAAGTTACAGGGTATGTTGGTACGCCAAGTTTTCTACACTTATTGTTGCAGTATGCCGACGAAAAAAGGTTACATGTAGCGGTGAAGAAGGCGTTTTTTACCGCAGAAAAACTAACAGAAAGTATGCGTGAACAGTTTGAACAAAGAGGTATTCGTGTTTTTGAAGGATATGGAACGGCTGATTGTGGTTGTATCGCATTTGAGGATCGGAAAGGCCCGGGCTTAAAAATTAGTTCACGTGCGATCGTTCAACTGTGCGACCCAATTACAGGAGTGCCGCTTGATGAAGAAGGTGAAATCGTTGTTACAATATTTGATCGTACGTATCCGCTTGTTCGGTTTGGCACAGGGGATGTTTCGCGTTGGGTAGAAGGTTATAAAGGTGAGCGTATCGTCGGTGTGCTTGGACGTGTCGGTACGAGTGTAAAAGTGAAAGGGATGTTTGTTCATGAACAACAGTTAAAGCAAGTGATGACTGAAGTAGGATGCCCAATATTTCAAGCGGTTGTGACGAAGGAAAATGATCGTGATCAATTAACGATTTACATCGAAAAAGAACTTGATGAAGAAGCGAAACAAAAAATTAACAACGTGATTCGTGTAACGCCAACATTCGTTTGCGTACATCGTGTAAACGAAGAGGAACGGTGTCTTGTTGATCGAAGAAAATGGTAAAAAGAGGCGTTATGCCTCTTTTTACAAAAATGTTCGTTTTACTTTTTCCCAAAATGAGTTATCTTTTAGTTTGACGGTTTTAATGACTTTTCCACTTAATGCAATATCAATTTTTTCGACATGTTGAATGCTTAATGCTTCATTATCCATACCGATAATTGGATAATCATTTCCGTCTTGTACTACTTTCAATGTAAGTTTGCGATTTCCGCTTAAAATAAATGATGAGCCGAGGGTACGATAACGATTATTGTTCAATGATGCTAATTCGCTTACTTGAAAGCAAGGGAGCATGGGATCAACGACTGCACCATTGACTGATTTATTGTAAGCGGTACTTCCTGTAGGTGTAGCAATGATCATTCCATCACCACGGAATGTTTCAAAATGCAAATGGTCAATAAATACGTCCATGACAAACGTTTTAATAACACTTGAACGAATTGAGCACTCATTTAAACAATAAAAAGATGTCGAGTCATTGACTGTAACATAAATCGTTGGATATTTACGCACTTCAATTTGTTCCGTTGTCATCGCTTCAATCATTTTTTCTGTATCGTGAATATGGAAATCACAATACATACTTAATGAACCTAAGGTTGAAATACCAGCGTATAAGCAGTCGTCACGAAAACCTGTTTTTCTGACGGCTTGTAAAAATGTTCCGTCTCCACCAACGCTTACAATAATGTTTGCATGTTTAGCATCGTCTACAACTTCAAATTCGTACTGTTTAGCCAGTTCAATAAGTGGTTGTACTTGTTTTTTCGTTTCGTCATCATGTTTATGAAAGAAGTACATACGATTGCGTCGTTCAGTCATCGACTTTCCCTCCGTTAAAATGTCCTCATGCTTATTTTATCATTTATTTTCCATTCATAGCGAATTTATTCGTTTAATTTCACTCATTTTTGTCGAAAATGTCATCGGGAGGGAAGTGAACAACCGATGATTTTCGTTATTGTCATCATCCTTATAGCCTTCTTAGCGCTTATTCCTTTTTTATATGTGCACATTACGATTCAATTTCAACATGCACAAGATAATGATCAATTAACTATACACATTCGTATTCTCCGTTTTTTTCACTACCGTTTTACCGTTCCTCTTATTGAAATATCGAAAAGAGAAGCGGGTATTGTGACAGAACAAAAAACGAATACCGGGAAAGATGAAAAAACGACGTTTACTGTTACGGATGCTCGTGAGCGTCTAGTCCAAGTGAGGCAGTGGCTAAATCGAATCGTTCATTTACATACAATCATAAAAAAGTTTTTACAAAAAGTTTCTGTTTTACAGCTTCAATGGCATACGCAAATTGGGGTGGGTGACGCCGCGAAAACAGGGATGATTGTAGGAATTGGTTGGTCGATTAAATATTATATCGTAGCCATGGTCAGTAAATATATGAATGTTTGTATCGCTCCTTCTATTTCAGTTATTCCTTTTTTTCAAGGAGCGGTATCGCGTACGTCGTTTACATGTATGATCCGATTTCGAATCGGTTATGCTATATTAGCAGGACTGAAGGTCGTCAAACATTGGAAAAAAGGAACACGGATCACGAACGACGTGGAAAGTTGTTAGGAGGAATGAAAATGAGTGGACATCCAATTGAAGGATTAATGACGACAGCGATGGAAAACTTAAAGCAAATGATCGATGTCAATACGATTATTGGTGATCCTGTGGAGACACCAGATGGAAGTGTCATTTTAACTGTATCGAAAGTCGGTTTCGGTTTTGCAGCAGGCGGCAGTGAGTTTATGTTAAACAACGGAAATGAACAACAAAAAGAAGCGCATCCGTTTGGTGGCGGAAGCGGTGGTGGTGTGTCGATTACCCCGATTGCTTTTTTAATTGTAAATAGTTCGGGTGTGAAACTGTTGCATGTTGATGAAAGTACGCATTTGTATGAGAAAATTTTAGATCTCGCCCCACAGGCGATTGAAAAAATTCAGCAAATGTTTGAGAAAAAAGAAAAACCGAAGCAACAACATGATGCAGCATCTGATTTTGATATTTAGTCTCAATCGAAATAATTGAATTTTTCATCTAATTACGTTATGATGAGCCTGTATCTTATATAAAGAGGAGGCTTACTATGGCGAGTGTTACATTTAAAGGAAATCCTGTCACATTAATCGGTCAAGAAGTGAAAGTCGGTGATGTCGCTCCGAATTTCACCGTACTTGCAAACGATTTATCGCCAGTGACATTAGATGATACAAAAGGATTCGTTCGTTTAATTAGCGTTGTCCCATCGATCGACACGGGGGTTTGTGATGCCCAAACACGTCGTTTTAATGAAGAAGCAGGAAGCATTGAAGGAGTAAAGGTATTAACGATTAGCGTTGATTTGCCATTTGCTCAAAAACGCTGGTGCGCAGCGAACGGATTAGAAAACGTTGTCACATTATCTGATCATCGCGACGTATCGTTTGGTCAAGCCTACGGTGTGCTTATTCAAGAGTTACGTTTACTTGCTCGTGCTGTATTTGTCGTAGATCGCAATGATCGTGTGACATATGTCGAGTATGTATCGGAAGCGACAAACCATCCAAACTATGAAGCGGCGATCGAAGCTGCGAAACAAGCGGCTCAACAATAATTGTGAGAGGCTATCTCAAAAAAAGGGATAGCCTTTTTCGTTTACATTCTCTAAAATAAAATGTCGGACAGAAAGGAGTGAATGATATTGGAAAAGCTATTTACAGTCATTGATGAAACAGCAACATGGCTTCAAGAAGAATTGAAATGTTCTTATTTAGAAGCTGTCGCTGAAACGGGTGAAAACATATTTCATGAAGAAATTCTGCAAGAAGAAGTAAGTGAGTTGTTAAAAAAACGACTGAAAAAAGCGTATGAATCTATCAGTTTACACGATTGGAAAAATGAACATATTCGTAAAGCGTTGCAATTAGCGATGTTAAAAGGAATGAAGGAATATGTACAGCCTCACCATCAAATGACACCAGATGCAGTATCAGTATTTATCGGTTATTTAGTTGATGAATTTACAAAAACGTATTTTTCGCTATCGCTTCTCGATCCTGCTATTGGCACAGGAAATTTAATGACGGCTGTACTAAATCAACTGACAAATAAAAAAGTAAGAAGTTACGGAGCGGATGTAGACGATTTATTATTGAAACTCGCTTATGTAAGTGCAAATTTACAACAACATGAAATTCAACTATTTCATCAAGATAGTTTAAAGCCGTTGTTTATTGAGCCAGTTGACGTAGTTGTGTGCGATTTGCCGATCGGATATTATCCAGATGACGAAAACGCCAAGTCGTTTCGCCTACATGCAAAAAGCGGTCATTCATATGCTCATTATTTGTTTATCGAGCAAAGTATTCGTTATACGAAAGAAGGTGGGTATTTATTTTTCTTAGTTCCAAATACGCTGTTTACATCAGATGAATCAAAAGATTTGCATGCGCTCATCAAAGAAGAAACGTTTATTCAAGGTTTGTTGCAGCTTCCGCTTTCGATGTTTAAAAATGAAGCGGCAGCGAAAAGTATTTTTATTTTGCAAAAGAAAGGTACATATGCAAAAGCTCCAAAACAAACGTTGCTTGCTCAACTTCCTAGCTTTTCAAATAAGCAGGCGATGCAAGCGATGGTGTTGAAGCTCGAACAATGGCTAAAAGAAAATCGTTCATAACCTTCTGAATATAACAAATATGTGAAGAAAACGTTTTCGTCAAGTTTGTGTACTTGAAAAGAGCGACGAACGACCCGTAAAATGAGAAACGTACCGATGAAATTCGCATATTTGCATACAATAACTGTGAACGATGTTAAAGGAGCTGTTTAGTCAAATGCCAAAAGTCATAGCCATTAATGCGGGAAGTTCTTCGTTAAAGTTTCAATTGTTCAACATGCCGAGTGAAGAAGTATTAACAAAAGGTGTTGTTGAGCGAATTGGTTTTGAAGATGCGATTTTTAATATTACAGTAAATGGTGAAAAAATAAAAGAAGTAACACCAATTCCGGATCATGCGGTTGCTGTAAAAATGTTACTTGATAAATTAATTGAGCTTGGCATTATTCAATCGTTTGATGAAATCGAAGGAATCGGTCATCGCGTTGTGCATGGTGGTGAGAAATTTAGCGACTCGGTTTTAATTACAGATGAAACGTTAAAAGAAATTGAAGATTTATCTGACTTAGCGCCATTACACAACCCAGCGAACGTTGTTGGCATTAAAGCGTTCCGTGAAGTGTTGCCGAACGTACCAGCTGTTGCGGTGTTTGATACAGCATTCCATCAGACGATGCCAGAGCAGTCGTTTTTATATAGCTTGCCGTATGAGTATTATGAAAAGTTTGGCATTCGTAAATACGGATTCCACGGCACATCGCATAAATATGTGACACAACGGGCAGCTGAACTATTAGGTCGCCCAATTGAGCAACTTCGCTTAATTTCTTGTCACTTAGGAAATGGAGCGAGCATTGCAGCAGTAGAAGGTGGAAAATCGATTGATACGTCGATGGGCTTTACGCCGCTTGCTGGTGTAGCGATGGGAACGCGTTCTGGAAACATTGACCCAGCGTTAATCCCATACATTATGCAAAAAACAGGAAAAACAGCAGAAGAAGTGATTGATATTTTAAATAAGAAAAGTGGTATGCTCGGCTTAACTGGTTTTTCAAGCGATTTACGCGATATTGAAGAAGCGGCGGCTAAGGGCGATCAACGTGCGGAATTAGCGCTTGAAGTGTTTGCAGGGCGCATTCATAAATATATCGGTTCATACGCAGCGCGCATGTGTGGTGTAGATGCGATTATCTTCACAGCGGGCATTGGAGAAAACAGCGATGTTGTGCGCGCAAAAGTATTACGTGGTCTTGAATTCATGGGTGTTTACTGGGATCCAGCATTAAATAAAGTGCGCGGCAAAGAAGCGTTCATTAGCTATCCACACTCTCCGGTAAAAGTATTAGTCATTCCGACGAATGAAGAAGTGATGATCGCTCGCGACGTCATGCGATTAGCAAACTTGGTGTAAAAAAGGTGTCCTTATGGGCACCTTTTTTAAAAGATAAGAAAGTATAAAATTTCAGATTTGGGGAGCTGTCTAGCTCCAAGCGCCATCTGCTCGAGTCGCTCCGCCCCACGCTGCGGCGGCGACAGCCTCCTCGGTGGGGCTTGTGCGCTCTTCGGTGGGGCTTGTGCGCTCTTCGCCGATAGGCGGGCGCTTTGCGTTTTTCCTATTGATGTATGCGATTTGTAACCGTTTGGTTCATCCGATACCAAATCCATAAATCGTTAATGATTGAAGCGAGGGCCGCGATTTCAAAGTTGAGCGTGCATGAACGAGCAAAATCATTTTCTTCCCCAAGCTGTCTTTGTTTTTCATTAATTTGCTGTTCTAGCTCGATAATTCGATCAGGGATTTTTCCACGAATCGTCTCCCACTCTAATAAAATCGCCGCTTGTTCTTCTTTTGTATACATCTCCCACGCCTTCTGTAAATGTGGCAGTCGAATGCCTAGCCGTTCATCATATATAAAATGTGTACTCATTTTATTCTCCCATCCTTTTCATTTATTAATTTTTATTTTAATCAAAATAGTTATTGAAAAAAAGAAAAATAGTTGTTACATTATTAATATGCAAAATGAATAAATATTAAAAAACAAGTATTTTTATTCTTTAAGGAGGAACGATCATGGCAAATCCAAAAGTAGTGCTCGCTTATTCAGGAGGTTTAGATACATCGGTAGCTATTAAATGGCTGCAGGAACAAGGATATGATGTTGTTGCTTGTTGTTTAGACGTCGGTGAAGGGAAAGATTTAGAGTTTGTGAAAGAAAAAGCGTTAAAAGTAGGCGCTGTACAATCATATATGATTGATGCGAAAGAAGAGTTTGCGAATGAATATGCGCTTGTTGCTCTGCAAGCACATGCGCTGTATGAAGGAAAATATCCGCTCATCTCTGCGTTGTCCCGTCCGTTAATTTCAAAAAAACTCGTTGAAATTGCTGAATTAGAAGGAGCAGTTGCTGTGGCGCACGGTTGCACAGGAAAAGGGAATGACCAAGTGCGCTTTGAAGTGTCCATTCAAGCATTAAATCCAAATTTAAAAGTGATTGCACCTGTTCGTGAATGGAAATGGTCGCGTGAAGAAGAAATTGAATATGCGAAACAACATAACATTCCGATTCCAATCGATTTAGATAGCCCATTTTCCATTGATCAAAACTTATGGGGAAGAAGTAACGAGTGCGGCATTTTAGAAGATCCATGGGCAGCACCGCCAGAAGAAGCATACGAGTTAACAGTTGCACTTGAACATACACCAAATGAGCCAGATATCATTGAAATCGGCTTTGAGCAAGGGGTACCGAAAACAATTAATGGAAAAGCGTATTCGCTCGCAGAGCTTATTCTTGAACTGAATGCATTAGCTGGCAAACACGGTGTTGGTCGCATCGACCATGTTGAAAACCGACTCGTTGGGATTAAATCGCGTGAAGTATACGAATGCCCAGGAGCGATGACACTTATTAAAGCGCATAAAGAATTAGAGGACTTAACACTTGTCAAAGAAGTCGCTCATTTCAAGCCGATCATTGAGCAAAAAATTGCGGAAGTCATTTATAACGGTCTTTGGTTTTCCCCATTAAAAGATGCGCTTGTCGCATTTTTGAAAGAAACACAAAAAAATGTCACCGGTGTTGTTCGAGTGAAATTATTTAAAGGTCATGCCATTGTAGAAGGTCGGAAATCACCGTTTTCGCTATACGATGAAAAATTGGCGACGTATACATCAGAAGATGAATTCGATCATCAAGCAGCTGTTGGGTTTATTTCTCTATTTGGTTTGCCGACAAAAGTGTACAGTATCGTCAACAGCCAAAAGAAGGTGAACGTGTGAAAAAGTTATGGGGAGGACGGTTTACAAAAACAGCAGCACAATGGGTCGATGATTTTGGCGCATCGATCCATTTTGACCAACAACTCGTCGAAGAAGACATTGAAGGAAGTATCGCGCATGTGACGATGCTCGGTGAATGTGGCATTTTACCAAAAGAAGATGTCGAAACGATTAAAAAAGGGTTAATGGAGTTATTAGAAAAAGCGAGAAATGGTGAACTTTCCTTTTCTGTTGCCTATGAAGATATTCATTTAAACATTGAAAAAATGTTGATTGATGAAATTGGTTCTGTTGGAGGGAAACTTCATACAGGAAGAAGTCGAAACGATCAAGTTGCGACGGATATGCATTTATATTTGCGAAAACGGGTCATCGAGATCATCGAGCTAATTCGTCAATTGCAACATGTGCTTGTGGAAAAAGCAGAACAGCATATTGAAACGCTTATTCCTGGTTATACGCACTTGCAACGAGCACAACCGATTTCATTTGCTCATCATTTGATGGCGTATGTATGGATGTTTGAACGTGATCGAGAGCGATTTAAAGAATCGTTAAAGCGGATTAACAAATCGCCGCTTGGTGCGGGAGCGCTCGCAGGGACGACGTTTCCGATCGATCGTCATTTGACAGCCAAACTTCTCGGTTTTGATAGCATATATGAAAACAGCTTAGATGCGGTGAGCGATCGTGACTTTATTATCGAATTTTTAAGCCATAGTTCCCTTTTGATGATGCATTTATCTCGCTTTTGTGAAGAGCTTATTCTTTGGTCGAGTCAAGAGTTTCAGTTTATTGAAATAGATGATACGTTTGCGACAGGAAGTAGCATAATGCCGCAAAAGAAAAATCCGGATATGGCGGAGCTCATTCGTGGAAAAACAGGACGAGTGTATGGGCATTTAATGGCCCTACTGACCGTTATGAAAGGGTTGCCCCTCGCTTACAACAAAGATATGCAAGAAGATAAAGAAGGCATGTTTGACACGGTTCAAACGGTCATTGGTAGCTTAAAAATTTTCACCGGCATGATTGAAACGATGACGGTTCGTACTGATGTAATGGAAAAAGCAACGAGACAAGATTTTTCAAATGCAACAGAACTGGCGGATTATTTAGCGAAAAAAGGTGTGCCGTTTCGTGAGGCGCATGAAATCGTCGGGAAACTCGTGCTTACATGCATTGAACGAGGCCTTTTTTTAGCCGATTTACCACTTGATGTATATCAACAAGCTTCGCCATTATTTGAGGAAGATATTTATGAAGCACTTGATCCGTATACAGCTGTCAACCGTCGCATGAGTGCAGGTGGAACGGGATTTAAAGAAGTGAAGCAAGCAATCGAAAAAGCGAAACAAATAATAGAGGCATAAAAGCGAACGCTTTTATGCCTCTGTTTGTTCTGGTGTACGTACGACAAGTACATCGCATTTTGCATATCGTGTAATATGTTCAGAAACGCTTCCAATGAAGAAACGTTCCACAGCGCTCATTCCTGTTGCGCCACAAACGATTAGATCGACCTCATATTTTGGAGCGACTTCTTTTGAAATTTTCACTTTTGGGGAACCGTACTCGATATCTGTGACAACCTCTTTGACGCCTGCATCGACTGCTTGTTTTTCATACGATTGCAACAATTCTTTAGCAAATTTTTCTGCTCGCTCTGCCACCGTTCGATCGTATGCTTCAATGGTCGCGAATGAACGAACGTCAATAATGTGTGAAAGAACGAGTGAAGCATCGTTTCGTTTAGCAATTTCAATTGCTTTTTTAAACGCCCATTCTGCTTCTTTTGAGCCGTCAACTGCCACTAAAATTTTTTTATACTTGTACATAAACATTCCCCCAATAAAAAATTTTCCTTCCAATTCAAGTATATCATTTTTTGTAAAACAAACACTACGTATTGTCGAAAAATTTATGACGAAAGGGGTAAAACAATGCGTGAGAAGGAACAAAAAGAACAACTGTATTATGATGAAAACGGCGTTTCAGAAGTGACCGAACAAATTACAGATGCATACATTAGCGGGGTCATTGAACAGGAAGATGAACAAAAGAGGCGATAACGCCTCTTTTGTTTCTAGCGAGCATAACAAGTGTTTTCCTCCGCCTATTTGTAGTACGATAAACATAGCAAAGCATGGATGGAGGGATGAGTGTGAGACATGCCATTATAACCGCAGGATCGAAAGGACTAGGAAAAAAAGTGACGGAACGATTTTTAAACAAAGGATATGCCGTTACTGTCCATTATCGAAGTGACATACAAGCTGTTGAAGCGTTGAAAGAAATGTATCGTGATTGTCACGACCGACTTCATTTTGTACAAGGGGATGTGACGAATAAAGAAGATTTAATTCGCCTTGTCGATGAAGCCGTTGCCAAATTCGGACGTATCGATTATTTAATTCATAATGCAGGACCTTACATATTTGAACGAAAAAAGTTAGCCGATTATACCGACGGTGAGTGGTATGAGATGATTGAAGGAAATTTAAGCGCCATGTTTCACCTGTTTAAACGTGTAGTACCGATTATGCGTAACCAACATTTCGGTCGCATTGTGACATACGGTTTTCAAGGAGCAGATCACGCCCCGGGGTGGATGTATCGTTCAGCATTTAGTGCAGCGAAAGTGGGGCTCGTTTCACTTACAAAAACGATTGCGCTTGAAGAAGCGGAGTATGGCATTACAGCAAATATGGTTTGTCCGGGAAATATTATTGGAGAAATGAAAGAAGCGACCATTGCATATGCTCGCCAGATGAAAGATAATATGACGCCGATTGGTCGTTCAGGGACAGGGGAAGATATTGCCCGCGTCGTTGAATTTTTATGTGATGATCACTCCGATATGATTACAGGGACAGTCATTGAAGTGACAGGCGGTCTTGATGTCATTCATCGGTATCGAAAATAGGCTGCCAAGATGACAGCCTATACGATTTGTAGCTCTTTTGGATATGTTGTTAAAATGAGCGGTCCTTTTTCAGTCATATATACATCGTCTTCAATGCGTACGCCACCGATCGATGGGACGTAAATACCAGGCTCAATTGTAAATACCATTCCAGCTTGAAGAGCCATCGAGTTTGTTGCGTTCATAGAAGGATATTCATGAACATCAATGCCAAGACCATGACCAATTCGATGCGGGAAGTACGCACCGTAACCTTCTTGTTCAATCCGTAAGCGAGCTGCCTGATCGATGCTCCCAATCGTCACGCCAATTTGGCAAGCATCAATTGCTGCTTGTTGTGCTTCGAGAACAATATTGTATATTTGCTTTTGTTGTTCGCTTGGTTGCCCGAATACGACTGTGCGCGTAATATCGGAACAATATCCATCAAGTACGACACCGAGGTCAAATAACACGAAATCGCCTGCTTGAATGCGATTCATTCCTGGGACACCATGGGGATGTGCGCTATTTGTTCCGGTAAGAACCATCGTATCAAACGCCATCGCGCGCACCCCTTGTTTTTTTAATTCATATTCAATAGTGGCGATGATTTCTAATTCTGTTTTCCCTTCCTTCAGCGAACGGACACCGACATCGACGCCGAAGTCAGCTAATTCGGCTGCCTGCCGAAGCGTTTGTAGCTCTTTTTCATCTTTTGTCATACGTAGTTTATGGATTGTGTCTGTCAAATCGAAACATGATGCATGAGAAAAGCACGAACGAAGTTGATCGAAACGGCTTACGGTCATATGAGATTTTTCGATACCGATTCGTTCTGTTTGTACATTTCGTCTATTTAATTCATCGCGCAACATATGCCATGGATCATGCACATCATCATAGCTGACGATGGAATATGACCAACCTGACTGTTTAGCTTGATTCACATCCATTTCTGGACAAATGAGAAACGGTTCGTCATTTGGAAATACGACAATAGCTAATAGCCGTTCATGTGGGTTGGTGTAAAAGTTGCTAAAATAAAAAACGTTTGCTGTCGATGTAATGAACGCCCACGATGCATTTGTTTCTTTCAGTTTTTGTTGAAGTTTACTTATCCGTTCCATCATACTCACATCCTTTCTTTTTCAGCTTATCATGAACGAAAAAAGAAGGAAATAGTGCAAAAATGAAGAAACAAAATCATGTAAAAAAACGAAGAAAGGAGAATGAAAAATGAAACTGACTTACCACGGACATTCAGTCGTAAAAATTGAAACGAACGGAAAAACGATTTTCATTGATCCTTTTATTACAGGAAACCCACTAACAGATTTAAAAGCAGAGGATGTTCATGTCGATGTTATTTTATTAACACATGGTCATAATGATCATGTCGGAGATACAGTTGCATTAGCAAAGCAAAACGATGCGCTTGTTATTGCTCCTTATGAATTGGCTACATATTTAAGTTGGAAAGGTGTTCGGACTCATCCGATGCACATCGGTGGATCATTTACGTTTGAGTTCGGTAAAATAAAGTTGACACAAGCGTTTCACGGCTCTAGCTATGTAGAAGAAGACGAAACGATTGTTTATACAGGAATGCCAAGTGGCATTTTATTTCATGCAGAAGGGAAAACGATTTATCATGCCGGGGATACAGCGTTATTTTCTGATATGAAGCTCATCGGCGAAATGAATGATATTGATGTTGCCTTTTTGCCAATTGGAGATAATTTTACGATGGGGCCAGAGGATGCAGCGATTGCAGCAAAATGGTTAAAGGCGAAAATAGTTGTTCCAATTCATTACAATACATTCCCTATCATTCAGCAAGATCCTCAACAGTTTGTAGAAATGATTGGACGGGTCGGACGCGTTTTACGTGTTGGGGAAAGCATTGAACTGTGAAAACGTTCATTGAATGCAGTCATGCACACCCTTATAATAAGAGTAAGAAACTGTCGAAAAAGGGTGGGGCAACTTGACGATTACGAAGCACGAACAAATTTTGCAATATATTGAGAGCTTACCGATCGGAGAAAAAATATCCGTTCGCCAAATCGCAAAAGAAATGGGAGTAAGTGAAGGAACGGCTTATCGTGCTATTAAAGATGCTGAAACAAAGGGATATGTAAGCACGATCGAACGGGTCGGGACGATTCGAATTGAACAAAAAAAGAAAGAAAATATTGAAAAGCTAACGTATGCTGAAGTTGTTAATATTGTTGATGGGCAAGTGCTCGGAGGAAAAGAAGGATTACATAAAACGTTAAATAAATTCGTCATCGGTGCGATGAAGCTTGAAGCAATGATGCGTTATACAGGTGCAGGCAATTTGTTGATCGTTGGGAACCGAACGAAAGCACACGAATTAGCCCTTGAAGCCGGGGCAGGCGTGCTCATTACAGGCGGTTTTGATACAGAAGAACATGTAAAAAGATTAGCAGATGAGCGGCAGTTACCAATTATTTCGACAAGTTACGACACGTTTACGGTTGCGACGATGATTAATCGTGCTATTTATGACCAGTTAATTAAAAAAGAGATTGTGCTCGTTGAAGATATTTTAACGCCATTTGAAAAAACAGCATATTTGTATGTGACAGATCCAATCGAGCGGTGGTATGAACTTAATCGCGAGACGAAGCATAGCCGTTTTCCAGTCATTGATCAGCAATTAAAAGTGCAAGGAATTGTGACGGCAAAAGATATTATGGGATATGAGCGTGACGTGCTCATTGAAAAAGTGATGACGAAACATCCGATTACGGTAAGTGGGAAAACATCAGTCGCTTCCGCTTCACATATGATGGTGTGGGAAGGCATAGAAGTGTTGCCTGTAGTCGATGAATACAATCGACTTCAAGGAATTATTAGTCGTCAAGACGTATTAAAAGCGTTACAAATGGTCCAACGTCAGCCACAAGTCGGGGAAACTATTGATGATATTGTCACAACCCAGTTTTTAACTGAAACAGTTGATGGTTTTTTTCGTTGTAACATTACTCCGCAAATGACAAATCATTTAGGAACATTATCGTACGGCGTATTTACGACGATTGTAACCGAGGCTGCTACGCGTGCGCTTCGTTTGCATAAACGAGGTGATCTTGTTGTAGAAAATATTACCATTTACTTTATTAAACCCGTACAGATTGATACCGTCATCGATATTAAGCCAAAGTTGTTAGAAATCGGTCGTAAATTTGGGAAGGTTGACGTTGAAGTGTTTAATGAAGGGACGCTTGTCGGAAAGGCGTTAATGATGTGTCAATTGTTTGAACGACAATAGGCTGCATACGGCAGCCTATTTCGTTTCTTCCGCTTCTTTTACTGCAAGCGGAAAATAATAGCGATGGGCACGGTAACCTGCCCATATGCTTCCCGCACCGACAAGAAGAAGCACAATACCAACGATGAGAGATACCGTTGACCGATGAATGAAAAATTGGTTGATCGCAAAGAAAAATACAAATGAGCCGAGCGCAATGCTTGATTTTGCGCTAATCCATTTCCGCTCCATCGGTTTTTTACTTCGGAAATATTTTATTTTGTAATACAAATAAAACGAAAGCGAAAAAACGATAAGTATAACAAATATTGGCATATTCAGTCCTCCAAAAGAAAAAATTGTTGCGTGATTATTTTACATCTTTTCGAATCATAATAAAATATGTTTTAATGGAGAAAAAAAGGGAGAAGCGCCATGGAACAAAAAGTTTTGGAAATTATTGATCATATTCGGCAATTTGATACGATTATTATTCATCGGCACGTTCGACCGGATCCCGATGCGTACGGTTCACAAGGAGGATTAGCCGAGATCATTCAAGCGTCGTTTCCAGAAAAACGAGTATATACAGTTGGAAAGGACGAGCCATCGCTTGAATTTTTACGTAAAATGGATGTTATTTCGGATGAAATGTATAACGATGCGCTTGTGATTGTTTGTGATACAGCAAATGAAGAGCGCGTATGTGACCAACGCTATAAACTAGGGAAAGAGATTATTAAAATCGACCATCATCCAAATGAAGATCCATACGGTGACATCTTGTGGGTAGATACAAATGCAAGTTCCGTTAGCGAAATGATTTATGAGTTATATTTAATTGGAAAGGAACATGGTCTTGTTTTAACGAAAGAAGCTGCTCGGCTTATTTATGCGGGCATTGTTGGTGATACAGGACGTTTCCTTTTCCCAAGTACAAATCCGAAAACATTTAAATATGCAAGCGAGTTAGTTGAATACGGGTTTTCGTTTGTCGATTTATATGATCAACTGTATCGGACGAAATTATCGATTGCCCATTTAAGTGGATATGTGTTGCAAAATTTTGAGCTATCTGAACATGGGGTGGCCCATATTATATTAACAAAAGAGTTGTTAAAACAATATGATGCAACGCCGTCAGAAGCTTCGCAACTTGTGAGTGTGCTTGGAAATATTGAAGGAATAAAAGCATGGGTGTTTTTTGTAGAAGAAGATGATCAAATTCGTGTCCGTCTTCGTTCAAGAGGCCCGATCGTCAATGAAGTGGCGAAAAAATACCGTGGTGGGGGTCATCCGCTAGCCGCAGGTGCGTCGATTTATTCGTGGGAGGAAGTTGAACACGTATTAGCAGATTTAAACGAAGTGTGCAAGCAACAGTAGGATACTTTCTACTGTTGCTTTAATTTTAGTTCAATAGATATATTGGTGAAAAATAAAATGGTTTCGATATCGAGATGATACGTCCGATTGTCTATAATGTATGTTTTATTTTCAATTGCTTTTTTTAATAGCTCTTTACTTTTATATACGGTTTCGATATCTTTGGCAGTTATATGTTGAATATCTTTTTTTATATCTTCTTCAATGCGGAAGGTTGTGTACGTATCGATGCCATATGATTGGGCGTTAATGACTTTCACATCAATTGATTGAATCGTCAGTCGTTTTTTATTTTCTTTGTTTAGTTGAATGTAATCTTGTTGCCAAATGTTTAAATCATGTTTTAATTGAACAATGATTTCTTGTTGGGTTTTGAGTTGACGCACTTGTTTTTCTTGTAAAATGCCAAAAATTTGTGTGAAAACGATCCAGCTAATAATTGCTCCAATTGCCGCTCCAGCAAAAAAGCGTTGCCATCCTGGATCGCGTGAATATGGTGGAACTCTCATGCGCTATGCTCCTGCGTAAACCAGCGAATAAATGTCATACCTGTCTGTGCGCCGCCGGTTGCCGATAAAATGAGTAAAAATTGTTTAATGACATCCCGTGTTTCTCCTTGGAAAAATCCGCGTTCCACGCTATAAAACGTATCAAACGTACCACCAATGGCTGCAATTAACGCCCAAATTTTTAAACTGCTCGCAAAGCGATACATCATCGTCAGTGGCGGTTCGCCGGACAAAAAAGCCCCAAATCCCCCGATGAGAGCCCCTCCAACTAACACGCCTAAAGCAATGAAATAGCTTTGAATAAAAGCAGGTAAAAACGCTGTTTTCATCTCCATACCTCTCACTCCTTCTGTATACTATGTATATGGGACAAACGAACAAGGTATGTTTTGCTTTTTAGCTTTTACAGAGCCTATAATAGAAAAAAATAGAAAAGGTGGGAGACACATTGTCGTTTATCCATCTACAAGTGCGAAGTGGTTATAGTTTATTAAGTAGCACGGTCAAAATCGAGGAGCTCGTCACACGTGCACGCGAGCTTCAATTTCTAGCGATCGCATTAACAGATGAAAATGTGTTGTACGGCGCCATTCCGTTTTATGAGACGTGTCAAGCACATGGAATTAAGCCAATCATTGGTATGATAGCAACGGTCATTCATGAATATGGTCATACAGATCAGCTTGTGTTGTTAGCAAAAAATAACGACGGTTATCGTCAACTTGTCCATATTGCTACAATGATTCAAATGAATGATGGAAAGGGGATTTCTTTATGTGACTTATCCCGTTACACGAGCGAACTAATTGGCATCACAAGCGGATTGCATGGGCGAATAGAACAGCACTTGTTAAATGGCGAAATTGCTCAAGCAGAAGCACTTGCTCAAATGTACACTGAAATATTCCAGAAAGGCGATTTTTACATAAATGTTCAACAACACGGGTTGCAAGAGCAAGCAAAATTATTGCCGCTACTTCTTGAATATAGTAAACGATGGAACATTCCGCTCGTTGCAACAAACGATGTACGTTACATCTATAAAGAAGATGCGCTTGCATGCGAGTGTTTGCTTGCTATGAAACATGGAAAGAAAATGAATGACACAAGCCGTCCGCGTTTGGCAGCAAATGAGTATGATTTAAAAAGCGCAGATGAAATGGTCTCTTTATTTTCTATGTGTCATGAGGCGGTGAAGGAAACGATCTGCATTGCAGAACGATGCCATGTGACATTTGAACATGAACAATGGCATATGCCGCGTTACCCCGTTCCTTCAGAGACGACAGCGGATGAATATTTACAAACATGGTGCTTTAGAGAGCTGACAAGACGCTTTCCAGAGCGCCCACAAGCATATGTTGACCGACTGCAATATGAGCTGCAAATCATTCAACAAATGAACTTTAGCGATTACTTTTTAATTGTTGCCGATTTTGTCCGTTTTGCACGTGAGCGAGGCATATTCATCGGGCCGGGACGTGGATCAGCCGCAGGTTCGCTCGTTGCTTACATACTCGGTATTACCCAAGTAGACCCGTTGCAATATGGGTTATTGTTTGAGCGTTTTTTAAATCCAGCTCGTTTATCTCTTCCAGATATTGATATCGATTTTGCAGATGATCGTCGTGAAGAAGTGATTCGTTACATTGAGCAAAAATATGGAGCCGATCATGTTGCACAAATTATTACGTTCGGGACTTTCGGGATGCGTTCTGCTATTCGTGAAGTTGGTCGTATTTTTGATGTCGATGAACACGAAATTCAACAAACGTTAGCAACGGGAATCTTCAATCGTACGCGGCCATGGCATTACGTTGCACAACGAATCGAAGGACTACCGAAGCATACGTCCGTTCATGCTGCCGGCCTTGTGATTAGCCCGCATCCATTAACTGATGTCGTTCCTCTTCAAAGGGGGCAAACGACAACATATGTGACGCAATATGCGATGGATGCGCTTGAACGACTAGGATTACTAAAATTTGATTTGCTTGCGCTTAAAAATTTAACGCTGATTGAGCAAATGATTCAAAGTATTGAACAGCGCACAGGTCATCGCTTGAGTTTTGAAAACATGCCAATGGATGATCAAAAAACGTATGCGCTCTTAAGTCAAGGGGACACCTTTGGTGTGTTTCAGCTTGAGTCAGAAGGAATGAAGCGGGTATTGCGCGAATTACAACCGACAACGTTTGAAGATATTGTTGCAGTGAACGCCTTATTTCGTCCAGGACCGATGGAGCAAATTCCAACATATATTTCTCGTAAACATGGCCGCGAACAAATCCGTTACATGCATGATGATTTGCAACCGATTTTGCAGTCGACATATGGCGTCATCGTGTATCAAGAACAAATTATGAAAATTGCTGAACAAATGGCGGGGTTTTCATTAGCTGAGGCAGATTTATTACGGCGAGCAATAAGCAAAAAAGATGTTGAACAAATGGAAAAAGAGAAAAAGCACTTCGTTGAGGGATGCATACAAAATGGATATGATGCCGATCTCGCAAACGAATTGTATGAACTCATCGTTCGCTTTGCTGGATATGGTTTTAATCGTAGCCACGCGGTAGCATATAGCTACATCGCATATATGTTGGCGTATATTAAAGCGCATTATCCGCTCGATTTTTATGCAACATTATTAACAAACGTAAGTGGACAAAAAGAAAAAATGATGCAATGTGTATACGAGCTTCGGAACAAAAAAATACGTTTACTTCCCCCTTCTATTGCGCGAAGCGAAGGGCACTTTACCGTTGATGACAACGGCATTCGTTTTGGGTTGTTAGCGATTAAGCAAGTGAGTTCCACCTTTGTCAAGCAAATGATCAGGGAGCGTCAAAAACGCCCATTTGCCGATTTTTTTGATTTTGTTTTACGACTACGTATTGAGCCTTCGCAAAAAAAGATAATCGAAGCACTTATTTTTTCTGGCTGCTTTGATGAATTTCAGATCGGGCGTGCCACTCTTTATGCAAGTATCGATGTTGCGATTGAGCATGCAGAGTTGATGAATGTCCCTCTGAATATACGGCCAAAATACGTTCATGCTGAACCGCTATCACTTATCGATCAACTGAAATATGAGAAACAATGGCTCAATGTATACGTGTCCCCTCATCCTGTTGAATCATTTTCACATTTTTACTCGATGTGGGGAGCAAAACGTATGTATGAATGGATCATAGAAAGGGCAAAGGACGGAAAGGTGATTGTATATGTTGAGGGGGTGACGAAAAAGCGGACAAAAAAAGGGGAAGAAATGGTGTTTGCTACAATTTGTGACGATAGTGATGAGTGGCATGCAATTGTATTTCCAACGAGCTATAGGCGGTTTCATGCTTTATTGCAACAAGGAAGCGTATTGTATATGGAAGGCAAAATAGAGCAGCGACCGAGTGGTTGGCATCTCATTGTACAACAAGTGAGAAAGCCGGTATGCGTGTATGTCAAAATTGATGAACAACATGCGTCACCAGTTGTGTTAAAACAGTTAAAAGATGTGTTAACTGCTCATCGAGGATATGCACCTGTTATTTTGTATTATGAAAAAGAACGAAAAAAAGTGCAGCTTTCCTATGAGCACGCAGTATCTCCAAGTGATGAGGTAATCAGGAAATTGACAACATTGCTTGGGGATGGGAATGTCGTTGTGAAATAAAAATGCTTTACTATTTTTCATTTTTATTATATTTTTATAGAAGTTAAGTGGTCAGACCAGTGGCGACCACTTCGTGGGGGGATTGTTAGTGTCGTTGTTTAAAGAAGCGCTTCATATGCATGGACGTTATCAAGGAAAGCTAGAAATAAAAGCGAAAGTACCGTTAAAGAATGCTTACGATTTAAGCTTGGCTTATTCTCCTGGCGTAGCAGAACCGTGCAAAGTTATCCATCATGAACCGAACAAAATATACGATTATACGTTAAAAGCGAATACGGTAGCTGTTGTATCGAATGGAAGCGCGGTATTAGGACTTGGAAATATTGGAGCTGAAGCAGCGTTGCCAGTCATGGAAGGAAAGGCCGTGCTTTTTAAAAGTTTTGCTGGAGTTGATGCGTTTCCGATTTGCTTAAATACATCGGATGCAGAACAAATTATTCAAACAGTGAAGCTACTTGAGCCGACATTTGGTGGAGTTAACTTAGAAGACATTGCGGCTCCACATTGTTTTATTATCGAAGAGCGCTTAAAGAAAGAACTAAACATTCCGGTCTTTCATGACGACCAACATGGAACAGCGATCGTGACTGTTGCCGGTTTAGTAAATGCATTGAAATTAGTCAACAAGAAAATAGAACATATTCAAGTTGTGATTAATGGAGCTGGGGCAGCAGGGATAGCGATCATGAAGTTGCTTCGTTGTTATGGTGTAAAACATATGATCATGTGTGATTCCAAAGGGGCAATTTATGAGGGGCGCCCGTACGGAATGAATAAGATGAAGCATGAAGTTGCACAATGGACAAACCATGAGAAAAAAACTGGCACGTTAGAGGAAGTGATCGTTGGTGCCGATGTATTTATTGGTGTGTCTGTTGCAGGAGCATTGACAGCTAGCATGGTTGAAACGATGAATCGAGATGCAATTATTTTTGCGATGGCAAACCCGACGCCAGAAATTATGCCGGAAGAAGCGTTGCAAGCAGGGGCAACAGTTGTTGGTACAGGACGTTCTGATTATCCGAATCAAGTGAATAACGTGTTGGCATTTCCAGGTATTTTCAGAGGGGCGCTTGATGTGCGTGCAAAACAAATTAACGAACAAATGAAAATAGCAGCAGTCGAAGCAATAGCACATTTAATTGCAGAAGATGAGTTGCGTGCGGATTATGTGATTCCTGCTCCGTTCGATCCGCGCGTCGCTCCAGCAGTTGCTGCTGCTGTGGCAAAAGCAGCAATCGAAACAGGAGTGGCTCAAGTGATTGTTGATCCAAAAGAGATAGAAAAACGAACACGACAATTAGCTTTGATTGCAGGTGAGGACACCGATGACTACTTCTAAAGTGTATATTGAAACGTTTTGGCAAATTCATCGCATGATTGAAGAAGCGGGGCTTCAACCAGGGGATCGATTGCCTTCTGAACGAGAGTTAGCGGATCGGTTACGAGTCGGTCGATCTTCCGTTCGTGAAGCGCTGCGAGCGTTAGAGTTGCTTGGATTAATCGAAACGCGTCGCGGGGAAGGAACATTTATGAAACCGTTTGGTGATCACCAGCTCATTCAACTACTCGGTTCGTTTATTTTGCAAGGAAATCGGGAAAAACGAGATTTAATCGAAACAAAAATGTTTATCGAACGAATGTGTCTGCAGCTTGCTTGTGAGCGACTAACAGATGAGAAGCTCGAGCATATAGCTCGTGCTGAGCATACGTATGATTTATTTTTTCAACGAGTTGTGGAAGCAACCGACAACTATTTATTGTTACGCATTTGGCTTGTATTAAACGACTTTTTTGAACACGTATATACGTTGACTCTCCCTTCCGAGTTTTATGAACAAATGTGGACAGCGCTACAAAAACGGTCTTGTGAAGAAGCGACAGCGATTTATGAACAATACGTGATGCAAAAAATGTCGAAAGCAAACTGACACAATATGACAAACAAAGTCGTCTCTATTCGGTAAAGTAGAAATGGACTAAGTAGGGGAGGGAAACATGTGCTGAAAGATTTGTTCTCTAAAAAGAAAAAGTATGCCACCATTCCGTCTGAACAAGCGAAGCAAGATGTACCAGAAGGCATTATGACGAAATGTCCAAAATGTAAAAAAATTATGTATACAAAAGAACTAGTGAAAAACTTACGCGTTTGTATATCATGCGGTTATCATCATCCGATGTCTGCTCCAGAGCGCATTGCGTGTTTATTAGATGAAGGAACGTTTCAAGAATACGATCGTCACCTTCTTTCTAAAAATCCGCTCGATTTTCCTCAATATATCGAAAAAGTCGAGGAAGATCGTGAAAAAACAAAACTAAATGAAGCGGTCGTCACAGGGGAAGGAATGATTAACGGGTTTCCTATCGTCATTGCCGTAATGGATTCTCGCTTTCGCATGGGAAGTATGGGATCGGTTGTCGGAGAAAAAATCGCACGTGCCATCGAACGAGCAATGGAAAAATCAGTGCCTTTTATTATTTTCACCGCTTCAGGTGGGGCGCGCATGCAAGAAGGTGTATTAAGTTTAATGCAAATGGCGAAAACGAGCGCAGCGTTAAAACTGTTTAGTGAACAAGGTGGACTTATTATTTCAGTGATGACTCATCCGACGACAGGTGGTGTATCAGCAAGTTTCGCCTCGCTTGGAGATTACAATTTCGCTGAGCCGGGGGCGCTCATCGGTTTTGCAGGACGACGTGTCATTGAACAAACCGTTCGTGAAGAGTTGCCAGAAGATTTTCAAACAGCGGAATTTTTATTGAAACATGGACAACTAGATGCTGTGATTCCGCGTCACGAGCTAAAAGACGTATTAACGAATGTATTAGACATTCACCAATCGCGAGGTGGAGACGAATGGCATACGAATTAGAATTTGAGAAACCGCTTGTAGAATTACGGAAAAAAATTAGTGAATTGAAAGAATTTACAAAGCATCGCGACGTCGATTTTTCCGATGAAATCAACAAATTAGAAGCTCGACTTGAAAAACTTGAGAATGACATTTATGCCAATTTAGGTCCATGGGATCGTGTACAAATTGCACGTCATCCGAATCGCCCGACAACGCTTGATTATATTGAACGTTTGTTTACAAACTTTTTTGAATGTCACGGTGATCGTTGTTTTGGTGATGATGAAGCGATCGTAGGGGGAATTGCAAAATATTACGGATTACCCGTGACGGTCATTGGCCATCAGCGTGGGAAAGATACGAAAGAAAATATTCGTCGCAATTTTGGTATGCCACATCCAGAAGGATATCGAAAAGCGCTTCGTTTAATGAAACAAGCTGAAAAGTTTGGGCGTCCGATTATTTGTTTTATTGATACGAAAGGGGCATACCCTGGAAAAGCGGCAGAAGAACGAGGACAAAGCGAGGCCATCGCGCGAAACTTATTTGAAATGGCGGGATTGACGGTTCCCGTTGTATGCATTGTCATTGGCGAAGGGGGAAGCGGTGGTGCGCTTGCACTCGGTGTCGGAAACTACGTTCACATGCTTGAAAATTCAACGTATTCCGTTATTTCGCCAGAAGGAGCAGCAGCAATTTTATGGAAAGATGCATCACTTGCAAAAAAAGCTGCAGAAACGATGAAAATTACGGCGAAAGATTTGAAACAGCTTGGTATCATCGATGAAGTGATTCCTGAGGTGCGCGGTGGTGCCCACCGAAATGTAGATGAACAAGCGAAATATATTGATGATGTGCTTAAGCGTTCCTTGCGTGAATTACTTCCATTACATGCTGAACAGTTGATTGCTCAACGATACGAAAAATATAAGAAAATTGGCGATTTCATTGATTCCGAACAGCATGTTTCGGTTATGTAAAAAAGGTCATCCGTTCAGATGGCCTTTTTCTTTACATGAAATAGACGACTTTGGGCAAACTTTTTGTAGTGCAAAAAAATCAACGTTTTGTGAAACATTTCATTATGTATTGTGTTCCATATACCTTCATGTTATCTTAAAGTAAGAGGTCATACTTCTTATTTTATTTTTTTAAAGAGGTGAAGAGCGATGAAAAGAATTGGTGTGCTTACGAGCGGTGGCGATTCGCCGGGAATGAATGCTGCCATTCGTGCAGTCGTCCGAAAGGCGATCTATCATGGATTAGAAGTGTACGGCATTTACCATGGATATGCAGGATTAATTGCCGGTCAAATTAAAAAGCTTGAAATCGGGGATGTTGGCGATATTATTCATCGTGGTGGAACGATGTTATATACTGCCCGTTGCCCAGAATTCAAAACGTTAGAAGGACAGTTAAAAGGAATTGAGCAGTTGAAAAAACATGGGATTGAAGGACTTGTTGTCATCGGTGGTGACGGCTCATATCAAGGAGCGAAAAAGTTAACAGAACACGGTTATCCGTGTGTCGGTGTGCCAGGAACAATTGATAACGACATTCCAGGAACAGATTTTACGATCGGTTTTGATACAGCGTTAAATACGGTCATTGACGCGATTGACAAAATTCGCGATACAGCGACATCTCATGAACGTACATATGTCATTGAAGTCATGGGACGTCATGCAGGTGATATTGCGCTTTGGGCAGGTCTTGCAGGTGGAGCAGAAAGCATTTTAATCCCAGAAGCCGATTATGATATGGACGAAATAGTCGCGCGTCTCAAACGCGGACATGAACGTGGTAAGAAACATAGCATCATCGTTGTTGCAGAAGGTGTCGGTAGCGGTGTGGAATTCGGTAAGCGCATCGAGGAAGCAACAGGGTTCGAAACGCGTGTGACAGTATTAGGTCACGTCCAACGCGGTGGTTCACCAACTGCTTTTGACCGTGTCCTTGCAAGTCGTCTAGGTGCGCGCGCAGTAGAGTTGTTACTTGAAGGAAAAGGCGGACGTTGCGTTGGTATTCAAAATAACCAACTGGTTGATCATGATATTATTGAAGCGTTAGCACAAAAACATACAGTTGACCAAAAAATGTATCAATTGTCCAAAGAGCTTTCAATTTAATGTATATTTATGGTATCGTTTCCATATGCAAAGTGTAGGAGGGTATTTATGCGCAAAACGAAAATTGTTTGTACGATCGGTCCTGCGAGTGAAAGCGTAGAGAAACTTGTACAACTTATCGAAGCGGGAATGAACGTTGCACGTCTTAACTTTTCTCACGGAAGCCATGAAGAGCATGCTGCACGCATCCGCAACATTCGTGAAGCATCAAAAATGACTGGAAAAACCGTTGCTAT
Source organism: Anoxybacillus mongoliensis (assembly GCF_014201515.1). GTDB lineage: Bacteria > Bacillota > Bacilli > Bacillales > Anoxybacillaceae > Anoxybacillus > Anoxybacillus mongoliensis. Next base: position 142,163 of record NZ_JACHEQ010000004.1, read on the forward strand.
TTTATTGGATACAAAAGGTCCAGAAATTCGCACGCACAACATGGAAAATGGTGCAATTGAGTTAAAAGCAGGTACTGAAGTCACCATTTCGATGAACGAAGTACTTGGTACACCAGAAAAATTTTCGATTACTTATGAAGGGCTCATTGATGATGTACATGTCGGTTCAACCATTTTATTAGATGACGGGTTAATTGGTTTGGAAGTATTAGCTGTTGACAAAGAAGCGAAAGAAATCAAAACAAAAGTGTTGAACGGTGGCGTATTAAAAAATAAAAAAGGTGTCAACGTGCCGGGCGTAAAAGTGAAATTACCGGGCATTACGGAAAAAGATGCAGATGACATTCGTTTCGGTATTGAACAAGGCATCGACTTCATTGCTGCATCGTTTGTTCGACGTGCTTCTGATGTGCTTGAAATTCGCGAATTGCTCGAAGAACATAACGCATTACACATTCAAATTATCCCGAAAATTGAAAATCAAGAAGGCGTAGACAATATTGATGAGATTTTAGAAGTGGCAGACGGTTTAATGGTTGCTCGCGGGGACCTAGGTGTCGAAATTCCAGCGGAAGAAGTGCCACTTGTCCAAAAAGAGTTAATTAAAAAATGCAACGCGCTTGGAAAACCGGTCATCACAGCGACACAAATGCTCGATTCAATGCAACGCAACCCACGACCAACTCGTGCAGAGGCAAGCGATGTGGCGAACGCTATTTTCGATGGAACAGATGCGATTATGCTTTCCGGAGAAACAGCAGCAGGGGCTTACCCAGTTGAGGCGGTACAAACGATGCACCGCATTGCTTTGCGCACGGAGCAAGCGTTACAATATCGCGATTTATTATCAAAACGGAGCAAGCAAAGCGGAACAACAATCACAGATGCAATTGGACAATCGGTTGCTCATACAGCACTAAACTTAGATGTTGCGGCAATTGTGACGCCGACAGTAAGCGGTCATACAGCGCGTATGATTTCGAAATATCGCCCGAAAGCGCCAATTATCGCCGTTACATCAAATGAAGCTGTCTCCCGTAAATTAGCACTCGTTTGGGGTGTTCATCCACGCGTTGCCCAACATGCGACCTCAACGGATGAGATGCTTGATATTGCTGTTGAGGCAGCTCTCGATACAGGTATCGTGAAACATGGTGATCTTGTTGTCATTACAGCAGGCGTTCCGGTTGGAGAAACCGGATCAACCAACTTAATGAAAGTACACATGATCGGCGATATGATTGCGAAAGGCCAAGGCATTGGTCGTAAATCAGCATTCGGAAAAGTCGTTGTAGCTAAAACGGCTGAAGAGGCGCTTGAAAAAATGATGGAAGGCGGCATTTTAGTCGCCCCAGCAACAGATGCAGACATGATGAAAGCGTTAGAAAAAGCTGTGGCTATCATCACTGAAGAAGGTGGCTTAACGAGCCACGCGGCTGTTGTTGGCTTAAGCTTGGGGATCCCGGTCATCGTCGGTGTAAACAACGCAACAGCTATCTTAAAAGATGGACAAGATATTACGGTAGATGCAAGCTTCGGTGCCATTTATCGTGGCCATGCAAGCGTGCTATAATAAAGAAGGGGACATCCCCTTCTTTATTATTTTGGAGGGATGTATGTGCGAAATATCTTTTTTCTTCTTTTTATTGTTATTCCAGCGCTAGAAATTGTTGTGCTTGTTTTGTCGGGGAAGGCGATCGGCATATGGCCAACGTTTGCACTAATCGTTGTGACAGGTATGATTGGTGCGTTTTTAGCCAAAAAACAAGGATTGCATACGCTACAACGGGTAAAATATGAGTTCATGAACGGACGCATACCAAGCGATGCCCTATTAGATGGTGTTTGTATTTTAGTGGGGGGAACGTTATTGTTAACGCCGGGATTTATTACAGATACGACAGGTTTTATTTTACTTCTCCCGTTTGCGCGTGAAAAAATAAAACCGTGGCTTGTTCGTTTATTTAAGAGGATGTTCTATACAAAAACATGGATTTACATTCGAAAATAAAAAAGCATAAGCTCAAATTTGGCTTATGCTTCCTTTTTTCCGATAATAAAGTTCCAAATATCTTGAAAAACGCCAGCGTGATGTAGTGTTCGACCAATGACAAGTAATACCGGTCCAACGATTAATCCGAGAAACCCGATCAGTTTGAAACCAACAAATAAAGCGATCAATGTGGCTAATGGATCGAGTCCGATATTAGAGGAGAGGAGCTTTGGTTCCATCACTTGTCGCTGTACGAGAACGACGAGATATAACACACCGAGGCCGATAGAAAAGTGAGTATCGCCGCTCATCGCTGCGTAAACAATCCATGGAACAAACACTAATCCTGTTCCTAAATACGGTAAAATATCAACAATGCCGATAATAAGAGCGATCGTAATTGCGTATTCTACTCGCAACACAAGTAAGCCGACTAATACGATCAGCGTTGTAATCGAAATGAGTGTCGCTTGCGCTTTAAGAAACCCAAATAGCGCCTTTTTTAATTCAGCAAACACTTTTGTCGTGCTCGTTTGCACTTTGTTTGGTAACAATTTTTGAAACAATGCTTTTAGGCGATACCAGTCTTTGCATATAAAAAATGTGGCAAGCAACGAGAAAATAAAAATTGTTGCAAAATTAGGCAACCATCCAATGATAGAAGGTATATTTTGTAATATGTTTTGGATAAATTGTCCGACCGTTGTAGCAATTTTCGTTCCAACAGATTGAATGTTTGACATAATCGTATCTTGTTGTGATGTGTCTAAATTTTTAAAAAGTGTAGCTAGTTGGTTATAGAGTGGAATGATTTGGCTTGCCACAAACTGTTCTATATAAATAACGAGTTTTTGAAAATGATTTGGCACCACTGTTGCTAAGTATTGTGTTCCAGTCACGATTTCTGCAACAAGAAGGGTGACAAGCCCAGCAACGAGTGCAAGTAAAAGAATTAAAACAACGATGACTGCCAACGCCCTTGGCATTTTCATTTTTTTCTCCATTACATCGACAATCGGATTGATGAAAAAGGCGATCGCTAACGCAATTAAAAACGGGTACGTTAACGTGGACAAATAATATAAGCTTGCTAATCCGGCGATAATCACAACGATCACAAATAAAAAACGAAGGGAACTGTACAAATATTGATTCGACATTCCCTCACCTCCCGTCTTTTGTCATTTACAACTATTATAATATACAATGCGAAGGAAGAAAAAGTTTCAAAGAAGGGGGCGTATTTCGTGCAACCATTTATTTTTTTATTTATTCTTCTTGTCATTGGTATGATAGCAAAAAATCATTCCCTTATTGTTGCTGTACTTTTTTTACTCGTTGTGAAAAGTATCGGATTAAGTTCTAAAATATTTCCTTATTTAGAGCAAAAGGGAATTAATCTTGGTGTGACGATGATTACGATTGCTGTACTAGTTCCGATTGCAACTGGAAAAATAGGTTTGAAAGAACTGACAGAGTCTGTTCGCTCGATTTATTCCTGGATTGCCATGTTATCAGGGGTTGCTGTCGCTTTGTTAGCAAAGGGAGGGGTTACACTGCTTGCGAAAGATCCGCATATGACGACTGCACTTGTTCTTGGGACGATTTTAGCTGTATCTGTATTTAAAGGGGTCGCTGTCGGTCCGTTAATAGGTGCTGGCATTGCATATGTAATCATGAAAATAGTCGATGTATTTTCTTAATTGATTACTTTTTTATAATAATATTTTTGAATTATGATTTCTTTTAGTTCACAAAAGTCTGATAATTGTTTATAATGGTAGTGGAGCATGTACGAAACTATCGTATATATTCCCCTGCTCGCTTCGTAAAGCGGATAGGTGAATATATAACAAAATGTAAGCATTTTCTTTGCATTTTTATTCAGCTGTTTTGAGCAATCGCTCGACGACGCGTTTCAACATGGGAAAAGGGGAATAAAAGAGAAAAAGGAGAGATGTAAGATGACAGTAACTCGCGGTCTCGAAGGGGTTGTAGCAACCACTTCCACAATTAGTTCAATCATCGATGATACGCTCACATATGTTGGGTATAATATCGATGACTTAGCTGAACACGCTACGTTTGAAGAAGTCGTTTATTTGCTTTGGCATCGCAAACTGCCGAATAAGGAAGAACTAGAAATGTTAACAAAACAGTTAGCGGAAAATGCCGATATTCCGCAACAAGTCATTGATCATTTTAAAATGTATCCGCTTGATCAAGTTCATCCGATGGCAGCGCTTCGTACAGCCATTTCATTTCTTGGCTTATACGATGAAGAAGCAGAAGCGATGAATCCGGAGGCGAATTATCGGAAAGCCATTCGATTACAAGCGAAAATATCAACGATTGTCGCTGCATTTTCGCGCATTCGAAAAGGATTAGAACCTGTGCCACCGCGCAAAGATTTAAGTTTTGCGGCGAACTTTTTATATATGCTAACAGGTAAAGAACCAGATCCGATTGCTGAGGAAGCGTTTAATAAAGCGCTCGTGCTTCATGCGGATCATGAATTAAATGCTTCAACGTTTACTGCGCGCGTCTGTGTGGCCACGTTATCAGACGTATACTCAGGCATTACAGCAGCGATTGGCGCGTTGAAAGGTCCGCTTCATGGTGGAGCAAACGAAGCGGTGATGAAAATGCTGACAGAAATCGGCACACTTGAAAATGTAGAAACATACATTCTCAACAAATTAAATAACAAAGAAAAAATTATGGGGTTCGGTCATCGCGTTTATCGCCAAGGCGACCCACGCGCTAAGCATTTAAAGAAAATGTCTGAAAAATTGACGAAGTTAACAGGTGAGCCACATTGGTATGATATGTCGGTGAAAATTGAGGAGATTGTCACATCAACAAAAGGTTTACCGCCAAATGTTGACTTCTACTCGGCTTCTGTTTACCATAGTTTAGGAATTGATCATGATTTATTTACGCCGATTTTTGCGATTAGCCGCATGTCGGGATGGCTTGCGCACATTTTAGAACAGTACGAAAACAATCGTCTCATTCGTCCGCGTGCTGAATATACGGGACCTATGAGACAAGTATACGTGCCGCTTGAAGAGCGAGCGTAAGGATGGCTGCAAAAGGTGAGAAACTCGCCTTTCTCACCTTTTTATACTACATAATTTGGAGGTCGTTATTGTGATGCAAGGTGAAAAAATTACGGTTACAAATGGGGTATTAAACGTTCCAAACTATCCAATTATTCCATTTATTGAAGGAGATGGAACAGGTCCAGATATTTGGGCAGCTGCATCTCGGGTGCTAGAAGCGGCTGTGGAAAAAGCTTATAAAGGTGAACGCAAAATTGTTTGGAAAGAAGTGCTTGCTGGTGAAAAAGCGTTTAAATTGACAGGTGAATGGTTGCCACAAGAAACGCTTGATACGATTCGTGAATACATAATTGCCATTAAAGGACCGTTGACAACGCCAGTAGGTGGTGGGATCCGTTCATTAAACGTTGCGCTTCGTCAAGAGCTCGATTTATTTGTATGCTTACGCCCGGTTCGTTATTTCAAAGGAGTTCCTTCTCCGGTTAAGCGTCCTGAAGATACAGACATGGTTATTTTCCGTGAGAATACGGAAGATATTTATGCGGGAATTGAGTATGCCAAAGGAACACCAGAAGTGAAAAAATTAATTGATTTCTTGCAAAACGAAATGGGTGTGCGTAAAATTCGCTTCCCTGAAACATCTGGAATTGGTATTAAGCCGATTTCAGAAGAAGGTACGAAACGATTAGTGCGCGCAGCAATTAAATATGCCATTGAGCATGGTCGGAAATCGGTTACGCTCGTTCATAAAGGAAACATTATGAAATACACAGAAGGCGCATTTAAAAACTGGGGTTATGAATTAGCTGAGCAAGAATTCGGCGATCAAGTATTTACTTGGGCTGAATATGACCGCATCGTTGAAATGCATGGAAAAGAAGCTGCAAACCGAGCGCAAGCAGAAGCAGAAGCAGCAGGAAAAATTATTATTAAAGATGCGATTGCAGATATTTTCTTACAACAAATTTTAACTCGTCCACGTGAGTTCGATGTCGTTGCGACAATGAACTTAAACGGCGACTACATTTCGGATGCCCTTGCAGCACAAGTAGGCGGCATCGGCATTGCTCCAGGTGCAAACATTAACTATGAAACAGGTCATGCGATCTTTGAAGCAACGCATGGAACTGCACCGAAATATGCGGGATTAGATAAAGTGAATCCATCGTCTGTCATTTTATCTGGCGTTATGATGTTTGAACATCTCGGTTGGAATGAAGCGGCGAAATTGATTATTGACTCCATGGAAAAAACAATTGCATCTAAAGTGGTCACATACGATTTTGCACGTTTAATGGAAGGCGCAACAGAAGTGAAATGTTCTGAATTCGCGGATGCTCTCATTCAAAATATGGGAGAATAAAACGAAAAAGGGGATGGAAGAACGTGGGTATGAAACGTAAAAAAATCTCAATTATCGGTGCTGGATTTACAGGAGCAACAACAGCGTTCATTTTAGCGCAAAAGGAGCTTGGGGACATAGTTCTTGTCGACATTCCACAGTTGGAAAATCCAACAAAAGGAAAGGCGCTCGATATGCTTGAGTCAAGCCCGGTTCTTGGATTTGACGCGAACATCATCGGTACGTCGGATTATGCGGATACAGCTGATTCAGATATCGTTGTGATCACTGCTGGCATTGCGCGTAAACCAGGCATGAGCCGCGATGATTTAGTCACGACAAACCAAGGGATTATGAAGGCGGTCACAAAAGAAATCGTCAAATATTCGCCGAACTGTTTTATTATCGTACTAACGAATCCTGTTGACGCGATGACATACACGGTGTTTAAGGAATCTGGCTTTCCGAAAAACCGTGTGATCGGTCAATCTGGGGTGTTAGATACCGCACGTTTCCGTACATTTGTTGCACAAGAATTAAATTTATCTGTAAAAGACATTACAGGATTTGTTTTAGGCGGTCATGGAGATGATATGGTGCCACTTGTGCGTTATTCGTATGCGGGTGGTATTCCGCTTGAGACGTTAATTCCAAAAGATCGTTTAGACGCCATTGTTGAACGTACCCGGAAAGGTGGCGGTGAAATCGTCAACTTGCTTGGTAACGGCAGTGCTTATTATGCGCCCGCTGCATCCCTTGCTGAAATGGTTGAAGCAATTGTGAAAGACCAGCGCCGAGTTCTTCCAGCCATCGCTTATTTAGAAGGCGAATACGGATATGAAGGCATTTATTTAGGTGTGCCAACCATTTTAGGTGGCAACGGAATTGAAAAAGTCATCGAATTAGAGCTAACAGAAGAAGAGAAAGCAGCGTTAGCAAAATCCGTTGAGTCGGTGAAAAATGTGATGAAAGTATTACAATAATAAAAATTCGGGGGGAATCCCCGAATTTTTATATATGGTCAAACAAAGGGGAGATGTGTATGCTAAGCAAAAAACGCAAACTTGGACGTTTAATTTCGGACATTTCCGTTGGTGAGAAGCTCGTATTAACGGAAGCGATCGAAGATAAAGATTTATTGTTATATTTAGGTCTCACAAATGATGCCAATCCGCTTTATATTCAACATGACTACGCATCGCAAACACCATGGAAACGCCCGATTGTACCAACCATTATGTTAACAGGTATCATTACGTCGGCTGTTTCAAAATATTTGCCGGGACCAGGAAGCCACATCATTTCCCAAACGATTGAATTTAAACGACCGGTATATCATTACGAACATGTTGAATTTTTATTTGAAGTGACTGAAGTGGATGAAGAAAATAACGAAATTCATATTTCGATTCAAGCTGCGCGAGATGGAGAAGAAATATTAGTTGGAGCATTGCGTGTCGTTCCGCCATATCCGTTCGTTGAAGAAAAAGCACTAGATAACTTTTAAAAAGGAGGCGTTGCCTCTTTTTTATTTTTTTCTTTTTACATCATTCGTTATAATAAAAATGTAACAAATTTACGTTGTTGGAGGATGGTTATGTCGAAACGTGTGTTAGTTGTCGATGATGAGCAGTCGATCGTTACGTTGTTAGAGTACAACTTAAAACAGGCAGGGTTTATCGTATTGACAGCCTATGATGGAGAAGAAGGGCTTCATAAAGCGTTAGAGGAGCGTCCCGATTTTATCATTCTTGATTTAATGTTACCGAAATTAGATGGGATTGAAGTATGCAAACAGTTGCGCCAACAAAAAGTAATGACCCCTATTTTAATGTTGACAGCAAAAGATGATGAATTTGATAAAGTACTTGGGCTTGAATTAGGTGCCGATGACTATATGACAAAGCCATTCAGTCCACGTGAAGTTGTGGCACGCGTTAAGGCGATCTTACGACGAACGACCATACCTGGACAAGAAGAAAAACAAGAAAGTAGCGACGATTCGCTCGTTGTCGGACAACTAAAAATTTTCCCAGATCGTTATGAGGCATATTTTGCACAACAAAGATTAGAACTCACTCCGAAAGAATTTGAATTATTAGCATACTTAGCGAAATATAAAGGACGTGTATTGACACGTGATCAATTATTAAGTGCAGTTTGGAACTATGACTTTGCGGGGGATACACGCATTGTCGATGTGCATATTAGTCATTTGCGTGACAAAATCGAACATGATACGCGAAAGCCTGTATATATTAAAACGATACGGGGCTTAGGATATAAATTGGAGGAGCCAAAAGCGGATGAATAAATTTCGCTCCCGGCTATTGCTCGGGCTTATTTCCGTCATTTTGTCGGTTTTATTCGGTCTAGGTTTGCTATTAGGTCAATTGTTCCAAAAATTTTATGCAGATACTGTGCATGATCGAATGGAGAAAGAGGCAAAACTTTTAGCCTTATATATGGAAAATAAATCGCTCCAGTCCGATATGTTTGAACAACGATTGAACGCCATTAGCGATATGCTGTCTGCTCGCATCACCATTGTTGATCGAGACGGAAAAGTTCTGTTAGATACAAACAATTACGTATTGATTGATAAAAAACGTCATCAAAAGCTCATTCAAACGTTATTAAAAAAAGAAGATGAATCAGTTATATTTGAAGAAGAACAAGACTTATATTATTATGCAGTTTCATTTTGGCAACGTGATCAACAACTCGGATATATTGTCATAAGTTTGCCGATGGATGCGATTGAGCGGGTGGACGAACAAATTTGGTTGTTGCTCACGTTCAGCTTGAGCATTGCTTTTTTCATCATTCTTTTATTAGGTATTAAAATTACAAACCAGTATACGAAACCGATCGAAGCAGCAACAAAAGTGGCGATGGAGTTGGCACGTGGCAATTATAAAGCTCGAACGTATGAAAGTCGAGAAGACGAAACAGGCATGCTTAGCCAGTCGCTAAACATTTTGGCGCGCAATTTACAAGAGATGGTTCGTACACAAGAAATGCAACAAGATCGATTGCGGGCATTGATTGAAAATATGGGGAGCGGCTTAATTTTAATTGATCAGCGTGGGTACATTTCGTTAATGAATCGATCGTATAAAGAAATGTTTCATATTGATCCATCAGATTACATACATCGCTTATATTATGAAGCGTTTCCGCATCAAGAAGTCATTGCCCTTGTAGAAGAAATATTTATGACAGAAATAAATGTACGGAAACAAATGCTTCTTCCGATTGGTATTGAACGAAAACATTTTGAAGTGTACGGAACGCCAATTATCGGAACAAATGACGAATGGAAAGGGATTATCGTTGTGTTCCACGATATTACTGAACTTAAAAAGCTTGAGCAAATGCGAAAAGATTTTGTGGCCAATGTCTCCCACGAATTAAAAACGCCGATTACATCAATTAAAGGTTTTGCAGAAACGCTATTAGATGGGGCGATGAATGATGTTCAAACACTTGAATATTTTTTAACGATTATTTTAAAAGAAAGTGAGCGTCTTCAACATTTAATTCAAGATTTGCTTGATTTGTCGAAAATTGAACAGCAAGGATTTACGTTAAATATATCCGTTGTTGACTTGAATGAGGTATTGAAAGAAGTCATTGTCATGCTTGAATCAAAAGCGAACGATAAACAAATTACATTGACATGTACATCGAATGCAACGCTTTGTTATATGTATGGTGATTTACATCGTTTAAAACAAATTTTTATTAATTTAATTAATAATGCTATTGCTTATACACCAGCTGGTGGGCGTGTAACAGTTTATGTGGAGAAAGACGATAAAGAGTTACGCGTTCATATAAGTGACACAGGCATCGGAATTGAACAAAAAGAAATTCCGCGTATTTTTGAAAGATTTTATCGTGTAGACAAAGCACGAAGTCGCAACTCAGGTGGGACGGGTCTTGGATTAGCGATTGTGAAACATTTAGTAGAGGCGCATCATGGTACAATTTCTGTAAAAAGTGAAGTAGGGGTAGGGACGACGTTCACCGTCCATTTTCGTGCAGATGCTTGTGCAGACGAATGATTTTTAACGATATATTTACAATTCGTTTACCATATATTAAAAAAAAATTGATAACATAACAAGTGAAAACCCCTTCATCCAAGAAGCCGATTGTCTTGGAATAGGCGAGGACAACGAATGTTCTCGTCTTTTTTCTTTTTTGGCGGTGATCGTGGTAAAATAAGCGTAAATGAATAAAAGAGGGGGTTTTCTGTTTGGCGAACAAATTAGTCTTAATTGACGGCAACAGCATCGCTTATCGCGCTTTTTTTGCATTACCGCTCTTACATAACGATAAAGGTGTTCATACAAACGCCATTTACGGCTTTACAACGATGTTAATGAAGCTTATTGAAGAAGAGCAACCGACGCATATGCTCGTTGCGTTTGATGCAGGAAAAACGACATTTCGACATGAAGTGTATACAGAATATAAGGGCGGAAGACAAAAAACGCCACCAGAATTATCAGAACAGCTTCCTTTTTTACGTGAACTGCTTGATGCATATAACATTCGTACGTATGAACTTGAAAATTATGAAGCGGATGATATTATCGGGACGCTCGCAACACAGGCGGCAAAAGAAGGATTTAACGTTGTCATCATTTCGGGTGATCGTGATTTAACTCAATTAGCGTCTGAACGCATTCATGTGCATGTGACAAAAAAAGGAATAACAGATATGGAACGATATACGCCAGAACATATCTTTGAGAAGTATGGATTAACGCCTGGACAAATTGTTGATTTAAAAGGATTAATGGGGGATGCATCAGATAATATTCCGGGAGTTCCGGGAGTGGGAGAGAAAACGGCATTAAAATTATTAAAAGAATACGGAACAGTTGAACGTGTGCTTGCCTCACTTGAACATATTTCTGGAAAAAAACTAAAGGAAAACTTGCGAACGTACCGTGAACAAGCGTTACTAAGTAAACAGTTGGCAACCATTCGTCGCGATGTTCCGCTGACGCTATCGCTCGATGAATTAGCATGGCAGTCGTATGATGCAGGGAGATTGGCATCTTTATTTCAAGAGCTAGGTTTCACATCGCTAATGGACAAAATTAGTAATAATTCGAAAGAACAACCAACGTTAACGGATATTTCATTTGTTACTGTTCAAACGATTGATGAACACATGTTGACAAATGAAGGTTCACTTGTTGTTGAAGTGATGGATGCGAATTATCATCGAGCGTCTATTCTTGGCTTTGCGCTTGTCAATGAACGCGGACACTTTTTTATCCCGACGGACGTTGCTTTAGCGTCGTCTGCATTTAAAACGTGGCTTGAAGATGAGCAATGTAAAAAAAGTGTATTTGATGCAAAACGAGCGATCGTTGCGCTAAAGTGGCACGGTATTGACCTCAAAGGTGTCGATTTCGATTTATTATTAGCCGCATATTTACTCAATCCGACAGATGCTAATGGCGATGTGGCAGCTATTGCAAAAACGAAACAATATACAGATGTACAAAGTGACGAAGAAGTATACGGAAAAGGCGCAAAACAAGCCGTTCCGTCGACAAGTGTATTAGCTGAACATCTTGTCCGAAAAGCAAGAGCGGTTGCTTCGTTGAAAGAAACATATATTCATGAACTAAAACAAAATGAACAATTTGAATTGCTTATTCACTTAGAGTTACCACTTACGTTCATTTTGGCACAGATGGAGTTCTACGGTGTAAAAGTGGATGTAAATCGTTTGCAAGATATGGGGAAAGAATTCGCTGCTCAACTTCAACAAATTGAGCAACGCATTTATGAATTAGCAGGAACAACATTTAACATCAATTCCCCAAAACAACTAGGGACGATTTTGTTTGAGAAATTACAGTTGCCGGTTGTAAAAAAGACGAAAACAGGTTATTCAACCTCGGCGGATGTTTTAGAAAAATTAGCGCCGTACCATGAAATCATCGAGCAAATTTTACATTATCGTCAGCTCGGAAAATTACAATCGACATATGTAGAAGGATTAATGAAAGTTGTTCGAAAAGATACAGGAAAAGTGCATACCATTTTCCAACAAGCGCTCACTCAAACAGGACGTTTAAGTTCAACGGAGCCCAATTTACAAAACATTCCGATTCGTATTGAAGAGGGAAGAAAAATTCGCCAAGCGTTCGTCCCATCTTTTGATGATTGGGTGATTTTTTCTGCTGACTATTCGCAAATTGAGTTGCGGGTGTTAGCTCATATCGCTAACGATGAAAATTTAATCGCAGCATTTCATCATGATCTCGACATTCATACGAAAACAGCGATGGATATTTTTCATGTGAAAGAAGAAGAAGTGACTGCTCAAATGCGCCGGCAAGCAAAAGCTGTCAACTTCGGCATCGTTTATGGGATTAGCGACTACGGATTGTCGCAAAACTTAGGCATTACACGCAAAGAAGCAGCGGAATTTATCGAGCGCTATTTCCAGAGTTATCCGGGCGTAAAACGGTATATGCAAGAAATTATACAAGATGCAAAACAAAAAGGATATGTCACGACGTTGCTTCACCGTCGCCGTTATTTACCGGATATTACGAGCAGTAATTTTAATGTTCGTAGCTTTGCGGAGCGAACAGCGATGAACACCCCTATTCAAGGAAGTGCAGCGGATATTATTAAAAAGGCGATGATTGATTTAGCTAGCCGTTTACGTGAAGAAGGACTACAAGCTCGTTTGTTGCTACAAGTACATGACGAACTCATTTTAGAAGCGCCAAAAGAGGAAGTTAATTTGTTGAAAAACATTGTTCCCGATGTAATGGAAAATGCTGTTTCATTACGTGTTCCGCTAAAAGTCGATTATCATTTTGGACCGACGTGGTATGACGCAAAGTAAGGAAGGGTGAACATGCATGCCAGAATTACCGGAAGTCGAAACGGTGCGACGTACATTACTTCCTCTTGTTGTCGGTAAAACGATCGAACGTGTGAACGTGCTTTGGGAGAAAATCGTTCAACACCCTGAAGTAGAGACATTTTGCGAACGATTGAAAGGGCAAACAATTTACGACATCCAGCGGAGAGGGAAATTTTTAATTTTTCAATTGGATAATGTCGCTCTTGTTTCCCATTTGCGTATGGAAGGGCGTTATATATATGAAAAAGAAGATACACCATTTGATCGGCATACGCATGTCTTTTTTACATTTACCGATCGCACGGAACTTCGTTATCGCGATGTGCGGAAATTTGGTACGATGCATCTGTTCGATAAAGGAAAAGAATTACACGTTCCTCCTTTGTCAAATATCGGACTTGAGCCACTTGACGAGCAGTTTACTGTTTCATGGCTTAGCGACCAGCTTCAACGCACGAAGCGAACGATTAAAGCGACATTGCTTGATCAAACAATTGTCGCAGGATTAGGTAATATTTATGTCGATGAAGTGTTGTTTCGTTCTTCCATCTCTCCAGAGCGTGTAGCAACTACGCTAACTGTCCAAGAAATCGAAGCGTTACATAAAGCGATCATTCAAACGATACAAGAAGCGATTGAAAAAGGCGGAAGTACCGTTCGAACGTACGTTAATACGCAAGGGAAGACAGGGACGTTTCAAACGCAATTATATGTATACGGCCGAGCAAACATGCCGTGCCGTCGTTGTGGGACACCTATTATAAAGACAACTGTGGCTAATCGCGGTACACATTATTGTCAGCATTGTCAAACATAGCATAAGAACATTGCCTAGGCCTCTTCCATATACTATGGTAGCTTTTCAAAGGAAGGGGCGGGCGTATATGATTACGTGGTCTTTAGTTTTGCTTGCTTTAGCTGTGAGCATCGACGGTTTGACTGTCGGTGTTACGTATGGTATGCGGAATGTACATATTCCGCTTCGTTCGTTGCTTATTATTTCGCTTTTTTCATGCATGACATTTTTAGTAGCGATGGGCATTGGTCGCATGCTTTATATGTTTTTTTCACCAACCGTTGCTAATGCAATGGGTGGGAGTATATTAATCATATTAGGATTATGGATGATCATTCAATTTATGCTTAAAAGAGATGACAATGAAGAAAAGTTTTTAATGAACGTAGAAATTCGTTCGCTCGGTATTGTCATTCAAATTTTACGCAAACCGACGATGGCTGATTTTGACCGCTCGGGAACGATTACAGGGATGGAGGCGGTATTTTTAGGCATCGCCCTGTCGCTCGATGCGTTTGGAGCAGGCGTGAGCGCGGCGCTTTTAAATTATTCTGTGTTGTTTACTACATTTCTCGTTTGTTTGCTTAGCTTTAGTTTTTTATTTAGTGGATTAAAAATTGGAAAATCGTTTAGGAAGTATGACTGGCTACAAAAATACTCGTTTTTACCTGGGATTATGCTTATTGTTATTGGTATTTTTAAAATGAGGTAGGGGTGAGGATGGTGTTAACGATCGGATTAACTGGGGGCATCGCTAGTGGGAAAAGTACGGTCGCGGCAATGTTCCGTGACTTACATATTCCTGTCATCGATGCAGATGAAATCGCTCATCGTGTCACATCAGTTGATGGCGAGGCATATCAACCGATTATAGAGACGTTTGGGAGCGACATTTTAGATTCAAATGGTGCAATTGATCGACGTAAGCTTGGTGCGATCGTATTTCATGATGAACAAAAGCGAAAACAGCTAAATGCCATTGTCCATCCCCTTGTTCGCAAACATATGTTGCAACAAAAAGAGCAATATGCAAGAGAAGGGAAAAAAGCAGTTGTTCTTGACATTCCGCTTTTATTTGAAAGTAAATTACAGCATCTCGTTGACCGTATTCTCGTTGTGTATGTGGATGAACAAACTCAACTTCGTCGCCTTTGTGAGCGCAATGGATTTTCCGTTGAAGAAGCATGGGCGCGGATAAAAGCACAAATGCCACTTGAAGAAAAAAGAAAAAAAGCAGATGAGATCATCGATAATAATGGAACGATCGAAGAAACGAAACAACAATTGCACACCTGTTTAATGCGCTGGGGTGTCCTTGAAAAATAGGATGCCCTTTTTTTATTTTTTTATAGCATAAACACCTTAAAAATGTTATACTATTTTTGTATATAACAGATAAATAGTATAACACATATATCGAAAGGGGCTATATAATGAAAGCGAGAGTAGCAATTAACGGATTCGGACGCATTGGACGTATGGTGTTCCGAAAAGCTATTATGGAACATGATGTTGACATTGTAGCGATTAATGCGAGCTATCCGCCTGAAACGTTAGCTCATTTAATAAAATATGATTCAAATCACGGTAAATTTGATGGGGACGTCATTCCAGTTGAAGACGGCTTAATTGTGAACGGAAAAAAAGTACAATTATTAAATTCACGTGATCCACGAGCACTGCCATGGGGGGAGCTTCAAATCGATATCGTTATAGAAGCAACCGGAAAGTTTAATGCAAAAGAAAAAGCTATGATGCACGTCGAAGCAGGAGCAAAGCGCGTCATTTTAACTGCACCTGGAAAAGATGAAGATGTAACGATTGTTATGGGAGTCAATGAACATATGCTTTCTCCAGAGCACGTCATCATTTCAAATGCTTCGTGTACAACAAACTGTTTGGCGCCTGTTGTGAAAGTGCTTGATGAAGCATTTGGGATTGAAAATGGACTCATGACAACTGTCCATGCATATACGAACGACCAAAAAAATATTGACAATCCGCATAAAGATTTACGTCGTGCACGTTCATGCGCACAATCGATCATTCCGACAACAACAGGTGCGGCGAAAGCGTTAGCGCTTGTATTACCACATCTAAAGGGGAAAATGCATGGTATGGCGTTGCGCGTTCCAACACCAAACGTTTCACTTGTTGACGTCGTTGTCGATGTGAAAAAAGACGTCACCGTCGATGAAGTGAATGAAACGTTTATGCAGGCTGCGCGTGGATCACTAAAAGGTATTTTAGACGTGACGATGGAACCACTTGTGTCAATTGATTTTAATACAAATCCACATTCTGCTATTGTTGATGGATTATCGACAATGGTCATCGAAAATCGAAAAGTAAAAGTATTAGCATGGTATGATAATGAATGGGGCTATTCATGTCGCGTTGTCGACTTAACAAAGCTTGTTGCGAAACAGTTGTTAAAAAATGAAACGGTTACGATGTCATAACGCTGGGGGTTCCAGCGTTATTTTTTTACCCATTTTATAAAAAAATAAAAAACGATATTGAAAAAAAGATATAAACGAAGTATACTATTTTTCGTGAACTTCTTGAACGCGTGGTAATGTGACTACTTAAAGGGTTAGGACCTCTTTGGACTAACTTTCCCCCGTGGTAGTTGTACATTCCAGAAAGCAAAAGAAATTCATCGTTTATTTTTTTAAAATTCATAAAAGGGGGATACGATCATGGATACAATGGGTCGTCACGTTATCTCAGAACTTTGGGGATGCGATTTTGATAAGTTGAATGACATGGAGTTTATTGAAAAAACATTTGTTGATGCAGCATTGAAGTCTGGTGCTGAAATTCGTGAAGTTGCGTTTCATAAATTTGCACCACAAGGCGTTAGCGGTGTTGTTATCATTTCTGAATCACATTTAACTATTCATAGTTTTCCAGAACATGGTTATGCGAGCATCGATGTTTACACATGTGGACATCTAGATCCAACGATTGCAGCTGACTATATTGCAGAAGCATTAGGTGCGCAAACGCGTGAAACAATTGAATTGCCTCGTGGTATGGGCCCAATTGAAATTAAACAAGCAAAAGCTTTATAATAAAATGTAAGAGAAAAAGAGGTGTAGATTCTGCACCTCTTTTTATCATTCATTGAAAAGCGAGGAGACGAACGGTGAAATGGAAATACGTATTAACAAATCATAATGAAACATCTGAACGTCACCCGGATGAACAACTAAAAAGTCGCTATTATAAAACAACACAGTCTGCTGCATTACAAGCGGTAAAAGAAATATTTGAACAAATGGATGGATGTCGCATTGTGGCGATTTCAGCAGAACACGGAGAAATAAGCGTATCACTCACGAAAGGAAAAAAAGCATTTATTGTTGCGACAATCGTTTCTGTTCGCCCATTTGAAACAGCCGTTGATTTTTCAGTAACGACAGAAACAACATGGTTGCCGATTGATTTTGGATTTAGTCGCCAACTTATTATTCGTTTATACGATCAATTAGCTAAACGATTCACATATATCGGATCAGGAATATATGGCGATAAATAGTTGTATATACGCCTTTTTTTGTCTACTATAAGGGTAAGATTACTGCTAGGGAGCTGATACATATGAAATGCCCGTCGTGTCACCACAATGGAACGCGCGTGCTCGACTCGCGTCCGGTTGATGAAGGGCGTTCCATTCGCCGTCGGCGTGAATGTGAACGTTGTCATTTTCGGTTCACAACGTTTGAACGGATTGAAGAGACGCCGTTAATTGTTGTGAAGAAAGAAGGAACGAGAGAAGAATTTAGTCGTGAAAAAATATTACGAGGGCTCATTAAAGCGTGTGAAAAACGTCCGGTTGCGCTTGAACAGCTAGAGGAAGTGACGCAACAAATTGAACGAGAGCTGCGCAATAGCGGTATAAATGAAGTGAAAAGCGAAACAATTGGAGAAATGGTCATGGAACGGTTATCGAAAATTGATGAAGTCGCTTATGTTCGTTTTGCTTCTGTATACCGTCAATTTAAAGATTTAAATGTCTTTATCGAGGAATTAAAAGAACTTATTAAAAAAGAACAAGGAGAAAGGGCATAATGTGCTCTTTTTCATATGAAGAAGGTCGATAATATGGAGTATAGTTGGAAAGAATTAATTGCCGTCGACCGATATATTGTGCATGCGAATGGGGTTTTAAGCGAACTAGACCGAAAAGTATTGACGCTTTTATATCAACCTTTAATCGGGGCTCAAGCGTACAGCTTATATATGACGTTATGGAGTGAACTGGAGCAAGCACGCTTATGGAGCGAGGAGACAACACACCATAGTTTAATGGCAATTATGCAATGCAGTTTGCCAACGATATATGCTGAACGTTTAAAGCTTGAGGGCATTGGGCTGTTGAATACGTATGTGAAGCGCACAAATGAAAATGATGAACGCGTATTTATTTATGAACTTTGCCTCCCTCTTACACCAGAACAATTTTTTACTGATGGTGTTTTAAACGTATTTTTATATGATCGTGTCGGAAAAACAAAATTTCAAAAGTTGAAAAAGTTTTTTTCTGATCGTGCCATCGATCGCACTTCTTTCGTACCCGTTACTCGCTCATTTCACGATGTATTTTCATCGATCCAACCTGAAAAAATGATTCATAAGTTAAGCGACGAAGCGAAACAAGAAGTCATGTTGCAAGACGGACATCAGTATATTGGAAAAGAACAAGCGATGTATACGATGCGAGATGATATATTTGATTTTGACACATTTTATGCAGGACTGTCCCATCATCTCGTCCCACGTCGTGCGATTACTGAAAAAGTGAAAGATGCGATCAAAAAGCTAGCCTTCTTATATGGCATTGGCCCGCTGGACATGCAAAAAATTGTGATGAGCGTTATCGATCCGGCAGAACAAATTGATATCGAAGCATTAAGAAAAGCAGCACAAGAATGGTATCAATTTGAACGTGGTGAGTCGCTTCCGCGTCTATATGATCGTGTGCAGCCGTTAGAGGAGCGCACGATGGCGCATGTCGAGCCAAAAAACGAAGAAGAATATTTAATGAAACAGCTCGAAACCGTTTCACCGAGACAACTACTTATGGACTTCTCTGGTGGCGTTGAGCCAGCGCTAGCAGACTTGCAGCTCATTGAAGAGATTATGTTTAAACAAAAATTGCCACCAGGTGTTATGAATGTGCTTATTTATTACGTCATGTTGCGTACAGATATGAAGCTTCCGAAAAAATATGTAGAAAAGATCGCTAGTTCATGGGCGCGAAAAAAAGTGCGCACAGTGAAGCAAGCGATGGAATTAGCGAAAAAGGAAGCGCGTGAATACGAAACATTTATAAAAGAAAAAGAGAAAAAAGGTTCGAAAAAGCCGATTCGTACTGAGCTATTGCCAGATTGGTTACAAACAGATTACTCACAATTTGAGCGAAAACAAGTGAAATCGGAAGAAGAGCTAGAACAAAAACGGCGCGAGTTGGAAGAACGGTTGAAAAAGCCGAAAAGTTAGGGGATAAATGATGAAACCAATTCGGGAAACGATCCATCATTTAATGAATCGTCATGATTTTAAAGAGCGATATGAGGCGATGAAGCGCGATATTTTAAACGATCCACACGTTCAATCGTTTTTACGTGATCATGATGTGACGGATGCGATGTTGAATCGACATCTCGGAAAATTGTATGAGTTTGTGCAACAAAGTAAGCATTGTGAACGTTGTCCAAGTTTAGAACAATGTCCGAATTTGCTGAAAGGATACACACCTCATTTAATTTGGCAAGGGAAAAACATTGATGTACAATACGAGCGCTGTGCTCGCAAAGTACAAGACGATGAACGAAAAAAACAACAGTCGCTCATTCGCAGTTTGTTTATCCCGCGTGACATGTTACAAGCATCATTTGATCAATTAGAGACGGACGATCTTGGACGAATTGAAGCGATCGAACTTGCGAACACGTTTGCTTCAACATATGAAGTAGGTAAACGAACGAAAGGATTATATTTATACGGTTCTTTTGGCGTTGGAAAAACATATTTGTTAGCAGCGATGGCAAATGAGTTAGCTCAAAGACATATCGCTTCATTTCTTGTGTACGTGCCGGAATTTGTGCGTTCATTAAAGTCATCGCTTCAAACGGACGCGTTTCAAGATACGATTGAATATGCAAAACAAGTTCCTGTTCTTATGCTCGATGATTTAGGGGCAGAACTAATGTCAAGCTGGTGGCGCGACGAGGTGCTCGGTCCGATTTTACAATATCGTATGCTTGAGCATTTGCCGACATGCTTTACATCGAACTTTGATTTGAAACGTCTTACCCATCACTTAGCTCACTCACAACGAGGTGAAGAAGAACAGGTGAAAGCGGCGCGAATTATTGAGCGAATTGTTTATTTAGCTACTCCGATCGAGATGAAAGGAAAAAATCGACGAATCGAAATGTGATAAACAGACGGTGTTCCCCATATATATAAAACAAGCATGTTTTTGGAAAAGGGGGGGCACCGTTGATTTATATCGTATTTCAAGATGGACAAGATGCACAACGACTATTTTCAGAATTAAGTAAAGAGCCACAACCATATGGAAAATTGCTTTACGACGACAGGACGATTACTGTTTTCTTTCATGAATCGAACGTTGCACATATGCGCGCGTTGTTCATTCCGATTTTTACTTCATGCATCATTCAAGCGTTTGAAGCACGTTGGATTTTATCAATTATTTCTCGTACGTTCTTTTATGAAAATGAAGAAGAACAACAACAAATTTTACAGCTGACTTACTCGTTTATTGATGGAGAAAGGTACGACTATCGTCTCGGAAAAAAATTGATTATGCCGCGCGAGCAATTAATTGCTCAATCGCTACATGAATGTTTACATGAAGGTGTATTTTCGTTCGAGTCGCTTATGACTTTTCGGTTAAAGCCGTATTATGATCGATTGATGCATTACGTTGAATTAGCCATTGACGAATACAAACTAGAACAAGAATATCAAGCGTTTGTTCATATGTTGCGCGAAATTGTTGCATCACGTCAGCCGAAAATGAACGTGCTTCATGTAGTATATGAGAATGAAACGTTTCAATTTTTTGATGGTCAATTTCTGTACTTGTCACCGCAACAACTAAAGCAGTTCATCGATCGACGAATCATGGTGAGCCAGCCGATGTACATTGATACATCTGTATTAGCTCCGCTCGTATCGATGGCGCCGGAAAAAATATATATGTATACAGATGTCACAGATGTGGGAATGATTCAAACGATTCAAAATGTGTTTCAAGAGCGAATGGAGCTTCGAACACCTCTTGATTTTCCAAAAAAATATGCTTATAATGACATACATAATGAATAAGGTCAAAAGTGATGATGAGGACATGGGTGTATGTTTACGGTTCACAGAGAGGGAAGGCATAGGCTGAAACCTTCCTAACACGAAAGATGCACTTACCACCTCTAAACTTCAGCAGTGAACAATGGGACGATGCCCCGTTTAGTAATTGCTGACGGTTTGCGCCGTTATCGAAATGAAGCCGTTTATACGCTCGTTTGATATTTGTATAAACGGGAAGAAGGGTGGAACCACGAAGCCAACTCGTCCCTCGTTTTTGGGACGAGTTTTTTTATTTTTAAAAAAGGAGTGAATAGCTTTGGTGGATGTAGTAAAAATCACATTTCCAGATGGAGCAGTAAAGGAGTTTCCGAAAGGAGTGACAACAGAAGACATTGCAGCGTCAATTAGTCCAGGCTTGAAGAAAAAGGCAATTGCTGGGAAGCTGAACGATCGCATGATTGATTTGCGTACACCAATTGAAGAAGATGGCGCGCTTTCGATTATTACACAAGATATGCCAGAGGCGCTTGATATTTTGCGTCATAGTACAGCGCACTTAATGGCGCAAGCGGTGAAACGACTATATAAAGATGTAAAGCTTGGTGTTGGTCCTGTTATTGAAAACGGTTTTTACTATGATATTGATGTTGATGTGCCAATTACAGCAGAAGACTTACCGAAAATTGAACAAGAAATGAAAAAAATTGTAAAAGAAAACTTAGACATCATTCGTAAAGAAGTAAGTCGTGAAGAAGCGATTCGTCGCTATGAAGAAATTGGAGATCATTTAAAAATTGAACTCATTCACGACATTCCAGAAGGAGAAGTTGTCTCCATTTACGAACAAGGAGAATTTTTCGACCTTTGTCGCGGGGTGCACGTGCCATCAACAGGAAAAATTAAAGAGTTTAAACTGTTAAGTGTGGCGGGTGCGTACTGGCGTGGCGACAGCAAAAACAAAATGTTACAACGCATTTACGGAACAGCCTTTTTCAAAAAAGAAGATTTAGACGAATATTTACGCCTTTTACAAGAAGCGAAAGAACGCGATCACCGTAAGCTTGGAAAAGAACTCGACTTATTTATGACATCGCAAAAGGTCGGACAAGGATTACCACTTTGGCTTCCAAAAGGTGCAACGATTCGCCGAACAATTGAGCGTTATATCGTCGATAAAGAGCTGTCTCTTGGATATCAACACGTATATACACCAGTGCTAGGTAGCGTTGAGTTATATAAAACGTCTGGTCATTGGGATCACTATAAGGATGGCATGTTTCCACCAATGGAAATGGATAATGAACAGCTTGTGTTACGCCCGATGAACTGTCCACATCATATGATGGTGTATAAACATAAAATTCATAGCTATCGCGAGTTGCCAATTCGCATCGCAGAGCTCGGTACGATGCACCGTTATGAAATGTCTGGAGCGCTTACAGGTTTGCAACGTGTGCGTGGCATGACGTTAAATGATGCACATATTTTCGTGCGCCCAGATCAAATTAAAGACGAGTTTAAGCGCGTCGTCAATTTAATTTTAGACGTATATAAAGACTTCGGTTTAACAGATTATTCATTCCGTCTGTCGTATCGTGATCCACAAGATAAAGAAAAATATTATGATGACGATGCGATGTGGGAAAAAGCACAAAGCATGTTAAAAGAGGCAATGGACGAGCTCGGACTTGACTATTATGAAGCGGAAGGGGAAGCAGCGTTTTACGGTCCGAAATTAGACGTTCAAGTGCGTACAGCGCTCGGAAAAGACGAAACATTGTCTACTGTGCAATTAGACTTTTTACTGCCAGAACGTTTTGATTTAACATATATTGGGGAGGATGGAAAACCGCATCGTCCAGTCGTCATCCATCGTGGTGTCGTATCGACGATGGAACGCTTCGTCGCTTTCTTAATTGAAGAGTATAAAGGGGCGTTCCCAACATGGTTAGCACCTGTACAAGTGCAAGTGATTCCAGTCGCTCCATCTGTCCATATGGACTATGCGTATGAAGTAAAACATGCGTTACAAGCGGCAGGCATTCGCGTTGAAGTCGATGAGCGTGAAGAAAAAATCGGTTATAAAATTCGTGAAGCACAAATGCAAAAAATTCCGTACATGCTCGTTGTCGGGGATAATGAAGTGAGTGAAAGAGCAGTAAACGTGCGAAAATATGGGGAACAAAAGAGCGAAACGATGCCGCTCCATGCGTTTGTCGATCTCATTCAAAAAGAAGTGCGTAAATAATATAGTTGCATTTTTTCTTCATGTTTGTTATAGTTTTATTTGTTGTGATGAATTGACATCAGTTGACAATGTATTTCCGTTTATGGTATATATGTTAGAGTAAAAATAAATACTTGTTTGAAACAAGCAGAAGCACCCGCTTCTCACCTGATCGACGCCATATGGCTGTTAACAGGTTTATGACAAAACAAATGTTGTCAGCGAGACGTGTGGGTGTATTATGCCCACACGTTTTTTGTTATGTGCGTTCTGCTTGAGCAAACAAGTTTGAAAAAACCGTGGAGGTGGCTAGTTATTAGCAAAGATTTTATTATTAATGAAAACATTCGGGCACGTGAAGTTCGTTTAGTCGATCCAAACGGCGAACAACTTGGGATTAAGACGAAACAAGAAGCGTTAGAAATTGCGGCGCGTTTAAATTTGGACTTAGTGATGGTTGCACCAAATGCGAAACCGCCAGTATGTCGCATTATGGACTATGGCAAATTCCGTTTTGAGCAACAAAAGAAAGAAAAAGAAGCGCGCAAAAAGCAGAAAGTAATCAACGTGAAAGAAATTCGTTTAAGCCCAACGATCGAAGAACATGACTTCAACACAAAATTGCGCAACGCGCGGAAGTTCCTTGAAAAAGGAGATAAAGTAAAAGCGACGATTCGCTTTAAAGGACGTGCGATTACGCATAAAGAAATTGGTCAGCGCGTGCTTGATCGATTTGCTGAGGCGTGCGCGGATATTGGTACGGTTGAAACGGCTCCAAAAATGGACGGCCGCAGCATGTTTTTAGTGCTAGCACCGAAAAACGACAAATAACAAAAGGGAGGAACACCTTATGCCAAAAATGAAAACTCACAAAGGCTCAGCGAAGCGTTTCAAAAAGACAGGAACAGGCCAATTAAAACGTTCACACGCATTCACTAGCCACTTATTCGCAAACAAAACACAAAAGCAAAAACGTAAACTTCGCAAAGCAACACTTGTATCAAAAGGCGATTTCAAACGCATTCGTCAATTGTTAGATAACGTAAAATAATTTTAGGAGGGAAATGTTATGCCACGTGTAAAAGGCGGTACAGTCACACGCAGACGTCGTAAAAAAATTCTTAAACTTGCAAAAGGATATTTCGGTTCGAAACATCGTTTATATAAAGTAGCAAATCAACAAGTCATGAAATCGTTAATGTACGCGTATCGCGACCGTCGCCAACGCAAACGCGACTTCCGTAAACTTTGGATTACGCGCATTAACGCAGCAGCGCGCATGAACGGTCTTTCTTATAGCCGTTTAATGCACGGATTAAAACTTGCAGGAATCGAAGTAAACCGCAAAATGCTTGCTGATTTAGCGGTAAACGATGCTGCGGCATTCACACAACTTGCAAACATCGCAAAAGAAAACTTAAACAAGTAATAAGGAAATGACCATTCTCCCTTGAGGGGATGGTCATTTTTTATAAGAGGGGGAGAACAAATGAATTTACAAACATTATTTTCTATGCAACGACAATTAGATGAGCGAATTGAGACAGAACGTGGATTGCGCGGTGAACGTTTAATTGAACGTAAGTTGTTAGCTCTTCTTGTTGAAATTGGAGAACTCGCGAATGAAACGCGCTGTTTTAAATTTTGGAGTTCAAAGCCGAAAGCGGCGGACGAAACGATTTTAGAGGAATATGTCGACGGTCTTCATTTTATTTTATCGCTCGGGCTCGATCTTTCCCTTTATGAACATATCCAATGGCCACATGTGCAAGAAAGTAAACCGCTTGTTGAACAGTTTTTATACGTATTTGAAGCCGTTCAGACGTTTCGCGAAAAGATGGACGAACAAGCATACGGTCGATTAGTATATGCGTATGCACAGCTTGGTCATGCGCTTCAATTCAATGCTGAACAAATTGAACGAGCGTATGTCGCAAAAAACGAAGTGAATCATGAGCGACAAAGTCACAATTATTAACAACTGTCAAAATGTTTAGTATAATGAGTGTTGTACATAGAGAGGAGTGACATACGTGAAAAAATTAGATGAAACGTTAACGATGTTGAAAGCGTTAACGGATGCGAAAGGCGTTCCAGGGAACGAACGAGAAGTACGCGAAGTAATGAAATCATACATCGCTCCATATGCGGATGAAGTGACAACGGATCGTCTTGGTAGCTTAATTGCAAAAAAAGTAGGAAAAGAAAATGGACCAAAAGTGATGATTGCCGGTCATTTAGATGAAGTAGGTTTTATGGTGACACAAATCGATGAAAAAGGCTTTATTCGCTTCCAACCGCTCGGAGGCTGGTGGGGGCAAGTGATGCTTGCTCAGCGAGTGACAATCGTAACAAAAAAAGGTGATATTACAGGCGTCATCGGTTCAAAACCGCCACATATTTTACCTGCTGAAGCAAGAAGGAAGCCGGTAGAAATCAAGGATATGTTTATCGACATCGGGGCTTCGAGCCGTGATGAAGCGATCGAATGGGGTGTACGTCCGGGTGATGCGATCGTTCCGTATTTTGAATTTACCGTGATGAATAATGAAAAAATGTTGCTTGCAAAAGCATGGGATAACCGCATCGGTTGTGCAGTTGCTATTGATGTGTTGAAACAATTAAAAGATGTTGAGCATCCAAACGTCGTATACGGTGTTGGAACCGTACAAGAAGAAGTAGGCTTGCGCGGGGCTCGAACATCCGCTTTTGCGATTGAACCAGATATTGCGTTTGCAGTAGATGTCGGCATCGCTGGCGACACACCAGGTGTATCTGAAAAAGACGCCATGGGGAAACTCGGCGGCGGACCGCATATTGTTTTATACGATGCAACACTTGTTTCTCATAAAGGATTACGTGAATTTGTCATTAGCGTAGCAGAAGAAATGAACATCCCGTACCGTTTTGACGCGATGCCAGGCGGTGGAACAGACGCCGGTGCCATTCATATGACGATGCGCGGCGTTCCAGCGTTAACGATCTCTATCCCAACGCGCTACATTCACTCCCATGCGGCACTTCTTCATCGCGATGACTACGAACAAACAGTAAAACTATTAGTCGAAGTTATTAAACGACTTGATGAAGATAAAGTGAAAGAAATTACGTTTGATTAACAAAAAACCGACTCGAATAGGGTCGGTTTTTTACTTTTTTTTCAGAAAATTTTTGTTGACTAAAACAAAAAAGTTTACTAAAATTTTTACTAGTAGGCGAAAACGCTTACATAAAACGTATCGAGAAAAGGGGAGGAGAATGGATGTTTAAACGTTATTGGAAATGGCTTGTCCTCATCGTAGCTTCAGCGGTTATGTTGGCAGCTTGTAGTGGCAAGCAATCATCGACGGACGACAAAGGGGAAGGATCGAGTGAAAAAATTGTATTGACAGCTTGGGCTTGGAACGTAAACGTTGGTGCTTTAAATGAAGCGATGAAAGAGTTTCAAAAAAGCAACCCGAACATTGAATTAAAAGTAGAAGATATTGGACGTTTAGATGTATATGATAAGCTATCTACAGGTTTAGCTGCAGGAGGAACAGGTCTTCCAGATATTGTCCTTGTAGAAGATGATCGTATCCATGGTTATGTGAATGCATTTCCGAAAGGATTTGTCAATTTATCAGAAAAAGGATTTGATCAATATAAAGACGTATTCCCGACATTTAAAAAAGATTTAACATCTGTTGATGGAAAGTTTTATGCAATGCCATTTGATGCGGGTCCAACAGGAATGTTCTACCGTACGGATTTGTTTGAAAAAGCAGGGGTAAAAGCAGAAGATATTGAAACATGGGATGACTTTTTGGCAGCAGCAAAAAAAATTAAAGAGGCGACTGGTGCATTTGCAATGCCTCTCGATAAATTTAAAGACGATCCGATTTTTCGTATGATGCTTAATCAACGTGGTATTTACTACTTTGATCAAGATGGGAAAATCGATTTAACAAATCCGAAAGCTGTAGAAGCAATGGAGATGTTGAAAAAATTTGACGATGCTGGACTCATTAAAGACGTTGACGGATGGAATGGGGTTGTATCAGCAACAGTAGATGGTTCTGTCGCTACGGTTCCATTTGGTGCATGGTATTATGGAACAATTGTTGATCAGGCAAAAGATACGAATGGCAAATGGGGAGTGTTTTTACTTCCAGCTTTTGAAAAGGGAGGTAATCGTGCTGCTAACTTAGGTGGTAGTAGTTGGATGATTCCTGCCTCTTCTAAACATATCGATGAAGCATATAAGTTTTTAGAATTTTTCTCAACAACGAAAGATATTCAGTTAATGGCTATGGAGAAATATGGATTATTCCCATCATTAGCGAGTGCATATGACTCTGAATTATTTACTAGTGGTGTACAATTTTTCGGAGGTCAAAAAATTTGGGAGTTATTCGCAAATGAAATGAAAGATATTCCAACAGCTTATTATACGAACGATTATGCTGTTGCTTTAGATGAAGCAATTAAGGCACAGGCAGACGTATTCAATGGAAAAGATCCAAAGAAAGCGCTTGAAGAGGCAGCGAAACGGTTGAAAGATCGAACAAAACGAGAAATGAATACTTACTAAAATACGGATATGTTGAAAAATGAATGAGAGATTTAGTGATATGGCTAAATCTCTCATTTCTACTTAAAAGTGAATAAGGAAAGGAAGAGGGGGTTTGAGTACAAAAATGGTGGAAGTAAACTCGATGACACCTAAAGTCGAGGGGCACACAAAAATGAAAAAACATGTATGGAAAAAGAAAATTGTGCCGTACATTTTCATTGCTCCTTCTGTAATTTTGTTTTCAATTTTTATGCTTTATCCGATCGGTTACTCTTTCGTTATGAGTTTTCAGACAAGTGCCGGCGGGGAGATGACATTTAACGGTTTAGAAAACTATAAGCGTTTATTTAACGATGACATTTTTTTGAAAGCATTAAAAAACACCTTTATTATTTTAGCTGTTCAAGTTCCGATGATGCTTTTTTTAGCGCTTATTTTAGCCGTCCTTCTTCATTCTTCACTTTTAAAATGGAAAGCGATGTTTCGTGTATCTTTTTTTCTACCAGCTGTGACATCGCTTGTAGCGTATTCAATCATTTTTTCAATTATGTTAATGAACGATGGGCTGATGAATCAACTGCTAGAATGGATCGGAATCAGCTCGATCCCATGGCTATCTCACCCGTTCTGGGCGAAAGTATCCCTTATTTTAGCCATGACATGGCGTTGGGTTGGATATAACATGGTCATTTATTTAGCAGCTTTGCAAAATATTTCGGAAGATTTATACGAAGCAGCGAGTATAGATGGGGCAAGTAAAGTAAGGCAATTTTTTTCAATTACTATTCCTCAGTTAAAGCCGGTCATTTTATTTACAGCTATTTTATCAACAATTGGAACACTTCAATTGTTTGATGAACCGTATACGCTTACAAAAGGTGGGCCAAGCGACGAAACGTTAACAATAGGAATGTACTTATATCAAACAGGGTTCCGTTATTTCGATTTCGGATATGCTTCAACCATTGCGTACGTCATTGTTGTTTTAATTGCCATTTTAAGTTTTATCCAATTTAAAGTATCGGGGGATGAGCGATGAAAAAAATTAGTTTATATATTACGTTGACTATTGGAGCGCTCATTTCGCTATTTCCATTTTATTGGGCGTTTATCGGTGCCACAAATGAGAGTGGAAAGCTTTTTTCTAAGCAGCTTTCATTTGTTCCAGGGACAAAACTCATTGAAAATGTGACAAATTTGGATGAATCTATCGGAATTGGTCGAGTGTTGTTTAACTCTTTGTTTGTTTCTCTTACGTATACGATTTTTAGTTTACTTATTTGCACGATGGCTGCATATGCATTTGCGAAATTTGAATTTAAAGGAAGAGACACGATTTTTGCTATTTTTTTATTGTCCATGATGATCCCATATCACGCTACTGTTATACCTTTATTTAAAATGATGGCTACATTCGGGTGGCTGAATACGTATAAAGCACTCATTTTACCGAATTTAGCATATCCATTTGCTATTTTCTTAATGAGACAAAATATGTTAGCATTCCCTAATGCTCTTATTGAAGCTGCAAGAATAGATGGGGCGGGAGAGTGGCGCATTTTCTTTCGTATCGTATTGCCGTCCATGAAACCAGCACTCGCAGCAACAGCCATTTTTCTATTCATGTATCAATGGAATAGCTTTTTATGGCCTTTAATTGCTGTGTCGTCAACCGATATGTATACGTTCCCTGTTGCACTTTCTAGTTTGTTTGGTTTATCACGTATCGATTACGGGCAAGTGATGGCGGGGGTAACGTTAGCTACTGTTCCAATCATTGTTTTCTTTTTATCATTACAAAGACATTTTATTTCGGGTATGTTGGGAAGCGCGGTGAAGTAAAATGCCTATCTTTATTAATGAGTCGCTACGACAGTTTCATCTTCAAACGAAGGAGAGCAGTTATATTTTTTGTGTGTTGAAAAACGGCCAACTTGGTCATTTGTATTATGGGAAAAAAATCAACCATCGTGAAAATTTCTCTCATCTATTTCAATTGCCGAATGAACCGATTGGAAATGCAACATTTTTGTATAAGGGAGATCAAACGTTTTCCCTTGAGGTGATCAAACAAGAATATCCATCTTACGGGACGACAGATTTTCGGGAGCCAGCATTCCATATATGGCATGAAAATGGAAGTCGTATTACTCGCTTTGTTTTTCAATCATACAAAGTGATAAAAGGAAAACCGAAGCTCGATGGTCTTCCTGCAACATACGTAGATGATGAGAATGATGCAACGACTCTTATTATTACGTTATATGACAAAGCGTCACGCGTACAGTTACAGCTACAATATAGTGTTTTTGAACATGAAAGTGTGATTACTCGAAGCGTTCGTTTAACAAATGATGGGCAACATCCGATCGCTATTGAGAGGATATTAAGTGCCGTTGTTGATTATCCAGATGCGCAATTTGAGATGATTCATTTAGATGGAGCATGGATTCGTGAGCGTCATGTCACATCGCGAGTGTTGAAAAAAGGAGTTCAGTTTATTGATAGCAAACGTGGCACAAGTAGTTCACAGCATAATCCTTTTTTTGCTCTAAAACGTATCGAGGCAACAGAACATACGGGAGATGTGTACGGCTTTAGTCTTGTATATAGCGGAAACTTTATCGCAGGAGTTGAGGTTGATCATTATGATGTTGCACGCGCTTTTATTGGCATAAATCCGTTTGATTTTCGATGGATTTTGTATCCAAATGAATCGTTTCAAACGCCTGAAGTCGTCATGGTATATTCGTCGGCCGGATTAAATGGAATGAGTCAAACGTATCACCGTCTATATACTTCTCACCTTGTTCGAGGACCTTGGCGCCATCGTCCGCGCCCTATTTTAATTAACAACTGGGAAGCAACGTATTTTCAATTTCATGAAGATAAATTGTTAGCGATTGCTGATGCTGCAAAAGAGCTAGGCGTTGAGTTGTTTGTTTTAGACGATGGATGGTTTGAGGGAAGAAATGATGATACGACATCCCTAGGGGATTGGGTTGTAGATCTGAATAAAATTCCAAGTGGCTTATCTTGTTTAGCAGAGAGAATCAACAAAAAAGGGTTGCAGTTTGGTATTTGGATAGAGCCGGAAATGATATGTGAAAAAAGTAGATTATATGAGCGTCACCCCGATTGGGTATTAAAGGCACCAAATTGTTCAGCGATTTCACACGGAAGAAATCAATACATTCTCGATTTAACAAGAAAAGATGTGAGAGATTATTTGTACGATACAATCAGTCATTTGTTAGAAAGTGCAAATATCGCATATGTGAAATGGGATATGAACCGAAATATGACAGAAATAGGATCTTCTCTACTTGAAGCAAGTAGACAAGGGGAAGTTGCGCATCGCTATATTCTTGGATTATATGAATTGCTCGAGCGGCTCATAAATAAATTTCCACATGTTTTATTTGAATCTTGTGCTAGCGGTGGAAATCGATTTGACCCTGGTATGCTTTATTATATGCAACAAAGTTGGGCAAGCGATAATACAGACGCATTCGAACGCGTCAAAATTCAATATGGAACGACGTTCGTTTACCCCATTAGTTCCATAGGTGCACATGTATCCGCTGTACCTAACCATCAAACCGGACGAGTAACACCGTTACAGACAAGATGGCATGTGGCTATGTTTGGAGCGTTCGGTTACGAATTAGATGCTACGGTGTTAACTACAGAAGAAAAGCAACAAATAAAAGAGCAAATTTCTTTTTTTAAGAAACACCGATCGCTTTTGCAGTACGGCACATTTTATCGTTTAATAAGCCCGTTTGAAGGAACAGATGCTGCGTGGATGGTTGTTTCGGAAGATAAAAGGGAAGCGATTGTTGCTTTTTACCGTTTTATCGCAAAACCAAACCCTTCATTCATGAGGATATACTTAAAAGGATTGGATGCAGAGTGCAAGTACGAAGTGATGATGGAAGGGAAAACACAAATCATTTATGGTGATGAACTGATGCATATCGGTCTCTTCCTCCCACCGTTTTATATGGGAACGATAAAGACAAAGGAGACGAGAATGATGGGGGATTATGTATCTTGTTTGGTGGTGTTAAAGGCAGTAGAGGAGGAGAAATCAAATGAATGAGTTAGTACGTGATTTTATTCAGTTATTCGGTCAAGGTGAGAGAGAGACTTTCACTTTCTTCGCCCCTGGTCGCGTCAATTTAATCGGTGAACATACTGATTATAACGGTGGATATGTACTTCCTTGTTCATTGCATATCGGAACGTATGCAGTTGCTCGGTTAAATGATGATGGAGTTATTCGGCTCTATTCTAAAAACTTTCATGAAGATGGAATTGTCTCTGTGACAAAAGACGAACTCGCATATGACGAGCGCCATGGATGGGCGAATTATCCAAAGGGAATTATCCAAGCACTTATACCGAAAGATGCACAAAATGGGATTGACGTCTTATACTATGGCAACATTCCAAACGGGGCAGGATTGTCTTCGTCCGCGTCGATTGAGCTCGCTACCGCCGTGATGTTGAACGAGTTGTTTCAACTTCGTATGGGGATGTTGGAATTAGTAAAAGTTAGTCAAAAAGTCGAAAATGAATATATTGGTGTCAATTGCGGGATTATGGATCAATTTGCGGTTGGAATGGGGAAAGCAGGGCATGCGTTACTACTCGATTGCCAAACGCTTCAATACGAATATTTGCCCCTTTCTTTAGAAGATTATTCGATTGTGATTGCCAATACGAATAAAAAGCGCGGCTTAGCTGATTCAGCATATAACGAGCGACGCGCAACATGTGAACAGGCGCTTGCAAAATTACAGAACTACGTACGTATCCATTCACTCGGGGATTTAACGATCGAGCAGTTTCACCAATATGTACACGTTCTGTCACCGATAGAACAAAAACGAGTGCGGCATGTAGTTTCAGAAAATGAACGGACGAAGCAAGCAGCTGTTGTTTTGCGCCAGGGAGATTTGCATACGTTTGGACAATTAATGCGCCAATCACATGAATCGTTGCGTGATGATTATGAAGTGACAGGAAAAGAGCTAGATACGCTCGTTGAATCGGCATGGAAACATAAAGGCACAATAGGAGCGCGTATGACGGGGGCAGGGTTTGGTGGTTGTACTGTAAATATTGTAAAGGACGATCATATTCCATCGTTTATCGAGGAAGTTGGTCGAATGTATGAAATGGAAGTCGGTTATGCCCCTAGTTTTTATGTAGCCAAAATTGGTGACGGAGCCAAACAGCTTACAAAAGAAGGGGAGAGTTTGCGATGATTCTTGTTTGTGGTGGGGCAGGCTACATTGGAAGTCATGCGGTATATCGTTTCATTGAAAAAGGAGAACAAGTCGTTGTCGTTGACAATTTGCAAACAGGACATCGAAAAGCTGTTCACCCAGATGCGCTGTTTTACGAGGGAGATATTCGTGATCGTCACTTTTTAAGCGACATATTTAAAAAGCATGAAATAGATACAGTGATTCATTTTGCAGCCAACTCGCTTGTCGGCGAAAGTGTGAAACAGCCGTTAGCTTATTACAACAACAATGTTTATGGTACAGAAGTGTTGCTTGATGTGATGAATGAACATGGTGTAAAACAAATTGTTTTTTCATCAACAGCCGCTGTATATGGAGAACCAAAACAAATTCCAATTCAAGAAGAAGATGAGACAAATCCTGAAAGTCCATACGGTGAAACGAAACTAGCGATGGAAAAGATGATGAAATGGGTGAACGTTGCATACGGGATTCGTTACATTTCTTTACGATATTTTAATGTTGCTGGAGCGTACGGAACGATGATTGGCGAAGATCATCGTCCAGAAACACATTTAATTCCCCTTATTTTACAAGTGCCGTTAGGAAAACGAGAAGCGATTCATATTTTTGGAGATGATTACGACACGCATGACGGCACGTGCATTCGTGACTACATTCATGTGTTAGATTTAGTGGATGCCCACATGTTAGCGGTAGAAAAACTAAGAAACGGTGGAGAAAGTGACATATACAATTTAGGAAATGGTAACGGGTTTTCTGTCAAAGAAGTTGTGGAAGCAGCACGGCATGTCACAGGACATCCGATTCCTACAAAAATTGTACCGAGACGCCCTGGAGATCCCGCCCGTTTAGTTGCTTCATCGGAAAAAGCGAAACGCGAGCTCGGCTGGCAGCCGAGATACACAGCGATTGAGGAAATTGTGGCTTCGGCGTGGGAGTGGCATCGAGCGAATCCGAACGGATATGAAGAGGTGTAAATGATGGTGAACATTTATGAAGAAGTTGAGGCACTTATTCAATATGCGCTCCGTCATCGTTTAATTGAAAAAGAAGACGTCATTTATACGCGCAATCGTATATTGGCGTTGTTAAAATTGGACGAATGGAAACAAGTTGATGTGATACCTTCCTCGGACCGCCCACTTGTTTCCATCTTGCAACGTATTATCCAATGGGCTGAAGAACATGGACGTTTTGTCGGAAAAACTGTTACAGATCGTGATTTATTTGACACAGAGATTATGAATTGTTTTGTGGCGCGTCCATCAACGATCATTCAAACATTTTATGAAAAATACAAAAGCAATAAGCAGGAAGCAACAACTTGGTTTTATGAGCTTAGTCAAGCGTCGAATTACATTCGCGTAGACCGAGTGAGGAAAAATAGACGGTGGAAAGCGCGTACGAAATACGGAGATATGGATATTACGATTAACTTATCTAAACCTGAAAAAGATCCTCGGGATATTGCGCGCATGAAAGAAACAAAAGAGCAGCATTATCCTACTTGCTTGTTATGCATCGAAAATGAAGGGTACGCAGGAACAATTCGTCATCCTGCGCGAGCGAACCATCGGATCATTCCTGTTGAGTTATGTGGAGAACGTTGGTTTTTTCAATATTCACCTTACGTTTATTACAACGAGCATTGCATCGTACTTCGCGATAAGCATGTACCAATGAAAATGGAAAGAAGGACATTTGAACGGTTGCTTGATTTTGTCGATCAATTTCCTCATTACTTTATCGGCTCAAACGCAGATTTACCTATTGTAGGAGGATCGATTTTATCGCACGATCATTTTCAAGGTGGACAATATACATTTGCGATTGAAAAAGCTTCAGCTGATTTTACGTTTACATTACAAGCTTACCCCAACGTACAAATGAGTATCATTCGTTGGCCGATGTCAGTCATACGTGTACGCGGGGCAAAACAACATGTGTTACAAGTAAGTGATCTCATTTATAAAGAATGGCAAACGTATAGCGATCCTCAAGTAGATATATATGCACAAACAAATGGTGTACCCCATAATACAGTTACGCCCATTGCTCGTAGACGCGAGGAATTATACGAGATGGACATCGTATTAAGAAACAATCGAACATCAGCGCAACATCCGTACGGTATTTTTCATCCGCATGAGGAGTTGCATCATATTAAAAAGGAAAATATTGGTTTAATTGAAGTGATGGGATTAGCGGTATTGCCTAGTCGATTAGCGGACGAATTAGAGAGTGTAGCGTTATATATGACAAACAAAACGCCAAAAGAACAATGGGAACCGGCATTATTGAAGCATTGGGAATGGGTGCAAGACATGATGGAAAGAAACCCCGTCATTGATGATGTCCATGAATTATTAAAAGAAGAAGTGGGAAAGCGATTCGAACAAGTGCTCGAACATGCGGGCGTATTCAAACGAACAGAAGAAGGAAAGGAAGCGTTTCATCGGTTTATTCGTCATATTCAAGAACGAAATAACTAAAGACGGAGGAGAAAACATGTATGTAGGAGTGGACTACTATCCAGAATATTGGCCAAAAGAAATGATTGAAGAAGATATTCAAGGAATTAAAGCGCTTGGGGCTAACATCGTTCGCATTGGAGAATTTTCTTGGCATTTAATGGAACGAACAGAAGGGAATGTTGACTTCTCGTTTTTTGATGAAGTGGTTAAAAAGTTGAAAGAAAACGGACTTTCGATCATGTTTGGTACGCCGACCGCAACGTTTCCAGCTTGGCTAGCAAAAAAACACCCAGATATTTTATCGAAAGACGAATATGGACGTACTCGTGTATTTGGAGGGCGACGACAATATTGTTTTAACTCGAAAACATATCGCTCATATGCAGCCAATATAACAGAACAACTTGTTAAACATTACAAAGATGAGGAAGCGATCGTTGCTTGGCAAATTGATAATGAATTCGGACATGAAGGAAGCGATATGTGTTATTGTGAGCAGTGCCATCGTGAGTTTCAACAATTTTTGCGAGAGAAATATAAGCAAATTGACACATTAAATGAAGCGTACGGAACAATCTTTTGGGGACAGACGTATAACGATTTTTCGGAAATTCCAATGCCAACAAAAACCATCACAACGCATAATCCATCTTTGCAGTTAGATTGGGCACGTTTTCGTTCGTTTTCAGTTAATCGTTTTGCTCATGAAATGACAAACATCGTGAAAAAACATAAAGGATCACATCAGCAAGTAACGACAAATGTGTCTGGGGGATTTTTCGACAAGTGGTTTGATCATGAAGAAAATGTGCGTTACATGGACTTCGTGTCTTATGATAACTATCCTGTATGGGGCGGGCTAGATGAGCCAATTTCTCCTGCGGCGATTGCGATGAGTCATGATTTCAATCGCGGATTGCTCGGGAAAAATTATTGGATTGTTGAAGAACTGATGGGAGCGCAAGGACATGAGATGATCGGATATTTACCGCGACCGAATCAAGCAAAAATGTGGTCGTATCAGGCGTTCGCGCACGGATGTACGAATATGTTATATTTTAGTTGGCGCGGAATGGATCGAGGAGCAGAACAATTTTGTTATGGAATTGTAGATCATAGCAATGTGCGCGGAAGAAAGTATAAGGAAGCGCAATCTGTTTTTTCGCATATTCCGACATTTGAACATGTGTTACATTCACCCATCCAAGCGGATATTGCTGTTTTATATGACTACGAAAACATTTGGTCGTGGCGTTTTCAGCCGCAAAGTAAAGCGTTTGATTTTACAACAGAACTTCTTCGGTTATATGAGCCATTTTATCGTTTAAATACAAATATCGACGTCATTCCTGTTTCACGGGATTTTTCAACATATAAAGTACTTATCGTTCCTGTATTACAAATCATTGACGAACAATTAGCCGAAAAATTGAAAACGTTTGCTCGGTCTGGTGGAACGATTATTTTTTCTTTCCGAACAGGATTAAAAAACAAACAAAATAACATTCATTTTAAACATATATTACCTGCGCACGTGAGTGACCTTGTCGGTGCGCATATTCACGAAGTCGAATCGCTCGCATATCGTTATGTTCCAATCATCGGTGAAGGACGATGGCAAGGTAGGAAGGCGATGTGCTCCGTGTGGCGAGATTTGCTTGAACCAACAACAGCGAATGTATTGTATCGATATGACGACCCGTTTTATCCACTTGCCGCGATAACAGAAAATGAATATGGTGATGGGGACGTTTATTATATTGGTGGAGGAATAGATCGCCATGTTCTTGATGATCTCGCCAAAGACATTGTGCAAAAACATCGTATATGGCATGTAGAAAGCGACGAAGGTGTCGAAGTATATCGACGTGTATGTGATGATGGTGAGTATATGTTCGTCCTCAATCATACAGATCAAGAAAAACAATTTCGCGATTTGATTCTCAAACCGTACGATAGTCAAATCGTTAAAATTTAGCATAAATAAAGGGGTGGCATCGATGGCTACATTGAAAGAAATTGCCGAAAAAGCAGGGGTTTCGGTCGCCACTGTATCGCGTGTACTAAACTACGATACAACGTTATCCGTCTCGGATGAAACGAAAAAGCGCATTTTTGAAATTGCCCAAGAGCTGAACTATAAAACGCCTAGAGAACGCAATCAAATTGGTGCAAAAGAAAGGTTGCGTTTTGGCGTTGTCAACTGGTATTCGGAATCCCAAGAGCTTGACGATCCATACTATATGGCGATTCGTCTCGGAGTAGAAAAAGAATGTTTTCACCGTCAAATTGAGCTTGTCAAGTTGTTTAAGAAAGATGGTTCGTATGAATCAGAATGGTTAACAGGCTTAGATGGAATTATTGCTGTTGGAAAGTTTGGGAAACAAAATATTGACTTATTCACGTCAGTCACAAAACATATTGTTTTTGTTGATTACTCTCCTAATGAAGATCGCTTTGATTCCGTCGTTGTCGATTTTCGGAAAGCGACTGCTCGTGTTCTTCAATATTTAATTGATCTCGGTCATAAGTACATTGGCTACATTGGAGGACGCGAATATGTCGATGATGGTCAACTGATTCAAGATGAGCGTGAACGTACATTTTATGAATATTTATATTTGCGCGGGATGTTCATTCCAGAGTATGTATTCACCGGGCGTTTTATTGCTGAAGACGGATATATGTTAATGAAACAAGCGCTTCAGCTACCAAATCGTCCAACTGCGTTTTTTATCGCGAGCGATTCGATGGCGATTGGAGCGTTGCGGGCGCTACATGAAGCTGGAATTGATGTGCCAAATGAAATAACGGTTGTCGGCTTTAACGATCTCCCTACATCAAAGTTTGTTCAGCCTCCATTATCAACTGTGCAAGTTTATACCGAATTTATGGGAGAAACAGCGGTTGAGTTGCTTGTTGAACAAATTCAGACAAAAAGAGAAATTCCAAAAAAAATTGTCGTTCCAACGAAACTTGTCGTAAGAGAAAGCAGCTGTGCCCATACAGTAAAGAAATAGCTTCCGCCTTGGCGAAAGCTATTTCTTTTAAAACGTTCAAAAGGGGAATAAACATGAGACTTGTACAAGAACAACGAACAAAAATAAATGATCAACCGATTATCGCGTTTACGCTTACAAATGATCATGGAATGGAAATCACTTGTTTAAACTATGGTTGTATTATTACAAACATACTCGTGCCTGATAAAAACGGAAACTATGAAAATATTGTTTTAGCATTTGATGATTTTTCTTCTTATTTGACAAACCGTCCATATTTAGGAGCTGTCATCGGGAGGGTAGCAGGAAGAATAAAAAATAGTTGTTTTGAATTAAATGGGAAAACATATAAGCTGTATGCAAATGAAAACAAAAACCATCTACATGGTGGAGAGAAAGGCTTTCATCATGTTATTTGGCAAGCAGCAGGATTCTCAAAAAAAGAAGAAGTCGGTGTACGTTTTTCACATCGAAGTATTGATGGAGAAGAAGGATATCCAGGAAATGTTAATGTACAAGTCACATATACGCTAAATAATCAAAATGAGTTCATCATTTCTTACCATGCCATTTCGGATCAAGACACTCCGCTTACATTAACAAATCATACGTACTTTAATTTAAGCGGTAATGCAAAAAGAGATATTTTGCAACATGAATTAAAAATAAAAAGTGACCGCTTTTTACCGTTAGATCATAAATTTATCCCGACTGGAGAAATAAAAGATGTAGCGGGTACACTTTTTGATTTACGTCAAGGAAAAGTGCTAAAAGAAGTCATCGATTCAACAGATCCGCAAATTTTTCTCGTTGGTCAAGGATACGATCATCCATTTATACTCAATACCCATCATGATGAAGAAATTGTTTTATGCGACAGGGAAAGTGGGCGAACATTGATTGTCGAAACAGACGAACCAGCGGTAGTTGTGTACACAGGGAATCAGCTTCCTAATGAAGAAACGATAAACGGTATACCACCGCGAAAATATTTAGGCATTTGTTTAGAAACACAAGCGTTACCAGATGCGGTACATCATCCCCATTTTCCATCTTGCATATTGAGAGCAGGAGAAGTGTATTCATCGACAACAAAATATGCATTTCGTTTGTCACATGAATAGGGGGCAATAATGTAAAAATAGCCTTCAACGCGAAGGCTATTTTTTTACGGCTTCTTCTAATGTAGCAAGCATTGATTGTTTTTGTTCCTCTGTTGCGTGATTCCATAACGCTTCAAATAAAACGCCAAGACCAGGTAAATATTTTTCTTCGCCTTGTTGAATCGCATCGACGATCGTATGTTCTAATTGGTCTTTTGAGCTGTTTGCGACGTTTGCCATGACGGCACCACGTAAATTAAAGTCCATTTGATTCACTCCATTCTTTATGTATTGCGTACGTAGTTTTTGCTATAATGATAATTACTATTCATCAAAGAGGAGAGAGGAAAATGGAAAAAGCAACATTTGCGGGCGGATGTTTTTGGTGCATGGTCACTCCGTTTGAAGAACTTGATGGCATTTACGGCATTGTTTCTGGATACACAGGTGGTCATGTCGAACATCCGACGTACGAACAAGTGAAAACAGGAACGACAGGACATTACGAAGCAGTGCAAATTACGTTTGATCCAGATGTGTTTCCGTACGAAAAATTGTTAGAGTTATATTGGTGTCAAATTGATCCGACGGATGACGGTGGACAATTTCACGATCGTGGTCCACAATATCGAACAGCGATTTTTTATCATAATGAGCGACAAAAAATGTTAGCTGAACAGTCGAAGAAACAATTAGAAGAAAGCGGACGTTTTTCTAAGCCGATTGTGACGGAAATTTTACCGGCGACAACGTTTTATCCAGCAGAAGACTATCATCAAAATTACCATAAAAAAAATCCAAAACATTACAAAGAAGATCGTGCGGCATCTGGACGTGATGAATTTATCGCAAAACATTGGGGGAACAACGAGTGAAACGAATTGAATCACCGAAAAATGAGCGAGTGAAGCAATGGAAAAAGCTTTTAACGAAAAAAGGACGCGACAAAACTAATCTGTTTCTCATTGAAGGATTTCATTTAGTCGAAGAGGCAATCAAAAGTGGCGTTCATATTGAAGAAATCATCATCGCTGAACATGCGACTATTCCAGCAAGCTGGAACGTTGCGCATATTCCGATGACGATCGTGACAAATGACGTGATGAAAGCAATTAGCGATACAGAAACACCGCAAGGCATCGCAGCAGTATGTAAACAACTGCATTGGAACATTGATGATATACAAACGGCGTTGTTCATTGATGCCGTACAAGATCCGGGAAATGTAGGGACGATCATTCGCACCGCAGATGCCGCTGGAATAGACGCTGTTGTTGTCGGAGAAGGAAGCGCAGATATATACAATGCAAAAGTGATTCGTGCCACGCAAGGTTCGGTATTTCATTTCCCTGTTATAAAAGGAGACATCGGGCAATGGATCGCCCGCTTTCAAAACAAGCATATCCCTATTTATGGAACATCACTTCAAAATGGGGTAGACTATCGTTCTGTACCTCCTTCTTCATCGTTTGCATTAATTGTTGGAAATGAAGGAAGTGGAGTAAGCGATAAGTGGCTACAACAGACGGCAACAAATTTATATGTGCCGATTTACGGGAAGGCAGAATCGTTAAACGTAGCCGTTGCAACAGGGATTTTACTTTACCATTTGCAGAAAAAATAAACGCAACCTTGCACGTTATTCCCCATTTGCTTATAATAAATGAAGAATTTCATCATACAAAAAACGATGATCGAGAAGAGTAGCTTGCCGATCGCCATTCAGGGAGAAAACGCCATAGACTGCGAGCGTTTTTATGGTTGAAGCAAGTGAATTCACCTCGGGAGTTGGCGCTTGGACCATTTTGCGCATGCAAAATGTAAAGGCGTTCCGGTGTAGACCGTTATCTGAATGGAGTGAGCTATGCTGATTGCATAGCTAACAAGGGTGGTACCGCGAGTGCACTCGTCCCTTACTTAAGGGGCGAGTTTTTTATTTTTATACATAACAAGGGAGGGTATTTCATGAAAGAGCGGTTACAACAGCTTCAACAAGAAGCACTTGAAAAAATTGAACAGGCAAATGATTTAAAAGCGCTCAATGACGTGCGCGTCGCATATCTTGGCAAAAAAAGCCCAATTACAGAAGTGCTACGCGGGATGGGGGCGCTATCGCCTGAAGAGCGTCCAATTATGGGAGCGCTTGTCAACGATGTGCGTGAAGCGATTCAACGAGCGTTAGAGGCAAAGCAAGCAACGCTTGAACAAGAAGAAGTCGAGAAAAAGTTGGCGTCTGAAGCGATTGACGTGACACTTCCGGGGCGTCCGATTAGACGCGGCAACCATCATCCGTTAACGCGCGTCATTGAAGAAATTGAAGATTTATTTATTGGCATGGGCTATACGATTGCTGAAGGTCCAGAAGTAGAGCAAGATTATTACAACTTTGAAGCGCTCAATTTGCCAAAAGGTCATCCGGCGCGTGATATGCAAGATTCGTTTTATATCACTGAGGAGATTTTGTTGCGCACGCATACGTCACCCGTGCAAGCAAGAACGATGGAAAAACATGAAGGGCGCGGTCCTGTAAAAATCATTTGCCCAGGAAAAGTGTATCGCCGCGACAACGATGACGCAACACATTCCCATCAATTTACACAAATCGAAGGGCTTGTTGTAGACGAAAACGTTCGCATGAGCGATTTAAAAGGAACGTTACGTGAATTTGCGCGCAAAATGTTTGGCGAAGATCGTGACATCCGCTTCCGCCCAAGCTTTTTCCCATTTACAGAACCGTCTGTTGAAGTCGACGTTTCATGTGCAAATTGCGGCGGGCACGGCTGCAACGTATGTAAAGGAACAGGTTGGATTGAAATTTTAGGGGCGGGGATGGTTCATCCGAACGTACTCGAAATGGCAGGATTTGATTCGAAAAAATATACAGGCTTTGCGTTCGGTATGGGTCCGGAGCGCATTGCAATGTTAAAATACGGCATTGATGATATTCGTCATTTTTATCAAAACGACATTCGTTTCTTACAACAATTTAATCGAGTGTAAAAGGGAGGGGTTGGCGATGTTCGTTTCATACAAATGGCTACAACAATATGTTGATTTAACAGGTATTACAGCAAAAGAATTAGCCGATCGCATCACGAAAGCAGGTATTGAAGTTGAAAGCGTCGAGGTGCGCAATAAAGGAATACAAGGTGTCGTCATCGGACATGTACTTGAGCGTGAACAACATCCGAACGCTGATAAATTAAGCAAATGTCTTGTCGATATTGGCGAAGGGGAGCCGGTGCAAATTATTTGCGGGGCGCCGAACGTCGCAAAAGGACAAAAGGTTGCCGTTGCGAAAGTTGGTGCGGTATTACCTGGCAATTTCAAAATTAAACGCGCCAAATTGCGCGGTGAGGAATCGAACGGCATGATTTGTTCGTTACAAGAACTTGGCGTGGAATCAAAATTAGTGCCGAAAGAATACGCTGATGGCATTTTCGTTTTCCCAAGCGATGCGCCGGTCGGAGCTGATGCGTTAGAACTACTTTACTTGGATGACGAAGTGTTAGAATTAGGATTAACCCCAAACCGTGCCGATTGTTTAAGTATGATTGGCGTTGCTTATGAAGTAGCGGCTATTTTAGGACGGAGCGTGAAGTTGCCGGCAATCGAACTTCACGAAAACAATGAAAGTGTTCATGACTATATTTCTGTACGTGTCGATGCACCAGAAGACAATCCGTTATATGCGGGACGTATTGTGAAAAACGTGAAAATTGGTCCATCTCCGCTTTGGATGCAAGCGCGTTTAATGGCAGCCGGCATTCGACCGCATAATAACGTTGTTGATATTACGAACTATATTTTACTTGAGTACGGCCAGCCGCTTCATGCGTTTGATTACGACCGCCTCGGTTCAAAAGAAATTGTCGTTCGCCGCGCGAAAGCAGGTGAAACGATCGAGACGCTCGACGATGTAGAGCGGACGCTGACAGAAGATCATCTTGTCATTACAAACGGCAAAGAGCCTGTCGCTTTAGCCGGTGTGATGGGCGGCGCGAACTCGGAAGTATGTGATGAAACAGTAAACGTATTTATTGAAGCGGCATATTTTAACGGGGCGACGATTCGCCAAGCGGTCAAAGATCACGGATTGCGCAGCGAGTCGAGCACACGCTTTGAAAAAGGCATTGACCCAGCGCGCACGAAAGAAGCGCTTGACCGCGCAGCTGCGTTAATGGCGGAATATGCTAGCGGCGAAGTCGTTGGCGGCGTTGTCGAAGTCAACACGCTAACAAAAAAAGAAGTCGTCGTTACGATTACGTTAGATCGTATCAATCGCGTGCTTGGCACAACAATTACGAAAGAAGAAGTGGGAGGCATTTTAACGAACTTGCAATTTACATTCACAGAAGATAACGGGACGTTTACGATTGCTGTTCCATCGCGCCGCCGCGATATTGCGATTGAAGAAGACATCATTGAAGAAGTGGCGCGTTTATACGGATACGATCATTTGCCAGCAACATTGCCGATCGGCGAGGCAAAGCCTGGGAAACTCACGCCATATCAAGCAAAGCGTCGCCACGTGCGCCGTTATTTAGAAGATGCGGGCTTGTTCCAAGCGATTACGTACTCGCTTACAAACGAAGCAAAAGCGACGATGTTTGCGCTTGAAACAGCGCAACCGATCCGTCTTGCTCTTCCGATGAGCGAAGAGCGTAGCGTCTTACGACAAAGCTTAGTACCGCACTTATTGGAAGCAGCAAGCTACAACCGTGCTCGCCAAGTCGAAAACGTTGCCCTATACGAAATCGGCTCGGTATATTTAGCTAACGGCGAGAACGAATTGCCAAACGAAAAA
Source organism: Anoxybacillus mongoliensis (assembly GCF_014201515.1). Lineage (GTDB taxonomy): Bacteria > Bacillota > Bacilli > Bacillales > Anoxybacillaceae > Anoxybacillus > Anoxybacillus mongoliensis. The sequence goes on from NZ_JACHEQ010000004.1 coordinate 187,069, forward strand.
GAACGTCTCGCGGGCGTTTTGACAGGCGTATGGCACGTCCATTTATGGCAAGGGGAGAAAAAAGCAGTTGACTTCTATGTCGTTAAAGGAATTTTAGATGGTTTGTTTGCGTTGCTAGGATTAGAGAATCGTATCGAATATAAGCAAGCAAAACGCGAGCACCTTCATCCAGGGCGTACAGCAGAAATTTTATTAGATCATAAGACAATCGGCTTTGTCGGTCAGCTTCATCCGAACGTGCAAAAACAATTTGATTTGAAAGAAACGTATGTATTTGAGTTAGATCTTGAAGCGTTATTAAAAGCGGAAGTAGCCGACATTCGCTATACGGCGATTCCACGCTTCCCGTCGATTACGCGCGACATTGCTCTTGTTGTTGATGAGCATATCGTCGCGGGTGAGTTGCAAAAAGCGATTATCGCAGCGGGCGGCGAACTATTGAAAGACGTATCGATTTTCGATGTCTACAAAGGCGACCGTCTTCCAGACGGGAAAAAATCGCTCGCCTTCTCGCTCCGTTACTACGACCCAGAGCGGACATTAACAGATGAAGAAGTCACAAACGTTCACGAACAAGTGATTAAAGCGGTCGAACAACAATTCGGCGCCACATTGCGCGGATAAGACGAATCCCCCATCTAATGCATAAGCATTGGATGGGGGTTTTTATGTCCTTGTCGGATCGGTGAGGGCGTTTTTTGTCTAGTCCGCCAAAATTGGCGGGCGAACCGTCAAAAAATGGCGGGTCCGACACTATGTTGGCGGTGAAGAAGTGGAAAAAGTGAAGTATAATCAAGCTATCAAAACGAAGGGAGGAATTTTTAAAATGATTCGTCAATTGATCAATATAGCAGCAACGGTAATGCTTGTTGGAGGAGTTTTATTTGGCATAGGAAAAGATTCGTTGGCAACTTCGAATCATAATTCCTTAAAAGAATCAGGGACGATTACGCCTCAATCGATTGCCTCAAAGACAAAAACAACAACGATCCAAGTTGGACAAACCGTTCAAACTTTGTATGTGACAGGAACTTTTGAAACTCAGTATAGTGATGTCCATAAAAGACAGCTGTTTTCGGGAGTTAAATCGATCTCCTCAAAAGTGTCTGGCAGTGGGACGTGGACACAGACAGGATATAATGCGGAATTAATTGATGGTGGTCGCACATATGTCATTACTGTGTCCGGGAAATATTCCTATCATGGTGCAACATATACGATTTCAACAAGTATAGAATTTTATTGTAATGCTAATCGTTCTATCGGATAGCAAGCGATACAAAAGACTTGTCACAATCTTGGACAAGTCTTTTTATTTTTCATGAAGGAATTTCATTGAACTTGTCGAATATTCCCTATTTGTAAATATTTGTGTAAGGTGCGATAGGATGAGTGAAAAAGAAAAAATAGCGAAGCAAATGAAAGAAATCTTGGAACAATTTATGTCGGAACCGCAACTGAAAGCACACATGCTCGTGGCAATTGAGGAACATATGAAAGAGAGCGATTTAGTTTTTGGTCGATTAGCCTATTTGCACTATAACATGTTTTCAAAACAAGAACATCCCTTCATTTCTATCGCCGCAGCTGTTGAATTGATCGTGCTTGCTGGCGATTTACTTGATGATGTAGTCGATCAAGATCGGTTAAAAGATGATGCGATTACCGTACATACTGCGATTGGGTTTTTGTTATTAGGTCAGCAAGTAATTGCTCATTCACACATTGCTGATGAAAAGAAATTAAAAGCACTGTCATATGTTACGTCTTGCTTGCTTCAGGGTGTACATGGACAACAACTCGATGTGGAGTGTGACGTACAGACAGAAGCAGAATATACAAAAATGGTAGAGAAAAAATCAGGCTCTCTTGTTGCGATGGCTTGTGTCATCGGAGCATTATTAGCAGGGAAAGAGGACATCGCAGCGATTGAAACATATGCTCGCTACATCGGTATTGCAGCACAAATCGACAATGATCTTGATGCGCTATACAACTGGGATAAAAAAGCGGATATTCAAGCAAAGAAAAAGTCACTTCCGATTTTGTATATGCTCGAAAGCAAGCACGATAACTTATGGAAGCAGTATTTCAACAACGATATAGACTACGAGCGGATGTATGTCCAAAAAGAAAAAGCGCTTCAGCAAATGGAACAGGAAGGAGCGATTTACTATGCGAAAGTGATGAGCCAAATTTACAAGGAAAAAGCGTGGCAAGAAATCGAAAAACTAGATGTAGATGATAAGCATAAATCCGCACTGAAAACAATGATTTTGTAATGTTGGAGGGGAATTGTGATGCAACAAATCATTCGTTTTTTAGTCGAACATCCGGAAATCGTCGAAAAATTACAAAATGGTACAGTGAGCTTAATTGGTTTAAGTGAGTTAGAGGGAAAAGCGGTGATAAAGGCGTTTAGCGAATCGATTCATCCGCTTAGATATTGGATGTAGATCACAATGAAACGACCAGTCATCGCGATGATTGTTGCTTCGATTTTAGCGCTATATTTAACTGTTTTAAATGTGAATCACCCATTGATCGGCATGGATGTAGTAGAAAACAAGAATGGTGATATGATTGTTAACGACCTTTACGAGTTTGGCTGGGCAAAAAAACATGGGATTCATATTCATGATCAAGTGTTAAAAGTAGATGGAAAGCCTCCGCTCTCCCATTTTACTGTACGGGAATACAAAACAATTGAACAAGCGAAAACAATAACGATTCAGAGAGAAAATCAAATCCAAACATTGACGGTTGACCATCAAGCGCATGGAACGGAACAGTGGTTGTATTATATTATTTTGCCGACGGGTTTTTTTCTATTCGCTGTTCGTTTAAGCGTGTTTTTGCTTCGTTTGCGGCCAGATGATAACTCGGCGACCGTGCTGATTTACTTGTTGTTATCGGCAGGGCTTTGTTATATTAGTGCCAGCTTATCAGCGAAACATGCGTCGTTTGGAAGGCAAATATTCAGCGGTGTATTTTTCATGCTGCCTCCGCTATTTTTGCATTTTGTTTACAACTATTTTGAAAAAGAAAAGAAGATATGGTTTGCGAAAAAAATCGTCTTTTCCCTTTATGGGTTTAACGTTGTGATGTTTATTATTTCACTGATGTCTATACGGTTTCGTTCGATAAGTGAAACGGAAGTGCTATTGACGGCATTTTTTATCAACGTGGTTACCATTTTTGCTTTGTTAGGAAAAGGATTCGTTGTTCTAAAAAAAGATGAACAGCAACATACGATAAAAGGAATTGTATTTGCAATTAGTTTATCGACGATTCCATTTCTTTTCTTTTATGTTCTTCCTATGCTAGTAATGAAAAAATGGATATTGCCAGCGGAATTAACGGTTAGCTTTCTTTTCGCCTTACCGATCGCTTTCTTTTATTTAATGGCAACAGATCAACTGTTTCAACTGCCATTTTCCATCGGGCGGTTGAAGTATCTCGGTTTGTTCGCATTATTCCCATCTTTTTTTATAATGCTTGTGTACAATCAATGGATCCATCGCTCTAGCAAATGGGCTGAACTTGTTGTTTTATTTTCTGTCGTTTACATCATCGTCCTTTCTACTTTTTACATAAAAGAATGGTTAGACCGCAAATGGCGGACAAAATTACGGATGCAAAAACATTTTTATGAAGAGAGTTTGTATCGCATAAGTGAACAACTGAAAAAACAGCGTACAGTAGAAGGAGCCATGTATTGTTTGGAAAAGGAATTGCAAGAAATTTTGGATGTGGAAAAAATAGAGGTAATGCAGTCCATAAACGAACCGCTTTCTTTTGAGTACAATGAAGCACATTGGGCGAATATCGTCCAAAAAATAAATGGTGCTCCACTTTCGATTGGTCGCGTCATTGAACATCGCTCCTTATTTGTCGTGTTTATCGGTTCGTTTCATGAGACATCTTTATGGTTAGTAGGGAAAAAGAAACGACCTCTTTCCTTTCGCACCGATCAAAAAGACTGGCTATCTACCATTGTTTATTATACGAGCATGACGATGGAAAACATGTTAAAAGTGGAGGAGTTATTGAAAGAGTTAGAACGCTTAAAAGAAAAAAAACATTCGGTTTCGTTTACTCGGTTGATGTTCCAATGGTCAGAAAGGGAAAGAAAAAAACTTGCAATCGATTTGCATGATGCATTGCTTCAAGATTTAATTTTGTTAAGAAGAAAAGTGGAAAACTTGCTTGTTCAACCTATGTGCGTGGAAGATATGCAAAAACAGCTAAACGATATTGAAGAGGAAATCCTCGATGTCATTGATGTAACAAGAGAAATATGCCATGAATTAAGACCGCCATTTTTGAGTCAAATGGGACTAAAACAAGCCATCACACAGCTTATTGACCGATTTCATTTACGTACGAATATAAAAGTAAAATGGAATGTTCACATACCAGTCCAATTAGGAGAAGAGCAGGAGCTAGTCATCTATCGGATTATACAAGAATTACTAAACAATGCGGCGAAACATTCTCAAGCATCAACGATCCACCTCGTATTGGATGCGCAAGATGAGACTGTTCAACTTCGTTATGTAGACGATGGAATAGGAATAGAGATGGAAAAATTAAATGATCATCATGGTAATTTAGGATTATTTGGAATAAAAGAGCGTGTGCAAGGATTAGGTGGAGCATGCAAAATCGATTCATCGCATGGATCTGGATTAGAGATAACGGTCACCATCCCATTATAGACGTATGGAAAGGAGAGAAGCATGGCTCGTATTTTAATCGTCGACGATCATCTTCTTGTTTGTGAAGGTACGAAAAATGTGCTTGAATGTGAAGGGGATTTTCAAGTAGACATTACGACATCTGCGAGCGAAGCAGAACAAATGATCGAGCAACGTGCGTATGATGTATGTTTACTTGACTGGTGTATGCCGGATATGAGCGGTATCGAATTGAGTAAACGAATTCTCGAAAAACAGCCGAATGCGAAAGTTGTCATCTATACCGGATATGATATTGTTCCTTTTTTAAATTATTTCATTGAATCAGGCATTACAGGCTTTGTCAGTAAAACCGCATCAAGTGAGCAATTAATTACAGCGATTCGCTGTGCGTTACGAGATGAGGCAGTCATTCCTGTGCATGTATTGCGACAGTTGCGGCTTTTCGAAGTGAAAGCCAGGACGGGAGAAGAAGTGGAGCATATCGCGCTCGACATGTTTGAACAAAATATATTGATAGAGGTTGCCAACGGTTTAAGCAATAAAGAGATTGCAAGAAAGCACTGCATGAGCCAGCGGAGCCTAGAAAGACAGCTATCGCGTATTTTTTTAAAATTGCGTGTATCTTCTCGGATAGAAGCAGTGGAAAAAGCAAAACAATTAGGGCTCATTCCAGAGCATTATATGTTGTTAACGTCCTCATCGGATGGATGAGGGCGTTTTTTCTAGTCCGCCAAAATTGGCGGGCGTACCGTCAAAAAATGGCGGGGTTCCGACACAAGTTGGCGGTGAAGAAGAAAGAAAGTAGGAGTATAATTCGGGTAGTGTCAAAAAATCTATGAAAAGACCTTTTTGAATTCCTTTTTAAGGTATTCAAAGAGGATGATGGCATCGGATTCGCCCTTGACCAACACTCGCCAAAGGAGAGAAACGGTCAGTAAGGGCATGGAGGGGAAAGGAGGAAGCCGAATGAATCGATATCAGAAATCAGAAAATTGCCATAGGAGTAATGTTGTTCGTGCCGTTGATTTTCTTAGTCATTTCCTTATTGACAAACAGGTGGGGATTTTTCCTTTGGAGTTTGGCACCAAGCTTTGTCGTGGGGATGACGGGATTTTTCGTAGCAAAAGATAAATAACACGCATATGTTGTACACCTAGCTCTCTTGTTCATTTTCTTAATATTAAGATTTTTTAGTGCTTTGAATCCGTATAATGAATTTTTAAAGGGAGAGGAACAATGCATAATATTCGTAGTGCTAGTTCTCAACTAGCACTACGAGTTCATTTATCTATTATGTGAGGTGTTCTTAACATGCATCGGCATCTGCCTTTGGAAGAAGAAGTGATGAACATGTTAATTGTTGGTTTTTCCACAATAATGCTCATTGCAATTATTACAGTAATTTTTCTTTGGAGAAGGAATCGAGCACAAAGAGCAGCATTTCTTTGGATTTTCGTGCATTTTGTATCGTTCTCTAGTGCAGTATACTTGGCATTAAAAGCCATTTCTTTTGGCATTAATCATCCCATGTCGTCAGAAGAAATTTCCCTTCTTTTAGGTGAATCAGGGGCATTATGGGCAGGAAGTATGATTTGTCTGTTAGTTGGTATTTTTAAACTTTCAAAAGTAACGAAGGACGATAAAAAATAAGGTTCTGTAGTTGGACAATTTTCACTACTTTGTAACACACTATTTCAGAACTAATTTCTTAAAATTATGAATAAAAAATATTGGAAGCACGGTCATCGTCTTGTGGCATACGGAACATCGATAACGAGCAATCCAAATCCGATAAGCTTCTTGCCCCACTAACAACAAGAGTATAATTTTAAAAAATTAGGAGTGAAATGATGTTCAATCCAGAACTTTATTTTTATTATATTTTGCTACCTGCTCTTTTAGTTTTTACTCATTTGTTCCATAAAAGAACAAAAGATTTATCTAAAACACTCCTTATTACAATTACTGCACTTTTTTTCGTATCCGTAGTTTGCAGTATTAGTTTAGCACTTAATTATTATCAATCGCTGAAGCCAAATACAGAGGGTATTGGAATTTCAAATGTGGTCGCATATTGGTTACTAGGGGAGGATGCTTGGGCACCAGCGTGGACTATTCAACTATTTAAAAAGGCTTATTCCATTTCCTTATGGATTACACTTATTTTGCTTGGCTTCCTCATAATTCTTTTATTCATGAAAAGAAAACAAAACAAAACGAAAGACACGAACTGAAAATATTGGTTATCAAATTTTTAAAGCTCATTCTGTTTTTAATGCGGTGACATGGTGGACGCTCCAAAAACGCGACGTCGCGGCTTAAACGATAAAAAGAAAAAGGCTGCCCAATTCGCTTGTTATGCGGTTATTGGCTTCCTTTTTATTGAAAAAATAATCGCTTCGCCTCGAGAGAAAAATCCGTAAATAGGAAAGATATAATTGTGTCATTTTCTCCAAATGCCTCTCTTTTTTTAAAAAAACCATCCTCCAATCCAAATACTTCAACTGTTTTATACAAAGGATCAACAATCCAATACTCTTGCACATGAAACTGTTCATATAGCTTAAATTTTTCGTTTCGATCTTTTTGTTTTTGTCAATAATAAATTGAGCCAGAGCGATCACTTCAAAAGTGAGCCACTTTTAGAATCAGAGTTCCCATAAATGGGAGAGGGTGGGTGTT
>NZ_JACHEQ010000005.1 GCF_014201515.1 Anoxybacillus mongoliensis
GCAATGCCCCAGCCAGCATCTACAGGTGTAGTAGTTGACACGAGTTGTCTAATTTCTTGTTGTTGTTCTTCCGTCAGAAATGGCACGCGACCAGGCGGCAACCGACGATCGAGTAAATGATCGAGCCCTCCTTGATTAAACCGTGCAACGTAAAGGGCAACGGATTGACGGCACAGATTGACCATTTTTGCGACATCTTTACCGAGGTGACCTTCCATGACAAGACGAACAGCGGTCACCCGAGCACGAAGTGAAGCGTTTTTGATTTTCCGTTCTTGTTTCCGAAGGGTTCGAGGCGTCCAGCCGTGATCATTTGTGATTTTTAGACGTTTCATGTCTTTTCCGCTCCTTTTATATAGAAATATTTAGGAGCAGTATAGCCATGAAAAAAGGTGTTCATACAGAAGTCATGGTTTTAAGGTGCATGTATATAGATAGGGAGGAAAGAAACAAAACCTCGCTCATAAACTTTTTCTATGTAGGGGCTGAATAGTTACTTTAAAATTAGTTTTCTTTGTGTTAATATTTTAACATGATTATTAAAATTAGGAAGAGTGTTTGTCAAATGAAACAATATTATTTATCTACCGAAACCATTAGACAAGCATATCAAGAACTTACAAAAATCAACTTAAAAAACACTAGCATTCTTTTTAGTTTTTTAATATTGAAAGGATGTGGTTTCAACAATATAGCCTTCGAACCTTTAGATAGCATTTCTACCAGAGGATTGAACTTAGCTAAACGACTTAGTTGGTTATTTGCTCCGAACGAAAAACATCCCGATAAGTGTAACTTTATAAACCCTTTTAATATGGCTGAATGGGGAGCTAATCCTAAAGAATCCCTAGAAAAATGGATTAGAACGAGACTGAAAAATAATATTATTGGTGGAGCGACCACATGGAGAAATATTATTAACGAGGACTTAAAGCTAAATCAAATAAAATTCACCTATAACTATCTTGACGAAATTAAACAACTTACGAATATTGAGCAAAATAAAATAAATCTTATTGCTCTGGCGATTTGGAGTAACCGTTTTACTCCTTTTTCTCGAAAAGCTACAGTTGGTGACTTATGCGGAGAATTTTTAGAGACCTTCTGCTTAACGAAACCGGAACAGAACATATTTTTCCATACACAAAATACCATAGATTTAAATTACCAAGAATCGTTACATGATACAAAAGAAATTAGAGCTTTAATCGGAAAGCCAGATATTACCGAAGAATGGTTATCTGTACAAAATATCCCTGATCATCAATTACACACATCCCCAGAATTTTATCAAACAAAGGTGAGTTCTATGGAAAAAAGCAATCTTAATCATATCTCAGAAGAAATGCTTTTGAAACTATTAAAAAATTATTATCAAGTAATTTTGAGTGGCCCTCCCGGAACATCAAAATCGTACCTATGTTCTCAGATTGCAAAAAAATTTGATTCTGTAAGAAAGATCCAATTCCATCCTCAATATTCATACCAACAATTCGTTGGTGGTTATGTCGTTGAAAAAGATGAAGTACACTATAAACGCGGTTTATTATTAAATTTCCTTGAAGAAATTAAAACTCTAGAACAAAATAATCCAGACAAACAACTACAACATCTTTTAATAATCGATGAAATAAATAGAGCAAATTTAAGTCAAGTTTTCGGGGAAGTAATACAATGTCTAGATAGAGATCATCATACCCAAATAATTGTTGATGGTGAATTAGAGGAAATTAGATTACCTAAAAATCTATATATAATTGGAACTATGAACTCCACCGATAGAACACTAGGATCGGTTGATTACGCATTGAGAAGAAGATTTTTGAATATTTATTGTCCTCCTAATACAGAATTGTTGCTTGAGCTCTGTCCTGCACAAAATGGAATTTCTGTCTATGATTTATTAAAGAAAATTAATGAAAATCTTATTCAATCCCATAAAAATAGGGAGCTAGTTATTGGTCATGCCTTGTTTTTGAACGAAAATGTAAAAGATAGTAGGGATAATAGATATTATTGGAACGGAGAGTCTTTAGAAATGTTATTTAACTACAAAATTTTACCGATCATTGAGGAATACTGCTATGGAAACCCAACTCAAGTAAAAGCTGTTTTAGGTGAAAAATTACCATTAAGACTACAAGGGGAGGAATTTATTAAAGCTATCAAGGATTATATATATAAATGAAAAAAATTGTAATTGAAGAGAATTCTTTCTTAAATCTAGAAGACAAATACCTCCCCTTTGTAAAGGAAATCATAGAGTTAAATGAAAATACCTCTATTAGGCTAAATGAAAATACAGTTTATTTTGGTGAATATACTGTAGGGATAATAAAATTAGATGATTTAATTATCGAAATCCGATCTAGAAATGAAGCTATAACAATGAGCACGATTTTTGAAATGTATTGGTTCGTTAATAATGGTCAAACAGAATTTAGAATGGAAACTATGGGCTTTGATTTAAATAGTTCTTTTGAGCTTACTTCTGTTACTGATTTTTTCTACAAGATCTGTTCGAAACTATTACAAATGGGTTTAACCGGTAGCTTTAACAAGTATAAGGATTTTTCTCAAATAATTAGAGGAAATATTGTATTTGAAGAATACATAAAAAAAGAAATTACTATTAGGGGATTAAGTGTTATTACAGAAGAATACTCAATAAATTGTTTAGCTAATCAGTTAATAAAAGCAGCAATTTTTAAACTTATTCAATCAGAGGTAAAGGAAGAAAATATTATTAAGCTAAATTCTTTGCTTCGTGAATTTGCCTACGTGGATGATTTACGTTTTACACAATCAGATTTAAATAGAATTGAAATCCTAGTAAAAACTTTTTATTCATCAAATCCATATTACCCTATTGTTATAGAAACTTCTTTAAAAATTCTTAGGGATTTAAAAATCTCTTATAACAAGGGCAATTTAGAGTGGTATATGTTTTTAGTAAACTCCAATGATTTATTTGAAAAATATGTGCGAAAAATGCTTCAAATTGGGATGGATGAAAATGTTATAAAATGGAAAGAACCTAAAAAATATGCTACTATCGTAAGTGAACAAGGTATAGGATATAAATCTTTCTCACCAGACATCATCATTGATTACAACGAAACATACGATCAAGGTAGAATCGTGTTAGATGTAAAGAATAAAAAGTTTAATCCTGCTACTCAGAATATTTCTGAATTAATAAGTTCAGCAGATTTATATCAAATTTTATTTTATTGTCGGCAACTCAAGACTAATGCAGGCGGAATCATCTATCCAACTAATAGCAACTTTGAGCCTATAAAGATTGAAATCAATGACGAAAACAATCCTTTACTATACTTATTTTCAATAAATATGACAGATGTTTTTGAAAATAGGCTAATAAAGCTAAAATCTGAAATTAAAAATAAATTATTATCATATACTTAATCAAAGTGCTAACACTTAAGTGTTAGCACTTTAATTCTAAAATTAATTGTTCAGGCTCTTTTATTGGAATATTTGCCTCATAGTAATAAATCATTTTATCAACTATTGCTCTTACTACAGGAACAGTTACAGCATTCCCTAATTGTTTTTTTGCTTGTACATTCGAAACATTAAACTCAAACCATTCAGGAAATCCTTGAAGTCTTTTGCATTCTTCAACTGATAGTCTCCTTTTTAAATCCCAAAGTTTCGGCTCTCTTGAAGCAATAATCGCAGGCGCCACACTATCAAGACTACTGTAATAAGCCTCCTGTATCTGTGTTTTAGCCTTATCACCTATATGAAAACGAAGAGTATTATCAGGTTTTAAATAAGAGTAGATTCCGTACTTCCCTTTTTTTGTATTAGGAGCGTATTTAGAATTATCATGCTTTACCCTAACTTCATTGGAACTAAAGTGAAAATTTATACGATCTATTTCAAACTGGCTTAATTTTAAAGATTCGTCATTATTATTTATGTCAACAATATCCCTAAGAACTTTTCCACGTTGATTTCCTTTGGGAAATTCAAAATAGATCTCTTTATCAAACCCTACACAAAACCATCTCTGTCTATATTGCGGCACCCCAAAATCATAACTATCCAATATTTCCCAGTAAATTGTATAATCTAACTGTTTAAGGGTGTCCTCAATAATTTTTAACGTTTCACCCTTTTTATGGGATTTTAATCCTTTTACATTTTCCAAAATAAACATTTTGGGTCTTTTTTCTTTTAAAATACGAACTATATCAAAAAATAAAGTTCCTCTTACTTTATCTTCAAATCCCTCTAGACGCCCAGCATAACTAAAAGGTTGGCAAGGGAAGCCAGCGGCTAATATATCAAAATCCGGAATTTCACTTGCCTTAATTTTTGTAATATCACCAGCCGGGATATCTCCAAAGTTATGCTTGTAAACTTCTCTTGCAAATTTATCAATTTCCGAAGAAAATACACATTCCATATTATGAGCACTTAAACTTTCAAAGGCGATTCTAAACCCACCTATTCCAGCAAATAAATCAATAAATTTGTAATTTCCCATTTAAACCACATCCCTTTTTCAAAGATGTATAAGATTTTCAATTACAACATTTTATTATAACATAATTTGTCCAATTTTGTTCAAGTTAGTCGATTATTTTTATATAAAAAATCACGGTTTTTGATTATCCAAAATTAGGTGTACACCTCCCACATATTTGGGCATACTCAAATAAGACAGCTGCCATCTCCGATTTCCATTTGAGAGGAAGTTTCCCAGAGAAAAACGACGGACAAACGAAAGAAAAGAAAGGGGCGAGGTTGTCCGTTTTTCCGTGCGATGATATAGCCATCGCAATAGTGTGTTTGGCAAGTAAAAAATACACAATATAGCGGTGAATTTTTACACAATCTTGCCAGTTCCCATTATTTATCGATTTTTTTGAGATAGAGCGTTCCGAAATCGACTTGAGCTTCTCCCCCAGGATGATGCAAATCCACGTACGTTTCTTGTGCTTCTGCTAATTCTGTGTATTCCGTCCTTTTTGTACCAGAGAATTTGCAAAAATAATAGATTAGAAAGGTGACTCCACTGTTCCCAGAGCAACAATGTGTAGAGTGCTTTTTTCGTCAGCGGCCGAATCAGCTATAATGGAATCCGAAATGCAGCAGGGCGAGTGGCGCGATTGTTATGAAACGGTCGGTAAGTTAATGCAGTGCTTTCTTTTTCACCACTTTCTTATTGCTGAGGAAATTTTCTTCATTTCCTCAGCTTTTTATTATTGTTTAATGGATATCATCTATTTGCCTCTATCCATTGAGCGCTTCTTTAAGATTACGTTAGGTCACATCGATAAGCTTGGTGATTATTTCCTTACCCATGAAGTATATATAGGTGATATATATAAAGATAGGTGGTTTTAGGTGTGTGGCAGTTTTTTCGTTTACAAGTCGCGCAAATGGTGAAAGATGTTTATAATGGAGATGTTCTATTGGAAAAATGGGTAGCGTCAAAAAATCTATGAAAAGTCATCATGTGCTACCTTTTGAAGGAAAATAAAGAGGATAGTGGAATTGGATTCGCCCTTGACCAACACTCGCCAAAGGAGAAAAACGGTCAGTAAGGGCAAGGACAGAAAAGAAGGGCATAGGAAAGCAGCCCTTGCCCTATCCTGATTTTACCTTTGGCGAGGTTCGGATGGTCAAGGGTACGCTCCGCCGAATCCGTCCTTAGGATGCGGCTTGTTGGGTCAACATCTCTTGAGCCATGACAATGAGCCTTGCCCAACGTGCCGGCATATGCGGAAGGCTCTCTAATGCTGGGATGACGACCGGTACCCGTTTTTCTAACGCGCTATGCGGACGCAAGAAGTTGAAATACGCCACAAAGAGTGTGACAAAGGAAACCGAGCCTTCTTCTGCGCCAAAGCCGTGAGTCGGTCGGTAGTTGCCTTTAAACGTTCGGTTGAATCGTTCAATGATCTGTTTGAGTGGTCGATATTCCTCGGACACAGGATCCTCGTTTGTCAGCCCGATGACTTGGCGAACATCGAAAGAAATCCCGTGTTGGGCGAAAAAGTGCTGTGCCAACAAGTAGATCGGGTTGCCATCGACGACAAAAGACAAATCTTCAGGAATCGACGGCAGTTTCTTGAGGACATCGTCGATCGCACGGATGGCAGAGAGTGTATCCCGATGTGGAGAGACCCGATAAGACAGCACGACCTTTTTCACGGCATCAAACATAAAGAACAAGTAATGCCAGCGTCCTTTGACGCGGATATACGTCTCGTCGCCGCAAAAAGAACCAGACAGTTCGTAAGGAAAGTGATCGATGAAAGGTTTGACGATCAGCGCAACACTATTGGCATAGTTGATGACCGTTTGGTGAGAAATCGACAACCCATGGACGTCTTTCATGATACTCGCCGTTTTTCGTGCAGAGAGCCCATAGTTGACGTGATACGTCAAGATGAGTCCGAGTGTATGCGAAGACACGGAAAGACGCGACAAATCCACCTTCGATTGTATCGGTGACGACGGTGCCAACGGCTGAAAATCAAAGAGAAACTCACGGAAAATGTATCGAACTTTAAAGGCATACGGTGCGTATTGAAACTGTTCTTTTTCCTGAGGTGTCATCTGTCGCAAGTTTGCTTGGTAAAACGAACAATCATCATTCTTACATTTGTGGATGTAATAATCGTTGCGCTCTTTGATTTTCTCGAGTGCCTTTAAACAATGTGGGCACCGAAAAATCACTTCTTTGGCAAAACGGCTGCGATGGTTGAAACGGCAATGGCATACTTTGCATTGATACTGACCTTTGCCTCCGTTGTTGGCGTACACGTACGCAGAAGGAGCTTGGCATTGTGGACACGTCAATGTATCTGGCACCGTGGTTTTTGTGTTTGTATGCCTTTTAATCGGTTTCAATGGTTTCCCGTGTTGTTGTTCGTATTCGACCAGAAGTTGGCGATAATCCAAACGCGGAAGCGTTTCGATGACAGGCAGTTCATCGACTTGGAGTTTCTGATACGATTGATTCACCGGTTCTTCGTCATCCCAGTCTGTGAGGGACTTTTCAAAAAGTACACCTAGTAAATAAATAATGATTTGATATTGGATCTTGATTATTTGGAGCATTTTGATTAATAATTGAGGTAACAAGCTTGTCACTCCTTTGTTTTGATTGGGTGTGGGGTTACCTCAATCGTACCAAAAACAGCAGGGGTGGCAAGCTTTTTTTGTCGAGAACTGCAGAAAATCAATAAAAACTTAGGGTATGCCTTTAAAACTTTTGACAATACCGAAAAATGAGATGAGGTGAATGTATGGGTATCAACAAGATCGAGCGTCTTTTTCAGTATCTCATTGAACTAAGCAATCAAGGAAGTAAGGTGATCCGCAAGTATCGTGAATATAACGATTTTTACATATGGGATGCAGAGCTTTTTAAGCTGGAGAACTGTACCGTATTTCCAAGTGAACTTCATGATGTGTGGCTAGAAGTACGAAAGGTACATATTGACAAAAAAGAGGAAGTTCCACCGTCTCCTCCGAATTCGCTACAAGGGTGGCTTGAGGATAATTATAGTGACTGGAAGCTTGAAACCGTCCACGCGAAGCCGATGAGGGTCATAGAAGGAGAGGATGGTGAACGTCCAGAACGCTTTGCCGACGATTTTAATCGCCAGCGCGCATATGAAACGTGGCTTGCAGAATGGAAAAACTGGAGAAATCGTTTAGCGCGTAAAAAACGTGAGAAGAAAATATATGAGGATCTTTTCCAAGTGTATCAACGTTTTGAACGCGAAGGGGAGCGACTAGAGTTCGTTTTTGGGACAGGAATGCTCACATGGAAAAAAGAAGAGAGTATTGAGCATCCAATCGCGACGGTGCGCATGGAACTGGAGTTTTTAGCGGAAAATGGCGTATTCCATCTCAAGCCGGCAACGAACGGTATACAGGCGGAATTGGAAGTATTAAGTGGATTTTCTATTCCAAATGCCCCGCAAATTCAAGACATGGCAGATCAATGGCGAGAGATGGAACTGACGAAGGATATCTTTCATGTACTCGATGAGTCGTTTGTGAAACTTGTCCATTTGCTTGATGCGAATGGAGAGTATGTTCGGGATACTCGTGTACCGCTTTCCGCTGGGGATGCTCCAAAGCTGTACCAGCGCTTTTTGTTTATGGTGCGCCCGAAAGATCAACGCGTGCTAAAACGGGATTTGCGCATAATTTTGCAAGGGATTCAAAACGGAACGCTTGAGGTGCCACCGACGATTCAATCACTTGTCGGGGAAGCGATAGCGGCTGTCCCAGTTGATTCCGACGAATGGAAACAAGCACAAGAAGACCTGTTTTTCCCGCTTCCGGCCAATGAAGACCAAAAAGAAATTGCTAGACGTATTGCAGTTTCTTATGGTGTGAGCGTACAGGGCCCACCAGGAACAGGGAAGTCACATACGATTGCCAACTTAGTGTCACATTTGCTTGCGCATGGAAAAAAAGTGTTGATTACAAGTCAAAAAGAAAGTCCGCTTCGGGTATTACGTGATAAAATTCCAAAGGATATTCAGAGTCTATGCGTCCCGATGCTTGGTGGCAGCCGTGATTCGTTACAAGAAATAGAAAATGCTATCAATTCCATCTCGGAAAAGCTAGGGAGTGCCAATATTAATCAATTGACTAAAGACATTGAACAAGCGAAGAAGGCTCTAGAGAATAGCCGTAGACGGGAAGCGCAATATCGAACAGAGTTACGGCGTTTGGCGCTGAAAGAACATGAAACGGTTCATTGGGATGGAAAAGCCATTTTCCGTGCGGATGCAGCACGTATGTTGCAAAAACCACCTGTCCCATATGATTGGATTGCGGATGATATCGAAATGAATCGTTCGGTGCCGATATCGGAGGAACAATTCGCAGAGCTTTGGAAATTGAGGGGGGAGCTGACGTCAACCGATTACCGTCTCTTGATGTATGAATTGCCGGAGCGTCAATCACTTCCTTCATCAGGAGATTTTCACACGCTTTTAGCCGAAGGGGAGGCACTGGCAGAGCGGGTGAGAGCGGGAGAAACTGATTTGTCCGTTCCATTGCCGAAAGAAGTGTTGCATGAGGTGCTAACGATACTGAACCACATTTTAGCGGGCGAGTATTTGTTTGAACGACCGCTTTATCGCGCAATACTACAAGATGTCGACAGTGGTGGTGTGCGCAAAGAAATTTGGGAGCAGTTTGCTTCTGAAGTCAAGCAGACGATGGAGTCGTTGCTTCTTTCTTATAAGAGATTGAGTGATTATGTTATCTCTCTCCCTGCAAAACCGTTGTTTGTGTTCAAACAAGATGTCATGAAAGCGAAAGAAGCGCTACAACAAAGAAAAACAGGCGCGCTGTACTTTTTGTTAAAGGGAAAAGATGTAAAATATTTATTTAAGGAACCAGTACTTAACAACAAACCGGTTGAAACGGTGCAAGAGTTTGAAATCATCGAACAATACATCGAGGCGCAAGAAGAAAAAGAGCGACTTATTCGAAAATGGAACAACATGATGGAACCACTTGGGGGAACACACATTGAGGATAGCCCGACTACGATTAGCCAAATGGATAATGAATTAGCGGTCGTTTATCAAGTGTTTGAAATGGTGCGGAAGATAGACCAGCTTCGCTTAATGCTCAAAGAAGCCGCTGCCTCTATGTCTTTAAAATGGGAGGAACTGTCGACATATCATCTTATTCGACAAGCAGTCGAGCAGGAGATTCGTAAGTGTGAGCTGCGCGAATGGGAAGAAAAATATGAAGGAATTCAAGCAGAATTGAAGCAACGCATGAAGCAACATAACATCCATCAAATATGGGAAGAACTGTTACAAGCACTGCAAACGAGAGATGTAGTCGCTTGGAAAACAGCGCTTGACAACCTTAATCGCCTGCAAGAAACGAAGCAGAAGGCAGCCCGCTTCGAATCGCTACTTACTGTGATGAAGAACGTTGCACCAAAAACTGCACAGTGGATCGAAAGTCTGCTCGGACAAGATGAACCGATGCCAGCATCGTTTCATGTAGCTTGGAAGTTCAAGACTCTTCATACATGGCTACATGAACTAGATCGTTTTGATTCTGTGGAACTGGAAAAGTCTATAAAACTGGAGCAACGTACTCAACAAAAGCTTATTCAACAAATCGTTGCGAAATCGAGTTGGAAATATCAGCTTGAAAACATAACAGAAGAACAAAAACGGGCCTTGTTTGCATGGAAAAAGTATATTAAGCGCTATGGAAAAGGAACAGGGAAAAATGCGGCGATGTATTTACGAGAAGCGCAGCGAGAAATGGCAAAATGCCAAGGAGCGATTCCTGTTTGGATTATGCCGATTCAGCAAGTGTTGGAGAACTTCCCGGTCATGAATGAAAAGTTTGATGTTGTGATTGTCGATGAAAGTAGCCAATGTAACATTTTAGCTTTACCTGTGTTGCTTCGTGCAAAACGTGCCATTGTGGTCGGGGATGATGAGCAAATCAGTCCGTACGATTTAGGTGTAAAATCGGAAGATGTCACGAACCTCGTTCAACAATATTTGCAAGGCATTCCAAACGCGAGATTATTTGATTTGCAAACGTCGTTATACGATATAGCCGATCAAACTTTCCCAAAATCGGGACGGCTCATGTTAAAAGAGCATTTCCGTTGCGTCCCAGAAATTATTCAGTTTTCTAACGATTTAAGCTATAACGGCAACATGATTCCTCTCCGTTTGCCGACGAAGGAAGAAATGTTGACACCACCTGTTCTAGCGATTCGTGTAGTAGACGGCTATTGTTCAGAAGGAACAGAAGCAATCAACAGATCAGAGGCGGAAAAAATTGTTCAGGATATCGCCGCGCTACTAAAAGATCCCGCATATGACGGTCAGACAATTGGTGTGATAGCGTTACAAGGCAATAAACAGCACGAGCTCATTGAAACGATGTTGCGTAACACAATCGGTGAGCAAGCAATTATTGAACGAAAAATTCGCTGCGGCAACGCCTACGCATTCCAAGGGGATGAGCGCGATGTTATGTTCTTGTCGATGGTCGTCGCGCTGAATCGTCGTTTTCAGTCACTGACGAAGAAAAACTTCCAACAAATTTTTAACGTCGCTGCAAGCCGTGCACGCAATCAAATGCGCCTCTATCATTCGGTCGGATTAGAAGACTTGAAACCGGAGGATTTGCGGCATCGATTGCTTTCGTATTGTTTAAATCCAGCGCGCATGCAAGAGGAGATGAAAGAGTTAGAACAAATGTGTGATTCTCCATTTGAAGTGGAAGTGCTTCACCGCATTCGCGCACGGGGATTCCGTGTCATTCCGCAAATGAAAGTAGCAGGACGGCGCATTGACCTCGTGGTGGAGGGGATGCGTAATCGTTTGGCAGTGGAGTGCGACGGGGAAAAATTCCATGGAATTGAGAAGTGGGAAGCGGACATGGAACGTCAGTATATGTTAGAGCGGATTGGTTGGACGTTCTGGCGCGTGCGCGGCCGTGACTTTTACCGCGACCCAGATCGCGCGCTTGCAAGTTTGTGGGTTAAATTAGAGGAAATGGGGATTGAACCTTATGAGGTGCAGTCGAATATTGAATGTACGTCGATAAATGAAGAGATTACGTATGAAACTCAGAGTCAGTCTGTTGTTCGTCAAGTCGCGTCCGACAATCCAAAGGTACACTCAGCTCATGAACGAAGCAATGTTCGCGATTTCGCTGTTCAAGAGAAAGAAGGGGATGATGTCAGTGATTTCGAAATGGCGTCTTCCGCTCACGAATGGGAAGGTTTTGAGGATAATTTCACAGTAGAACAACAAACGGTTCACGTTGATTCTCGGAATGAAGAAGCTGCCGTTTTAGCGAACGTCAAACTAACGCCTGAACTAAAGTCCACTGAAGCACAGACGGTTAAAAAGGTAGCTGCAAGCGAGGGGAAAGTTGGGGAAGTAGGCGACCATTTTAGTAAGGAATGGGAACGCATCGACAGCAGCAATATTGTCGATTATTTGCGGTCCAAAGGATTGGAAGTACTCGACAATCGAGAAAACAACGGAGTACTTTGGGTGCTAGGAAACGAAGAGCTGGAAGAACTATTAAGTCCATTAAAGTCGCATCGTATTACTTTTCGTTATTCACCGAACGGTGTTCAAGCAACTGCATACCGTGCTGCCTGGTATTGGGCAGGAGAAGATTGGGAAATGTAAGGGGAAGAAGGTTAGCCCTCTTATCACGCGAACGATGCACAAGGCACGTTGGTGGTTCACCAGCGTGCCTATTTAATTTTCCAAAAAATGTGATAGGTGAAATATAGAATAGTTTACCTATTTTTTAGAAACCGCGTTATAATGAATGTGGATGAGAATAATTAGGAGTGTTGTGGAGCCATGGACAACGCGAAGTATTCTTTGTTGATTTTTTCGCCTGATCTTCAACTGTCGTTGTTTCAGGAGATTTGTCAGTATGTTCAGAGTGGACGAAAAGTATATATGTTGACATTTGATGATCCGGAGCTATTGTTGGAAAATCCTATTTTTCAAGAAGCTCATCAAAAAGAATTATTGAACATATCGATGGTTCGCTATTCCAAAGAATGGGAAGGACGTTCATTGTTTATTGAAGATGGCCGTGTAGATGATCCGAGGTTATTAGATTATTTGTCACAAAACAGCTCGTTCAATAAAGAACAATATTTGCTCGAACACGATCATATGAGCAGCCATTACATCGTCAAAGCAGGTGCAGGTACGGGAAAAACGACCACAATGATTAACCGTATTATGTTTCTTAAGCACATCGATCCTTCTTTCGATTTACGCACCGCTGTCATGATTACTTTCACGAACGAAGCGGCGGCGCATATGCGATCAAAATTGTTGCAAAAACTAAAAAACTATTATGATATGACGAAAGACCGAAAATATTTAGAGTGGATGGAACAAATCGATGGCATGACGATTGGAACGATTCATTCGTTCGCCCGCAAATTTCTTGTGACAGAAGGGCAAGCACTCGGCTTTTCCCGTACGATGAAAATTCGCTCATATAAGCACGAACGACGAAAAACGATTGAAAAATATATTGACCAATTTTCTCGTGAGCAACCAGATATATATAATCGTTTTCGCCACATTCCTCATTATCAAATTATTCGTTCGTTGAATGGGATCATTGAACAAATTCAAAATAAGTCGATGTCTTTGGAACGAGTGCACACGCTTGATTTCGGTAGCGATACTCATTATTTTCACGTGTTCGTTGATTATGTGGTCAAACGCACGATTGTAGAGTTGGATGAACAGAAACAAATGGAAGAAACGTTGGAAATGAGCGATTTAATTAGTCGCCTAACGTTGCTTTCCGATCTCCCTTCTGATTCCTTAAGGCTTGACATTCGCTATTTGTTTGTTGACGAGATGCAGGATACAGATGAGATGCAAGTCGAGTTTATTAGTTGGCTTGTCGAAAAATATGGCTGTCAGCTATTTGCAGTAGGAGACGTCAAACAAAGCATTTACCGGTTCCGCGGCGCCGATTATACCGCATTTTCTCAACTGCAACAGCGCCTTGAAGAGATAGGAGCGTTATATCGTTTATATGCTTTGCAAAAAAATTACCGTTCCACGCCAACGCTGCTTCAGCAATTGAACACGTTATTTCGAAAATGGCCACATGTCGTGACAAAATTTTCGTTCGATTCCACCGATGAACTACTTTCTGGACGCGAAGATCTAGAAGAGGAAGAAGGGTTAGTGGCACTTGAATTGGATGATGTATCGCTCCAATATTTGCTTTCTCGTTTAAAAGGGAAAACTATCGCCGTGCTTGTTCGCTCGAACCGTGAAGTGCTTGAAACGGTCAAACGGATTGAACATCTTGGATTTTTTTGCGATGCAGTCATCTCAGGAGATTTTTACCGCTCATTACCTGTTCGCGAGTTTTATTTATTAGTCCGACGCTTAACCCATCCGAAAGTAGCTAAAGATCGGTATTTGTTTCATCAAAGTTCTTATGGCGAAAACGACCTAACGATTGCTCGTGTGCTCTCCTCTTATTCTGCAGAGAAGCAGTTTATTCTCGAATTGCTCGAGCCGTTTGATCGGTCTGTCTATGAAAATTACAATTGGCATACGGAAGCAGCGCTTGATGTGCTGCAAAAGATCATTGCTGACATCCGACCGCATGAAGTGTTCCGGCGTCGCTATTATGCATATTTGCGGACGAAGTTTCCAGACGGGAATGTGGAGATGCAGAAAAAAGAGGCGATTGCTAAAATGAAAGAGTATAAGTTGAACATCGATAAACTCATGTATTTGTTGAAAAAAGAGCTCGGAGGCTTTCGTGCTACCTTATATGATATCGAAGCATTTTTGGCGGTAAAGATGGCGACCGACACAACAGAAAACGAAGAGAAGTTAGAAGAAGAAGTGGCTCACCGTATTAAAGTGATGACTGTGCATAAGGCGAAAGGACTGGAGTTTGAGTATGTCATATTGCCGCTGACGAAAAACCATTTTACAAAACAAGGAACGACCGATGTATTTCTTACCTCTCACGGTTCTAGATGGAATGTCGGCTATTACGTCAATTGGGATGGGTTTGAATTACAAAATAACCACTATAAAGAGCACATAGGGGAAGAAAAACAAGAGATAGTAGCAGAAGAAGCAAGGCTGTTATATGTCGCTTTAACACGAGCAAAAAGGGCGGTGTACGTTAATAGTTCTTCGCCAATGACTCAATACACGGCGCAATGCTGGGACGATTTGCTTGAGAGTGGAGGAGTGCTGTATGTTTAAAGTGAAGTATTATAAGCATACAAAAAAATTTTATGAGCAATTCCGCATCCAGAACGGAGAGATTCATATTACCCAAAGTGCTGCTTTTGCCGACTACTTAAGCAGTATCGGCGGTCAAGCAAATCGCGTCTGGTCATATCCGCCATTTATTGAGGCACTGTTTCCGCATTGGCATCATCCTTACACGGAGGTGTACATACGCTCGCTCGTTCGCGATTACGTACATCGTCACGCACCGAAGGAAAAGGTGACGTACTTTGAAAAACGGCTCGATGATTTTTATGCATCTGTCCGTTTTTTGGCAGAAATCGGGCCATTTTCTTTATCTCCTCTTCCTTCGTTAAAGTTAAACGAGGAGCAGAGGTTTTTCATTGGCATGATGGAAACATTACGCTCTGATAATGTCTTATTAGAATATTGGAAAGCGCGCGCCCACCTTTCGCGAAAAAGCGTAGCCGAAGCGTTGGGACTTGAGGATGACGCACATGTGATTTGCGTCCATCACGTCGATTATATTGACGCACCTAAAATGTTGCTATTTTATTTGCTCGCACAAGTTGGATTTGATGTTGTTTTTTACATTCCGTTTAACCCAGGGGCACCAAACTTATATAAAACGTGGTGTGACATTTATCGGCATGTGAGCAATGATGAAGGGAATTGGGAGTGCGTAGAAGAGTCGCAGCCACTACGGGGAGCGAAGTTTGCCCAGTACGTCGATGCTTCTTTTTCGATTTCAGATGATTCGTTTGACGGCATTAATTTTCTTTCGTTTGCTCATCCTACGGATTTAAAAAACTATTTAGAACGGTGTCCGATCGAAAAAGAGCGGCATGAGGTGTTGGCGACTTACGAAGAAGAGTTGAACGTGTACGTCGGTCATCATCGAAATTCTCATTTTTATGCGAGTCGATACGGAAAATTTTTTCTATCGTTGCAAAGATGCAAAAAAACAGAGGCGGGCGTTCTTCTGACGTATGACGACTATGTGAACATGATGACCTCCGGATGGGTGCATTATGGAGCAATTGACGGGTCGCAAGCACTCACATTGTTAATTGATTTACGTAATTACATGGAAGGGGTCGCGACATTTGCGGATATTATAGATCGGTTGCAATCACTCATTAATCTGCAAGAAGTAAGCGCAGCTTTTGATGAGGTTGCCAAAGAGCAAGCGGGCCGCCATCGACTTAAGCAATATTTGAGCAATCCGTTCCGCAGCTTTTCATACGTCCATCGTTCTCGATACGACATCACTATTAAGCAGCTAATGGAGTGTACGAAAGACTTAGCGCGCAAAGTGCAGCGTTTGTTACTAGGGGAGCGAGAGAAGCGAAATGTTCGTGCGTATCTTCAAGAATGGAAGCAAGTATATGATTCTGTGAAAACACAATGGGACGCAAAGTCCCAAATGAAGATGGAGATGCTCTTTTCGCTTTCGATACCGGAGCATTGGGAGTTTGCGAAAGAAGAAATGCACTTGTTTCTTTCCCTCCATTTCGGAGCGAAGGAACATAAGCACGATAAAATTTTGAATTTCGATCAGTTAGTGGGCAAGGCATTGAGTGCGAAACACGTGCATCTGACAGGCATGTCGTTTCAACTGTTTCCATGGAAAACGCCGGAACTGCCAAACGTGCTGACGTATACGTGGATGAAAGAATGCATTCGCCGCTCGTTTATCGGCTTGAACCAAACGATGCGGATTAACGCTTTGTTAGTCGATTATTATTCGCGGCATGCAGCTAACAGCACGGCTGTATACGCTCTCTACCACTTATTAGCGTTTGGAAATGAAACGGTCACGTTTAGTTATATCCAAAATTGGCGGGAACATGATGGACCAAGCATTTATTTTACTATATTGCAAGAATTATATGGAATGAAAGAAACGACGTTTGTGGAAGAAGAGAATGAGTTGTCGTGGGAAGTTCCGACGCTTGAGGAACAGTCATTTCCGGTGGAAGCGCTTCGACACATTCCTGATTTGTTATGGATCGACAGTGATTTTTGCAAGCGAAAATTCTTCTTGAACGCGTTGGTTGAACATCATCCTGTTTATGAAAATGACTTCCACCAACAGCAAGTGTTTTCAATAATTGGTCGTCTTCTGAGCGAACAAGGGGATGGGGAGGCGTTGTTCCGCGAAACGATATTTCCACTCTTTCCGCAATGGACGAATGCGTTCAAGCAAAACTTGCTCGATACGTTAGGAATTTCAGGATTACGTGTCTACAAACAATACGAGAACATCTATTATCCGAAGGCGATGAAATATCTTCAGCGTTTGAAAAGTAAGTATCTTGTCACAAAAAATTGGAAGGCAAGACATCAGTATGATAACGATACATTTAAAGTGGACGAACATATACGCGGGTTGATGGACTATGTCGGCGTCTATGAAGTGGAAGCAGAGAGCGGTGCGCATTGCCGTATGTGCCCATTCCTTCACGTATGTAAGGACGGTGAATATGTCATTGATGCAGTCAACAATTAATCTTCATAAAAAGCGGCTTGATTTTGCGAAAAAATCGGCAAGAGCGTGGCAAAATTATTTTGATGCCCAAGGTCTTTTGCCGAATATTACGTTGAGCGCGGAACAAATTTCCGTTGTGCAGCAAGAAGAAGAACAAATGTTAATTAATGGGTCGGCAGGTAGCGGCAAAAGTTTAACGCTATTGTATAAATTGCTGAAAGTGATGGAGCAGGAAAATGAACCGCGCCGCATTTTATATTGTTCCTTCAATACGACGCTCATTGAAGATGCACGAAAACGAGTTGCGCAATCGCAGCGATTCCATGAAATGAAAGACAAGCACACGCTTCACATGACGACGTTTCACAACATGGCTGCTGAACTGTTAAGAGAAATAGGTTTTAAAAATGCTGAGTTTTTGCGAGTAAATTTACAAAATATACGCCGATACGAGGAGGCAATTATTCGTCGTACAATCGCTCTCGTTGATTCATTTATGGATAGCGATGAATATCAACAACTGCCGCCTGAGCAAAAACTTTATAAAACACACGTGGGAACGTTTTTAATGGACGAAATTCTTTGGATGAAAGCGAATGGTTTTATTACGGAGCAGTCATACTACGATTGTGAGCGCTCCGGCCGAGGGAACAATCCGCGTTTAACAAAAGAGCAGCGCCGTACAATTTTTCATTTATACAAACAATATCAAGAGTTGTTGAAAAAACAGTTTCATAATTATTTAGATTTAGAAGATTACGCGTTGCTACTTTTGCAACATTTAGAAGATATTCCAGAGTCGTTAAAGTATGATTATATTTTTGTTGATGAGGTACAAGATTTGCAGGCGATGCAGTTGAAGGCACTCATCGGGCTTGTAAAAAAATCGATTGTCGTTTCTGGAGATCCGAAACAGCGTATTTACAAGCGTAGCCCGTTTTCGTACCGTGAGTTAGGGTTGCACATTGAAGGGCGGAAAACAAGGAATTTGCGGACAAACTATCGATCGACAAAAGAAATTATGAAGCTGGCGAGCAGTCTGCAGTTCCTAGATGAAGAAAATGATCGCTTCGATGACCAGCGATTCGTACGTGAAGGGAAGAAACCTAGTATTTATTACTTTTCGCATGTGAGCGAATTGAACCGTCATCTCATTAGTCAAGTGAAAGATATTCACCGCCGAGATCCAGAAGCGACAATCGCGGTCATCCATCGCCATGACGCGGATGGTCATCTCATTCGTCAATGTCCTGTTTTCCATGAACTTAATCGTAATTTTGATGTCGTGACGGTGTCGCAATATGGGAAGCGCTTTGATTTGAATAAACAAAAAAAGCCGCTCTTTTTCACTGATGCGTTCAGCGTGAAAGGGTTGGAATTCGATTACGTCTTTTTAATTCATTTCGATCGCGAACATTACCCGAACAAAAAAAGAATCGAGGATTTGGACAAAAGAGCGGGCGACAATAAAAACAGTGACAGCTACAACGCCGATTACGACGCGATATTAAACGATGAAAAGAAAGTGTTGTATGTTGCGGTGACGCGAGCGAAGAAAGAAGTACAGCTCATGTATACAGGTAAGACGTTCCGCAGCATTTCACCGTTTGTGCGCGATTTTTACCGAGCGGATTATGACGCCTTTGGCTTTGATTCAGCCATTTATTCGAAATAGAGGTGACGTGTCATGTCGAAAATTCAGTTTGATATTAAACAAAAAATTGCCGTTTTGTCGGAATCAGGGAAGGGATGGAGCAAGGAGCTTAATCTCATTAGCTGGAACGGCTATCCGGCGAAATTCGATATAAGGGATTGGGATGCAGCTCATGAGAAAATGGGAAAAGGGGTTACGTTGACGGAGGCAGAGCTTAAGGCGCTGTACCACGCTTTGCAGCGCTGGTTTGAGGGGGAAAATGAGAGGCAAGTTGTTTCGTGGCACGGTTTATTAGAGCGATGGACACAGCGTGCCCCCTTGTTTATTCAGCAGTTGAAAAATATTTTATTATATTTGCAAGAGCGCCAATACCCGCTGGAGAAACAAAGACAGCTGCTGTATGCCACCGTCTTTCCAGAGTTTGAAGAGGCGCTCCGTTATGAAATAGAAACTATTCGTAGCATACACGAAGTCGAGTATACCGAATTTGTCCAATTGCTTCGAACATTAAAACCGGAACAGGTGGAGCAGTTTTTTGTGACATTGAAACAGTAAGTATATTAAGCAATCGGGTTCAAACACTGTTTTCTGAATTCTTAACTAATGAGGTGTATATACGATGACACATGGAAAAATAGATGCCGATAAAAGAGTATTACAGAAAATTTTCTCTCCAGATTTTTGGTTTGTTATACCAGAATACCAACGTTCATATGTTTGGCAATCGGAAAATATACAGGATTTAATTGACGATTTGTATTACGCATTTATGAATAAACGCGATAGCGAGTATTTCCTTGGTTCACTTGTGTTAAAGCGAACCAAAAACAAAGACTTTGCGGAATATGAAGTGTTAGATGGGCAACAACGGTTAACGACATTTTTTTTAATGTTTGCTGTGTTAAGGGATTTATTAGAAGAGCGAGCGTTTAAAAATAACCTTCAACAAAAAATTTATCAAGAAGCTGATGAACTCGATATGGTACCTGAACGGCAACGTATTACTTATCAGATTAGGGATCAAGTAGAAGATTTTATAAAAAAATATGTCATTGCCCCGGATGGAACTACTTTCGTCGATGAATTAAAACAAGAAAGCGAAAAAGATAATGTGTCAATTTCCAATATGGCGAATGCGATACTCGTATTAAGAGAACAGCTAAAAGATAAAGAAGAATTAGGAGAGTTTGTTAAATTTATTTTTAATAAAGCGTTGGTTATTTACGTATCAACGGACAATACGGAAGATGCGTTTAGGATGTTTACAATATTAAATGATAGAGGTATCCCTTTAACGAGCGCAGATATTCTTAAATCAATGAACATTGGGCAATTGCATAATGAAAAAGAAATAAAAAAGTATGCAAAATATTGGGAAGAAATCGAGGGACGTTTTGGAGAGGGATTTGATCGTTTTCTAAACTTTGTCAGAACCATTATTGTAAAAGAGAAAGCGAGAACGAATTTATTGGAAGAATTTGAGGAAAAGATTTATAAAGCTGGGAAGCTGACGCAAGGAAAAGAAACGCTGGATTTTATTAAACAGTATGATGAAGTGTACGAAAATGTCATCGAATTAGCTGACAATGAGTTGAGTAACGCATTTAAAAATCTCATTACTATTATGAAGATAGGATTCCGTTCAGAGGACTGGATACCTCCTGTCATGTATTATTACGCTAAGTTTAAAACAAATAAGATAGATGAATTTTTACGGAAGTTGGAATTTAAGTTTGCTGGTGATTGGATTTCTGGGGTAAATTCAACTCCGAGATTAGAAGCGATGAATAATATTTTAAAAGCCATTGAACAAACGGATGCGTCTAATGTGAATGATTTAATAAATAATGATGACATTTTTTCAGTGGATGTGGAGGAGTTTAAGCGACAGATTAGCGGTAACGTGTACAAAAAGCAATATGCAAAGTATTTGTTGTTAAAGATGGAGTATTTATTTGGGGATAACACCGTTCATTTATCTGGTTATAAAAACATAAGCGTGGAGCATATTTTGCCGCAACATCCGGACAAAGATAGTCAATGGGTACAAGATTTCACAGAGGACGAGAGAGCGTATTGGACAGATAAAATTGCTAACCTTGTCCTCATTAGCAAGAGAAAAAATAGTTCGTTAAGCAACTTAGATTTTAAGCAGAAAAAGGAACGTTACTTAAAAGGACATATGGACGTTTTCAAAGGAAGCAAAGTATTTATTGACCAGAAAGATGAGTGGACACCAAAAGTTTTAGAAGAACGCCAGCGACAAATGATTGATTTATTGGCAAGACGCCCATGAACAATGAACCACCGGAGGATAATCAATGGCTGTATATCAATTTTACGCAATCATTCAAAAAGACGAAGAGGACGGTGGCTATATCGTCACGTTTCCGGATTTGGACAACTGCTTTACTTATGGAGAAACGTTGGTGGAGGCAGTAGAGATGGCAGAGGATGTATTGTTGACAGTGCTCGACTATATGGAAGAAATAGGGGAGGACATTCCTATTGCTTCTTCTGTCGAAAAGTTAAAGGGACTCTTGCCTAGCGGCGCCAGCCTTGTAAGTATTGAGATTGATACAGATACACTTACAAACGTGAGCTAGTTTCCGTGATTTTAGCGAGAAAGCTCCTGTCTTTAGGCATAGGAGTGAATCACATTTCATCTTCTTGAATCGGACGCACAGGGCGCAAGGCACCATCGAGTAGGGTCTTGCGGAACAAAGGCGGGTTCTGCACGTAGGTGTACGGAAAAACCTTTTGTACGCAAGAACCCCGCGACTTTAGTCGTTGGGAGATTCAGGGATTGGCTACCGTAGGCAACGGTACGAGCGACTAATAGATGAAGGGGCATTTTTATGAGAAGATTATCACAAATGACCATAGATGAATTATATGATCGTGAGGAACAACTTCTTGAAGAGCTAAATAGCGGTGAGGCAAAAGATTGGATTTATCATGAAATTGTAGGTGTGTATGAAGAAATATGCCGTCGCTTATCGAGATGTTCGATAGAAGAGAGAAAAGAACACGGGTTTGAATATGTGAAAAAACAGCTAGTCAAATATTTGATTCGTTACGGAACGTATTTGAAAACGCAGCTTATGAAAGATGATTATATGGCGAAAAAAGCTTTTCGAAATGCGTTGAGGTATGATAAAACGAATCCGGTTGCCCATTATCGTCTCGGATTTTTAGCGTATAAGGAGGAAGAGTACGCAACGGCACAGCGTTACTTTGAAAAAGCGCTTGAATATCAAAAGGGATATTCGAATCCGGAGTTTTGCTTAAATGAACGACAGCTATATTATGCTCATCTGTATTTGGCGAATAGCGCTTTGTTTATCGCAGAAAAAACGTATCAATCGCTTGAGAAATTTCCTGATTACATAAGCGATCAAGAGAAACCTGCGGAACTTTCATTTTTGCATGAATGGTTGCAGCGCAATGAAGCTATTTTAACGATGCAAGCATTTACGAAACGGACGTCGAGCGGAAAAGAGTATTGTTCAAAAGAACAATGTGAACAAGTGATGATGGATCCTCCTAAAAATACAGTCGTTCTTTATTTTTCCGATCATGAAAACGTTGTATCTTATCACTGTAGGAAAGTATGTTTGCCACGCGATCCTGCGGAGATGCTCTGTTATTTTTTAGTGAAGACAAATGAAACGCGTCCGGCAACGAAATATGATATGGAGGCATTTTTTCAATTGAGACAGGATGGGGACATTCCTACAAATACGTTCGTTCAAAAAATAAGGCGTCTTCGGGAAAGGCTGCGATATGTTCAAGTGCCTGCTCTGATCGACTCATGTCAGTTTCGAGGGGAAACCGCCTACTATTATAACGGCTCTGTCGATTATATCGTCATGTATCGCAGTGACTATACGTTTTTGTTTCGTGACGAATTGTGATGACATGTGTGTCATCGCTCTTTTTTTATACTAAGTTTGTAAATAATGAAAAGGAGCGATGATGAGATGAAAACATGGAATCAATTATTTACTCGCCAAGGTTTTGTGGTAGAGGAAAAAAGTCCAAATGAGTTTATTTGCACGAATGAGAGAAAAGAAAACGTTGAGTTTTTATTAGAAAGCTTGGATAAAGCGAATGTGAAGTATTTGTTTTTTGCTGATGTATTAACGATTGATAGCCCGCCGATTAGCGAAAAACAATGGCTCCAAGCAGTCGATTTTCCAAAGCGTGGAGTTTGGGAAGCAATCGGGGTAGAAGAACCAAAAGTATTTGAGTTAGATACGTATATGAGCGGTGTCATTCGTGAGTTGAATCGTCTTGGATTGCGTACAGTGTATTGTTGTGATGGTCATGGTCAACGTCGTCCTTATGTATCTTTCGGCGAGCAGACGAATATGGAAAAAGTGATGCAGTTGTTCCATGCATTGGAAGTCGATGTGAGTTTGCGGCCGTCTCGTTTTCCTAGGGTCGTGTTTTCCGTAAACAGAGAACGACTCCTTGATCTTGCTGAACAAATGTGGAAAGTACAAATCGATTGGTTAGAACAAGGGGAAGCCTATATCCGCAAAATGCTATTTCTCTATGAGCTTGAAGAATTGCTTAGCGTTTCAGGGGAGAGTGGGAACGAAGATGCTATTCGTGCAGTTGTATATGAAAAACTTGCGCCATATGTCGATCACATTACAATCGATCGATACGGCAACTTGCTTGCGCAAAAGACATGCAAAACAGGGAATGGACCAACGATTTTGTTAAATGCACATTTAGATACGGTAGAATCCTTCGTACTAGGAAGAACGATTGTGAAACAAGGGGCGATTTGGTCGAGCAGCGAAGGGATTTTAGGAGCGGATGATCGCGCTGGAGTGGCTGTGTTGCTTGAAATAGCGAAATGGCTTGACACCTCTTCATTTAACGGAACAATAAAATTTGTTTTTACCGTAGAAGAAGAGTGCGGACTTGTTGGTGCAAGAAAGCTTAGCGAATATTTTCTATGGGATGTAGATGCGGCGATTGTCGTCGATCGGCGAGGAACAGGGGATATCGTCACATCATGTGGTACCACTCAGCCATTTTGCGATATTCGCTACGGACAGTTTTTTGAACAAGTAGCTTACGATGCGGGATTAACTGGTTGGAAATGTACTGCTGGTGGAAGCAGCGATACGAGAATTTGGGCAGAACATGGCATTCAAAGTGTAAACTTATCTGCAGGATACGAGTGGGAACATACGAACGACGAAACATTAGATACGGATGCTTGTTACGGAACGGTGCAACTCATTCAAGCGGTGCTTAATCAATGGCGAGACTTTTCAAGAATGTTGCGAGATGTGCGTATGGCCAATCGAGAAGGTGTAACAGTGATGCGGATGTAAGGTGGAAAAAGGGACGTCATTTAGGCGTCCTTTTTTGGTGGTTGCATAAGAAAATGACCCCAAATAGCTCATGAAATGTTGTATAATGGAAAAAAGAAGGTGAGATACATGTACATAAACAACGCATTTTCGTTTATTGTGTTTAGCCTTTTATCTTTTCTGCTAGGGATTAGCGGTGTTTTTAGGTTAAGTGATTCAATGGACTCATTTGACCGAGTACTCGGATTCGTTCTTGTCGTATTAGGTTTTCTTAGTGCTTTTCTAGGCATAAAGACGTGGTGGGGAGATCGAAAGCTAAGAAAAAAGCGGAAAAGATGATAAATACACTATAATAAAAACATATGGAAAGGAGTGTATGTGTGTGGGTCATTCGTTGGAAGATTACAAAGAATCAATTGTTTTATCTTATCAATATGCGTTTCGCTTATTGCTTCATTTAAATAAAAAATGTGATTGCTGCTTCTAAGCAAATTCCGGCGGAAGATGAGTTAATGAAAGAAGTATATCGAGATTCAATCGTGAAGAAATATGAAATTCTCGAAGATCAACTTTGGAAGTTACTATCAAAAATTTTTAAAGCATCTGGGTTAGAATTACATAGTCCGAGAGCGTGTTATCTGCAAGCTTTCAAAGAAGGATGGATTGAACATATCGATATATGGAACGATATGTTAAGTTCGCGTAATGCAACGGCACATGTATATAATGAAGAAGATTATGAACAAATTAAGCAAAAAATTGTTGATGAATATGTCCAGCCAATCGAGGCGTTGTTGCAAAAAATAAAAGAAGAAGTGATTGATCGTGACAACATATGGAATTAACCAAACCGTATTTGAACGCTTAATGGCATATTTTCAAAGTGAAGAAGAGATCCGACGAGTTATTTTATTCGGCTCGCGTGCGAAAGGGATGGCACGCTATAACTCTGATATTGACCTATGCATTGATTATACAGGAAAGCAAAAGTGGAAAGTCATCGATGCGATTGATGAAATCGTCGGTATTTATTCGTTCGATGTGTTGTTTGCTGACTCGTTGAACAAAGAAATTGCACGGCAAATTAAGCGTGATGGGGTTGTGATTTATGAGAAATGAAAAGCAGGGGACAATCGTCCACCTGCTTTTTTGCTTACACCGTCACCGATGCTTTTGTTTTTTTTCGAAGGTCAAAGCGGTCAGCGTTCATCACTTTTACCCAAGCTTGAATAAAGTCGCGGACAAATTTTTCTTTGTTGTCGTCTTGGGCGTAAAATTCCGCGTACGAGCGGAGGATCGAGTTCGATCCAAACACTAAGTCGACACGCGTTGCTGTCCAGCGGACTGCCTTTGTTTTCCGATCGCGAACGTCATACAAGCCGTCTTCTTTCGGTACCCATTCATAGTTCATATCCACGAGGTTGACGAAGAAATCATTCGTTAGCACGCCGATACGATCTGTAAATACGCCGTGAGGAAGGTTGCGATACGTTGCCCCTAACACGCGCAACCCGCCAACTAATACAGTCATTTCTGGAGCGGTTAAGCCGAGCAATTGCGCTTTGTCGACAAGAAGCTCCTCTGGTGTGACGCTGTATGCTTTCTTTTGATAGTTGCGGAATCCGTCCGCAAACGGTTCTAATACCGCAAAGCTTTCGACATCCGTTTGTTCTTCGGTTGCGTCGCCTCGTCCAGGCATAAACGGTACGCGAACGTCAAACCCAGCATCGCGTGCGGCTTTTTCGACAGCGGCGCTACCGCCAAGTACGATTAAATCCGCGAGGCTCACTTTTTTCGGAAGCTCACGTTGAATATCTTCGTAAATAGCAAGCACTTTGGCAAGTCGTTCTGGTTCGTTTACTTCCCAATCTTTTTGCGGTGCGAGTCGAATGCGCGCCCCGTTTGCGCCGCCGCGTTTATCAGAGTTGCGGAACGTGCTAGCGGACGCCCAAGCGGTTTTCACAAGCTCGCTTACTGTGAGTCCTGATTGTAAAATGCGTGTTTTAATGTCTTCGATTTCTGCATCCGTTAATTCCACATTTCCTTCTGGGATCGGGTCTTGCCAAATGAAATCTTCTTTTGGCACTTCTGGACCAAGGTATCTCGTTTTTGGCCCCATGTCGCGATGAATAAGTTTAAACCACGCACGAGCAAATGCATCCGCAAATTCCTCTGGATGTTCATAGAAACGGCGGGCGATTTTTTCATATTCTGGGTCAAAGCGTAACGCTAAATCGGTCGTCAACATCATCGGTGGTACTTTTTTGTTCCCATCTTCGACATCTGGTGCGAGATGTTCCTCTTTTAAGTTCACTGCTTCCCATTGATACGCACCAGCTGGACTTTTCGTTAGCTTCCATTCATATTCAAAAAGCAACTGTAAATAGCTGTTATCCCATTGTGTAGGTGTTGGTGTCCAAGCGCCTTCAAGACCGCTTGTAATCGTATCGCGCCCTTTTCCTTTTCCATATGAACTGATCCAACCTAATCCTTGCGCTTCAATCGGAGCAGCTTCTGGATCTGGACCGACGTGTGACGCATCGCCAGCTCCGTGCGCTTTACCGAACGTATGACCACCTGCGATGAGCGCGACCGTTTCTTCGTCGTTCATGCCCATTCGTTTAAACGTCTCACGAATGTCACGTGCGGCTGCAAGCGGATCTGGATTGCCGTCAGGACCTTCTGGGTTGACATAAATGAGTCCCATTTGCACAGCGGCGAGCGGATTTTCTAATTCGCGGTCGCCCGTATATCGTTCTGAGGCGAGCCATTCTTTCTCAGCACCCCAATAAATGTCTTCTTCTGGATGCCATACATCTTCACGGCCAGCGCCAAAACCGATCGTTTTTCCACCCATCGACTCAATCGCCACGTTACCAGCTAATACGATTAAGTCCGCCCACGAAATTTTATTACCGTACTTCTGTTTAATCGGCCATAACAAGCGACGTGCTTTATCTAAATTCGCGTTGTCTGGCCAACTGTTTAACGGGGCGAAACGTTGTGTACCGGTTGAAGCGCCACCTCGTCCGTCGCCAATGCGATATGTTCCTGCAGAATGCCAAGCCATGCGAATAAATAGCGGTCCGTAATGCCCATAGTCGGCAGGCCACCAATCTTGGCTTGTCGTCATAAGCTTGCGCAAATCTTCTTTTAACGCCCAATAGTCAAGTGTTTGAAACTCCTCGGCATAATCGAACGTTTCATCATGAGGGTTCGTTTTTCGATCATGTTGATGAAGAATGTTTAAGTTTAGTTGATTTGGCCACCAATCTTTGTTCGTTGTTTTGTTCGAAGTATGATTTGTCACACTACCATGAAATGGACATTTGGATACGTGTTCGTTTTTGTTTTCCATTCTTTTATTCCCCTTTCGTGCATATAAATCAATAAAGTCTAGTTGCTTACTCAACGATAGTGATAACGATTAGTACATTAGAATTATACTAAATTAATATTTAATAGTAAAGTATAAAAAATGTTTTTATTTAAAAATTATAAAAATCCCCCATTTCATTCTGTTCGCAGAATAAAATGGGGGATTTATACGTTTACATCTGTTTTTTCGTTCATCGTTTCACTCCAATCTTTAACTTTGGATCATATGTTGAACTTGTTCTGTTGTTAAGTTGCGAATAAATTCGATCAAATCGATCGCTTCGATGCCAAACTCATGGCATTTTTCGACGTATCGTTGATAAGCTTTTGTGTACATATCCATAAACAAAAACCCCTTTCACACGTTTCTTTTGTTAATTACATTGTAATATAACAGATTTAAAAAATCAATAACTGTTATATAATTATTTTAACGAATGGTTTTGATATTTTGTATGTACGTGTAGTAGAAATCGAACGTTTGTAGTACAATGAAGTAGGTCATGAAAAGGAATTATACATATTTCACCAATCAAGAAAGGATGGACACGAATGCATATTATTGAATTAATGAAAGCGATCATTTTAGGGCTAGTCGAAGGGGTGACAGAGTTTGCGCCTGTTTCATCGACGGGGCATATGATTATTGTTGACGATATGTGGCTAAAGTCAAGCGAGTTTTTGGGGAAATATGGGGCGAATACGTTTAAAGTTGTCATTCAGCTCGGTTCCGTCTTAGCTGCCGTTGTTGTGTTTAAAGATAAGTTTTTTGAGTTGCTTTATTTGCGTAAACGTGAAAGAAAAACAGGACCGCATTTAACGCTCATGCACATTTTCATTGGACTTGTGCCTGCTGGGGTGTTAGGAGTTTTATTCGAAGACTATATTGATGAACATTTATTTTCCACAAAAACGGTGCTCATCGGACTTGTGCTTGGGGCGTTTTTAATGATCGCAGCAGATCGTTTCGGAAAACGAACGGTCGCACAAACAGTAGATGATATTACATATAAGCAAGCGTTTATTGTCGGTCTTGTTCAATGTTTATCGCTTTGGCCAGGATTTTCTCGTTCAGGATCGACCATTTCAGGCGGGGTACTTGTCGGCATGAGCCATCGTGCAGCAGCCGATTTTACATTTATTATGGCGGTGCCAATTATGGCTGGAGCGAGCGGCATTTCGTTGTTGAAAAACTGGGAGTACATCACGATTGATGCTTTACCATTTTTTGTTGTTGGTTTTATTAGTGCATTTATTTTCGCCTTGCTAGCTATTCGCTTTTTCTTGCGTTTAATTAACCGCGTTCGTCTCGTTCCGTTTGCGATTTATCGCATCGTACTTGCAGCGGTCATTTATATCGTTTATTTTTCATAAGTGAAAGGCTCCTTTCGTGGGAGCCTTTTATACGTTTAACTGTTTGATTATTTTTGCTGGGTTGCCCCCGACGACAACGTGATCAGGAACGTCTTTTGTGACAACAGCCCCAGAAGCGATGACAACGTTATTTCCGATTTTGACGCCTGGATTAATGATTGCCCCGCCACCAATCCACACATGATCGCCGATCGTCACGGACTTTCCGTATTCTAAACCGGATGCTCTTTCGATTGGATCGATCGGATGCGTTGCCGTATAAATATGAACGCCGGGACCAATGAGACAGTTGTCCCCGATACGAATTTCACATACATCTAAAAAGACGCAATTAAAATTGGCAAAAAAGTTTTCCCCGACGTGAATGTTATATCCGTAATCGCAATAGAAAGGGGGTTCAATGTATACGTTTTGACCTGTCGAACCAAACAGTTCTTTCAATAAAGAAACACGTCGTTCATGCTCCGTTTCTAACGTTTCATTCAATAGTCTTGTTAATTTACGGGCATGTTCACGTTCTTTCACTAACTCTGGATCGGTAGCCCGATACAATTGACCGCTTACCATTTTTTCTTTTTCTGATTTCATTTTTTTCAGCTCCTTTATTTTCCTTATTCCATTTTAGCATAGGGATGTTTAAAAAATCGTCAAAAACATGCGCGTGTATCACTAAAAAATAAGCCTATAATGAATGTGAAAAATAACACAAGAAGCTGGTGATGGAATATGCATAAACATGCGCATGAGGTAGATTATAATGAAAATCCGTTTATCGTCATTTGGGAAGTGACGAGAGCGTGTCAGTTAAAATGTGTACATTGTCGTGCGGACGCCCAGCCTCTCCCTGATCCGCGTGAACTAACATATGAAGAAGGTCTTCGATTGATTGATGAGATATATGAGATGAACAATCCAATGCTTGTATTTACGGGCGGAGACTGTATGATGCGTGAAGATTTGTTTAATCTTGCTGAGTATGCGATAAAAAAAGGAATGCGTGTTTCGATTACACCGAGTGCAACGCCGAATGTGACGAAAGAAAAAATGAAAAAAGCAAAAGAGATTGGATTGACGCGCTGGGCATTTAGCTTAGATGGGCCGACGGCTGACATCCATGATCGATTTCGCGGTACACCAGGATCATTTGATTTAACGATTGAAAACATCCGCTATTTAAACGAACTGCATATGCCGTTGCAAGTGAATACCGTCATTTCGCGCTATAACTACAATCATTTGGAACAAATGGCGAAATTAGTTGGCGATTTAAACGCAGTGATGTGGTACATTTTTTTACTCGTTCCAACAGGTCGTGGACAAATGAATGACTGCATTACTCCAGCCGAACATGAAGAAGTGTTTCGTTGGTTATATGAATTAAGTAAAACAGCACCATATGATATTAAAACGACAGCAGCGCAACATTATCGTCGCGTTGTGATTCAACAAAAAATGCGAGAAAAACAAATTGAAGCGGGTGATATTCGTTATGAACATGCGATGACGACTGACCGTGCTTCAATCATTGACGGCTTAAAACGAGCGCCAAAAGGCGTGAATGATGGTAATGGCTTCGTTTTCGTTTCCCACACAGGAGATGTCATGCCAAGTGGCTTACTTCCGATCGTATGCGGCAACGTACGTGAACAACCTTTAGCGCGCATTTATCGTGAATCGGAAGTGATGAAACAATTACGCCAACCAGATTTATATAAAGGAAAATGTGGCATTTGTGAATTTCGCTACGTTTGTGGCGGATCGCGTGCTCGCGCCTATGCAGTCACTGGCGATTATATGGAAAGTGAGCCGTTTTGCGTATATGTTCCTTTAGGCATGAGAAAAGAAAAAAACCGAACGGTGTTCGCTTAACGCGAGCGCTGTTCGGTTTTTTTGTTTTGACTTTTTTTTCGAAACAGATGGAGGGATGTATCAAGTATCCATAGGACGATCAGAAAAAACAAAACGCCTAGTTCGACGGGCTCCATCACTTTAAATGGATTAAAAATATCAATAAACGCTTGGTACATGCTCATCCCTAACAATACATTCATACTGATGGCTAGACCACCTAACAACATAGGGATAAGAACAGAAATGACGACAAGCTTCATTTGTTCCTCCATGAATATCTTTTTTAGACTAGCGTGCAACTTTTTGACGTGTTTTATTCCTTTTTGCATAACATATGCATTTATTGCTTATTCTAACCATAAGCGATAGTGAATGGAGAGAGGCGAATGTGGTTGCGGTTAAGAAATCAGAACAAACAGCAAGCATATCAATATGATAAAGTAGCGCAAGAAGGAATATATGGGACGATTGAGCGAGATTTACACGCAAATATAGAAAAGGTACGTAATATAACGGGAAATAGTGCAGATATTGTCATTCGTCATTTTTTGCTCGGGAAAGAAGATAACCTTTTATCAGCTCTCTGTTTTGTTAGCGGAATGGTTGATGAAAATATGGTTCAACAATTGTTCATTGAAGCAAGTGTACAACTGTCTTTTCCTTCAATGTGTTGTGATCAATTAGACTATATTGAGAAAAAGATCGCTACAGCCAATACAACGAGACGTGTTAAACAATGGAATGACGTATTTTCCTTGCTCATGTCTGGGGAAAGCATTTTATTTATTCACGGTATGCAAGAGGCAATTAGTATAGCGGTAAAAGGTGGAGAGTACCGTGCCATTACAGAACCGAGCACACAATTATCTATCCGTGGACCACGCGAAGGGTTTACAGAATCACTAGCAACAAATGTAGCCATGGTGCGCCGACGCATTCAACATCCACATGTATGGGTAGAAGCCATTACAGTTGGTGAAGTGACACACACAAACGTACGTATAATGTATATCAAAGGAATTGCGGATGACAGCATTGTCGAAGAAGTACGTAACAGACTGCAACGTATTTGTATGGATGGTGTACTAGAATCTGGATATATTGAACAACTTATTGAAGATGAAACGTTTACGACGTTTCCAACCATTTATCATACAGAACGGCCGGATAGTGTTGCAGCAAACTTATTAGAAGGACGTGTTGCTATTTTTGTAGAAGGGACGCCTTTTGTTCTTATTGCACCAGCGGTGTTTATTCAATTTTTTCAAGCGGTTGAAGATTATTATGCACGTTTTGATATTGCAACAGCACTTCGTTTTTTACGCATACTCGTATTTTTCATCTCACTTGTTGCGCCGTCTCTGTATATTGCAGCGACGACATTTCATCAAGAAATGATTCCGACTTCTCTCGTTATTGCGATTGCCGCACAACGTGAATCTGTTCCGTTCCCTGCGTTTGTAGAGGCCGTTATCATGGAAGTAACGTTTGAAATTTTACGCGAGGCGGGAGTGCGGTTGCCCCGAACTGTGGGACAAGCTGTATCGATTGTCGGTGCACTAGTCATTGGACAAGCAGCGGTGGAAGCGGGATTTGTTTCTTCCGTCATGGTTATTGTTGTATCGATTACAGCAATTGCTAGTTTTGCTACACCATCATTTGCCATTGCAGTTTCCGCGCGTCTCATTCGCTTTTTGTTAATGGTGCTAGCTGCATTGTTTGGTTTTTATGGTATTTTAATTGGATTAATTTGGATGACTATTCATTTATGTAGTCTTCGTTCATTTGGTGTACCGTATATGACACCGCTCGCTCCGCTTATTCCAACGAATTTACGTGATACGTTCGTACGTTTTCCTTTATGGGCATTAACTGATCGACCACATGGGATTGCAGAAGAAACAAATATCGTTCGTCAAGGGGACGAACAACGTCCGAAGCCTAATCAGGAAATGAGGAGAGAAGGGGATGAAAATTAAACGATATCCTTTTCTTATTTTTACGTTGTTCATATGTACGCTACTTTTCGGATGTTGGAGTAAAAAGGAGTTAAGGGATTTAGCATTAATTATTGCAGTTGGTATAGATAAAAAGGATGGAAAGTATATATCGACGTTTCAAGTCGTCAATCCCGGGAACGTAGCAGGGGCGACGCAAAGAGGTGGGGGAAGTACAGGGCTCCCTGTAGCTTTATATACCTCAACAGGCGATACGTTAGTGGAGGCGAGTCGGAAAGCGTCGAAGCAAATATCTCGCATTCCATACTACGCTCATACGAATCTTGTTGTGGTTGGGGAAGAACTTGCGAAGGAAGGAATTCAGCAAATTTTTGATGTTGTTGAGCGTAATCCGCAATTTCGCCCAACAGCAAATATTGTGATTGCTCGTAGGCAAACAGCAAAGCAATTGTTATCTGTGCTCACACCAGTCGATAAAATCCCAGCAAATCAAATGATTAAAACGTTAGAATTAACAGAAATGATGTGGGGAGAAAATGTTGGCACTCGTTTACGAGAAGTAATTGAAAGTTTTTCGCTTGCTGGAAAGGAAGTCATAATGAGCAGCTTTCATGTAGACGGAAATCGAAAGCATAGCGACGATCAAGAAAATGTTCGTACGATGGAGCCTACTGCACGT
The DNA here is from genome assembly GCF_014201515.1 of Anoxybacillus mongoliensis. GTDB lineage: Bacteria > Bacillota > Bacilli > Bacillales > Anoxybacillaceae > Anoxybacillus > Anoxybacillus mongoliensis. The sequence goes on from NZ_JACHEQ010000005.1 coordinate 33,508, forward strand.
CTTCGAGCGAGTGAATTAGCCATTTTTAAAAGAGGAAAGCTTGTCGGATGGATTGGAAAAGAAGAAGCGCGAGGAGTATTATGGATTCTCGATAAAATCAAACAGACAGCCGTTACAGTTGATTGGAAAGGAGAAAAAGAAGCATTGTCTTATAAAGTAGTGCGGGCAAAAACAAAAGTGACAGCACAATTAAGAAATGGGAAGCCTATCATATTTGTTACAGTTGAAACAGAAGGGGATATTGGTGAAACATTTGTTGCGATTGACTTTACCGATCCGAAACAAATCGTTGCACTCGAAAAAGTGATGCAACAAGAGATTAAAGCAGAAATTGAAAAAGCGGTACATGTTGCTCAAAAGAAAAAAAGCGATATTTTCGGATTCGGAGAAGTTGTTCATCGTACATATCCAAAAGAATGGAAGAAGATGAAAAAAACGTGGGATGATAAATATTTCCCGAAATTAGATATTCAAGTAAAGGTGGAATCATTTATTCGAAGAACAGGATTGCGAACTCGTTCATATATTCAGTGAAAAGGCGGTGAGAAAGTGGAGCGAGCGCGTATAAGTGCGCGACAGCTATTTATGCTCGCGATTTTGTTTGAACATGGTAGCGCGATGGTTATTCCACTTGGGGTGGATGCGAAACAAGATGTTTGGCTTGCCATTTTATGCGGCATGGTTTTCGGTGGCGGATTGTTGTTTGTCTACTATCGCCTTTTCACGTACTATCCGAATCTCCCTTTTACATCGTATAGTCAGCGCATTGTGGGTTCCTTCTTTGGAAAAGTACTTGCGCTCATATATGTGCTTTATTTTTTATATATTTCTGCTCGTGTATTGCGTGATTTTGGAGAGCTGTTATTAACGTTTGCATATCCTGAGACACCCTTGTTTATTTTAAATGCGGTCATGATGTTGACTGTGATGTATGCTGTATATAAAGGGATTGAAGTGATCGCACGAGCGAGTCAATTATTTTTCTTTTCCCTTTACTGGATACTTATGTTAGGTTTCGTGCTGATTATTATTGCAGGAGAGATAGATGTTCGCCGCTTACAACCAATATTAGAGGAAGGCTGGTCACACATTTTTCATGTTGTATTTACGCAAACATTATATGTTCCGTTTGGAGAACTTGTTGTTTTTACAATGATTTTTCCTTATTTACAAAGGGAAGAAAAAGTGTGGAAGGCAGGGTTTCTTGCATTATTGTTAAGTGGCATAAATTTAGCAATGATTATGGGGATGAATGTAGCTGTATTAGGCGCAGATATTGTTTCACGTTCAACTTTTCCACTACTAAATACGATTCAAGAAATTCGCGTGGCAAATTTTTTAGAACGGTTAGATGTACTATTTATGATTGCATTAATTGTCGGCGGATTTTTCAAAGTCGGTGTCTTTTTTTACGCGGGAGTTATCGGCGTGGCCGACTTATTTGCGCTTAAAGAATATCAACGTCTTGTTTATCCGCTAGGCATTTCAGTCTTGTTTTTGTCTCTTGCCATTGCAAGCAATTTTGCTGAACATATTAAAGAAGGGCTTCGAATCGTTACAATTTATATGCACGTTCCTCTTCAAATGATCATTCCTATCTTCCTACTTTTGATCGCAATGGTTAAGCATCAAAAAAAAGAAAGAAAGGGGCGATGAATTGCCCCTTTAAAAATCAAAATTATCCGGATCTGGACCGATGCGGCGATTTTCGTTTAGCGCATCAATCGCATCCATCTCTTCTTTCGTTAATGCAAAGTCGAAAATGTTTGCGTTTTGCGCAATTCGTTCAGGTGTGACAGACTTTGGAATAGTGACGACTTCATGTTGCAAGTCCCAACGCAAAATGACTTGGGCTGGAGTTTTATTATATTTTTGCGCAATGTTGACAACCGTTGGTTCGTTTAGCAGTTCACCGCCACGCATGAGTGGCGACCACGCCTCAAGTTGAATGTCGTGTTGTCTACAAAAGGAAAGAAGCGGTTTTTGCGTTAAACGTGGATGAAACTCGACTTGATTAACCATCGGTTTAATCTCACAATCGGCAAGGATGTCTTCTAAATGATGAATTTGGAAGTTGCTAACACCGATCGCGCGAACAAAACCGTCTTTATACAACTTTTCAAGCGCCTTGTACGTTTCTTTATATTTTCCTTTGACAGGCCAATGTACTAAGTATAAATCAACATAATCGAAGCCGAGCTTTTTTAAACTTGTGTCAAACGCTTTTAATGTCGCTTCATATCCTTGGTCGCTGTTCCATACTTTTGTTGTAACAAAAATTTGATCGCGTGGAATGCCTGATTCGCGAATCGCTTGACCGACACCTTCTTCGTTTTGGTAAAATGCAGCGGTATCAATGTGACGATAGCCAACTTCAAGCGCTGTGCGAACAGCTCGGTTTACTTCGTCTCCTTCTTGCACTTTATAGACGCCTAACCCAAGCCAAGGCATACGCACTCCATTATGTAACGTGGCACCATCTTGTAAACTTTTCATCACTCTGCCCCTTTCCAATATTTGTCCCTTTTATTATCAGATGGATTGCCTAAAAAAGCAAAACATATGCTCATATGGAAGGAGCTACAAGTTCAAATCGCGATAGTTTGGATGGTGTTTTAACAGCTCCGAGACAGTGACGAACGTATATCCTTTTTCCTTTAAAATCGCCAAAATCTCTTTTAAAGCTTGAACGGTTTGTTTGCGACTACCGCTTCCATGGTCGTGAAATAAAATAATTTGTCCAGGCTGAATATGGCTAATGACACGGCGCACGATGCGGTTTGTTCCAGGGTTTTGCCAGTCATACGTGTCTTGATGTTTTGACCACATCACGACGGTATATCCTTGTTGTTTAGCAATATCAATGATACGTTTATTATAGTAACCGAGCGGGGGACGAAACAATGTCGGTCGTTTTCCTGTTATGTTATATATCACATCTTCGCTTTTTTTTATTTCCTCTTCAATCATTTGCTTTGATTTGCCTCGAAAATCGAGATGTTTATACGTATGATTGGCAATTTCATGTCCTTCGTCCATTTGGCGTTTAATAATGTCAGGGTATTTTTCCGCTCGAAATCCAACGACGAAAAAAGTCGCTTTCGCGTCATACTGCTTTAAAATGTTTAAAATGTCAGGCGTATATAACATATCCGGTCCATCATCAAATGTAATCGCGACCATTTTTTCATCGGTCGGAACGTTCCAAACAATATCGTCATTCATTCGCTGAACAGGCGTTGTCGTCATAACGAATAAAGACAAAAATAAGAAAAAAGCATTCATTTTTCATCCCCACTTTTTTTATATATCATGTGAAAAAAGTCGTTTCGTCATTCTCTTTTCTATGCAAAACATAGTAAAATAAAGATAATCGATATGTGGGAAGGGATATAGATGAAAAAAATTGTTGGCATCATCGCATTTTTATTCGTCCTTGCTGTGGGAGGAGTATATTTGTTTGCGCAAGAAAGACAGCTCATGCGCGCCACATGGCTTTGGAATCCGTGGCTGCTTGTGAAAAATGAAGAACGCATCTTTTCATTTTTAGAAAAGAAGCAAATAAGCGATGTATACGTGCAAATCGACGAAGAAATCCCGATTGATACGTATCGTCAATTTGTTCGGCATGCAACCGAAAAAGGGATTCGTGTTTATGTACTAGATGGGGCACCGCGTTGGATTGAAACGAACGAAGGAATTGAACGTTTATTCCGATGGATTGACCAATATGAAAGCGCTGCCGAACAAAATGAAAAGTTTAGCGGTGTACACTTAGACGTTGAACCGTACTTGCATGAACGTTGGCGTACGAACCGAGAAGAAGCGATCGTTTCGTATCAAACACTTTTACAACGTGCACGGCAACTCGCAAGTGAACGATCGCTACGTTTTGAAGTCGACATCCCGTTTTGGTTTGATGAAGTACAATACGTAAACGGCAACTTAGCGGAATGGGTGATTTCACATACAGACGGTGTGGCGATCATGGCGTATCGCGATGAAGCAAAGGCAATCATTAACATTGTAAAAAAAGAAATGAACCTTGCGAAAAAGTACAACAAATCGATTGTCATCGGTGTTGAAACCGGACAAGTCGATGAAGGAGATAACGTTTCGTTTTTTGAAGAAAGCGAAACGTATATGAATGAACAATTAGCGATCGTTCAGCAACATTATGTTCGTACAAAAAGTTTTTCTGGCATTGCGGTGCATCATTTAGAACAATGGATGAATAGGAATGAAAAAACAGGCAAAGGTGGGATGGATGAGTGAGCGTGAAGAAAAACGACTATATACGTTTGCCGAGTTTTTTGAGCTTTTCGGAGAACGACGAATGGAGTTGTACGAAGGCACTCCTGTGCTCATGCCCCCGGCTTCGTACGAATATGGAGGGGGGAAGGTGTAATTGGAGAAATGACGTTCCACTTTATTTCCAAATATAAAGTTCTCGACGCATCATATTTTTTCATTTCTTGATATATAAACAAAAGAGGAAGGGGCAAATTTATGTCGAAACATACGAAGCACATTCATGAAGCAGAAAGACGAGTACAACGAGCAAAAGAAAAAATGAACCGCACATATCGGCTAGCATATCATATTATGGCTCCGGTAAACTGGATGAATGATCCAAACGGGTTGATTCAATGGAATGGGGAGTACCACGTATTTTATCAGTTCCATCCCGACAGTCCAACGTGGGGGTCGATGCATTGGGGGCATGTGAAAAGTAAAGACCTTGTACATTGGGAACGTGTACCGATTGCGCTTGCGCCGAGTGAATGGTACGACGAAGGCGGCTGTTTTTCGGGAAGTGCAGTCAATGACAATGGCGTGCTCACGCTCATTTACACCGGAAATGTCTGGTTAAATGAGGAACAAACGGAGTTGAAGCAATATCAATGCATTGCGACAAGCAAAGACGGCATTCACTTTGAAAAAGACGAAGCGAACCCTGTTTTAGCTGAGCCTCCGTTTAATTGCCAAGGCCATATTCGCGACCCGAAAGTGTGGAAACGCGGCGATAATTGGTATATGGTGCTTGGGACAAGAGAGGGGAATAACGGAAAAGTTGTTTTATATAAATCGAACGATTTACGCCATTGGAAATATGTAAATATCATGGCTGAAAGCGATGGTAGCTTAGGTTATATGTGGGAGTGTCCAGATGTCTTTCATTTGAACGGCAAGGATATTTTGTTATTTTCACCGCAAGGGATTGAACCAGACGGGGATCGTTTTCAAAACCTTCATCAAACAGGCTACGTCGTTGGTACGCTTAATGATGAAACGGGAAAACTTGTGCACGGAGCGTTTGAAGAGCTCGATAAAGGGTTTGATTTTTACGCGGCGCAAACGTTTGAAGATGAAAAAGGTCGGCGTATTTTGTTCGGCTGGATGGATATGTGGGAGTCACCAATGCCGACGCAAGCGCACGGTTGGGCAGGAGCGTTGACAATTCCGCGTCTTTTGGAATTAGCGGATGATGAGAAGCTATTGATGAAGCCGGTGCCGGAATTGCAATTATTGCGCCAAGAGCACGTGAGACTGGAATCGATTTCAGTAAACGACGGAACGCACACACTTCCAGTTCAAGGTGATCGACTAGAATTGCTCGTTCGTTTTTCATTAGCCGATTTTCGTGGGAATGCATTTGGTGTAAAGGTGCGCTGTGCGGAAGACGGAAGCGAAGAAACGATTTTTCGCTATGACGTAAAAGACGCTTTCGTTACATTTGACCGAAACCGATCCGGAAAAGGAGAGGGCGGCATTCGCCGTGCCGTATTGGATAAACAAAAAGACGTTGTCACGTTCCATGTCTTTATTGACCGTTCTTCTGTTGAGTTATTCGTCAATGACGGTCGGCTTGTGATGACAGGGAGAATATATCCATCTGAAACGAGCCAAGGGATTGAATTGTTTGCAGAAGGCGGAAAATTGACCGTGCTTTCTGTTGAGGCGTGGACGTTGAAAGATATTTGGGGTGAGCTAGTGTAAAGAGGCGGGACAAAAACCGTCTCTTTTTGTTATAAACGGTTATCGTGTCCATATAAAAGGAATAATATAAATGATAAAGAAAAGAGTTGGAGGATAGCGATGGGGCGACTTATTGGTTATGTTATAGTGTATGTCGGGATGGTGTTTGTGAATGTGATGGCTGAGTGGCTTCCGTTAAATGGTCAGACAACAGGAGACATATCGCGTAAAGTTAACGTGTTGTTTACACCTGCAGGGTACGTATTTTCGATTTGGGGATTTATTTATGTGCTATTAGCAATTTGGATTTTTAGACAAATTCCCACTTCTCGTCGCCATTTACCTATGTACAGCCAAGCGTTTATTCCTTTTGTCGCTAGCTGTATGTTTAATGCGTTATGGATTGTCGTATGGCATTATGAATATTTTCTTTTCTCTGTTATTGTAATGGTCTCTCTTCTTTTAACCCTTATTTCGTTATATATGGCTATTAAACGTACGAATCCAACAAGTCTTGATTTGATCTCATTTTCTGTATATCTCAGTTGGATTAGCGTTGCGACAATTGCAAACATTTCCTTTGTTTTAAAATACAACGGTTGGAACGGATTCGGATTGTCTGATGCATTCTGGGCGATTGCGATGTTACTTATTGCAACAACTTTAGCTCTTCTTTTTATGCGCCTACAACGAGATTACGTATATCCGCTTGTGTTCGTTTGGGCGTTTGTTGGAATCGGGGTGAAAAATCAAGGAACCGCGTCGCTTGTCGCATACGTTTCATTTTTGTTGGCAGGAGTCATATTAATTAGCACAGCATCTTTATACAAAGAAAAAACATAATCGCTCACGACATACGTGGGCGATTTATACATATTTGCTGATCGCTTTGTTGAACTGTTTTTGCATATCTTTATCATGCAACAGTTTTTTGTAGTTTGTTGTTGAAAGTAAATATGTAGAAATGCTCGGATCTTTTAACAAACGCTTTACAGTGTTTTTGTCGAACGGTTTTTGTGCTTCAATAACTCTTGTTTTTTGGAGGTATTTTAATTTTCTTTTTGCTACGAGGTAATCAAACTGACCTAACAATAAAAAATTTAACAATCCTCCTACAAACTCAAAACATATCGTGACTAGTGTTTCCATTTCCTCCTCCGTCCCTTTGTTATTTTTGATATATGATGCCCTCTAATGTTTTTGCATCATTTTTGCTTAACGTACCTATGTTTTCATCTGGATCACTACTTATTATCGTTGCCCCAACGTCTGCATGTTCGAACCATATTTTGTACTGGATCGTTTTTTCAGGCATATGTTGTTTCACTTGTCTGAACATAATGATCTTCGCATCTTCTTGTCTAACCATTTTCACTTCTATATATCGATTCCATTCAATTTTTGCAAATACGCGCTGTAATGACTGTAATGTTTTTAGGTCTGTTATTTCTTTTTCAGATGATGTTTTTCCGTCGGTATAAATAATTACGTTCGCTTTTGTTATGACATCGTCCTCTTTCTGAATTAAGTAAAAGAGGAATATTCCAACGATAATCAAGAGAATCATCCACAAATTCTTATACATTTGATTTCCTCCATCTTCCTAATTGGATAATATTTTATCATGATCGACTAGTTTTTTGAACAAAGAAAATGTGAGAAGAAGCTTATAGAAGCAGAAGGAATGGGAATTTTGGAAAATAAAGAAATTGATGTTTGGTCTAAAAACGTTTTGGATAAATACGAAAATTGTCGATACAAACATCAGAGCGATCATGCTAGTTCACTATCACAACTCCACCAAGCGCATGTCGTCTCTCCACATTTTCTCCATATTTTTTCTGCTATAATAAAGAAAAACGCGTGTAAGGAAGGAATCTTCGTGCGAAAACTTTCATTTAAATTAGGGCTATTGTTTTTTGTTTTTGTGCTAGGAATTGAAACGGTGTTATTTGCGTCGCTATATGTGACGCTTGTGAACGCGAGAATTCATGAGGAATTTGAGCAGTTGTTGGCAAGAGGGAACAATCATCGGGATGTATTGGAAAAAAGCTATCATCTTTCCACGTTAGAACATGTCGTGATGATGGAGTCGGAAGCGGAAACAGATGTCGTCATTACAGATGCGAAAGGGAATATTTTATATTTTTCTGATCATATTTTGCCGTTTGCAAAAAAACTCATCCCGTCTGTCGATGTTCGCCACATTTCTCATAGCGGAATGGTGGTGCAAAACAACTGGAAAAGACAACCGTATATCGCTACCGCCAGCCCGATTCGGATGGACGGCAAGACAAAAGGATATGTATATATGTTTCAGCGGACGGCTTCCATTCAAAATATGATTTCTAAATTAAAACATCATTTTCTTGTTGTTGGGATTGTTTCTGTCTTTTTGACGATTATGACGATTTTTTTCTTATCAAGAGTCATTACGATTCCGCTCATTCGGATGAAACAAGCGACCGAGAAACTAAGCAAAGGAGATTTTTCTGTTCGCCTGCAAGTAAAAGGGGAAGACGAGTTAGCGCAACTCGGAAAAGCGATTCAAACCCTTGCGACTGATTTGGAACATTTGAAAAAAGAACGAAACGAATTTTTAGCGAGCATTTCACATGAGTTGCGTACTCCGCTTACATATGTGAAAGGATATGCGGACATTGCGCGTAGACCGAATATTGCGGAGGAAGAACGAGCGAACTATTTGTCCATTATTTATGAAGAAGCTGAGCATATGCAAAAGTTAGTGAAAGATTTGTTTGAGCTTGCGAAAATGGACCGACATTCGTTTCACATCGAGAAAGAGCCAACCCCGTTGTGCCTTTTTTTGAAAAAAATATACGAGAAAATGGCTCCTGCGTTTCAGGCGAAACAAATGGGGCTGATTTATCGTTGCGAGGAAAACGTTACCGTCCATATCGACCGACAGCGATTTGAACAAGTGATGATCAACCTTTTAGACAATGCGTTAAAATATTCTCATGAAGGCTCTACCGTTTCGATGAATGTCAAACGAGAGAAAAAGAACGTAATCATCACGATTTCTGACGAAGGAATAGGGATCCCTGAAGCAGATTTGCCGCATATTTTTGAACGGCTTTACCGAGTCGATAAATCAAGATCGCGAATAGGCGGAGGGACGGGGCTTGGATTGGCGATTGTAAAAGAAATTGTCGAAGCGCACGGCGGTTCGATTTCCGCCACAAGCCAATTCGGAAGAGGAACAACTATGCTTATTACATTGCCGAGGGGGTGATGAAGGTGTACACGGTTTTATTGGTTGATGACGAAAAACGAATGTTAGAATTATTAGAGCTGTATCTTACCCCGAACGGATACCGTTGTGTGAAATGCGAGTCAGGAGTAGCGGCGATTTGCTATTTAGAAAATAATAAAGCAGACCTTGTATTGCTTGATATCATGATGCCAGAAATGGACGGATGGGAAACGTGCAAAAAAATACGAGAGTTTTCGAATGTCCCAATCATTATGGTTACCGCACGGGATGCGACGACAGACGTTGTCCAAGGGCTAAAAATTGGCGCAGATGATTACATTACAAAACCGTTTGACGAATCCGAATTGCTCGCTCGGATGGAGGCAGTATTGCGCCGTTCGGTCGGAAAACAAACGAAACTCGAGTTTAACGGCTTAGTTTGGGATGAAGCGCAGCATAAAGTCCAATATGCTGGGCACGATATTTTTCTCACGCCAAAAGAGTTTGCCATTTTAGGACTTTTTCTCAAAAATCCAAATCGAGTATTTAGTCGCGAGCAACTCATCATCACATTATGGGGGTATAACGCCAATACAGAAGAACGAACCGTCGATTCGCACGTGAAAAATATTCGCGAAAAGCTCCGCCAAGCTGGTTTTCCGATTGATGAATTTTTGCAGACCGTTTGGGGTGTAGGATATAAATGGGGGGGGTAAGGTAAAAAGAAATGGAAGAGAAGCTCATTACACTATTTCATACATATGAAAGCGTTGCTTATCTCATCAGTATTGCGATCAATATTGTGATCAGTATTTTAGGCGTTGTCCCGAGCGTCTTTCTCACTGTCGCTAACTTGGCGGTATTTGGCTTTTGGAAAGGCACTTTTGTATCGTTTGTCGGGGAAGCGGTTGGCGCGATTGTATCGTTTCTGTTGTATCGAAAAGGGTTTCGCCAGCTTTCAGAAACGAAATGCTTTTCCTATCCGAAAGTGAAACGTTTGCTTGCGGCAGAAGGGATAGAAGCCTTTTCTCTTGTTTTGTCTTTGCGTCTTCTTCCTTTTGTTCCATCAGGAATAGTCACGTTCGTTGCCGCTATTGGGCGCATGTCGCTCCTTCTTTTTACAGCCGCCAGCTCGCTTGGGAAACTGCCAGCACTGTTGTTAGAGGCATATTCGGTGTATCAAGTGATGAATTGGACATGGCAAGGAAAAGTCATTTTCACGTTCGTTGCGTTAGGGATATTTATAGTTGTTGTACGACGTATGTTTGCACGTTGAGTTTTATACCCGCTACCGGTATAATGTATGATGAAGGTGGTGAAATAAATGTCTCATTGTGAGTCTCATGAACAACGAATGGTTCCGCGCACGGAAGAAGAAATCGAAAACATTATTAAGCGCTTGAAGCGCATTGAAGGACAAGTGCGCGGGGTGCAAAAAATGGTCGAAGACAATCGGTATTGCATCGATATTTTAGTGCAAATTTCTGCAATCACGGCCGCGTTAAATAAAGTCGGATTGAATTTGTTAGAACGCCATGTCAGCCATTGTGTGTCGAAAGCGATCCGCGAAGGAGATGGTGAAACGTCCATCCGCGAGCTGATGGATGTCATTAAGCAATTTTCAAAGTAAGGGAGGGGAAATGGATGCGAACGGTGACACTAAAGGTGACCGGCATGACATGTGCTGCCTGTTCTGCCCGTATTGAAAAAGTGTTGAATAAAATGGACGGCGTAGAAGCGACCGTCAATTTAGCGATGGAAAAAGCGACCGTTCAATACGACCCGAATAAATATAGCCTTGCCGATATTGAAGCGAAAATTGAAAAGTTAGGGTATGGCGTGGCGGCTGAAAAAGTGACGCTCGATATTGAAGGCATGACATGTGCAGCATGTGCGACACGGATTGAAAAAGGGTTACAGCGGATGGAAGGTGTTACAAGCGCTACGGTAAACTTAGCGACAAACAGTGCGGTTGTCGAATATAAAGAAGGCGTTACATCGGTCGAAGACATTTTAGAGAAAATGAAACAGCTTGGGTACAAAGGGCAGATTCGAAGCGAAGAACAAGATGATGCTCGTCGGAAAGAAGAGAGGCTTAAACAAAAACAACGGCAACTTGTTATTTCTATCCTTTTATCCTTACCTTTGCTTTATACGATGGTTGCCCATATGCCGTTTCATATCGGCTTGCCGATGCCACATCTGTTAATGAATCCGTGGTTCCAGCTTCTTTTAGCTACACCGGTTCAGTTTTATATCGGTGCTCCGTTTTATGTCGGGGCGTACCGAGCGCTACGAAACAAGAGCGCGAATATGGACGTTCTTGTCGCACTTGGCACATCGGCTGCTTATTTTTATAGTTTATTTGAAACGTTGCGGGCGCTCACGAATCATGAACCGCGCTTATATTTTGAAACGAGCGCCGTCTTGATTACGCTTGTGCTTGTCGGCAAATACTTTGAAGCGCTTGCGAAAGGGCGGACAACAGAAGCGATTTCAAAGCTACTTAGCTTGCAGGCAAAAGAAGCGACGGTTATCCGACATGGAGAAGAAAGAAAAGTTCCGCTCGAAGAAGTGATGATCGGGGATACGATCCTTGTCAAGCCAGGAGAAAAAATCCCGGTAGACGGTACAGTGATTGCTGGCTCTTCTTCGGTAGACGAATCAATGATTACGGGGGAATCAATTCCAGTAGATAAAAAAGAAGGGGATTTCGTGATTGGTGCAACAATCAATACAAACGGAATACTAACGATTCGCGCAGAAAAAGTCGGAAAAGATACCGCACTCGCCAATATCATTAAAATTGTCGAAGAGGCGCAAGGGTCGAAAGCACCGATTCAGCGGATGGCGGATACGATCTCCGGCATTTTCGTTCCAATTGTTGTCGGCATTGCCGTGTTAGCATTTATCATTTGGTATTTCGTTGTGGCGCCAAATGATTTACCAACTGCGCTGGAAGTGGCGATTGCCGTTCTTGTCATTGCGTGTCCTTGTGCGCTCGGTCTTGCCACGCCGACATCGATTATGGTCGGTACAGGAAAAGGAGCAGAACATGGCATTCTTTTTAAAGGAGGTGAGTATTTAGAAGGAACGCATAAAATTAACGCGGTGCTATTCGATAAAACCGGAACAGTGACAAAAGGAAAACCAGAAGTGACAGATGTTTTGTCATTTCAAGAACATATGCTCGACTATGCCGTTTCGGCCGAGAGCGCTTCGGAACATCCGCTAGCGCAAGCGATTGTGGCGTACGGAAAAGCAAACGGAATCGTCGCGCAACCGTTGACGCAATTTTCTGCGCTCGTTGGTCATGGAGTGGAAGCGACGGTAAACGGAAAGCATGTGCTCATCGGCACGCGCAAGTTAATGAACGAACGTGCGGTCAATATTGCCGAACATGAGCCAACAATGATAAAGCTTGAAAGCGAAGGAAAAACGGTCATGCTCGTTGCCATCGACGGACAGCTTGCTGGAATGATCGCTGTTGCCGATACGATCAAGGAAACGTCGAAACAAGCGATTGTGGCATTAAAACAAATGGGCATTGAAGTGTATATGGTAACAGGCGATAACAAACGAACAGCCGAAGCGATCGCCAAACAAGTCGGTATAGAACATGTGTATTCGGAAGTGCTTCCGGAACAAAAAGCGACAATTGTCGAACAGCTACAAAAAGAAGGGAAGCGTGTTGCGATGATTGGCGACGGCATTAACGACGCCCCAGCTCTTGCGAAAGCGGATATTGGGATGGCGATTGGCACAGGAGCGGATGTTGCGATTGAAACGGCGGACGTGACGCTTGTTGGCGGCGATTTGCTGCACATTCCAAAAGCGATTGAACTGAGTCGGCAAACGATGCGCAACATTCGGCAAAACTTATTTTGGGCATTATTTTATAATAGCGTCGGCATTCCCGTCGCTGCAGCTGGATTGTTACAACCGTGGATCGCTGGGGCAGCGATGGCATTTAGCTCTGTATCCGTTGTGACAAACGCGCTTCGTTTGAAACGCGTGAAACTATAAACATTAAAATATAAACATTTAAGGAGGAATGGATGATGACGATTACATTACAAGTACAAGGGATGACATGCGGACATTGCAAAGCAGCGGTAACAAATGCGCTTCAAGAACTAGATGGCGTCAGCCGCGTCGAAGTGCATTTGCAAGAAGGTACCGTTGATGTCGAGTATGATGAAACAAAAGTAAGCGTAGACAAACTGAAAGAAGCGATTGAAGAGCAAGGATATGATGTGAAGTAAGGGAGAAAAGGGTATTCCTCTGTCGAAGGGATGCCCTTTTTCAGTATCGAAAGTTTTTTTTCTTTTTATGAAGAATAATGAAAAAACGAGATGTGAATGGATACGATTTATCAGACAGTCGTGCATTGGATCAAGTGCTTCCTTGGTCTAAAACACTTCCTGTTTCATCTATTGCTTTTCATCAACTAACTCAATAATACCCTAAGCCCCGGCCTTAAAAAAGGTGGGGGCTATTTGACGTTTACTCGGTAACCGCAAAGAAAGTTATTAATCTTGTTGGCTTATTCCTTGGTCGGGCTAGTTGAGCGCTGAGGCTCAACTAGCACCACGGGTTTTTGTAAACAGTTTTTGTATGGAATAAATTAAAAGAATACTTGAAATAAAGATTAACAACGTATAAGCATTAACATAAACAGTATTTGTATATTGATTTATCCAGCTAAAACGGTAGATTCTAGAATTTATGTTAGATGGGGGTCCTCCGAGTTGTTTAATTAAGTCTAAAACATATATAATTTCTAAAAAAGCGGACATGCTTAAAATACAGAGTGAACCAATACCCATAAACAACAAACCTCTCTTTGAGATACTCATGTTAGTGAGGATTTTCCATAACCCCCTCCCAAAGAACAAAAATGAAATTGCAGCTAACATAATAATAAGAAGCCCTGGATTTCCGTTCCCTGAAGTTACGTGAGGCTCTATCGTAAAAAGTTCCGTTAGATATAACATCAATAAACAAACTAAAAATGATATAATAAGTTGTTTAGAGAATAACTTCAATATAATTCCTCCTCGTATAGTATGTTTAGAAAGATTTTTAAATCGAATTTCCAATACGATATGCTCCTTGACAATCGCATATTCTTGGGTGACTTGCCCACGGGGGAGGGGCGCCCCTCCCCCGTGGGTCGCAAACATATTTCACAAACATCGGGGTTGGACTTTTCGCGATGTTCCTGGATAATGATCTTGAGGCTCATCGGGGACACTCTTCTTCCTCCTGTAGCCTTGACTACTCGTGAAGTCTGTCTCCCCGGCTCCTGTTCGGACGTCTAACCCGCAGGCTTTTCCCGTTGGTTCCCCATGCTGGAAGGAGCAGCTTCCAGGCAGCCCATGGCCCAACGTGAGTTCTCATACGCGAGGGTGACTGGTCAACAAGCGCGATCCGGGGGCATCCCGAAGAGTCCCACCCCCACGATCCTACTTATCCATTTTTATAAATTTATATGAATGATAAAAGCCCTTAATTAACATAAGGGCTGTTTTATGTTTAGGATAGCCACGCAAAATCGATGTCTTGGTCATCGTCTGTCCAATCAAACCAGTGCGTACCTGTATTATCCGCACCATTATCAGGATCTTTGTAAGCGACATGTAAATCGCCTGCATAAGAACCGTTTTTATCATATCCAATTCCACAAACAAAATGATATTCGATTGATGTTCCACCAGAGTCAAATAAATCAAAACGGATGGCAACAGGAGCGTTGCTATCTATGGCACCAATAAACTTAGAACTATTCCCAACCGCATCTGTTACTGTATTAGAGCTCCAAGCATTACTTGTATGGTAAACGTGTGTAAGAGCACCGTTGGTCCACATTGTAATTGTTGTTCCTAACCATGTACTCCCCATCTCGTTATAAAGATGATTAACTAACGCGGCCCATGAGCCATAATAAGAGTTATCTCGAACATTATAACCTAACTCATCATGATAATAATCCATAATCATAGCGGCTACTGTTGGACCACAAGCTGAATTCGGATTATTAATTGCGGAACTACGCTGATAGATACGGTCAACGCCACTTAATACTTTATAGTCTGTAGCGGCGATATCTGGGGTATAGTCCGATTTGTAGTCGGTATATTTGACCTCTGTCACCATTCCCGCTGACGCATGGTGCAAGTCGTGGCAATGGAACATCCAATTTCCCGGATTATCTGCTTGAAATGCGACAACATATTCTTCACCCGGATTTATATTTAACGTATCTTTAATCAATGGAGAGCCTGTAATAGGCTTCCCGTTTTTGCTTAATACTTGGAAGAAATGTCCGTGTAAATGCATCGGGTGGACGTCCATAGGTGAATGGTTCACGAATTTGACTTTGACGAGATCGCCTTTTTTCACGTTGATTGGCGCTATGTCAGGATACGTTTTCCCATTAATCGTGAAAACCACCCCATTTTTGCCCATTGCTGTTCCTAAATTCATTGTGTATTCGACATCATATGTTTGGTCTAATGTAAATCGAGCCGGTTTCTGTTTTCCGTATGTCGTTATATCTACAACAGGAAGCGTTTCTTTTGCATTTGCTTTGTCCGTATGGCTTGTTTGTCCTTCGTATTGAATTTTCACTTTCATGCCATCGGTGCCTTTCATATTTCCATGGCATTCTAGTAACCATTCGCCTGGATTATTCGCTATAAATTCAATGTCGTAACGCTCGCCGGGAGCGATATTTAACAATTCGTCTTTGATTGGTTGTGGGCTGTTGATCGGCTGACCATCCGTTGCGACAATTTGAAACTCATGTCCGTGCAAATGAAGCTTGTGGGACATGTACCCTGCGTTAATTAGGCGAAGCCGTACTTTTTCTCCTTTTTTTACTTTTAACGGTTCAATGGCCGTTCCGCTCTTTCCGTTTATAGTGAAAATATCGTACATGCTCATATCATGCATCATCCCATTGCCACCGTGATGCATATTTGTATGCTGAGCATGTCCGTTTGTTGACGATGTTTCTGGTTGACTCATCCATTCGTCTAGCACTAGCGTATAGTCTCGATCGACTTTTTCTTCCTTTTTCGGTTCGACGATCAGAGTGCCGTATAACCCTTTATCCACTTGCTCGGCGCTTTTTTGATGCGAATGATACCAATATGTCCCAGGGATCGTTGCCGTAAATTCATACGTAAATGTTTCGCCAGGTTTGACTGCGTCCATTGTGACGCCAGGTACGCCATCTTGGTTAATTGGAACAGGATAGCCGTGCCAATGAATCGCCGTCGGTTCTGGTAATTCATTTTTAAAGACAATTTTTACGCGCTCTCCTTGCTTTACACGAATTTGCGCTCCGGGAACGGAACCGTTATACGTATAAACAGGAACGGTTATGTTGTCATTTATTTGCAACTGCGCCTCTTTTGCAACAAGATGAATTTCTTGTCCGGACAATACGTCCGATCGTTTCGTTTTTTCTTTATGCTCTGTTGAATGATGTGGAGAATGATTTGTGCATGCAGCAGTGAACGTAACGAGCACAGCTAACATAAACAGTTGTCGTAACATTCTATTTCCCCTTTCTAAATCTTATTGCTACTATTGTAAAATAAAAATATGGAGAATTTATGAATGTGGTTGACAGTTCTCGTTTCAGCATAAGATGAAGAAGAAAAAGAAAAAAGGAGAACGTGTATGAAAAAATGGTTTTTGGTATTTAGCATGTTGCTTCTCTTTGCTTGCGGTGTATCAAAAGTGGATGAACGATATGAAGAGGAAGAAACCATCGCGTACGAAGTTGTAACAGGCGAACAGCTTCCACCACATGTAAAAGCGTTATATGATAAACAACATAAACAATTTCAAACGTACACGGTTCAACAAGATGACATGACGTATGCGATCATTCATCTCGGGGAAAGAAAAACAGGGGGATACGGGGTTGAAGTGACCGAGGTCCGATATAAAAAAGGCAAAGCAATCGTCTATTATAAAGAACAAAAGCCAGCACCAGATGCAATCGTTACACAAGCGTTAACGTATCCGAAAGTCGCTATAAAAATAAAAACAACGATTCCGATCGAAATAAAGAAAAAATAGCTCTATGTGTTGGGCATAGAGCTATTTGTCCATAGCAATCGCATCCGCCACGATCCATCCTGATAATGCGCAACCGAGCGAGCCTGCCCCAGGAAAAACAGTATCGCCACAAAGCCAAAGCCCTTCGACATTCGTTTGAGGTGCATACGTGGACAATAAACTGAAGGGACCATTTGGAATATAGCCACCTACTTTTCCGAACGCACGGTGAGTAAAGCGAGCAAATGTTACAGGTGTGCCGACTAATTGAACATGTATATTCGTTAATGGGAATGTTTTATTCACACGTTGCAATATTTGTTCTGTAAGCATCTTTTTCTGTTCATCATACGCATGACGATTCCACCAATGAAGTGGTTCGGTATGCGTGGAAATCGTGATGGAACGTTTTCCTACAGGCGCCATTTGTCGATCAAACGGTGCGGAAGTGGACAATAAAAATTGATTTCCTTCACTCATCGGCTTTGTTTTGTCAACGATAAATTGATGGTATAAGCTATCTGTCTGAAAGTTGTCGTCTACTCCCATGTAAATCGTAAACGCTCCCCAAGCCGGGCGTTTTTTTTCTTTTTCTTCGCGTATCGAAAATGTACGTTTAATAGAATCGTCTAAAATGGCAAAAATACTATGGACAGAGCCGTTAAATACAACATGTTTTGCTTCGTACGTTTGGTTTCGATTTGTCGTCACAAGCCAATGGCGTTCTTTGCGAATGGAAATGACTTTCTCACGCATCCGTAATTCTCCGCCAAGCTGTTTGTAACGTTCTGCAAGTGCATGAACAACGGTTGCAAGACCGCCCTCAACGTAAAATGCACCGCGATGGAAGACGCTTAAGGCAACGGCGCCAAGTAAAGCAGGACAACGTTCAATCGTTGTTTGCACACTATCAACGAGTTGGCCGTTTAAAAAAGCGATAAACGTCTCGTCGTGAATGCCATAATGTTGCAGACGTTTCGCAATCGATTGAAATAAAAACGGTGCTGCGCTCAATAATTTTCGATCTGCTTTTTGTATCACTTCGAATATATGTTTCATCGTTTTTGGTGGAATCATCGGTCGTTTATATACAAAAGAAAGAAGTGCATCTGCAAGAGAAAACATTTCTTTAAAAAAACGGACAATGGCTCCGCTATCTTTTGGAAACTGTTGGGCAATTTCTTCGAACCAACGCTCTTTTTGTTGGTAATAACGAATCGTCCGCTCAGAAAAGTGTACATCCATTACGGTGTGTAATAAATGAACGGGAGGAGAGGACATGCCGAGCTCATGAAAAAGTTGTGAAAATACACCATCTTCTTCAAATCCCATCCCAAGCGTCGCTCCTGCTTGAAAGCGAAACGACTGCCGTTCAAATTTTCCTGCGCATCCACCGAGTTCGTTTGCGGCTTCAAGCGTCAATGTGCGATATCCCTTTTTCGCAAGAAGGGCGCTTGTTGTTACTCCTCCAAATCCTGTTCCAACGATTATGACATCGTACAATATAGTCACCTTCTTTTTTCTTTTTATTATACAATTATTGAACAAATATTGTACAATAAGAGCGTGTAAAAGATGAAAGGATGGGATATATGCATACAGCAGTTGTTTGGTTTCGCCGAGATTTTCGTCTGCACGATCATACAGCGCTCGCACAGGCACTTCATTGGGCCAAAGAAAGACAAGGGAAACTTCTTTTTTTCTTTCACTTTGACCCTTATTTTTCAAACGAACGAACGTATCATCATGAATATTTTTTTCAAACAGTAGAACAGTTTCGACAAACGTTGCGTCAACAATACGGGATACATGTACACATTTTGCATGGAGATGTGGATGATGTATTTGTTCGACTAATTCGTTGTACACGTATGAATGCCATATTTTTTAATAAAGACGAAGTCGGGCGTGGAAAAGAGCGGGACGATTACGTTCAGGCGTTGTTACAAAAGCATGGTGTTGACGTATATGCATATGATGATGCACATATGCACGAGGCATTTGATGTGCTGAAAGCAGATGGAACTCCTTATAAAGTATATACACCGTATTACCGTGCCTGGCGGAAACGTCCGAAACGTTTCCCACTTTCTATTGATATGGATCTATTGTGTGCACATATGTTGCATATCACACCGCTGTCAGAAGATGACGAACGCGCTTTTACGCATTGGCTTTCAAAATGTACGAAACGTTGGGAGCGTACGAGTGAACAAGATGCGCTGATCGCTCTACAACATTTTATCGAAACAGCTCTTCCACATTATGACAAAAAGCGTGATATTCCGAGCGTTGCGGGAACGAGTCGATTATCTCCACATTTAAAAACAGGAACGATTTCGATTCGGACGGTTTTTCATGCTGTTGTTCAACAATTTGGCAATAGCTATGACGAAGCGGTAGAAACATATATAAAAGAATTAGCATGGCGTGATTTTTACCATATGATTTACGCGCATTTTCCATTTACAAAGACAGAAGCGTTTATAGAAAAGTATCGTCATCTTCCATGGTCACGCGATGATGAACGGTTTCAAGCTTGGAAAGAAGGAAAAACAGGGTTTCCGATCGTTGATGCAGGGATGCGCCAATTAAAAGAAGAAGGGTGGCTGCACAATCGTGTTCGCATGATTGTTGCATCATTTTTAACAAAAGATTATTTGATCGATTGGCGCATGGGTGAGCAATATTTTCAGCACATGTTAATCGACTATGATGAAGCATCAAATATTGGAGGGTGGCAATGGGCTGCTTCTGTCGGGACGGACGCTGTGCCGTATTTTCGTGTGTTTAACCCGATTGAACAATCGAAAAAATTTGATCCGGATGGCATGTATATTCGCACATATGTACCAGAACTTGCTTTTTTCCCTTCGCCACATATTCATGAACCGTGGAAAAGCAACTTCAACATCAATTATCCTGCGCCGACAGTCGATCATCGCCTGCAACGCCAACGTGCGATTGCGTTATTTCAGATGAGTGAACTAGTATAAAAGCCCGCTTGATGAAGTGGGCTTTTCATTTTTGTTGCGACTAAGACGTAAAGTTTGTGAAGGATTATAAACAAAGAAAAAAGAATAGGAATAAATATCATCTATGTTAGACGGATTGTATAGCACTATTCATCACCAAGTAAGGAATAAACGAAGAAGGGAAGGAAAACGAGATGAGAACAGCAATCGAAAGAAAGAAGTTCTATATTAATGGTGAATGGGTCGAAGCACAGTCGTATACCAAGCTTTTCTCCCCGTATTCTAGCGAAGTGTTAGCGGAGATTCCACTTGCGTCAGAGCAAGATGTGAAGCGGGCGATTGCGGCTGCGTACGAAACACGGAAAAAGATAAAAAAAATACCAGCGCATGAGCGGGCGGCGATTTTAGAACGAGTCGTTTCGTTCCTACAACAACGCGCAGAAGAAGCGGCTACGATTATCGCAAAAGAAGCAGCAAAACCAATCACGACCGCTAAAGCAGAAGTCGCACGCACGATTCAAACGTATAAATTTGCGGCGGAAGAGGCGAAACGGATTCACGGAGAAACAATTCCGCTTGATGCCGCACCGGGTGGAGAGCATCGCGTCGCATTTACGATGCGAGAGCCAATTGGAGTCATTGGAGCGATTACACCGTTTAACTTTCCGATGAATTTAGTAGCACATAAACTAGGTCCCGCGATTGCAGCAGGAAACACCGTTGTATTGAAACCAGCCAGCCAAACGCCGCTTTCTGCGTATTTTATTGCGGAGTTGTTTGAACAGGCGGGACTGCCGAAAGGGGCGCTTAATGTCGTAACTGGAAGTGGAAAAACAGTCGGCGACCAAATTGTTACAGATCCTCGTGTGAGTATGGTGACGTTTACTGGAAGCCCAGAAGTAGGCATCGGCATTCGCAACAAGGCGGGTCTAAAGCGTGTGACGCTAGAGTTAGGGTCAAACTCCGCAGTCATCGTTGATGAAAAAGTCGACGTCGACCGAATTATTCCACGGTGCGTCGTCGGTGCTTTCTCGTTCCAAGGACAAGTGTGTATTTCGTTGCAACGCATTTATGTGCATAAAAATCGGTATAAAGAGTTCGTTGAAAAGTTTACTGAAGCGGTGAAACAGTTGAAAGTCGGTGATCCGCTTGACCCAAGCACAGACGTTTCGGCTCTTATTTCTGAAAAAGACGTTGAGCGTTCGTTACAATGGATTGAGGAAGCAAAACAAAACGGTGCGACCGTAGCGATCGGTGGAGAACGGCAGGGAAATATTTTGTTGCCGACTGTCATTTTAGATGCGGCGCCAACGATGAAAGTATCGTGCCAAGAAGTGTTTGCGCCAATTGTATTAATTAATCAAGTGTCTTCCATCGATGAAGCAATTGAACGAGTTAATGACTCGCGCTACGGATTGCAAGCCGGCATATATACAGACAACGTTCATACCGCATGGGACGCAGCCGAGAAACTGCATGTTGGTGGAGTGTTGATTAATGACATTCCAACGTTCCGTGTCGATCATATGCCGTATGGTGGGGTAAAAGAAAGTGGCTTCGGACGTGAAGGCATTCGATATGCAATAGAAGAAATGACAGAATTAAAGTTGATTATTTTTAATCGGAATCGGTAATGCTTACCCGTACTATCAAATGGTAGTACGGGGTTTTACGTCGAAGAGAGGTGTTTTTCTTGACCATTTTCGTCCGCATAGTTGTTGATGTCATGTTGCCGTTATTTTTGTTGATTGGCGCAGGGGCGTATTTGCATCGATTGTTTCATTTTGATATGAAGACGTTGTCGAAAATCACGACGTACTTTTTACTTCCAGCGGTAGGGTTTGTGAACGTCTATGAAAGTGACATGAAAAGCGATGTATTGTTCGATGTTTTTTTCTTTCTTGTTTTACAAGCTGGGACGCTCATCGTTCTTAGTGCGATGATGGCAAAATGGCTAAAGCTTGACCGCAGCTTAGGAGCTACGTTTCAAAATACGATTGTCCTTAACAATTCCGGCAATTTTGGCATTCCAGTAAGTCAACTTGTGTTTCGCCAAGAGCCGTTAGGTTTGTCGATCCAAATTGTCGTAACGATTTTTCAAAACTTTTTAACGAACACGTATGGATTGTTTCAGTTTATTTCTGCAAGTAAAAATAAAGGGACAATGAGTCGTGAATTTTTAAAAAATCCAATTATTTATGCGCTAATCATTGGTGTCATTTGTCGATTTTTTCATATTTCAGTACCGACATTGATTTGGCAACCGCTTACACATGTCGCTGATGCCTTTCTGGCAATTGCTTTGCTGACGTTAGGTGCTCAACTTGCTTATATGAACATCAAACAGATTCCGCGTCTTATGTTTTTAACGATCAGCAGTCGGCTCATTATATCGCCTTTGATTGCTTTTTCTATCATCTTGCTTTTACATATCGAAGGGACGACAGCCCAAGCGCTGCTTATTGCTAGTGCATATCCTTGTTCGCGAAATACAGCGTTATATGCATTACAATACAACCATCATCCAGAATATGCTGCTCAAGCTGTATTTTTATCTACGTTAGACGGTATCGGGTGTCATCGGGCTTGCCCGTGTTTATTTTTAACTTGCATGCCAAAGGAGTGCTCTGACCTCGCTCCTTTGGCAATGTTTGTTCGATTATTTACGTATAACCGGAACCCATAATTCACTTTCTGGCAGGTGATTTGGTGCGTAGTAACATTCAATACATGGAGCATTAGCAAGTTCATATTGAGAAGAAGGGAGCCATTCATATAATTGCTTCCACGCTTCAGCTACGTTTGAAATCACTGCCCACGTGTCGTGAGAGATCGTCATATATTGCATATCGCTTGGAACTTCTCCATCATAACGCACCCCCATAAAATAAATAAACTCCTCATCTGTAATTTTCGCTTCTTTCCCACAAACACCTAATAGCCCTTCAAGCGTGCATTTTGGACGCTCCCATGAGAGATCAATTAGTTTTTGCATAAACCCATCCTTTTTGGCATGATCCCAAAGCGAAGAAATCGTTTGGAATGCTTCGTTTGTTTTCACGCGGTATCCTTTTCCTACAATGGTTAATTCAAATGGAATCGTCTCAATTTTGTGCTGCTCCATGTTTAATAGCCCCTTTTATTGATATGGATATTTTTGTATGAGTTGAAATTCCTCACCTTTTTATATTAACATAAAAATCCAATATACATTTGTAAATTTTTAAGAAGGTGTTGCATGACATTGAATAACATCGTTACGTTCTTTCGTTTTATTGTTGTTGGAGTGAGTAATACACTTGTGGACTTTTTTGTATTTTTTTCCCTTGTAGCACTTGGTATGCCGTATATGTGGGCTCAAATATTTGGATATAGTGTAGGTGTAATGAATAGCTATATTTGGAATCGTTCGTGGACGTTTCGAGCAAAAGGAGCGATTATGAAACCATTTTTTTGCTTTTTAGTTGTAAACGTCTGCTCTCTTATGGTTACAATCGCTATTTTACATGTGTGTAAAGAAGGCTTGCCCATTTTTTGGGGTAAAATGATAGCGACAATGAGTGGAATAGCAATCAATTGGTTCGGTATCCGTATGTGGGTATTTTCTACAAAAAGTGTGTCGTAAAGATAAATGACACACTTTTTTGATTATTAAGAAAATTGTTTGTTTTTTTACATCAATATGTTATATTTATGTTAGTAAATATAACATAGGGGGTTAGGTGTATGTTCTTATTAAGTAAGAGGTTGAAAGGAGAAGAGGGAAAAGAGGAGAAGCAAAATGAGACGTTAAGTCAAATTGAAGTGGCGGTTGATCAATTAAAAGCCGTTGTTGAACAAATGAAATTAGCTGCTAGTTCACTTCATCACACATCTCATGCCACTCAGCAAAGTACAGGACAACTTGTTGATCATTTGGAAAGAACGGTAGGTTATGCGTTGCAAGTGGAAGAAAAGACGAAAGTGATTGAGGAGTCAGCATTGAAGGTTTCCGATGTTTCTCGTCGCATTCATGAGTACAGTGAAGCTTCCTATAATGAGCTTCTTGACGCTTGGAATTCATTACAAAAACTTCAGTATGACATGAACGATTTGCGAACGAGTCATCACGCCTTGATTCAGCAAATGGAGTTGTTAGTCAAACAGTCGCAAGAAATTCATCACATTTTGTCAACGATTGCCTCGATTTCGCAAAAAACGAGTATTTTAGCTCTAAATGCAAATATTGAATCGGCACGTGCAGGTGAGCATGGTAGAGGATTTTCAGTTGTTGCGAACGAAGTGGGAAAATTAGCAAACCAAACATCAATGGCTGTAGAACAAACAAGAAATATTTTGTCTTCCATTCAATCGGGAATCCATTGTACGATGAGGATGGTAGAAGTGGAGAATGGGCAAATCGAGAGCGGATCGAGTGAAATGAACCGTGTATTATCTCTTATGGTTGGGTTTAAAGAACGGTTGCATGATATGACCGCGTTGGCACACGAATCGTCACAATCTGTTGAGGGGCAGACAGCAAGTGTACAAGAAATTTCAGCGTTACTTGAATATATTTCAGGGGTGGTATCGGAAAATAAAAACCATGCGCATGAAGTAGCGAAACATATGGATATACAGTATGAAAACATCGGGCGAATGCTAAAAGTCAATGAAGCGATTGAAAAAATATCAAATGAGTTACAAACAATGGTGAAACAAAATGAACATGAAAGAACGTTCTCAACGGACTTGCGTGTCATTGAACAGATGAAAGAAAAGCTTACATCGTTTGTTCGCTCTTACCCGTTTAATCGTTTGGACGTGAGTGAGCATGAAGTATATTTAGATGAATTTTTACACGTAAACGAAAATGTCGAAGCTGTTTGGTCCAATCGAATCGACGGGACGTTTATTTACTCGAACCCTCCGGCTGGTCTCGTAAATGCGAAAGCAAGACCGTGGTTCGTTGAGGCAACTAAAGGCAATGTGTACGTTTCTTCCGTATACACGTCAGCATTGACAAAACGTCCATGTTTAACGATTTCAGCACCGATTGTGCAAGAAGGTGACGTCGTTGGAGTTGTCGGGATCGATTTATCTGTGTAAGAGGCAGTAAGCCGGCTAGTATATCAGCTGGCTTACTGGTATTGATCTAACATGGTGAAAAATTGTTTTACAAATTGATAAAATACGTTGACAGACGGTGCAAGTTCATATTTAGGTAAAATAATGCCGACATTGCGGCGGACGAGTGGAAGTTCAACCGGTACTTTGACTGTATAACGGGGTGTTGTTTCGTAAAATGTGCTTTCTGGCAACAAAGTAACGCCAATCCCTGCCGAGACAAGTCCTTTAATTGCATCTAAATCTTCTCCTTCTGACGAAATGATTGGAGAAAAGCCGGCTTGTTTGCAAGCATCTTCAACAATTTTACGCAAAATAAATCCTTCTGGAAACATGACAAAAGGCTCATGTCGTAATTCGCTTAAAGCAATGCTTCGTTTTTGATTAAGTGGATGATCTGTCGGAATGAGTGCGGCGAACGACTCGGTAAATAAAATATCGCCTTGAATGCCTTTTTCTTCTGTTGGTACAGGGCCTAAAAAAGCTAAATCAATTTCTCGTTTTTTTACTGCCTCGATTAAAAACTTATAAGAACCTTGGCGTAAATGGAAAGAAATGTGCGGGTGTTGTTGCTTAAATGTTGAAATGACCATCGGCATCGTGTAACTTGCAAGACTTGTTGGAAAGCCGATTTTAATTGTTCCTCGTTCGGGATCTAAATATTCTTCAATTTGTTGTTTCGCATAGTCAATCGCTTTTAACGCTGATTCAATATGTTGTAAAAAGTGGCGTCCGATCGGTGTTAATTTCACATTCCTTCCTTCTCGTTCAAATAACTTGACCCCAAGTTCATCCTCTAAGTTTGCAATTTGACGACTGACAGCAGATTGCGCAACATGCAATGCTTCAGCGGCTTCTGACACATGTTCCCGTTTGGCAACTTCCGTGAAATAGATCAATTGCCTTAACTCCATTTCTTCCACCTCTTGTTATCGTTCTCAAAATGAGATGAATATTATCTAAATTATATATTGTTTGTATGATTATTGAAATCTACAATTATACATACATGATGACGGAATGGGGGATTCATATGAGAGGTTTACCAAAAG
Organism: Anoxybacillus mongoliensis; assembly: GCF_014201515.1. GTDB lineage: Bacteria > Bacillota > Bacilli > Bacillales > Anoxybacillaceae > Anoxybacillus > Anoxybacillus mongoliensis. The sequence continues at coordinate 59,913 of NZ_JACHEQ010000005.1, forward strand.
CACAAGGATTGTACTGTCCGCAGTTTGAACATGATGCATGTGGGATCGGTTTGTATGCTCACTTAAAAGGTGAAGCTTCTCATCATATTGTAAAGCAAGGTCTTCATATGCTACGCCAATTGGAACATCGCGGCGGTCAAGGAAGCGACCCGCAAACAGGTGACGGAGCTGGAATCATGGTGCAAATTCCTGATGATTATTTTCGATCCGTTTGTTCATTTTCACTCCCCGCAAAAGGACGTTACGGAGTAGGGATGGTTTTCTTTTTTGAACATGATGAGCAAAAGAGGGGAATGTTGGAACAGCAAATTCATGATATTGTCCATGAAGAAGGGCAGACGTTACTTGGATGGCGAGATGTACCTGTTGATGTCGAAAAACTTGGAACATTAGCAAAACAAAGTCGTCCATTTATTCGACAGCTTTTTGTGGCAGCGGGCGATGATGTAACCGATGAGCAACATTTTGAACGTAAATTATACGTCATTCGTAAACGAGCGGAAAAGCTAGTGAAAAACAATGAATATTATTTTGCTAGTTTATCAAGCCGCACAATTGTTTACAAAGGACTAGTCACCCCTGAGCAACTAGATGCCTTTTATATCGATTTACAAGATGAGCGATTTCGTTCGGCGTTTGCGCTCGTTCACTCGCGCTTTAGCACGAACACGTTCCCGAGTTGGGAGCGGGCACATCCGAACCGCTATTTAATTCATAACGGAGAGATTAACACGTTGCGCGGCAATATTCATTGGATGATGGCGCGCGAAAAACAATTTTCATCACCTGTTTTTGGTGAAGATTTACAAAAAGTACTTCCGATTTTAGATACGAACGGAAGCGATTCTTCCATGCTCGATAATGCGTTTGAGTTTTTTGTGTTAGCTGGAAAATCGCTCGCTGAAACAGCGATGATGCTCATTCCGGAGCCGTGGTATTGGGATGAAGAAATGGATGATCATAAAAAAGCATTTTATGAATATTATAGCTGTCTTATGGAGCCGTGGGACGGTCCGACGGCCATTGTGTTCACAAACGGAAAACAAATTGGTGGCATTTTAGATCGAAACGGTCTTCGTCCAGCTCGTTACTATGTGACAAAAGATGACTATATTATTTTTTCATCGGAAGTTGGAGTAATTGATGTAGCTCCGGAAAACATTTTATACAAAGAACGATTAAGCCCTGGAAAAATGCTTTTTATTGATTTTGAACAAGGGCGAATCATTTCTGATGAAGAAATAAAAAGTCAAATCGCCAATGAACGACCATATCGTCAATGGGTAAATGAACAGATGATTTCTGTTGACGAATGTGCAGAAGATGAGCAGGAACAACCGTTTGACAACCTTTTGACATGGCAAAAAGCGTTTGGATATACGTATGAAGATGTCGAAAAAACAATTATTCCAATTGCGAAGGAAGGAAAAGATCCGACTGGGGCGATGGGGAACGATACGCCGTTAGCGGTTTTATCCGATCGACCGCAAAGTTTATTTAACTATTTTAAGCAACTGTTTGCACAAGTGACAAATCCGCCGATCGATGCGATTCGTGAATATATCGTTACATCCACAGTTACGTTGCTTGGAAAAGAAGGAGATTTGTTAAACCTAGATGCATCTTCGGCTCGTCGCATTCGATTAGAGTCACCAATAATCACGAACAAACAATTAAAAGCAGTTCGAATGAGTCCGTATCGTGAATTTGTTAGTGTGACGTTGTCAACAGTTTTTACACATAGTTTAGAAGAAGCGCTGGATGAATTATGTGAAGCGGCGGATGAAGCGATTGCTTCTGGTGTGACGTTGCTTATTTTATCAGACCGTTGCATAAACGAACAACGTGTAGCCATTCCATCACTCCTTGCGGTCAGTGCTTTACATCAACATCTCGTTCGAACAGGAACACGTACGAAAGTGAGTTTAATCGTGGAAACTGGAGAAGCGCGTGAAGTGCATCATTTTGCGGCGTTAATCGGCTATGGGGCAGATGCCATCAATCCATATTTGGTATTTGCGACTATTCGAGAAGCGATTGAAAAAGGAGTGCTTCATTCCACATACGAAAAAGCAGTCGAAACGTACAAAAAAGCAGCGACAGACGGTGTTGTCAAAGTGATGTCTAAAATGGGCATTTCCACGGTGCAAAGTTATCGCGGAGCGCAAATTTTTGAAGCGATCGGTATCGGGAATGATGTCATCGATCAATACTTTACCGGCACAGCATCACAAATTGGTGGAATTGGTTTGAATGAAATTGCCCAAGAAGCAAAGATGCGTCATATGCAAGCGTTCCACACATCTTATGATCAAACATTAGATTCTGGAAGTGAATTGCAATGGCGTAAAAACGGTGAACATCATGCGTTTAATCCGAAAACGATTCATACGTTACAATGGGCATGTCGAAAAAATGACTATGAGTTATTTAAACAATACTCAAACATGGCGAATGAAGAACAACTAACGTTTTTGCGCAATTTGTTTGAGTTTGACGAAACGCGTACGCCTATTCCGATTGAAGAAGTTGAACCGGTAGAAGCGATCGTCCGTCGCTTTAAAACAGGAGCGATGTCATACGGTTCTTTGAGCGAAGAAGCTCATGAGGCGCTTGCGATTGCGATGAATCGCATCGGTGGAAAGAGCAATAGCGGAGAAGGTGGCGAAGATCCGCGACGCTATGTACAAGATGAAAATGGTGACTTCCGTCGCAGTGCGATTAAGCAAGTCGCATCCGGTCGTTTCGGTGTGAAAAGTCATTATTTAGTTCATGCGGATGAACTGCAAATTAAAATGGCGCAAGGAGCGAAACCGGGAGAAGGGGGACAACTTCCTGCGAATAAAGTATATCCGTGGATCGGAAAAGTGCGCGGCTCCACGCCGGGTGTAGAACTTATTTCACCGCCGCCGCACCATGACATATACTCTATCGAAGATTTAGCGCAACTCATTTACGACTTGAAAAATGCGAATCGTCATGCGCGCATTAGCGTGAAGCTTGTTGCAAAATCTGGTGTTGGTACGATTGCTGCGGGAGTAGCTAAAGGCGGTGCAGACGTCATCGTCATTAGCGGATATGACGGCGGTACAGGTGCTTCACCGAAAACGAGCATTAAACATGCGGGGGTTCCTTGGGAACTCGGTTTAGCTGAGACGCACCAGACGCTCATGTTAAACGGACTGCGCGATCGCGTCGTATTAGAAACAGATGGAAAATTAATGACTGGTCGCGATGTTGTCATGGCTGCGTTATTTGGCGCTGAAGAGTTTGGTTTTGCAACAGCTCCACTTGTCGTTTTAGGATGTGTCATGATGCGCGTTTGTCATTTAGATACGTGCCCAGTCGGTGTAGCGACGCAAAATCCAGAACTGCGGGCAAAATTTACAGGAAAGCCAGAACATATTGTAAACTTCATGTATTTTGTCGCTCAAGAAGTGCGTGAGATGATGGCGCAACTCGGGTTCCGTACGATCGACGAAATGGTTGGACGGGTAGACGTGTTAAAAGTAAGCGAGCGGGCAAAGCGACATTGGAAAGCGAAACATCTTGATTTATCGAGACTGTTGTATCAAGTGGAAGGATCGCGCACGTTTTCTAAATCGTACGACCACCGTGTTGAGCAAACGTTAGATTATGAAACTATTTTGCCAGCTGTACAGAAAGCAATAGAGGAGAAAGAGCCTGTGCAATTGCACGTACGCATTAACAACGTGCAGCGAACTGTCGGTGCGATCGTCGGGAGCGAAATATCGAAACGATACGGGGAAGAAGGTCTCCCAGAAGATACGATTCAACTAAGTTTTCACGGTTCAGCAGGACAAAGTTTTGCGGCGTTCGTGCCAAAAGGAATGACGATGACATTAGTCGGTGATGCGAACGATTATGTCGGTAAAGGTTTATCAGGGGGAAAAGTAATCATTCGACCGCCGCATGAAGCGACGTTTGCATGCAACGATCAAGTCATTATTGGAAACGTTGCGTTTTACGGTGCAACAAGCGGTGAAGCGTACATTCGTGGTCGGGCTGGCGAACGTTTTTGCGTTCGAAATAGCGGCGTTCACGCAGTTGTTGAAGGTGTTGGGGATCACGGCTGTGAGTATATGACGGGTGGACGTGTCGTCATCCTCGGTTCTGTTGGGAAAAATTTCGCCGCTGGAATGTCCGGCGGTATAGCATACGTACTTGCTGATGACGATGTGTGGAAAAAACGCGCGAACTGTGAACTCGTTTTATTTGAGTCATTAGTCGACGAAAACGAAATACGAGATGTGCAACATATGATTATGAAACATTACGAATATACAGAAAGCCCAAAAGCAGCGTATGTGCTTGCAAATTGGGAACGAGTTGTGAAAGACATCATCAAAGTCATTCCGAAAAATTATAAGCTTATGATTGAGACAATTGAAGCGATGAAGCAACGCGGGTTGTCGGATGACGGAGCGGTATTTGAGGCGTTTGAAACGGTCGCAAGAAAAAAAGGTGTCGTCGTTGAAAAAGGAATTGAAGTGGTCGCAAAGTAAGCGATCGCTTCTGTAAAAAAAGAAAGGGGGAGAACGATGGGGAAAGCAACAGGATTTATGGAATATGTTCGTGAAGAAGAAAAAAAGCGTGATCCGCTTTCTCGGTTACATGATTGGGAAGAATATGCGTTTCCATTTTCAAACGATACGTTAGCGCGTCAAGGCGCCCGCTGTATGGATTGCGGTACGCCATTTTGCCATATGGGAATGGAACTAAATGGCTTAACGTCAGGATGCCCGATTCACAATCTCATTCCAGAATGGAACGATCTTGTATACCGTGGACGTTGGAAAGAAGCGTTTGAACGGTTAGTAAAAACGAATAACTTTCCGGAGTTTACAGGGCGCGTTTGTCCAGCACCATGTGAAGGGTCATGTACAGTAGCTATTTCTGATTCAGCGGTAGCCATTAAAGGAATTGAGCGAGCAATCATCGACAAAGCATTCGCAGAAGGCTGGGTTCAACCGCGCGTACCGACAAAGCGCACAGGAAAAAAGGTAGCGGTGATCGGATCAGGACCTGCCGGCTTAGCATGTGCAGACGAATTAAATCAAGCAGGCCATTTTGTGACTGTGTATGAGCGTGCGGATCGCATAGGTGGTTTGTTAACATATGGCATTCCAAATATGAAACTTGGAAAAGATGTCGTTGAACGACGTGTGCGTTTACTTGAAGAAGAAGGAATTGCGTTTCTTACAAACACAGAAGTTGGCAAGCATATTACCGTCGATGAACTACGGAAACGATACGACGCTGTTGTGCTTTGTATCGGAGCGCAAAAACAACGCGATCTTGTTATCGAAGGACGAGAATTAGCGGGCGTTCATTTGGCGATGGACTATTTAACAGTCACAACAAAATGGTTGTTGACCGGTGAAAAGGATGAGACGTTTATTGATGCAAAACATAAACATGTCATCGTTATTGGTGGCGGTGATACAGGAGCAGACTGCGTGGCAACTGCACTTCGTCAACAATGTAAAAGCGTTGTGCAATTCGGTAAACACCCTTCGTTGCCTAAAGAGCGTACGGATGATAATCCGTGGCCTCAATATCCTCTTGTTTTTACGGTTGATTATGCGTATGAAGAAGCGGAAGCGAAGTTTGGTTCCGATCCACGACAATATTGTATTCAAACGAAAAAAATTGTCGGCGATGAAAATGGAAAAGTAAAAGAATTGCATACGATTCATATGGAAAAAAAAGTAGATGAACATGGGCGTATTGTATTTAAAGAAATTCCGGGTACAGAGAAAGTATGGTCGTGTGACATCGTGTTGATTGCCATCGGTTTTGAGGGACCAGAGCCATCACTTTTACAACAATTTGGAGTAGAAACAGTAAACAAAAAGGCGAAGGCGCCAAGATACAAGACGAATATCGAAGGAGTATTTGTAGCAGGCGATGCAAGGCGTGGACAAAGCCTTGTCGTTTGGGCGATTCACGAAGGACGAGAAGCGGCGAGAGCGGTGAACGATTTCCTAAGGAAGCATTAAGAGAATGAATCATCTCCTTTTTTTGTGCATATATTGAGGTATCATGAAAAAAAGGAGATGATCTACTTGTCTTTTCCAAACATCCCAAACATTAAACCGGACATTGACTTAGATGAAGAAGATGTGCTATCGCTATTACTTGCATCGATCGCATTAGAAGAGCTGAGTTTAGCTCATATTATGAATGCAGAAGCAGAAAAGTTGCAAGCAGTATTAGGCACGTTGACGACAAGCGCAAGCGGAACGAAAGCACAATCGCTTCACGATTTGCTGAAAGTGAACCGTTCAGTAGAGCGAACGCTAAGGACGGTACTGAAAAACCAAATGTTATTACAATTTAAACTAGAAGATGTTAGTGATTTAATTCAGCTTCTTCATGAACAAAAGAGAAAAAAACATAAAGATAAAGCAGACTGCGACCAATAAATGAACATGCCCCCCTTTATCTACAATGTTTGTGGATAAAGGGATTTTTATTTTTTTGGAATTGTCATTTTATTTAAAAAAGTGTTACAATGTTTAACAAGTTCAGAAAAGATGGAGGGATTTGTTTTGCGGAGCGATATGATTAAAAAAGGATTTGACCGTGCGCCACATCGTAGTTTATTGCGCGCGGCAGGAGTAAAAGAAGAAGATTTTCATAAACCGTTTATTGCGGTCGTGAATTCGTATATTGATATTATTCCAGGTCATGTTCATTTACAAGAGTTTGGGAAAATCGTGAAAGAAGCGATTCGTGAAGCAGGTGGGGTGCCGTTTGAAATGAATACAATCGGAGTCGATGATGGCATCGCGATGGGGCATATCGGTATGCGCTATTCGTTGCCAAGCCGTGAAATTATTGCTGATTCCGTTGAAACAGTTATCTCTGCTCATTGGTTTGATGGCATGGTTTGCATTCCAAACTGTGATAAAATTACACCTGGTATGATGATGGCAGCGATGCGTTTAAACATTCCAACCATTTTTGTAAGCGGGGGGCCGATGAAGGCCGGAGTCACAAGCGATGGGAAGAAGATTTCGCTCTCTTCTGTATTTGAAGGAGTGGGAGCGTATCAAGCAGGAAAAATTGATGAAAAAGGGTTACAAGAACTTGAACAGTACGGCTGTCCGACTTGTGGTTCTTGTTCAGGAATGTTTACAGCGAATTCGATGAACTGTTTAGCTGAAGCGCTTGGCTTGGCACTCCCAGGCAACGGCACGATTTTAGCGATTGATCCGGCACGAAAAGAATTTGTACGACGTTCAGCTCAGCAGTTAATGTATTTAATCGAGCATGATATTAAACCACGTGATATCGTCACCGAAAAAGCAATTGACAATGCATTCGCACTTGATATGGCGCTCGGTGGTTCGACGAACACAGTACTACATACGTTAGCGATTGCGAATGAAGCAGGCATTAACTATCCGCTTGAGCGCATTAACGAGGTCGCATCTCGCGTGCCGCATCTAGCAAAATTGGCACCAGCATCAGATATGCATATTGAAGATTTGCATGAAGCGGGTGGCGTATCGGCTGTATTGTATGAATTGTCGAAAAAAGAAGGCACACTTCATTTAGATGCATTGACGGTGTCGGGCAAAACACTTGGTGAAAACATTGCAGGGTGCGAAGTAAAAAACTATGAAGTCATTCGTCCAATTGACAATCCGTATTCAGAAACAGGTGGACTAGCTGTATTGTTCGGTAATTTAGCGCCAGATGGTGCCATTATTAAAACAGGTGGCATTCAAGGTGGCATTACACGTCATGAAGGACCAGCGATCGTATTTGATTCTCAAGAAGAAGCACTTGAAGGCATTGCGGCAGGAAAAGTACAACCTGGGCATGTCGTCATCATTCGTTACGAAGGACCAAAAGGTGGACCGGGCATGCCGGAAATGTTAGCCCCGACATCGCAAATTGTTGGGATGGGATTGGGTACGAAAGTAGCGCTCATTACAGACGGTCGTTTCTCTGGCGCTTCTCGCGGCTTATCGATCGGACACGTATCGCCAGAGGCAGCTGAAGGGGGACCGATCGCTTTTGTGGAAAATGGGGATCATATTGTTATTGACGTTGTGAAACGAACGATTGATGTTCACGTTCCAGAAGAAGAATGGGAAAAACGAAAAGCAAACTGGAAAGGATTCGAACCAAAAGTGAAGACAGGTTATTTAGCTCGCTATTCAAAACTTGTCACATCGGCAAGTACCGGCGGAATTATGAAAATTTAAAAAATTTGTCGAAAGGTTGTTCGTAAATCCAAAACAAGCTTCCGTTATAATGAAAGAAGTAAAGCGATAATGGGAGTGAGGGAGATGAATACGCAATTTATTGCCGGTCATGCGCGATTGCCTTCAGGAATGGCGGCAAAAAGCGTATTTGATACGTTGACGATTACGGCAGAAGTAGATAAAAAGTACGGCGTCATCGTTGATGCTTCTTGTACGTTAGCAACAGAGCACGGTCGTGATTATGTGGCACGGTTGTTAAAAGGTCATTCATTAAAAGACGGAATCGACGAACCGCTTGCTCAATTACATGAAGGATATTTAGGAAAAGCAAATCAAGCTTTATGTGCAGCATTAAAAGATTTGTATAAACAATATTGTAAACTCGAAGAAAAAATGCATACAGAAAAATAGAAGGTGGCACGAGCCACCTTCTATTTTTCTTCCCAAGCTGGAAGCATTTTTCGGAGCGGTTTGTCTTGACGATAGCCAAGGACGTACTCTGCTTGCATAATTGTATGAATTTCGCGCGTTCCTTCATAAATGACCGGAGCTTTGGAGTTACGTAAATACCGTTCGACTGGATATTCATTTGAATAACCATATGCGCCGTGAATTTGTACGGCATCGTCAGCCGCTTTGTTGGCAAAGTCGCACGCCATCCATTTCGCTAGCGATGTTTCGCGCGTATTTCTTCTCCCTTTATTTTTCAAAAATCCGGCTTTATATACGAGCAAGCGGCTCATTTGTAAGCCTGCTTCCATATTTGCGATCATTTGTTGTACAAGTTGATGACGACCAATTTCTTTCCCGAACGTTTTTCGTTCGTGACAATATTTCACACTTGCTTCCAAGCAAGCCATAATTAAACCACATGCCCCAGCAGCAACAGTAAATCTTCCATTATCGAGTGCCGACATAGCAATTTTAAATCCTTCTCCTTCTTCTCCAAGTAAATTTTCTTTCGGGACGCGCACGTTATCGAAAAATAGTTCGCCTGTATTGCCTGCACGAATGCCGAGTTTTCCTTTAATGGCACGTGATGAAAAACCAGGCATTGTACGTTCAACGATAAAAGCAGAAATGCCACGATGTTTTTTCGATTTATCTGTGTAAGCAAAAACAATGAAGTAGTCAGCGATGTCACAAAGAGAAATCCACGTTTTTTGTCCGTTTAAAATATAGTCATCTCCATCACGTACAGCTGTTGTCGAAATAGCCGCAACATCTGAACCAGCGTTTGGCTCGGTTAATCCGAATGCGCCAATTTTTTCTCCCTTTGCTTGTGGCACGAGATATTTTTGCTTTTGTTCCTCTGTTCCCCACTGAAGCAGTGTTAAGCTATTTAGGCCGATATGGACAGAAACAGCGGTGCGAAACGCTGTATCCCCACGTTCTAGTTCTTCACAAACAATAGCTAATGAATTATAATCCATCCCCATTCCACCATATTTTTCTGGGATACATACACCCATTAAATTTAATTCCGCTAAGCGCTTCAAAATGTTTGGATCAAAATAGCCTCGTTCATCCCATTCTTTAATATGAGGTAAAATTTCTTTATCAACAAATTTTCTCACGGTTTGTCTTAACATTTCTTGTTCTTGCGTGAAATCAAAGTTCATCATGTTTACTTCCTCCTTTAATAAATAAATGGTTATGTTCTCCTGCGAGTGGTGGCGCCAATCGATATGTGACCGGTGTATGTGAAAACTTTAGCGGTGTTCCGACAAGTTTTAACTCACCGACATCTGGGTGATCCATGCGAATAATCATATTTCGTGCGAGCGTTTGTGGATGTTGAAACACTTGATCGAGCGTATGCACAGGACCACAAGGAATGCCTTTTTGTTCAAATAATCGTTGCCATTCTGCACGCGATTTCTTTTTTAATTCGTCATTTAGTCGTTGATTGAGTTCATGACGATGGGCGACTCGACCGGCATTTGTTTGAAACCGTTCATCCCCACCAATCGTTTGATCTTCTAATAACTCACATAGTGCTTGAAACTGTCGGTCGTTTCCAACAGCGACAACAAGCAAACCATCGCTTGCTTCATACGTTGAATACGGAACGATGTTTGGATGATCATTTCCTAACGGTTTTGGCACTTCGCCAGATATTAAATAATTTGAAGCGACGTTCACAAGGGCGCTAATGGCACAGTCAAATAAACTTAAATCAATTTTTTGACCGCTTCCTGTTTTTTCCCGAGCGATGAGCGCTGCTTGCACGGCAATGGCGGCATATAAACCTGTAAAAATATCTGTGACAGCGACACCGACTTTCAATGGCCCAGATTGTTCTGTACCGTTAATACTCATCCAACCACTCATCGCTTGAATAATATAATCGTAGCCAGCTAAATGGCGATACGGCCCCGTCTCACCAAATCCGGTAATGGAACAGTAAATGAGCTTCGGATTAATGGTGGAAAGATCGTCATATCCAAGTCCGAGTCGTTCCATCGTTCCGGTTTTAAAATTGTGAATGATGACATCGGCTGTTTTTGTAAGCTGACGAATTGTTTCTTTTCCACTTTCTTCTTTTAAGTTGACAGTTATGCTTCGCTTATTTCGATTGACTGCCGCATAGTAAGCGCTCATGCCGTTTTGAAACGGTGGTCCCCAAAATCGTGTATCATCCGATCCACCAGGTGCTTCGATTTTAATAACATCCGCCCCGAGATCACCTAAAATCATCGTGGCATATGGACCGGCAAGAACGCGTGTTAAATCAATCACTTGAATGCCATCTAAAGCTCCCGCCATCTGTTCACCTCCATATTTTTGTAATAAAAAAGCCAGTCCCTCCCTCAAACGTACAGGAAAGGAACTGGCATAAACGATTCGAGCGTGCCTTTCGAAAAGAAAGTCGGTCGAATCGGAACAGTTCTTCAAGAGATAGTTACGTTGCTATCCGAGGCCAAACAGTTCGTTGTTTGGTGGGGTTAGCTATTTTCAGTATAAAGCAATATGTTTATTTTGTAAATATTTTTTATTTTAAAAATAGTTTGACAAAACAAAAAAGATTGTCTTAAAATAAAAGCAAATAAGCAAAAAACTGTGGAGCTTATTTTACTCGTCTCATCGGCGAGAAACACATAAGCACCAGCCAGTTTAGTCATTGTGTCATCACGATGATTAAACTGGCTTTTTATTTGTCGAAGGGGGAGAGATAATGTCGAATTGGATGGAACGAAGAAAAGAGGCAGTTGCGCGGGCTCCGTATAATGTGACAGAAATTTTTATTAAAGAAGCAAAAGGAGCGATCATTCGAGACATAAATGATCGCGAATATATCGACTTTGCCGGAGGAATTGGCGTACAAAACGTCGGACATTGTCATCCGAAAGTCGTCGCTGCCATTCAGCAACAAGCAGCAGCATTTATTCATCCTTGTTTTCATGTGACACCTTATGAATCGTATGTGTTATTAGCAGAAAAATTAAATCAGTTAACACCGGGCGATTTTCCAAAAAAAACGATCTTTTTAAATAGTGGAGCAGAAGCTGTTGAAAATGCGGTGAAAATTGCAAGAAAGTACACGGGGCGTCCTGCGATTGTGTCGTTTACAGGGGGATATCACGGTCGGACGTTATTGACGATGTCGCTGACGAGCAAAGTCATGCCATATAAAAAAGGATTTGGTCCATTTGCTCCAGAGGTGTATAAATTTCCATACCCATACTATTATCGGGCAAACGGACAAACAGCAGATGAGGTGGATGAACAGTTAATAGCAGCACTGCAACAGTTTTTTACTGCGGAAGTGGCGCCTGATCATGTGGCCGCGATCATTATTGAACCTGTACAAGGAGAAGGTGGGTTTGTTGTTCCGTCAGCGAAGTTTATGCAAGCGATTCGCCGCATTTGCGATGAGCATGGCATCGTGATGATTGCTGATGAAATTCAAACGGGTTTTGCTCGAACTGGGCGTATGTTTGCGATGGAGCACTTTGGAGTAGCGCCTGATTTAATGACGTTGTCAAAGTCGATGGGGGCGGGTGTACCGATTAGTGCGGTCGTTGGCCGAAGTGAAATAATGGATGCACCAGAAGTTGGTCAGCTTGGCGGTACGTTTTCTGGAAGTCCGCTTGCATGTGCAGCTGCACTCGCTGTTTTAGATGTGATTGAAGAAGAACAGCTTATTGAGCGTGCCCGTCATTTGGGTGAAAAAATGATGACGCTTTTAACCGAAATGAAGCAACAGTTTGACATCATTGGAGACGTACGTGGGCTTGGAGCGATGTGTGCCATTGAACTTGTGACAGATCGCAATCAAAAAACGCCGGCGAAAGAACAAACGGCACATATTGTTTCTAATGCGTGGAAACGTGGAGTCATCTTTTTAAGCGCAGGACTGTACAGTAATGTTGTACGCTTTTTACCGCCACTTGTGATGACCGATGAACAACTAGAGCGCGGATTTTCAGTTTTGCGTGACTTACTAGCAGAAGTACAACAAAAGGTGGTGAAATGATGCGTGAAGTGAAAAATTATATCGATGGACAATGGATTGAAGGGAAACATGAAATAATTGAACGCTACAATCCAGCAGACAAAAAAGAGCTTGTTGCAATCGTTGCCGGTTCATCTGTTCATGATGTAGATGAGGCGGTGTTGGCTGCGGTGAAAGCAAAGAGAAAATGGGCGCAAACGGCCGCCCCAGAACGTGGCGCGTACTTACAAAAGGTCGCTCAGTTATTTGAGCAACATGCCGATGAATTGGCACAATTGGCTACGAAAGAAATGGGGAAACGTTTTGCCGAAACGAAAGGAGAAGTGTATCGTAGCGCAGCCATTTTACGTTATTATGCCGGGGAAGGATTGCGGAAAATTGGTGACGTTCTACCATCGTTTGATGCTAAAAACTTATTTTTTACAAAGCGTGTTCCTGTCGGTGTTGTCGCAGTCATTGCTCCGTGGAATTTTCCGCTCGCCATTCCGGTCTGGAAAATCGCTCCTGCTCTCGTTTACGGTAATACGGTCGTATTTAAGCCTGCGCTAGAAGCAAGTGCGACTGGCGCTCGCATTGTTGAATTGTTTGCAGAAGCAGGGCTACCTCCAGGTGTTTTAAACTTAGTTGTTGGTCGCGGTAGTTCCATCGGCGATGCGATTGTTGAGCATGATGGGGTTGATGCGATTACGTTTACTGGTTCGAATGCAATTGGTAGTGAAATTGCGAAAAAAGCAGCAGCTCGTGGGGCGAAATATCAACTTGAGCTTGGCGGGAAAAATCCAGCGATCGTTTTAAGTGACGCGGATGTCGATTTTGCTGCTCGACTTGTTGTAGAAGGAGCGATGAAGCAAACGGGACAACGTTGTACAGCAACGAGTCGTGTATTCGTTGAAAAAGAAGTCATGGACGTATTTCGAGAACGTGTCACTGAACATGTGAAGCGCATTCGTGTCGGCAATGGAATGGATGAACAAGTGACGATGGGGCCGGTTGTATCGAAAGGACAATTTGAAACCGTTCAGCGCTATATCCATATTGGAAAACAAGAAGGACGACTGCTTATTGGAGGGGGAGCGAGCGATGATGTAGGCTGGTATATTGAGCCAACTGTATTTGATTCTGTTTCCCATCAATCTATTATTGCAAGAGAAGAAATTTTTGGACCTGTGTTGTCGATTGTAGAAGCAGCATCTATTGATGAAGCAATTGAAATGGCAAACGACAGCATTTATGGCTTAAGTGCGTCATTATTTACAAACAACTTATCGAAAGCGCTTTACTTTATTGAACATATCGAAGCAGGCATGGTGCAAGTGAACGGTGAAACAGGGGGGGCAGAACCACAAGCACCTTTTGGCGGGATGAAGCAATCAAGTTCAGGTACGCGCGAACAAGGGCAAGCGGCCATTGAGTTTTTTACAGCGTATCAAACGATTTCCATTCGACCACATCCAAACATGTGAAAGGGGGACATGTAATGGATCAACAGTTTCATAAAGTATTAACGAAACTCGATGTGTTGTTATTGGCATTTGGTGCGATGATCGGTTGGGGATGGGTTGTGCTCTCAGGTACGTGGATCACGAGTGCGGGTGCGTTTGGTGCGATCATCGCTTTTTTAATCGGGGGAATTCTGGTGATTTTTGTCGGTTTAACGTATGCGGAGTTATCATCAGCCATGCCGAAAGTAGGAGGAGAACATTATTTCGTTTTACGTGCCCTCGGTCCTAAAGCTTCGTTTATCGCTGCTTGGGCAATAGCCCTTGGTTATTTATCGGTTGTAGCATTTGAAGCAGTTGCGCTTCCAACGGTAATTGAGTATTTATTCCCGACATTTAAATTTGGTTATCTTTGGACAATTGCCGGATGGGATGTGAACGCTTCCTGGGTAATGATTGGTATGCTCGGTTCCATCATCATTACGTGGATTAACTATCGTGGTGTAAAAAGTGCCGCTTTTTTACAAGTTGTATTGACGTTTGTCATTTTTCTTGTCGGCATGGCGCTTTTAGGTGGTTCACTTGTAAACGGAGAAGCAGCAAATTTGCAGCCGTTCTTTAAAGACGGTTCAGCTGGGTTACTCGCTGTACTAGTTATGACACCGTTTATGTTCGTTGGTTTTGACGTCATTCCTCAAACGGCAGAGGAAATGAAAATCCCGCAACGTTCTATTGGAAAAATTCTTATTTTATCTGTCGCTTTAGCTGTTTTGTTTTATGTCGCCGTTGTATTTGCGGTATCTTACATTTTACCAGACGATGTGTTAACAAATTCATCGCTTCCAACAGCAGATGCGATGGCTGCTGCGTTAGGCAGTTCGTTTTTTTCGAAAGTGCTTATTATCGGGGGATTAGCAGGTATTTTGACAAGCTGGAACGCATTTATTATCGGAGGTAGTCGCGTACTCTATGCGATGGCAAAAGAAGGATTTCTTCCACAATGGTTTGCCCACATCCACCCTGTATACAAAACACCATCAAACGCGATTTTATTTATTGGAACGCTCGCCACATTCGCTCCTCTACTAGGCAGACCAATGCTCGTTTGGCTTGTCGATGCAGGAGGGTTCTCCATCATTATCGCTTATTTCCTTGTTGCTTGGTCATTTATTGCATTACGTAAAAAAGAACCGAATATGCCACGACCGTTTCAAGTCGGTCAATCATCGATCGTTGGTTGGATTGCCCTTGTGTTGTCGCTTGGATTTATTGTGTTATATATGCCAGGCATGCCATCACAGCTCGTCTGGCCGTATGAGTGGCTCATATTTATTGGATGGTGGGTCATTGGTGCGTTTTTCATCGGACGAATAAAGAAAAAAGCGATGGAACAAACAGAACATGTACATCGGATGTAGAGGGGCGAATATGCTCCTCTTTTTGTTTGTGAGGTCATAAAACGATTTCATTTGTGTATACATGATACAAAAAGAAAGGAGGGCTTGTAGTGAATGCAGCGGAGGCGATCGTTCAATGTTTAAAAAGTGAGGACATTTCTCATGTCTTTTGTGTGCCGGGGGAAAGTTATTTACCGATCCTTGATGCCCTTTTTTCTGAGAAAACGATCCAACTCATTTCTGCTCGTCATGAAGGCGGCGCCGCATTTATGGCAGAAGGATATGCGAAGGCAAGCGGAAAAGTTGGCGTTGTGATGGCAACAAGAGCCGTAGGAGCTACAAACGCTGCTATCGGTATTCATACAGCCAAGCAAGATTCAACACCGATGGTTGTATTGTTAGGACAAGTTGCGCGAACATTTCGGGGACGTGAAGGATTTCAAGAGGTAGATGTTGAGGCGTTTTTTCGTCCGCTCGCGAAATGGGCGATAGAAATTGATGACGCAAAAAGGTTACCAGAATTGCTAACGAGGGCGTTTCGAATTGCACAAACGGGAAGACCTGGTCCAGTTGTCGTTTCGCTTCCGGAAGATGTTCTTCATGAACAGATCGATCACGTAATCTTTTCGAAAACAATTGTTCCAAAACCAGCACCAAGCCAAGAAGACATCCAGCGTATCGAGCAATTGTTACAGTCAGCGAACCGTCCAGTCATTATTGCTGGCGGAGGGGTTATACGTTCAAAAGCTACCGATGTTCTCCGTTTGTTCGCTGAAAAATGGTCGCTTCCTGTCATGGCGTCTTTTCGTCGACATGACGTATTTCCAAACGATCATCCACTCTACGTTGGTCATCTCGGTTTAGGCACACAACGAGCTGTTATTGAAACGGTTGAACAAGCAGATGTGGTGTTAGCGATCGGCACTCGTTTGTCAGAAGTGACGACGCAAGATTATAGGCTATTATCAACGCAACAACTCATCCATATCGATATTGATTACGATGTGATCGGTGTGACTTATTCCCCACATATTGGAATTGTTTCTGATGCGAAAGAAGCTTTAAAGCGATTGCTCACCATTAAGCTTCAGCAAACATGGACGGCGTGGACAAAAAAACGGCGGGAAGTGTATGATCAAGTATCATCTCTTCCGTCCATTAAACGTAACATCAATGAGAGCGTCATCGATACCCTTCAACGCCTTCTCCCTCCAGAATCGATCATTACAAACGATGCTGGGAATTTTGCGAGCTGGCTTCATTCATTTTTTCAATTTCAGCAACATACATATATTGGGCCGACTTCAGGAGCGATGGGGTATGGGCTACCCGCGGCTATTGGGGCAAAATTGGCTCATCCGCATCGTTCGGTCGTTTCATTAAGTGGAGACGGTGGGTTTATGATGACGATGCAAGAACTCGAAACGGCAGTTCGTTACAAAATTCCAATCATTAGTATTGTGTTTAACAATCAAATGTACGGAACGATTCGCATGTACCAAGAGCTTCGCTATCCAAAACGCGTCATCGGAACCGACTTAAGCGATATATCATTCGCACACATGGCGCATAGTCTTGGGGCCGACGGTGTGCGTGTAGAGACAGAAAAACAATTTTTACATGCGTTCACCTCCGCACTTCAAAACAATAAGCCGACTGTCATTGAAGTGATGACGGATCCGCATGTATTATCTCCGTTTTTAACAGTTGAACAAGCGAGAGGAGGAAAACAATGAAAGTATTAAACTATATCGATGGGCGATGGATGCCGTCCGTAAGCGAGCAATTTGTTCCGATTATTAACCCAGCGAACGGTCAAAGTATCGGAGAAGTGACCGTATCGAATGAACAAGATGTAGAACAGGCGGTATCGGCGGCAAAACGAGCGCAAAAAGCATGGGCACTCGTTCCAGCACCAAAACGAGCTGAAGTGCTTTATAAGGTGGGCATGTTACTACAAGAGCGAAAAGAACAAATGGCTCGCCTATTAACGATGGAAATGGGAAAGGTCATTGAAGAAGCACGTGGTGAAGTGCAAGAAGGAATCGATATGGCATTTTACATGGCAGGAGAAGGAAGACGGTTATTTGGCGATACAACTCCGTCCGAGTTACCGAATAAATTTGCGATGAGCGTTCGGGCGCCAATTGGTGTCGTCGGCTTAATTACTCCATGGAACTTTCCGATTGCGATTGCTACGTGGAAATCATTCCCTGCGATCGTTGCTGGCAATGCGGTCGTTTGGAAACCTGCGCTCGAAACACCGATTATGGCACAGCAACTCGCGCAAATATTCGAGCAGGCCGGATTGCCAAACGGTGTATTTAACGTTGTACATGGACGCGGCTCTGTTGTTGGTGAAGCGCTTGTTGAACATCGTGATGTAAAAGTTATTTCGTTCACAGGATCTAATGGGGTCGGAAGACGAATTGCGGAAACGTGCGGTCGTCATTTGAAAAAAGTATCGCTTGAGATGGGGGGGAAAAATGCCGTTATCGTCATGGATGATGCGGATATCGACCTTGCTGTGGAAGCGATCATCTGGAGCGCTTTTGGTACATCTGGACAACGTTGTACGGCATGTAGCCGAATTATCGTTCATGAACGCGTGAAACAACAATTGGAAGAACGTTTACTCGCGGCGATGAACATATTAACGGTAGGAAACGGGCTAGAGGAAGGAGTAAAAGTCGGACCAGTCATTAATCAAGGAGCGTTACAAAAAATCCATCATTACGTTCAAATCGGGAAAAACGAAGGAGCTACGCTACTTGCAGGAGGATATGTGTTGCAAGATGAGCAATACAAAGGCGGATTTTATTATGCCCCAACATTGTTTACAAACGTTACGCCAACGATGACCATTGCACGTGAAGAAATTTTCGGTCCAGTCACATCGATTATATCCGTTCGCAGTTTAGAAGAAGCGATTGAAGTAAATAACAGCGTTGATTATGGACTTTCGAGTGCGATTTTTACACGCGATATTCACCGAGCGTTTACAGCCATGCGTGATTTCGATACAGGAATTGTATACGTGAATGCAGGAACGACTGGGGCAGAAATTCATTTGCCTTTTGGTGGAACGAAAGGAACAGGAAACGGACATCGTGATTCAGGTGTAGCGGCACTTGATGTGTTTACAGAATGGAAAAGTATTTATGTTGACTATAGCGGTAAATTACAACGTGCACAAATTGACGTGTGAGGGGGATGAGAGATGAATGTCATTGTACTTGGCGCGGGTTTAATGGGGAAAGAAGCTGTGCGTGACTTAATTGAACAACAAGCGGTATTATCGGTGACGCTCGCTGATGTCGATGAAGAAAAAGCAAAAGCGGTTCAACGTTCGTTGTCATCAGAAAAAGTGAAAGTGAAGCGAGTGAATGCAGCGAATGATCAAGAACTGCGGGCTGCGATGCATGGGCATGATGTAGCCATTAATGCTCTCTTTTACACGTTTAATGAAAACGTAGCGAAAGCGGCCATTGAAACGGGTGTACACGCCGTAGATTTAGGTGGACATATCGGACATATGACAGATCGTGTCCTTGCTTTACACGAACAAGCAAAACGAGCAGGTGTTACATTAATTCCAGATTTAGGTGTTGCTCCAGGAATGATTAATATTTTAACAGGATATGGAGCAAGTCAACTGGATCGCGTTCATACCATTAAATTATATGTTGGCGGTATTCCGCTTCGTCCAGAGCCACCACTTGAATACAATCACGTCTTTTCTCTTGAAGGCTTACTCGATCATTACACCGATCCTTCTTTTATTATTCGCGATGGGCAAAAACAACAAGTCCCATCTTTATCTGAAATTGAAACGATTTATTTTGAACGTTTCGGGCCGCTTGAAGCGTTTCATACATCCGGAGGAACATCAACATTGCCGCGTTCTTATCCGAATGTAAAATGTTTGGAATATAAAACTATTCGCTATCCGGGGCACGCGGAAAAATTTCAGCTTCTTGTCGATTTACAATTGACGCGTCGAGACTATGAAGTAGAAGTCAACGGGGTAGCCGTACGGCCGCGTGACGTTTTGTTAAAAGTGCTAACTCCTCTTTTAGAGTTAAAAGAAAAGGACGATGTTGTGTTATTACGTGTCATTGTAGGGGGAGAAAAGGATGGAAAAGAAAGAACGTACGAATATGAAATGGTGACACATAAAGATCGCCAAAAAAATGTGACAGCGATGGCACGTTCTACCGCATATACCGTTTCTGTCGTTGCACAAATGATTGGCAACGGAACGATTCAAAAGCGCGGAGCGTATCCACCTGAACAAATTGTTCCGGGCGCTCGCTATATTGAAGAAATGATTCGCCGTGGTGTCGTTATTCGCGCGACGATGCATTAAAATTGTGAACAAAATGGTAAATTTTCTGATTGTTATGACGAGTGATTTGTTCATTATGCTAAAATATGTATACATCGAATAGATTTGGAGGTGAACATATGCTACATATTGTAGCCTGTATTAAGCAAGTGCCAGATACAAAAATTATTAAAATGAATCCGAAAACGAATACGATGGACCGTGCAAGTGCCCCGGCGATTTTAAACCCGTATGATGCGCATGCGGTAGAAGAGGCTGTTCGTTTAAAAAAGGAGTACGGTGGAATCGTATCTGTTTTAACGATGGGTCCCCCACCAGCAGTCAAAGCGATTAAAAAATGTATAGAGCTCGGGGCAGATGAAGGGTATATGATTTCAGACCGAGCATTTGCCGGAGCTGACACGCTTGCGACAAGTTATGCACTTACAAAAGCGCTTGAAAAAATCGCCAAACAGCGTCCGATTGACCTTATCATTTGTGGAAAAATGACGATTGACGGGGATACGGGGCAAGTCGGACCAGGTATTGCACGACGTTTAAACATTCCTCCTCTCACTGGTGTAAACAAAGTTGTTGAAGTAAATAAAGAAAAAGGGTATGCGATCGTTCATCGTAAATTAGAAGATGGATATGAAGTAGTGAAATCGCAATTGCCTTGCTTGTTCACCGTTGAGAAAGACATCAATGACATCTCCTTTGCACCTTTGCCAAACATGATTAAAGCGGCACGATACCAGCCAACCATTTGGACAGCAGACGACTTAGAAAATGTAGACCGCAAACAGCTAGGACTAAAAGGATCTCCAACGATTGTATCAAAAGTATGGGCGCCACCCAAGCCAGAAGGCGGAAAAATACTGACAGGAACAAAAGAAGAGCAAGTGAACGAACTGTTGTCTATTGTACTACAGAAAAAAGAGCTTTTTTCATAGGAGGAGTAGCGCATGAATTTCGATGATTATCGGGGGATATGGATATACATTGAAGTGAAAGACGGGCAAGTCGCCCCTGTGTCGTTAGAATTATTGGGGGCAGGGCGTGCACTTGCGGATAAACGGAAAACTGAACTTGCCGGCGTTTTAATTGGTAGCGGTGTAAAAACAGTTGCACCAACGCTTTTTCAATACGGTGCGGATGTTGTATATGTATACGACGATCCGATTTTTGAACATTATCGAACAGAGCCATATATGCGTGCCTTATTAGATTGCTGTCATAAACATAAACCTGAAGTTATTTTATATGGTGCAACACCATCTGGAAAAGACTTAGCAAGCGCCATCGCCACCGATTTACCGACAGGATTAACAGCCGATACAACGATCCTCGATATTGAAGAAGACACCGGGTTGTTATTGGCGAGCCGTCCTGCATTTGGCGGAAACATTATGGCGACGATTTTATGTAAAAAGTATCGTCCACAAATGGCAACGGTGCGTCCCAAAGTGATGAAAGCGCTATCACCAGATCCGTCGCGCACAGGTCGCGTGGTCGAGGAGCATATTGAATTACACGAAGAAGAAATGCGAACGAAAGTATTAGAGATTGTCAGAGAAACGACAAAAAAAGTGCGTATTGACGAAGCGGATATTGTTGTTGCTGGCGGAAAAGGGATGGGCAGCAAAGAAGGATTTCAACTCATTCATCAACTAGCCGAAGTGCTTGGCGGTGCGGTTGGGGCGAGCCGTGATGTCGTCGAAGCAGGATGGATTGACCATCATCACCAAGTCGGACAAACGGGTGTGACGGTGACGCCAAAAATTTATTTTGCGATCGGCATTTCTGGCGCGATCCAGCACGTCGTCGGCATGCAAAATTCCGACCTCATTATCGCCATCAATAAAGACCCGAACGCACCGATTTTCCAATCATGCCATTACGGCATTGTCGGCGATGCGTTCGAAATCATTCCGCTATTAATCGAACGGTTCAAAGAAGAAATTCCGAAGGTAAAAGCAGCTGCCGATGTGAAGGAGGAGATTCGCCATGCCTGAAAAATTTGACTGTATCGTCGTTGGCGCAGGTCCAGCTGGAACGGCCTGTGCGTATGAACTAGCAAAAGCAGGGGTCAACGTGCTGCTTTTAGAGCGCGGTGAATATCCAGGGGCGAAAAACGTTATGGGCGGCGTATTGTACCGTAAAATGATGGAAGACATCATTCCGGAGTTTTATAAAGAAGCACCGCTAGAACGTCCAATCGTCGAGCAGCGGTTTATGATGATGGATAAAGAATCGGCTGTCACGTTTAGCTATAAAGGGTTAGAGTGGGGACGTGAGCCGTACAACAATTTTACCGTATTGCGTGCGAAATTTGACCAATGGTTTGCGGAAAAAGCAGTGGAACAAGGGGCGCTTCTCGTTTGTGAGACCGTAGCGGTCGAATGTATTGTCGAAAACGGGCGCGTCGTTGGCGTTCGGACGGATCGGCCAGATGGCGATATTTATGCCGATGTCGTCGTATTGGCTGATGGCGTCAACTCCCTTTTAGCAAAACAGCTCGGCTTCCATCGTGAATGGCGGCCAGATGAAGTCGCTTTGGCAACGATGGAAATTTTAAAACTAGATAAAAGCATTATTGAAGACCGCTTTAATCTCGAGCCAAACCAAGGCTGTACGATCGAGATTTTTGGCGATGCGACGAAAGGAATTGTTGGTACGGGCTTTTTATATACGAATAAAGACACGCTTAGCATTGGTGTCGGAACGCTTTTATCTGGATTAATTAAACATAAAATCAAGCCGTATGAGCTACTTGAGTATGTGAAAAATCATCCGATGATTCGTCCATACATTCAAGGGAGTGAACCTGTCGAATATTTAGCGCACTTGATCCCAGAAGGTGGTTATCATTCCATTCCGAAAGTGGCAGGCAACGGGGTGCTCGTCGTCGGCGATGCAGCGCAACTTGTCAATGCGATTCATCGCGAAGGATCGAATATGGCGATGACATCTGGCCGACTAGCAGCAGAAACCATTATCATGGCGAAAGAACAAAACGATTTTTCGGAAAGCATGCTTGACCAGTACCGGATGAAATTGATGGAAAGCTTTATCGGGCAAGATTTGAAAAAATATAAAGACGCGACGCATCATTTTGAGCGATTCCCGCAATATTTTGAGCAATATATCCCAATGATGAACCGTGCAGCAAGCCAAATGTTTACGGTCGACGGTTTATCGAAATGGGAAAAACAGAAAAAAATTTGGCGTGATCTCGGCTCGACGAAACAGAAGTTTAAGCTGGCGCGCGATATGATGAAAGCATGGAAGGTGATGAAATGATGAAGGCGCAAACGATTGAAGAGAAGCAATATTTAGTTCGCTTTAATGCGGATACGAAATCGCATCTTCACGTGCTTGATGACAACATTTGTTTAACGAAATGCCCCGATAAAATTTGTACGATTTTTTGTCCAGCAGCTGTTTATAAATGGGAAGATATTCGCATGCATGTTGGCTATGAAGGCTGTCATGAGTGCGGCAGCTGTCGTATCGGCTGCCCGCACGAAAACATTCGCTGGGAATACCCGCGCGGCGGCTACGGCATTGTCTTCCGTCTAGGGTGATCGCTATGTTTCACATCGGAGATTGCGTCGTCTATACGGATGGAACGAGAGGAATTGTGTTAGAAGTGACTGCCGATCGTTGCCACGTCTTATGGGAAGACTACTTCGTCAGCTGGGAGAAAAAAGAGCTGTTAACCGTTGATGAAGAATTAACAAAAAAGCAAACGATTCGTGTTTCTTCTCATGTGAGCCACCCTTTATCGTAGGGTGGTTTTCTGTGTATTTATATACAATTTATTCTAAAAAAGGGGTTGACATATATTATTATTATTATTATTATTAACCCGTGGTGTTAGTTGAGTGGAAGAGTTCAACTAGTACCACGAGTTTAATTAAATAGTCCTATTTTGCTAAAAAGGGGGTGGTTAGGTTGAAAAAGATTATTTTACTAATACTATCGTTGTCTCTAGTAATTTCCTTTTATGTTTCAAAGAATTTTTTTAAAACTGATAATTTCAAAACACATGCCAGTAGTGCTAATGATGGAGGGGAAAAATCAAACTATCTAAGGCTGATAGATAACTCACGAAGAAAATTAAATGATATGCAGTTACTGATGAGTAGCAAAAGACAAATCATTCCTTGGGGAGTAAATAGTGTAGGTACCAATAAGCTGCTGGTTAAGCAGGAGCCTGTCTCAAAAGTTAAAGTTGCAATTTTAGATAGTGGTATTAACAGAGAGCACGAGGATCTTAAAGGAAAAGTAGTGGAGGAGTTTAATGCAATCAATCCAGGTCAACCTCTGTATGATACATATGGTCACGGAACAGCTATTGCAGGTATTATAGCTGCTAGTGATAACGAGATTGGCATTCGAGGAGTTTCTCCTAACGTAGAAATATATTCAGTAAAAGTTCTAGATGATAAAGGACGTGGAAAGGTTAGAGATTTAGTAAGAGGCATCCAATGGTGTATCGATAACAGAGTACAGGTAATGAACATTAGTTTTGGGATGTCATCGGATAATTCGGAACTGCGGGAAGCAATTGAAACTGCTATTAACTCTGGCATAATCGTTGTAGCTGCTGCAGGAAATAATTATGGGGGAAAGACAGATTATCCTGCTAATTATAAAGATGTTATTTCTGTAACAGCAGTAAATAGTAATTATAAAATGGCCAGTTTTTCAGCACGGGGAAAGATTGATTTTTCTGCTCCAGGTGTAGATATTCTAACCACGTCCAATAATGGCGGCTATGGCATGTATAGCGGAACTTCCTTAGCAGCGGCCTATGTAACAGGAATTGTTGCTATTATTTTAGAGGAACCAGAGCAATTTGGAATATCTAAATATAAAAAGAATAAAAAATTCTCATCGGAGATGATAAATATTTTAAGAAGATATTCTGTAAAAATAGGAAATAAAACATATTATGGGAACGGATTCGTAAAATTATCATAAAAAGGTGGGATATGAATGTTTAAATTTAAACGAATTATATCTATTCTATTGACTTTACTTCTTCTTATTGGAATAATATCAGCAAATAGTAACGTATTAGCAGATGAGATAACAGACACCTCAACACAAACGGGTGTAGTAAATGAAGAAAATATTACAGTTGTACAAAATAACGAGAAAACATTAGAGATTCAGAGTGAAGTTTCAACTGATATTGACAACGTAATAGAAGAGACTAGTGATGGTGCAACAGATGTTACTAATGATGGGCATGCCATTGTCTCTCTGTCTATGGATAAAGATACGAGGGAATTTACAGTGAAATCTGTAGAAACAGATTCTGAAGGAAACCAAGTAGAGAAAGAATACAAGGTAGATGTACAACAGGCTACAGAACATGGAATAGTCGCCACTTTTACAGATATGAATACAGGTGAAAAATACGAAATAAATACAAATGAATTGCATGCATCTTTTGCATTCCTGATTCCAATCGCTGTAGTTGTAGGTGAAGCTCTATTAGAACATTTAATTGCCATGGGGCTTGCATTTGTGATGGCAGGGGTAACTTATACTTTAGCATCTGAGATAGCTCAAACATTACGAAATAAGAATTATGACCATTATGCAGCTTATCTGAAAACAAAGGAAGGAGTATATATTGGTAACCCTATCTCTTTGAGTGAAGCAATAAGCAGGTTGAACGGAAAAGATTTCGAAACTAATAATGTTTGGTCAAAATCAAGTGGATTAGCAAAAAAAGTAGCTAAGGAGGCTGGTGGTGGCAGAGAGCCAGTTTTTGACTCAATACATGGATCTTATCCTAAATTTTTACCTCATTTCCACAAATGGAATCGTTCCGGAGGTCATTCATTCTACTCATACTAAAAACGGGGGGATATAATGATTCTGTCATTTAATGATTTTGATGAACTTGAAGCTCATAAAAAATACAAACAATTGAACTTTCCTAAATTTAATCTAAACCAAATTGATAATATTCTAAAAAATAAATATAATGCTGAAGAAGTGGATGTTCAATTATTTACAGAACTACAAAATGATCCTTATTTTAATCCTTCTCATGTTACAAAATGTTATGCTATACACGATCCAGAAGTTTTAAAAAATTTGTTCAGTGAAGAAGAGAAAAAAGATCATTTAGAATTTATGAGATTGAATGGAGTGCTTAATAAGAAGATAGATCATTCAGTAGTTGAAGATCGATTACATGCTATTGGTCAAGGAAGTTTACTCTATATATTTTTTCAAAGCCCTGACGGAACATACCTAGGCTCGTTTCTCTCGACTCATGGACAATGTGAAAAGATATCTCATGAATTAATTGTGTTCAAAGGAATAGACCCTGAAAACTGTGTCATCGGAAATGTAGATTACAAACTATATCTTTTTTCCCTTGTCAAAGCAGGATATCTTGATATGTAACTGTAGTTGAGCAGTTTTCATAACAATAATTATTATGTGAAAAAGGCAAACAGGGTACCCCTATGCCACATGGAGCTGTTTTTTCACGGATGTCGTTGTGCCCGTCACTTGTCGAAGATTCAGTGAAGGCATTTAAGGTTGCTGCAAAAGCTGGCAATGGCAAACTACCTATACATGACGATCCGCATGAGTGTAAAGACGGATATCTTCCACATTGGCATATATATAATAGAAGTGGAGGACACTCATTCTATTAATAGGGGGAAAACCACTTGAAAAATAACTTATTTCAAAAATACCAACGATTAAATATGCCTCATAAGTTTTTAATAACTGAGGTAGACACGATATTAAAAAAGAAATATAAAGCAGTTGAAGTTCCTGTTACTGAGTTTATAGAGTTTAAAAAAGATCCTTTTGTTGATTATTCAACATTTGTGAAAAGCTACTTTATTCAAGATGAGGAAATTTTGAATAGTTTGTATAGTGAGAAAGAGAAAGCGGATATTGATAGAATGAGAAAGTGTATTCGAGAAATGACGGCGACTGGTGAACTTTTTCTGCCGCAACCGAGTGATGAAGATTATGATTTGCAAGTTAGATATATTAATTTTGCAGAAGGAAGACTAATAGCAGTTATTTTAGAAAGTGTAGATAAGCAATATGTCAGTGGTTTTCAAACGCAAGGTGCAAGATGTGAGAAATTATATCATGAACTAAAGGTGTTTAAAGGAATTAGCCCAACAGATTGTGTGGAGGGTAACCTTGTGTTGAATGAGTATTTGGAATCTCTAGTAAAAGCAGGTTATTTACATGAATAAAAAGTGGCACCTGAATCCGTGATGGGTTGACATCGACGTTGATTTTGTTGCTCGTTTTATGGATGTGTAAAATCCATCCCCCTCTTTTTTATGCTCAAAACAGATGTCATCTTCACCATCAGAAATGAAACAAATATCTTTTTTGGGTATGTAAACCAAAAAAACAAAAAAGGACAGAGAGTTAGGAGGAGTACAGACTTGCGAACAATCGTTTGTTATGCTCCTCCTCTCCATTTTCCTTCTATACAGATTGTAAAGGAAGGGAATTATGAAAGTATTTTTGAAAGAAGTTTTCTTATCGACTGCGTTGTTGTTCTTGTCGCTTTCACTATTAAGCTCATGGTTTTTTGCATTTTCTGTTTTCGTTGTTATTTATTTTGCTTGTTTGTGCGGTGACGGAGGTGTCGTCGCAACGCTTGTATCGATGCCATTTTACCCGTCGGTTGCTTCTGTCTTGATGTTGGAGCAGTTAGATACGATATCGGAAGAAGATTATTTGCGAAAGGTTAGCTTCATCATTTACACCATCCCATATGGGGTGGTTTTTTGTTTCTTTATATACAATTTATTCTAAAAAAGGGGTTGACGGATAATTTTTTTTTTTTTTATGATTATTTTACGAACTATACAAGTTGCCATTTTGCTTTACATCCTGTCGATCACTTGCCGTGTTGTATTTATAGTCGACTTGTATAGAGAGAACAGAGGAAACGAAAATCGGAAATTTTTATTGCAATTTCATTTGCAAAAAAGGGGGGAATTGTTGTTGTGTCTGTCACCTGTCGAAATGGTTTGTTGTCGGGAAAAACGTTCGATTGATACAGGCAGAGAATGTCCGCGGTTCTTCGTCTTTTTGTTGTAAAAGATGAAGTTTGATTAATAATTGAGGTAACAATCCTGTTACTCCAATGTTTGGGTGGTTGTGTGTGTCGTTACCTCAATCATACCGTAAACAACAAGAGTGACAAGCTTTTTTATCCAGAACAGCATAAAATCAACAAAAAATCAGGGGACGTCTTTAAAACTTTTGACAATACCAATATCAGAAGGGAAGTGTCCTTAATGAATATCTCACTAAAAAACACTGTGATCCTATTCATCATTTTACTTCCCATATTGATTTTATCACCACGGTCTATAAACGCGGAAAATGATATAGCTAATGATTCCGAATTAAAAAGAAATATAGAGTATAGAAAGAAAATGGGTTTAAATTATGATCCTGTTTATGTGAGTAATTTAATAACATCAAAGAAAGTAACACAGTCATACGAAAAACACGGAGTTTGGCTAACTGAGGACGAATTAGAGGAAATAGAAAATAGAATAAAATATCAAGAGGAAAAAATACCATTGATTTTAGAATATATTAGAAACAATATTAGTTCAAGTGATTTTGGGGGACTGTACGTCGATCAATCGAAAAAAGGTGTGGTAACAATTAGTTTTTCTAAAAATTTAAAACAAATGAATAAAGAGATAAATGACATTAGGAAAATTTTTAATAATGATTCAAAAATAAAATTTAAACAAGTACAAAGATCAGAAAAGCAGCTTGATGAAATACATTCGACAGTACTCTCGAAGAAGCGTGAATTAAAAGAACAAGGTATAAATGTTACTACTATATATTCTGATATTCAAAGGAATAAGGTTATTATCGGTATTTATCCATTTGACAGCACTGCTAGGGATTCACTTGTAAATATATTCGGTTCAGATATTGAAGTAATTGAATCTGATGGTGGTTACGAAGAGTCTAGAACTGCTTATACACGGCCATTAGAAGGTGGATTAAGGATTAGCAATATTGACACAGGTTGGGGGTGTACGGGCGGATTTTCAGCTTCTTATGGAAATTGGGTTTACTATGTCACAGCTGGTCATTGCGGAAGAAGTAGTGATAGATTTAGTCAAGGCGGTTCATACTTTGGATATGCCTACAGGCTCGTAAATAGTGGTGAACTGGATGCAATGCTGATTTCATTAGGTCAACTTTCCTATGCTAGCAATTATAATTATGGACAGCCTAACTTTACCAGTTGGCAAAGAGAATCATATGAATATGTAGGACAATACGTATGTATGAATGGTTCATATACTGGTAATGCATGTGGGGGTGTAAAAAGTACAAATTATTCAGCAAGAGAACACAATAATATGACTGCTGCTGATTATAATTCTACTAACGGTGACAGTGGTTCGCCTACATATTATGGTAGCCAGATTAGAGGTGTACATGAAGGCGTAGGCTCTAATGGGTGGAAAATGTATACTCATGTACAAAGTATAGTAGATTATTGGGGGTTATCTCCTAGAACGTGGTGAATGTTTTTGTGTATTATCTTTGTTAACATAGGGATAATTTAGAGAAATAACGTATTACCAAATAAAACGTTCATGAGTAATCTTTACTTCCCTTAGGAGCATTTTTAAAAGCCTCCTGCTCATAAAAAGGGAATAGAGAGAAGTTTAGTTTTGCGTTGTGTTGTCTTTTTCGATAAATGTAATCTTATAAAAAATTATTTTTCATACAAAGGAATGCAATTCGAATGATTAGAACTGTTGTTTTCGTCTTGGTTAGTTTACTCTTGACTGGTTGCACAGGAACAAAGTCTTTTGAAGGGACGCTTTATAGTATTGGAGAAAATTATTTTGTCGTGGACTGTTCCCATGAAGTAAAGAAAAGGAAAAATAACGTAGAGGATATAAGCTATCCTTGTACAGTCCGAATCACAAATCAAACAAAATTCAGTGATGAAGATGGCAACAAATTAAGTGTTGACGACTTTACGGCAGAAGTAACTGTGAAAGTCATTCTTGCCACTCCTCAGACTATGAGTCAAAGTAAAGAAAGCAGAGACATTGAGGCTAGGGAGATTATATTGCTTAATCGATAGAATCTGATCCTTCAAGTGAAAAAACTGCCCGTTCGGTCGCAGAAATTGATAGGCTTGTCGTTGTGCCTGTCACCTGTCGAAAGTTAACGATGTTTTATCTACTTATGACTTCAGAGTGTGAAAGAGGAAATAGCATGAAAAAAAGTTACATTGCTTTCTTCGCATTTCTTATGTGTCTTTTGTATATGAGTTGGTCTAAAGAGGGTTGGAAAGGCATTTTACTTCTTTTTTTAAAAGGTATTGTTATTTTTGTCGTTGTTTACGGTGTCGTATTTGTTATTGTATGGTTGATGATGAAGTTAGTTCGTTTTTTAAAAAGACTTCTGCAATAAATTATACGTTGGACGAAATATGTTTGAACGTTTCCGCCATCCTATACGGGGTGTTTTTTTGTTATACTTGTTTCATCGATACATAGAAAGGACAACGAAGATGGAACGAGGACATTTGTTATTAATTGACGGGATGGCGTTATTGTTTCGATCGTTTTATGCGACAGCACCACGTTGGATGATCAATAGCCGTGGCGTGCCGACGAACGCGGTATATGGGGTAGTGAAACAAATCGAAGCAGCAACAAATGCATTTCAGCCGCCGCATGTCATTTGTTGTTGGGACATGGGAAGCACGACGTTTCGCACCGAATGGTTTCCAGATTATAAGGCGAATCGAGGCGAGCCGCCGCATGAATTAATGCCGCAGTTTGATTTGGCGAAAGAAGCGGTTGGGATGCTAGGTATTCCGAATATCGGCGTACTTGGTGCCGAAGCGGACGATTGCATCGGCTCGCTTGTAAAGCAATATCGTGATGAGATGGGCATTTCGATTGTAACCGGAGACCGCGATTTGTTTCAGCTTCTTTCAGAGCGTGTCACTGTCTATTTGTTGGCAAAAGGCATCGGCAACTACGAGGCGTATACGCTTGAACGCTTTATTGAAGAAAAAGGAATTCAACCACAGCAGCTCGTCGATGTGAAAGCGCTCATGGGCGATGCAGGCGACAATTACCCAGGCGTGCGCGGCATCGGCGAAAAACAAGCGTTTAAACTCATTCAACAATACGGCTCGATTGAAGGAATTTTGGCAAACTTAGCGAACTTAACGAAAGCCCAGCAACAAAAAATAACCGAACATCTCGACTTGCTTCATTTATCACGAAAACTGGCGGCCATTCATTGCGATATTCCAATTTCTTTGCGATTGGAAGAAGCAAAATGGGATGGCGAGCGCAAGCGGTTTGCGGAAGTATTAGAAGCGATTATGTAGTAAACAGCTTGTGAGAGGAAGGAGTTATTAAACATATTTTAACCAGCCCCATATAGAGGCTGGTTTTTATGTCCGCACTTGCCCATTTCCATACACGAGCGTTTTTGTTGTCGTGATGGCGCGCAAACCCATTGGACCACGAGCGTGCAGTTTTTGCGTGCTAATGCCGATTTCCGCACCGTATCCAAACTGCTCGCCGTCGGTGAAGCGAGTGGAGGCGTTATGGTACAATACAGCGGCATCGACGCGCGCGAAAAACTGCTCTACATGTTCCTTGCATTCGGAAATAATCGCTTCCGAATGTTTTGTGCCGTAGCGCTCAATATGTTCAATCGCTTCGTCCACCGTTTCGACGAGTTTCACCGCTAAAATTGGGGCTAAAAATTCGGTCGCCCAATCTTCTTCTGTCGCTTCATGAACGAACGGATATGTAGCCGCAAGCTGGTTGTCGCCGCGCAGTTCGACCCCTTTTCCGTGCAACGTTTCAAGCAATTCTTTTGTATATGGCCACTTTTCGTGAATCAATACTGTTTCGACCGCGTTGCATACGGACGGGCGTTGCAGTTTGGCGTTTATGACAATATCGATCGCCATTTCTTTTTCAGCAGAGTCATCAATAAAAATATGGCAATTGCCGACGCCTGTTTCTAATATCGGGATCGTCGCGTTTTCGACGACCGATTGAATAAGACCAGCGCCACCGCGCGGGATAAGAACGTCCAAATATTCTTTTAAACGAAACATATGTTGTGTTGTTTCGCGGCTCGTATCTTCTAGCAGTTGAATCGCATCAACTGGAACAGACGACTGTTTTAACGCTTCTTGCATGACGGAAACGAGCGCCTTATTCGAGTGAATGGCGGAGGAACTGCCGCGCAACAAGACAGCATTTCCTGTTTTTAAGCAAAGAGTAGCTGCATCGACTGTCACATTTGGCCGCGCTTCGTACACCATGCCGACAACACCAAGCGGTACGCGAATTTGTTTTAATAGGAGCCCGTTTGGTCGCGTCCATTGTTCGATCGTTTCGCCGATTGGATCTGGTAGGTGAATAACTTGGCGAACGCCATCGGCGATTTGATGGATGCGTTCTTCGGTAAGTTGCAGCCGATCAAGCAAGGAAGGGGAGAGCCCGTTTTCTTTTCCAATCGCCATATCTTTTTCATTTTCGTGTAAAAGATATGGCATTTGCGCAATCAACGCTTCTGCGATCATAGAAAGCGCCTCGTTTTTTTCTTCCGTCGATAAAATCGCTAAATGTTTTGCAGCATGTTTTAACTTTTTTGCTTTTGTTAGTAATTCGCTCATCCGTTCTCGCTCCTTTCGTTTTTAGCGGACAGACGTCCTTTTTAAGCAAACTAAATGATCGCGATGAATAACTTCTGGGCGGTGGTGGAAAGAATACTGTTTTGCGTGTTCACTTGTCATTCCTTTTACTTTTTGTAAGTCGTCTGCTGCATAATATACTTGCCCTCTAGCGATTACATCGCCTTTTTGATTGACGACGTTGACGACATCGAGCGCTTGAAACGAACCGAATACATTCGTTACCCCAGCAGGTAACAAACTTTTTCCTTTATGCAAAAGCGCGTTTTCTGCTCCTTCATCAATTTCAATCGCGCCTGCGACTTCGGAATGGTACGCAATCCATTGTTTGCGCATTTGCATATGTTCTTGAAAAGGAGAGCCGATATACGTCCCGTCGCCTTTTCCTTCTAAAATATGTTTGAGCTTTTCTTTTCCCGTCCCTGTGCCGATAAAAACGCTGACGCCGAAAGAGAGTGCCTTTTGGGCGGCAAGTAGCTTTGATTTCATGCCTCCTGTTCCAACCGTTGATCCGCTTCCGCCTGCTTGTTCTATCAGTTCGTCAGTAATTTCAGAGAGAAAATGATATTTTTTCGCTTCCGGGTGGCTCGGGTGTTGGTCATATAGCCCGTTAATGTCCGTTAAAATGATCAAGGCATCGGCATGCAAAAATCCGCTCACCAAGGCGGATAACAAATCGTTATCGCCAAACGTCAACTCTTCAACAGAAACGGAGTCGTTTTCATTAATAATCGGGAGCACGCCGCGTTCTAACAATGTAGAAATTGTCGTAAACAAATTGCGAAATCGGTCGCGATCGTAAAAATCTGCGCGTGTTAACAACAATTGCCCGGTAACGATATGAAACGAACGAAAGGCAGAAATGTAGTTTTGCATGAGCATTCCTTGCCCAACAGCTGCGGCTGCTTGCTTTCCCGCGATTGTTTTCGGACGTGAACGATATCCAAGCAATCCAAACCCAGCCGCGACCGCTCCGGAAGAAATGAGAATGACATCGTGCCCAAGCTGTTTCATATACGCAAGTGCTTCGACATGTTCACATAGTTTTTGTTCCGAAAGCGTTCCGTTTTTTTCAGTTAATGAGCTACTGCCAATTTTGACGACGATTCGCTTTTTTTTCACCATTTCACTCCTTTACTGCAAAATAAAAAACGCTTCCCCGCCCTTGTAGAAAAGGACGGAAAAACGTTATTTCCGCGGTACCACCTTTTTTGACGCAATGCGCCCACCTCTTACCCTGTAACGTAGGGAAACGGCTTATGTTTGCATAAGCGGCCGTATAGGGTAGGTTCAACCGACTTTCCGTGAGGAACCTTCCAGCCTATGAGTTCCACTCTCTTGCACGTTCCATCGATTTACTCGTCCCGTACCTCGTTCCATATATACCTTTTTTCAGAATTATGAAACAAAAAAACAAAGATGTCAACGGATTTTACGACTGTTTGGACAAAAGGCGGAGTTTACGCTCATGTTGAAGTGTTTTAGAAGAAAGCAAATCGACAGTTTCTTGCGTGTCGGTTAGTTCATCGCGTAGTTGATCAACTTTTTCGTTTAGCTGCTCAAACTGCTTGTCCATTTCTTGTTTAAGGGCATCCATTTTCGCTTCCAATTTACTTTCTACGTCACAGATTTCTGCTCGAAGCTGTTGTCCCATTTCTTGCATTTCTGCTCGAAGCTGTTGTCCCATTTCTTGCATTTCTGTTCGAAGTTGGTTGCCCATTTCTTGCATTTCTGTTCGAAGTTGGTTGCCCATTTCTTGCATTTCTGTTCGAAGCTGTTGCCCCATTTCTTGCATTTCCGTGCGGAGTTGGTTGCCCATTTCTTGCATTTCCGAGCGGAGTTGGTTGCCCATTTCTTGCATTTCTGCTCGAAGCTGTTGTCCCATTTCTTGCATTTCTGTTCGAAGTTGGTTGCCCATTTCTTGCATTTCCGAACGGAGTTGATTGCTCATTTCCTTTATTTCGTGATGAATATTGTTCGAGAATAGCTCGAGCGCTTTCACAATTTCTTTTACAAGTGTTTCTTTCTCCACTTCGATTCACCTCCCCTCTACTGGTCATTATAAATGAGTGACAGACAAGAAAGAAATATGTTTCTCATCATTTTTTGAACATAAAAAAGTAAATGTATGAAACTTTTACCTGTATTTATACGTTATAATGGAATAAAAGAGAAAGGGGTGGAAAACATGGGATTAGTGTTACAACATGTAACAAAACAGTTTGGTTCGTTTACAGCAGTAGATGATGTGACATTATCTATTTCAGAACAGGGTATGTTTGGATTTCTCGGGGCGAATGGAGCGGGAAAAACGACGACGTTTCGAATGATTTTAGGGTTGCTTGAACCGACGAAAGGTGAGATCACGTGGAAGGGTGAACGCATTACATATAAGCATAGTCATCTCATCGGGTATTTACCAGAAGAAAGAGGATTGTATCCAAAACTTAAAGTAAAAGAACAGCTCATTTATTTAGGGAGATTGCGAGGATTACATAAAGAAGAGATTGTAAAAGAAATGCGCTATTGGCTCGAGCGTTTTAAAATACCACAATATGAAAATCAAAAAGTAGAGCAATTATCAAAGGGAAACCAACAAAAAATTCAATTTATCGCCGCGGTGTTACATCATCCGCAATTGCTTATTTTAGACGAACCGTTTAGCGGATTAGATCCGGTAAATGTCGAAATGTTGAAAGAGGCAGTCATTGATTTGCAACGAAAAGGAACGACGATTGTTTTTTCAAGTCATCGAATGGAACATGTCGAGCAACTATGTGAACATATATGTATTATGCATAAAGGGAAACCAATTGTTCATGGATCGATCAAAGAACTCAAGCGATCTTTTGGCAAGAAAAATGTTATTATTCACGGGGAACTTCCGTTTGAAACGTTAACAGACATTCCCGGCGTATTAAAAGTCGAGAAGATGGTTGAAGGAGTTCGCTTACAAGTAGCAGATGAAAGTGTATCACAACGCATCCTTGCACATATTTATGCAAAAGGGTTTATTCGTACGTTTTCACTAGAAGAACCATCGCTGAATGACATTTTCATTGAGAAAGTAGGTGCAACGTATGAACAATAAGTTTTGGATCGTTTTTCTTCATACGTATGTAACGAAATTAAAATCAAAGTCCTTTTTCATTTCAACGATCATTACCGCTTTTATTGTATTTGGTATTAGTCAGTTAGATCGCATTATAGAAGCATTTAGTGATGGCGGTGAAAAGACAATTGGTGTTATTGATGAAACGAACGGATGGTATGAATCATTGCAAGCGCAATTACAATCGAATAAAGAAATAAAACTTGTTCGTCATAATAAAAGTGAAGAACAGGCGAAAAAACTTGTCCAAACAGAACAGTGGTATGCGTATATCGTGCTTCATATACAACACGGGAAACCGAAAGTGACATATTATGCGAAAAATATTGCAGATAGCGATGTCACCCATGAGATTGAGCAAGCATTGCAACACGTTAAAATCGCAATGATGGCAAAACAAATTGGATTAACGTATGATCAAATTAATGCGTTATATGCGCCAATCGCTATGGAGAAAGTAGCGCTTGAGGAACATGCAAAAACAGAAGAACAATTAAATCAGGCAAGAGCGATCGTATATGTGCTATTGTTTGCGATGTATATGTTCGTTTTAATGTATGGAAGTATGATTATGATGGAAGTGGCAACAGAAAAATCATCACGCATTATGGAAATTTTAATTTCAAGTATCTCACCTATTCAACAATTGTTCGGAAAAATTTTAGGAATTGCTTTGTTAAGTTTAACGCAGTTTGTCATTATTTTTTCAGTTGGTTATGCATCGATGAAAAATAGTGATATGTTACGTCAGTTGCTAGGCATGAACGAACTACCACTTTCTTTGATGATATATGGCATTGTCTTTTTCTTGCTCGGTTATTTGTTGTATGCGATGTTATTTGCAGTGCTCGGTTCGATCGTTAGCCGAGTAGAGGAAGTACAACAAATGGCTGGACCTGTCACGATGCTTGTTGTTGCGGCATTTATTATGGCGATGTTTGGTTTGAATGCACCAGAATCTTCGTTTATTACAGCCATGTCGTTTGTTCCGTTTTTTGCTCCAATGATCATGTTTTTAAGAATTGGAATGTTACACGTTCCGACTTGGGAAATTGCTTTTAGCATCGTTTTACTCGTCGGAACAATTGCCTTTTTATTTGTGTTTGGGTCAAAAATATATCGTGGTGGCGTGCTTATGTATAATCAAGCATCTTCATGGAAAGATCTCAAGCGGGCATGGCAATTAACGAAAAAATAAAAAGCCGAGCGAAATGCTCGGTTTTTTACATCGGTTTTGTCGGTGTCGGTTTGGCATAGCCTTCTTTATATGTTTCATCGATAAGTCGGCGAATATCTTTCACAGACATACCTTTTTCATATTGCTCAATCGAAATAGCTGCAATTTCTAAACAAACTCCACATTTTGTCGCATGATCGTCCCAAACGACTGCCCCATCGTTTTTATTTTCATATACAAAACAATCATAATTGTTTTCGTGACCGACTGACTCTCCACATCCACAATAACAAGGAATGTTTTCTAGCAACTCTTGATGTGACGCAGCCTGTTCGTATAAGTGTGCCATAGATTCGTTATGTTTGGCTAAAAAAGAAGGCAAACGATGAATGGAAGCTGTTTCTTCGCGTATATCGCTTGTTTGATGTTCCTGAGCATGATCATTTTCTTTTTGCGCACATCCACTAAACAATAAACTGGCAGAGAGCATCGTGCTAAATATCCATCGTTTTTTCATCTCAACCATCCTTTTTCCTGAAATGATAGAGGGTTCCGACTTTTTTCACTATTTCTTTTATCCTTTTACTATTATAATAAAAACAATAGTAAATGATAAGGAAAAAGGCGGGAAAAGGATGGAGTACATTGAAGTAAAAGGACAAACGGTAGAAGAGGCTATTGAAGATGGTCTAAAACAGCTTCAAGCGACGCGCGAAGAAGTAGTCATTGAAATCATACAACAAGAGCGTAAAAAGTTGTTCGGTATCGTTTCACAACCGGCCGTTGTCCGACTAACGAAGAAGCAACAAACAAAACAAGTTGTTCAACAGAAAGAAGGAAAAGTATGGATTAAAGATGGTACGTTGCATTATGAATGTTTGGATGTCAGCCCAACGATTGTGGCTGGTGAGGGTGTTATTTGTTTACATAATGGAGAAGTCATCGAAGGGACAATCACGTTACAAGAAGGAGACGACGTTCGCATTTACCCAAAAGAAGAAAGTATTGCGCAATCAGTCTGGAAAATTGACATAGATGCTAGAAAGTTAGAGGCGATATTGACGTTTGCTCCCGGAATACGACGTCGATATATATTGGAGGATCACCTACCAACCAATAAATTGCATATAAAAGCAAAAATAGAAAATGAACTCATTTATGATGTGACATATGAGCAAGTGATGGCGAAACTGCAAGAGTTAGGAATTGTTTATGGAATAAATGAAGAAGCAATTCGTCAAGCATTGCAGTCAGAGAAAAAAATAACGGCTGTGATCGCAAAAGGAATTGAGCCAATGGAAGGAAAAGACGGATGGGTAGAAGTGAAAGTAGGTGAGGGAAAAAGAACACCGAAAGCCCGTGAAGACGGAACCGTTGATTACCGTGAAATGGAAACGATTGCGACGGTCGGTGAGGGAGATTTAATCGCGCTCGTTCATCCTCCGCAGCCAGGAAAGCCGGGGTTAACAGTGACGAATGAAGTCATTCCTGTTCGTGAAGTGCATCCGATCATGATTAAACTCGGTAAAGGGGTAACGATGGATGACAATCGCATTTTAGCAACGACAGGCGGAAGACCACAAATTGCTAAAAAAGGAAAAACAGTTGTTGTTTCTATTATTCCGAAGCTCGTTCATCAAGGGGATGTCGATTTATCGGTAGGAAACATTCGTTTTAAAGGGGATGTTGAAATTATGGGCAATGTTCAAGACGAGATGGTCGTTGAAGCGCTCGGTAGCATTATGATTTTACAAAATGTCAATCGTGCAAAAATTCGTGCGCAACAATCTATTTTTATTCAACAAAACGTCATTAGCGGTACAGTCACATCAGGGGAAAATAAAATGCTCGTTACACAGCTTATTGGTTTATTACAACAAATTCGCCACTCGCTTGAACGAATGATTGTCGCCATTCAACAACTAATGGTCATGTCAAAAATTCGCGAA
This sequence comes from Anoxybacillus mongoliensis, assembly GCF_014201515.1. Taxonomy (GTDB): domain Bacteria; phylum Bacillota; class Bacilli; order Bacillales; family Anoxybacillaceae; genus Anoxybacillus; species Anoxybacillus mongoliensis. The sequence continues at coordinate 98,764 of NZ_JACHEQ010000005.1, forward strand.
CAAGATATTTATCCGCTGACAAAGAGATTGCTCGAAAGCAAGTTTCAAACGATGATGGAAGCGATGAAACAGTATAAAACGATGTGCGAACAAAAGCGTGAACAAATTGGTGAACAGTGGTTCGACATTGGTTCGCAGTTGAATGACTGTTTGCTTGCAGATCGTCCAAATCAATTTCACTGTTTAGAGGGCATGGCAAATTTGCTTCGTGAACTTAATACATTTATCGGACAATATGATCGCGAAGAAAATGATGCGATTGAACTTTCGTATGCTTTAAATAGCGTCATTCACGGAAGTGGTGATGTGATTATAACAGGGAAGGGATGTTATAATTGCAATATTTACGCAGGAGGGGCGTTGACTGTTCATGGAGTATTACGTGGCGGTGAAGCGTACGCACAAAAAGGAATGAAAGTGAAAGAAGTCGGATCTTCACTCGGTATTAAGACCGTGCTAGCTGTCCCAAAAGGGGAGACGATTTATATTGAACATGCGTGGGAAGGAACAGTTGTTCAATTTGGCAAAAAAGCGTATACGTTTTATGAAGAAAAAAAATATGTTGAGATGAAATGGGACGACGAACGTCAAGAAATTGTATTTGGATAAAAAAGACGCTGGCCAACAAAGCCAATGCGTCTTTTTATATATTTTTTCAGATGATCATATAGTATAATGTAAATGTTCTTAATTTTCTTTCTTTTTAGAAAAAGGGGGGGTAGAAAATGAAAGCGGTTACGGATGGGGATATTTTATGGACACCAACGAAAGAACAAATCGAACAATCAAGTGTGAAAAAGTATATGGATTGGCTACAAGCGAAAAAAGGGCTTGCATTTGATTCGCATGCGGCGCTATGGAAATGGTCGGTTGAGAAACTTGAACAATTTTGGGAAACGGTGTGGGAATATTGTGATGTTCGGTCGTCTGCGCCGTATACGTGTGTGTTAGAAGAGCGGAAAATGCCGCGGGCAAACTGGTTTCCAGGGGCACGGTTAAATTATGCGGAACATATTTTTCGTAACATACAGGAAAAACCAGCGCTTTTATTTCGTTCCGAACGCGTTTCGCTACGTGAAGTAACGTGGGAAGAGCTAAAACAACAAACAGCGTCAGTCGCCTCAGTACTGAAAAAACTTGGCGTCAAACAAGGCGATCGCGTCATCGCTTATATGCCGAATATTCCAGAAACCGTCGTTGCGTTTTTGGCGTGCGCAAGCATTGGCGCGATTTGGTCAAGCTGCTCGCCTGATTTTGGTGCCAATAGCGTCATCGACCGATTTCAACAAATTGAGCCGACGATTTTGTTTGCGGTGGACGGTTGTCAATATAACGGAAAAACGTTTGATAAACTTCCTGTTGTCAAAGAGTTGCAAGAAAAACTTCCGTCGTTAAAAAAGACGATCGTTGTTCCGTATTTGCGTGACGATATAAGCGCGTGGGACGATTCTGTTTTATTATGGACGGACATATTGCAAGAAGAAGGCGAGCTTGTGTATGAGCAGGTACCGTTTGCTCACCCGCTTTGGATTTTATATTCTTCTGGGACGACCGGACTGCCAAAGCCAATCGTGCAAGGGCACGGGGGCATTTTACTAGAACATTTAAAAATTTTATCGATTGAATGCAATATTGCGCGTGATAGCACATTTTTCTGGTTTACAACGACTGGTTGGATGATGTGGAACTTTTTAATTGGTGGGCTGTTAGTTGGAGCAACAGTTGTATTATATGACGGGAGCCCAACGTTTCCAGATGTAAACGTTTTATGGGAGCTTGCTGAAAAGGCAAAAATTACGCATTTTGGCACAAGCGCAGCGTTTATTAACGTTTGCATGAAGCAAGGCATTCAACCGAAAGAGACTTACGATTTTTCGCCATTGCAAGCGGTTTTGTCGACAGGATCGCCGCTGACGACCGAAGGGTTTCTTTGGGTGTATGAACATGTGAAAGATGTTTGGCTTGTCTCATGTAGTGGTGGAACAGATGTATGCACCGCGTTTGTCGGTGGGTCTCCGATACTGCCGGTTCGTGCAGGCATGCTGCAATGCCGTTCGCTTGGGGCGAATGTGCAAGCGTTTGATGAACATGGACGTTCGCTGATCAACGAAGTCGGGGAACTAGTCATCACGGAGCCAATGCCGTCGATGCCACTCTTTTTCTGGAACGACGAAAACGACCGCCGCTATCTCGAAAGCTATTTTGATACGTACCCAGGCGTATGGAAACATGGGGATTGGATTAAAATTGACGACGAAGGAAGCTGCGTCATTTATGGCCGTTCCGATTCGACGATTAACCGTGCGGGTGTGCGAATGGGCACGAGCGAAATTTATCGTGCGGTTGAAACGGTTGATGGCATTCTCGACAGCTTAGTTATCGACTTAGAAGTGATGGGGCGGAAATCGTTTATGCCGTTGTTTGTCGTCCTTCAGCCAGGAGCAGAGCTAGATGATACATTAAAACAACGAGTGAAAGAAGCCATTAAAGCGCATGTATCGCCGCGCTTTATTCCGGATGCGATTTACCAAGTCGATCAAATTCCAAAAACGTTAAACGGAAAGAAAATGGAAATCCCGATTCGCAAAATTTTATTAGGTTTCCCGCTCGAAAAAGCGGTGAACGTTGGCTCAATGGCAAACCCTGAATCACTTTCTTTCTTTATCGAACTCGCCAAACAATGGGAACATTCGAACGTATAAGCAAGGCTGTTGCCGTTTGGTAACAGCCTTAAAGGCGTGCGCCTCTTTTTTGATTGACTTTTACGTAAACGTAAACTAAAATAAAATTCAGAAAATTAAAAATAAAGGTGGAAGCGATGAACTATTATACGATCTCCCAACTGGCTGAGCAGTTTGATATTAGCACACGAACGATTCGCTATTATGAGGAACGTGGGCTCATTTCACCCATTCGCACCGATTCGGGCCAGCGATTGTATACGAAAAAAGACCGAGCGGTGCTAAAGCTCATTTTACGCGGCAAACGGTTCGGTTTTTCGTTAGAAGAAATCCATGAAATGATTAGTTTGTTTGACAATGATCGCACCGGTCGAAAACAACTGGAAAAAACAATTGCATACGGTGAGAAAAAGTTAAAGGAGGTGACGGAGCGGATTGAGGACTTAATGCAGTTAAAACAAGAAATGGAGTCAATTTTGGCGGATTTTCGTGAACGATTACAAAAATTGGAGGAAACCGAATGAACATTTCTGAGTTGTTAGCGCGCAATGCGCGAAAGTTTCCGAACAAAGTAGCACTAATTGATGGTGACGTGTCGCTTTCTTATCAAGAAGTAGACGATACAGTCAATCGGCTTGCTTCTTCGCTTGCTTCACTTGGCATCAAACGAGGCGATAAAGTCGTATTATATATGCCAAATACGAAAGAATTTGTATATGTGTATTTTGCCGTCTTGCGCCTTGGTGCGATCATCGTACCAGTCAATGCGCGGTTAACAGCGCAAGAAGTACAATACATTATCGAACATAGCGAAGCAAAAGCAGTGATCGCACACGATTGGATTTATCAGGAACTTGCCTCGCTTGTTCGTACGGTTGACGTCATTTGGGTGAAAACAGGGGAAGCGGCAGACGGTTGGCGTTCGCTCACGCAACTCATTGCAACCGGCGATGCTTCCCCAATTGTTTGTCCGTTGAATGAAGATGACGAAACGACGATTTTATACACATCCGGAACGACTGGTAAACCAAAAGGAGTGTTGTTTACAGCGCGTAATATTTTCGCTGTCGCAACGATGATGGCGCTAGAGACGAAAATGGATAAGCATAGCCGCCTGTTGCACATGATGCCACTCAGCCATTCCGCACCGCTTCATTTATTTTTTGGCGGCGGTATGTACGTCGGGGCCACCCATGTGTTATCACCAACGTTTTCCCCGGAAGCATTGTTACAACTAATCACGAAACACGAAATTACCCACTTTTTCGGAGCGCCAGTCGCTTATTTACTTACCGCAAAACATCCACGTCTTCACGAATACGATTTATCGTCCGTCCAATATTGGACGTATGGCGGCGCACCGTTGTCGGCAAATGAAGTGCAATTTGTCGCTAAACAGTTTCGTACGAATCGACTGATGTGTTTGTATGGATTAACGGAAGCTGGACCGAACGGAACGTATTTATCACCGGAAGAACATGCGACAAAGGCAGGAAGTGTTGGCAAAGATGCCGCCCTTCATTGCGAAGTAAAAATTGTCGACGAACACGGCAAAGAAGTTCCGCCTGGCGAGGTTGGTGAAATCATCTTAGCTGGAGAAGGAACAATGAAAGGCTATTATAAAGACGAAGAAAAAACAACGGAAACGGTAAAAAACGGCTGGCTATATACAGGCGATTTAGCGCGCCGTGACGAAGACGGGTACATTTGGATCGTTGATCGGAAAAAAGATATGATCATTTCTGGCGGGGTGAACGTTTACCCGAAAGAAGTGGAAGATGCGCTAAAGCTACACCCAGCGATTGTTGATGTGGCAGTAGTTGGTGTGCCTCATCCGGAATGGGGGGAAACGGTCAAAGCGTTTGTTGTCACGACAGAGCCGATCGAGCAGCTTGTTGAAGAATGTAAACGTTTTCTATCTGGTAAACTTGCAGACTATAAAATTCCAAAGCTATACGAAGTCATTCCTGAACTCCCGCGCAATGCGACAGGAAAAATATTAAAACAAGTATTGAGAGGGATGCATAATGAAACAGCTACGAGAAGTTGATCCGAACTTATTTGCCAATTTAAAAAAATATTTAGATAAAAAGTTTTATGCGTACGCGGAAGAAGAGTTAGAGAAGTTTTGGCAACGATGCATGACCGATATCGACCGGCGCGCGGTACATACGGACCGCGAAGGACAGCCGCGGCTGATCAAATATGACCGCTTTGGCAACGACATTTCCGAAATATGGGTGAATGAAGGATACAAACAAACAGTAAAAGAAACGTACGAAACGGGGATTGTCGGCTATGTCCATAAGCCGATTCCTGCGCTTGGCCGTGTTGGCAACTATATTTATTCATATGCTCAAGGCTATTTGCTATCGCAAGTCGAACCAGGATTTTATTGCCCAGTGACGTTAACAATGGCGACTGCATACGTATTAGAGCATTTTGCGGATGAACGAATCAAAGCAAAATATTTGCCGCACGTCATTTCTACTGGCGAAGTCGAGCTGTATGAAGGAGCGACGTTTTTAACGGAGCGGCAAGGCGGTTCGGATGTTGGCGCCAATGAAGTGCGCGCTGTTTTATGCGGTGACCATTACGAAATTTACGGAGAAAAATATTTTGCTAGCAACGCCGGCATGTGCGGGGTTGCGTTAGTGCTTGCCCGCATCGACGGAAGCGAGGCGGGGACGAAAGGGCTTAGTTTATTTTTAGTACCGTGGCGCAACGACGATGGCACATTAAACGGCATTCACATTCGGCGTTTAAAAGATAAACTTGGTGTTCGCGCTGTGCCGTCGGCGGAAGTCGTATTTGAAGGAGCAAAAGCCTATTTAATTGGCGATGCAAAAAAAGGGTTTTATTATATGATGGGAGCGCTTAATTTATCGCGTGTCTGCAACGCTGTCGCTTCGATTGGCATTATGAAGCGGGCGCTAGAAGAGGCGAAGCAATATGCGGTTAATCGTCAAGCGTTTGGGCATACACTTACATCGTATCCGATGGTAAAAGAAACGTTAGCCAACTTAACGGCGCGTCAAGAAGTGCAAACGAGCGCTTGTTTTGAGTTAATTTCCTTTTTTGACCGTGTGATGCGCACGCCAGGGCAAGCATCTGAACAAGAGAAAGCATGGAACCGCTTGTTAATTGCGCTTTTAAAAATGCGAACAGCAGAAGAAGCGATTGCATTTGCCCATGAAGCGATTGAAATGCACGGCGGAAACGGCTACATTGAAGACTTTGTCACCCCGCGCCTGCTTCGCGATGCCCAAGTATTGACCGTCTGGGAAGGAACAGCAAACATTTTAGGGCTTGAAGTGCTGCGCCTCATCCGTAAATATCGCGTCCATGAAACGTTTATTCAAACAATAAGCGAGCAACTTGCTGCACTCCCTGGCGAAATACGCGCATTTGCTACACCGGTCGAAAGCGGGCTGAACGAACTCATACAATCGCTAAAACAATTGCACGGTCAACGAGAAGACGTGCAAACGTATCACGCCAAAAAAATTGCCAATCGCCTTTGCGACTTGTATTTGAGCGTCATCGCGTTAAAAGAAGCGGGAGAAAGCGAACGAAAACAAATCATCGCCCGCCTTTTCTTACAGCATATTTGGGGATGCGATTTATTCGATGACGAGATGATATCGGTTCGCTATTTTGAAGCCATCATGAACGAAACGAAAAAGGTAGAAGTATAAAAAGGGTAAGGGACCACGTCGGTTCCTTGCCTTATATTAAAACAAACACCGCAAAAAAATGAGCAACAGACCCACCTAACACAAACAAATGCCAGACGGCATGGTGAAATTTAAACCCGCGCCAAACGTAAAAAACCGCGCCGATTGTGTATAAAATACCGCCAATGACTAAGTAGACAACTCCTTCTAACGAAAGACTAGAAACGAGCGGTTTCCATGCAAATACAATCAGCCAACCCATGATGATATATATAATCGTCGATGTATATAAAAAGCGATTGACGAAAAAGCATTTAAATACGGTACCCACAAGCGCAAGCCCCCAGACGATGCCAAATAGCGTCCAACCGATTGCGCCCTTCACCGCTAAAAATAAAAACGGCGTATATGTGCCAGCGATAAAAAAGTAAATCGCGGAGTGGTCGAAAATTTCAAACAACCGTTTCCAGCGCCCTTTCGGCAATGCGTGTACGATCGTCGATGACAAATACAAAATAAGCATTGTGCCCCCAAACAAAGTAAAACTAACGACGTGCCATGCATTTCCGTACATCGCAGCCGTGACCGTCAAAATAACAAGCGCTGCGATGCTAAACACCGCACCAACGCCATGCGTAATCGCATGAACGATTTCTTCTTCTTTCGTAAATGTATGTGTAAAAGCCAATGGTTTCATTCCTTTCGTGAAAGACATTTTGTTTATTCTACCACATATACATACATATCGTACATTTTTATTCATTATTGTTTTTGCTCGCGATATAATGGGAAAAAAGAGAGGTGAGGACGATGCAAATACAGGTAGAAAGGCAACGTAAGACAAAAAAGTGGCTTGTACCGTCGTTTATTGGTGTGTTGTTACTTGCGGCGATTGCGTGTGTTGCCATTTCGATTTACGTCGGCTGGAATTTGACGCATAAAGAGCGAAAAGCGGTCGTTGAGACACCAAAAGATTACGGAATGGTTTATCAAAATGTGACATTTACAAGTAAAGATGGGGGACTAAAGCTAAAAGGCTGGATCATAGAACCGACGAAACAAGCGAAAATGACGGTTATTTTTTCGCACGGATATGGCGGCAATCGCTACGAACCGAACGTACCGTTTTTGCCAATTGCTAAAGCACTAATAGACGAAGGATATCGCGTCATTATGTTTGATTTTCGCGCCAGCGGCGAATCGGAAGGAGACATGACAACGATTGGTGCAAAAGAAAAGTATGATTTGCTTGGCGTCATTGATTATGCAAAACAACACTATTCCGAACCGATTGTTCTGTATGGAGTGTCCATGGGAGCAGCAACGTCGATTTTAGCGGCAGGAATGGATAAAGATGTGAAAGCTGTTATTGCCGACAGCTCATTTAGCGATTTAGAAGGGTATTTGCGCACATATATGCCTGTATGGACGCATTTACCGAACGTTCCGTTTACGTACTTAATCATTACCCTTATTCCAATGATTACTGATTTAGATCCAGCACAATCTATCCCAATCAAAGCGGTCGATGCAATTGCCCCACGTCCGATCTTATTTATTCATAGTAAAGCAGACCCGTCCATCCCATACAAAGAAAGTGTAAACATGTACAACAAACATCCAGACGTATTTGAACTTTGGCTCACAGAAAAAGCGAAGCATGTGAAAAGTTTTGCTATGTATAAAGAGGAGTATATTCAGCATATGTTAGCATTTTTAGAAAAGGTACAAAAATAAAATTCAGAATATTCATTGACTTCTGATAAAAATGTAGGTATGCTTGTAGTAAATTTGGAAAATGGAAAGGGGAAAGAAGATGAGTGTAGTTGAGCAGAGAAGAGGGTATTTCGGAGAGTTTGGCGGAAGTTTCGTACCGCCGGCGTTGCAGGAAGCGTTAGACTATTTAGAGGCACAGTTTTTAAGATACAAGGATGATCCTACATTCCATGAGGAATTTGCGTTTTATTTAAAAGAGTACGTCGGACGAGAAAATCCGCTCACCTTTGCCTCAAGGTTAACTGAAAAACTTGGCGGAGCGAAAATTTATTTAAAACGGGAAGATTTAAACCATACCGGTTCTCATAAAATTAACAACGTCATCGGGCAAATTTTATTAGCGAAACGCATGGGAGCGAAACGCATCATTGCTGAAACAGGAGCTGGGCAACACGGTGTGGCGACAGCGACAGCTTGTGCGATGTTTGGGATGGATTGTGTCATTTATATGGGGGAAGAAGATACGAGAAGGCAAGCGCTAAATGTTTTTCGAATGGAGTTATTAGGAGCGAAAGTTGTTCCTGTAGCAAAAGGGCAAGGCAGATTGAAAGATGCAGTCGATGAGGCGTTAAACGACTATGTCCAAAATTATGAACATACATTTTATTTGCTTGGTTCAGCCGTTGGACCACATCCGTACCCGACGATCGTGAAACATTTCCAATCTGTCATTAGTGAAGAAAGTAAGCGACAAATGATCGAGAAAGAAGGACGTTTGCCTGATGTTGTGATTGCTTGTGCGGGCGGTGGCAGCAATGCGATTGGTGCTTTTGCACATTATATCGATGAACCGAGTGTACGTTTGATCGGAGTCGAACCAGAGCAAGCAGCGACGTTGACAAAAGGTGTCCCTGCGATTATTCACGGCTTTAAATGCCTCGTTTTGCTTGATGAAGAAGGAACTCCACAACCAACATATTCAATTGCTGCGGGGCTTGATTATCCAGGAATTGGACCGGAACATAGCTTTTTAAAAACGTCCGGTCGGGCAGAATATTATACAGTCACAAATGATGAAGTGTTAGAAGCATTTCAAACACTTTCAAAAACGGAAGGGATCATTCCTGCGCTAGAAAGTGCTCATGCAGTCGCTTATGCAATAAAACTAGCTCCAATGCTCGATCGCGATCAAATCATTATCGTGAACTTATCAGGTCGCGGAGATAAAGACGTCGAGCAGGTGTTTCATATGTTAAAAGGTTAGTCATAAAAACGTCGTTTCCACAACGTGGAACGACGTTTTTATCGTTCATTTGCCTTCTTTAGCCTATACAGTTCTTCCTCTACGCGCGCAATACGACCGAGCTGATAATCAAGTCGTTCGTGGATATAGGCGATGTCTTGCTTTGTGGCCATTTCTTATTTTGTCGTACGTGTAGCATACATGCGTTCTTTTGCGACTTGTAATAACTGTTGTAATTGTTCTCCTTCGACGGGATATGTGGCATAACCGACGAGAAAAGATATAGAGCTATTTTTTTTAATTCGCTCAATCATTGTGGACGGTTTCGCAGCGTTTTCAACAGCGATAATTAAGTATTGATCGTTTGACCATTTTGTTACGATATCACTTTTTCGTGTTGCCTCGACTAACAGTTGTTCAAAGGCAGTTTGTTGTTGGGGGTGGCTATCTTTCTTTGTTTGAAGCAAATAGATTGTTAAACGGCTATCTGGGTCGCGATCAACGAGCGCTGCGATTTTTTCGAATGTACTCGCAGCAAAGTCTTTACTTTTTAGCTGATATATTAGATCTTTTACACAAGCTTTTCGATCATATCGATTACCAAAATAAATGCCGATAATCGTCTGAAACACGTAAAATCCAATGACAACATATAGTTCCGTTCCGTGGAGTTGTGTTAAATTAACTGTATCACTCATAGCCATTATTTCTGGTAACAATACAAGTTGGCTAATAAATAGGCCGATTGTTTTTCCAATATGTTGTTTAAGCATATACATCACCTCTCTTCATACTATGAATCAAACGCACCATTGGGATGGACAAATAAAAATGAAATAAAAAAAGGGCGAGATGACCGCCCTTTTGCGTTAAAAAATGAGATGCGCAATAAAAACGATAATTGGCAACGTAATAAGTGTGCGAAGAAGGAAAATGACAACGAGATCCTTAAACGTAATTGGTAGTTTTGACGCAAGTAGCAATCCGCCTACTTCGGACATGTAAATCAATTGTGTGACAGAAACACAAGCGATAACAAAACGAGTAAATTCGCTTTCAATGCCGCTACCGATAATGGCAGGTAAAAACATGTCCGCAAAGCCGACAACCATCGTTTGTGCAGCAGCTGATGCTTCTGGCACTTGTAGGAGCGTCAAGATTGGTACAAACGGTTTACCGAGCCATTCAAATACCGACGTTGTTTCGGCAATAATTAATGCGACCGTTCCAATGGCCATAACAACCGGTAATACACCTAACCACATATCGATCACGGTTTGTACACCGTTTTTCAATAGTTTCCCCATGTCGCTATTGCGCTGTGCCACTTCTGTTGCCTGTTTTAATCCCCATTGAAAAGGAGTATAGCCAGCTGGTACTGTTTCATCAACGGGAGCGTGATGTTCATGATAATATGTGTCAGGTTTTTTCGATAATGGTGGAATGCGTGGCATAATAATCGCTGCCACAAGACCAGCAACGACGATCGTAAAATAGTACGCGCCAAACATATGTTCAAGCTTCATATACGTGATGACAACGATGCTAAACGTAATCGATACAACGGAAAAAGTTGTTCCAATTACCGCTGCTTCTCGTTTCGTATAAAAGCCGTCTTCATATTGCTTATTCGTTAACAGTACGCCGATCGTTCCGTCCCCTAACCAAGAAGCGATACAGTCAATGGACGAGCGGCCAGGTAATTTAAATACGGGGCGCATAACTTTTGTTAAAAGTGCACCACATAATTCGAGTAATCCGAAATCTAAAAGCAAAGGCAAAAATAGGCCAGCAAACAAAAAGACAGAAAACAAAATAGGAATTAAGCTATACAATAGCAACGAACCTGTATTTTCTGACCATACCCATTCTGGACCGATTTTCCATAACGTCATCGCTCCTAAAATTGTTCCAACGATGCGCGCAACGACGAACAAACCATTCACATCGAATAAACGCCGAAGAAATGAGCTGTTCATGATGAAAGAAGGATAAGCAATTTTTGCAACGATTGTGCCAACCGTAGCGATAAACATAAATAAAACGGAAATTGTCGGAATGACTGAAGAAAAGTTTCCTTCGACCCATTTAGCTAAAATAGCTACAGGGATCGTCATTTCACCTTTATAAGGAACAGGAACCATAAATAGAAATACACCAATAAGCGATGGGACGAGAAATTTCATTATGTCAGAGAGATGATAGGATTGTGTATGCTTTTCTTTTGGTACGACATTCATTTTTTAAAACCACCTTTCCACGTTGTATTTTGAAAACGGATACATAACATTACTACTATCGTAATATAAAAATAAAAATAGTCAATATAACAAAATGATTCTGAAATATAAGTAAATGAATAAATATAAACACATGTACTTATATACATACAAAAATATGAATGAATAACAATTTATTTATAGCAAAATAGATAACATAAAGCATAATAAAACAAAGCGAAGATATAATCAATCATTTTTTTGTATAAACGTTCGAATTCGAAATTTTTTTGTTTTTCTCAGCGCATTGAAACGTGTATTTTTTGTGCTTGTGCGATATGATAAGCAAAAATGTGTAGAGGAGGAATAAACGATGTGGCGTTATGCGAAACCAACCGTCGTTGTAAGTGAATGTCTCGGTTTTTCCCCTTGTCGATATAACGGCGATCAACTGAATGATGAAGTCGTACAAAAATTAGCACCGTTCGTTCAATTCATCCCCATCTGCCCAGAAGTGCGCATCGGCCTCGGTACACCGCGTGAGACAATTCGGCTCGTTAAAGAAGATGAACGTATTCGCCTGATACAGCCATCAACCGGAACGGATGTAACCGAGCAAATGAATCAATTTTCCGTTTCATTTTTAACGCAAGTATCGAATGTGGATGGATTTATTTTAAAAAGTCGGTCACCGTCATGCGGGATAAAAGACGTCAAGATATACAGTAGCAAGCAAAAAGGACCTGCAGCAGGAAAAGGGAGCGGTATGTTCGCTGAACATGTATTACGAATGTTTGCCCATAAAGCTGTGGAAGAAGAGGGACGATTAACGAATTTCGTTATTCGAGAGCATTTTTTGACGAAGTTATTTACGCTTGCTTTGTTTCGGGAGGTGAAACAGACAAAATCACACCATCGTCTCGTTGAATTTCATGCGGAGCATAAATATTTGTTCATGGCGTATCATCAACAAAAATTGAAACAATTAGGAAATATTGTTGCCAACCAAGCACGTTTACCGATAGAAAAGGTATTTCTGCAGTATGAACAAACGTTATATGAGTTGTTTGCACGGCGCTCACGCCGAAATTCGAACATTAATGTTTGTCAACATATGATCGGTTATTTTAAAAATGAATTAAGCGGTGAGGAAAAGCGGTATGTTCATGAGTTGTTAGAAAAATATCGAGCAGGCAAGCTGCCGTTAAGCAGTGTAACAACAGTTATTCGCTCATGGGCAATTCGTTATCAAAATGAATATTTATTGAAACAACGATATTTTCAACCTTATCCGGAGTCATTGCTTGATGTGACGGACTCAGGAAAAGGAAGAGATTATTGAAAAAAGCGACGAAGGATTATCCTTGTCGCTTTTTTGTAATGATATAATATATCGGGATACCGGATATTGTAACAACAATCGATAAAAACGTATCTAGCGGTGCATGGAGTACCGTACTCATAATAATATATGCTGTGCCGGCAAGAGCAACGATCGGAGTAAATGGATAAAGTGGCACTCGATATAATTGTTCGTTAGATGGTAATGATTTTCGTAATAGAAATAATGCATAGAAAGCAAAACCGTAAAATAAAAAGACACTAAAAATAGCGATATCTGTTAATCGATCGGCATTACCAAGTAACATCATGACAATTGCAATGGTAATTTGCATTAACGTTGCAAATACAGGTGTGCGCCACTTTGGATGAATACGAGAAAAATAACGGGAAAACGGAAATAACCCATCTGTTGCCATAGCCAATGGCATGCGAGGAAATGTAAGAACTTTTCCATTTAAACAGCCGAAAATAGAAATTAAGATACCAATGGCAATTAATTTTCCCCCGAATGCCCCAAATAAGATGGTTGCTGCTTCGCTTGCTGCGTTTGGACCGAACGTAACAATGTCATCGGCACGAAGAACATGAAGCAATGCAACATTCACAGCCACATAGGCAAACATCACCATAAGAATACCAGTAATAATAGCTTTTGGTAACGTTTTGGCTGGATTTTTCATTTCGCCAGCAACAAATCCAACGTTCATCCATCCATCGTACGCCCATAATGTTGCTAAAACGGCCGCTCCAAAGTTTATTGCTTGACTAGAGCCACTATCCATGTCGAAAATCGGTACGTTTCCTTTTGTTACGCCAAAAATAATAATAACAAAAATAGGCAATAATTTTGCCGCAGTTAACACGCTTTGGACGATGCCACCAAATTGTGAGCCGAGCATATTAATGACAGATAAAAATAAAACAGCAATGATCCCGATCCAAAGTTCACTTTCTTTTGGTAGTGCAAACATCCCTGCAAACAACGCACCAAAATACAACCCTAGTGCACCGATGACGGCAGGACCGTAAATGACCGTTTGCACCCATCCACATAAAAAACCCCAAAACCGTCCGTACACTTTTTCGATATATACATACAACCCGCCTGTTTCAGGAATTTTTGCACTTACTTCTGCAATCGTCAATCCGCTTGCTAATGTAATAATCCCTCCAATGACCCAAGCGAGAAGAGCAAGTGTTGAGTTGCCCGTTGCTCCGATGACAATCGCAGGTTTCATAAAAATCCCAGAACCGATGACAGTGCCAATGACGATCGCTGTTGCTGTAATGAATCCAATGCTTCGTTTCAATTGTGTGTTTGTCATTCTGTTCACTCCTAAAGGACAAATGTTTTTTTATATCGAACAATCGCTATTATAGCATGAGATGAAGAAAAACTTCTTTTTTTGAAAATTAAAATATTGACATCGTGAAAAGAAAAGAATAAGATAAAACTAAATTTGGTTTAAAGAAACTTTTTTAACTCAAATCATCATTGTTTACTTATCCCACACATCACGTCGTTTTATGCTAATGCATATGATGGGCGAGTAAACAAATTTTTTTCGCTAAGTTTTGCGTTAAGGAAACTTTTATATCCTGATGCAAATTTGGAGGAGGAAGCATATGAAAAAGTGGATGGTCATATGGACCGCTTTGTTATTGTTATTTGGATGCGAAACAAAAGAGAATAAAAAAGATGTCATCTATGTCGTTGCAACGACAGGGCAAATAGCTGATCTCGTTAAACATGTCGGGGGAGAATATGTTCACGTGGCAGCGTTAATGGGGCCAGGGGTAGATCCTCATTTGTATAAAGCAACGCAAGGAGATATTCAAAAATTAAGTCAAGCAGACATCATTTTTTACAATGGACTCCATTTAGAAGGAAAACTGGGAGAAATATTTACGAAAATGTCGAAAACAAAAAAAGTTGTTGCGGTAAGTGAAGCGATTCCAAAAGAAAAATTAATTGACGTGAATGGGGTAGATGATCCGCACATATGGTTTGATCTCGATTTATGGAGTTACGCTGTACGAACAGTAAAAGATGAATTAAGTGCGATTGATCCGCAACATAAACAAACATACGAAAAACAAGCAGAAGCTTATATATCTCAGCTCATACAGTTAAAAGAAGAAGCGAAGAAACAAATTCATGCCATTCCGAAACAGCAACGTGTTTTAATTACAGCGCATGATGCGTTCCATTATTTCGGTCGTGCGTATGATATCGAAGTAGTTGGTTTACAAGGGTTAAGCACAGATGCGGAATATGGACTAAAAGATGTGCAGTCGCTTGTTGACTTGATCGTTAATCGAAATATTCAAGCGGTATTTGTGGAAAGTAGTGTATCGAAAAAGGCAATTGAAGCGGTTGTCGAGGGAGCGAAACAGCGTGGTCATCACGTTTCGATCGGCGGGGAACTATTTTCAGATGCCCTTGGACGAGAAGGAACAGAAGAAGGAACGTTTATTGGCATGTATCGTTATAACGTCAAAACGATTGCACAAGCATTGAAGGGGGAATGACGATGAATCCGCTAGTTGTTGAACAGGTAACCGTTGCATATGATCGAAAACTTGTATTAGAAGACGTATCATTTTCTGTTCCAGAAGGGAAGTTAGTCGGAATTATCGGTCCAAATGGCGCAGGGAAATCAACGTTAATGAAAGCGATGTTAAATTTTATTCCGCGTATGCATGGAAATGTTTTCGTATATGGTAAGCCGTATGAAAAGCAGCGTCATCTTGTCGGATATGTTCCACAACGAAATTCTGTCGATTGGGACTTTCCAACGAATGCCCTTGATGTTGTATTAATGGGGCGATACGGTCATATTGGATTGTGGAAACGACCAAGAAAAGAAGATGTGGATATCGCTATGCAATGTTTAGACAAAGTCAGCATGTTACCGTATGCGAAAAGACAAATTAGTCAACTATCTGGCGGACAGCAACAGCGTGTATTTTTGGCGCGTGCGCTTGCGCAAGATGCGTCCGTTTATTTTATGGATGAACCGTTTGTTGGAGTCGATGCCGCAACAGAAAAAGCGATTGTTCAACTGTTAAATGAATTAAAAATGCGTGGAAAAACAGTATTAGTCGTTCATCATGATTTGCAAACGGTGCGAGATTACTTTGATTACGTTTTATTGTTAAATAAACGCGTCATTGCATTTGGTGAGACGGAAAGTGTATTTACGTACGATCATATTCAAAAAACGTATGGCGGAAAGGTCACTTTCCTCTCTGCGGCACATATCGTGGGGTGAATCGCGTATGGACATTAATGTTCAATGGGTATTTACAAGCATGGCTTTGCTCGGATTGGCGAGCGGAATGATTGGTACGTTTGCATTGCTGAAGAAACAAAGTTTAATAGGAGATGCGATGGCACATGCTGCGCTTCCAGGTATTTGTATCGCTTTTCTTCTCTACGGACAAAAATCGCTTCTCGTCTTTCTAATAGGTGCTGCTTGCTCAGGGTATATCGCTACAGTATGTATTCAATTTATTGTAAAACATACGCGCATTAAAGAAGATGCCGCCATCGGCATTGTATTATCTGTATTTTTTGGTTTAGGTATTGTGTTATTAACGTGGATTAATCAACATGAAGGTGGAAATCAAAGTGGAATTAACGACTTTTTGTTTGGAAAAGCGGCGTCGTTGACTGGAAGCGATGTGAATGTGTTAACGGTAACGGCTATAACTATGATTATCACGATCCTCATTTTTTTTAAAGAGTTTAAAATTATTACATTTGATCGGGCGTTTGCGCAAGGGATCGGTGTGCCGGTGTCACTGTTGAACGGTGTGCTTATGTTTTTAATCGTTTCGGTTGTTGTAATTGGTTTACAAGCGGTTGGGGTTGTGTTAATGTCTGCACTATTTATTACGCCAGCGTTAGCTGCAAGATATTGGACAGAAAAGCTCGAGTGGATGACATTGTTAGCTGGAGTATTTGGTGCTTTGTCAGGAGTTGCTGGGGCATATATGAGTTTGATTGCTTATGTACCTACCGGCCCACTTGTCATTATTTTCGCCACAATGCTGTTTCTTTTCTCGTTCTTATTCGCCCCAAAACGTGGCTTATGCAACAAAATGATTCGTCGCCATATAGAAAGAAAAAAATTACGGTCGAAACAGCTAATGTATAAGCGAGGGGAACAACTATGAGTTATACGATGTGGATTTTGCTTACCGCAGCTCTCGTCGGGATTAACTGCGGATTAATCGGTACATTTCTTGTGTTGCGCAAAATGTCAATGTTATCAGATGCGATCAGCCATAGTGTGTTGCTAGGGATTGTAGGCGCATATATGGTGAGCCATCAGCTGCAAGGGGTGTCTATGCTCATCGGTGCCTTGCTTGTTGGATTGCTAACGACATTTCTCGTTCAATTGTTGCATCAAAAAGGGGTACAAAGCGATGCTGCTATCGGTGTTGTGTTTACATGTTTGTTTGCTATTGGGGTTGTTCTTATTTCCTTATTTGCGGATCGCGTCCATTTAGACGTTGAACACGCTTTAATGGGGGAGATTGCATTTGTGCCGTGGGATGTCCTTGAAGTTGGCGGAAAAAGCATCGGTCCGAAAGCCGTTTGGTTGCTTGGATTTGTTTTAGCAATCAATATATTTGTCATTGTTTTTGCTTATAAAGAGTTAAAAATTAGCTCATTTGATAGCGAAATGGCTGTAACGCTTGGGATTCCAGTCGTGTTTATTCATTACGTATTAATGGGGATGTTGTCGCTGACGACCGTTGCTTCATTTGATAGTGTTGGAGCAATTTTAGTTGTAGCCATGCTTATTGTACCAAGTGCAACGGCATACTTATGGACCGATCGGCTAAGCGTAATGCTTATATGTAGTGCAATGATTGGTGTGTTGGCATCAATGATCGGTTACATGGGGGCAACAGCGTTTAATGTCTCCATTTCTGGAGCGATTGCAGTGGCGACAGGTGTTATCTTTTTTGTTTCTTTATGGATTGCACCAAAACATGGGTTGTTGCGGAAATGGCTAAAAAAATCTCCTGCCTAGGCAGGAGATTTAGTCTTTTATTGCTGAAAGAAATGAATCGATAATACTTACATCATTTGTAACTAAAAAAGCAGGAAGTAACGCTATAATGGTCACGACCGTCGCGTATGAAACGATAACATTTTTCACTATTTTCATAGTGCTCACTTCCTTTTGAATTTATTTTCTTATTTTTCTGTCATTTTGTCAATCTTTTTTATTAGCGAAATTTTTGTACGAAAATGGTATAATAACAAAATGGTTGTCTTAAAAGGGGGGAATACAATGCGAATACGGGATTGGGATCGAAACTTACGCATTCGTTTAATAGGGGAATCATTCGTTGGGGTTACATTTTGGATGATATTCCCTTTTATCGCTATTTATTTTTCTAGCATGTTCGGTAGAGAAAAAACAGGTGTACTGCTTGTTATTTCGCAATTATTTTCGGTGATTGCTAATTTGCTTGGTGGATATTTTGCTGACCGATTCGGGAGAAAAAAAATGATGGTGGTTGCAGCATGTGGACAATCACTTGCTTTTTTCTTATTTGCACTATTCAATTCACCGTTATTCTCATCACCGTTGATGAGTTTTATTTGTTTTGCCCTCGTAGGCGTATGTGGCTCGCTTTATTGGCCTGCTAGTCAAGCGATGGTCGCTGATGTCGTTTCGGAAAAAGATCAAAGCCGAGTGTTTGCTGTATTTTACACGATGAATAACGTCATGGTCGTCATCGGGCCACTACTTGGTGGAATATTTTATCCACAATATCGTTTCTTCTTATTCTTGATTGCAGGAACGTTTTGTGCGATCGTTGCGATTGTTCTTTTTATTTATTTAGATGAAACTGCACCGATATGGAGAAAACCAACAGGAACATGGTATATGTTTTTTATTGAGCAGTTAAACAATTATCGTCTCATCGTAAAAGATCGCACGTTTTTTTTATTTATTGTTGCTGGTATTCTCGTGGCGCAAACGTTTATGCAGCTTGATATTTTACTTCCTGTTTACATTAAAGATGTTGTATCCAAACAAACGTTATTTTCCCTTGGACATTGGTCGCTTTCGTTAAGTGGAGAAAAAGCGTTTAGTGTTCTTATTGCGGAAAACGGATTGCTTGTTGCTTTATTTACGGTAGCTGTGACGAAGTGGATGGAAAACTATAGAGAAAAGTGGGTATTTGTCTTTTCTTCTCTTTTGTACGGACTTGCTATTTTTCTTTTTGGTCAAACCACATCGTTATGGATTATGGTTATTTTAATTGCTGTATTTACACTTGCCGAGCTAATGACAGTCGGCTTACAACAAACATTTGTCGCTAAATTGGCACCTGAGCATATGCGTGGACAATATTTTGCTGCAGCGAGCTTACGTTTTACGCTTGGGCGCATGATGGCACCGCTCGTTTTGACGTTGCCATTTGCGTATCATTGGACGTTTTTTATTTTAATGTTACTTGCGGTATGCAGTGCGTGGTTGTATGCTGTCATGTTTCAAATGATGGAGGAAAAACAAGCATGATTATTCTTATTCGGCACGGAAAGCCTGTTTGTAAAAGAGGCGGATGGATGACGAGAGAACAATTAATCAATTGGTTAAAAGCATACGATGAGGCGATCGTTTATGACGAGCCTCTATCGTATGCGGAAGCAAAAGAAAAAATAAAATGCGCATCTGTCGTCCTTGTTAGTTCGCTTGCTCGCGCTCGCCATTCAGCGTCTTTATTGCAACCATCACACCTAATCAAGGAACATGGGTGGTTGGTCGAAGCTCCACTCCCTAAACCGCCCAAGTGGATGAAGGGAATATATCCGCTATGGATGTGGCTCGCTTTTTTGCGTTTATTATGGTTTTGTGGATATGGAGAAGAGCCTTATGCAAAAACAAAGCAGCGAGCAATAAAAGCAGCAAAACAGCTTAACGATTATGCGCAAAAAGGATCTGTTGTTGCCGTCATTGGACATGGTTGGTTTCATATGCTCGTGAGTCAACAACTAAAGCAATATGGATGGCAGACGAAAAAGAAAAAATGGGCGTATTGGGAAGCTGTGACGTTGTCGTTGACAAGGCGCACACCGTGATGTACATATATGATGTGTAGACCCTTCTTTTTCTCATATTTTCCCTTTTCTTCTCATACATATGATGATGTAAATATGAGAAAAAGAGGGGAAATACATATGGATGAACAAGGGGGATTACAAAAAGAAGCGATGACACGAAGCGAACGACGAAAACGAAAACAACGATTTGTTTTTGTATGTTTATTATTCGTTGTCAGCGCATGTGTCGTCGGTGCATGGGGAGTGGCGAAACAAAAGACGAGTGAACAAAAAGTAATTGAGCAATTCATCATCGCGTTGCGTCAAGAAGATGTACATACGTTGAAACAGTTCATTGATGCTCCATTAGAAGAAAAGGCGTCACTTTTACCACTTTTTGCGTATTTACGTAAACATCCAGAGGGTTATGACCAAATAAGGAAAGAGTTAGAGCGGCAGAAGGATGATCGAGTTTACATAAAAGGATTAACGTCAACTCCTCCGATTTTTTTAATGAAATTGTCGCAAGGAACATACAAGTTTGAGCCTGCGTTATACCATGTATATGTGCGAACGAACGAGCAAGGGGCTCGTATTTTCGTTAACAACACATACGTCGGTAAAACGAATACATCGTTAATGAAAGTAGGAGAGTATGTTCCAGGCTTATATGAAGTAAAAATGGTGACAGATGAACGAGAACAAACGAAACGAATGTCGCTCTTTGGAGGAGAGCGGACTCGTATCGTTCATTTCGATTCGAACTAAAAGATGCAACGACATGTTGCGTCTTTTTTTGTCAAAGCCGAAACATATCTTTTCGCTCGTACGTAATACAGTCAGCGTTTCCATTTCATAAAAAATCATAGTAAAATAAAGGATCATAGACGATTGGAGGAGAACGATGAAACGATTCATTCGAACGATATGGCGATGGTTTGTGTCATGGAACGTTGGATTATTTAGTGCCCTCATTTCGTTGCTTGCATTTCGTTTGCCGTTTTTTATTTCATTTTTGATTGGTGTAAGTGTAGGAGTGATGTATTCCGTTTATATGAAGAAAAAAGAAAAGAAAAATCGATTGAATGATTTTAAAGACGAGCGATTGAAAGATGCGAAAAAAAAGGTTCGGAGAATCGGACAAAGTTTATGGAGAATTCGTTCCGTTGCGATGTTTTCTAAACTTTCCCGTTTGTACTCCATCTGTCAAAAAATAATTGAAATTGTCGAAAAACAACCGGATCGTCTCGCTGTCGCGCAACCGTTTTTTAACACAACATTGGACTCCATTGTTACAATTATTGATAAATATATTTATTTAACAAAACAACCCGTAAAAAGTGAGGAGATTCGTCAGGCAATTCATGAAGCAGAGGAAGCGCTTAGTCTTGCGCTAACGAAAGCAGAAAACGAACTGTTGGACATGCTTGAAGAAGATTTGTTTGATTTAAAGACGGAAGTAAAACTTGTGAAACATACGATTACATCAGATGATCCCTTTTCTTTACCAACAAAACATACAGTAACAGTAACGGAGGAGAAAAAGCATGAACAAAAACGATGAAGTACTTTGGACAAGCTCGATCGATTCGTTGCTTGCTAATCCATTTGGTGAAGTGACAGAAGTAAGGGAAAAACCATCATCTTCGCGTCTCATTGACCAATTGAAAGAAGAACATCGGCAAAAAGCGTTAGCGCTTGCTGAGCAAATCGATCCACGCAATCATCAAGCTATTTTACAATACGGTGTGGCGGCTCAAGCGGAACTATCGCGTTTTTCTCACTCGATTTTAAATCATGTACAAAAAAAAGATGCTGGGCCTGTTGGAGAAGTGATTCATGAACTCATGACAAAAATGAGAGAAGTCAACGTAGAAGATTTTGCGATGAATAAAAAAAGTTTTTTGGCACGCATGTTTCAATCTGTCACACAGTCTGTTCAACATATTTTATCGAAATATCAAAAATTAGGTGTCGAAATTGACCGTATTGCTGATCAACTTGAAAAACATCGTCAAATATTATTTCGTGATATTATGATGTTAGAAACGTTATACGAAAAAAATAAAGAATACTTTGATGCCTTAAACATTTACATTGCTGCTGCTGAAGTGAAGCTCGAACAACTGCGAACAAAAACGATTCCGGAGTTAGAAAAGAAGGCACTACAGTCACAAAACCAAATGGACGTGCAAGAAGTAAATGATATGATTCAATTTGCTGACCGGCTTGAAAAACGCATTCATGATTTAAAATTAAGTCGTCAAATTACGATTCAAACAGCACCGCAAATTCGGCTCATTCAACACGTCAATCAAACGTTAGTCGAGCGCATTCAATCGTCCATTTTAACTGCCATTCCACTTTGGAAAAATCAACTTGTTATCGCACTAACGTTGCTTCGCCAAAAGAAAGCGGTGGAGGCGCAAAAAGCGGTAACAAAAACGACGAACGAATTGTTGTTACGCAACTCAGAAATGTTAAAAATGAATACAATTGAAGCGGCAAAAGAAAATGAAGAAGGGCTTGTCAGCATCGAAACGTTAAAGAAGACGCAAGAAAATTTGTTAGAAACATTGGAAGAAACGTTAAAAATTCAACAAGAAGGGCGTATGAAGCGTCAGCAAGTGGAACGAGAGCTTATCGAAATGGAAGAACAATTAAAACAGAGGTTGCTGACACTAAAAAGGGCTGAATAAAATCAGCTCTTTTTTATTGATTTTATATACCTATTAGGGTATGATGTGTAAGGGAGGTAAGACAATATGATTTATACAGTCATTGTTCTGTTCGTACTATATGCTTTGTATTATCGTTATGTACCTGTTCGTGGTGTCAAAGAGTTGACATCTTTATCATCATATGAACATGTGACATTGCTTGATGTGCGTGACTACAATGAGAAAGACGAGATGAATGGAGCGCTTCGGATTCCGGTTGCGTACTTAAAACGCCATTATCAAGCCATTCCAAATCGTCAAGTGATCATTATTGCAAAAAACCATTTAGAGAAAAATGTCGCGATTCGATTGCTTAGACGTTATCATTTTTCTGTACAAGGATATTATATAAAGGAATATGAGCGTGCAAATACGTTAAAGATGGTAAAATGTCACTAACTGTTCAAACTTTATGAAATGATTGTTTGGTATAATACGGTTACACGTACTTGTATATGGAGGGGATAGATGATGAGAAAAATTGTTATTGTTGGTGGTGTAGCTGGAGGGGCTTCTGCCGCAGCACGTTTGCGTCGGTTAAGCGAAAAAGATGAAATTATTATGTTTGAACGAGGTGAATACATTTCATTCGCGAACTGTGGGCTTCCGTACTATATTGGGGATGTCATTCAAGAACGTAGCAAATTGCTCGTTCAAACCGTTGATGGCATGTCCAAACGCTTTCGCATTGATGTGCGCAATTTAAGTGAAGTCACAAGCATTAATCGTGAACGAAAAACGGTAACGGTAACCAATTTACGAACAAATGAACAGTATGAACAACCGTATGATGTTCTTATTTTGTCGCCAGGTGCCAAGCCGATCGTACCACCAATTCCGGGGATTGATGAGGCAAAAGCGCTCTTTACGTTGCGTAATGTACCGGATACAGACCGTATTCGATCGTTTGTTGATAATGAAAAACCGAAACGTGCGGTCGTTATTGGTGGTGGCTTTATCGGTGTAGAAATGGCTGAGAACTTAACCGAGCGCGGGGTGCATGTGACGCTTGTTGAAATGGCGAATCAAGTGATGGCACCGATTGATTACGAGATGGCAGCAATTGTGCATACACATATGAAAGAGCATGGTGTCGATTTAATTTTAGAAGATGGCGTTCAAGCGTTTGAAGACGAAGGACGTCGTGTCGTGTTAAAAAGTGGTCGTACGATCGAAACAGATATGATCATTTTAGCCATTGGTGTTCAGCCGGAAAGTCAGTTGGCGAAAGAAGCAGGATTGGAACTTGGTTTTCGTGGTGCGATTAAAGTAAATGAACATTTACAAACGTCTGATCCAAATATTTTTGCAATCGGTGATGCAATTGAAGTCAAAAGCTTTATTCATGGATTTGAAACGTTTGTTCCGCTCGCATGGCCAGCAAACCGCCAAGGCCGCCTCGTTGCTGACTACATTAACGGTCGTGACGTAAAGTATAACGGAACGCTTGGTACGTCAATCGCGAAAATCTTTCATATGACCGTAGCAGCGACAGGATTGAACGAAAAAATATTAAAACACCATGGCATCGACTATGAAGTCGTTCATGTTCATCCAATGAGTCATGCAAGCTATTATCCAGGCGCAACACAAATGACGCTAAAATTAATTTTCGATCGTCAAGGTCGCATTTATGGGGCGCAAGCAGTCGGACAAGATGGCGTGGACAAACGTATTGACGTTATTGCAACAGCGATAAAAGGCGGACTAACCGTATATGATTTACCAGACTTAGAATTAGCTTATGCTCCGCCGTTTTCATCAGCGAAAGATCCAGTCAATATGGCTGGATATGTAGCATCAAACGTGTTAGATGGTATGGTAGAAACGGTGCAATGGCATGAAATTGATGACATCGTTGCTAACGGCGGGGTGCTCATTGATGTTCGTACGCCAAAAGAATTAGAAACAAGAGGGGCAATTCCAGGAAGCATCAACATTCCACTTGATGACTTGCGCGATCGCCTTCATGAATTGCCGAAAGATCAAACGATTTATGTTACATGTCAAGTCGGTTTGCGTGGATATTTAGCCACTCGCATTTTGAAAGAACATGGCTTTGAAGCAAAAAATTTAGACGGTGGATATAAATTGTATTCGAGTGTAAGGTAGGAGGAATAAATATGTTTGAAAATATTTTACCGACACAAGCAGATGCCTTGCGTCATGAAGCAAATGTCGAAGTGCTAGACGTTCGGGAAGCGCATGAAGTGGCGGCAGGAAAAATTCCGAACGCACGCCATATTCCGCTCGGGCAACTATTTGCTCGTCTCAACGAACTAGATCCAAACAAAACGTACATTGTTGTTTGTCACTCTGGTGGTCGAAGTGCATTAGCGTGCGAGTGGCTATCAGAACGAGGCTTTCATGTGAAAAACATGGTAGGTGGCATGATGAGTTGGGAAGGAGAAGTGGAATAGACTGGCGATGTGCCAGTCTTTTTTTATGCACTTGGCATCGTTTTATTGTACAATAAAATACATGTATTGGAAGTGAGAGAAGGGGAATACGTATGTGGAAAAATAAAAATATTATTCTTATTTTCATAGGGGAATTTATTGCAGGGATTGGCTTATGGCTTGGAATTATTGGGAATTTAGAATTTATGCAGAAACATATTCCTTCCGACTTTGTGAAGTCGCTTATTTTATTTTCGGGATTGCTTGCTGGTGTGATTGTTAGTCCGATAGCAGGAAGATGGATTGATACATACGCAAAAAAGCATATTCTTTTATATGCAGGGATTGGTCGTATATGTAGCGTTTTTTTTATGTTATTCGCCTTAAAATATGAATCTATTTTCCTCATGGTATGTTTTATGGTTTCCATTCAAGTCGCAGCCGCTTTCTATTTCCCAACGTTGCAAGCGACTATCCCACTTGTTGTGCGGGATGAGAAACAACTGATGACGATCAATGGGATGCACATGAATATTTCAGCGTTATCGCGTATTTCCGGTACTGCCTTTGGTGGTGCGCTTCTTATGATTACAAGTTTGCAAACGTTATATATTGGCGCGATAGTTGCGTACATTTTACTATTTCTACTTACTTTTTTTATTGATATAAAAGAAGAAAGGCGCGAAACAAAACACAATACAAAAGAAAAACAGCGATTTACAGACATATTTCCAATCATTCGTCAATTGCCTATCGTTTATATTGCGGTTGTTTTAACGATTGTGCCGCAGCTATTTATTGGCGGATTTAATTTAATGGTTATCAATATTAGTGAATTACAACATGATTCGTCAATTAAAGGATGGCTGTATACCATTGAAGGAATCGGATTTTTATTTGGAGCTTTTTTCATTAAGTATGCCGCTCGTGAACAAACGTATGTGAAATGGATGTATGCATTAACTTGTTTCATTGCTTTTGCGCAACTATCTTTGCATTTTGCTCATATTAAATGGGTTTCACTTGTCTCGTTTGGTTTGTTTGGTATATGTGTCGGTTGCTTTTTCCCGATGATTGCGACGATTTTTCAAACGAATGTCCCAAAGTTATATCACGGCCGATTTTTTTCATTTAAAAATATGTTTGATCGCGTGACGTTCCAAACCGTATTGTTAGCTTCGGGATTTTTGTTAGATACCATTGGATTAGAAAATATGGTCGTTTTGTTTGGATTTTTATCACTTTTGTTAATGATGTACACGATGTTTCGTAAAAAAGAAGAGTTAAAAAGCGAAGGAGCATAAATACCTTCGCTTTTAACCAATAATAATGCGTTCTTTTGGATAATGATACGATTCTTTTTGTTTGTTGCCACGGATAAGAAACAAAAATGATAAAATACCAATTCGTCCGATAAACATCAAGACGGTAATAACTAGCTTCCCAAATGTGCTTAGTTGTGACGTGATGCCCATGGATAAGCCTGTTGTTCCAAAGGCGGAGCATACTTCAAAGACAATTTCCGTCATTGTAAACGGTTCTGAAAAAGAAAGGAGCACGACAGCTAAAAAACAAAGAATGGAAGCTGTTCCGAACACGATAAACGATTTTAATATATCTTCATGATGAATTTCTCGTTGAAACACTTTAATCGAGTTTTTCCCTTTGGCATAAAAGAAAATGGTTAATATCATAATGGCAAATGTTGTTGTTCGAATCCCTCCCCCTACACTACTTGGAGAGGCACCGATAAACATGAGTGCACTTAAAACAAGTAACGTCGGTTCAGAAAAATCGGCAACATTCATCGTTGCTAGTCCACCATTGCGAGAAGAAATCGATTGAAATAACGCATAAAAAAGTGATTCGTGCCATGTTTTATTAGCAAAAAATTGATTCCATTCGATCAATAAAATCGCCCATGCTCCAAATAAAACGAGTAGAAAAAATGTGACGGTCGTCAATTTTGTGAAAAGTGAAAAGCGATATTGTTGCTTTTGACGATAAAATAAAAATTCCTTTATTTCGATGAGCACAGGAAAACCAATGGCTCCTAACACAAGCAAAATCATATGTATTGTTTGGACAAAATAATCGTCAGCAAATGGAATAAGCGATTGTCCTGTAATATCAAATCCAGCGTTTGTTGTTGCGCTCACCGATGCGAAGAAGCCTTGAAAAAACGCCTTTTGCCATGATGAAAAGTAGCGAAGAAAATATATGCCCAAAATGATCGCGCCAATCAGTTCAATAGCGATAATGAGCGTTAAAATTTCTTTCATTAACTTCACTAAACCAGCAAATGTTGATTGATTTTGATCCGTCATAATAAGTTGACGTTCGCGAAACCCGATTTTTTTTCCAAACATCAGCCAAATAAATGTACCAAGTGCCATAATGCCAATGCCGCCAAATTGGAGAATAAAAGCTAATACAAATATACCAGGTGTATTAAAAGTATGCGCTGTTGATACGACAGTTAGCCCGGTTACACTAATAGCACTTACAGCAGTAAATAATGCATCAACAAAGCTCAGTTTCACACCGGGTTGATGGAAAAAAGGCAGCCATAGTAACAGTGTGGATACACAAACAGCTGCAAAGTAAAACAAAACAATAAGCTGAACGGTAGATAGACGGGATAATTTTCGAGACTTCACAGCTTTACTCCCTCACATGTTTTCGTTTTGAACATATTTTGATTTTGGCAAATGGTGAAAAGGAATGCAAGTATGTTTTTTGATCAAGAAATATTTGTATTTACAAAACTTTTTGTTTTTTTATAATGATAACTAACCGATGATAAGAAAGGTTGGGATATATGTCAACGCGTATAAAAGGATTATGGATGGTTGTCATTGCAGCGACAATGTGGGGGCTTTCTGGCACAGCTGCACAATGGGTGTTTCAGCAAAAACATATAACAACAGAGTGGCTTGTTTTTGTACGAATGATCGCTTCAGGTTTTTGTTTATTAGCTTTCGCATCGTTTCGTGGTATTCCCTTATTTCATATTTGGCGTGAGAGAAATAGTCGACTGTTGCTCATTTCTTTCAGCTTAGTAGGTATGCTTGGAGTGCAATATACGTATTTTTTGTCCATTGCATATGGAAACGCTGCGGCTGCAACGTTATTACAATATTTAGCACCGATTTACATTGTCTTATATTTTTTGATACGTGAGCGGAAACATCCATCTGTTTCGATCTGGGGTGCGCTCATTTTAGCTACTTGTGGGATATTTTTGTTGTTAACAAATGGAAAATTAAGTGCATTAAGTATCTCCTTTCCCGCATTTTTATGGGGAGTTGTATCAGGTGTGCTTCTTGCATTTTATACGATTTGTTCAGCAAAACTATTAAAAAAATGGGACTCACTTATTATTGTCGGTTGGGCGATGGTAATTGGAGGAGTTGTTATGATTCCGATCGTACGTTCGTTTCTGGGGCCATTTTTCACGCTAGATTTTCCAACGATTGTTTCGATTTTATTTATTGTCATATGTGGAACGTTACTTGCTTTCTTACTGTTTATTGAAAGCATTAGATATTTATCTCCGACAGAATCAAGTATTTTATCTAGTGTAGAGCCTTTGTCGGCTATTATTGCTTCTGTTTTATTTTTACACGTATCGTTCGGCTTTTTTCAAACGCTTGGCAGTCTATTAATTATTACAACAGTTATTCTTTTAGGAAAACAAAAAATCGTGTCCTCTTCGTAAAAAATAAATGTTTGTTTTTTTCTTATTTGATAAAATAGTGTTGCTCATGAATTCACAAAAATGGAGGAGAGAATGGTGAAAACGCGTGGAAAAATTGTAGCTGTATACATTCTTACCGTTTTTTTATTAGTTGGACTAATTAACGGTATCATTTATGTTCAATTTCAATCATTGATTGCGAACAAAGTAATGACGACGAACGCTCAACTTGCTCTGCAACTGATTGATGCAAAATTTCCTGGAGCATGGCAAATAAAAGAGGGGGCACTATATAAAGGGGAAATAAAAATGAACGAAAACGAGGAAGTTGTCGACTACATAAAGGAAGTCGTTGGTGCAGATAGTACGATTTTTCTGAACGACGAACGTGTGGCAACAACAGTCATGAAAGATGGCCAAAGACAAATAGGGACAAAAGCTGATCCGAAAGTTGTACAAGAAGTCATAAAAAAACAAAATCGCTATATCGGTGAAGCGAACGTGCTTGGAAAATCGTATGTAACGAGTTATTTGCCAATGAAGAACGAGCGTGGTGAAGTCATTGGTATGTTTTTTGTCGGCATGCCAAAGCAAATCGTCAATCAAGAGATTAATAGCGTCATTGTCAAGGTGATTGCCATTTCTGTGTTGTTTGTCATTGTAGGGATTATTGCCTATCACTTATTTATTTCGATGCGAATCATGAAGCCGTTACATATTGCAAAACAACATCTTGAACAAATAGCTAGCGGTGACTTTAGTAAGCCACTGCCTGAAAAACTTCTTGATGCAAAAGATGAGTTTGGTGAAATGGCACGCGCGCTTTCTAAAACAAAACAAGCGCTTCGGGATATGGCTGTTCATATTCAAATGCAAGCAGATGCGATTGATCAACAATCGAGTGCCCTATCTGCTACTTCACAACAAATGTCTGCCTCTACTGAAGAAGTGGCGGCAACGATGGAACAAGTATCGCAAGGAGCAGCAGCACAAGCGAACGATTTGGCTGATATGACGCATTCACTTTCTTACTTAACTGAAAAAGTTGAACGTGTGTATGTAGAGCTGGCGAATGTAAAGCAAGAAGCACTTCGTACGTCTGAACGGGCAGATATCGGTAAAAAAGAAATGGATGTATTAATAGCAACCATCGATCAAATTAAACGAGCGTTTGAAACGGTAACAAACCACGTTCAAACATTAACGGCATCCGTACAAAAAATAAGTGGAATTACAGAAATGATTTCGACGATTTCGGATCAAACCAACTTATTAGCTTTAAATGCTGCCATTGAAGCAGCACGTGCTGGAGAAGCAGGGAAAGGATTTGCAGTTGTTGCGGATGAAGTGCGTAAATTAGCTGAACAATCGAAATCATTTACGGAAGACATTGTTCAACTCATTACCTCAATTAGCAAAAATACAGATGATGTCATTTATACATCAAGTGAAGTGCATCTCTTTATTAAAGACCAAGCGAATGCCGTTGAAAAAACGGTACGTTCATTTGCTGACATTTTAACATCCATTAGCCATATCGCCCCTCTTATTGTTTCAACTGAACAAGCAATGGATGAAATCGTTAAAGAAAAAGACAAAGTCATTGTCCGCATTGAGCAAATTAGCGCAGTAGCTGAAGAAAATTCAGCAGCAACAGAAGAAGTCACCGCCTCGTCAGAAGAGTTAACTGCATCAGCCCAAGAAGTAGCCGCAACAGCTCAACGGTTGTATGATATTGCAGAAAAGATGAAAGAAACGACTAATCGATTTATTGTATAAAAGCGGCAGACAACCTGTCGCTTCAAAAATAATTGTAAACGTTATCAAAAAGAATTATAGTAAAATTAGGTGAAGACAATGGCACAAAAAAAATGGACAATCAGTCTTATTATATTTCTCGTTTTGTTTTTATATGTTTTTTTTCACTTTATCACCGTAACAAAACAGCTTGAAAAAACAGTAGCAAAACTACAACATGAACAAAAAATGATGTCACACTTCCCACATGTGATTTTAATATCCCAAGAATTTGATAATCCATATTGGCGAAAAATTGAACAGGGGGCGAAGGAAGCAGGAAAACAGTATGATGTAAATATTGAATACATCGGCCCTCTCCGAACAAGCATCGAGGAGCAAGTGAAATTACTCGAAAAAGCGATTGCTTCTCGTGTCGATGGCATTATTGTTCAAAATTTAAAAGATGAAGCGTTTACACCACTTATTGACAAAGCTATTTCGCGAAATATACCTGTAATTACAATTGATGCCGATGCTCCAAAGAGCCGCCGCATCGCTTATGTTGGAACAAATAATTTTGAAGCTGGTCGATTGCTTGGACAGGCAGTTGTTTCCCGTGTAGAAGGAAAACAAGAGATTGGGGTTATAATTGGGACGGATACATCAGAAAACCAACGTCTGCGCTTACAAGGGTTTTTATCTGTTATTACTGAATATCCACGTTTAAAAGTCGTTTCCGTTGCCTCATCGAATATTTCGCGCATTCAAGCGTCTATTCAAGCAGAACAAATGTTAAGAAAACAGCCGAATATTTCTGTTATGGTTGGCACAAGTGCGCTAGATGCGATTGGTATTCGGATGGCGATAAAAAACTTGCACCGTGAAGACATTCAAATTTTCGGTTTTGACGATGTAGAAGAAACGATGGAAGCGATTAAAGAAGGAGATATTGTCGCAACGGTCGTTCAAAAACCTTATGATATGGGATATTCGGCAGTGAAGCTCATGGCTGATCACCTTTCTGGCAAACAAATTGACAAAGAGCATTTTACAGCCACGGGAGTGATTGACTACCAAAACATTCAGCAAGGGAGAAACAAATGAAAATTCGGACGAAATTGTTTGTTTTTATTCCGCTTCTCGTTCTTCTATTGAATTGTATCGCGT
The DNA here is from genome assembly GCF_014201515.1 of Anoxybacillus mongoliensis. GTDB lineage: Bacteria > Bacillota > Bacilli > Bacillales > Anoxybacillaceae > Anoxybacillus > Anoxybacillus mongoliensis. Next base: position 130,445 of record NZ_JACHEQ010000005.1, read on the forward strand.
TTTTTATTTTTCAAAGCGGAAAAAAAGTACAAGAAAGCTATGATGTCATGATGCAACGCATCTTTTTATATAAACAAATTTCGCTTGAAACACAAGAAAATGTACGTTTTTTAAGTAGCTACTTAATTCACCAAGATGAATACAATTATAAGCAACTGATCGAACATAAAAAACGACTCGAAAAGTTGCACCGTGAGTTAACCGAAAGACAATTGGAAGGAAATGATGCGTTCACGCTCGAAAACTACAAAAATATGGTTTATGTCTTTCTCGATTTAGAACAAGCGATTATTCATCAACTAACAAAACAACAATTCACAGGCTATGCCGTTCAGTACAATGAAATTGAGAAGATTGCTTCGTTTATTCGCGAAGATAGCCAAGCGCTCGTTGATGTTGAGTTGAACTTATATCAACCAGTATACAAACAAATATTACAGCATACGTCACAAATGAATGCACTAGGTAGAATGCTTTTTACTTTAACAACTATTTTAAGCATTGTTTTTGCGATATGGCTATCACGGACGATTGTCATTCCGATCCACCATCTCGTTCATGCGGCAAAAAAAATATCAGCTGGCCAACTCGATACACGTATTCCTTGCTTTGATGGACATGATGAAATTGGGTTGCTCGGTAAAACGTTTCAACATATGATTGAAAATTTGCGAATATTAATTTCGGAAAATATGGAAATATTAGAAAAAGAAAAACTTGTGCGTGAGCTAGAATTAAAAGCACTCCAAAGTCAAATTAATCCTCATTTTTTATTTAATACGCTGAACGTCATTTCCAAGCTTGCTTACCTCGAAGGAGCGGAACAAACGAGCGAACTAACCGTATCTACATCAAATTTATTGCGATACAATTTACGTAAGCTCGATCAACCTGTCACTTTGCGTGAAGAAGTAGAACATGCGAAAGAGTATTTTGCGATTCAAAAAGCCCGCTTTCGCGATCGCGTTACTTTTGAAGTAAGGGTAGATGAATCATGTTTGGAACAGCCCATTCCTTGTTTAACGTTGCAACCTCTCATCGAAAATGCTTTTATTCACGGGATTGAAGAGATGGAAGAAGGGGCGAACATTCAATTAATCATCGAAGAAAAAAGAAATTGTATTCAAGTAACGGTTGCGGATAACGGTGTAGGAATGCCGTATGATGTACAACAAGCCATCATGAATGCATCGTATTCCTTGATTAAAACAGGTCATTCAACAGGACTTGGATTAGAAAATGTGTTACGACGTCTTCAGCTTTTTTACGGAGTAGAAAAAATACTCGACATAAAAAGTGCGCCAAACGAAGGAACGGCTATTATTTTACGATTGCCAAGGAGGGAAAGCGATGTACAAGCTACTTATTGCTGATGATGAGCCACTAGAGCGGGAAGGATTGCAGTTGATGATTGAACGCTCATTTCCACATACGTTTACGATTTTTCATGCAGAACACGGTCGAAGGGCCATTCAGCAAGTAGAGGAACATCGGCCGCATATCATTTTTATGGATATGAAAATGCCAGGCATTCAAGGACTTGAAGCGATTGCTGAAATACGCAAAATGGATGCACAGACGAAAATCGTCATTTTAACAGCATATGATTACTTTACATATGCAAAAGAAGCTATTTCTTTCGGCGTAAGTGAATATGTGTTAAAACCTGCCAAAAAACAACAAATGATTGATTTGTTGCAAAGATTGTTACATCAAATTTCGGAAGAGCAAGCGATGCGTGAACAACAATTAACCGCCCGTGAAAAACTCGTTCAACTGCAAGCATTAAGTGAAATAGCTTGGACATGGTTGTTCATGGGAAAAATGGATGAATGTGCAGCTCATACGTTTACCGGTATGGAATTTGAAAACGGATACGCAATAGTCGTGGAACTAGAAAAGGCTGATGCATATGAACGTGAAAAATGGGAAGAAACGGTGAAGCAATGCATAAAACAACAGCGACATTGTTTATGTAGCTCGCTTAATCAAAGACAAATGGCGATTTTTATTGAAGCCAAGCAGGACGAACATGTCATTTCGTTTGTTCAGTCGTTGTTAAAGCAGCTCGAGAAAGCGTTGCAACAGCGTGTAAAGATTGGGATTGGTACGATCCAGTCAGGTATTGACGGAATGAAACGCTCATATAAAGAGGCGTGGACTGCTGCGCGCTATGTATCGTCATTTAGTCGAGTCATGCATATTGATGATGTTCCGTTAACGGATGACGTGGAACATATCCATATAAAAACAAGTGGCAGCGTCATCGAGCAAGTCGAAATGTTTTTACAGGAAAACTATTGTTATGATGTGACGCTTGAAGAAGTAGCAAAATACGTTCATTTAACACCGTATTACTTCAGCAAACTATTCAAAAAAGAAATCGGTCAAACGTTTACTGATTATTTAACACATTTACGCATCGAAAAAGCGAAACAATTGATGTGCGACGAAGGATTAACGGTGAAAGAAGCTTGTTACCGCGTCGGATATAAAGATCCAAACTATTTTAGCCGCGTGTTTAAAAAAGTAACAAATATGACACCAACACAATATCGTCAAGACGTGTGCGGGCGCTTATAAAAATGCTCGCACTTTTTTGTTCAACGACAAAAAAATGCTGATTCGTTCCTTTTTATAGTAATGAAAGCGTTTAATTTGTGCGAATATATCGCAAATAAGTGAAGAAAACAAAGAAAACGCTTTCTTTTTCTTATGGTACGCTGAACATGTAGACAATATGAAAAACAAGGGGGAATACATGTGAAGTGGTGGAAACATGTCGCAAAAGGAGCGGCAACATTCGTCTTAGCCTCTGCATTAACAGCATGCGGAGTTGTATCTTCGGGAAACGAAGGGGGAAGCGAATCGACGAAAAAAGACGATGATAAAATTGTCATCGGTTTTTCGATGGATACGTTAAAGGAAGAACGTTGGCAACGGGATAAAGAATTATTTGAAGCAAAAGTGAAAGAACTCGGTGCAGAAGTGAAAACGCTAGCAGCAAATGGAGACGATGCTGCGCAGTTGAGCCAGGCAGAACAACTCATTTCAGAGGGCGTTGATGTTCTCGTTGTTGTACCTCATAACGCCGAGGCGTCCGCAGCGATCGTAGAAAAGGCACATAAAGAAGGAATTCCGGTTATTTCTTATGACCGTTTAATTAAAAATGCGGAAGTAGACTATTACGTTTCATTTGACAACGTGCGTGTCGGTGAAATGCAAGCACAAGCCATTGTAGAAAAAGCACCAAAAGGAAACTATGTTTATATCGGTGGAGCAGATACAGATAACAACGCTCATTTATTCCGCCAAGGAGCGATGAACGTATTAAAGCCACTTGAAGAAAAAGGCGACATTAAAATTGTTTACGACCAATTCTCAAAAGATTGGAAACCAGAAGAAGCATTGAAAAACATGGAAAACGCATTAACAGCAAATAACAACAACATTCAAGCAGTTGTCGCAGCGAATGACGGAACAGCAGGTGGTGTTATTCAAGCTTTAGCGGCACAAGGATTAGCGGGGAAAGTACCTGTTTCAGGACAAGATGCCGAGTTAGCAGCACTTCAACGTATCGTTGAAGGAACGCAAACGATGACAGTATATAAACCGATTAAAGCGATTGCAACAAAAGCAGCAGAAATGGCAGTTGCTTTAGCAAAAGGTGAGAAAATCGAAACGAACCAAACGGTATCAAACGGCAAAATTGACGTTCCATCTGTCTTACTTGATCCAATTGCTGTAACAAAAGAAAGTGTATTAGACACAGTCATTAAAGATGGGTATCACAAATTAGAAGACGTATTTAAAAACGTACCGAAAGATCAATGGCCAAAACAATGAAGATAAGGGGCTGGCTTTGCCAGACCCTTATTTTCAACATGATACAACGGGAGTGAAACGAATGTATGCGTTAGAAATGATCAATATTACAAAAGAATTTCTCGGCGTGAAAGCACTTGATCGTGTCAGTTTCAAAGTGAAAAAAGGAGAAATTCATGCGCTTTGTGGTGAAAATGGCGCGGGAAAATCAACGTTGATGAAAGTGTTAAGCGGGCTGTATCCAACCGGAACATATGATGGGGAAATTCGTATTGATGGCAAACCTGTTTCTTTTCGAAATATTGTCGATGCGGAACAAGCAGGCATTGCGATCATTCACCAAGAGCTTGCGCTTGTAAAAGAAATGACTGTTGGTGAAAACATTTTTTTAGGGAGAGAGCCACGTAAATTCGGTGTCATTCAATGGGACCAATTGTATTATGAAGCAGAAACATGGTTAAAAAAAGTCGGATTAACGATTTCTCCACAAACAAAAATCCACTCACTTGGTATTGGACAACAGCAGTTAGTTGAAATTGCTAAAGCGCTAGCCAAACAAGCAAATATTTTAATTTTAGATGAACCTACCGCAGCGTTAACAGAAAGTGAAGTTGAAATTTTAATGGGCATTTTAGAACAGCTACGAGCACAAGGGGTTGCATGTATTTATATTTCTCATAAAATGCCAGAAGTATTTCGACTTGCTGATTCGATTACCGTACTGCGCGATGGAAAGTCAATTGTGACGCTTTCACGTGCAGAAACGAACGAGGATGAAGTTGTCGCGCTCATGGTTGGGCGTGAGTTGACAGAGCGTTATCCGTACGTCAAAAAAACGCTAGGTCATGTCGTATTAGAAGTGAAAAACTACTCTGTTTGGCATAAAGAAAAGCCGATGAAAATCAACGACAGTATCCATATAACTGTTCGCGCTGGGGAAATTGTTGGCATTGCAGGATTGATGGGGGCAGGACGAACGGAACTCGCGATGAGTTTATTCGGTGCATACGAAGGAAAAGCAGAAGGGCAAGTGTGGTTGGAAGGGAAACAAGTGCACATTCGTTCGGTGCAAGATGCGATTCGATCAGGTATTGCACTCGTCACAGAAGACCGCAAAAGGTTGGGGCTTATACTTGGAATGGATGTGAAAACAAATACGACATTAGCTAGCTTAAAAAATATTAGCCGCTTACAAGTGATCAATCAAAATGAAGAATTAAAGTGGAGCCAAAAATATGTCGATGAACTAAAAACGAAGACAGCATCTTTAGAAACAGCTGTCGGTACGTTATCTGGAGGGAATCAGCAAAAAGTTGTATTGGCGAAATGGTTAATGGCGAAACCAAAACTTTTAATATTAGACGAGCCGACGCGCGGTATTGATGTTGGAGCAAAATATGAAATTTATCACTTAATGAATAAATTAGCAAAAGAAGGCGTTGCTATCATGATGATTTCTTCTGAACTTCCAGAAATTTTAGGAATGAGCGACCGCATTTATGTTATGCGTGAAGGGAGAATCGTGAAACAATTGTCGCACGATGAAGCAACACAAGAAAATATTATGATGGCAGCGACAGGAGGGGAATGAGTTATGGAAATAAAGGCAGTCATCGAGCAGCAACCGAAAAAGAAAAATGTATTTGGCAAAATAGATATTCGTGCTTATACGATGATCGGTGCACTCATTGCTATTTGGATTTTCTTTGGTATGTTAAATGAGACATTTTTGAGTGCCCGCAATTTATCGAACTTATTTACACAAATGTCGGTTACAGCTATTTTAGCCATTGGTATGGTGCTTGTCATTGTTGCAGGACATATTGATCTTTCCGTCGGTTCGATTGTCGGTCTTACAGGTGGTGTTGCAGCCATTTTAAGCAACTGGATGGGGATGCCGACATCTGTCGTCATTTTATGTACGTTGCTTGCAGGTGCACTTGTCGGACTTGTGCAAGGTTGGTTAGTTGCTTATCGAGCCATTCCTGCGTTTATCGTTACGTTAGGTGGAATGATGATTTTCCGCGGAGCATTAATGGGAATCACAAAGTCAACAACCATTCCAATTTTTGATGCGCAGTTTATTGCTTTAGGAAGCGCATATTTTACAGATGTTTTTGGTATTATACTTGCGGCGATGGCCGTCGTTGCGCTATTTGTTTCAACGTTTCGTAAGCGAAAATCGCGCCAACAATACGGCTTCACTGTTTCGCCATTACCTTTTGAACTAACAAAATTATTCGTTATTAGTGCACTTATTTTAGTATTTGTTGTTACAATGAACAGTTATAAAGGAATTCCGTTTCCGATTATTTTTGTCATTGCCTTGGCGCTTATTTTCTCATTCATTGCGACAAAAACAACGTTTGGTCGTCACGTATACGCCATCGGAGGAAACGTGGAAGCTGCCCGGTTATCTGGGATTAATATCCAACTCCATACGATGATGTTGTTTGTCTTTACGGGCTTGCTTTCTGCTATCGCTGCACTCGTTTTAACAGCACGTTTATCATCGGCAACGATTTCAGCGGGACAAATGTACGAGCTAGATGCCATCGCCGCCTGCGTCATCGGTGGAACATCCTTAATGGGCGGATCTGGTACAATCATCGGTGCGATCATCGGTGCCATGGTCATGACATCGCTTGATAATGGAATGTCATTGTTAGGTATGGAAACATTTTGGCAATATATCGTAAAAGGGAGCATTTTAATTTTAGCCGTTTGGATTGATATTGCTAGTCGAAAGCGGAAAACAAATTAAAAAAATAGATTAAAGAGGTGCGACCGGAAGGCCAGGCGATGCTGACTTTCCGGTTTTTTGTATGAAAATGGAAATATTTTAGAGGTATATTGTTAACGGTAATGTATTCATACATTTCATTTTGTTTCTCCTCAACTCCAGAAAACGAAAATAAATAGAAAGAGAGATGGCACGTATTGTTATAATCATCAGTTTTTGATTGAAATTATATCTTTTCTCTCATATTTTTGAAAATATATCTTGTATATTCAGAAGATTCATATTATATTATTGTTGTGAAAATATTAAATTTTTTGAAAATAAAAAGGGGGATTTGCATGAAAAGGAAAAAGGTGTTTTCTATTTTCACATCCGCTACGCTTGCGATTGGTTTGTTGACTGGTTGTTCGGCGGATAAAACATCGCAAACATCGAAAAACAACGGGGAAGCTGGAGGGGGGACAGTCATTAAAATTGCCACTCAAAGCCCTCTGTCTGGTGGAGCAGCGACGTTAGGTGAATCGATTAAACTTGGAGCTCAACTTGCTTTAGAAGAACAAAAAGAAAAGTTCGAAAAATTAGGGTTTAAATTGGAGCTTGTTCCATATGACGATCAAGCAGATCCGAAAAAAGGGGTAGCTAATGCTCAACTCATCGGAGCGGATCAACAAGTTTTAGGTGTCGTTGGACATTTGAATTCGGGCGTTGCGATTCCATCTTCAGAAATTTACGAGAAATATAACATTCCAATGGTTTCTCCAGCAAACACAGCAACAGACGTGACAGATCGTGGCTTAAAAACGGTGAACCGCATTTGTGCACGCGATGATTTCCAAGGCCCAGCAGGTGCAAAATTTGCTGTTGAAAAATTAGGAGCGAAGAAAATTTTTATCATTCAAGATAAAACGGCATACGGTACAGGATTAGCTGAAGCATTCAAAAAAGGAGCGGAGGAAGCAGGTGCTGAAATTGTCGGATTTGAAGGAATTACAATTGGTGAAAAAGACTTTAACGGTGTACTAAACCAAGTGCTTGCGAAAAAGCCGGATCTCGTGTATTTCGGTGGGATGTACACAGAGGGTGGAATGTTAATTAAACAGGCGCGTGATAAAGGCATTACCGTACCGTTTATGGGTGGAGATGGAATGGACTCTTCTACACTTGTTGAAATTGCAGGCGACGCGGTGAAAAATACGTTCATTACATCAGCAGCAGGTGTAGCAACGGCGACAGAAGCTGGAAAGCAATTTGCAGAAAAGTACAAGCAAAAGTTTGGTAAAAATATTGAATCGTACTCTGCTTATGGGTATGACGCAATGGCTGTCTTGTTAAAAGCGATTGAAGAGGCAATTAAAGCGAATGGAAATAAACTTCCTACTCGCGAACAAGTAGCTGATGCTGTTCGGAAAGTGCAAGATTATGAAGGGGTTGTGACGAAAGTAAGCTTCGATGAAAAAGGGGACAACAAATACGCGAAAATTTACATTTATAAATTTGAAGAAGCAACGTATCCAGCACGATTAGAAGATGAGGTAAGCAAATAAAGATAAATACGTTTGAAAAGGGTATGACAATTTGCCGTACCCTTTTCTTATAATTTTTTACATGTTATTGATAGGAAAAGGGACTAGGTAATTTTAGATAAAGACAAGGAAATGGAGGAACGACATATGATCGAACATGTGCTACAAACATTGCCTCAAGTCGTCATTGATGGATTAGCATTGGGAGCTGTATACGCGATTGTTGCCCTCGGATATACAATGGTGTACGGCATTTTAGAGCTTATCAACTTCGCACACGGGGAAATTTTTATGACAGGTGCATTTGTTGGCACAGCTCTTTTCTTATCGTTTTCCGCTTTTGGTTGGCTATCGTCTATGCCTATGTTGCTGTCTTTACTTCTCGTCCTTGTGGCGACATCGATTGTGACAGGATTGCTTGGCATGGGAATTGAACGAGTTGCATATCGTCCGTTACGAAGCGCTCCAAAATTAATTACCCTTATTACAGCAATCGGTATTTCATTTTTATTGCAAGATTTTGTCCGTTTTATTACAGAGTTGAAGAAAGGAAACTACATTTTAACCGGTCCAAGTTTGTTTACTGGGCAAGTAAGTATTTCAGCTTCCTCTATCTGGTCAGGATTTCATGACGCCTCAGTTAAGTCCTCATTTTTTATCGTTTTAGTTACAGCTGTTGTTATGATGGTGACGCTTGACTTTTTTGTGAATAAAACAAAATGGGGAATGGCAATGCGTGCTGTTGCCCAAGATCGTGAAACGGCTGCACTAATGAGTGTAAATGTCAACAAAGTCATCGCTTTAACGTTTTTTATTGGCTCTGCGCTAGGAGGAGCAACCGGTGTTCTTTTTGCGATTCAATACGGAACGATTGATCCATACATTGGTTTTATTTTAGGATTGAAAGCTTTTACTGCAGCAGTATTAGGGGGGATCGGAAATATTCGCGGGGCCATGTTCGGTGGCATTGTTCTCGGGCTGCTTGAAATGTTTGCGGCGGCGAACTTACCAATCATTTCTAACGGTATATTAGGAGCAGAGTACAAAGACGTGTTTGCTTTTTCTATTTTAATTATGGTTCTCATTTTTAAGCCAGAAGGACTATTCGGAAAAGTGTCTATCGAGAAAGTGTAGGTGGTCAACATGAAAAAATGGCTGAACGTACTAGAGCAAAATAAACGCCTTCAGGCAATTGTGATCGCTGTATATATTGTCGTAACATTTATTAGCTTATATTTAGCGCAAAAATCGGTTGTTGCTTTTTTACTTTTGCTTTCCTCGCTTTTACTTTTACATTTCACAACGTTTTCGCATCGCGTGAAATGGGTGATAGGCATTGTCGTATTAAGCGTACTACTGCCATTAGCCGCTAGCCAAGGAGAAGCATATCAATCGTATATGGAAGTGGCGACGTTAGTCGGGATTTATATCGCCATGGCGCTCGGTTTAAACATTGTCGTTGGACTTGCCGGTCTACTAGATTTAGGATTTGTTGCCTTTTTTGCGATTGGTGCTTATACGTATGGTATTTTTGCCACAACGCAAGCAAATAACTTTATGCCATTTGGACAATATCCGTTATCCGGAGAAAGCTTTTGGGTATTTTTAATTATCGGTTGCATTGTCGCTGCGATATTTGGAATATTGCTAGGCATTCCGGTGTTGCGTGTAAAAGGTGATTATTTAGCCATCGTGACGCTCGGATTTGGAGAAATCATTCGCATTATTTTTAATAACTTAGATAAGCCGATCAACATTACAAACGGGGCGATGGGGCTTGCTTCTGTCCAACCACCGAAGTTGTTTGGACTAGAGTTCATGTACCCAAGCCAATTTTATTACGTCGTATTAGTTATTCTACTGCTCACCATTTTTGTCGTTCGACGTTTAGAGTATTCAAAAATTGGACGAGCGTGGAAAGCGGTGCGCGAAAATGAGATTGCTGCGCAAGCGATGGGCATTCCACTGGTCCGTACGAAGTTGATGGCGTTTGCTGTTGGCGCTTCATTTTCAGGAATGATGGGCGTCGTCTTTGCTGCAAAACAGACGTTTGTTGATCCGACAAGCTTTACGTTGCTTGAATCCATTACAATTCTCGTCATGGTCATTTTAGGAGGAATGGGTAGCGTACCAGGCGTTATACTCGGTGCAGCACTTGTAACGATTTTAAATCTTCAAGTGCTTACAGAGTTAACAAACTGGTTGAACCAGCTTAGTTTAAGTGGAGTCGTTCACATTCCTGATGCGCTATCTCCAGCAAAAATGCAACGGTTTATTTTCGGAGTCATTTTAATTTTATTCGCTTTGTACCGGCCACAAGGGTTATTGCCAGCAAAAAACCCTCGTTTTGACGAAAAAGAGTTAAAAAGCGGTGCAACGAATATGGTAGATGGAAAGGAGGGGGCGAAAGATGTCTATTTTAACGGTTAAACAATTAACGAAACAATTTGGTGGACTTACGGCAAACAGCAATATTAATATGGACGTACAAAAAGGATCAATTACAGCAGTCATTGGACCGAACGGTGCAGGAAAGACGACGTTGTTTAATATGGTCACAGGTGTATATCAGCCGACGAGTGGCGATATTTTACTAAACGGTGAGTCGATCGTTGGTTTAAAACCGCATCAAGTCGCACAAAAAGGCATTTCGCGCACGTTCCAAAACATTCGTTTGTTCGGAGCGATGACAGTTTTAGAAAACGTCATGGTTGGCATGCATACACATTTGCGGAGCGGGTTATTTCATACGATGTTTTCCACGCCACTTATGCGCAAAGAGGAAAAAGAAGCGAAGCAAGAAGCGTATCGCCTTTTGCAATACGTTGGGTTAGAGTCGCTTTATAACGAAGAGGCGAAAAATTTGCCGTATGGGGCACAACGAAAACTTGAAATTGCCCGCGCATTAGCGACAAAGCCAAAAGTGTTGCTGTTAGATGAGCCAGCTGCGGGAATGAATCCGAAAGAGACAGCGGAATTAACGAAGCTCATTTACCATATGCGCGAACAACTACAACTAACGATCATTTTAATTGAACATGATATGAAGCTTGTTATGGAAATTTCCGAACATATTATTGTGTTAGACCACGGAGAAAAAATTGCTGAAGGTACCCCAGATGACATTCGAAACAACGAAAAAGTGATTGAAGCTTATTTAGGCAAAGGAGCGACAACAGCATCATAGGGAGGGATAGCGAGTGAGTTTGCTGCGGCTAGAGCGTGTTCATACGTTTTATGGCGGAGTTCATGCGTTAAAAGGAATTGATTTAGAAGTGTGCGAAGGGGAAATTGTTACGTTAATCGGCAGTAACGGTGCTGGAAAATCAACGACGTTAAAAACGATTAGCGGGCAGGTGAAGGCGAAAAGCGGGAGCATTTTGTACGAAGGAAAAGACATCACAAATACGCCCCCACATATTACGTCATTATCAGGCATCGCTCATGTTCCGGAAGGACGGCGAATTTTTCCGAGACTGACGGTAAAAGAAAATTTAGAAATGGGAGCTTTTTCGGTAAAAGATAAAAAAGAAATAGCTGAACGAATGGAACGGGTGTTTCATTATTTCCCGCGACTAAAAGAGCGTTTACAACAAAAAGGGGGAACGATGAGCGGCGGAGAACAACAAATGCTAGCGATCGGTCGTGCTTTAATGATGAAGCCTCGACTTCTTATGCTAGATGAACCGTCAATGGGTTTAGCCCCAATTATCGTCGAACAAATTTTTCATATTATTCGCGAGTTAAACGATGAAGGAATGACGATTTTGCTCGTTGAACAAAACGCATTCCAAGCGCTTCAAATTGCCCATCGTGGCTACGTCATTCAAACAGGAGAAATTACAATGTCAGGAACAGGAAAAGAGTTGCTCGGAAACGAACAAGTGCGAGAAGCGTATTTAGGATGAACAAAAAGGCGCATGGCGACAAAAGCTAGCGCCTTTTTGTATAATGATTTTGGAGGGATTTTTGTGCAATTTCATACAGTTATTTTACGATACTTAGAAATGGAATTAAAATCACCATTTACGACAAGTTTTGGGACGATGAAAAAACGTCCGGTTTTATTAGTTGAAGTCATAGATCAAGATGGTGTGCACGGATGGGGAGAAGGCGTCGCGTTTTCTGCTCCGTGGTATACAGAAGAAACGATCGAGACGACGTGGCATATGCTTGAAGCATTTTTAATTCCGCTTCTTTTTCAAGCACCTGTTTATCATCCGGATGAATTGCGTGACCGATTTTCGCTCATTCGCCGCAATTATATGGCGAAAGCAGCGCTTGAAGGGGCCGTTTGGGATGCATTTGCGAAACGCCATCATATGCCGTTGCACGTTGCGTTAGGCGGTGAAAAACAAGAAGTGGACGTGGGTGTCAGCATCGGCATTCAGCCGATAACAAATACATTAAAACGGATCGAACAGGCGCTTGCGGAAGGATACAAACGTATAAAAATAAAAATTAAGCCCGGATGGGATGTTGATGTTGTTCGAGAGATTCGTCACCATTTTCCGCATGTTCCGCTAATGGTGGATGCAAACTCCGCTTACTCGTTATGCGATATCGACCGCCTGAGAGCGCTTGATGACTATGAGTTGCTTATGATTGAACAGCCGCTTGCTGTAGATGACATCGTTGATCATGCGAAGCTACAAGCGAAATTGCAAACGCCGATTTGTTTAGATGAAAGCATTTGTTCATATGAAGATGCAAAAAGGGCGATTGAGTTAAAAAGTTGCCGCGTGATCAATATAAAAATTGGTCGAGTAGGTGGATTAATAGAGGCAAAACGCATTCATGATTTATGCCAGCAACATCGTATTCCTGTATGGTGTGGCGGCATGTTAGAAGGCGGGGTCGGACGAGCACATAGCATCGCTTTAGCGACGCTTCCGCACTTTTCTCTTCCAAGCGATACAGCGGCATCCGCAAATTATTGGGAACGTGATTTTATCGAACCAGAAGTGACTGTCCATCGTGGGCGAATTTTCGTTCAAAAACAACATGGAATCGGCTATGCAGTCAATTTGGCCGAAGTAGAACGGCGTATCGTTCGCTCAAAAATATATAAGCGCTCGAAAGGATGATCATATGTTTGACCCGACGATTTTTGATAATTTAAAAACGGTGGTAGAAGGAGCGATATATGATTTAGATATAAGCGATGAGCTTATTACAGTCGTGGATCGTTCTGACGTTGTCGACTTAGCCAAATTTACGCGCGCATATGCGCTTTCTTTTCAATTGCGGCATGCGCATGAAGTGACGTGCACCATTTCGCTTGCGATGACGCTTCAACATATTGCGAACGAACTGTTATATGAAGATGCAACGCATGCAGGCTGTACGGTAACCGTTTCGTTTTCTTTTTTAGCGACAAACGTCGATGGAGCTGACGTAGAACAAACGTTAAAACACATTTGGGGAGAGCGCCGCATCATTTTACAAACGTTGACGTATACATATGGACAAAATGAACGATACACGCATGAAGTGACGATTGATTTCGGACGCACGATTAACGAAAGCCATGTCGACGACTTATTACATATGATTCCGTACATCATTCGTTCACTTGAGCAATTACAACGATATGCCACGTAAAAATCATTGAAGGAATCAAACATTCGAAGTATGATAGAAATGAAAATGATTATAGTTATCATACTTGGAGTGTGGCGACATGAAAAAAATGCATTTTTGCAAGAAAAATAAATTTGCAACAAAAACGTTATATGCGTTTTTCAAACAAACGTTCAGACATGTAAAAATAAAACGAAAAGATTGCGTTGGCAAATGTAAAACATGCAAACATTGCCCGTTCGTTTTACTCGATGGCGAAGTTGTCAAAGCGACGACGACGGATGAATTGTATGACCGCATTGCTTATGAAATAACAAAACAATGGTGGGCGTTTCGAAAAAAATAGGAAGGAATTTTTTTATTTTTGTTTAATTCCATGTGTGAAAGGGGGGAGAACGATGTGGTCAGAAGTGAAAAACGTTTTATCTCGCATGATGTCCTCGCTCGCTTTTCACACATGGATCGAAGGAACGACAGCGACGATGGAAGACGATAAAGTCGTTATTCATTGCACGAACCCATTACAAAAAAATTGGCTTCAAACGTTATATACGTCTCACATCGAACAAGCGATTGAAAAAGTTTGCGGCAAACGACTGCCTATCCAGTTTGAAGCCCCTTATGAGCTGTCTGATGAACAATTTATGCGCATGTGGAACTACATGATCGCTCTCGAAAAACAAACGTGGAACCTCGAAGCGCGTGTGACTAAAGTAGAGAGGCGAATGGAAGAAATAGAAAAAGAAATGGCGCAACTACGTGAACGTACTGACTTCCTTGAACGATTACTCGCAACCGATGAACAACCCGTGCCGAAAACGTATATTCATTAAAAAAGGTGTTCCAGCTAGCGGAACACCTCCACTCATTAACATTTTTTATAATGCACTGTCATACATAATTTTCCACAACAAAGCCCGTCATCAGTTTCTGTTTTAAGGCATTTAATTGATACTTTACGTAAACTATTGAATGTTTTGGAAAACGATTGTCCTTCTGTTAACGTAGCAATTAATGTATCGTTCACGCGTACCTCGACACCATCACAACTATTTTCCACTAATACCGTTACTGTTCCAAACGGTTTAATAAGATCCCTATCTGCTTCCCAAATTGTACGATCTGTACCGTCACAACGAAACTCCCAATTTTGACAAACTTCATCCGTTACGATTGGACGGTCTGGACAACATCCGCCACAGCTCATTGTATCCGCTCCTTTTTGTTTTTTATTGAAGAATCATCTTCCCTTATATACAATGCAAAAAATGGCAAAGTGTATAGGACGTTGCCCCTTATTTTATACCTAATTTTTGAACATTTTTTCGTTGCGTGCCTATGCACAAATATACATACACACATAGTATGATATATCGAATGAAAAGGGGAGAGGTGGATGGAAAAACATTGTATTCATGTGGAAAAAGTGTTTGATTGGGTTGCGCGTTCGGTAAAATTAACGAAAAGAGAGGCGGTGACCGAGCCGATTGTCGAACACAAGATTTGTGTTAACATTTGTGCGCCATGCGGGGAAAAAACGATCGTATGGTCAGCGGAAGAACATGTGCATGCGTTTGGAACGGTGACGGTTGTATATGAACAAGGTTGCGGACAACAAATGGACGTCTTGATTAACGGAGAAATCGCATGTTCATTACAAGAAGGGGAATCCCGTTCATTGACGATGGCGCGTTTACGCGACGTGCATGTTGAATGTAAAGGAAATGGCACGTGCATCGGACGCGTATGCATTCAACTTCATCAACAACTCGATCGTCTTGGCGATTGTGAACATATTCGCTGCATATTGACTGATGCGTGCGGACAGCCGATTGAACCAGAACAAATTGCTTGTCATACGCTTGATGAACGACAGACCGTGCATGTCACGTTGCCAAACGGAAAACGGGTTGAATTACAAAAAGTATATGTTCTCGTCGAAACTTTTGTCGTATTACAATGTACACAGAAAGATGGAACGGTATGGAAGACAAAGCCGATTTCATTAGCAACGGTCGAAGACGTGTTATTATGTGCTCCAGCGGGGACGAACGTCGTCTGTGAAACGGTTGTAGCTGACTGTAAAGCGGCGCTTCTTTCGACAACGTGCCCGCAAATATTCATTTCTATTCATCTTTGTCAACATATCCAATCGCTCGGACGTGTAAAAATTGAAATGGAAGGAACGACATGTACACCACGCGTTGAACAACAAGTAGACATATGCCCACAACATGTTCAAATACGAAGTTGTCCATTACGATAAAGAGAGCGACGCGTGAAGCGAAGCTCTCTTATCGCGTAAAGCCAAATATGCCCGAAATAAAACAACTGTTTACGACCCATGTTTCGTTTGTGGTTGTCAGACGCACAGTTCCTTTTCCGACGTCATCGACTGTAACATTTTGCACATTGTTAAATTGCCCGGTAGCTAATGTGTCGACATCTACCGTCTGTCCTTGAATACGTTGCAAAAAGCTTGTAATGGAACGTTCGCAACAATCGCACGTTTCGTCAATGGCGGGAAGAGGAATATTTTTTAGCGCATCTCCTCTCACCCCAACGACATTACAAATCGGAAAAGCGGCAGAACGTCTATTTTGTCCGCTTCCAGGAATCGTACCCGTGACGATTAAGTCATTTACGATCGTACCGACTATAAAATTATTATTTCCTTGTCCTAGTCCTGTTTGGTCGAGTGTGGCAATATCGACTTCTTTTCCGTTTAGCTGTGCTAATACATCTTTCATTCCTTCGACACAGCATGGGCATTCATCGCGTTGTGGCGGCATTGGTTTATGACGCATTGGTGCACAACAACATTTTTTCATTTCGTTTCCTCCTCTCTACTTTAGCGTATGAACGAGAGAGAGGAACGGTGTGGACGGGCGGTTACAAAAACGGATTGCGCCATTCCATAAGTAGCGCGTAGTTGCACGATTGGGCATCTTCTAAATAATTGGCGACGACTTTCACTGGCGTGCGACCGCAACGAAGTAAAAACGTAATGACAGGGTCTTTTAGTTTTCCTTTGATTACCTCATGTACATATTGTTCGGCCGTCATTTCACTCGCGTACAGATGATACCCCGGCATCCGACTGCCACCTAATAGTCGTTCAAGCTTTTGCTGGACGACAACTTCGTACATCGACTGCATCAGCCATTTTCCTAAGCCGAGTTTTCGATATGATGGGCGGACACCGATGTCGACGACGTATAACGTATTGCCGTTTCGGTTATGGTTGCGAATATATCCGTTATCCGTTATTTCTTCCCACGTATGATCGGCATCGCTTGGATGAAAGTTCACGATCAAACCGGTCATCGATCCGACAACTTCCCCGTCCACTTCGACACATAACGCCCCCTCTGGAAAAAGTGTGATATGATTCATAAGCTGTTCTTTATTCCACCATAATTCAGATGGGAAAGGAGGTGGAAAACTTTCTTGTTGGATGCGAATTAACGCATCAATGTCTTTTTCTTCGTAGTTACGAATGATCGCAGGAATTGGACGGTCGCCATGAAAGACGTAAAGTTGCTTTTTATACATCGTTCTCCCCCTTATGTCCAATCGGTATATAAATCCGTGCGCCGATCGCGCCATGTTGTTACCGATCCGCGTTCGCGAACGTCGTAAAGAAGCTGTAAATCAAGATCAGCCGTAATGATCATATCGTCATTTATTTCTCCTTCCGCTAAAATGCCGCGCGGTGGAAATGGAATATCGTTCGGTGTAATGATCGCTGCTTGACCGAAGTTTGCCCGCATAAAATCGACGGTTGGCAATGAGCCGACTGTGCCTGTCGTGACGACGTACACTTGGTTTTCAATGGCGCGGGCGTGGCATGTATAGCGCACGCGATGAAACCCGTGGCGGTCATCGGTGCATGACGGGCAAAAAATGACGTCTGCGCCTTTTGCGCGCGCCATGCGCACGATTTCAGGAAATTCGATATCATAACATGTTAAAATGGCAATCGTTCCTTTCGTTGTTGGAAAGACGCGCAATGTATCGCCGCCATGCATATTCCATTCGTTCACTTCCGTCGGCGTAATATGCAATTTCGCCTGTTCAGCAATCGTTCCGTCAGGATAAAATAAATGAGCGACATTATATAGCCGATCTCCTTTTTTCACGACATGCGTCCCGCCGATGATATGCATATTCGTCTGTTTCGCAAGCGTGGTAAATAGCGAGCGATATGCTTCTGTAAACGTCGGAAGCTCGTCAATCGTTAACGCTTCTTTCGTGTCATCGCCAATGGACATGAGCTGTGTCGTCATAAACTCAGGGAATAGGACAAATTCAGCCCCAAATTCTTGCGCTGTTTTTACATAATGTTCAACTTGTTTTGCGAACTGTTCAAACGATTGAATCGTATGTAAATGATATTGAACTGCACTGACGCGCATTTTCAATGGAAACACCTTCTTTTTTGTCTTTTTTCACCATTATAACGAACATTTTTTCATTTGTCTGAATGGAAGCATTGTTTGTGTAGAAAAAATGATCCATATGTTACAATAGCGCTAAAGGAGGAATGTGAGATGAACATTTACGATTTTCACGTACGCACCATTCAAGGTGAAGAACAATCATTAGCGCATTATAAAGGAAACGTATTACTCATTGTCAATACAGCAAGTAAATGTGGATTGACGCCGCAATACGAACAATTGCAACAGCTATACGACAAATATAAAGATCGTGGTTTTGTTGTGCTCGGTTTCCCATGCAATCAGTTTGGAAATCAAGAGCCGGGATCGGAAGAAGAAATTTCACAATTTTGCCAATTGAATTATCATGTAACGTTTCCGATGTTTGCAAAAGTGGACGTAAACGGTCCAAACGCCCATCCGCTGTTCGTTTACTTAACTGAGCAAGCGCCAGGTGTGTTAGGAACGAAAGCGGTGAAATGGAATTTTACAAAGTTTTTAGTGGATCGAAACGGGAAAGTGGTCGAGCGGTTTGCGCCAACCACCAAGCCGTTCGAACTAGAACAACATATTGAACAATTGCTCAGTGAAACCGTCTCTGAATGAAAAGAGGCGGTTTTTTTGTTGGGCGTAATGGATATGTCTATACGAAATTTTTTTTAGTGCATATGTTGAGATAGTAGGGATTTATGTCAAATAGGAGGGGTTATATGTTCATTGAACCATGGATTGTCGATGAAACGATGCACGAATTTTTCGTACCGGACTATATTGAACAAATGGCAGAAGACGTTTTGCGCCATTACGATTTATCTGTTCAAAGTAGGCAAGTCGTCACGACGAAGCCAGATAAAGGAGGAGCCATTTGGAAACTAGAAACGAACAAAGGTCCGAAAAGTTTAAAATTGCTTCATCGCCGTCCAACGCGCAGTTTATTTAGCCTTGGAGCCCAACGATATTTAGTCGATGTGCAAAAAGCAAATGTCCCACCGATCGTACAAACAAAAGACGGAATGGATTATGTGGAGGCGGGCGGAAAACTATGGTTTGTAGCGGAGTGGATTGAACCGCTATTTCCAGTAACGAAAGATTTAGAAGGAGCAAAGCAACTTTGTTATGCGCTTGGCGAATTCCACCGCTTAAGCAAAGGATACGTTCCGCCCAAAGGGGCAGAAATCGCTTCGCGGTTATATAAATGGCCGAAAACGTATGAAAAAACGATTAGTAAAATGGACTGGTTTCGCCAATTAGCTAACGTATATAAAGAAATGCCAGCAAGCTCCATGCTATTGCAAGTTGTCGACCACTTTCAAGCTCAGGCGCGCGAAAGTTTTGCAAGACTGCAACAATCCCCGTACAATCAATTAGTTGAGCTTGGACATAGCGAGTGGGGATTAGTGCATCAAGATTACGGCTGGTCGAATGGACAAATGGGCGCGAACGGTATGTGGATTATTGATTTAGACGGTGTCGCATTTGATTTGCCGATTCGCGATTTACGAAAACTCATTTCTGGCACAATGGCCGATTTATATCGCTGGGACGTTCATTGGGTACGTGAAATGATTCGAGCGTATAATGAAGCGAATCCGATTGACGCTTCATTATATGAAGTATTAATGATCGATTTGTCACTTCCGAATGAATTTTACAAAAACTTAAAAGAAGTAGTATATGATCCAGAGCTGTTTTTAAATGAACAAACGATGCAACTTATTGAAACGATTGTTGCAACAGATGCGACAAAATGGCCAGTGCTTGCTGAAATTGAAAACGATTGGAAGGAGAACGGAAATCGATGAACATTTTAATGATTTGTACAGAAAAATTACCTGTTCCACCTGTGCTTGGAGGTGCGATTCAAACGTATATTGCGGGGATTCTCCCTCATCTTCGCCGCGCTCATCGCATTACTGTGCTAGGAGTACAACATGAAACATTGCCAAACGAAGAAACGATTGACGGCATTCACTATGTGCGTGTCCCTGGGGGAATATTTGATACGTATTGCGATCATGTCGTTCAATACGTACAAGCGCATTCGTTTGATCTGATCCACATTTTCAATAGGCCACGCCTTGTTTTACCCATTCGCCAAGTTGCTCCTCATGCAAAAATTACGCTCAGCATGCATAACGACATGTTTCAACTAGCGAAAATAAACCGTGAAGAAGCAGAACAAGTGGTGCGGCAAGTATCAGCGATTGTGACGATCAGCAACTACATCGGTCAAGTCATTCGCGAGCTATATCCAGAAGCAGAAGAAAAACTGCGGACGATTTACTCCGGCGTTGACTCCGAGCGGTTTTTGCCAGGGAGCCATCCGCATATGGCGTCGACTCGCAAACAGCTGCGCCAAGCGCACGGAATTGATCAAAAAACGGTCATTTTATATGCTGGACGTTTATCGCCAAATAAAGGGGTTGACAAACTCATTCAAGCGCTGCCGGAACTTGCGAAACGATTTAATGATTTAGCGCTCGTCATTGTCGGAAGTAAATGGTTTAGCGAAGAAGGGACAACCGATTATATCGCTTACGTTCGTTCGTTAGCGAAAAGATTGCCCGTTCCCGTTGTAGCGACGGGATTTGTACCGCCAAATGAAATTCAAAACTGGTTTGCTGCCGCTGATTTATTCGTTTGTACATCGCAATGGCAAGAGCCGCTTGCTCGTGTCCATTATGAAGCAATGGCGGCAGGGCTTCCGATTGTGACTACTGCTCGTGGTGGCAATCCTGAAGTTATTGTTCCAAATGAAAATGGTGTCGTTGTCGAAAGACCAGAAGATCCGCAAGATTTTGTAGAAAAAATGACACAAATCTTATCAAATCGCACACTAATGAAAAAAATGGGGGACAACGGACGAAAATTAGCTACGTCGCTTTATCGTTGGGAACGCGTGGCTTCTGATTTGCTACATGTGTGGCAACATGTCGAACAAACCGATCTTTCGTCTGCACAAGCTGTGGTTCCTGTTGAAGCACCGATCGAACAAGTCGTTGAAAAACCGATGCTCGAGCCAATTCCACAACGTGAAAAAGCCGCGCCAAATAAGAAAAGGAAAAAAACATTTGTATGGGCGATTACAACATAAAACTCCCACTTACGTTTGTGGGAGTTTTGGCCTTGTTTGCATATATAAATAAAAGTCATCATTTTGTTTTTCCGTTATGACATCGCGTAAAATTTGGGCGAGTACAGTGCTATATACGGTTCCGTTGTCCCCGTAAGCATAGACGAAATAACAATTCGGGAAGGAATCATATACACCAATCATCGGAAGGCCATCATGCGTCCCGCCGTAAAAGGCAGCTAAATAAAATTCAGGAACGACGTGAATATCCGGAAATAGCCGATGAAATTCTTCAATCAGTCGTTCTTTTTTATGCATGAGCTTCGCGTCACGGTCATCCGCATAAGCGGTATTTTCATCTAGCCCACCGATAATAATGCGATTATCAGCCGTTGTGCGCATATATACATACGGGCGCGCCGTTTCCCAAATGAGCGTTCGCTTATACCAACTTGAAAAATCTTCAATCCGATTTGTAATGACAGCGTACGAACTAACGAGCAACGCCTTCTTTTCTTGCTTCACTTCTAACGTTTCGTAACCTGCGGCAAAAATGACTTTTCGTGCTCGAATAGTATATCCGTTTTTCGTATAACACGTTGCCATATGTTGTTCAAGTTTTTTTCCGTTCATTTCTGTTTCTTCAAACACGCGCACGCCGCGTTTTTTTGCATATTCCAACAGTCCTATCGTTAATTTATACGGATTGAGTTCCCCATCGCCTGTTGTATATAAAGCTGCATGTTTTTTAAACGGATAGTGTTGGCGTATTTGTTGTTCATTTAGCCAAACAACGGGATAGCCTTGCTTTTTTAATGCTTCATATTCTTTTTCAAGTTTTGCTACATCTTCGGCAACGCTCGCATAATACAAACTATCTCTCCGCTTAAATTCTGTATCAATATGTAATTGATTTGCCGTTCGTTCAAGTTCATTGACTGCTTGTTGACAAAGTGTCAAATGTCGGGCGGCATACGTTTCTCCAAAACTGTTGACAAGTTCAAAAAACATTTTATCCCCGAGACATTGAATAAGCGCCGTGTTTGTCATTGTACTCCCGTATCCCGCTTTTCGTTTGTCGATGACGACAACGTCTAAATCGGTTTCACTTAAATAATAAGCACATAACGCCCCTGATCCGCCCGCACCGACAATTAATACGTCACATTGAATATCCTCGTCTAGTGGTGGATACGAAGGAGCGTCGGGAAACGTCGTTGGCCAATATAGCTTTCCTGTTTGCAAATCCATGACGACAACCACCTTCCTTGTTTGTTTTGGTCTTTTTTAGATTGACCTGCATATGTAAAAGTATGCGACAAGAAAAACAACCTTTATATATTGACATAGCAAAACGCTTTCTTATTTTTGGAATATTTGATAAAATGAAACGACAACAGGAGTGCAAGAAGGTAGGGATGGTGTGTGAAAGTATTTCTCGACTTAATGTGGTTTTTTAAGCAAGAAAGAAAAGCGTATATGATTGGAATTATATTGCTTGCAATTGTTTCATTGCTTGAGCTTGTTCCTCCAAAAGTGATTGGGCATGTTGTAGATGCTGTGAAAGCAGGGGAATTGACGAAAGAAAAGCTTATCATGTGGTTAAGTTTGCTTGCAGGTGTTGCGCTTTGTATGTATGTTTGTCGTTACGTTTGGCGGACGATGATTTTTGGATCAGCGGCAAAGCTTGCTCGCTTGTTGCGCGATCGGCTGTACAGTCACTTTACAACGATGTCTCCGTCATTTTATCAAAATCGCCGTATCGGCGATTTAATGGCACATGCGACAAATGATTTGCAAGCGATTCAACAAACTGCTGGCGTTGGCGTTTTGACGCTTGTTGATTCATTATGTATCGGAGGCTTTGTCATTGCGACGATGGCATTTACAATTAGTTGGAAACTAACGCTTATTTGTTTATTGCCGATGCCGCTTATGGCGTATTTAACGAGCTACTACGGCTCGTTGCTTCATCAACGGTTTCATCTGGCGCAAGAGGCGTTTTCTGCATTAAACGATAAAGTACAAGAAAGCATTGCTGGTATTAAAGTGATAAAAACGTTTGGACAAGAAAAAGAAGAAATTGAATCGTTTCGAATGCAATCAGATGATGTCGTCCGAAAAAATATGGCGGTTGCTCGCGTTGATTCATTGTTTGATCCAACGATTTCACTCATTGTCGGCGTGTCGTTTTTTTTAGCGATTGTTTTTGGGGCGCGTTTTGTCGTTCAAGGAGAGTTAACGATCGGGCAGCTCGTTTCATTTACGATGTATTTAGGACTTCTCATTTGGCCAATGTTGGCGTTCGGTTGGTTATTTAACATTGTAGAACGCGGTCGTGCTTCATATGACCGTGTGTTATCGTTGCTGCGTGAACAACCGGATATACAAGAAAATGACGGATTGCTTGATGAAGTACCGACAGGGGATATCACGTATGATCTTCGTTCCTTTACATATCCAAATGAAACGAAGCCAACGTTGCAAAACATTCAGTTTACGTTAAAAAAAGGAGAAACGTTAGGTATTGTTGGAAAGACAGGAGCTGGAAAGACGACGCTTTTGAAAGTGTTACTGCGCGAGTTTGTTGGCATGGATGGTGATGTTTATTTTGGTGGACGTTCGATTACGCAATATCGAATCGAACGGTTGCGCGAATCGATCGGTTATGTGCCGCAAGATCATTTTCTTTTTTCTGCCTCTATTCGCGATAATATCGCCTTTGCACGACCAGAGGCAAGTCAAGAAGAGGTGGAGCATGTCGCTAAACTCGCTCACGTGCATGAGGATATTTTACAGTTTCCTGACCAATACGAAACGGTTGTTGGTGAAAGAGGTGTGTCGTTATCAGGAGGGCAAAAACAACGGCTGTCGATTGCGCGCGCATTGTTGCTTGATCCTGAAGTGCTCATTTTAGACGATTCATTATCGGCTGTCGATGCACACACAGAAGAGCGCATTTTACAGGCGTTAAAAGAAAATCGCGCCGGGAAGACGACGATGATTGCCACACATCGACTAAGCGCCGTCCAACATGCGCACCTTATTTTAGTGATGGAAAATGGAAAAATTGTTCAACGTGGTACGCATGACGAGCTCGTTGCACAAGACGGATGGTATCGCGATATGTATGCTCGTCAACAGCTCGAACAACTCGTTGAACGTGGAGGGATACAATGAATCAACAGCAAGTGTTTATGCGGCTAATGAGCTATGCTATACCGCACCGAAAATCGTTATTGTTTGCTTTTTTTCTTTTGGCGTTAACGACCGCAGGAGAAGTACTTGGTCCGATTATTGTAAAAATTTTCATTGATGATTATTTAACGCATATGACGTTTCCGTTTCAAGCGATGATCGCACTAGCAACTGCTTACGCTACGATACACATCGGAAAAGTCGTTCTTTCTTATTTTCAATTGCTAAAGTTTCAAGAAATCGCATTAAAAATTATTCAACAACTGCGCATGGATGTATTTGCAAAAGTACAATCGTTAGGGATGCGTTATTTTGATCGCACACCGGCTGGAAGCATCGTCTCACGAGTGACAAATGATACGGAAGCCATTAAAGAAATGTTTGTTGAAGTGCTTGTCACGTTTATTCAAAGTGCTTTTTTCTTAGTTGGTGTGTTTGTCGCGATGTTTTTGCTTGATGTGCGATTAGCGGCTTTTTGTTTAGTCATTTTACCGATTATTTATTTTATTATTCGTACGTATCGGAAGTACAGTTCGGTGTTTTATAGCGATTTACGCGAACGTTTAAGCCAGCTCAACGCGAAGTTAAATGAATCGCTTCAAGGGATGGCAATTATTCAAGCGTTTCGTCAACAAAAGCGGATGAGGGAGCAATTTGGTGCGATTAATGAAAAACATTATATGGCGGCGATGAAAAACATTAAATTAGATAGTTTGTTGCTTCGTCCCGCGACAGATGTCGTTTATGTATTTTCGCTTATTATCGTCTTAAGTTACTTTGGTATTTCTTCTTTTCAAAGTCCGGTTGAAATTGGTGTGTTATACGCCTTCGTCAACTATTTAGAGCGTTTTTTTGAACCGATTAATCAAATGATGATGCGCTTATCGATGTTTCAACAAGCGCTTGTTGCTTCATCGCGCGTGTTTCAATTGCTAGATGAACGGGAAGAAGAACCGAAACAAGACGAACGGCCGCTCGTTATTGAAAAGGGCACGGTTGAATTTCGTAACGTATCGTTTAGCTACGATGGAAAACGCGATGTGCTAAAAAATATTTCGTTTATCGCTCGACCAGGGGAGACCGTTGCGCTCGTCGGGCATACAGGGAGCGGGAAAAGCTCGATTGTTCAACTGCTTATGCGCTTTTACGAATTTGAACGGGGGGATATTTTCATTGACGGACAGTCTATTAAAGCGTATCCGAAAGAGGAGTTGCGAAAACATGTTGGCCTTGTGCTTCAAGACCCGTTTTTGTTTTACGGAACGGTGCGCGATAACATCCGGCTTCATAACAAAAATTTGACGAATGAACATATTGAGCAAGCTGCGAAATTCGTTCAAGCCCATTCGTTTATTGAAAAGTTGCCAAAAGGATATGATCATCCTGTGACAGAGAGAGGCACGACGTTTTCAAGCGGACAACGTCAGCTCATTGCGTTTGCCCGAACGATTGCGATGAATCCGAAAATATTAGTGCTTGATGAAGCGACAGCAAATATTGATACAGAAACAGAAGAAGCCATTCAACAGGCACTTGAAAAAATGCGAAAAGGACGAACGACGATTGCGATTGCCCATCGCTTATCAACGATTCAAGATGCGGATCAAATTCTCGTCTTGCATCAAGGGGAAATTGTCGAGCGCGGCAATCATCAACAGCTGCTTGCAAAACGAGGGTTGTACTATCGTATGTACGTATTGCAAAATGGATTAACGGAAGATGCTTATGTATAAGTGAACATATTTGTTGAAACCGCCACGTTTTATGTGGCGGTTTCGTGTTCGCAATGCACGATTTCACCTAATTTCAGCACGCGCAATTGTTCGTTCGGAAGGTTTCGGCGCTCCCATTCAGCGTAAAGGCGGTCTAACGCCTCTTTCGGTGTATCGTCAGCTAGCGGAAATGTGCCATAATGCATCGGAATAAATGTTTTTGCTTGGCAATCGATAAATGCTTGTACTGCTTCTTCTGGTGTCACATGTTGAGGGCCCATAAACCACTCTGGTTCGTATGCACCAATCGGCAATAAAGCATAATCGATTCGAAAACGTTCTCCAATATCGCGAAATCCACGGAAATATCCGCTATCTCCTGCAAAATAAAACGTCGGTTTGTCTTTCGTTTCAATTACCCACCCACCCCAATGGGATGTATTTGTATCAAATAACGTCCGTTTAGACCAATGTTGTGCCGGAACGAACGTAAATGAAACATTTTGTTCGACAACCGTTTCCCACCAACAGCATTCCACAACACGCTCAAACCCTCTTTTCAGAAAGGATGAACGTAATCCGCTTGGAACGAGGATGAGAGGATTTCCTTTTAGTTGCTTTATACTTGAAAAGTGCAAATGGTCGTAGTGGCTATGGGAAATGAGTACAATATCGACAGGAGGTATGTCGTCAATCGAAAGAGCTGGATCCGTTAGTCTGCGCACCGTTCCTAACCGTTTTGCCCAAACAGGATCTGTAACAATCGTCAACCTGTTTATTTGAATAATAAATGTCGCATGTCCTACCCATGTGAGTAACGTTTGATTTTTATTTGTATGTAACAACGAACGATGAATATGTTCACGAGGCAAAGTATATGACCAATCTTTCTTTTTTTGTCTTCTTTCCGCATACCAACGCCGTAAATCAGCAAATGTTTTGGTTGTTGAGACCCCATCTAAGTTTTCATATCGCTTTCTCATTTTTTCTCCTCCTAAAGTCGTGCTTCTTTATATAGAATCTTTTTCCTATAAAACAAAAATTCTTTACTCGTATGAGTGCAAAAGTGGTTATGTTTGATTTTTATTGCATCTCTTTTCGGATTTTTTGTAAAATAAAGAACGATTGAGGGGGAACCGACGTCTATTTTACCAAAAACAAATGAATTAATGAAAAATAGAATTGATCATAACATGTGCTCGGTTCTATCTATTTTTTATTATAAACATATGATCATAGGCGTATGAATCAAAAGAGCCGAGACACGCTGGACAATACATGAATACATTATAGTAAAAAAGTGATTGGAGAGAAGAATAGTGGAAGACGTTATCCTCCAACATGCGGAGCAGTTGAAGCGGTGGGAAGAAGCACAAAAAGATATTTTTCAAGAATTGATTGAAAATCAACAAAAAATTCAGCAACAAAACGCGTTATATTATAACGAAAATGAAGAGGTGCGCATTATTGAAAGATATTATGAGCATATAGATGATCGAGTGGACGGAACATTGTTATTTCAAGCGTATCACGATTTAATGAAACGGACGCATATACGTCGCATCCCGTATTTTTTAAGCAAAGATTATTATTTATACACATGGGTTGATCTGCAGCCTGATGGAACAGTAAAAAGCATCTATTCGGGGAAAAAGAAAGATCCGCGCACGGTGATTTTACAAGACTATGAAACAATCCAAAAGCGATATGAACAATTTGTCCAACTTGTAAAGAAGGCAAAAAAGGGAGAGCTTGATTTTGAGCAAAAAATGAAAATGGTTGACCAACAATTGAAATTTAATGCAGAACATGTCGTGCCACAATCATGGTTCGGGGCAAAGGAACCGATGAAAGGGGATTTGCATCACTTATTTGTTTGTGAACCGCGATGCAATTCTATTCGCTCGAATTTTCCGTATGCAGATTTTCCGTTTTATGAACCAGAGTCTCCTGATGAAATCATTCAAAACGATTGTGGCGTGGCATACGGAGAGCATTTCGAACCTGAACATGGAAAAGGAGCGGTGGCGCGAGCGATGTTGTATTTCCTCGTTCGTTATCCACGAGCGATCAAACAGCCTTTTATTGATCAAGTCTATATTCCGTTACTTGTTCAATGGCATAAACAATTTCCTGTTACAACATATGAGAAACATCGAAATGCGGCAATTTTTCGAATTCAAGGAAATCGCAATCCATTTATCGATAAACCAAACCTTGTTGATCAACTTTATTTTTCGATTGGGCGTAAAAGCAGATAGGCGTTCGCACACATCATCCTCTTTTTCATATGCTGTATTACAGTTTATGAAAAGGGGAAGAGAACGATGGGTGTAGAGCTAACAGCGTTACATTGGATTTACGTCTCGTTTATTTGTATCATTATCGCGTTGATGGTTTGGCGCAAAGATACATCTTTAGTTTGTATGGTGGGCATCTTTTTGTTAGCGATTACAGCAACTGGATCGTTGCCGCTTTCTATTAGCACCATCTTTAAAAGTTTTATTTATGCCATAACGGAACTTCTTCCAACTATTCTTGTCATCTCGATGATCGTATCGATGAGTAAGCTTCTTACGATCACAGGAATGAATGAAGTGATGATCGCGCCGTTTGCGAAATTGATTCGGACGCCTTCGTTAGCTTATTGGACGATAGGGATATTAATGATGCTAATTTCTTGGTTTTTTTGGCCGTCGCCCGCGGTGGCATTGCTTGGAGCTGTATTATTACCGGTTGCTGTTCGTGTCGGATTGCCGGCATTAGGGGTAGCAATGGCGATGAATTTATTCGGCCACGGCATTGCGCTATCAGGTGATTTTATTATTCAAGGGGCGCCGAAATTAACAGCAGATGCAGCTGGTATTCCTGTATCTGAAGTCATCTCAGCAAGCATTCCACTCGTTTTCGTGATGGGAATTGTCACTGTTACAACCGCATTTTTCTTGTTGCGTCGCGATATGAAGAAAGGCAATATCCCACAAAGTGAAGCGGTTTCGATCGAGGCTAGTGAAGTACAGTCTCACTTATTAACGAAACGGATGAAAGTGATATTTGCATTTCTTATTCCGATTTTATTTGGGTTAGACGTTGTAGCTATGTATTATTTTCAATTGCAAGGCGGAGATGCAACCGCATTAATTGGAGGGACAGCGATTTTTATTTTATCTCTTCTGTCGTTAGTTGCATACAAAAAGAACAGTTTAGAACAAATTACAGACTTATTCATTCAAGGATTCCAATTCGGTTTTAAAGTGTTCGGTCCGGTCATTCCGATTGCGGCGTTCTTCTATCTAGGTGATTCTGGATTCCAAACGATTATTGGAGAATTTTTACCAAAACAGTCGCATGGCATTGTCAATGACTTAGGTGTTGCTTTATCTAGTGTTGTTCCATTAAGCAAAGAGGTAGGAGCGATTACGTTAACAGGAGTAGGAGCAATTACCGGATTGGATGGATCAGGTTTTTCAGGCATTTCCCTTGTTGGTTCTATTGCCAAATTGTTTGCAACGGCAATTGGAACAGGAATTGCTACATTAACGGCACTTGGTCAAATTGCTGCGATTTGGGTTGGGGGAGGAACGTTAGTACCTTGGGCGCTCATTCCAGCAGCGGCGATTTGTGGTGTTAGCCCTTTTGAGTTAGCAAGACGAAATGTTGTGCCAGTTGTTACAGGACTAATTGTAACGACAATTGTCGCCATGTTTCTCATTTAATTGTAGGAGTGTCTCTAATGAGGCACTCTTTTTATATGTTATGAAAAGTGACATAAAAATAAAAAAATTTCAAAAAAATGTTGCATTTCTGTTTCTTTATGTAATATATTATAACCATAAATGTTATAAAAAATAACATAAAGGAGAGATGAGAATGAATGAGGCACAGTTGAGTTTTGCTCTTGATTCACTTTGGGTTATGTTAGGGGCAATTTTAGTCATTGGAATGCAAGTCGGATTTGCTCTGTTAGAAGCAGGTTCAACGCGAATGAAAAATGCTGGACATGTCGCAGGGAAGCAAATATTAAGTTTTGCGATCGCTTCGCTTGCATTTTGGGCTGTAGGTTTTGCTATTACATTTGGAAAAGGAAATGGATTCATCGGAACAGAAGGGTGGTTTCTAAAAGAAGGAAAGGAGACGTTTTCTTCACTTTCGTGGGCAAATGTGCCACTTGAACTGAAATTTTTATTCCAACTTGCGTTTGTCGGTGTCTCTTTAGCGATTGCGTGGGGAGGATTCGCTGAGCGCGCAAAACTATCGGTTTACTTTATTTTCGGAACGATTTTTACGATCGCTATTTACCCAGTCATCGGTCATTGGGTATGGGGGGGTGGTTGGCTTGGAGAAATGGGAATGCAAGATTTCGCAGGTTCGACAGTCGTTCATTTACAAGGTGCAATTGCGGCGCTCATTGCAACGATGTTATTAGGACCAAGAATTGGTAAATTCAATAAAGACGGGACACCTAATTACATCCCTGGACATAATCAAGTATATACAGTCATTGGTGGCTTCGTATTATGGGTTGGATGGTTTGGATTTAATGCAGGAAGTACGATGGGGACAGCAGATGGATTTTTCGGTTATGTAGCGTTAACGACAAATATTGCAGCAGCTGCTGGAGCAATTGCTTCCATTTTGACAGCAAAATGGCTCGTTGGGAAAGCGGACATTCCAGCGATGGTTAACGGCGTATTAGCCGCACTTGTTGCCATTACAGCGGCATGCGCATTTGTCGAACCGTGGGCAGCAGCAGTCATTGGTGCCGTTGCCGGATCATTTACATTTTGGACGTCTGTATATTTTGAACGAAAAGGCATTGACGATCCAATTTATGCATTTTCTGTTCATGGTATAGCAGGTATTGTTGGTACGATTTCAACAGGCTTTTTCGCTTCGCCGCGTTTAGTAGATATTACTGGAATTGGAAAACCAGGATTGTTTTATGGAGGAGGGGTTGATCAGCTTATCGTTCAAACGATCGGTGTGTTAGGTGCAGCAATGTATGTAGCGATTGTTTCGTTTGTTGTTTTATATACTTTAAAAAAGGTGATCGGATTACGAGTGACGCCTGAACAAGAAATTTCTGGACTTGATATTAGTGAGCATGGTTCGTACGGATATCCAGAACACTTAGATCCAGCTTATCAACAAACGACAACAGTCGTTTCATCTCGTTCGTCATGAAGATGGTGATGTCATGAATGCTTTTGAAACAATCATCGTTCGGGCGGAACAATGTAACGATATATCAGAACTTAAGCAACTTCACCATGAAGTTGCTTTTCTCCTCTCTTCTTTTTCAATTTCTTTTTCCCGTATATTTGAAGTATACGATGCGCTTTGTATGTGCCATGATACACTCATGAAACAAGCATTGTTGTTAGCTGAACGAGAAGTTGATCGAAAAGGAATTGGCAAAAAACCTTCTTCTTTTTGTTGGTTTGTGATGGGGAGTAGCGGAAGGAAGGAGCCGACCATTTGGACAGATCAAGATAACGGAGTAATTTTTTCATGTTTGTGCAGTGAAAAAGAAGATTGTTATGTATATATGCGTGAGTATGCGCGCATGGGAGTTCTTTTTTTAAACGAAATCGGCTATCCGTATTGTACAGGGCACGTGATGGCGACAAATAAAAGATGGCTAAAGGAGGCAAACGATTGGGGGGAGCAAATCGACAAGTATGTGCAAAATGAACATATAGATGATATTCGTTATTTGTCTATGTTGGTTGATATGCGTCCGATTTATGGCGAGTATTCATTAGTTATCCAACTAAAAGAAACGTTGTATAAAAAAATTGCAACAACTTTTTCTTTGCGTAACCGAATGATTGACAGTGTTCGTATTCCTTTTGTTCCCATCGGTCCTTTTGGTCGCGTATACGTAGAACGTTGGGGGGAAAAAAGCGGAATGATTGATATAAAACAAGGAGGATATGTCCCGCTCAATCATATGTTAAAATGGGTTGCTGTTCAAAAACAATTTATTGATGCGCATTCAACATTTGAGCGATTAACACGTTGGCGCGCTAAAAACGGTTGTTCACAACGGTTATTCGAACGGATGGAAGAAGCGCTTGAGACGTTTTTATATTTTCGTTTACGTTGTTCGTTAGAAGGGAACAATTTGGTCATTCATCATTTGTCGAAAGAAGAAAAACAACGATTAAAAAGAGCGTTGACAGTAGTCAAGAAAGTGCAACGTTATGCAAGGAAGTGGGTGTGATGGATGGAGCGACCGTTTCAATGGATCAGTCGCATATTATCGCTTGGTCTTCGATATGATCAAGCAACAGCGGTCGGCCCAACTTTTCAACAAGAGGCGTGGATTCGAAAAATGATGAAAGAAGCAAAGAAACATACGTATTCACTTGAAACGCCACTTTCTGATGTGATGTTTATTTTATTAGATACAGAGACGACAGGTTTTTCTCCGCAAAGAGGGGATGAAATTTTCTCGCTTGCTGCTTTAAAAACAAAAAAGGGCGAATCGCTTGATTTATATTGTTCCGAATTCCGACCAAAACGCCGTATTCCAGAACATATTGTTGCGCTTACAGGGATAACGAATGACGATGTGGCATGCGCTCCGTTACTAGAAGAGGAGATTCATCATATCCTTTCTTTTTTGAACCACAGCATTTTACTCGGCTATCATATTCAGCATGATGTCGCATTTTTAAATGAATTTTTATCACGCAACTATCGTACAGTTTTACAACAAACAGCAATAGAAATGAGAAAAATTATGGAATGCATATATCACGATTCATTTCCAACGCTTGATGATGCTCTGTCATTTTATCAACTCTCCCCGATTGACCGTCATACAGCAAAAGGGGATGTCATGAGTTTATTTGAAATTTGGAAGCGAGTTTTTACGGAGTTGCAACGGTTGCAAATTGATACGTTACATGACTTATATGCGTTACTTAGTCAGCGTTCGTAAACGAATGTTGACTTTTTTTGCGAAAAATTATACAATTTCATTAACCTACATGAACATATATTCATATATTGAAGGAGAGGCGATCTCGTGGAACAGCAATATGAGCAGTTAGATGAAGAAACGCTTTTCATCGTATCGCAAACGTTTAAAGCGTTAAGTGATCCGACGCGCATTCGTATTTTACATTTACTTTCATCTGGCGAGTTTTCAGTAACTGAAATTGCGAATCGGCTATCACTTTTACAATCGACTGTATCTCATCAACTCCGATTTTTGAAAAACTTACGTCTAGTTAAATATCGGAGGGAAGGAACGACGTTATATTATTCGCATGATGATGAGCATGTATTGCACATTCTCGAGCAAACAATTCGTCATGCGCGCGACCATTAGGGGGGAATAAAGTGAAAGAATATCGAGTCAAAGGATTAACGTGTGCCAATTGTGCGCGAGCATTAGAAGAACAAATTCAATCACTTCCGTATGGCGAAGGAGCAACGTTGAACTATAATAGCGGAAAATTACGTGTACATGAACGAATCGATTTAGAAAAAGTACGGACGATTTTAGCAACTGATGGAGCATATATAGCAGATGATGAGCAGGCGTCAAAAAAACGAAACCCGCTCCTCTATTTTGTAGGTGCTTCTATTTTTCTATTTTTGACGGCACTCGTGCTCGAGCGTTTGGGCATAGATGGTGCGAGCATTGTTATTTATATGACTGCGATAGCACTTAGTGGATATAAAACATTTGTTAAAGGGTTGAAAAATATCATTCGTTTTCGTTTCAATATG
Source organism: Anoxybacillus mongoliensis (assembly GCF_014201515.1). Classification (GTDB taxonomy): domain Bacteria; phylum Bacillota; class Bacilli; order Bacillales; family Anoxybacillaceae; genus Anoxybacillus; species Anoxybacillus mongoliensis. The sequence goes on from NZ_JACHEQ010000005.1 coordinate 164,290, forward strand.
GATACGTTAATGACGATTGCTTTGATCGGGGCGTTTGGAATCGGTGAGTGGAAAGAAGCGACTGTCGTTGCCATTTTATTCGGTATTAACGAATATTTAGAAGGACTAGGTATGGAACGAGCGCGTCGCTCGCTTGACATGCTACTGAAACAAGCGCCCAAAGAAGCGCTTCTTATATCAAACGGACAAATGCATGTCGTTCCCATTCAGTTGTTACAAGTTGGCGATGTAGTGCTTGTTCGCCCTGGTGAAAAAATTCCATCAGATGGTGTTGTTATTGAAGGAAAAAGCTCCGTCAATGAGGCGGCGATCACAGGCGAAGCAATGCCTATTGAAAAAGAAAAAGGAATGAGTGTGTACGGCGGAAGTGTGAATAATGAAGGGATGTTACATGTTCAAATTACAAAACAATATAAAGACAGCTCTTTGTCAAAAATTTTACATCTCGTGCAAGAAGCGCAAGAGACAAAAACACCGCTTGAACTATTCATTCATCGTTTTGCGAAATATTATACTCCTTTCATTATGATCGTTTCGCTATTCGTCATGCTCGTTCCACCGTTATGGTTTGAAGCATCTTGGCATGATGCATTATATCAAGGGTTAGCCGTTCTAATTGTTGGATGTCCTTGTGCGCTTATTTTATCTTCACCGATTGCCTTGTTAGCGGGTATGACGCGGAACGCGAGAAAAGGGGTGTTAGTGAAAGGCGGCGTTCATTTAGAAACACTTGGACGTGTACGTACGATTGCTTTTGATAAAACAGGAACGATTACAAAAGGAAAGCCGCACGTAACAGATGTTATTGCATACATCGATGAAAATAAACTGCTTTACATCGCCGCATCGTTAGAAAGTGTATCTTCCCATCCACTTGCGCAAGCCATTGTCCAAAAAGCGAAACAACACCACATAACATATAAACAACCAGAGCAAATGGCAACGCGAACAGGGAGTGGCATGGAAGGAAAAGTCGACGGAAAATGGTATCGTATCGGAAATGAAAGAATGTTTGATCATCAACTGTTCACCGAGCAAATTCAAAAAGATGCCGAAAAGTTAAAATGTGAAGGACGTACGATTGTTTTTGTAGCAGATGAACAACGTATACTTGGTTTATTCGGCATCGCTGATGAAATACGAGAAGAGAGTAGAAAGGTCATTCAACAACTACATCGTATTGGTATTCGGCGCACGGTTATGTTAACAGGAGATCACGAAAAAACGGCTGAACAAGTTGCTAAACAAGTTGGAGTGACACATACATTCGCGCAACTTCTTCCAGAACAAAAAGTTGAAAAAATAAAAGAGTTAATGAAAAATGATACGGTAGCGATGGTAGGAGACGGAATGAATGATGCCCCTGCGCTTGCTCATGCGCATCTTGGTATCGCTATGGGAAAAGGGACAGATAGTGCGATTGAAACAGCTGATATTGTGCTTATGCAAGACCATCTTGGAAAATTGCCGGAAGCTATCGTAATTGCTCGGCGAGTAAATCGCACCATTCGTTTAAATATCGCCATTGCGCTTTCGTTAAAAGCAACAGCGCTACTATTGACTATTCCAGGTTGGTTAACGTTATGGATCGCCATTTTATCCGATATGGGGGCAACGATTTTCGTTAGCATACTTAGCTTATTCATTTTATGGGAAAAGCGCACGATCTAACGTCGTGCGCTTTCCTAAAAAAGGATATTATTCAGAAATATTAGAAACGTTGTTGATTTTTTCACCGTTTTTAGTGAAAATGAAGATAGAACTTTAACGACAAAGAGGATGAAATAGAATGAGGCAAGCAATCGCTGTTATGGCTCCAGATGGAAAAATTTTAGGAGCGGACGAACATTTTTTTCGTCATTTTTATCATCTTCATGTGAACCGAGGGCTGCTAAAAAAGTTTATTTATGATGCAGAACATGGTCGCATGATTTCGTATGAAATCTTAAAGGAAGAAAATGAACAAAAAAATGTATATGTACAAGCAACGGCTTTATGTAACAATGAGGGGGTGCTACAAGCCATTGTTGTGACATACCAGCATGAACCTTTTATTGATATGCGTCTGACGTCTTCTCTTTCTTCAATAGCGTCTGAATTTACATTTATTTTATCATCAGATGGAGAAATTACGTACGTTTCGCCAAGCGCCCAACATGTGCTGAAATGTAAAGAAGAAGTTTGCAATCACGAACTATTTTCTTTTGTCCATCATGATGATATCCCTATTTTGATGGAAAAGTTACATATGATTTACGCCACAAAAGAGAAGGAAACAACCGTTGAATGTCGTTGGCGAACACGTGAAGGGCACTTTATATGGATTTATATGCATGCTCAACCATTGCTAAATGAAAAAAATGAGATTGAACATGTGATTGTTGTTGCGAAAGATATTACGAAATGGAAATGTTGCGAGGAAGCACTTGCAAAATTGAAAAATTTCGATTCGTTAACGGATATTCCTAATCGCTTTTATTTTGAAACGTATGTGGAACATATGATTCAACAAAAGAAACCATTTGCCTTATGTTATATTGATTTTGACAAAATTAAGTGGATTAACGATCGTTTTTCGTATCAAGCAGGAGATTTCTTTCTGCAAGAAGCTGTTCGTCGCATTCAGCAACATTTGCAACAGGAAGACTTTTTTGCTCGTATCGGTGGCGATGAGTTTGTCATCGTGTTACATGACGTGAACAAAGAGACAATTGTTACACGCATGGAGCATTTACTTCAATCGTTTGTAGAGCCATTTCGATATAAAAAACATGTCATCCAATCAGGCCTTTCTATTGGAGTGACGTTCTTTCCACAGGACGGTACGGATTTAGACACGTTGTTGAAGCAAGCCGATCAAGCGCTTTGTTATGCAAAGGAACGAGGAAAAGGGTACCATTTTTATCATCCACAGCAAAATCGAAAAACGATGATTGAACAAGAATTGCCGCTCGCATTATTGAACAATCAGTTTTATTTATGCTACCAACCAAAAGTGTCGCTAGATAACAAAGCCATTATGGGAGTTGAGGCGCTCATGCGTTGGACACATCCGACGCTTGGAGCGATCTCACCATTAGAGTTTATCTCAATCGCAGAGAAAAACGGATTCATTTTTGAAATTACAACATGGGTGTTAAAAGAAGCGTGTCGACAAGTAAAACAATGGCAAGCCCATTTTCCAACACTAAAGCTCGCAGTGAATTTATCACCATTTTTACTAAATCGAAAAGAATTTGTGACACATGTGAAAAATATTTTGCAAGAAACACAGTTTCCACCAAACTATTTAATTTTAGAGATAACCGAAAGTGGGCTAATGGAAAATATCGAAACAGGAAAACATATTTTAACAGAGTTAAAACAGATCGGTATTCAAGTTGCGATTGACGATTTTGGTACTGGCTTTTCATCGCTTGCTTATATTCGTAATTTGCCTGTTTCGTTATTGAAAATCGACCGCTCGTTTATTCGTGACATCACGGATAATTCGAAAGATGCAACGATCGTCGATACAATTATTCACTTAGCAAAAAGCTTAGATTTACAAGTACTTGCCGAAGGGGTGGAACGTGACGAACAAGTATCTTTATTACAAAAAATGGACTGCGATTTCGCCCAAGGGTTTTACTTTAGTCAGTCGTTAGAAGCAGAAAAGTTGTTGCAATGGCTCGAACAACATAATCAATCGAAAGAGGCGCTTCATTAGCGTCTCTTTTCACGTTTTGTTCACATATATTTTCTTTTTTCTTCACAAATTTACATTAATGTGGATGTATAAAAGATGAACATGAGGACTGAGTAAACATGCGTAGCTTATTTTTTTTGCTCATATCGATCGTTACACTTTTTTTTACAAAAACGGTATATGGAGAAAAGATCGAAGTACATAAACAGTTGCAACAAGCGATTGATGAAGCGCATACTGGCGACGTGTTAATCGTGAAAAAAGGGATATACAAAGGTCCAATTATCATTCGCAAGCCGCTTTATCTTGTTGCTGAACCCGGAGCGGTAGTTGATGGAGGAGGAAGCGAATATGTTGTGACCATTCGTGCTCCTCGCGTTCATGTCGAAGGGTTAACGGTTCGTAACAGCGCATATGGAAAAGGAGCTGGTGTGCTCATTCAAGAAAGTTCACATGTCACGTTGAAACACGTACGTATAGAACAGGTGCATTACGGTGTTTATGTAGAAAAAGGAACACATATCAATCTCTTAAACAATGTTATTCGTGGACGAAATATTCACTTTGCTCAACGAGGAAACGGTATTCACCTATTGAAGACAAGCCACGCTGTTGTGCGCGAAAATCATATTTCACGTGTGCAAGATGGCATTTATTTAGATTGGGCTAAACATACAGTGATCGAAAAAAACGAAGTAACGAATGCCCGATATGCCATTCATTTCATGTATGCTGAAGAAGGGGTGGCAAAAGAAAATGTGCTGGCAGAAAATATTAATGGAATCATGATGATGATGTCAAAGCAGTTTAATATCGGACATAATACGATTGTTAGACAATTAGACTATCGTGGGTATGGGGCACTTATTTACGATAGCGAACATGTCGTAATGCACAACAATACATTATCTTATAATAGCACAGCTTTATCGTTACAAAACGCACGTCATTGTCATATAAAAGACAATAAGTTTATCGGTAACTATCGTGCATTGCATAGTTTATATGAAAACCCCGACACAATTGTTTTCAAAAATAAGTTTTTGGGAAACATGGAAGACGCACTTGTTCAAGGTACACCTATTGCATTCGATGATGGACATAAAGGGAATTATTGGGATACTTATCAGTTTTATGATTTCAACGACGATGGAATTGGTGATACCCCACATCGCATTCGTTCCATGTATAGTCGACTGTTACGGAAATGGCCAAGTGTGCAATTTTATTTTCAAAGTCCGGCGTTAGCACTTCTTGATACAACAGAGTCATTTTTTACACAAGCACAGGCGCAAGGGGAAGACCGTTTTCCGCTTATGGAAGTCATTCATAAGAAAAGTGAAACAAACGAAAGATCATGGCGACTTTTGTTGTTTGGGAGCATCTTATTAGTAAGCAGTTTGTCTATGTTTGCATATGGGAGGGGCATGAGATATGAAAAAAATCGCTAGTCTTTTATTTGCATGTTTTCTTGCCGCATGTAGTGGAGAGAAGACGTATGAACCCGAAGACATTAATCCAGATATTGATGTATGTGTTGTTTGCAATATGAGTATCGTAGCAGAACAGTATGCGACAGAAGCGATTTTAAAAGATGGAACGGTGCATAAATTTGACGATATCGGTTGCATGGTGGAATGGATGAATAAGCAAAACAACGATGGCATAGCTAAGCTGTATGTTAGGGATGTAACAAACGGGAAATGGATTGAGCTTGAGCACGCTGTTTATGTATACAATCCAAATTATTGGACGCCGATGAACTATGGGGTCGTTTCATTTGCAAACGAAAAACACGCCAAAGAGTACATGGAACAAGAAGGAAAAGGAGAGGTATGGACGTATGAGCAACTAAAAAAACATCGGTGGGGATTTGAACGATGAATACAGCGATAAAGTACCAATGGATGATGATGATTCGTAGCAAATGGCTCATCACTTTTGCGGTTTTATTTGCTGTTCTATCATCAACTGTGATCGCCAGTAGCGGACACGAGGCAGCAGGAGTATTTACACGTTCGACAGCGGCCTTATTAAATTTGTCCCTTTTACTTGTTCCGCTCGTTGCTCTATTAGCAGGTAGTTTGTTTATTGCAGGGGAAAAAGAAGATGGGCGACTATCGCTCATATTAACATATCCAGTCTCTACTCGTTCTTTAACGTTTGGTTTATATGTGGGAAGCTGTATGTCATTATGGACAGTAGTTGCACTCGGATATGGAAGTGCGAGTGTCGCTCTTTTTGCAACAGGAGGAACATGGTCGACATTTTTTTTCCTTTCGTTTGCATTGACGATCATATTAACGAGCATTTTTTTAGCTATCGCTTTATTCATTGGACTTGTTTCTTCTAGTCGTTTACAAGCGCTCGGTGTCAGCTTGTTTATTTGGGCGTTTTTCGTTTTATTTTATGAATTTATCGTATTATTTTTGTTATCAATCGTTCCAAAGCAATGGACCATTTTCTTATTTACTTTATCCATTATATTTAATCCGGTTGAACTCATGCGCGTTTGGACTGTAGCCGCTTTGAAAAGTAGCGCACTGTTTGGACCACAATTATATGAATGGTCAAAATGGGCAGAAAGCGCAAGTGGACAACTAGTATTTGTTGCGATCGCGTGCGTATGGATCATAGTACCGCTATTTTTAGCGAACGTATGGATGAAACGAGGGAAACGTCATGCTTGAGGTGAACCAGTTAACGAAAATATACAACGAGCAAAATAAAGTAGAAAACATTTCATTTTCTGTTCAGACAGGACAATGTTTAGCGTTATGCGGTGGTAACGGCGCAGGGAAAAGTACAATTATTAAAATGTTAATTGGACAGCTCACTCCAACAAAAGGAGACATATGTGTAAACGGAAAACAGGTTCAAAAAGATGATAAACATTGGTTTTCCTTTATGCCGGATCATTTGCAATTTCCTTCGCTTTTAACAGGTTACGAAGTGTTATCTTTATTTGGACGATGGCAAGGAGCAACAGACGAGCGAGTCAAACAATGTTTGGATGTTGTCGGGTTAACAAATGATCGACATAAACAAATAAAGACATATTCAAAAGGAATGCAACAACGGCTCGCGTTTGCGCAGGCGCTTTTAGCGGATGCTCCATTGCTTATTTTAGACGAGCCAACAAACGGTTTGGATCCGTACTGGGTATGGGAATTCAAACGGCTTATTCTTTCTGAAAAAGAAAAGGGGAAAGCTATTATTTTTTCGACACATATGTTGTCGATCGTGGAAGAAATTGCAGATACTGTCGCGTTTATTCATCAAGGGCAAATGCTTATATACGATTCAGTTTCTACACTGTGTCAAGATGGAAAGTCGTTAGAGTCTATATTTTTTGCACAAATTTCACAACATATGCCATACTGAAAAAGTAAGCGAATATATATACATGCACTTTAAAACCGTAACTTCTGTATGAACACCTTCTCCCATGGTTATACTGCTCCTAAATACTCATGTGTAAAAGGAGCGGAAAG